>JAXESU010000001.1:0-162221 GCA_034115825.1 Bacilli bacterium
CTTTTGTTTAATCCCTAGCTTCTTGCTTCTTTTAATTGACGTTTATTTAATTCTGTTTAGTTTTCAAATATCAACTGCGCTTCTTTTTTCGCGCTCATACATATTACCACATTTTTCGTGGCTTTGTCAACAACTTTTTAATTAAATTATTAACAATTTGTATTTGATTTTGTGCTCTCTTGCCGAGTGCCTTTTTATAATATCATTAGTATATATACTTGTCAATAATAAAAAATTATTTTTTTACAAAAATTTGATCACTATCTAAAATAATGGTAACTGGACCTTCATTAACTAAACTCACTTTCATTTCTGATTGAAAAATACCTGTTTCAACTGTTACATTAAACTTGCGTAATTCTTCATTAAATAGATCATAAAGTTTAGTTGCTTCAACTGGATTTAACGCTTCAACAAATGATGGTCGACGACCTTCTTTGGCATTTCCATATAAAGTAAATTGTGAAATTGATAAAATACTTCCATTAACTTTTAAAAGCGAATAGTTCATTTTACCATTTTCATCATCAAAGATTCTTAGGTTTACTACCTTATCAGCCATTTTTCTAACAATATCTAAATCATCGCCTTCTTTAAAACCAACTAATAACATATATCCGTTTTTAATGGCACCATTTACCCTACCTTCAATTTCCACTTTTGCTTCACTAACTCTTTGAACAACTACACGCATAATTTTACCTCCAAAATTAATAGTTAATCTTTATTATATATGGTAATATATATAATAGCAAGGATGTGATTGTATGTTAGAACCACTAGCATTTAGAATGCGTCCAACTTCCATTAATGAAGTATTTGGACAAAAACATTTATTAAACGAAACCGGTTTTATTTCTCGTCTATTAGAAAATAAAACTATTTTTTCGATGATCTTATTTGGTCCTCCAGGAACAGGTAAAACAACTGTTGCAACCCTTCTTGCCAAATCACTAAATATTCATTATCGTTTACTTAATGCAACAACTAATAACAAAAAAGATTTAGAAATTGTTATTGAAGAAGCAAAAATGTATAAACATCTAGTCGTTATTATCGATGAAATTCATCGTTTGAATAAAGACAAACAAGATATTTTATTACCACATATTGAAAGTGGTTTAATTACGCTTATCGGAGCTACGACTTCTAATCCTTATCATTCGATTAATAAAGCGATTCGTTCTCGTTGCCATCTTGTTGAATTTAAACCTTTAAATAATGAAGATATTATTGAAGCCTTAAAATATGCCCTTCATAGTGAAAAAGGATTAAATAATCAATTTAAATATGAAGAAGATGCCTTAAAATATATTGCTAATTCAAGTGGGGGTGATATTCGTTATGCTCTTAATCAATTAGAAGTATGTTCAATTTGTGCTCTTAATCATACAATCGTTAAAGAAACTGTTATTAATAATTTAAAAATTCCTCAATTCATGATTGATAATAATGAAGATGGTCACTATGATGCTGTTAGTGCTCTTCAAAAATCAATCCGTGGAAGTGATGTTGATGCTGCTTTATATTATTTATCAAGATTAATTATCGCCAAAGATTTAGATTCGATTGAACGTCGTTTATTAGTAATTGCCTATGAAGACATTGGTTTGGGTAATCCAAACGCTGTTGACCGTACAATAAATGCCATTAATAGTGCTAAAACGGTTGGTTTCCCTGAAGCAATGATTCCCCTTTCATTTGCGGTTATTGATTTAGCTCTTTCACCTAAATCGCGAGCTGCTAGTAATTCAATTGAAAAAACAATTGCTTATACTCGTTCACATTTATATGAAATTCCTGATTATTTAAAATACACTCCCGTAAATCTTAGTGAAGAAGAAAAATATCCATATGATGGAAAAGATATTTGGATTAAAATGCGTTATCTTCCAAAAGAAGTTAATGAACATTTTTATGAAATGTGGAATAATGGCAATTATGAAAAAGCCTTAAATGAAAATTATTTAAAATTATTAAAAATAAATCGTAGTGCTAATATCAAAGAATTAAAAAAGAAAAGAGACTGATGTCTCTTTTTTTATTTATTTAAGAATAATTTCTTCTAAACTTTTACGTGGACGAACTTTAAGTTCACCATCATAGTGACCTAAAAGAACACCTGAAACTAAATATTTTGATTCTAAATGCAAATATTCAACAATTTCTTGATCACATTGACAAATAATTCGATTCCATAAACAACCAATACCGATATCAAAAGAAGCTAAACATAAATGTTCAATCATTGCACCTAATGATACTAAGTCACTAACACTATCTTTATACTCATTATCCGTTAAAACTAGTAAAAGAACATTGCATTCTCGAACCATATTAGCGTTAAATGAGATTGAACTATCATTCTTTTTATCCATTAGATCAGCAATTTTATTTTTTTCATCACCTCTTAATACTTTGATGTACCAAGGTTGGCGATTACGTGCTGATTGACAAATTCTTCCTGCTTCAATAATTTGTAATACTTCTTCATCACTTACTTTCTCGTTATTAAAATGACGAACGCTTCTTCGAGCTTTAATTAAATCTTTAAATTCCATAATTTATTCCTCAATATCGTAAATAGTTGGATAATATTGACCTTTTTCTTTTTCGATAACAAAAGCGTGCTTAATTTCATCTAAATAATCATTATAGTTACTTACATTAGTATGAATGGTTGCAATTACATCATTAACTTTAACATAGTCACCACATTTTTTATGAATAATAATTCCGGCGCTATAATCAATCTTATCATCTTTGGTTTTTCTTCCAGCACCCAACTTCATCGCTACTTCACCAAGCTCAATAGCAACAATTTTATTGACGTAACCTTCTTTACTAGCTTTAATTTCAACAATATGTTTAGCAAGCGGGAATTTATCTAAATTATCAATATAAGAAACATCGCCACCTTGTGCTTTAATGAATTCTTTAAATTTAGCAAAAGCACGACCATCTTCTAAATGTTTAACTAATTCTTTTTTAGCTTCTTTTTTATCGCTAAACAAACCACTTTGAACAAGCATTACACTACCAGCTTCTAAACATAATTCTTTTAAATCTTTTGGGCCTTTATTTAATAAAGTATTAACAGCTTCTTTAACTTCAAGAATATTACCAATTGCGTATCCTAAAGGCTCATCCATATTAGTTAATAAAGCTTTAGTATCACGATTTAATGATTTTCCAATATTAACCATTGTTTTAGCTAATTTTCGCGCATCTTCTGGATCATTAAAGAAAGCCCCACTACCAAATTTAACATCTAAACAAATGCAATCACTACCAGTTGCTAATTTTTTTGACATAATTGATGAAGCAATTAGTGGGATTGAATCAACGGTAGCTGTTACATCACGTAGAGCATATAATTTTTTATCAGCTGGAACTAATTCTTTAGTTTGACCAATAACAGCAAGACCAATTTCATTAACTTGTTTTTTAAATTGTTCATCACTTAATTGGGTATTAAAACCTGGAATAGAATCTAGTTTATCTAAGGTACCACCAGTATGACCTAAACCTCTACCCGACATTTTAGCAACCTTTGCTCCACAACTTGCTACTAAAGGTGTTAAGACTAATGTTGTTTTATCACCGACGCCACCAGTTGAATGTTTATCTACTTTTTTACCTAAAATATGTGATAAATCAACAACTTCGCCACTATACATCATTTCGTGAGTTAAACAAGCAATTTCATCTTTATCCATACCATTAAAACAAATAGCCATTAAAAGAGCACTAACTTGATAATCAGGAATTAAATCTTTAACATATCCATCAACAAAATAATGGATTTCTTCATTACTTAGTTTTAACCCATGTTTTTTATGGGCAATAATATCAATCATTTGCATAATTATTATCTCCTTTAATAATATTTTATTGTTTTATTATTATAGCATATTTTATAATATAAAAGAAGAGGTGTGCACAATGGATTTTTTTACTCATATTAAAAGCATTTTAAATGAATACTACGATAATTATTATCAATCATTAAACGATGAACCATATAGCGGTATATACTTTAATGATCGTAAATATCAGCATTTTACTAATAAAAACATCTTTAATAATTTGACTAAACATCCAATTATTGATAGCAATTATATTTTTAAAAAAAGTGAGCATCCTTTAGGTAAAAATGTTTTATTTGACTTAGGATTATATTATATCCAAGAACCTAGTGCCATGCTTGTTAGTTACTTATTAGATATTAATGAAAATGATAAAGTGATTGACTTATGTGCTGCTCCTGGAGGTAAAAGTTGCTTTGCCTTAAATAAAGCTAAATTTTTATTAGCCAATGACTATTCATCTTCAAGAAGTAACGTTTTAAGTGAAAATATTGAACGAATGGGCTTTAAAAATGTATTAGTAACTAATAATGAAGTTTCCTTTTTAAAAGATCACTATTATGGTCAATTCGATAAAGTCATTTTAGATGCTCCTTGCTCTGGCGAAGGTATGTTTCGCAAAAATAATGATGTCTTTAAAGATTGGAGTTTAGAAAAAGTTGAAAGTTTAGTCAAAATTCAAAAACAATTAATTATCGATGCCTATCAGTTACTTAAAAAAGATGGAATCATGGTCTACTCTACCTGTACTTATGAATTAAAAGAAAATGAAGAAATAATCAATTATCTTTTAAGTAATACTAATGCTTCATTAATTACCATCAAAGAAATAAATGGTAGTATTCGAGGATTTAATCAAAAAGAAGCAATTCGATTAATTCCTCCTTACTTTAAAGGCGAAGGTCATTTTATTGCCTTAATCAAATGTAATGATGAACATCAACCAATTAAAAATAGTTTTAATTTAACTCATCCAAATAAGCAACAATTAAAACTTTATAAAGATTTTGAAAAAAAGTATTTAGTCAATGCTTTTAATGAAAAAAATATTATTATTAACAATAATCATTTGCACTTAATCGATGATAATTTTGTTTTTTGTAAAGGATTAAAGATTAAACGTAGTGGTCTTCATTTAGGAGAAATCAAAAAAGATCGCTTTATTCCTTCCTTTGCTTTAAGCAGGTATTTAAATAAGGAAGATTTTAAAGAAGTAATTGAATTAGATGAAGAACAAGTAAGTTCATATTTAAAAGGTAATACACTAAACATTAAGACAGCCGATGGCTATAAGCTCCTTACTTATCAAAATATTCCCGTAAGTTTTGCTAAAGCTAGCAATAATATTTTAAAAAATCATTATCCAAAAGGATTAAGAAAAAACCAATAGGAAGTCCTATTGGTTTTTCATCATTAAAGTAACTTTTTCTTGAATGTCATCGTGAATTTGTTTAGCAACTTCAACGGTTGTTTTATCTTTATAATCGTCATATGTTAAAGGTTTTAAAAATTCAACTTCAACTAAATATTGCTTTTGCTGAATTTTAGTCGAAAGCAATTTATAATAACCACATAGAGCAACTGGAACAATCGTTGAATGATTTTCAAAGGCTGGCCTTAAACCTCCTGGTTTAAAATCATTCATTTTCATATTTTCATTTTTACTACGCGTACCTTCTAAGAAAATCAAAAAGTTAGTATCATTGTTACTTAAACGTTCACTGGCCTCTTTAATAGTTAAAAATGATTTACGAATATCTTCACGATCTAAAAATAAACTATCGATCATATTGGCAATTTTACCGACATAAGGATATCGACGTGTTTCCATCTTAGCGATAATAAAGGCTTTTTTATCAATTAACTCTAAAATACAAGGATCAAGAACCGCTTGATGGTTTGGGCAAAAAACAATATTATTTCCACTTGGAATATTTTCTAATCCTCTTACATCATATTTAACATGTAAAGCTTTAGTTAATTTTTTCAAAATCTTTATAGCGAAAGAGTATCGTTTTTCATAAGAAATTTTCTTTTTAAAAACCGAATAAACAAAGATTTTTGGATAAATGACAAGTAGATAAAGTCCAATTGTAAAAAATAAACGGAAATATTTACGCATAATTACCCTCTCCTATAATAGTAAACATCAAAATCTTCAAAATGTTTAATATCTTCAATCTTAAAATTTTCTTCAAATGATGGAAAATAAGTATCACCATCAACTTCTTGATGTAATTTCGATAAAACAATATGGCTAGCGTAAGGAAGCACTAATTGATAAATACTACCCCCACCAATAACACACAATTCTTCTTCACTATTTTGATATTGTTTAATTAAATTTGTTACATCATGAATTACTTCAATACCAGCATAATCATCATAATTATTTGTTGATGTTAAAACAATATTATGACGATTTTTAAGTGGTTTAAAATTTAATGAAGCAAAAGTCTTTGAACCCATAAGTAAAGTTTTATTTAAAGTATAATTACGAAAATGTTTTAAATCTTCTTTATTACTCCAAGGAATCCCACCGTTTTTACCTATAACGCGGTTTTCACTCATACAAGCAATTAAAGTAATCATACACTCACCTTACCTTTAATTAATGGATATGGATCATAATCAACTAATTCAAAATCATCATAAACATAATCAACGATTGAATCACGCTTAGTTTTAATAATAACCTTTGGTAAAGGTTTAGGTGTTCTTGTTAATTGTAAATTTACTTGTTCTAAATGGTCTAAATAAATGTGTGTATCACCTAAAGTGTGAATAAATTCACCTTCTTCATATCCTAAAGTAAACGCAAAAATCTTTAATAACAAAGCGTAACTAGCAATATTAAAAGGGACACCTAAAAAAACATCGGCACTACGTTGATATAATTGAAGTGATAATTTCTTCCCATCTCCTGAAACATAGAATTGGAAAAATGAATGACATGGAGGTAAAGCCATTTCATCGATTTGTTTAGGATTCCAAGCTGATACAATTAAACGACGAGAAAATGGATTAGTTTTAAGTTGTTTTTCAACTTCTAAAAGTTGATCAACACCAAAAAAATCACGCCATTGATGACCGTAAACCGGCCCTAAATCACCATATTTTAAAGCAAAATCATCATTATTAACAATTTTTTCAACAAATTGTTCGATTGTTTCTCCCTTATAGTCAGCACTCTTTTTAAACTTTTCATATGGCCATTCATTCCAAATACGAATTTTTTGTTTACATAAAGGTTGAATATTTGTATTACCGCTAATAAACCATAATAATTCACCTAAGATTGATTTAAAATGAACTTTTTTTGTTGTTAAAAGAGGAAATCCATCTTGTAAATTAAAGCGCATTTGATAACCAAAAGTCGAAATTGTTCCAGTTCCAGTACGATCTTTTTTCTTTTCACCATATTTAAGTACATAATTAATTAAATCTAGGTATTGCTTCATTTTAAATTACCCTCCTTTAAAATTTAAACTTCGGCCAACATAATCAACCTTTTCAGCGACAATTTTAATTTGCTTATCATCACTTTCAAGGCGACCACAAATTGAAATATTACTGTTAATAATATTATCTTGTAATAGTGAATCAGCAATCCCTTTCCATACAATAATTGTAAGAAAATCACTTTTAAATCCACCTTTAAGTTCTTTAAAACTACGAACTACTTCAATCTCAATACTACTAAAATAATCATCTAACTTTGCTACTTTTTTTAATAATCCAACAAGAACAACTTGATTCAACATTTGCTTATTAAAGAAGCAATACCCACTCTATATTGTAATAATAAAGTGGGTATTAAAATCTCAAAATTTAGTTTAAATAGTCACTTAATTGTTCTTTAAAATCATCACGTGAGGCAGCGATTAATTCACCTTTATAAGCAAAAGAAATTCGTCCTGTTTCCTCACTTACAACAATCGTTAAAGCATCGCAAACTTCACTAATACCTAAAGCCGCACGATGACGTGCTCCATAGCTTCCTGGTAAACCTTTTGTAGTAGGAGTATAAAAACATGCAGCAGCTTCAATCATATCACCACGAATAATAACTGCACCATCATGAAGAGGCGTTCCTTCATAGAAAATAGTTTCCAAAACAGCTTGTGAAACTGGAGCTTCAACTCTTTTACCTTTTTTAATATAATCTTCCAAAGAATCACTTAATTCAATCGTCATAATAGCACCTGTTTTTGATTTACTTAGTGAAAGAACAGTTGTTGTTAATGTATCAATAAACTTGCTTTTCGAATCAGCACTAATTGTTTTATAAAGCGATCTTTTTCGAATTCGTTTAGCAAAAATATTTTTAACATCATTAAAATATATTGTAATAAAAGAAGCAATAATTGCTATTATAAAAATATCAACAATCGATGCTAAAAAACTGAACTCAAAAAAAGTCGCAACTGCACGGATAACATACGTAACTAATACAATAAATAAAAATGAGTTACGATGAGTAAAGTTGCTTAATAAAACACCAATTGTTATATATAAAATTAATGATAAAGTAATATCAATAATGAAAGTTGTCACATTTACCGTTAAGAAAACATTAACCATGAGTATACACCCCACTTTATTATTATAATATATAATAATACCAATATTTTCAATACTTTTTCGCAAAAATAAAAAAATGGTGGACACTGACGGGATCGAACCGCCGACCTTCTGTACGTCAAACAGATGCTCTCCCAGCTGAGCTAAGTGTCCACAAGCATTGTTATTGTACCTAATATTTTTGAAAAATGCAAGTCCTATTTTTAAATTTTATAGGCAATGACAATTTTTTTATCATCAATATTTTTGTATAACAATACTTCATCATCTTTTTTTATAATATTTAAATATGTTAAATTTAATTGATTAAGTTTAATTAGTGCTTCTTTACTAGCGATGATATTAGCAATTTCTTCATCACTAGCGTTAATATCACTTGTTAAAAATTGTTTAAGATAATTATCATATTTTTCACATTTAATGAAGTCAACTCCTATTGGTTTTTTAGAAACCGCTAAAATAACGTCATTTTCATTATGGGAAATACTAAAATAGATTTGATTGGAAGGAAAATAAGGACAACCGTTCTCATTAAAACAAATTAATTCATCATGTAATTGTAATAAGGTTAAGTAACACAATAATGATTGAATTTTATAAACGTTATCAGAATAATGTGAAACATATTCTTTTAAAGAAGGCGGAACCATTTTTTCTAGATATGTTATTCGCTTAATATCTAAATGACAATTTTTAAATAAATACAGATTAATAAATGAATTTACTTTAATTAGTTCTTGTTCCATTTTTTAAATCATGAAAATGTTTAATAACTTTTTGCCATTTGGCGAATCTCTTTTCACCTCGATGATCGACTAAAAGATCATGATAGTTCTCTTTCAAATATTGTCCTAAAAAAGAAGTGGTTTTTAAAGCTCCATACACATTTAAATGATCCCCTTTATCACGAAAATCATTATTAAAATCAATATTATATTTAATAACATTTAAATCAACAAAAGGAACATTTTGTTTAGCAGCATAATTTTTGATAAAATTATGACGTCCATAATTCCAACTTAATACATTAGGGAAAGTCATCAAAACAACCTTCACATTATTTTTGTTACAAATGTTAATAAATTTGTCTAATTGATGTAAGTTTTTGCGACTTATTTTTTCTTCCTTCATTGTTTCTTTTCCCATATAATTAGTTAAATTAAATTGTTGAATGTGATTAGAAAAATAATATCCTTTATTAATATCGTTATTTTGAACTTTTGGTAAAGCATAAAAATCTCTAAACTTAAGTGTTTTCCAACGATAATGATATCTAAATGGTGCTAGTAAAATTGAAAAATTACTAGAATCATTGCCATTATACAAACAATCAACATCCAAAATAGCAACTTTTAGTTTTTGTTGTTTACAAGCTTCTTTTAAAAGTTTATTAATTGACTTAATTGATTGACGTGGAACACTTGAAGCATAAGAAGTAATTCCATATTCTTCAAACATTGTTGCGGGAATAAATCCTGAATAAACGCTACTATGACCAAAAGCCATCACATCTAAACTATTTTTTTCCTCAGTCTTAAAACTTTGAGCACGATAATACTCTTCTCCACCAAAATCACTAATATCTTTAGGAACAAATATTAAACATAACTCAAGATAAATAGCAACAATGAAAACAATACTAAAAATTATTTTTAAAGCTTTTTTCATTTAAAAACCTCCATAGATTGGATCTGGTGGTAAATATCCTTTACCATATACTCCAAAAATGATAATAATAATTACAAATATAACAATACAAGAAAACTTAATTACATATTGTTGATTAATAACATAATTACTAAATTGATAACGTTTAAATAAAAGTGAAATAATTAAGACAATTATACCCATGATTAAAACAATCATTTCTTGATAATCAATAGCATTTAATAAACTAAATGAATTATCAAAGACAAATAGATTATTCATCAAATGAATAAAATTAGTTAAATCACTAGCTCTAAATAAAAGCATTCCAATCATAACTAAGATAAAAGTTCGAGATTGATTTAATAAAACAATGAAACGATTATCACTAGAAATGTTTAATTTAGTTAAAAGCAATTTACAAGGCTTTGCTAAAATTTGCTCCATAATCATGATTAAAAAATAATATAAACCATAAACAATATATTTAACACTTGCTCCATGCCATAAGCCAGTTAAGAACCATATTAAAAATAATACTGAACTAAAGTAGAAAAAACGCATAATTTTTCCTAATGTTGTATTATTTAACGTTAATTTCATTGCTTTGTTGGTCATTGTAAGTGGAAAAAACACATAATCTTTAAAAAATCTTCCTAATGATATATGCCATCGACGCCAAAATTCACTAACATTTTGTGAGATAAATGGACGATCAAAGTTTTCACTTAAAGTAATGCCAAAGACTTTGGAAACTCCTAAAGTAACATCAATATATCCTGAAAATTCACAATATAATTGAAGAGTAAAGGATAAAGCTAAAATGACAATATTTAATCCATAGTATTCATTTTTAAATCCTTCACTAACAATCATCCCTAATCGATTAGCAACAATTAAAATTTTAAACAAGCCAAATACTATTCGATATAAGCCTTGCCAGATATTACTTGTTTTAACTTCACCTTTAGTTAAATCATCAATAATTTCATCAAAACGATTGATTGGTCCTTCTAAAAGAGATGGAAAATAACAAATGTATAACATTACTTTGAATGGATTACGATTTGCTTGATATTTTCCATTAATAACATCAATAGCGTAACTAATAGCCATCAATGTATAATAAGATATGCCCAATGGTAAAATAATTTTTATTAATGGTTTATCAACAATAATTGAAGAAACAAAATTAAAGTATTTTAAGACAAATAAAATCATCAAATTCAACGAAATAATGACTGTTAACATTATTTTTTGCTTTTGACGACTTTTTTTGTTAATTATTTTTCGTTCACTTAATGATAAATTGGAAACGAGTTTTTTTCGATTTTCATCTTCTTTTAATTTATAAAGACCTAATAAATAAACGCTTGTACTTGTAATAAGAATATATATACCACTTAATGAATTATAAATGAAGTTAAACGCAACACTTAAGATCAATAAAACAAGATATCGATATTTTTTAGGAACTAAACAATATAATGTAAATCCAATTACTAAAAATAAACCTAAATAAATTAAAAATGAATTCATTTTACATTAGTGATGAAACTAAATTATAAATGGCTTCTACAGAATTGAAATTACTTGGAAGTAGATGCATTGGGCTAATTCTAATTCCAAAATGTTCATTTAATAAAGCAACTAATTTAATAATATTTAATGAATTTAAAATTTTATCATCAACTAATGATGTAGAATTACTAACATCTTTATTAACGACACTATTAACAATTTCTAATACTTCTTCCATTTTATTTACCTCCAAGAAAATCATTCTTTAATTTTTTTCGATCTATTTTACCATTACTATTAATTGGTAGACTTTCAACATTGATATATCTAGTTGGGCACATATAATTAAGTAATTTTGCATTTGCAAAATTAATAATTTCACTTTCGTTAATATTATTTCCTTCATAAATTAATACAATATCATCTTTTTGATCATCATATAAACAAACAGCATGTTCCAAATACGAACAATTTTGCATTACTGATTCAATTTCCCCCAGTTCGATTCGATGACCTAAATGCTTAATTTGATAATCTTTTCTTCCGACATAATATAGGTTTCCATCCACTCCATAAATAACTAAATCCCCTGTTTTATAGACTTTATCTTCATAGAAGTTATGTAAAGGATTTTGAATAAATACTTCATTCGTTTTTTCACTATTATTTATATATCCTTTGGTTACAAAACTACCTCTAACTAATAATTCCCCTATTTTATTAGTTTTAGTTACTTCTTTATGATCTTCATCAATAACTAATAAACTTGCCCCTTTACAAGGTTTACCAATCGGAATGATTTCATCTTCCTTAAAAAGATGATCAACAATATAATAACTACAAATATCTGTTGTTTCAGTTGGTCCAAACAAGTTAGCATATAATATATTTGGTAACTTTTTTTGGAAATAAACTAATGTTTTTGTTGGCATAACTTCACCAGCAAATAAGACTTTTTCTAAATATTTAGGTAATTCATAACTTAGTAGGTCAAACTTCATAACAATTGATAAAGCCGTTGGCACCCAATATATCGTATTAATATGATTTGTATTTAAATATGAAATTAATAACGCCGGGAAAGTAAAATAACTCTTTGGAATCATAAAATAGCTTGCCCCACAGAAAAAAGTTGCATATAAATCAGAAACAGACATTGAAAAATATAATGGTGTTTGTGAGCCAAAGTTTGTTTTATCGCTAATATTAAAGCACGATATAAACCATTCAATATAATTAATGACATTTAAATGTGTAATTACAACTCCTTTAGGATTTCCAGTTGATCCTGAAGTAAAAATAATAAATGATGGATCACTATTCATAACATCTTTATCTAAAGGAATAATTTGAGTATTTTTTATCAATTGTTCATAAACATATACGTTTTTACCTTCAAAGATTTTTGTTGTATCTAAAAATAATTTTTCTTCACAAATAATATGTTTACAATTTAGAGTTTCAATAATTTTTAAAACTCGTTCTTTTGGCATTGAAGTATCTAATATAACATAATAATTACCACTTAAAAGAACACTTGTTAAACTTGTTACTTGTTTAACATTTCGCTCAATATAAATAGCAATTGGTTGATTAAAAACTCCTTCTTTGATAAATGTCGAAGCCATTATTGAAGCTAGTTCATAATTTTCACCAAAAGTTATACTTCTACTTTCATCACTAAACGCTATTTTTGATTTATAAGTCGATGCACTTAAAGCTATAATTGAATTCAAAGTTGTCATTTATCTGTACCCTCCTAGACCATTATATTGTATCTTTTATAAATTAATCTAAAATAAACTTAACCTTAAGATTTCTTAAGAATAAAAAAATCACCCGTGCCTTGCACAAGTGATTATTTAATTAATGGGATTTTAATAACAAATATTGTCTTATATTTACTATCGTTTGTTAAAGTAATACTTCCGTGATGTAAATCAATAATTCGTTTAACGATAGCTAAACCTAATCCACTGCTATTATTTTGACGAGTTTTTTCCTTCATCACAAATGGTTTATAAATATCATCTTTTAACTGCTCATCGATGCCTATTCCATCATCACCAAAAGATAATACAACATCATCATCAATTATTTCCGTTTTAACAAAAATATTTTTGCCACTAGAACTATATTTATAAGTATTACTTAATAAATTATCAAGTACCCGAACAAAATTAAATGTATCTAATAAAACATTGACTTTTTGCTCATTTATATTACTATCTAACGCAAAACCATTTAATTCAATTTCATCATATTTTTCAATAAAATAACAACGAATAAATTCATTAAAATCAACTTCTTGTAAAGTTAATTTAAAGTCACTTCTTTCCATTTTATTGTAATCATTAAGTGTATTAATTAATTTTGTTAATGACATTGAACGAGAAACGATAATTTGTAAAATATCTTTTTGATTTTCAGCACTAATTTTATTATCTAATAAAGCTTTTGCATATCCTTCAATAATAGTTACCGGTGTTTTTAAATCATGTGAAATATCCGATAACATTTTTTGTTTTTCTTGTTCACTTTGTGATAGTTTAGCTGCCATTTCATTAAAACTTTGACAAACATCGCTAATTTCTTTAGGGCCATCAATACATAAAGGTTGATAATAATTTACATTTTGATACCCTTTTAAAGCACTGGTTAACATAACTAATGGTTTTTTAACACTTTTATCCAATTTTATTGTGAAAATAAATAGAGGCACTAAAATTATAAAAATAAACAATAAAATAAAAACGAAAATAATTAAATTTTGCGTCTTAACATTATATACATCTTTTTCTTCGCGAAGCAAAATTATATGATTATCATTAAAGTCAACTTTTGTTAAGTATAAACCTTGATAAATGTTACCTTTTATATATTCTAATGCATCTCCACTATATTGATTTAGAATAATTTCATCAGTTTTAAAAACAACTTTACCATTATCTTTTACAACTATTTTTTCAACACTTAAGTCGGTATAAACGCTTAGTTCATATAACAAATTGTTGTTTGTATCAAAATAACTAGTTCTTTCAACATATAAATCATTTGTTTCAAAAGGCAATAACGTTAGTAGTGTCTTGTCAAATTCATACAAACGTTCATCACTTGTATAAACGATTTCATCATCAATAATGACAATATATTCACCACTACTACCTAAATATTTTTGATACTCAAATTGATTATAATCGCCATTAATAACGTTAGATAAAGTTTCATTATCAACGGTTTTAATCATTGGAAACGAGATTGAAACCATAACAATAGAACCAATAATAATAAACAAAATTAACCCTAAAAGGATTGATAAAGCAAACAAACCAAAATCACGTAAAAAGATTAATCGATAAGTTGTTTTTTTATTTTTCAATACGATATCCCAAACCTTTGATTGTCTTAATGTATCGATTAATATTTTGATCTAATTTGCTTCTTAAATGTGAGATATGTACCATAACAACGTTGTCATCAACGAAATCATTTCCTTCTAGAGCATTATATATTTGCGCTTTAGAAAAGATACGACCTCTATTCGAAATTAATAACAATAATATCTTATACTCTTTGGCTGTCAAAAAAACTTCGTTATTATTCTTTAATACTCGACAACTATTAACTAATATTTCTAAATCATCGTATTTAATTGTATCTTCAATTAAATCATGCTTTATACTTCTTCTTAAACAAGCTTTTACACGTGCATTAACTTCCAAAGGGTTAAATGGTTTAGTAATATAATCATCTGCTCCAATATTTAAACCTAGAATCTTATTTGAATCATCAATATTGGCGGAAATAATTATAATTGGAATATTCGAAAATTCACGTACCTTTTTAATCAATTGATAACCATCAACATTAGGCATCATTAAATCGCATAAAATCAAATCAAATTGATTGTTATTGATTTTATTTAAACCATCTTGACCATCAAAACTTAAAGTAACATTAAAATTATCGCCCTCTAAATATAACTTTAATAAATTAGCGATTTCAATATTATCTTCAACGATTAATATCTTATTCATGATTATCACCACCCGTATTAATTGCGTAGGCAATTGCATAATCACCATCATGGCTTATCGAAATAAGCCCATGATTACTAATTGGCTCGCCACTAACTGCATTTAAAATTTCAAAATCTAATAAACTATATTTACCTTTAAAAGCTTTAAATAATGCTTCTTTAGCGGCAAATCGTCCAGCTAAAAATGAAAGTTTGTCTAAACTTTTTTTATATAGAAAATATTCTTTTTCCGTCAAGATAAATTGAGCAAATTTTTCTTGCTTTTCTTTAAAACGTGATATTAAAACAATATCAACACCAATTCCTTTTATCATAGCTTATCTTGGTATACTTCACGTGGTTTAGAACCTCTTGGACCGCTTATAATACCATCACTTTCTAATCGATCAATCAATCGAGCAGCTTTAGGAAATCCTAAAGCAAATTTACGTTGTAATAAGGATGTAGAAATAGTAGGTGTTTCTTTTAAAAATTCAAGAATCATTTGATATAAGTCATCGTCATCATCGCCACCACTAATACCATCAATACTAAAATTACTTGCTTCTTTCGGTGGATCAAGGTTAATAAATCGTGGGTCATAGATTGGTGTACGTTGACGTTTAACATAATCAACAACACGTTCAATTTCATCATCACTAACATATGCGCCTTGAACACGACTCATACTTAAATCACCAGAAATGTGGATTAAACAGTCCCCACGCCCTAATAAATCTTCAGCCCCGCCAGTATCTAAAATAGTACGGCTATCAGCATTATTTGATGTTGCAAAAGCAACACGAGATGGAATATTTGCTTTAATTACTCCGGTAATAACATCAACTGAAGGACGTTGAGTTGCAACAATTAAATGAATACCTGCTGCACGAGCAAGTTGAGTAATTCTTCTAATTGAATCTTCCACATCTTTTGAAGCAATCATCATTAAATCACTTAATTCGTCAATAATCATAACAATATATGGAAGAGGTTTTTGACCATGTTCAATCATATAAGCATTGTAGCGTTTAATATCCTTGATTAATGGACCAGTATTTTCAAATAAACTATAACGTTCATCCATTACTTCAACAACTCTTTTTAAAGCAACCGTTGCTTTAATAGGATCATTAATTACAGGGCACAATAAATGTGGAATATTAGCATAAACAGCCATTTCAACACGTTTTGGGTCAACTAAAATGATTTTAACTTCCTCATATGATGTACGCATTAAAAGAGAAATAATAATTGTATTCATACAAACAGACTTACCACTTCCGGTAGTACCAGCAATTAACATATGTGGTGTTTTATCAATTTTAACGGTAACTGTTTTACCAGAGATATCCTTACCAAGTGCTACTAACAATTTTTCATTTTTTTGATCAAGAGGAATATCTTCAAAAATCTCTTTAAATGATACAACACTTCGTTTAATATTAGGAACTTCAATTCCAACGAAGGATGTTCCTGGAATTGGAGCTAAAATATTAATCTTTTCAGCACTTAAAGCCATCATAATATCTTGCTTAATATTATTAAATTGCGAAAGTTTAACATCACTTTCAACTTCAATCTCATAACGAGTAAATGATGGAGCAACAATAAAACGAGCTACATGGGCTTTAATTGATAATGATGAAAGTTTTTGATTTAATTTAACGGCCTTTATCTCAGCATCTTGTTTGTTTTTTGTATCATCATCATTCGTTACATTATTAAGTAATGATAATGGTGGTAATTTATATGGCGCACGATTTTGATTAACTGGTTGTGAAAAAGTAACGGGCTTTACTTGTTGAACAATTTCTTCTTTTTTCACATCATTTACATAATTAACTGTATTTGCTTCATGTTTTTCGTTAACAATAAATGATGGAATATTGGTTTTTGTCGAATCTTCTTTTTTAAAAATATTTAAATCATTATTCGCATTTGGTTCTTCTTTTTCAATATAATCATCAAATGGAGTATGATTTGAGTTAACATTTGTCTTAACATTTTCAACAAAAACTTGTTGCTCATTAGTAAAGTATTGTTGACTTTGTTTTTCTTCTAGTTTATTTTCAACAATTACTTCATCATGATTTGATTTAAAGAAATAATCATCATTTTTAGCTTTACTCGACTCATTAAATCCTAAATCATCATCAAAAACACTAAATGATGTAGCAGTATCAGCATTTGAATTATTTTTAACTTCACTACTAAAAGTTAGATCTTCAAAAAGTGGAGATTCATATGTACTTTTAACACTTGTATTTACTACATTAACTTGTTTTTCTTGAACATTTACAGGACTATTCGGTTGATTATTATGACTATTAAATATTTCTTGGACATTTACAGGACTATATTGATTAAAATTTAATGGTTCTTCTTTTTGCTCTGAGATAAATTGATATTCTTTTAGTTCAACTTTTTGAGCTTCTTTTTTAGTTTCAACTTTGATTTCTTTATGATCATAAAAATGATTTACAAAACGATAAATAAGTGGTTTTAAGCTTAAAATAAGAGCAAAAATTAAAACTAAACTTAATAACAAAATAGTTAAAACGTTACCAATAAAAGTTTTTAATATCGCAAATAAATAGACGCCTAAAAATCCTCCTTTTAATGTGTTAGTAAAAAGTGGAAGTGGCGATTGTTTAAAATTCATTAAATAATTATCAACAACATTATTAATTAAGTAATCATGATTAGAAACCAAAATTAAAAACGAAATAATAACTAATAAAAATGATAATAATGAGATATTAAAATGAATCTTTTTTCCTTTAAATAATGGAAAAATCAATATTAAAATAAAGACGTAAGGTAAAATAAAATAATCTCCACACAAGAAGATAAAAGGATATGATATGATTTTCCCTACCATTCCTGAAACATCGATTATTCCTATTAAAATAATTAAAAGAATAATAAATCCTATTAATTTTTTTTGCATGGTTTTTGTATATAATTTATCAAACATAATGTCATCACCTTTTAATATTATATATTAAAAAAGATTGAAAACCAATAGTTTTCAATCTTTTATTACGATTAATCAATTAAACTAATTGAAACAATAACAACTGGATCTTTACCTGTACTACGTCTTACATAGGTTGTAATTTGTTCTTTAATTCGGTTAGTATTATCTTCATTACCAATGATATCATTCATAATAGCATCATTAATTAATTTTTCAAATAAGCCAACTAAGCCACTTAAAAAATCATCGGCATCTTTTAAGAAAATTAAACCTCTCATTTGAACATCTGGTCCTGCGACAATTCGTTTTTCTAGTTTCGAAACAGCGATGCCTAAAACTAAAACACCATTATCACTAAGTTTTTGGCGATCACTAATTACGCTACTTCCGACATCACCAATTTTAACACCATCAATTAAAACATCACCAACTTCAATTGTAGTTGTTCCTTTAAACACTCCATTTTCAAAGTTAGCAACCATCCCATTATCAAAAACAAAACAGTTTGTATGATTGTAACCAATGTTCATATTAACGGCAATTTGAGCATTTTTAATTAAATGTCTAAATTCCCCTTTAACCGGCATAAAATATTTTGGATGAAGAAGTGATAACATCATCTTAATATCTTCTTCATGAGCGTGCATTGAAACAACATCTTTACGCTTTAAGTTTAAAACATTAGCGCCAGTTTTATATAGTTCATCGATAACGCGAATTGTTTGAACTTCAATACCAGGAACTGAAGGTGAAGCTATAATAATTTCATCAGTAGGTCTAATTCTTAATAAACTACTATCAATAGCGATTTTTTCTAAAGTGTTGTATAATTTTTCACCAACACCTGAAATTAAAATTAAAATGCGATCATTTTCAATTTTTTCAATATCTTTAATATCGACTAATAAATTAGAAGGAATACGATCTCCTTTTTCATTAAAACGATTATAAATATTTTTAATATCATCATCAAACAATAATATCTTACGACGATATTTAATAGCTAGATCAATCGCTTCACGAATACCAAATAAATTTTGAGTATAGAAAGTCATTAAAATACGACCTTCATGACGTGAAAAATATTTTTCAACATGTGGGGTTAATTTGTGTTTAGGAGAAGTAT
This sequence comes from Bacilli bacterium, assembly GCA_034115825.1. Taxonomy (GTDB): domain Bacteria; phylum Bacillota_I; class Bacilli_A; order RFN20; family UBA1709; genus JAXESU01. The sequence continues at coordinate 19,749 of JAXESU010000001.1, forward strand.
GACCAGGAATATCACAAGCAATTGATTCAGAAAGTAAGCATAGAACATCTTGTTTTGCAATTTCCATTAATGTATGAATATCAGTACGATAATTTGGTAATGCACCATAATCAATTATATAATCACCAGTATATACAACATAACCATTAGGAGTGTTAACTGCGATACCTAAAGAATCACTTACTGAATGGGTGGTTGAAAAGAAGCGACATTCATGTCCGCTTATATTAACTGTGTCTCCACTTTTTACAGTAACAAAATTCATTTTGACATTGACTTTAAAACGTTTAGCACTATCTAAAATCATTTCTTCTGTCATTTTGCTACAATAAATTGGAGCTGGTACATCTTTAACAATATATGGTAAGCCTCCCATAATATCATCATGACCATGAGAGATAAAATATGCTTTAACACGTTTTCGATTTTTGATTAAGTAACCCACATCAGGAATAATCATATCTATTCCAGGCATACTGCTTTCTGGATATTTTAAGCCGGATTCAAAAACAAAAATATCGTCATTTACCTCTAAAACATATAAGTTTTTACCATTTTCATCTAATCCGCCCATAGCAAAAATTTTGACTACACTATTATTCATTATATAACCTCACTTTTCTTTTAGTTATTATAACATTTTAAATATTTAAAAATCAAGTTAGAGTAATAATTGATTTATTTCATCCATTATTTCTTCTTTAGTCTTAATAACATCATGGCCTTGAATGATATATTCAACATCAAATGAATTAATTATCAAATAAAATGCTTCTAAACTTTCTTTATCAAATTCTTTTTCTCCTTCAAATATATTATAGAAAAAACTATCACCAATAAATAGATAATCATTAACCTTAATAAAAACACTATCGTCGCTATGAGGAGAAAACATTTGAAATAATTCAACCGTTAAATTTCCTAAATCAATTTTTAGATATTTATCAAACTCAATATCACTTGTTTTTAGTTTAAGATTTTGATAATTACCTTGATATTCTTCACTTATTGCATCATAGCAAAATGATAAAGAATCTCCACTTAAATAATTTTTTAAAAACTTATCATCGATAGTCATACTAGCAAATAGACGTAAATACTTATTAGTCTTTTTTGAAGCAATTGTTATACCATTAAATGAATTAATAGCAAAACTATGGTCATAATGATAATGAGTTAAAACAGCAAGTGATGGTTGTGGCAAATTTAATTTTTGAACACTATCAAGAACTTCGTTTAAATGATTACTTGAAATACCAACATCAACGAGCATACTATATTTTTGACCTACTATTAATCCGATATTTGGTCGATCACGTCTTTCTTCAAACGGAAACAAATAAAGGTATTCATTAATTTTTTCCATCATATTTATTCAAAACCTTTCTAATACTATACGCTAAAACATTCGCAATAATGACACTAGCAATCATTTGAATTGAATCACCAACTAATGAGGCAAAACCTGTTGCTAAGTCATATAAAAAGACATTTGTCAAAAAATATCCTAATGGAATAACAATACTAGCCACTAAAGATGCTAATAAAAAACATATCATTGAATTTTTATTTTTAAAAACATATCGATAAAGTAAACTAACAATAATTCCTTCTAAAAATTTTATGATTAAGGTAAAGGGAGCGTAACTACCATATCCAAGGGTTATATCAGCTAAAAAAGGTCCAATTCCACCAGCAATTCCTAGATGAATAGGGCTTAAAAATAGAGCTCCTATTAATATTAAACTATCGCCAACATTAATGTTCCCTACACCATAAGGAATATTGATAAATAGTGTTACTATATAAATTAATGCGACGAACAAAGCTGTTCGAACAATATTAATAATATGTTTATTTTTCATTATATAATTCCCCCATACTTTTTGAAAAAACCAAAATTAAAGTCCCTAATAATTCTAATAATGCAATTATTAAAAATAAATATTTAAATCCTATTTCAACATATAAACTACCAGCAACGATTGTTGCAATACTTCGATATAATCCGTAAACAGTTGCAATAATCATTAAAGCTGGAGTTAAATTTTCTTTTTTTACTAATTGTGTAATTATTGTAATATTCATTGCTAAAAATCCTCCCCAACCAACTCCTCTAAGCATTGAAATAACTACTAAAAGCGAAGATGGTAACGGTAAGGAAAACAATAAATCTTTAACAATCAATGTACAAGCACAAAAAACAAGCATTTTCTTTAAATTTATCTTCTTACTTAATAATTTAATCATAATTAACATCATGATAAATTCACTTACAATTATCAAAGAATTAATAATTCCAATAGTTGTAACATCAAAAGATAAAGATTCTAAATATACATTAAAATAAGCATCAAAAATTGTTTTCGATCCTAAAACAAAAACATAAAATAATAAATAAACAATAAAACGAGAATTAAAAATTATTTTTAAATTAACTTTTGCTTTTTCATTTACTACTTCACTACCGATTTTTGTTTTTAAAGTTAGTAAAAAGATAAATGAAATTAGATAGGTAATAAAAGCAATTAAGAAAACATAAAAATAACCCAAATAATCAATTAAATATCCTCCAAGAGCACCACCAATAACATATGCAAAAGTCCCCATTATTCTAACTTTAGGATATTCATTTTCATTAATAATATTAGTCGAAGTATAACTATCAAGAAGTGAATAATATGGTGTGTTAACTAATCCCAAAAAAATTGTTGTAATTAAAAAGAAAACAAAAGTTAAATTTAATCCATAAATCAAAATCAGTACGCCTTCAAAAACTAACATTGACAATAAAATTATTTTATCAAAACGATGATTTTTTAAAATAAACGTACATACAAAATTGGCTAATATCGCAACAAAAGGCAATGCTCCTAATATTAATCCAAGTCGTGTTCCATCTATTCCTTTACTAACAAGGTATAATGACATAAATGGATAAAAAAGAGCATCACCTAAGTAGCGAAAAAAATAACTAATTTGAATTCGTTTTAACATTTTTCAATTAAATAAATTAAATCTTCACCATCAATTTCTTTTAACTTCATTCCAATTTTTTCATTCTCACGTGTAATATATTTTAAACCTAAATAATTTGGCTCAATTGGTAATTCACGATTTCCTTTATCAATTAGACACGCAAGTGACAAAGTTTTTGGTCTACCAAGTTCAAAAACGGCTTGCATAGCTGCTCTAATAGTTCTTGAAGTTGAAATTACATCATCGAAAAGAATTATATCTTTATCAGTTACACTATGAATACGAAGTGACTTAACATATGGATCGCTTTCCTTTTTATCATCACGATAAAATGAAATATCTAAACTATCAACATATAAATCATGTCCAGTTGTCTTTAAAATATATTCTTTAATACGACGAGCAAATGGATACCCTCTTGTTTTAATGCCAACAAGAAGACAATTATCTAAATTTTCATGATTTTCAATAATTTCCATAGCAATTCTTTCAATAATTTTTTCTAACTTATGACTTTCACAAATAACTTTTCCCATAAATTAATCCTCCAATTCATCAATTATTTTTAAAATACTATCCATTTCTAAATCACTAACTAATTTAGTATTTCCAAAATCAAAATCAAAAATCTTAACACCATCTACTTTGGTATTACGTTTAAATTGATTTCTAAACAATCTTGTAAAAAATCCTTTAAAATATTTTTTGAAATTAGGACAATTAAAATGATGTTTAGCCATAAAATAAATATTTTCAATACTATTACCACAAACAAAATAATAATAAATTATAAAATCAATTAATTCATATGGCCCAACAATTGTTTCAGTTTGTTGAACTATTTTTTCATCACCTGGAATTAACTCAGGAGAAATTGGTGTCTTTAAAATGTTTAACAATGAATCAATATCATTTTTAATACTATAATCTTTTACTATTTTACGAATTAGTGACTTTGGAATATTAGCATTAACATTATAGTTAGCCATATGATCACCATTAAAGGTAGCAAAGCCTAAAGCAATTTCACTTAAATCGCCTGTTCCGATGACAATTCCATTTACTTTATTAGCATAATCGAATAATATTTGTGTTCGTTCACGCGCTTGAGCATTTTCGAAAACAATATCATAAACATCTAGAGGATGATTTAAATCATTCAAATGTGATGTTACACTTTTTGTAATATCAATTATTTGATAATCAATGTGTAATTCATTGCATAAAGATAGAGCGTTGTTAAATGTTTGCTTACTTGTTGCAAAACATGGAAGTAACAAACAATGAATGTTTACTTGATATTCTTTTTGTAACTCCTTTAATACAATTAAGGCTAATGTTGAATCTAACCCACCCGAAAATCCTAAAACTACATTATTACATTTAATTGCTTCTAAACGTTTTTTCAAACCTAATACTTGTAAATTAATAACTGCTTGATAATTTAAAACATCAAACACATCTTTTTTGACAATCATTTCTTTTATATCAAAGTTGTCATTAAAGTTAATAACATTACCAAATATACCTTTAAAGTCTGATAAATATTTTGCACTTCGAACATTAATATCCATTTTTAAATTCGTCTTTAATAAACTATGATTAACATTATTTAAATGATCATATATTCCTAAATATGAACAATTTATTTGTTCTCCAGTTGATTCGCTCTTAGAAGAAGCTAAATACAAAACTATTTTATGTAATCTTTTGGCTAATGCAGTGCATTCAACAGCAATATTTCGATCAAGGGTATAAGCACTTTCATCAAATAAAATAATAAGATCACTATTTTTAAATTGATAATTTGTTTTTAAATCGTTTTGATAAACTAATTCAAAGCTATATTTAGAAGAATTATATAAATTGTTGCTATCAATTTTAACTTCTTGATCAGCAACTATAGTTACAAATGACTCATTTTCCTTATTTCGACCACCCAATATTTTGCCGTTTTGAATTACTAATACTACATCATAAATTTTATTTAAATATAATAAAGGTAATCCTAATACAATAATAGAAGATGTATCAAATGAAGATTTAATAATTTCTTTTAAATTATTTTCAATAATATTTAAAATATCGCCATGATTAATTAGGTGAAACAAAGAATTTGAACTTAAAGTTAACTGATTAAAGACAAGTAAGGAACAATCTTTATTTTCATTAATAATTGTTAAAACATCACTTTTTGTTTTGTTAAGATTTCCTAATTGATAATCCAAAGTATTTAATGAGACTTTGATAAATTCATTATTCATAGACATTCACCTCTATTTTATTATATCTTTTTTTAAATAATAAAAAAAGAGTTTCACGTATGAAACTCTTAATTTTTCTTAACCTTTTTCTTTTGAATATATGGAATAACAAATGCAATTGTAACTAGGAAAATTGCTAAACAAGCAATACCTGTTAATAATGTTACCCATACATTACCTTTAAATAATCCACCAACTAAATAACCAATAAAGCAGCAAGAAGCAACTGCAATACAATATGGAATTTGTGTTGAAACGTGTTGAATATGATTACATCCAGCTCCTGTTGAAGAAAGAATTGTTGTATCAGAAATTGGTGAACAGTGATCACCAAAGACACTACCTGCCAAAGTTGCACCTAATGCCATAATCAATAAACTTTGACCTTCTGGTGTTGCTTGGAAAATCGGAACAATAATTGGAATTAAAATACCAAATGTACCCCAAGCAGTACCCATTGAGAATGATAAGAAAGCTGCAACTGCAAAGATAATTGCTGGTAAAATTACTAATGAAATATTACTTGAAGTTACTAATGAAACAACATAAGCGCCTGTATTTAAGAATTCTTCACCACAAATGCCGGAAATTGTCCAAGCTAAGATTAAAATCAAATCAGCTGGAACCATTGATTTAGTACCTTCAGTAATTGATTCCATAAAGCTTTTAAATGAAACTACTTTACGAGGAATGTATAAAATAAATGTAAAGACTAAAGCACTAAACCCTCCAATTACTAATGATAATGATGAATTACATCCACCTATAGCATTAAACAAATCTAAATAACCTTCAGTACCTGGTGTAAAGAAATTACCAGTATATAGCATTGCTAAAATTGAAAAAATAATTAAAGCGACTACAGGTAGAACCATGTCATAAACATGGCCTTTTTCATTAGTTTCAACTTTAACATCTTCGTTAACATCAATTGCACCAAGATCACCTTTTGTTAAAGCTAACTCTTCTGCTTTATACATTGGACCAAAATGTAAATTACTTAAGGCAATGACAAATACCATTATAATTGAAAGAATTGCATATAAGTTGAATGGAATTGTTGAAATAAAAGCCATTAATGGTGAATCAAAGCCACCCGCAACAAGTAATGCACTACCAACAGCAGCAGCCCAAGATGAAATTGGTGAAATAATACAAACTGGGGCTGCAGTAGAGTCAATAACATATGCAAGTTTTGCACGAGAAACTTGATATTTATCAGTAACTGGTTTCATAACAGTACCAATAGTTAAACAGTTAAAATAATCATCAATGAAAATTAAAATGCCTAAAACAATTGTAGCAATTAAACTTGAGCGACGAGATTTAATCTTTTTTGTTGCCCATCTTCCATATGCTTGTGCTCCACCTGATTTAGAAACCAAAATAACTAAGGCACCTAACAATGATAAGAAAATTAAAATCATCATTGAAACATTACTAGCCATAACATTGAATGTCGTTTCAATTGTTCCAACAAGCGCATTACCGCCGATGGCAATATTATAAATTAAGGCACCACTTAGAATACCTACAATTAATGAGGAAATAACTTCTTTTGTAATTAATGCTAAAACAATAGCAATAATTGGTGGCAAAATTGCCCAAAAGCCAACGTTAACGCCGGCCAAAATCGGTAATAACATAATAAAATAAACCTCCAAAACTAATAATTTTTATGTTATAAGTGATAGTTAATATTATTTTTTAAGCATTAACGCGTGCTTTACCTAAATAAGAAACTTTTGTAAAGTTAATCTTATCCATTTTATCACGCCCTTTCTTTTACTTTTTTTATTATAATCCATTTTTATTTTTTGTAAAGGTTTAAATGAAAAAAATATGATTTTTTAAGCATTTTTTTGTTTTTATGGAGTAATTTTAAACATTTACAATTGGAAATTTTCCCTGTTTTTTCTTGTATAAAAATCAAAAAGTCCTTATATTTCAAAGGCTTTTTTAATTATATTTTAATACAATTATTTTTAATGTTTTTTTCTCACAAAAAAAGAATAAGAAGAATAAATCTTCCTATTCTAATTCAAATGCTCCTGTATATAATTGATAATAAGTGCCTTTTTGTTCAATTAATTGTTCATGAGTCCCTCTTTCAATAATATTTCCATGATCTAAAACCATAATAACATCAGAGTTTTGAACGGTAGATAATCGGTGAGCAATAACAAAAACGGTTCTATTTTTCATTAATGCATCCATTCCTTGTTGTACTAAGCGTTCAGTTCTAGTATCAATTGATGAAGTGGCTTCATCAAGAATCATTACTGGAGGATTATTGACGGCAGCTCGAGCAATCGCTAGTAATTGTCTTTGTCCTTGTGATAAAGAATTTCCTCCTGAATATAACATTGTATTATAACCATCAGGAAGCATACGAATAAAGCCGTCTGCATTAGCCAATCTTGCCGCTTCAATACACTCTTCATCACTAGCTTCTAGATTACCATAACGAATATTTTCCATAATTGTTCCGGTAAATAAATTGGTGTCTTGTAAAACAATACCAAGTGACTTACGTAAATCAACTTTCGAAATGCGTTCAATTTTAATTCCATCATAACGAATATTGCCCGATTGAATATCATAAAAACGATTAATTAGATTAGTAATTGTTGTTTTACCTGCACCTGTTGCACCAACAAAAGCTACTTTTTGACCTGGACGAGCATATAAATTGATATGATGTAAAATTTCTTTTTCTGAACTATATCCAAAGCAAACATCTTCAAAAACAATATCACCTTTTAAAGGACGATAGAAATATTCATTAGTCTTTTTATCTTTTTTCTTCCAGGCCCATAAGCATGTCTTTTCTTCACATTCAGTGACTTTACCATTTTCATCAATATGACAATTGACTAATTTAACTTGACCTTCATCTTTTTCAGGAAGTTCATCCATAAAGGCAAAAATTCTTCCAGCGCCAGCCATCGCATTAATAACGAATGTTAATTGATGTGATACTTGACCAATTGGGTTAATAAAAGCTTTAGTAAAATTAACAAAAGCTACAATAACACCTATTTCAAAAGATACACCTAAAATTGAAGTTTGATTAATACTTCCTAAATAAAGAGCAAGAAGTCCTCCAATTAAAGCTACAAAAATATATGCTAAATTCCCTAAGTTATTAGCCGCTGGCATTAAGATATTTCCGTATTTATTGGCCTTTGTTGCAGCCTCACATAATTCGTTATTTAATTTATCAAAATCTTGTTCAGCATGACGTTCATGGTTAAAAACTTTAATAACTTTTTGACCATCGGTATATTCTTCAACAAAACCTGTTTCTTTTGCTAAACAAATTTGAGTTTGTCTAAAATATGTAGAACTATTCTTAACTAATAATTTTGTAAATAAAATGACAAATGAAGTTAAAATAATAACAACAATTGCTAATATCCAGTTTAAAATAAACATTGCGACTAAGTTTACCACAATCATAACTATACAGTTAATAATTTGTGGTAAGGACATTGAAATTAATTGTCTTAATGTATCAGTATCGTTTGTATAGTAAGACATAATTTCTCCATGCGTATGTTGATCAAAATAACTAATTGGTAATTTTTGCATCTTAGCAAACATTTCATCACGGACATTTTTTAATACTCCTTGAGAGATATAACCCATCAAACGAGTATATAAATACATACAAATAACACCTAATAAATATAGTCCTGCAACAATAATTAGCACCATATTTAAAAGTTCTAGACCTTTGCTTACTTCTAATTCTCCTTTTAGCATCGGAGTAATAAATCCATCAATTAAATATTTAATAAATAATGTATTTGTTGCACTAACAAGAGCGGCGATTACAATAGCAATACATACTACAACAAATTTCTTACGATGATATTTTCCGATATAAGAGAAAATACGTTTTAAAACTTGTTTAGGAGATTTTTTCTTTTTATTATTCATTGCTAATACCTCCTTTATTAGTTTGAGTTAAATAAACTTCTTTATAAATTTCATTACGCTTAATTAATTCATCATGAGTTCCAATATCATTAATATGACCATCATCTAAGACAATAATTTGATCAGCATCTTCAATTGAACTAATACGTTGAGCAACAATAAATTTAGTAACATTCGGGATTTTTTCTTTAAATGATGCTCTAATTAAACTATCAGTTTTAGTATCAACTGCTGATGTTGAATCATCTAAAATTAAAATTTTAGGACTCTTTAATAAGGCACGAGCAATACATAAACGTTGTTTTTGCCCACCAGAAACATTGTTTCCTCCTTGATCAATATGTGTATTATATTGATTAGGAAATTGCATAATAAAGTCATGAGCACATGCAAGTTTACATGCTTCAATCATTTCTTCCATTGTTGCATCTTCTTTACCCCAACGTAAATTATCAATAATCGTACCACTAAATAATGTGTTTTTTTGTAAAACAACACTAATCGATTCTCTTAAAGTAAATAAATCATAGTCTTTAACATTTTGATCACCAACTAAAACTTCTCCACTACTTACATCATATAAACGAGCAATAAGAGAAACAAGTGATGTTTTAGACGAACCAGTACCACCAATAATACCAACAGTTTGACCAGATTTAATTTTAAAATTGATATTATCTAATACCTTCTTTTTACTACGAGCAAAATATGAAAATGAAACATTTTTAAACTCAACATCACCATTTTTAACTTCCATAATTGGATTTTCTTTATTTTTAATATCACTTTCTTCAACTAACATTTCATAAATTCTTTCAGCACTTGAAGAAGCAATTACTAATGAAACAAAAATCATTGCAATCAACATTAGAGTGTTTAAAATCATCCAAGCATATGAAATCATGGCACTTAAATCACCAGTTGTTAAAGAGTGATCAATGACAATGTAACGAGTCATAAAATATGATAAACATACCATTAATGTATAAATGGTAAATTGCATAAATGGTGAGTTAAATGCCGCTATTTTTTCACCAGTAGCGTATAAATCATAGATTTTTGTTGAAATTTTATTAAACTTCTTTTCTTCGTAATCTTCACGATTAAAAGACTTTACTACTCTAATTCCTTGTAGATTTTCTTGAACAACACGATTTAAATCATCATAAGTATTAATCCCTTGTTGAAAGTATGGGTGTGCCTTAATAATGACCATAAAGAAGACAAAACCTAACAAGATAGCCATACCCAAATATATAAAACCTAGTGTTGTATTTTTAGTAAATGTTAAAATTAGAGCTAAAATGAGTAAAATGGGGGCTCTAATCGCTGTTCTGATTAACATTAAATAAGCATTTTGAACGTTCGTACAGTCAGTTGTAATACGTGTTACGATTGAAGCAGTCGAAAATTTATCAATATTTTTAAAAGAATAACCTTGCAATTTATAATATAAATCATGACGTAAATTTTTAGCAAACCCACATGATGCTTCACTTGCCTTAAACCCAGCTAGTACACCAGTGATAAAACAGAAAACTGTCATACAAACTAAAATAATTGCATAGGTAATTAGTAATTTAGTGTTACCTTGTTCAATACCTTTATCAATCATAATTCCCATCATTAAAGGTACCAAAGCTTCAATAATAACTTCCAAGAAGACAATTATCATTGTTTGTCCTGTTTGCTTTTTGTATTCGCGAACACTTTTAGCAAATGTTTTAAAATAATGCATTTATAATTCCTCCTTTTCAATTTGATGTTCGATGTTTTGAATAATAATTGAAAAACATTTAATGAAAGTTTCGATGTCTTTTTCATTTAATGATTCTCTCATTGATTGTTCAACTTCATTAACTTTTTGATCCATCATAATTGACTCTTCTACGCCTTTTTTCGTTAAAACGATTTTTTTAAAACGTGAATCATTATCTACAATAACTCTTTTGATTAATTCTGTTTTTTCTAAAGAATCTAAGATAACAGACATTGTCGAACTTCTGACCGAGAATCTTTTTTCTAAATCTTTTTGAAATACATCACGATCTTTATTAACAAATAAATAACGTAGCACTCTTCCTTGAGTACCACCTTGAACGTTATTTTTTTTGCAAACAAGTGCGTAAAGACGATCTAAAAAGATATTACTACGTCGAATATTGTAGCCAATATTGTGTTCAACGTTCATATTACACCTTCTTTCAATAATAGTTAGCATCCTAACAATCACAATACTATTTTACTCATTTACTTTTATAAGTCAATCATTTTTTAAATAAATTTAAAAACTCTTACCAAGCAAGTTGATAAGAGTTTAATATCCTTATTTTTTATTATTTAAAACATTAATTATTTCTTTCATTTTATTATCATTTAAGATATATTTTCGTTTAAATATAATAATCATAATAATTAATCCAATGATTGGTAGAACCGTCATTATCAATCTTAAACCCAATAGTGTTTGTTCACTTTGAACAGGTAAATTTTGATTCAAACCGACTAAGTCTAAACCAATACCAGCAATTAACACTGCTAAAGCACTTGCTAGTTTAACAACAAATGTCTGCATACTAAAGGTTACACTTTCATTTCGATCACCATTTTTATATTCACCATATTCAATAGTATCTGATAAAAAGACCGTTGTTAAAATAGTTATAATTCCACCCCCAAAATATATAATAAATGCAGCAATACCAAGTAAAGCAATATAAGTCAATTTAATGCTTGCAAGAATAAATAAGACTAAATAGCCAAATATGCAACCTCCAATTGCTAAATATAACATTTGTTGTAAATTAAATTGTTTTCTAAGCAAGGGGAAAATAGCCATAGAAATGATTTGTGATGCACCTCCAATTGCCCCAAAAAGTGAGAAAAACTGTTCATTACCAATATCATATTTAAAAAAGTACAATGCCAATTGAGTTGTTAAAGTAGTTGAAGCATTAAAGATAACAATGCCAATAACAACAATTAATGTTTGATCATTACGTAATAAAGCTTTAAACATATCTTTAACTTTAACAGTTTTTTTGTTTTCTGTAGTTTTTTCTTTTACACTAAGAACACAAATAATTTCTGTTATTACGAAAATAATTGCAATAAATAAAGCAAAATATGAAAAGCCTAATCTTTCACTACTTGCTAGAAGAGGTACAACAATCATTGTTAATACTGTTGGTATGGCAAAACCGATACTTGAACTAGTTCGTCCAATAACTGATAACTCCTCTCTTTCTTTTCCTGGTTTTGTTAACGAAGGAATCATTGACCAAAATGGAATATCCATTAAAGTATAAGTCATTCCCCACAAAACATACATTAAACTAGCATAAAACAATAATGTACCACCCGTAAAAGAACTTGGAATACTAAACATCAAATATAAAACAAATGCATTTAATAAAGTACCTAGAAAAATCCATGGTCGAAATTTACCATATTTGGAACGCGTTTTTTCAACTAAAACTCCCATAATGGGGTCATTAAAAGCATCAAAAAGCATAGCAATCATCATCATAACACCAGTGAAACTAGCACTAATGCCTAAGACATCATTAAAATAAAATAAGATAAATCCGCTTACTAAAGCATAAACTAAATCTTTACCAAATGCTCCTATTCCATACCCTATTTTTTCTTTTAAAGTTAACATTGTACTTCTCCTTTTGTAACACACATTTTAAATTCTTTAACTAATTTATCTTGATAGTAAATTTTGACATCTCCTTTTCCGATGCCATTTGATTTAATATAAAAACCAGCAAAACCACCTTTAAATGAAACAATACTTGGTCCAATTAAACTTACACACCCACTAGTTTCAATTCTTATTGCTTCATTAAAATAATTTAAATGATTATCAGCTTGATTTAAAGCTTCTACTCTAAATGAGGCTACATCATAACTTTTATCTTCTATTAAATTCAAAGTATCATATCGATAGTTAAAATGTAGTCTTTTATATGATTGAAGACGAATAACTTTAACTTTTTCATTATTCTTATACCCTTCTATTAAATACTCTTTACTATCTTCGCCCCAGGCACCGATATATTTTTCATATAGTTCAAAACCAGTAGCTAAAGTTAATCCATGAAAGACAATCAAATTTAACATTCTTAATTTAGTTTTTAATGGCATATTTTCTAAACCATACTGTTGAATTTCTAATAAACTTTTTTTGATTTTTTGACTAATTTTTGGACTATATGGTTCATTATTTTTAAGATTATCCCCAATTAAATCATCAATCATAATTGGTGAATGTTTTAGATATGGATACTTGTTACTTGGATAAAAGTCTTTAATAAAAGTTTCTCCACGATACAATTTAATATAGTCTAGATTGGTCATTACCATAATATTTTTAATATACCCACCGGCATGTTCACCAATATCCATTGATGAATTAAGAGCTAAAACAGGATATTCATCTTGCTGACTACTATAGGCATAACTAGCAATTTTAGGATTTCGATACATATCTAATACACCATGATAACAGATTTCATCTCCACTACCAAAATCTTTATGAGTATTATAATCAGCCATACACCAACCATAACCACCGGCGATATCATCATAATAGTTAATATCATTTAAAACCTTATAATGACGTTTTAAATGCTCACTACGATGAAGTTCATCATCAAACATTTTAGTCGGATACATATGACCATTATACTCAGTTACTAAATAAGCTTTATAATTCGACTTAGTCACTTTACGTCGAGATTCAACTCCCTTATTTGTTCCATTATGGACAAAATCATTATAAGTATAAACATCTTCAAGTAATTCACTATTTTTAAAACAACGAACACCACCGATTAAGCGAGTTTTGTCTAATTCTTTTGCTATTTTATTTGTTTCTTTATAAAAATCATGATTATCGATTGATTCATTAATTCTTACACCCCACATATAAATTGATGGGTGATTACGATATTGCAAAATCATTTCTTTTACATTATTAATAGCTACTTCTTGCCAAGATTTATCACCAATATGTTGCCATCCTGGAATTTCCATAAAGACTAATAATCCTAATTTATCACATTCACTAATAAAATCATGGCTTTGTGGATAATGTGATGTTCTTACACTGTTTAAACCTAACTCTTCTTTTAAAATATGAGCATCGAGGATTTGTGGACGTTTTGGCATTGCATAACCAACAATAGGATATGATTGATGACGGTTTAACCCTCGTATTTTAACTTGTTTATCGTTTAAATAGATTCCATTATAATCACTCTTAATTGATCTAAAACCAACTTTTTCTTCAAAAACATCAATAATTTCATTATCTTTCAATAATTCTATTTTTAAATCATATAAGATTGGATTATCAATATCCCACAATTCAACATTTAAGTCACTAAAAGTTAATGTCTCTTTACATGGTAAAATAACATCTAAATCATTTAAAGTAATATGAACATGGTTTTTTTGATAATCAGTAAAATATTTTAAATTTAAAGTTAATGTTTTATCCATAGTTGCATTTATAAAACAATCAGTAATAAAGTTTTCATTTTTAATGTCTAAATATGTGTCACGATAAATCCCACCATAAGTAAGATAATCAATTACTTTACCGAATGGAGGCACATTATTTGATTCAAAACTATCAACTTTTACTAAAACTTTAACTTTGTCATCACTATCTTTAAAATCATTTAGTAAAACTTTAAAACCAGTATATCCATTATAATGGGTTAAAGCAAGTTTACCATTTAAATAAACATAACTAACGTGGGCACTGCCTTCAAAAACTAAATATACGTAATTATTACTATACATTTTTAAATCAATTTCGGTGTAATAACTTACTATTTTTTGATAATCTTCACTATTAATGTAATTATAATCTAGTTCTTTAACTGTATGTGGAATACGTACTTTCGTAAATGAATCTAATTTTACTTCTTTTAAATAACTATTTTTAAAATCGTCTTTATAATACCAATTATCATTAATATATTTACGCATTTTTAATCCCTCCTACTAATATTAAAACGACATTTTTTTGGAATTGTTCAAATGATAAAGGACAATTGTGCTCACTAATAAACTTTTCAATGCTAGAAGTATACATTAACTTAAATACTTCATAGTTAGTTTCTTTTTTTAAAGATCCTTCTTCTTTACATTTATCCATCAACATAAAAGTATCTTCCCATCCGGTTTCCAAATAATAATTCATTTTTTGGTAAACACGAGGATATTTATTATTTAAAGAAATAATATAATTCATATCGATTAATTGATATTCTTTAGGCATAGCCTTTAATAATAAAACTAACTTTTCAATATTGGATATTGAGTAATTTAATATCGTTTTTTGTTCCTCTTTAATTTGACCAAACAAAAAATCAACTGCTTCAAGTAATAAACTTTCCTTATTTGCAAAATATTGATAAATAGTCTTTTTACTTATAGAGATATTTTCACATATATCACTAAGTTTTAAATCTACTCCTTCTTTTAAAAATAAACGAATCGTCTCTTCAATTATTTTTTCTCTAATCATAATTTCACCTCACGGAAACCCAAAATTGTATAGCGGGTTTCCTTTATAATTCTATTATATTTTATTTATTGTTATTGTCAAATATTTTCAAATTTTTATTGATTTTTATATCAAGTTAGTTTAGACTAACATTAGTGTTAGCGATTGCTAACTATTTTAAGGCGGTCTTGATATGAAAATTGAAAAAGAAAAAAGAATTGTTAAATTGATGATAGAGATATATGCAAAGAAAAAAATGAAACTACCTTTAGAGCAAAATAACGAAATGAAAGATTTACTAAACTACTGTTATTTACGCTTAAGTAAATGTCCATTTAAAGATAACAAAAAGTTTTGTTCTAAGTGTAAAATCCATTGTTACAAAGATGAATATCGGAACAAAATTAAAGAAGTTATGCGTTTCTCTGGTCCTCGTCTTTTGATTTATCATCCAATTTTAGTTATTAAACATATTTTAGAAAGGGGCTAATAATATGATTAAGAAAAGCATTTACATAACATTAGGTTTTTTATTTCTAGGTTTAGGAATTGTTGGAATTATCCTTCCCATTTTACCGACTGTTCCCTTCTTCCTTCTAACTTCATTTTTCTTCTCTAAAGGTTCAACAAGATTTAATAATTGGTTTAAAAATACCAAAATATATCATCGCTATTTAGATAATTTTGTTCAAAATAAAGTAATGACTTTAAAAAGCGAAATTTTACTTTTATCATTTGTCTCTACCATTATTTTTATTACGATGTGGCATATTGATAATTTATTTGCAAGTATCGGATTAACTACGCTTATAATCATTAAGTATTTATATTTTATTACTAATATTAAAACAGTCAGTAAAAAACAATATTTTGAACTAAGAGGTAAATAAACATGCTAGATAAAACATTATTAAAATTTCTTGATAAAGATCAAAAATATATTTATTTTATTACCTTAATTCGACTTATAACTTTATTATTATCAGTCAGCATTTATTATTTTATTTGTATTAATTTATACAATATTGCTAATAATTTATCTATTAATTATTTTTGTCTGATAATTATTTTAATTGCTTTAGTTTTTAAATATATTTTATACATTCTTAATTCTAAATTTGAAGGTATTATTGCAAATAATGTCCAATTAAATATCCGCAAACAATTTCTTACTAAAATTTTTAATCTTAACGGCGAAATTAAAAATTATAAAACACAATCCTTAATGAGTCTTGGAATTGAAGGGGTTGAACAACTTAAAATGTATTACACATCTTTTATTCCACAATTTTTCTATAGTCTTATTGCACCATTAATACTATTTATAATTTTTTCCTTTATTAATTTTAAAGTGGCCCTAATCTTTTTGCTATGTATTCCTTTAATACCTATGTCAATAATTATTGTTTCTAAATATGCTAAAAAAATATTTAATAAGTATTGGAATCAATATTTAAATATGGGCAATGATTTTTTAGATAATTTAAAAGGAATGAAAGATTTAAAAATATTTGATTACGACAAAATAAAACAATTAGAAATGGACGATAAAGCTGAAAATTTTCGTAAAATCACAATGAAAGTATTAGTAATGCAGCTTTATTCAACTTCAATTATGGATTTTATTGCTTTTGGTGGCGCAGCAATTGGTATTGTTGTTGCCTTAAGTTTATTTTTAAATAATGAGATAACTAATTTTACTAATTTAATTTTTATCATTTTAGTAGGCGCCGAATTTTTCCTACCTCTTAGAAGTTTAGGTTCTTCGTTTCATATTTCAATGAATGGTGTAAGTGCATTTAAAAAAATAAAAGAAATTTTAGATTTAAAAGAAAAAGAAAATGGTCAAATTAATTTAGATAATATTAATTCCATTTCTTTTAATAATGTCAACTTAGCATATGAGGATAAAACTGTTTTACAAAATTTAAATATGAATTTTACTAAAAATAATCTTTATGGAATAAGCGGATTATCAGGAAGTGGAAAATCTAGTATCGTTAAAGCTCTCTCTTTCGCAAATATTGATGTTTTAGGAAAAATAACAATTAACAATATCCCTTTAATTGATTTAAATAAAAATTCTTATTTTGATCATGTTGCCATTATCTCGTTTAACTCTTTACTATTCAATATGTCAATTAGAGATAATTTTTTATTAATCAATCCAAATATAAGTGATGAAAAAATATTTTATTATCTAAAAATGGTAAAACTAGACAATTTTAACGATCTTGATTTTGTTTTCAATGATGAAAATAACTTATCATTAGGTCAAAAGCAACGATTTATTATTAGTATGTATTTATCATTAGATAAAGACGTTTATATTTTAGATGAAGCAACAAGTAATATTGATCATGATTCAGAACAAATTATATTAAATTTAGTAAAACAATTAAGTAAAAATAAAATAATTATATTAATATCACATCACTTATTTAACTTAAGTATTTGTAATTATATTTATTATTTACAAGATAATAAAATTTGTGAAGAAGGAGATTTTTCTTCGCTAACTTTTCAAGATGGCGAGTTTAAAAAGTTATATTTAAAACAATGTGAACTATTAGGAGGTAATTATAATGGTTAAACTTTTAAAACTAATTAAAAACTTTATCTTAATTATTCTTCTAGCAGTTATTAATGGTATTATTGGAAATTTTAGTGCGATATGTATTTCACTATTTGCATCTTTAACATTGATTAAAATACTAGGATTTAACTTAAATATTTCATATAATGTTTTATTTTCTATTATTATTGCTTTTGGATTATTACGAGGTATTCTTCGCTATTTTGAACAATATTTCAATCATTTTATTGCCTTTAAAATTCTAGCAAAAATTCGTCATATTATCTTCTTAAAAGTACGTGAATTATCTTTCCCTCTTTTAGATAACAAGCAAAAAGGTGATTTAATTAGTCAAATCACGAGTGATGTTGAAACGCTTGAAGTATTTTACGCCCACACTCTTTCACCTATCTTAATTGCCTTATTCGTAAATGGAGGAATCGTAATTTTTTTAAGTTTATATACTCATTATTTACTTGCGATTAATGCACTATTTTTCTTTCTTTTAATTGGTTTGGTAATCCCACTAATTTATTACTATGCTAACAAAAAAGGTGGCATCATTTATCGTGAAAAATTAAGTTCTTTTTCTTCGTTTTATTTAGATGCGATTAAAGGAAACAAAGATATCGTTTATAATAATCTGCAAAACCACTTTATATCTAGGACAATTTCTAAAACTAAGACATTACAAAAATTAAGTAAGCAAAATATTAAAGGGTTAAGTATTGTAAGAGCAATAAGCGATATTATCATTATTTTAAGTGCACTATCTACTATTTTAATTGGCTATTATTTAAGTAATAATAATTTAATTGATCCGTTATTAATTATAGTTAGTGTTATTACTATTTTGTCAAGTTATGGTCCACTAATTAGTCTTTCACAATTACCAAGCAATTTAAATCAAACTTATGCCTCATGTAATCGCTTATTTGCTTTATTAGAGCAAAAACCACTCGTAAAAGAAAAGCATTTTGCTGATAATGTCGATTTTTCAAGTTTAACTATTAAACATCTTCAATTTGGTTATAATGAAGAACTAATTTTAAAAGATATAAATTTTAAAATGAATTTTGATGAAATCGTTGGAATAAAAGGTCCATCAGGAAGTGGAAAATCAACGATTCTTAAACTTATTTTAGATTTTTATCCATATAAGGGCGAAATATCTTTTAACGATAAAGAACTCCAAAAAATTGATTCTTCGATACTAAAAAAGAATGTAACTATGTTCTCACAAAACACCTATTTATTTAATGATACGATAGCTAACAACTTGCGTCTTGCTAAAATAGATGCAAGTAAGGAAGAAATGATCGATGCTTTAAAAAAGGCATCAATTTATGATTTTGTAATGTCTCTTCCTAATGGTTTAGAGACAATCATTAACGAAAATAGCGATAATATTTCCTTAGGAGAAAAACAACGTTTAGGTTTAGCTAGAATCTTTTTAAGAAAGCCAAAACTTTTACTATTAGATGAACCTACATCAAATATCGATGCATTAAATGAGGCTTTAATTTTAAATACGTTAAAAAATGAATGCAATATGGGCATAATTATTATTTCTCATAAAGATTCTACACTTAATTTTGCAAATAGAATATATGATTTAAAGGATGGAATTTTATATGAACGTGTTAACTAATTTAAGTGAGGCAAAGATTGTTGCATTAATTGGACTTACATTTGCACTACTTTCTTTAACTTTTATTGTTATAAAATACTATAAGTCTATTAAAAAATAATTATATATGGTATAATTTTAATAGGTGATAATATACGAAGAAAAAAATAGCCTTATTAGTTTATCCAGAATTTAGTTTACAAGAAGTTGCTAATTTAATGGGTTTATTTCGTTGGAACTATGATAGTAAAACCGAAATAATAAGTTCTAGTTTGCAAGGTGTTAAATGTGAAGAAGGAATAACTATCTTCCCCCGATAAAACATGTGATGAATTTAGTGTAAATGATTACGATTGCTTAATATTATCAGGTTGCAGTGATTTTACTTTAGGAATAAAAGATGAAAAAATCAATTCATTTTTAGCAAATCTACGTAAACATGACAATTTTGTAATTGCTGCTATTTGTGGTGGCCCATTATTTTTAGCAAAAGCTGGTCTTTTAAAGAACAAGAAATATACGTGTTCATTATATTACAATATGATGGAATTATTTGATTTTTTTGAAATGGATAATTTTATTCCTGCTCCGGTTGTCGTTGATCAAAATATCATAACTGCTGTTGGTGGAGCTTTTAATGATTTTGCGGTTAATGTAGCAAGAAAACTTGGTTATCAATGTAATGATATTATCTTTAAAGGCTACACAAATGCTTGGAAGAAAGAAGATTATTATGCCTATTTAAGTGAAGAAGACTTAAATGATTTTAAAAATGAATTCATTCAGTTTATAAAAAAATAAATATGTTTCATGAATGAATAATACATTCTCTATCTAATTACTTAATTACAATTTTTAAAATACTCGACATAGCACACTAGCATAAATTTAACAAAATACATTAAAAAAGGAGGGATTTTATGCCTGTTGATGGATTAACAATTGCCTATATTGTTATTTCTATTCTTATTTTAATCGGTTTAATAGTTGCTTTAATTGTTCAACTAACGTTAATTATTCGTTATCAAAAATATAATAAACTCCATTTATCAAGTGGATTAACTTCAATGCAAACTGCTCGACGACTTCTAGATGCAAATGGTTTACAAGATGTTGAAATTAAAAAACTTGGTATTATAAGAAGATTATTACTTTTTGGAAACCATTATAGTGTTATGAAAAATACTATTTATTTACGAAAAAACATTTTAAATTCATCTTCAGTTACCGCTGTTGGTATTGCTACACAAAAAGTATGTTTAGCAATTCAACACAAAAACAACGATCACGACTTTAAAACTCGATATACTTTACAAATTTTAAGTTTTTTAAGTCCTTTATTTTTCTATTGCTTTGTTATTATTGGATTAATTATTGATATTGTAACCAAATTTTCAGGAGTTCCAACTCTTATTGGTATAATTATTGGATTCGTTTTCTATTTAGTTATTATATTATTCCAAATTTTTAATATTAAAGTTGAGAAAAAAGCTAATCAACAAGCAATAGATATATTAAGGAATTCACATATTTTCGAAGAATTTGAAATTGACACTTTACAAAGACTTTTAAATTTATACATTGTTGGCGATATTATCGCTTTAATTATTAGTATTTTAAAAATTATTCAACAAATATTAAAATTATTAATTCTTGCTAAAAAGAATAACTAAAAAAGCTTCCATAAGGAAGCTTTTAATTATAATAATTGGCGTCCCAGACAGGAATCGAACCTGCGACATCTCGCTTAGGAGGCGAACCCTCTATCCTACTGAGGTACTGGGACATCTTGTAAGCGCTTTTATATTATAGCAAAAATATTATATTATTGCTATACCTTATTATTTTTGATAATATTTTTAGGTAGGATGTGAAGTATTTTATGTATCAATCAAAACTAGATTTAATCGAGACTCAAAGAGCAATCAAAATCGTTAAAGACTTTTTTGAAAATGCTCTTGCTAAAAACTTAAATTTAATTCGTGTTTCTGCCCCCCTTTTCGTTTACACTAAAAGTGGTTTAAACGATGATTTAAATGGTATTGAAAAACCAGTGTCATTTTATTTTAATCATGAGGATGTAAGTATTGTTCAATCTCTAGCTAAATGGAAAAGAATGGCCTTAAAAGACTATCATTTTGAAGTTGGAATGGGTCTTTATACCGATATGAACGCCATTCGAAAAGATGAAACTGTTGACCATATTCATTCTATTTATGTTGACCAATGGGATTGGGAAAAAGTAATTACGAAAGACGATCGAAATTTGAACTTTTTAAAATCAACTGTCAAACAAATCTTTAATGCTTTAAAAGAAACCGAAAAATTAATTACTACTATTTACCCTTCTTTAGATAATTATTTTGGTGATGAAATTTATTTTATTTCAAGTAGTGATCTAAAAGATAAATTCCCTTCATTAACAGCAAAAGAAAGAGAACATGCCATTTGTAAAGAACATAAATGTGTTTTTATTTATCAAATCGGTGGAAAATTAAGAAATTGTGACGAAGTTCATGATTTAAGAGCTCCAGACTATGATGATTGGGAATTAAATGGCGATATTTTAGTTTATTATCCACCACTTAATCGTTCAGTTGAGCTTTCTTCGATGGGAATTAGAGTTGATCAAAACTCATTATTAAAGCAACTAAAAGAAAAAGATGCTTTAAATAGAACTTCCCTTCCTTTTCATAAAGCACTATTAAATAATGAACTACCTTTAACTATCGGTGGAGGGATTGGTCAAAGTCGTCTTTGCTTAGTAATGTTAAACAAAATTCATATTGGCGAAGTTCAATCTTCACTTTGGGATGAAAAAACGATTGAAGAATGTCAAAATTTAAATATTAAATTATTATAAGTTAAGGTCTTCCCTTAACTTTTTTTAATGTTATAATTAAAACCGAGGTGAAAATTATGATTAATAAAAATAAAATGTTCGAACTTTTACGTAAACTTGCCTTTGTTCGTTATAGTGGAACAAAAGAAGAATATGATGCTATGAATATTTTAAAAGATGAAGTTAGTCCTTATTGTGATGATGTTGAAATCGATGAATTTGAAGTTGAATATAATGAAATTAAGGAAGCCACTTTAGAAATTGTTGAACCAATTAATAAAAGTTTTGTAGTTAAAGGTATTCTAGGATGTGGAAATCATGATATTACTAAAGAATTTAAATACGTTCAAAATATCGATGATGCTGATTTACTAGATGCTAAAGATAAAATTGTCTTAATTAACGCTACTTACTTACGCAAAAAAACATATGAAAAACTAGCCAAAGCTAATATTAGTGGTATCATTGCCATCGACACTTCACTATACAATCGTAATGAAGAATTAAAATTAATCGAACTTCGTAAAGAATGCAAAGATATTAAAATTCTTCCTTGTGTGTTAATGAAAACAAGTGATGCTGAAACTTTAGTTAAAATAAATCCTAAGTTAGTTCACGTTAAAATTAATCAATATGAAGGAAAAGCTCTTTCACACAATTTAATTGCAACCATTAAAGGCCAAATTGATGAAACCATTTGTTATAGCGCCCACTATGATTCAGTTTATACATCACAAGGTGTTTATGATAATGCTTCAGGATGTGTCGGCTTAGTTGAATTAATTAAACATTTTAGTGAAAATAAACCTTATCGTACATTAAAATTTATCTTCATGGGTAGCGAAGAAATTGGCCTTAAAGGATCACTTCACTACTGTGAAAAATATCCACTTAATGACCACGTTTTAAACATTAATCTTGATATGATTGGTGTTACTCTTGGTTACGATATTGCTTGTATTAGTGCTTCAAATAATTTTGTAAGTTATACTGATTATTTTGCTAAAATCAATGGCTTCCCAATTAATGTTTATGCTGGAGTTTATTCAAGTGATTCAACTCCATTTGCTGATAAAGGAGTTCCTTCAATGTCCTTTGCTCGTCTTTCTAATGGTTTAGGTAAACAAATCCATTCAACAAAGGATGATCTTCGTTTTATGTCGAAAGATAAAATGAAAGATACTTTAAACTTTATAATTTTGTTCAGTGAAACATTAATTAACGCTAAAGTATTTCCTATCAAAAAAGAAATTGATAATACAATTAAAGAACAACTTGATATTTATTTTAAACGAAAATAATTGGGTAATTCCCAATTATTTTTTTATATTAATTCTTCAATGTAAACAATATAATTTAAACTTTTTAATGCTTCTAATAAATCTTTATGTTTTTTATAAGTTAAAACATCTTTATTTTTAAACTCAATTGATAAAACATATACTGCTAATTTTGTATTTCGATATGCATTATTAACTTCTATATCAGTAATTAGCATTCCAAGTTTTCGAACAGTAGTCGTAAAATTAACTAAGTATTCATCACTTATCAGTTCAAGATGAATTAGCATATGACTTGATTTTTCTTTTAAATACGATTCTAAACTAGAAAAAACATTTAAGCAAATTAGCACTAAAATAAATCCAACTAAACTTAAAAAATATAAACCAAAACCAATAGCAATTCCTAAAGAAGCAATGGATAGTAAGCCAATAGTTGTTGTAAGTCCTTTAATACGATTTTTTGAATTAACGGTGATTGAATTACTACCGATAATAGCAACTGCTACTAAAAATAAACTCGATAAAAGATAAACTTTTTCAATACTTTCATCAACGATACCAATCAAAGTAGCACTTAATGATGTAATAATGTAAGTTCTTAAACCAGCAACATGTCCTTTACTAGCTCTTTCAATTCCTAATATTGTTCCAAAAAGAAAACTAATAAATAAACGTAAAACAATTGAATAAGAATTGATGTCACTTGCCCATTCTCCTAATAGTTTTACAATTAAATCATTCATTGTTTATTCCCCCTTAAAATATATAATTCTTGCTCTTTAATCGCTTCATTAAAAGCATCTTCATATTCATTAATAATCGGATCATTTTTTATTTCCTCTTGAATAATATTTATTCTTTCAATTAATAACTCTAAATTAGTTTTATTATTTTCATCAAGAATAATTTTTTCTTCGATTACATTACTATATGATTTCGATAAATATAAACCTAATTTTGATAATGTTGGTCCAATAATCTCATATAAAACACTTGAAGCTAAAATAATTGTTTGTAAATTATTCCCTAACTCTCCCCCTAGACTTCGCGCCCCAAGAGCTGCTAATCCAATTGCAACTCCTGCTTGGGGAACAAGAGCTAATCCTAAATAGTTTGTTGTATTTTTCGGTTTTTTAACAATCTTACAACCTAAATATGATCCTATATATTTCCCAATAATTCGAGTAATAAAATATAAAATACCGATAACTAAAAGAGGATAAACCCCCATACTTACATTCATTGAAACAATGCTTTTTAAATCAAAATTAACTCCTGAATATACGAAAAACAACAATAAAATAGGAGGATTAAAATAATTTAGTTGTTTAAATAACGATTCATCATTACTTAAATTAATATAACTAGCCCCCATAATCATACATCCAAGTAGTGGTGATACATCTAATAACGTCGCAATACCACAAAATGCCAATAATAGTGAGATAGAAATAATTAAACGATTATCTTCACTTCTTTTTAATAAAAGAAATTTTAAAACTACCCCAAAAACAAAGCCTATAATAATAATTAAAATATTTTTTAGAAGTGGTAAAACAATCATATTAATTGGATTAAAAGCCACACTACCAACAAGTAACGATGTCGCAATTGAAATAGCTACACTATAAGCAAGAAGTGAAACAACATCATCTAAAGCAACTACTTGAAGTAAAGTATTTACATAGTCTCCATGAGCTTTAGTTTGTCTAATTGTCATTAATGTTGAAGCAGGAGCTGTCGCCGAAGCTAAAGCTGCTAAAACAAGTGAAAATCCAAAATCCAATCGACAAATAAAAAATAAGACTAAAAAGACAAATAAACTTGCCATCAATGCTTCAAACAAAGTAATAATAATTACTTTATAACCATTCTTTTTGATAATATCTAATTTAAAATATTCCCCTACACCAAAAGCAATAAAAGCTAAGGCAATATCAGGTAAAAATGTCATTCCTTTAACTACATCCATTGAAACTAAATTAAAACAATAAGGTCCAATCAATATCCCCGTGATAATATATGCTGTAACATTAGGTAATTTTAATTTCTTCGTTATTCTCGTTAATAAAAAACCAAAAAACAACATTGTTGCTAAAGTAATAACAACACTTTTTGATGATAATTCTAAATATGATTTAAGCATTTTAACCCCTCCTATCAATATTGAGTGCCCCTTAAGTATAAAATAATCATTGTATAAAAACAATTTATGTTTTATTATAATAATATAAAAGATTTTTATAGGAGGTAATTAATATGATTGATCAAAAACTTCTTACTCTTCTTGCGGCAATCAAATATCAAAATTATTCAAAAGCTGCCGATGCTCTTTCATTGACTCAGCCAGCTGTATCAACCCACATCAAACTTCTTGAACAAGAGTTTAATACTAAAATATTTGATAAAAATTATAAAAACTTAACTTTAACGAGCGATGGTGAAATTATTGTTAAATTCGCTCGTAGAGTCACTTCTTTATATGAATTAGTTAATGAACAATTAAAAAATGAAAAAAATCATATTCAGTCATTAACGATCGGAATGACTCATACCGCTGAAAATTCAAATATTTCTTTGGCATTAGCTAAATATGCTACTCAAAATAGCAATGATAAAAGTGTCAAAAATATTAAAATTATTTCAGATGATACTAAAAATATTTATCAAAAATTAAAAACATATGAAGTCGATATTGCCGTTGTTGAAGGATCATTTAATGATAATGATTTTTGTCATCAATTATTAGATATCGATAGTTTAGTATTAATAGTTAGTAACAACAATCCATTGTGTAATAAACAAAAAATCACTCTTAAAGATCTTAAAAAAGAAAAACTTATTTTGCGATTACCTAATTCTGATAGTCGAAGTCGATTTGAAGCTTGTTTAAAAAACAATAATATGAATATTGATGATTTTAATATCATTTTGGAACTAGATTCTATTTCACAAATCAAAAACTTAGTCAGTAATGACTATGGCGTTTCAATTATTGCTAAATCAAGCTGTAAAAATGAAATCGCTAAACATAAATTTACAATGTTAGATGTTGAAAATTTATCGATTAATCGTAAAATAAACTTAATATATCATCAAAGTTTTGAACACTTACAATTTATTAAAGAATTTATTGATTTATATAAAAATATTTAAAAAAAGAGGTTATCTAACCTCTTTTTCATAATCATCAATTATATAATCGCAAACATCAGCAAAGTATTTTTGATAATTAACATTACTACTATCTTTTACACCTACAATTTTATATTGAGCTTTCTTACATACCTTCATAACATCAAGATTATCTTCAAAAACATAGATATTCTCATGAGGTAAATTCATTTTAGAAGCACAATAATCAAAAATATCACTATATTCTTTACTTTTAAAACCATGATCAACACAAACAATTTCATCAAAATATTTAGCTAAATTTAATCTTTTAAGCACCGAAAGAGCTAAATCTTTAGTTGTAGCCGTCGCACAATACATAGGAATACCTTCTTGCTTACATTTTTTAAGAAATTGTTCAATTCCATTTTTCGGTTTAACTTTTAGATAATTTTCCATCATTTCTTCATATACCCAGCGACGATACATTTCTCTTAATAATTCTTTATCTTCAACTTCTTTAAGTAAAATTTTCGAAAAATTAAGATCAAAATTTTCATGTTTAAAAATATCTGGATATAAAGGTAAAATTATTTCCTTAATTAGTTTAATTCCACTGCTTATCCAATATGACATTGAATCGATAAGTGTTCCATCCATATCAAAAATATAACCCTTCATCTTAACCTCCATAAATTGTTTTATAAATATATTCACAATATATTTTACATACATTTACTTTACTTACTTTTTCAATTTCATTAAACATCGCATTCGAATTAACTTCACATAAAATATATTGACTATCTTTACCATACAATAAATCTAGACCACAATAGTCTAAATCTAAGATAGTAGCTATTTTTTCAGCAATTTCTTTAATCTTTATATTTAATTCTAAAGGATACCCTTTTGCACCAAGCTCGATGTTTGAACGAAAATCATTTTTAGAAATTCGCTCCATACAAGCCACAACCTTTTTATTGACTAAAATAACTCGAATATCTCTTCCCTTTGATGTTTCAATGTATTCTTGATAAATATGTGGAATATGTTGTAATTTTTCTCTTATTTTTTTAAGACGCTCAATATTATCAATTTTATATACTTGTTTTCCAAAACTACCATAAACTTCTTTTACAATAATCGGAAAAGATAATTCATTAATAACGTTAGTTAAAAACTTTCCATCATCCTCGCCAGCATAATAAAGTGGTGACGAAATAGTCTTAGGCATCAAAATACCGTTATTAGCTAAAGCAATATGAGTTAGCATTTTATCATCACAAACTTCAATTGCATCACCTTTATTAAATAATTTAAAGCCACATTTTTCGAGCATTTTTGAAATATGACGATCTTTATCTAAATAAACAATAAAATCATAATATTTTAAATTAGTTTTTAGTTTATCATAATCTAAATATACCAATAATTCTTTATTCGTTTTATGATCAATAATAACATTCAATTTTTTAAATTCTTCTAAGTAACGTTCTAAACTGTGTTTCATAGAATCACTTAAACTAAAAGCATTTGTAATAATCAAACCTTTTTTTAATTTAAGCTCATAAGCAACTCCATTATAACCATCATCTAAAGAAAATTTACCAATACGTTGATACCCTTTCTTTACAATTAAATTTGTCATAACTTTGTTTTCATCACTAGTATCAATTCTTAAAGCATCTAAATGATGATTAAAAGCAAATAAATAAGCATAATCAAACAATTGTTTGGCAATACCTTTACCATAATATTCTTTTTTAACCCCCAAGCGATGAATAGAACAATAATTATCATTATCCACCGAAAATATTCCATCAACATTATCATAATTATCATCTTTACCAATTGTTAAACTCATAACCCCTTGAATAATATTATTTTCTTCATAAACAAAACATTGATTACTATTTAAGTCTTCTAAAATAAGATTATCATCAGGATAAGTTTCAAACCATTGATTTATATTATTTTTTAAATGATACTCTTTACCATCTTCAATAATTTGTTTTACTTCATTAAAATCTTCTTTTGTTGCTAATCTAATCATATTTATCACCTTTTAATATTATATATTAACTATTTTAAAAAAAATAGTTTTATGTTAAAATATTATTAAATGAGGTGAAATATAATGTTACAAGATAAAACATTTCAAAAAGGGTTAATAATCATTCAATTTTTAGCAATTTTTCTAATCGGTCTATCTGCTGTTCCATTTGGCTTAGATATGTGGGAATGGTCAAAAATCGATCCAACAGGTATTTGGCTGATGGAAGTGTTTTTTGCTGTTCTTACGATTATCTTTGTTGTTTTAGGTATTAAATTAATGTTAACAAAAGATAATAAATATAAAAATATTCATCTAATCTTATCATTAATTATTGCCGTTACTTTTATTATCGAATTTTCATTTGTTATCTTGCGAATGAGTTCAGTCGCCTAAGACTTTCTTTTTTGAAAGTCTTTTTTTTATTTCACCTTTTACGAATTCTAAATTGCTATCTGTAAGAAGAGGAATTAGTTTATTTATTTCTTCAATTGATTTATTCCACCATTCAAATTCAAGTAGTAGCTCAATCATATCTTTATCAAAACGATAACGAACAACTTTGCATGGATTACCTACCACAATAGTATATGGTTCAATGTCCTTACTAACAATAGTGTTAGCTCCAATTATTGCACCATCACCAATTTTTATTCCTGGTAAAATAACTGCATTTTGTCCTATCCACACATCATTTCCAATAATGGTATCTCCTTTATATGGTAAATCATTCTTGTTAGGATGATTCATCTCCCATCCATTTAATGTATAAAATGGAAATGTCGTGATGGCGTTCATTTGATGATTAGCACCATTCATTATAAACTCAACGCCTTTAGCAATTTGGCAAAATTTACCAATAATTAATTTATCTCCTACAAAGTCATAAAAATGAGAAATATGACTTTCAAAATTGTCATCTGCTATATAAGTGAAATCACCAACAATTATATTTGGATTTTTAATTGTAGGCTTAACATAAATTTCCTTTCTATATCCTAATATTGGATATATTTCGTTTGGATTAGGTTTTCGATATTTTATCATTTTATAATTAGTAAGTGTTATTCCGTTTCTAATTACTTTACACTCCTCAACCACTTCAAAACCTCTTTTTAGGAAAAATGGTTCAGCTGTAATTGAAGCATATGTAGTTAAATCGTTTTTAATTATTTTCTCAATTTCATCGCAAAGAGAAGTTGCGATTCTTTGATTTTGATAATTTTTGTGAACATAAAGGCGATCTATATATCCTTCATTAGTTGCATCAATAAAACCAACAATATTACCATCAATAAGGGCAACCAGTGTAATATGTTTCATAAAAGAATCATGCCATTTCTTTTTATCAATTGCTAATGGTGCCCAAACATCTAATTGTTCTTTACTATAATCTTTAGCATTAACAGAATGAACAGTTTCATAAAAAAGTTCTATTATTGCTTCTAAATCTTTTTCATTATAATGACGTATTATCATAATATGTTCTCCTTATATATTAAAATATCCTCGTATAAAACGAGGATATTTAACTATTCACTAACTTTTTCTTCTTTCTTTACTTCTTCTTTTTTAGGTTTAGGAAGTAAATCTTTTCTTGATAAAGAAACTTTACCTTTTTCATCTATTCCAGTAACAACAACTTTAATTAAGTCGCCAACTTTAAATAAATCTTTTGGATGTTCTACACGTTCATGAGCAAGTTTAGAAACATGACATAAACCTTCGACACTGCCAAATAAACTAACAAAGACCCCATAAGGTTCAACACGAGTTACTTTACCTTCAAAAATATCACCAATTTTAGCTTCACGAACAATGTCTAAAATCATGTTAGCAGCTTTTTCAAGTGGTTCATATTCACTATGATAAATCATTACGCTACCATCTTGTTCAATATCAATCTTAACATTATCACATTTAGCAATAATATCATTAATTGTTTTACCACCTTGACCAATGACGTCTCTAATCTTTTCAACATCAATAACTAATTTCTTGATCTTTGGAGCATATTTAGAAACTTCTTTGCGAGGTTCTTTAATTGTAGATTCAATTAAATCTAAAATTTCCATACGAGCTTTGTGAGCTTGTTTTAAAGCGATTGCTAAAATTTCACGATTAATACCAGAAATTTTAATATCCATTTGTAAAGCAGTAACACCTTCTCTAGTACCTGCCACTTTAAAGTCCATATCACCTAAATGGTCTTCCATACCTTGAATATCAGTTAAAACTGTATATGGAGCATTTTCTTCTAAAGGTCCATTAGTAATTAAACCCATAGCAATACCAGCAACTGGGGCACTAATAGGTACACCAGCAGCCATTAAAGCCATTGTTGAAGCACAAATTGATGCTTGAGATGAAGAACCATTTGATTCAACAACTTCACTTACGACTCTAATTGTATAAGGGAAATCTTCATATGAAGGAACAACTTGAGCTAAAGCTCTTTCACCAAGAGCACCATGACCAATTTCACGACGGCCTGGATTACCCATTCTACCTACTTCACCAACGCTAAATGGTGGGAAATTGTAATGATGCATAAAGTGTTTTTCTTCATCATCAGTTGTGTTATCAATGATTTGATATTCATTAGCAGGTGCTAATGTACATGCAGAAATTACTTGCGTTTCACCACGGGTAAACATTGCACTACCATGAACACGAGGAAGTAAATCAATTTGAGCATCTAATGGTCGTATTTCATCAATTTGACGACCATCAGGTCTAATTTTATCAACAGTAACTAAACGTCTAAATTCATCTTTAACAATATCATCTAAGACTTGTTTTACTTGTTTAATTACTAGACGTTTTTCTTTATCGTCTTCGTAATCTTTGCTTTCTTCATAAGGAGTTAATACTTCTTCTTTGATAGCATCGATTGTACCATAACGTTCTAATTTTTCTTTAATACGTACAGCTTCTACTAAACGATCTTTAGCAATACTTTCGATATGTTCTTTTAAAGAAGTAGGTACTTCAAATAATTCAACTTCACGTTTTTCTTTACCAACTGCTTTAATAATTTCTTCTTCAAAAGCAATTAACTCTTTAATAGCTTCGTGACCGAACATAATTGCTTCAAGCATATCTTCTTCACTAACGACTTTGGCACCAGCTTCAACCATATTAATAGCTTTTTTAGTACCAGCAACCTTTAAATCAATGTCACTATTTTCCATTTCTTCGACAGTTGGATTAATAACAAATTGACCATTTACACGACCAACAGTTACCCCTGCAATTGGACCATCGAAAGGAATATCTGAAATACATAAAGCTAATGAAGAACCAAGCATTGCAGCCATTACACTTGATGCGTCTTTATCAACTGATAAAACTGTATTAACTACTTGAACTTCATTTCTAAATCCTTCAGCAAACAAAGGTCTAATTGGACGGTCAATTAAACGTGCAGATAAAATTGCATATTCACTAGGGCGTCCTTCTCTTTTTAGAAAACTACCTGGTATTTTTCCGACAGCGTATAATTTTTCTTCATAACTAACAGTAAGTGGGAAAAAATCAGTATCTTTAGCTTCATCACTAGCACAAGCAGTTGATAAGATAACTGTATCATTATATCTAACTAAAACAGCACCATCAGCTTGTTTAGCAATTTCACCTGTTTCGATTACAAATTTTTTACCATAAAACTCTTTTTCAAACACATGTTTTGGCATAATTCTCTTTTCACCTCTATAATTTTTATCTTTTTTATTTTATCATAATTTTATTATGATATAAAGACATTATTTTTGAATTACTTTAACCTTGATATAAATAAGCGTACCTACATAGATTAAAGCACTTATTCCTAGGGCAATATAAAATGGAAGATAGCCATAACTTGGGTGTAAAAAATCAGCCGTTATTAACACACATGCTGCTAAAATTGCACCAACTTGAATACTATTTCCTAAACTAAAATAATATGGTTTAACATCTTTTTTAGCACGAAATCTAGCGCCAATTAAAATTGGAATAATTGTAATAATAAAAATTACGAATAATGTCCATTCCATCTTTTTTTACCTCCTAAATCTTAAAAAAGATGAACACTTTTCGCGCTCATCTTTTCTTAAACTATTTTCTAATATTTAATGCTTCAATAATAGTTGCATAACGATGTAAGTCTTTATTCTTCAAGTAATCTAAAAGACCACGTCTTTTACCAACTAATACTAATAAACCACGTCTAGAGTGATTATCATTTTTGTGAACTTTTAAGTGTTCAGTTAAAGTATTAATTTGTTCTGTCATGATAGCAATTTGAACTTCTGGAGAACCTGTATCTCCTTCTTTTCTACCATATTTTGCAACTAAGCTTGCAACTGTTTCTTTTGATAATGCCATTTTTATTTCCTCCTATTGACATATTAAGCTATATCAGCGAAAAACGTTAGAGACTCGTTTAACATAGATATAGTTATTACGCATTCGCGCTTTAATATAGTATCATATAAATAATCGAAATGCAACAATTAAATTATAATGTCCAATCAATTGGTTCAATACCATTACTTGTTAAGAATTCGTTAATTTTACTAAATGGTTTAGAACCATAGAAACCATTAGCAGCACTTAATGGTGATGGATTAGGTGCTTCAATAATTAAGTGTTTTTCATTAGTTATTAATGGCTTTAAACTTTGAGCATATTCACCCCAAAGAACGAAAACTTTAGGATTATTATCAACATTTAATAAATCAATAATTGAATTAGTAAATGTTAACCATCCACAATCTGTATGTGAGGCTGGTTTATCACTTGGAGCTGTCATAATTGAGTTAAGTAATAAAACACCATTTTTAGCCCACTTTTCAAGCGATCCGCTATTTGTAACTGGAATATTAACATCACTAATTGCTTCTTTAATAATGATAGATGTAGTTTGATTTGGTGCTAATCCTCTTCTAGTAGAATAAGCTAAACCATCAGCTTGATTTTTACGATAGAATGGGAATTTTCCGATAATAACAACACGAACATTGTCAAAATCACAATATTCAAAGCAACGCATTAAATCTTCTTTAGGTGGATAAACATTGTTCTTTTCATATGCTGTTTGTAAAAATTCAACCATATCGCTAAAATATTTCTTACTTGCTTCATTATTAAAGAAATCTGCCCACATTTTACCAATAGCGTATGTAGTATCGTTAAACATCTTAAATGGAGCTAAAATTGTTGGTGACAACTTCTTTAATGGACCAGTATAAATAGGTTTAGTTTCTTCTTTTACTTCATTAACATCTTCTTTTGGTTGTTCAACTACTTCTTCCTTAGCTTCTATTGTTTCCTTAGTGATAGGCTCTTGAACCACTTCTTCTTTTACTTCCTCTTGAACTTCATTAACCGGTTCAACTACTTCTTCTTGCTTTATTGTTTCAGAAGAAGTTTCTTCAACCACTGTTTCTTGTACATCTTCCTTAACAGGTTCTTGAGTTACTTTTTCTTCAACAACTTTTTGTGGTTCACTAACTTCATCAAGAACTTTATCAGGAGTTAATGATAAACCAAGTTCTTTCTTTTCAGCATCACTAAACAATGGTTTTTCTTTAGTAATTTTTTTAGCCTTTTTAACTTTACGAGGACGTTTTTCATATACATCATCACTAATTTCATGTTTATAAAAAGTAAAACATAAAACAATAACAATTATTGCTAGAGAAAAAATTCCTGTTAAATAAATGATATTTTTATACTCAAGAAAATGTTGAGCAAATGAAGGAACAAATTCGATAACTACAACTAATCCCAAACTAACAACAAATAAAATACCAAATAACCATAATAAAACTTTACGCATTATAATCACCTACTATTCTTTATACTATAAGTATATAATCATTCAAGGATATTTGCAATTAATTTTGTATCTAAATTTAAACGACTTTTTAATTTTTCTAAACTTGAAAATTTTTCTTCTTCACGGATATATTTAATGAATTCAATTTTAATGATTTGCCCATAAATATCTTCATAAAAATCAAAAATATAACTTTCAATAATTGGTTTATCGAGTTCTTTAATTGTTGGATGACTACCAACATTGACCATCGATTTATATTTACATCCATTAACATAAGTGTAACAAGCATAAACGCCTCTTTTTAATAAAACATAATCACCATAATTTATATTAGCCGTTGGATAACCAATTTTTTTACCATTTTTATATCCGTGAATTACTTCTCCACTAATTATATAATTATGACCTAATAGTTTATTAGCTAAACTAACATCACCATCAATTAATAAGTTAGCTATATAACTACTAGCAATTTTTTCACCATTATATTTTAATTCATCGACAATATGAACATTAAAAAATTGTTTTAAATATTCATTATTTCCTTCACCAAATTTTCCAAAAGAAAAATCAAAACCAACGACAACATCTTTAACATTTAGTTTTTGTAATATTTGTTTAATAAAATCTTCTTTGGTAATACTAGCAACATGTAAATCAAATTTTAAAACAAATACTTTTTCAATCCCAAATTGATTAATAAGATTTAAACGATCTTCTAAACTAGTTAAATTACCTTTAAACTTTTTTAAATTTAATACTTTACTAGGGGAAGGATCAAATGTTAATAAACTTGACACTAAATTTTTATCTTTACTTACTTCACGACATTTTTTGATTAACTCTTGATGTCCTAAATGAAGACCATCAAAGTATCCAAGACACATTACCAAGGATTGCCTATTTTCAATTTTATTTAAATCATCAATATAGATAACTTCCATTACTTAATACCCTCTTTTGCTTTTATAATATAAACCATTACGATAATATATAGCAATTAAATTTCTTTCATTATCAAGAAGCATAACTTCCTCTTCATTACATTCTAATTTTACGCTCATCCCATTTTTGACCATTTTTAATAGTTTTTCATCACTGATTACTACTTTAGGTAAAGTTAAACCCGTAACAACATTAACAATATCTTCTTCACTAATATCATTAACTTTTTTGGCATCTAAAACATTAAAATTACCAATTCTAGTTCTTCTTAAAGAAATTAAATGTCCACAAGTCCCTAATTTATGAGCTAAATCATTTGCAAGTGTTCGAACATAGGTTCCTTTTGAACATCTAACCTTAAAAGTTAATAAGCCATTTTGATAATCTAAATATGTAAATTCTTCAATCATAACTTCACGAGCTTTTCGTTCAATTTCAATACCATTTCGAGCTAACTCATAAAGACGTTTACCATCGACTTTTAATGCACTATACATTGGTGGTATTTGACTTATTTTGCCTAAAAATGTTTTCATTGTTTCTTTAATTTCTGTGATTGATAAGTTTGAATAGTCTTTTTCACTAATTACTTTACCTTCTAAATCAAGAGTATCAGTATCAATTCCAAAACGAAGAACGCCAATATATTCTTTAACTTCACTTTCAACAAATGATAATAATTTTGTTGCTTTATTTACCCCAACAATTAATAAACCAGTCGCAAATGGATCAAGCGTACCTGCATGTCCTATTGAAGGAGTATGTAATTTTCTTTTTAAAATACGAATAACATCAAAAGAAGTCATTTTTCCATCTTTATCAATTAGTAAAAAACCATCCATAAAATCAACCTTTCAAAACGATTTTATTATACCATAATAAAATTATTTATGCTATATTATTAAAAGTAGGTGATAATTTTATGTCTATAAGACAAGTTTTAGGTTCAATTAAACAAGCTGATACCGATTTTGATTTAATTAAAGATAACGATCGAATTGTTGTTGGTATCTCTGGTGGTAAAGATAGCATTGTATTAGCGTACTGTTTAAAATTATATAAATTTTTTTCAAAAAAGAATTATGAATTCATTTGCGTTCACATTAATTCAGGTTTCGAAAATGAAAATTTAAATGAAACAAAAGCCTTTTTAGAAAGTGAAAATATCCCATTTTATATTGTTGACTCTAACCCCTTAATTTATGAAGTATTGAAGCTTAATAAAACAAATAAAGATTTATTACCTTGTTCAATTTGTTCAAGAATGCGCAAAGCGGCGATTAATAAAGCTGCTCATACTTTTAATGCTAATAAAGTTGCCTTCGCTCATCATGCAGATGATGCTATTGAAACCTTGTTTATGAATATGATTAAAGGTGGACGTATCGCAACATTTGAACCAAAGATGTTTTTAAGCAATGAAAAAATCACTTTTATCAGGCCTTTAATATATGCAAGAGAAAAACAAATTGTTAAAGCTACAAAAGAAAAAGGATTACCAATTGAAAAAAGTTTTTGTCCAAATGATAAACAAACAAATCGTGAAAGTACTAAAAAGCTTTTAAGAGAAATTTATCACCTTTATCCCGAAGCCAAAGAAAACTTTTTGACAATGTTAAAAAATAAAGAACAATTAAAAATATTTGAAAGGATTGATGATGAATATGAATAAACAAAGATTAATTGATATTTTAAAAACACCGTCTCCATCTGGTAATGAATTTATCCTTGGAAGAAAAATTATGAAGGAAATGGAAAAAGAAGGTATTGCTACGACTTTTGATTCAATGGGCAGTATTATTTCAACAATCAATACTGATCAATCATTTAAAATTATGATGATGGCTCATATGGATGAAATTTCTTTAATGATTGTCGGCAAAAATAGCGATGGCACACTAAGAGTGTTAAAAAATGGTGGAATTAATCCTAATCTTTACTTATTCCATCGAGTTCGTATTATTTTAGAAGAAAATAAAGAACTATATGGTGTTGTTATCTCATCTAAATCAAGTGATTTAAAAGATACTGATTTAGCCATTGATTTAGGAACAAAAGATGAAAAATTGTTAGATACATTAATTGGAAAATACGCTATTATTGACACTTCATTCCATGAATTACAAGATGATTACTTTACTTCCCGTGCACTTGATGACCGCTTAGGTGTATTTATTATTAATGAAGTTTTATCTAATCTAAAAAATGAAAAATTAAATAAACAAGTAATCAGTGTTAATAGTGTTGGTGAAGAAACAACTAGACGAGGTGCTAATGTTAGTAGTAATATCATAAAACCTAACTTAGCAATTGTTGTCGATGTAACTTATACTAGTGACTACCCAAATGCCAAAACAACTTGTAACGTTTCTTTAAATAAAGGTGGAGTTATTTGTTATAGTTCAACTATAAATAATAAATTAAATGAATTAATGATTAAAACTTGTGAAAAACATGATATTCCATATCAAAAAGAAGCCTTCCCAGGTTCAACTTATACTGATGGCGATAGTATTTATATTAAAGATAGTGGAATCCCATTACTTTTAGTTTCAATTCCTTTAAGATATATGCACTCACCTAGTGAAGTTGCTAACTTTAACGATGTAAACAATATCATTAAAATGATTACTGAATTCATTAAAGATTTTGATATTAACACTAATCTTTTACCATATTAGAAGGAGAATAATTATGAAATTCACTGAAGAAGAAAAAGCCTTTTTAAATCGTTTAGTTTTAAATAAACTTGAAATCGATTTAATTTTTATCACAAAAGATGATTTAAAAGTTATTAAACAATATTTATTAGATAACTTTGTTAATCCCTTATCTAGTCAAGAAAAACGTAACTTTGATGAACAAGGTTTCTTAGATTTAGCTAATGGTTTAGTAACTAAAATTGATGAATATTTTAAAAATAATCAAAATTAAAAATCGTATCACCAAGATACGATTTTTTTATTCAAATAACTTTGGATCGATTGGGTATTTTTTAAAATAATATTTTTTATCTTCTTCACTAATACTACGCATTACCCTACAAGGATTTCCAACACAAACAGTATTACTTGGTAAATCCTTAGTAACAACACTTCCGGCTCCAACAACAACATTATCTCCGATTGTTACCCCAGGAAGAACAATTACTCCTGCACCCAACCAACAGTTTTGACCAATTTTAACTGGAAAATTATATTGATAAGTCTTTTTTCTTAATTCATTATTAATTGGATGACTTGGAGTTGCAATAACACAATTTGGACCAAACATCGTATTATCACCAACATAAATATAAGTATCATCAACAAATGTACAGCCAAAATTAACATAAATTTCTTTACCAAAATAAACATGTTTTAAACCAAAATTACTATAGATAGGTAGTTCAATATAACAATTTTCACCGATACTTCCACACATTTCTTTAAGCATTTTTTCTCTTAAAGAAAAATCTCTTGTATGATTTAGTTCAAATAACTTATCTAGTCGAGCACGTTGTTCAATTTGAATTTCTTCATCATTTGGTAAATAAAGTTCACCACTATGTAATTTATCTTTTTCACTTTTCATAACATATCACCCGATAATATTCTAACACAAAAAAAGACTAAGTTGTAACTTAGTCTTTATGAATATCTTTAATAATTTGTTCAATTCGATTAGCTCTTTCATAAGAATCATCTAAAACAAAGATTAATTCTGGAGTTTTACGAATTGTTAATTTTTTTGATAAAGAAGTACGAATAAAACCTTTAACCTTATTTAATGCTTCTAAATTTTTATTATAGTCACCTTTACCTAAAAATGAACAATAAATTTTAGCGTAACTATAATCACTAGTTAATTTACAGCCAGTAATGGTTACAAAACCTATTTCTTTAGAATGGACTTCAAATTGGATGATATCTGAAACATATTTTTGAATAGCGACTTGATCACGATCGATTTTAAAAGCCATAGCTAATCCCTCTTAACCTCTTGTTCAATATAGCCTTCAATAATATCTTCTTCTTTTAAGTCATTAAAGTTTTGAATCATTAAGCCGCATTCATAGCCTTCTTTTACTTCTTTAGTATCATTTTGGAAACGTTTTAATGAAGCAAGTTTACCTTCATAAACAACGACACCATCACGAATTAAACGAATACCACAATCAGCTTTAATATTACCACTTGTTACATAACAACCTGCAACAGTACCAACTTTTGAAATTTTAAATAATTGACGAACGACACATTGACCAGTAACAACTTCTTCGTATTCTGGTTTTAACATACCTTTCATCGCATGTTCCATTTCTTCAGTTAAAGCATAAATAATTTTGTGTAAGCGGATATCAACTTTCTTTTCTTCTGCTAGTCTTCTAATTGAAGCATCTGGACGAATGTTAAAGCCATAAATAATTGCATTTGAAGCACTTGCTAAAATAACATCACTTTCAGTAATTGCTCCAGATTGGAAACGAATGACATTAATTTTAACCCCTTCAACATTAATTTTTTCTAAAGCACCTTTAACAGCTTCAGCACTTCCTTGAGTATCAGCTTTAATAATAACATTTAAGTTAACAATTTCACCTTCATTAATTTGATTATATAAATCATCTAATGACATCGCACTACTTCCCTTGCGTTCTAATTCAATTTTTCTTTGATTGCGAACTTCAGCAATAAGTTTAGCTTGTTTTTCATCTTTAAATGCCATGAAACGGTCACCAGCAAGAGGAACATCACTTAATCCTGTAACAAAGACTGGAGATGAAGGGCCTGCTGATTTAAGCATTCTTCCCATATCATCAGACATATTACGAACACGACCATAAGTTGAGCCAACAACGATACTATCGCCAACATTTAAGGTACCATTTTGAATTAAAAGCGTAGCAACTGGACCTTTACCTTTATCAAGTTCAGCTTCAATTACACTACCCATTGCATAACGTTTAGGGTTAGCCTTTAATTCTTGCATTTCAGCGACAACTAAAATTGTTTCAAGTAATTCATCAATACCAATATTCATTTTAGCTGAAATATTACGATAAATTGTATCGCCACCCCATTCTTCAGGCATTAAACCTAAATCACTAAGTGGATATTTAATTTTTTCCGGATCAACTCCAGGTTTATCAATCTTATTAATTGCAATGATAACTGGAACATTAGCAGCTTTAGCGTGGTCAATTGCTTCTCTAGTTTGAGGCATGACCCCATCATCAGCGGCAACAACAATAATTACAACATCGGTAACTTGGCTACCACGAGCTCTCATTTCGGTAAAAGCAGCGTGTCCTGGAGTATCAATAAAGGTAATCTTTTTACCATTAACTTCTACTTGATAAGCACCGATTTTTTGAGTAATACCACCTGCCTCACCTAAAGCAACGCGTGATTTACGAATTGCATCTAGTAAAGTTGTTTTACCATGGTCAACGTGCCCCATAATAGTAACAACTGGAGGACGTTCTTCTAAGTCATTAGGATCATCAACAATTTCTAATTCCTCAAAATTAACTTCATCAACTGCTTTTTCTTTCTTAAAGTCATAGCCAAAATTAATACAAACTAAACCAATTAACTCATCATCTAAAGTTGAGTTAATTGTTACCATTTTTCCTTCTAAGAAAAGGAATTTAATGATTTCACTAGCCGTAAGATTTAATGATTCAGCTAATTTAGCAACTGAAACTGGTTCAGTGTAAATAAAAACACCATCATTAACTTTTTCTTTTACTTCTTTTTTGTTATTTGACCTAGTGAATTGTTTATTAAAATTAGATTTACGACGGTCTTCTTGCTTTTTAAATTGGTTTTTTCCCATAATTTACACCATCCTTATCCATTTATAATTTTTAAAAGTTCTTCGTATACTTCTTCTTTAATTGTAGTTTCTAAAGCCTTTCCTAAACAATTTTTCTTTTTTGCCATTTCTAAAGCTTCTAGACTTTTTTTAATGTATGCACCACGTCCATTAGCTTTTGAAGTTAGATCAACGAATACTTCCCCTTCTTTATTTTTAACAACACGAATCATCTCTTTCTTAGGTAATAATTCATTTGTTGCAACACATTTTCTTAAAGGAATTTTTTTATTCATAGTATTTATCGTATTCATCGTAGTCGACTTCTTCATCATCGTAATCGACTTCTTCATCTTCAGCATCTAATGCCTCTAATTCTTCATCTGTATAAACAGGCATATAATTGTTTGGAGTTACTTTGACTTCTTTCTTTTCTTCAACTTTTTCTTCTTTTTTCTTGGTATTTTCTAGAAGTTTTTCTTCTTTTTCTATACGTTTCATTTCTTCAAGTTCTTTTTCAGCTTGAGGAATATAATTTGATGTCATAAGTGAATCTAATCCACGAGCTTTCTTTGTTGTCTTTGTTTTATCATCTTCGACAAATAATTGTTCATTAACAACTTCTTCTTCAGTTAAATCATTTAATTCTCCTAAAATATCATCATTTAAGTCAAAATCAAATGTTTCTGTAGTCTTCTTAATTTCTTCAATTTGTTTAGCTTCTTGTTCTTCTTTCATCTTGCGTTTAATATCATTTAATGAGCGGAATTCTAAACCTAGATTTAAAGCTTCATCAACTGTCTTAATATCAATACGCCAATTTGTTAATTTAACAGCTAAACGAGCATTTTGACCTCTTTGACCAATAGCAACTGAATATTCATCATTTGGAACAATAGCTACACATGATCTAGTTTCCTTATTAATTGCTAAACCATAAACTTCTGCTGGTTTTAATGCTTCAGCGATATATAATTCTGGTTCATCATAGTATTGAATAACATCAATTTTTTCATTATTCAATTGTGAAGTGATTTTTTGAATACGACTACCTTTTTGACCGATACAAGCTCCTGGAGCATCAATATTTTCATTACGAGATGATACAGCAACTTTTGCTCTTTCACCAGGTTCACGAGCAATTGATCTAATTTCAACGATACCATCATAAATTTCAGTAATTTCAGCTTCAAATAAGCGTTTTAAAAGACCATTATCACTTCTTGAAACAGTGATTTGTGAACCTTTGTTGTTACGAGTTACATCTTTAACATAAACTTTAACTAAACTACCTAATTCAAGTGTTTCATTAGGAATTTGTTCACGGCGTGGCATATCAGCACTTACACCATCAATTTTAATAATGCAAAGGCTAGTATCAACACGTTCAACTTCACCAACAACCATATCATCTTTTTTATCTTTAAATTTTTCAAAAACGTTATTACGTACTTCTTCATTTATTAATTCTTGGAATTTTTTAACAATTAAATTTGAAGCATTACGGTTTAATTCTTCTAAATCTTCTTTGATTTCAAATAAATCACCAATCGCAATATGAGAATTTACTTCACGTGCATCTTCTAAAGAAATTTCTAAGAAATCATCTTCAACTTCATTAACAACATGTTTTTGGTTATAAAGGTTAATTTCACCTTTTTTCTTATTAATATCGACTCTAACTAAAACATCTTTTTGTCTAACGTTATTACGATAACCTGTAATAAAAGCTTTTGATAAGCAGTCAATAACTACTTCTTCGCTTAATCCATAAGCATCAACAATCGCATCAATTAATTCAACAAATTTTTTAGCACTAACTTTTCTTTTTTTACCTACTGGCATTTTGTCTTTCCTCCTAAAATTTTACTGTAGTCATGCAATTTGTAATGTTTTCAAAATTAATATGAACAGTTTTAACCCTTGTTTTAATACGAATTTCAAGGTCAATACCTGTATTATCAACACCTTTTAAATCACCAACTAATTCGTCATAATCTAAAACGCGTTCTTTAACTTGGAGAATAATATATGAGCCAATTGCTTTTTGATATTGCTCAAATGTTTTTAAAGGACGTTCGACGCCTGGAGAAGCAACCTCAAG
The DNA here is from genome assembly GCA_034115825.1 of Bacilli bacterium. Lineage (GTDB taxonomy): Bacteria > Bacillota_I > Bacilli_A > RFN20 > UBA1709 > JAXESU01. Next base: position 63,638 of record JAXESU010000001.1, read on the forward strand.
CATATATTCTTCTTTAATTGGATCAGCTTTATCAAGCAATTTAGATATCTTTTCACTAACACTTATACAAATATCTAAATCAACATTTTGAGCTTCATTGTCAATTAAAATACGTAAAATATAATCTTTTCCTTCTTTAACAAAGTCCAAATCATAAATAAAAACTTTTTCCTCTTCTAAAACATCTTTAATTAGATTAGATACGATAGTAATAACTTCTTCTTTGTTCATGTTGCATACCCCCTTTAATAAATTAAAGTGGGACTTTGTCAATCCCACTAAACATACTACTCATACTACATTTATAATATATCAAATATTGATATATTTGTAAACATCTTTTTGTAAATCATCATTAAAGGTGGTATAATATCACCTAGAATAGGAGATTTGAATATGGCTATTAATACTGAAATTATTAAAACTGTAAGTGATAAACTAAACATTAAAGAAGAACAAATTATGGCAGTTTTATCACTTTTAGATGAAGGAGCAACTATTCCTTTTATTGCTCGTTATCGTAAGGAAAAAACCAACAATTTGGACGAAGTTGAAATTCATGATATTGCAACTACTTACGATTACGAAAATAAATTATTCATTCGTAAACAAGAAGTAATCGCTGCTATTGATGAAAAAGGTAAATTAACACTAGAATTATTAAAAGCAATCAATGAAGCTACTACTTTAAAAGTTGTTGAAGATTTATATCTACCATACAAAGAAAAGAAAAAAACGAGAGCTAGTGAAGCTATTCGTAAAGGATTAGAACCTTTAACTAATTTATTTTTAGAATTTAAAGATATTGATGTAAGTGCTGAAGCAAGTAAATTTATAAATGATGAAGTAAAAACAGTTGAAGATGCTATTAATGGAGCAAAAGATATTATTGCCGAAAGAATTGCTGACGATATTGAATATCGTAACTTGTTAACTAAAAGTATGCATAAGTTTGGCAATATCGTAACTTCACTTAAAAAACAAGAAAATGATGAACGTAAGGTTTATGAAGATTATTATAACTACACTGAACCTGTTCGTTTTATTGCTAATCACCGCATTCTTGCGATTAATCGTGGTGAAAACGAAAATGTTCTTAAAGTAAAAATCGAAAATAATGATCCAAACATTATTTATACCCTTCAAAGAAAATTAATTAAAGTTAGTAATAAACCTGCAAATAAATATTTAATTGAAGCTCTTGAAGATGCTTTTAAACGTCTACTTTATCCTTCAATTGAAAACGAAATTCGTAATGAATTAAAAGAACGTGCCGAAACAAAAGCTATTGAATTATTTACCATCAATCTTGAACAATTACTTTTAACTCCACCTTTAAAAAATCGTACTATTTTAGGTTTAGACCCTGCTTTTAGAACTGGTTGTAAATTAGCAATTATTAATGAACGTGGAGAATTTGTTGAAAAAGATGTTATTTATCCTCACCAAAAATTCCCTGGTGAAAATGTAAATGAAAAACGTATTTTAGAAGCCGAAACAAAAGTTGTTCGTTTAGTCAAAAAATATGGTGCTAAACTAATTGCCATCGGTAACGGTACTGCTTCTAGAGAAAGTGAAGAATTTATTGCTAATACAATTAAAAAATATGATTTAGATACAAGTTACGTTATCGTTTCTGAAGCTGGTGCTAGTGTTTATAGTGCTTCACCATTAGCAATTAAAGAATTCCCTGACTTAGTTGTTGAAGAACGTAGTGCAATCTCGATTGCACGAAGAGTTCTAGATCCTTTAGCAGAACTAATTAAAATTGATCCTAAATCAATTGGTGTTGGTCAATATCAACACGATGTTAATCAACGTGAACTTGAAGAAGGTTTAGATTTTACTATTTCGAAAATCGTTAATAATGTTGGAGTAAATATCAATACATCAAGTGTTTCTTTATTATCTTATGTCTCTGGATTAAGTAAAAAAACAGCTCAAAATATAATTGATTATCGTGAAGAAAATGGTGCTTTTAAGTCACGTGATGACATTAAAAAAGTTAAAGGTATTGGTCCTAAATCTTATGAACAAGCTATTGGTTTTCTAAAGATTTTAGATTCAACTAACCCATTAGATAAAACATTTATCCACCCAGAAAACTACCCATTAGTTTTAAAAATGATTAGTGATTTAGGTTTAGATATTACTAAAATTGGTAGTGATGAATTTAATGAAAAATTATCTTCATTAATCATTAAAGATTTAGCTAATAAATATAATATTGGTGAATATTCTTTAACTGATATTATTGAAGAACTTAAAAAACCATTAAGAGATATTCGTGATGAATATCCTACTCCACTTCTTAAAAAAGATATTTTACATATTGAGGATTTAAAAGAAGGAATGGTTTTACAAGGTAGTGTTCGTTCAATCGTTGACTTTGGGGCTTTTGTTGATATTGGTCTAAAAAATGATGGAATGATTCATAAATCAAAAATGGGGCAAAAAGTTAACCACCCTCTTGATATTTTATCAATTGGTGATATCGTTACTGTTAAAGTTATAAATGTTGATTTAGATAAAAAACGTGTTGGCTTAGAATTAGTTAAAAACTAGATGGTGATTTTTTCACCATCTTTTTTTAATTATGATATAATATTTATATGCTTCCATAGCTTAACTGGATAAAGCACGAGTCTTCGAAACTCGCTAGTTACGGTTCGAGTCCGTATGGGAGCGCCAAATTGATATTTCAATACCCTTATATGGGGTGTTTTTTATATACTCAACTAATAGTTGATAGAATTTTCAACTAAAAAGATAGTAACTCAACTATTAACCTCTTCTTTATAGCTTAAATTTAATTTATATTTAAAGTATCAATAAGGAGGATTACTCAATATGAAAGAAACTTTAGGATTAAGATTATCTCGACTTCGTAAAGAAAAAAACTTAACTCAAGAAGATATTGCAAATAAGATAAATATCTCTTCACAAGCCGTTTCTAAATGGGAGAATGACTTATCTTCACCTGACATTGATACATTAGTTCGACTTGCTAATATTTTTGATGTATCGTTAGATGAACTTTTAGGTAATGAGAATAAAAAAACAGTTACCACTATCAATAATAATAAAAGTATAAATGACTTGATTTTAAAAATACGAGTTTTATCTAATGATGGTGATAAAGTTGTTGTTAATTTACCGCTTGCTATTGTAAATGTTTGTCTAGAAAATGGAATGAATATTCCACAAGTATCGAGCAAAATTACTTCTTCTAATATCGATTTTAAAAAGATTTTAGAACTCGTTAATCAAGGAGTGATTGGTGAACTTGTTAATATTGAAACTGCTGATGGCGATAAAGTTAGTATTGTCGTTGAATAACTTATGAAAATTATTATTGAAGATTCTAATAAAATTATTCATAAATTATATATTCCTAACTTTTTAATAACTAATAAACTAGCGATTTCAATTTTAAACAATTATAGTAAAGATTATCTCGATAAAAATACTTTAAACTTTATTATGAAAGAAATTAAAAAAACCACTAAAAAATACCGTAATTTTACTTTGGTTGAAATATTTTCTAAAGATAATGAACACATTAAAATAACCATTTAAAAAAGCACTATCAAGTGCTTTTTTTAGACTTCATAACTTGTAATCATTCCTAAAATACTTTCGTCATTACGACCATTTTCGGTAATGAAAATTACAATAAGTCGCTTATTGTTAAAACGTCGATGAAATAAATCAATTACTTCATAAGTAAATGTTGATTTTGGATAAAATTTAAATACTTCTTTACCAAAATAGTCACGAAGATCACTCATTGTTAACTTTTCATCAATAGTTTTGTGTTCACACATATAATTTAATAAAACATTACTTGAAAATACATTTCTTATTTTACCATTTTCGATAACTGGTATATATTGAAAATCATTTTTATTCATCTCGTTAATAACATCAATAATTTTACTTTTATATGTTGCATAGTATAAATGATTAAAATGAATTGCTCTTTCAATAAGTTTTTCTTGCATACTATTAACTAAATTTGTAATTGATTTTAAAACATCTTCACTAACGATATATGGATATTCTCCATCAACACTATTATGCGCTAAATTATTTCGAATGTTACGAAACAATTCAAACAAATCTGGATCTTTTTTATTATAATAATTGAATCGTTTAAAATCATTATCGCGAATTGTTTCAAATTCTTTATATTTTTCTAAAAATTTTTCAGTTATTTCTTTACTATACATAATTATCACCCATGTCTATTTTAGTATATTTTTTTAAAAGAAAAAAGTCCTCAATCGAGGACTATTTGTTACGTGAATCGTATTTTTTACGTTCAGCGGTATTTAAAATCTTTTTACGCATACGATAACCTAAAGGTGTAATTTCAACTAATTCATCATTGTTAATGTAATCTAAACAAGATTCTAGCGACATTTGACGTGGGCGTTTTAAAACAACAGTATGATCTTTTGATGTTGAACGCATATTTGTTAAGTTTTTTGACTTAGCAGCATTAACAGCTAAATCATTATCGTAAATATGTTCACCAACAATCATACCTTCATAGACCATCGTACCTGGTTCAATAAACATTGTTCCACGAGCTTCAATAGCTTCTAAAGCGTATGATGTAGCTTGACCTGTATCAGTAGCAACTAAAACACCTTGGCTTCTTTCACCAACAGAAGCATTTTTACGTTCGCGATATTCTTTAAATGTATGGTTAATAATTCCATAACCTTTAGTTAGAGTTAAGAAATCAGTCATAAAACCTAATAAACCACGAGATGGAATAATATATTGAAGACGAACTTGATTTTCCGTATTGACCATATTAACTAACTCAGCTCCACGCGGACCTAAAGCTTCCATAACTGGTCCTAAATATTCTTCTGGAACATCAATTTGTAAATCTTCATATGGTTCACATGCTTTTTCATCAATATATTTAATGATTACTTCTGGTTTAGAAACTTGAAGTTCAAAACCTTCACGACGCATATTTTCAATTAAAATGGATAAATGAAGTTCACCACGACCTGAAACAATCCAAGCTTCACTATTTTCAATACGACTTACTCTTAAAGAGACGTCACGTTGCATTTCACGATATAAACGTTCTTCAATTTTTCTTGCAGTTAAGAATTTACCTTCTTTACCAGCAAATGGTGAGTTATTTGTTAAGAAAGTCATTTGTAATGTTGGTTCATCAATACGTAATGGTGTAAGTGGAATTAGATTATTTGGATTACAAACTGTTTCACCAACACCAATATCTTGTAAACCAGCAATAGCACAAATATCACCAGCTTTTACTTCACTAACTTCAATTCGTTTTAAACCTAAAAAGCCAAATAATTTTTGAACTCTAAATTGTTTAACACTTCCATCTAAACGAATACAAGCAACAGTTTCATTTTCATGAATAACTCCACTTGTAACTCGGCCAATACCAATACGACCTAAATAATCGTTATAGTCTAGTAAAGCAGGTTGGAATTGAAGTGGTCCATTTTCATTAACTTCTGGAGCAGGAACATGATTAATAATTGTTTCATAAATTGGATCCATTGTATCTTCTTGGTCATTTGGATCATCACTATATGAAGATGTTCCTTTTAAGCCTGATGCATAAACAACTGGGAAATTTAATAAATCATCATCAGCGCCTAATTCAATAAATAATTCTAATACTTCATCAACAGCTTCTTTAATGCGAGCATTTGGACGGTCAACTTTATTAACAACTACAATTGGTTTTACATGGGCTTCTAAAGCTTTTTTAAGAACGAAACGCGTTTGAGGCATTGTTCCTTCAAAAGCATCGACAACTAATAGAACACCATCAACCATTCTCATAATACGTTCAACTTCTCCACCAAAGTCAGCGTGTCCTGGAGTGTCTAAAATATTAATACGATAATCTTTATAATTAATAGCTGTTGTTTTAGCTAAGATAGTAATACCTCTTTCTCTTTCAATGTCATTACTATCCATTACACGGTCTAAAACTTCTTCATTTTGTCTAAAAGTTCCTGATTTAATTAATAATTGGTTAACTAACGTTGTTTTACCATGGTCAACGTGAGCAATAATGGCGATATTTCGAATGTTCATATACGTTTTTCTCTCCTTCTTCAATTTTTGGACCTAAATATTATAGCACAACCACTAAAAAAAATATATTTTTTTTTACAATTTATGTTATACTTGTTTCGAGGAGTTGATACTATATGCTTAAATACAATTACCACACTCACACTTTTTTGTGTCATCATGCGACAGGTACTATCAGTGATTATTTAAATTTTGCTTATGAAAATGGTTTTAAAGAGATTGCAATGACTGATCATCTTCCTTTTAAAGATGGACGACTAAATCGCTCACGTATGGATTATAATTATCTCAATCAATATTTAATTGATGTAACCAATTTAAAAAACAATTATCCCAATATGAATATTTTAAAAGGTTTTGAATGCGAATTTTTCCCTGATTTAGTTGATTATTACTATCATTTAAAACAAAAATGCGATATTTTAGTTTTAGGTCAACATGCTGTCTATGACCACCAAGGTCAAGTTAAATTTATTGATCAACTTGATATTGATGAAGCCTTTGAGAAATATTATTCCTACATTGAACAAGCGCTTAAAACTAATCTTTTTGCATATCTTGCTCATCCTGATTTATTTTTAATGAATCAACCCAAATTCGATGAAAAATTAAAAAACTACTCTCGCAAGTTATTAACTATGCTAAGTAGTTACAACACAATTATTGAATTAAATGCCAATGGTTATAAAAGAGTTGTTAAAGAAAATACCATCTCTTATCCTAACTATGATTTTTGGAAATTAGTTAAAGAAGAATTCCCAAATCTAAAAATCATTATTAATGCTGATGCTCATAGTCCTCATTCTTTAAATGATGATTGTGTTCAAAAATGTTTTAATTTAGCTAAAGAATTAGATTTAAATCTTATAGAGCATCTATAATAATTTTAACAATTCCATAGATAATAATACCAACATTAATTAAGTAAGTCACCATCACAAATATTGATGACTTTTTTAAATACGATATTATTTCACTAGGAGTATTTTCTCGATCAATTATCCCTATATATTTGCTAACAAAACGAACAATTAAAAAAGATAAGCATGGAAAAATTAGAAAAATAAGATAGTAACTAGGAAAAATGATAATCATCGATAATGATAATAAGGCGATAAAAAAAGCAAGGGCTATCATTAAATTATATATTCGTTTTAATCTAGGACTAAATTTTAATTTAATATCATCTTGATAGGAACTTAATTTATAACCACAAAAAGGACAATAAATATTATCTTCATCACTAAATTCTTTTTTACATTTTGGACAATACATACAAAAATCCTCCTAATTAAAAAAGGGGTAATCCCCTTTTTATTTTTCTAAATAAGCAATGCGCCATTTTAATTCATTTTTAAGTGCATCTTCAATAATATCAACCATATAATGAATATCTAATTCTTCATTATAGTGTTCAAATGCATGTGTATAAGCTTTCTTAACCGAAGCAGGAATAGCAATAAATGGATAGCCAGCTTTCATTAATTGATAGTTAATGATTAAACGGCCAACTTGACCATTACCATCATTAAATGGATGAATATTTTCAAATTTAACGTGAGTTAATGCTATTTTTGTAATGACATCTAAATTATCATCCATTGTTTTATATTCTTCAAACATCTTATTCATGTAGTATGAAATATGTCTAAATGGTGGGAAATTACGAGCATGTGGGATAGTTACAAAGTCAGTACGATATTGACCTTTAAAATCATCGCTTGCTCCAATATATAATTTTGTATGCAATTCTTTAACAATTGCTTCACTTAAATTAATACGTTCATTTACTAACATTTGAACATATTTCATTGCATCATATAAACCAGATGTCTCTAATTCTTCACGATTATTATCAGTAACATTACCTACACCATTTTCAATTACTTCTTTAACATCTTTTAAAGATAATGAATTATGTTCTAAAGCATTACATTCATAAACAAAATTAATTAATGCTTCCTTTTCTAATTCTTCGAATTTATTAGGATTTAATTGTTTTAAAACTTGGTATTTACCTAATAATTCATATAGTTCATTATGTTTGGCCATATACTTATCCTCCTATATATTATAAATATTTTTTTAGTTTATTATATTATATCTTATTTATTAATAAAATTAAATAGTAAAATGATAAAATGCATTATTTTTTATAGTGAATACATATTAAAGCGCTTCCATCTTTAGTCGCATATTTCTTTTGATGTTCCATTAATAAATAATTGATCCCTTTTTCTTCAATAATTATCAAATTTTCGATCACACTATAATAATAATTTTGACAATAACGTGCATCTAATTTTTTCAATCAATAACAAGGAATTTTTTTGTAACTCGAACAATAATTTGTTTGGTTCTTACATTAAAAAAACTTTGACAACTTTTTATCCAAAACACGGATTTTTCTTTCGTTTATAAGCCATACATAAGCACAATTCATACCACATTTTGCAATTAGCGTTTTATCGATCATCAAAACTATCTTCTTAAAATAAAAAGCTTGTTAACCAAGCCTTTTATTAATATTAATTCCTGCATAACAAATAACAATTGAAGCGGCAACAGAAACATTTAAAGATGTCATTTTCCCATACATTGGTACATACAATTTATGGTGTTTTTTTGAATACCAATTTTTATTAATACCAAAACGTTCATTACCAAAGACTAATGCAACATTGTTTAAATAATCATATTCAAGATATGATTTACCTAATTCAGGTTCACCTAAATATATATCGAAATTGTTATTCAATAAATATGCTTGAGCTTCTTCATAACTTGTATTAACAATATCAACTGATAATGACATACCTCTAGATGATTGTACGACTTTAGGATTATAAACATTAGTTTTACTATCGACCAAAATAACTAAATCAACGTTATATGCATCACATGTACGTAAAATTGTCCCTAAATTCCCTGGGGTTTCCAAACCATCTAGAACGACAACAAAATGTTTATTTTTAACTTCTTTTAATGATTTGAATTCATATGCATATAGTCCAATCATTCCAGCACTAAATCCTTTATCAATAAGATCGTCATACACTTTTTTTGATACACTATAAATTTCTTTACTATTATCCTTAAAATATGCAACAATTTTCTTAGCTTCATCACTAAAGATTAACTCTTCACAGACAAGGAAAACCTCTAATTGCTTTTTTTGTTCCATTAGTAAAGATAATACACTTAAATCTTCAATATAGATTAAATTTGAAGGTTTGGTTTTAACTTTTTTGACTAATTTTATTACTTCATGTGATTTCCCGATATTTAACATTTACTTCACTCTTTCAACATTATATTTTTGCATCATTTTTACAATTTTTTCCTCGTAATCACCAATCGCAACGATATGATGATTAGCTAAAGAGCGATTTAAGAAATATGTTAAATCATCATCATATTTTACTTTAATTTGAGTTCGACACAAATTTTTTTCATAAAGATTTTCTAAAATACTACCTTTACCAACATAATAGTATTTTAAATCATTTGAAATTTTAAATACGGTAACTTTACCAACAGGTAATTCGCCATGAATACCAACACCAATACCTGATTCAAAATGAGTATCAAAGCAATACTTTTCAGTCATTTTTAAAGGAATGCTACAATGAGCTAAGATAATTTGTTTATCATCTAAGCTAATACGAGATGGATTTGATTGGAAGCCCAATAAATTTAAATCACGATTTAATAAATGCATTGCAAGCATTGAAGGAACATCACCTTCGCAAGTAGCGGTAATATGATTATCATTTAATAATGATAAACCTAAACACCCCGTTGAATTTAATGGTTTTAACAAATCAAAGCAACGTAAAGTTAATCCTTTTAAATTATTTTCCTTAACAATTCTTTCTAAAGCATTATAAATTTTTAAAGCCTTAGAAACTTCTTTTTGGTCATAGTCTACATCAAAAGTATATGTATTTTGGTCTTCATTATAATATTCAATAACTTTATTGACATCAATATCAATTAAATTAACATTAAATTTAGTCAAAGCATTTTTATAATCTACATATGAAGCGATTAGCCAATCACTTGGATTACCAATAACCCCTAAAGTATCAATATTAGCTAATTCAGCAATGCGGTTATTAATGTAAGAATAAGATCCATGCAAAATTTCACCAGTTAATCCTAAAATATGAATATATCGTAAAATTTCTAAAGATGCTGCTAAAGAGTTATTTTCACCTTTAGTTAGTAAATAGAATGGGCCTTTAAAAGTTGTGGCAAGTTGCTTAAATAAATTTTCACTGCCACCTGTTTCAACCATAATTAAAGTAACTGGAAACTTATTAAATTCATTTTCCTTCACTTCAACAAATTCATAATTTAAATTACTTAAAAATTGTTCTCTTTGTTTTAAAATCAATTCTTGATCATGAATCGCACTACTTAAATAATATACTCCTACTTTCATTATTGTTTCTCCTTTGCTAAAAAATTTATACTTCAAATAAAAAATGGTGCCATTACCCAGAATTGAACTGAGAACTAATCCTTACCATGGATTTGTTTTACCTTTGAACTATAATGGCACGTAGCCTTATTATAAAGGCTAGGTTATATTAAGTCAAATTATTTTAATTCGACACTTTTGCGCAAATTTTGCATTCTAACATCAAGATTATGATTGATTGTAGCTAATTCCCTTAATTCATCGTAAACTTCTTTACTATTAACATTTTTCTTATATTTTATTTCATGTTCAAGTGATGCCCAAAAATCCATTGCAATCGTTCTAAATTGTACTTCAACACGAACATTTTTTGTACAATCAGTCAAAAAAATTGGTACTTCAATAATTAAATGTAATGATCGATAACCATTCTCTTTTGGATTTTTAATATAATCTTTAACTTCAATTACTTTAATATCATCTTGACGTGTAAACATACTTACTAAATCATAAATATCATCAATGAAGCTACAAATAATTCTAATTCCTGCCACATCATTTAAATTCTCTTCAATACTAGTAGCTTTTAAAGGAAGATTTTTGCGTTTTAACTTACCTAAAATTGAATTCGGACTTTTTAATCTAGTTTTAATTGATTCGACAGGATTACGATTATATTTAAGTGAAAATTCATCACTTAAAACATCAAATTTGGTCTCGACTTCTTTTAATGCACAACGATATTCGAGCATTAAATTGCGAAAAGGACGTACCTCTTCATCAATAAAGCGAGGAATAGAAGTATCTTTTAATAAATCAACAATTTTTTCCATAACTTAATCACCTACCAATATATTAACATAAAAAAAGGAGAAATTACATAATTTCTCCAATTAAATCATAAATTAATGCATCGACAATTTTTACTTTTACAATATTACCAATTTTTGGATTCTTTACATTACGTAAATATATATATCCATCAACTGCATCATTCGCGAAAGCATAAGAACGAGCAAAGTACATTTGTTTTGTTTTATCGTATCCTTCAATAATTGCTTCATAAGTTTTGCCAATCTTACTTTTTGATAACTCTTGAGCAATTTTAGATTGTAATTCCATTACGATATTATAACGACGTTCTTTTTCTTCTTCACTTACATGATTATTATATGTATATGCTAATGTATCTTCTTCATTAGAATATTTAAAAACTCCTAAACGATCAAATTTTACTTCTTTTATTAAATCTAACAATTCATTAAAGTCTTCTTCTGTTTCATTAGGGAAACCAACTATCAATGTTGTGCGTAAAATTGGATCTTCAAAATTTTCACGAATTGTTTTAGCTAAAGAAATAATCTTTTCTTTCGTATCACGGCGATTCATTAATTTTAAGATTCTATTCGAACCATGTTGAACTGGAATATCAAAGTATGGTGCGATACGTGGGTTATTTTTAAAAGTATCAATTAATTTTTGATCAATATCATTTGGATACAAATATAGTAAACGAACCATATATAATCCATCTATTTGACAAATTTTATTCAAAAGTTCTTCGATTGATTCATTATTTTCTTTACCAAAACGTGTTGTATCTTGGGCAATTAAAACAATTTCTTTTACCCCTTTATTTATTAAATATTTTACTTCTAATACAATATCATCAATTCTTCTTGATACATAATTACCTCTAATTAAAGGAATAGCACAATATGCACAACGATTATCACAACCATCGGCAATTCTTACATAAGCAGTATGAGGTAATGTTGATAGTAAACGATGTTTATGATCCATTTTTTCTTTAAGAACATCTTGTTTAACAACTTCATTAAAAATTGAAGCAAAATATGGATATTCTTTGATTGATATAAAACGGTCAACTTCACTTATTTCATCAGTTAACTCATTTTTGTATCTTGTAGCTAAACACCCGACAACAATAACTTTTTGATGTTCTTCTTTTTCACTTAAAGTTTTAAAAATAGTTGAAATAGCTTCTTCTTTAGCTGATTCAATAAATCCACAAGTATTGATAATAATAACATCAGCTTCTTTTTTATTAGTAGTTACACTAACATTATTATCTTTCATTAACCCTAAAATCATTTCTGAGTCAACTAAATTTTTAGCACAACCCAAAGTAATTAATGCGACTTTCATTTACTTACTTTCAACTTCCTTTTTGGATTTTTTATCCCAAAATCTTATTGACAAATAAATACCTAATCCACCAACTAAAATAAATAAGATACCTAAAATAATTAAAGCGGTTTCATCGCTAATTAATGGTTTTGCAAATAAATAAACACCCAATGTCAAAATAACAACATCTAATATGAAGAAAACAAATTTTTTCTTTTTATCTGTAGCGCAATAAGAAATAACTAATTCACTTAAACCGCGCATAAATAATGTTAAACCAATTGTTTGTGAAACTCCTGAAACGTTGATAATTTTAAATTGTGATAAAATATTACCTAAAGCAATTAATGCAACCACAACAAACTCAATAATGTGAAAAGCTAAAATTAATGAATTGCGTTTATGCATTAATTTAGGTAATAAGAACGTGATTAAATAAATAATCAAGAAAATAGCAGTAACAATTTTTAAAATATCTCTACCTAGTTCAGTAACAAATGGAAAAATAACAATACCAAATGCTACTAATAAAATACCTAAAACTAAATAGACGATAAAATCAAATTTAAATCTTTTAATTTTAATATTCATAATAAATTCCTCCATTTCTTAAATTATATATAATTTAGTTGTTAATTACTATATTAAAATGAAAAAAAGGCAACATTAATTATTGCCTTAATCTAATACTTTATAACCTAATTTGTTAATAATTTTTTTAATACGCTTAACATCGTAATCTTTATTAAAAGAGACAATACCTTTTAGATGAGATACTTCATTTACTTCATATCCTTTTTTAATTAAAGCATCACGTACCGTTTTTTCACAATGTTCACACATCATACCATTTACTTTTACTTCCATAACTTTCTCCTTCTTTTTTGAATATATTCTTAATGCATTTGAAACGACAAATAAACTTGAAATCGACATTAATGTAGCAGCTATCATTGGGTGTAAAGTAAAACCAACACTAGAAAAGACCCCAGCGGCTACAGGAATAAAAATAACATTATATATTAATGCCCAAAATAAATTTTCTTTGATTATACGATAAGTCTTTTTTGCTAAATTTAAAGCATAATATAAGTCTTTAATGCTATGTTTTACTAATATCGTATCGCTAGAAAAGATTGCTAAATCTGTTCCTTCTTTTAAAGTCATTGATGTATAAGCTTCTTTCATCGCTAACGCATCATTACTTCCATCTCCAATAAATAATGTTTTTTGATTTATTTTTTTAACAAGTTCATATTTATCAAGTGGAGATAGCTCTCCTTGATAATTTTTTATATTTAATAATTTAGCAGTTGCTTCAACAACACTTTGTTTATCACCACTATATAAATATAATTCATAATGATTTTGTAATAATTTAAGATATTTAATTGTTTCTTCACTAATTTCATCTTCTAAAATGACAATGCTATCCAATTTATCGCTTGCTAAATATAAAGGAATTTCTAATGGATTTAATTTAACATCAGGTAATTTAATACCATTTTCAATCATTAGTTTTTCATTTCCTAACAAGTATCGCTTGTTATTAATTTTACCTTCTATTCCTTTTCCTAGATGACTTTGATAATCTAAAACATCATATGTTTCAACCTTTAAATCTTTAAATGAACGCGAATATAAATGTGAAGATTTTAATTCTAAAGACTTAATGATTCCTAGACTATCTTGACTACCAATGATACGTTTAATTTTAAGTTTACCTTCACTAATTGTACCAGTTTTATCTAATACGATCGCTTTAACATTAGCTAACTTTTCAAGTGATTCAGCATCTTTAAATAAGATACCATCACTTGCTCCTCTTCCGACTCCAGTCATAATCGCCACTGGTGTTGCAAGACCTAAGGCACATGGACAAGATATAACAATAACCGCAATTGTATATGATAAGGAAGATGAGACATCTTGACTAATAATCATCCAAACTATAAACGTAATAAGAGCAATTGATAAAACAATCGGCACAAATATTAACGATAATTTATCAGCTATTCGTGCAATTTGGGCTTTAGAATTAGATGCTTTATAAACCATATCAATCATTTGTGTTAAAACACTATCTTTAGCTTCTTTTAATACTTTAATACAAATAGTTGATGAACCATTATAAGATCCTGATACTACGTGGTCATTAATCTTTTTAAGTACTGGTAAAGATTCACCACTAATTAATGATTCATCAATATCGCTTTGCCCCTCAATAATTATTCCATCTACTGGGATGCACTCATATTCTTGAACAATAATGATATCATTAACTTTAACGTCATCAATATCTTTAATTGAACCATCTTTCATCTTAACAACTTTAGGCAATTTCATTGCTAGTTCTTGCAATGATTTTTTTGTTTTATCTTTAGCTTTTTCTTCTAAATATTTGCCTAAAGTAATAATTACCACAATCATTGCACTTGATTCAAAATATAATCCATGATGTAAACTATCAATGTTATTGTGATTAATAAAAGCACTTATTAATAAATAAAGGCTATACAAATACGATAGAGTCGTTGAAATAAAAATTAAAGAATCCATATTTGGTGAACGTTTTATTAAATGCTTAAGACCATAAATAATATAATCTTTATTGATAATTAAAATAATTAAAGCGAGTAATGCTTCTATACTTGCTTTAATAAGCATATCATTAATTAAATTAGGTAACCCAATCATCGAACCCATCGATAAATAAAATAATGGTATAAATAATATTAAAGAGATAATAAACTGTTTAAATTTATTCTTCTTTTTATCTTTTTTAACATCATAACCTAACGATTGTAAATTTTTAATAACTTCATCTTTAGTTATCGATCCGTTTACTTCTAACGTATTTGATAAAAGTGATACATTACAATCAGTTACATTGTCTAAACTACTAATCTTTTTTTCAATATTAGTCTTACAAGCCGCACAGCGAATGCCATCAACTTCAATTTTCATTTCTTACACCTCCATAAACGTGATTTCATGCTCATCATATGAATATAATTTCAAATTTTTATCTTGAAAGCAAAGAATATCATAACAATTTTCAATAAAGTTTGTTGCTAAAAATCTTACCATTCTTCCTCGATAAATCTTTCCATGCGTTTGTAACATACTACAACGTTCATTATTCTGTTTAACAAAATTAATTTTAATTATTTTAGCTTTAACATTATTTAATAATTTTGAATATTCATCACTTGCTAAATTAATGATAATATCATCTTCATTAAAATATTCACTAATCTTATGTTGATAAAAAGCTATTAAATCACCTAATTCTTTTATCCGCTTGTTTAGTTCTAATCGATAAGAAGAAATACCATCAAAAGCTTTTAATATTCCATAAAGTCCACTTCCGATTAAAAGATGCTTTTTTAAATAATCTAATTCCTCATCATTTAATGTATTGGGTGAAATTTGTTTATAAACTAAACCATTATATTTAAAAAGGGCTGGAGCATTATTATGATTAAAATCTTGATAATAATCGTATACTTTTTGTGCTAATTGTTCATTAATTCCCATTACTTTTTTTAAATATGGTAAACTAAATGTCTTTATAGTCGATGCAAGATTATTAGCTTCTTCTTGATAAACAGGTTTACTTGTTTCAAAGATTACTTCACTTTCTTCTTTTAATGCTTTTGCTGGACTTATATAGATATATAACATTACTTTTTCACCTCTTTTTTATTATAACATATTAATAAAATATCTCTTTAAAAAATGCTTAACAAAAAAGAGTGAATCTCTCACTCTTTTATATAATAACTAACTTGCTTTAGAAAAATAGGAAGGAATAAACTTTATGTTAAGAATTATCAAGTTAGTTATTCACGCTTATTAACGCTTACAATCTTTTTTTACGGCTTTACGCATCTCTTTAATCATTCTTTTATTTTTCATACTGCAACAGGCACACTCACCTGTTGGTTGATGTTTAATTTTTTTATAAATTTCTTTACCAAAAATATAACTAACAAAAGAAATGATAATAATAATTAATAATATTTCCCAAAATGTCATATTAACAACCTTTCTTACAAGCAGTTTTAGTATTATGTAAGCGGATTATAATAATTGCAATAATTGCTACTATCGCAAAAATAAAACTTGTCCACCAATAAGTACCAATAACAAATATTGCCATTGAAACTACATAAGAAGTAACAATCCAGAAAATAAGTGTCCCTCTAAAGGCTTTTTTACCTAGTTCACCTTTTGCAGTAGCTACCGCAGCGAAACAAGGAATAGTGGTCATATTAAAGGCAATAAATGCAATTAATCCTGGTATAGTAATTCCAGTTGCATTAATCATTGAAACAACTTCTAAAATACCATCTTCGGAGGCAATGTAACCACCAGCCACACATGCAGCTAATGTACCAAATGTTGCGATTACATTTTCTTTAGCAATTAAACCTGTAACTGCAGCTACAGCAAATACCCAAACAAAATTATTTAAGTTGCTACCAAAACCAAGAGGAGCAAAGATAGGAGCAACTAAATTACCAAAACCACCTAAAATACTTTCATTCATTCGTAAGTTAGCAATAATTTCTTCACCATCATGAACAATTGTTTCTGGTAAAAATTCATATGAGAATGAAAAACTAGATAAGAACCAAATCACAATTGTTGAAGCCAAGATAATTGTGAAAGCTTTTTTAACATAGTGTTTAACTTTGTCCCATAAATGGATCATCAATGCTTTAAATTGTGGACGATGATAACTTGGAAGTTCCATAATAAATGGAGGTACTTCTCCTTTCATCGTTGTATGACGCATTATAATAACAGTTACAATCGCAGTCGTCATACCTAATAAATACATTGAATAAGTAATAACATCTGCATTACCTACTCCAAATAAGGTAACAATTCCACCTGCAATAGCTGTTAAAATAGGAAGTTTTGCACCACAACTAAAGAATGGAATAACTCTAATTGTAGCTGTTCGTTCATTATCATCTGCTAATGTTCTAGTATTAACAATAGCCGGAACCGAACATCCAAACCCCATAATCATAGGCATAAATGCTCTTCCTGATAAACCAAATTTCCTAAAAATACGATCTAAAATAAAGGCAACACGAGCCATATAACCTGAGTCTTCTAAAATTGAAAAGAATAAGAATAAAAATAATATTTGTGGAATAAAACTTAATACACCAAATATGCCAGCTAATACACCATCATTAATAAAACTTTGAACCCATAGTGGTGCGCTCGAAATTGAACTTGCAACAAATTCTCCTAAACCTCCTGTTAAGCTTTCAACTAAACTAAACAAGATCATCCCTGGTGATTTTAAACCATCACTAGTCCATATTAGTCCTTCAAACATTGTTCCACTAAAACTAGCTTCGACATTTTCAAACAATTTGCCTAAATACAAGAAATTTTCACTAAATGTTAAATGGAAAATAGCAAATAAAATCAATAGAAAAATTGGGATACCTAACCATTTATTAGTTAAAATTTTATCAACTTTATCTGATTTTGTCTCTTTGATACTCTCATTACTTTTTGTTTTAGCAATTGCAAAATTTTTAGCAATATATTTATAACGTGCATCAGCAACAATTGCTTCTAAATCATCACCGAATGTATCATCGTTAAAGGTCTTTTTAAAGTTATCAACAATATTAACCAAATTTTGATGATTTTTAACTTCTATTTCATCATTTTCAACTAGTTTTATTGCATGAAATAATGGATTATCAACATTTAATGCTTCAAATGCTATTTTTACATCTTTAATTAAATGTGTAATTGGGCTTTTTTCCAATACTGTTTGACCAAGTCGTTTATTATTACTTGCAATGTAAGCTTTCTTCATTAATTCATTGATATTTTCTTCTTTTTGAGCCGAAATTGGTATAACAGGAACTCCCATTTTCTTTTCCAATATCATCGGATCAATGCTATCGCCATTTTTACGAACGATATCCATCATATTTAAGGCAATAACAACTGGTACATCCATTTCCATAACTTGTGTTGTTAAATATAGATTTCTTTCTAAATTAGTAGCATCAATAATATTAATAACACAATCAGGTTTTTCATCTAAAATATAATTTCTAGAAATAACCTCTTCTGGTGTATATGGTGACAATGAATAGATACCTGGTAAATCAATAATCGAAATAGGTTCTTCTAGTTTTTTATAAACCCCTTCTTTTTTATCAACAGTTACACCTGGCCAGTTTCCAACATGAGCTGTTGAACCAGTTAAACTATTAAAAAGTGTTGTTTTACCACAATTTGGGTTACCAATCAGTGCAAAACGTTTCATTAATTATTACCCCCATCCATTTCCAATGTTACTAAGTTTGCTTCTACTTTTCTTAAAGTTAGTTCATATCCACGAATCGTGATTTCTAATGGATCACCTAGAGGTGCTCTTTTTTTCAATATAACATATGCTCCAGGCGTAACTCCCATGTCAAATAATCGTCTACGAAGACGACCTTCGCCACTAACCATCTTAATTGTTCCTTTTTCTCCAATGTTAAATTCATCTAACTTTTTAATCATAAAATAGCCCTCCATTTATGCAACTAATATTTTGGTAGCAATATTTTTATCTAAAGCAATTCGTCCTTCTTTAATTACTAAAACGACACTTCCATTACTTTTTGATAAAATATTCACCGTTTCATTGACAACTATCCCTAAACTTTCGAGATGTTTCTTTAATTTTTGATCAACCAGTACTTTAATTATTCTTAAATTTTGATTTAATGGCGCAATAACTAATGGCATATTTATACCTCCTTTGTTGTTAGCGATAACTAACAACTAATCTTTAAATAAAAGTTAGCAATAACTAACTGACTATAAGTGTACTCTTTTTAAGCCGTTTTGTCAATATTTCGCATAAAAAAAATAGTCTCTTTAAAGAGACTATAATTTTTCTAAGAAAGTTTTATATGCTAAATAGCCTTCATAAACATCTACTTTTGAAACAATTTCCATTGGTGAATGCATATTTAAAACAGCAATACCTGCATCAATAACATTCATATTGTAATTGGCTAATAAATAAGCAATAGTACCACCGCCGCCTTGATCAACTTTACCAAGTTCAGCTGTTTGGAAATAAATGTTATTTTCATCCATAATCTTTCTTAAACTAGCAATAAAATCTGGATTGGCATCATTACAACCGCTCTTACCACGAGAACCTGTATATTTATTAAATACGATACCTCTTCCTAAATATGCACTATTTTTTAGTTCGTTAACACCTAAATATAAAGGATCAACGCCAGCAGAAACATCACTTGAAAGCATATTAGAATTTGATAAACAACGTCTTACTTTTAAATCAATATAGTTGCCTTCTAAGTTAACTAATTCAGCAACGACATTTTCAAAGAATAAAGATTGAGCACCTGTTGCACCAATACTACCAACTTCTTCTTTATCAGTTAAAATACAACATGCTGTTTTCTTAACATCTTGAGCATCTAATAGAGCCATTAATGATGTATAAGCACATACTCTATCATCATGACCATACCCTGCTACCATTGAGCGATCTAAACCATAGTCACGTGAAGAAGCAGCAGGAACAACTTCAATTTCAGCACTTAAGAAATCTTCTTCTTCAATATCATATTTTTCTTTTAAGATATTTAAAAGATAATTTTTAGGAGATGCTTTATCATCCATTGATGGAATACTACCAACAGTTACATCTAAATCTTCACCTTCAATGACTTTTGCTGCACTCTTTTGCATTTGATCAGCTGAAAGGTGAATTAACAAATCAGAAATACCAACGATTGGATCATTTGCATCATCACCAACATGAACTTCGACTTTAGTTCCATCTTTTTTGTAAACAACACCATGTAATGAAAGTGGCATTGTTACCCATTGATATTTTTTAATACCACCATAATAGTGAGTATCAAGTAGAGCGAATCCTTCTTTTTCATACAAAGGATTTTGTTTAATATCAATTCTTGGTGAGTCAATATGAGCGCCTAAAATATTCATACCATTTTCAAGTGGCTCTTCACCGATGACAAATAAAGCAATGTTTTTATCACGATTATTAGCATAAACTTTATCGCCTTTCTTTAATGATTTAAAACTAGTTAAAGGTTTAAATCCTTTTTCTTCTGCTAATTTAATTGTTTCATAAATAAATAAACGTTCGGTTTTACCTTTTGTTAAAAAAGATTTATATCCTTCATTAAAATCCATAACTACATTTAAGTTATCTTTATATTTTTTCCATGCATTTTTTGAATACATAATATCACCATCCTTATTATTTATACTATGCTAATTAAATTAATAAATCAATTATTTTACTTAATTT
Source organism: Bacilli bacterium (assembly GCA_034115825.1). Classification (GTDB taxonomy): domain Bacteria; phylum Bacillota_I; class Bacilli_A; order RFN20; family UBA1709; genus JAXESU01. The sequence goes on from JAXESU010000001.1 coordinate 84,679, forward strand.
GTTTCAAATTGAGCGTTATATAATTCTTTATATGCTCCATTTTTGGCAATCAACTCTTCATGATTACCTTTTTCAACAATATCTCCATCTTTTAAAACTAAAATAACATCAGCATTTTTAATCGTAGATAAGCGGTGAGCAATTACAAATGAAGTACGATCTTTTGTTAAGCGATCCATTGCTTCTTGAATAACTTTTTCTGTTTTGGTATCAACATTACTTGTTGCTTCATCAAGAATTAATAAACTAGCTTTTCTTAACATTGCTCTAGCAATCGTTAGTTGTTGTTTTTGACCATTAGATAAGGCCATCTTTTCATCAATGATTGTATCAAGTTTATGAGGTAAGGTATTAATAAAGTGTTTTAATCCAACTGCTTTTAAAGCCTTATAAATTTCTTCATCACTAATGTTTTGTTGATTATAAACTAAATTTTCACGAATTGTTCCATTAAAAAGCCAAGTATCTTGAAGAACCATTGCAAATTGTTCATGGACATTTTCACGTGTTAATTCACTTGTATCTATTCCATCAATGTAAATATGGCCTTTGTTTACTTCATAAAAGCGCATTAACAAATTTACTAATGTTGTTTTGCCTGCTCCTGTTGGACCAACAATAGCAATTTTTTGACCTTTTTTAACATCTAATGAAAAATCTTTAATAATGATTCGATCACTATTATAACCGAATTGAACATGATCAAATACAACATTACCCATTGTATCACTTGCTAATAAACATTTTTCTTTATGACTTTCGTCACTAAGTTCTTCTTCTTCAAGAATTTCAAATACTCTTAATGCTGAGGCACTAGCTGATTGTAATTGGCTAGTTGCTTGAGCGATAGTATTTAATGGTTGGGTAAATAAACGAATATATACCATAAAGGCAGTAATTGTTCCTAAACTTACGCCATCGACCCCATTCATCATAAGAATTGTAGCAACAACAAAAACACTTGCATAACTTAGGTTACCTAAAAAAGTCATTAATGGTTGTAGAGTACCAGAATAAAATTGTGACTTATAATCACAAGTATATAAAGCATCACTATATTTACTAAACTTTTCATATGATTGTTTTTCACCATTGTATGCTTTGATAACGTTATGTCCACTATATATCTCTTCAATATGACCATTAATTTTACCTAACTCTTTTTGTTTTCGAATAAAGTATTTTTGAGATCTTCTAATTATTAGAATAACGATACTAAATCCTAATAATGAAACTACTATTACAACAAGAGCTAAAATGTAGTTAATAACAAACATCATAACAGTAGAACCAACAAGTAAAATAATTCCACTAATCAAATGCGATGATGCACGATTTAAAGTATCAGATAATGTGTCAACATCATTACTAACTCTACTTAAAATATCTCCAACTGTTGTATTATCAAAATAGCGAAGTGGTAAAACATTAATTTTATCATCAATGTCTTTTCGTAAACTATATGAAATTCTTTGAGTAACTGTAGCAATAATAAATCCTTGTAAATAGTTAAAGACATACGCCAAACTGTAAATAATAACTAAAAATATTCCTACTCTATTAATGACTTGATAATCAATACTTTCTCCTCGAACTATACCAACAATTTCATCAGTTAATACTTTTAATTGAGTAGGACCAATAATTGTAAAGATAGTTGCGATAATTGCTAAAATAATTGCTGGAATTAATAATTTATAATAACTTTTAATATAGATTAATAATTTGACTAAAGGAGATTTATTCTTTTTCATTTTCAATTTCCTCCTTTGATAATTGCGATAAAGCAATTTGATAATAGGCATCACAGTCATTTAATAGTTGATGGTGATTTCCGATACCGGCAATTTTTCCATCTTCTAAAACAATAATTTTATCAGCATTAATAATTGTTCCAATACGTTGAGCAACAATAATGGTTGTTGTATCTTTCAACTTTTCTTTTAATGACAAACGTAAGTTTTTATCAGTTTTAAAATCTAATGCACTAAATGAATCATCAAAGATAACAATTTCGGGTTTTCTAGCTAAAGCCCTAGCAATATTTAAACGTTGTTTTTGCCCACCAGAAAAATTACTTCCTAATTGTGCAACAAATGCTTTTTCTTTTTTGTCTAATTTATTGACAAAATCTAAACTTTGAGATATTTCTAACGCTAAGTCAATATCTTCTTTTGTTGCATTATTATCTCCTAAATTTAAGTTAGATTCAATATCACCTTTAAAAAGAACAGCCGTTTGCGAAACATATCCTATTTTTTGATGCAAAGTCTCTTGTTTATAATCTTTAACATTTATATCATCAACGAGAACTTCACCACTTGTTACATCATAAAAACGAGGGATAAGATTAACTAAAGTTGTTTTACCACTTCCTGTAGCTCCGATAATCGCAACAGTTTCACCTTTATTGGCGATAAATGATATATTTTGAATAACTTCTTCTTCGCCTTTTTCATAAGAAAAAGAAACATTTCTAAATTCTACTTTACCTTTAATTTCTGTATCTTGACTAAATTCTCCATCCTTTATGATTACACTTGTATCAAATACTTCATTTACACGACGAACACATACTAATGTTCTTGGAATCATCGATGAAATAATAATAATCATCATAAATGCCATAACGACTTGAATAACATATTGCGTAAATGCTTGCATGCTACCAATTAGAATTGCTTGTTCATTAGATGGAGTTGTTTTCATTAAATATGCTCCAATCCAATAAATGACTAAAGTTATCGAAGACATTGCCAAAGTCATTGTTGGTTGTAAGAAAGCTAATCGACGGTTAATTGCTAAATAATTATCTGCCATATTTTTATTTGCTTTATCAAATTTTTGTTCTTGATAATCATTAGCATTATAAGCTCTAATTACACGTATGCCACTTAAATTTTCTTTAGTAATATCATTTAATTTATCTGTTAATGTTTGAACCTTTTTAAACTTTGGAATACATACACCAATTATAATGATAATGGTAATTATAACGATAGCGATGATAATTGATGATGAAAGTGTCCATTGCCAAGCACCACTTGACATTCTTGCTATCGACCAAATTGCTAATACTGGTGCCTTTACCAAAACAGCTAAACCCATTGCAAACATCATTTGAATTTGAACAATATCATTTGTTGTACGGGTAATTAAACTAGCATGAGAAAAATAATTTATTTCATTTAAAGAAAAAGATTGTACTTTATTAAAAACATCTTTTCTTAACGTTCTTGCAATATTTGCTGAAATTTTTGAACTACAAAAACCAGTCAAAATCGCACATACTAGACTTACTAATGCACATAGCATCATAAATCCACCATTAGTTAAAACTCTCTCTAAGCTTAAATCACCACTGCTTGCAATAGTTGCAAGATTAGCTGAATAATCGAGTAATTTTAAATCAAAATAAACTTGAGTTATGATTAATATCATAATAAAGAAAGCAAAAAGCCTATCTTTTAATGTAAATCTTTTTAAAATTTTCAACATATTTTGACCTCCTTTTTTTGTACCTATCTATTTTAGCAATTAACCCTTTTTTTAACAATAAACAATATTTGATTTTAGTTGTTTATTTGACTTTTTTCTAATAAGTGTCTATTATTTTATATAGGTGATATTTATGGATTTACGAATTATAAAAACAAAGCAAAATATCAAAGAGGCTTTCTTTGATTTATGCAAAATAAAATCAATTGATAAAATAACAATTAAAGAATTATCATCAAAAGCCCAAATTAATAAAGCCACCTTTTATTTACACTATAATGACATCTATGATTTGGCTGATCAAATTATGAATGAAATAGTTGAAAAAAGAATATATGAATTAGATGAATATGTTAAATACTTTTTTACTGATCAAATTCTATTTTTAAATCGCTTTATCGATAGTTTTAATAAAGATCGAAAAACAATGGCTATGCTGATAAAAAATAACAACTATGGATATCGAACTTTTAAAAAAACCAATCAACTTATTAAGGAAAAGATTTATAATGTATCTAATTATTATAAAACCCTTGAATCTGAAATTGCTCTTGATATCATCTTTAATAGTTTGTTCAGTCTTATTCCTATTTATATGGATAATAATCGGAATGAAGCTATTAAAGTAATGGCCTCATTTATTGAAAATGCAATCAAGAAAATAAAGTAATCACTTTAATTGTGATTGCTTTTTTTATTATAAATATTTATAATAAAGAGGTGAAAAATAGGAGGTATAATATGTTTTTAGCTACTAATCTTCCACAAAATATTTTATGGTTAGTTTTCATTGTTACTGCAGTTGCAGTTGTTTTAACCGCAAAACAAATTTCAAAATATGTTGCTGGGATTTCAGAAAAAACTAAATTAGGTGGAGCTTTTTTAGGTTCATTTGTTTTATCTTTAGTTACTTCTATTCCCGAATTAATCTCCGGGATTACAAGTGCAGTCATTGGTTCACCTACTCTATCTTATGGTAATGTTATAGGTGTTAATATGATGACTTTAACGACTTTAGCCATCTTAGATATTATTTTTATTAAAAAAGGATTATTTAAAAATATTTCTAAAACTAACATTTTAACCATTATTTTTGTTATTATGTTCAATATTTTATTAGGATTATCATTATTCTTTAAATTACCTTTAGAAATCAATTTAGGTTTCACTAAAATTTCTTTATTATTCGTAGGAATGTTTATATTCTATGTTTGTTTCATCTATTATGTTTATAAAAAGGGTGATAGTGAAAACGATCAAGATTGTGAATCAAGTGGTTGTGAAAACTTATCAACCAAAACTGTTGTAATTCGTTTCTTTGTTTTTTCAATTCTTTTAATTGGTTTAGCAATCTTAAGTGCTAACCTTGCTGACCAAATCGCTCTTCCTGTTGAAGAAGGCGGATATGGATTAGGTCAAGCAGTCGCAGGAGCATTACTTCTTTCTATTTGTACTGGTCTTCCAGAAATTACAAGTGCTATTTCATTAGCAAAATTAGGACAAGGAAATATTGCTTTAGGAGGAATTATTGGTTCTCATTTATTTAACTATATGATTTTCTTTGTCAGTGATTTCTTCTATACGGTTAGTACAACTTTAAATATTTATTTTAAAAATCCTAGTGAAATGATTGCTAAACAATATGATACATTAAAAGCCATGATTGTTATGGGAACTCTTTTAAGTATTTTATTATTAATTAATTCATTTAAAAAGAAAGTTAATAACAAATTTATTTATATTATTCCTTGTATTATTATCATTGCCATTTACTTTGCTGGATGGTTTACTGGAATTCTATTCTAACAAAAAAACCTATAAGAATCCCTTATAGGTTTTTTATTTTATAATTCTATTCCATTTTCTAATAATAATGCTCTACTAGTTTCTAAAGAATCAATACCTTCTTTATTTTTTATTGGAGCAAATTCTTTGTTTCGTCTAACCTCATAAATACAAACTGAATCAAAAAAGGAAATCATGTCTAAAATCAAAGTTTCAACTTTTTTCAATTTTTTAATTTCCCCATCGACTTTAACCTCTTTAATAACGTGATATTCATGTAAGTTGTCGTTAAGATGATCATCTAACACTTTGATATTAAATAAATAATTTAAGATTACTCCATATTTATAAATATAATTACCTTTTTCATCTTTGGCATTTTTCATTTCTTCCGTTGCTTCAAAATATTCGATAATTGTTGGCTTGCCATTTCTTTTACAAATAACACCAACTCTTTCATCTTTATAAGCTTTTTCAATAACTTTAGCCCCCATTAAATTATTACTTGCAATTGTCGCCCCAACAAAAATTGGATCAGCCATTATTTGAAGCGGGTTATCAACTGCTACACAATTTAACCATTCAAGTGACGGATATTTGTCTAATAAATTCGTTTCTTTTAATTTTTTATACCAATCACCATTTCCACTTGGAAGTAAGACTTGTTGTCCATTCTTATCTAAATAGATATTATTATTTAAATCTAAAGCTGGTAAATGATTTTGAATGAAAAAATTAACATATTCTTGTTTATAGTTAAAGTAATTATGTTCTTTAAAAAATGCTATTATTTCATCATTATTTTCTTTACTAGTCATTATGAACAAAGGAATCCATCTTTTAACTTTATTAACTATTTTTAATAAGTTATTTATTAACAACTCAAATAAATAAACTGTTTTATTAATACCTACATCATACATGCCTTTAGCGTGGTTAAATCCTAATCTAGATCCTTGACCACCACTTAAAATAACTACACCAACTTTTTCTTCTTTTAAAGTGTTATAGCCTATCTTTTCATATAAATCCTTGTTTTTTTCTATCTCTTCAAGTGATAAAGCACTTATACTTTCAATATTCATTTTTAACTCTCCTTTTAATCGGCGTTTTTTGATTATAGCATACTCACAATAAAATTACAAAAATTATTATTCAATGAATTGTTTACTCAAATTTGAAACCTTGATGCAAAGATTTTCAAAAAAATTATGATCTTCCATTAACTTATTACTTACTTCTTGATATTCAACACTATCTTCTAAATGATCGTTATCAACAAATGATAAAAATGATTGATGAACATAATAATTACGCTTATGTTTCATCTTTTGTAATTGGTGAATTTCATTTGATGAAAAATATTGTTTTTCTTTCATTAAACCTACCATTTGTCCAAGTGATAAATTATTGATATCACTATATTGAACATAAAAATTATTACTTGTAATACTTGTATATATAATTTTTAAATCTCTTTCAATTACTTGAAAGTACATTATTAACTCTCCAATGTATAAATAAAATTGTTCTAATGACATATATTGTATCCACCTTTTTTTTAATACTATCACAGATTTCTTTTTTTAAAAATAGGAGAAAATGTTTTTCATATTAAATAATAAAAAAAGGTGAGATTTTCTCACCTTTTAAGCAACTTAATTATTCAATATATAATTCCATTGGATATGTTAAATATTTAATTTCATCTAATTGATCACAAGTAACATATCCTGGTTCTGCCACTAACAATGATGGAATACGATTAACAATTGTTGCACAAGTATGTTCTACTGTAGCAGGTTTTACAACATGATATTCAACATTTGGTTCACCAATAATTTGCCAATCACACATATCACCATCGTTTACATCATATACTTTACCAATTGTTTCTTCTTCAATTGTAATGCCTTGGAATGTTTCGATAGTAACAACAGCAGACATACCAATACAATTTCCTTTTTTAATCGTCTTATTTAATGTAGCACTGTAAATATCTTTATCTAAAACGCATGGAACATGTTTTTGACTAATTGATTTAATTGTTAAACCGAGTTTTGAAACAATTGCTTCACTAGCATTCCAAGCATATGATGGTTCATCTACTTCTGGATGAGCAATTTCTTTTTCAAATTGTTCAACAGTTAAATCACAGCCATGGGCTTTAGCAAGTGCTAAACCATATTCATCAACATTATAAGAATATGCCCCTTTAATTTTAGTAATCTTATGACATCCTGCAGCTGCTAATGCAACCATATTAATCCAGAAAATATCTTGCATACCTGAACCAGTTACGCTACAACCATATTCTTTAGCTAGTTTATCAATTTTATTTGTTAAAGCTGCCGAAGTTGTCCATGGGTCAATAGCTTCTTCACAAGTAGTAATAACATTGATCCCTCTTTTTACACATTTTTCGACGTGTGGATAAATATCATTCATAAAACTAAATAAAGTAACAATTGCAACATCTGCATCACATTCATCTAACACTTTATCAGCATCATTTGAAATTAGAACGCCTGTTTTTACTCCTAAACCAGCAAAATCACCGACATCCATCCCTAAAATTTCTTCATTAACATCAATCGCACCGACAATTTGTGCTCCTTTTTCGTGTAGATATCTTAAAATATATTTAGACATCTTACCACAACCATATTGAACGACCTTAATTTTTCTTTTCATTATTATTTTTCCTCCTTGTTTATATTTATATTTTAAGGTCTATTCTAAGATTAGAGTCAATATATTAAAATTTAACTGGCACTTGTAATTTTAAATACATTTGATGTTCATCTTTATTAAAGACATTAAACTCTGTCAAAATTTCACATATATAATCGCCATTAATTTGATATCCATTTTGCTTACAATAATCTTTTAATTTTTTGGCATAAATAATTTCTTCATCAAAATTATCTAAATAGATACATGCATACATCCCTGAATCAATAATTTTAGTTTCATTAATATATTCAAAATGAGAATCAACAAAAATAAATATTTCATGAGGTACATAGTTATCTTTTTTAAAATCTAATTTAGTAATATTAGTGCCTACATTATAAGAATGAACTTGATAAACACCTTTATTGATTAAACTTGATCGAAATTTTGAGAGCTGTTGTTCAAAATCTTCTAATCCTTTTAAATAGAAATTTGATTTACACAAATAACTATAAATATATCTTCTTTCAATATATTCTAAAGTTATTATCCCTTTAGTTGGTGATTTTCGATATTTTTCAATACTATCTATCGTTCTTATTACCGCTTCTTTTTGAGCTTTAAGTTTATCAATCTCTTGATAAATTTGTTCTTTTTTTCTTGATAAAATATCTTCAATGATCATAATATCTTCTTTCTTAAAAACTTCAATAATTTCTTCAAGACTCATCCCCAACTCTTTCATATAAATAATCATATCTAATTTATAATTTTGTTTAATCGTGTAATAGCGATAATTTGTCACATTATCAATATAAGCGGGTTTTAATAAACCAATCTTATCATAAAGTCGTAAAGTCGCAATCGTTGTTTTGTTAATTTCCGCCATTTTACCAATAGGAATTAAATTATTCATTATTGTCACCCCTTATAATTAGTGATAAAAATCACAAAGAACTCTAATATTAAATAGAGTTATTTGTTAATATTTTAACTAATATACCAAATATTTCACAATACTATAATATCATAAAAAAAGAAGACATATCTAGTCTTCTTAATTAAAATAATGTAAGTTGTTCTTCTTTTAGACGATAGCTATATTGTTTTGCTTCAATTATTTCATCATCTTTTTCTATCTTACCAATCAATAAAGGGGAATTATCATCGTGATATTTAACTCTTTTTAATACTTCATCTTTAGAATAATTTGCATAGCAATAAGAACAAAAATGAAGACAACTATTATATTCACCAATATCATTACCCATAAAGCAATTACATTCTTTACGAACACAAATTTTCGGTAATTTTAATTTATATGGAATCGCTTTTTTAAAAACATCTTCACTTTTACATCCATTAACAATTAAACCATATTGGGCTAATTCACTACCTTCGCCACAACTTATTAGTTTCATTCCATTTGCTTTAGCAATTTGATAAAATGATTTTGCTAAGATAATTTGCTCTTCTTTAGTTGGTGGATTTAAAGATGGGGCATTTTTAATTACTTTGGGGTATAAATCTAAAAAACTAATAACACACGTATCAGTATAATTTTTTAGTTTTGATGCAATGTAATTAAATTTGTTAATATGATAATCTACATCATATTTTTTGTTAATTAGTATTGGATCATAACGCCAGCCAATAAAACTTTTAGGCAATTTTTTTCTTAATTCGATAAAACTATCAATTACATTATCAATATACGGGACATTTAACTCAATATCTTTTTCATATGGAGTAATGGTTACATACCAAACCATATTATAATCTTTTAAATATTCTAAGTATTCTAACATCGGTTGAGGATTTTTTGTACAAAAATCAATACAATCAACCACTTCCGGATTTAAAAGATACTTACTTATTTGCTTAGGATTATAAGGATTTCTTACACAAACATATCCCTCTTTAATTCGATTGATAAACCATTTAGCATAAAAAGCAGGAATATCCGTTCGCATACCTGTATTAATAATCATAACATTTAAAACATCCTGGTTCGTGTGAATTAATAATCCCAATCGCCTGAAGATAAGAATAAATAATTGTTGAGCCTACAAATTTCATCCCTCTTTTTATTAAATCATTTGATATATTATCGGATATTTTAGATGTAGTTTTATCATATTCATAGATGATATTAGAACCACAGAATGAAACTAAATAGCGATAAAACGAGCCATACTCTTCAACGATTTCACTAAATATTTTTGCATTATCAATACTTGCTTTAATTTTTAGTTTATTACGAATAATATCTTTATTGTTAATTAATTGATTAATTTTGTTTTCATCATATAAACAAACTTTATTAATATCAAAGTTATCATACGCTTTTTTAAAAGCATCTCTTTTATTTAAAATACATTCCCAAGATAGTCCAGCTTGAAACGATTCTAAAATTAACATTTCAAATAAATATTGATCATCAATCCGTAATACGCCCCACTCTTCGTCATGATATTTAACATATAAAGGATTTTTTAAATTACACCATTTGCATCTATTCATAATTTATTTCCTTTCTTTGGACGATAAAATTTACTCATGTCATTATTTTCTAATTCTAATAATTTACATTTAACATCAATTCCACATCCAAAACCAACTAAATTACCATTAACACCAATAACTCGATGGCAAGGGATAATTAGTAGTATCGGATTAGAACCAACAGCTCTTCCAATAGCTTGGCAAGACATTTTTTTAATACCTCGCTTTTCACTTATTTTCATAGCAATACTTTTATAAGTATTCACTTCTCCATAAGGAATATCTTTAACAATATCTAACACTTCTTTTTGAAAATTAGTTACATTAATAAGTTTAATAGGAGGAGTAAATGATGGATTAACTCCTTTAAAGTATATGTTTAACCATTCGATTGTTTGCTTAAATATCGGTAATTCTTTAACTACATAATCTTTTTGATCAAAATTATTATTCAAAGACAAACCTATTAGATTTTCTCCATCACTCAGTAATACCAATTTACCGATAGGAGAAAAATATTCTTTTAAATAATTCATCATTATCACCTGATCTTTCATTTAAATATTATAAATGCATAACAATCAATATCTCTATCCATCTTAAATCCTAATGATTTATAAATATTTTTCTACTACTAATTATATATTAAACAATTTATTTATTTCAACTTAATAAAGTTGTGATGAATTATATTATTAACATTCATCCATTTATTAAAAAATTCATTATAAACTTTTTATAATGAATTAATTATATTATTGTTGTATTTGAGCATTACATCTTTATTTGAACTATCGTAAAGAACATTCTCACTTTTTTTACATTTAATATCTTCTAGTATTTTAGATGAATCTTTTAGAATTATATCTTCACTTTCAAAAAACAGTCTCGTATTCTTATTATTTGTATGTGTTATTTTAGCATGTGTATAACCATCAATATAAAGCATATTTTCCCAAACATCTAATGCTAAGAATTCGTTTCTATCTCTAGCTGTTAATAAAGGTACAATATGATGTAGTTCAAATCCAACTTGTTTATTAATTTTATGCTTTTCAAAATACTTATGCTTTTCAGCGATTGAACGTTTTAATTTTACATCATCTAAATATAAACCACTATTGCCAATCCTAATAATCAATTTATCTTTTACCAATTCATAAAACACTGTTTGATTCATTAACATAAATATTTGTTGTGATTCGTTTTTCCAATTATGGAAATCTCTTTTATTTTTTTTATTACCAGCAAATTTTTGTGGATTACAATAATTACTAATTATGTCATTAATTGCTTTTTTTTGAATATTACTCAAACTGCGATACTCTTTTAAAAGATCTACTAATTCAGTTCTTGTATATGTATGTCCATTAAGTTCTAAACCAATAAAAGAAATAAAATACATAAATTCATATATAGTAATACACCCATTCATTGATACAATATCTAATAATTCATTTGCCAATCCATTAGTTAACCTATCTATTGCTTTACTATAAAGTAATGTTTTTTGAAATACTTTATCAATATTGTTAACAAATTCTAACCCTAATTTTGATAATGCTATATAATAGACTGCTTTTCTTTCATTTAAACCTATCATAGTACCATATTTATCAAATCTTTCTATTAATCCCATTCTATTAAGATCTACGAACAAATTTTTTCGTACCGAATCTTGTGTGCACCTACCAATTTTTTTAACTAAAGAATTTACATAATTTGCATATATCTCCTCTTCTTTATAATTATAACTTCTTTTGCTCAAATCTGTTGTTCTAATTCGCATTTTTTCCATACCAATATGATTCTTAATCTCTTCTAACATAATTGAAACGATATTCATATCATACCTATTATGTTGGGATATTTGTATTCCTCTATAATTTGGTGATAAAACCCTTTGTGCTAAAAATAATAGACATTTTTTGCTAGGATCAATATTTTTTAAATCATTTATCAATGTCATATTTTAACCTCTCTTCAATTATTTTTATATATTCAGGATTACTTTCACAACCAGTAAAATTTCTGTTATTTTTTTGAGCAACATATGCTGTTGTTCCTGTTCCACTAAATAAATCTAAAACAACATCGTTTTCATTAGAACTAGCTAAAATCATTCTTTCAATTAATGCCTCTGGTTTTGGAGTAGGATGCTTTTGTTTAACAGTTTTCCCATTTTCTTTATTAGTCAATCTAACAGAAGTATAATTCCATACATCTGCACATAACTTACCTTTAGAATTTGGAAACCATCTTTTACCATTTTTAAGAATGCCTTTTTTACGAGCTGCTTCTATTCTTTCAGATGAACTATATGATTCACGTATTTCATCATAATTAAAAGTATATTTGTTTGTTTTAGTAAAAAATAATATTGTTTCTTGATTATTAACATATTTTCTTTTGCAAGAACTAAATCCATCTCTTTTATACCATATAATCCAATTACGATATTTCATACCTATTTTTTCTAACATTAACAAAATATAAGCACTATTTCTTGCAGTATTAAAAATATATAATGATCCATTAGATTTTAATTTTTTAAATACTATTTCAAGGTATCTTTCTGTAAAATCTAAGAATTTTTCAAATGATGAGAATTGGTCCCATTCACCTTGATTTAAGTTGTAAGGGGGATCAATTATTGCCAAATCAATTGACTCGTCTTCTAATTTATCTAAATAATCGAAAACATCTGATAATTCAATTTTATTCATTTGAATCACCTAAGCTTTCTAATTTCTTAAAAATTACATTTTTATATGAGTCATACAACTCATAACCAACATAATTTCTTCCTTCTGCTTTAGCAACTTTTAAAGTTGTCCCACTACCAGCAAATGGATCTAATACAATTCCATTTTTAAATGAATAGAGTTTTATGCATCTTCTCGCAATTTCTTCTGGCATAATAGCTGAATGTATACCAAAAGCTATATCACTTTTATTAGGAATTGGAATATTCCAAATTTGTTTAGTAAATTCAACCCATTCTTTTTTACTCAATTTACTTTCTTCTTTAGTTTTCTTATCTATACTAGAAGGTTTTCCATCTTTTACAAAAACAGTAATAAATTCAATCGTATTTTGAGCATAAAAATTACAAGGATATGGATATGACCCAAACATTAATTTTTTAGTAGAATTAGTCCTATTCCAAATATAAATATCCATTAAAAACAAATTCGTTTTTTTCAATATAGAGTTTTGAATTGAACTTTGAATATCAAAAATATGTCTATTGTAATGTGTATTTAAATCTTTTTTTAGCATTGGCATTAATGGGACATTAACACATAATTTTCCATTTGGTTTTAGTACTCTAAAACATTCTTTCCAAACCTTAATTAATCTATTTATATATGTGTTAAAAGAATCAATATTTCCCAAATCATCATCCATAGAATGAGTAATAACTTTTTTTTGATAACCATCCATAAAATAATCTTTCACATTAAAATATGGTGGGGATGTTATTATTAAATCAACACTATCATCCGGTATTTCTTTCATTTTCTCAGAACTCTTAAAATAAACTTTATTAAACCAATTTGTGCATTTCATAGTCCAAAAATCAATGATTTTGTACTGATAATATGTTATGATATATAAGAAAAAAAAGAACTAAAATGTTGAAAATTTGATACTTTTTAGTAATTTACGAAAGGTTTACTTTTTGGTCAAAATTATTTTAAACCACCATATTTATATTAAAATATATAATTATAGGAGGAAGTAAAAATGATTTATGGATATGTAAGAGTTAGTACAAATAATCAACATATAGATAGACAAGTAGAGTCTTTACTATCTTGGGGTGTTAAGAAATCAAATATTTTAATTGACTATGAATCAGGAAAAAATTTTGAAAGAAACAATTATAAAAAACTCATTAAAATGCTTAAAAAAAATGATATTATTGTTGTAAAATCAATTGACAGATTAGGGAGAGATTATCATATGATAATTGAAGAGTGGGGATTAATTACAAAATCAAAACAAGCCAATATTGTTGTTATAGATATGCCGCTTTTAGACACTAGAGATAAAGGCAATAATCTAATAGGAAAATTTATAAGTGATATTGTATTACAAGTTTTATCTTTCGTTGCTCAAAATGAAAGAGAAATTATGAAACTAAGACAAGCTGAAGGAATAAAATACGCAAAAGCAAGAGGTGTTAAGTTTGGACGTCCCAAAGTATCTATTCCAAATAATTTTGTAGACATTGCATCAAAATATATTCGACACGAAATAACTAGTGATAAAGCGTGCAATATCTTAAATCTAACTAGGGGTACATTTTTTAGAAATTTGAAAATATTGATGAAAAAATAAGTTTAAAATTATATTTATTTTAATATTTAAAAAGACTGAAATTTAAATAATTATCAATCTTATATTCAGATACAACATATTTTAACAATTTTCAACTAGATTTTCAAACTTAAAAAAATACTATTTGTATAATCACTTGATGCCCAATTTGTTTTTTAACTTGACCATTCTTCACTAAATAAACTGTCTATTATTTTACAAAAAGCAAGTTTAAATCATTTTTTAAAATAGAAAAGTTTAATAATCTAACTCATGATGAATTTGAAAACCACTATTTTGGAATATAAATTACTAAAAAAAGTAATCATTTTACATCAATATAAAAAAACGAACCATTTCCAAAATAGGGGGTTCGTTTTTCGTATTCTTTTCAAATGACACTAAACATTAGCCTTAATACTTTCGACACAACTAGAAACAAAGGATGTCTTTTTTTGTATTAGTGCGACACCACTAGTTTATTAAAATAACACCTTTGCTTTAATAACTACACCATCATAAAATTATAACAATTGCTAATAGATGTATTTTATTCAAACAAACATTATTACTTTTCAATTATTTTATTGACTTTTAAAAACTTCATTATTAAATTAAATTTCTTCAATAAAATGATTCTTATACATATTCCAATATTTTTTTATACACAAAATCTTTATTACAATTTAAATTTAATTGATACATTCTAAAATATACTGTAATATTTTTTGGTTGCCATTGTTCTTCGTATGTGTAGCAGTATTTCATACCACATGCTTGCATTACAATTCCGCTTCTAGGATTATTTCTATCATGCATTGATGTAATATATGAAATTCCATCATTTTTGACTTGTTCAATGACAGCTTTAGCTGCTTCAGTAACAATTCCTTTATGCCGGTATTCTGTGCATAGACCATAGTTTAAATTATGAATATCAATCATATCAATATTAACATAATCTATTGGCATATTATCCTTTTTAAACAAAAGGCTACGCATGCTTTGTATCAAACTTTTTTGTTTTTTCTAAATTTTCATTGAATACCAAAATGAAAACTTATTTACTTCTTCATCATTTAAAATTATAAAAAACGTTTCTGAATCATCATCTGCAAATCTTATTAAAATTAATCGTTTTATTATTAATGTCGGTGTTTTCATAACTCTTTCTATTATTATAAGTACCTCAATTTAGACTGCATTCATATAGGAACATTTCACAACTATCATTTTTAGCAATTTCTTTCATAAAAGAAGAATATACTTTTATATTGGTAAAACCAATTTCTTGAAGAATTAAATCCATTTCACCAAATGTATATAAGTGTGTTTGAAAATTCATTTCTTCCATTTTTAATATTTTGCCATCATCTACTAATTCATAAATCGATGGTGAAAATTGAGTTTGTGTTTTGATATCATAATAATTTTTTGTTTTTAAGTATAAATCTAGACCATCATTAGTTTTTACTTTTACATTAACTTTATATTCATCGTCATCAATACATCTATTAAAAATTGTATCAACTGCAAAAACAAATTTTCCATTAGGTTTTAAAAAAGATTTAATTTTCAAAAGAGTTTTTTTACATAACTCCATATCAGTAAATAATGACACAGAACCTGATGAAATAAATATATAATCATATTTTTCTTCGGTGTTAAATTTTAAAATATCTTCTTGAATTATTCTTGCTTTATTATTTTTTTCTTTAGTTTAGCAAGCATTTCATTAGATAGATCAATCCCTGTAATATCAAAGCCATTTTCAATAAATGGAATTAAAAATCTACCACTACCACACAATGGTTCTAAAATTTTTTGTCCTTTTTTAGCATACGAAAGATAAAATGCTAGTTCATCATTAGGTGCATGTTTATGTAAAATTTCATACATTTCAGTACATAGACTACCATAATAGTTCTTTTCCATTTTTAAATTACACTCCTTTTTACAATTCATTTTAAGTTAACACTCATTACTCTATAATTGTATTCTATCATATTTTATAGAATTATAACTGCTCTTTTATATATTCATTTAGCAAGTTTCAATAATTTATATTAAAGATAATTGCTTAACTTGTACCATCATAAATTTATTATAATGTTTCGATTTAAATTAATAACTCTTTTAAAATGTTCAAAAAAAATCTGATACCAACAAGAGTATCAGATTTAATGTTTATATATGGCAGGGGTGGTAGGAATCGAACCCACATCAGCGGTTTTGGAGACCGACATTTTACCACTAAACTACACCCCTATTGATAAAAGCATAAGTATTTTACCATTTATCTATAGGGATTTCAAGCACTTATTCGACATTTGCCAAATATTCTTCTTCTAAATGTCGAAGTTCATTTTCTTTAGTTAAAATATCATCTTCTAACGCTTCTAATTTAGGGCGATTCATATAATACTCTTCCTCTTCTAGAAGTGAATTTAAATGCTCTAATTCTTCTTCAATTTTAGCTATTTTTTCTTCTAGCTTTTTAATATTTACTTTAGTAGGTTTTTTACTCTTTTCTTTGGTAGTTTCTTGTTTAATTTCAACTACTTCTTTTTTTAGATTAACTTGCTTTTTATTTCGTTCAATAAAGTGCTGATAATCATCTTCAAACACTTCGATTTCACCATTTTTAAGACTGATTAGTCTAGTAGCTAATTCTTCAATAAAATATCGATCATGGGAAACAAAAATAATTGTTCCTTGATATTCTTGAAGAGCAGACTCTAAAACTTTACGTGTTTCAATGTCAAGATGGTTTGTTGGTTCATCTAAAAGTAAAATATCATATTTTTTAAGTACTAATTTTGCGAATGATAATCTTACTTTTTCACCACCACTTAACTCATTTACTGTTTTAAAAACATCATCTTGTCGAAATAAAAACGATCCTAAATGGTGTCTTATTTCATAATTAGCCATATTTTCGTAAAATGAATGAAAATAATCAAAGACACTTAGTTCACTATCAATTTGAATTTGATTTTGATCAATATATCCGATTTTTAAATTTCGATGCTTATGTAATACTCCACTTAGTGGTTTATAAAATTCACCAATCGTTTTTAATAATGTTGTTTTACCTGTTCCATTATTACCGATGATACCGATTTTATCACCATAAAAAACCGTCAATGATAATGGTGTTGTTAGTGGCCTATTATAGCCGAAAGTGAGTTGATCTAAAGTTACTTGTTTTACTTTTCCCATCTCTAATGATTGAATATTAAAATGAACTTTAGGAGAATATTCCTTAGGGCGTTCAAGTTTATTTTCCATTATTCTTGCGAGTTTTTTTTCTCTATCTTTTGCTAATCCAACTTTAGTAGGTTTTGGCTTAAAGCGGGCTATTAAACTCTTTAAATGTTCAATTTCTTTCTCTTGTAAATTATATTCTTGTAAACGTCTTTCAAATCGAAGGACTTTTTCATTTAGATAATACGAGTAATTGCCACGATAGAATTCACCACTCTTATTAGCGATTTCAAATATACAATTACAGACGTTATCAATAAAATATCGATCGTGCGAAACAATAATTACTGCTCCATCATAATTATGCAAATATTCTTCAAGCCACTCAATTGTTTCAACATCAAGATGGTTGGTTGGTTCATCAAGAATTAATATATCGGGATGACTTAATAATAGTTTAGTAAAAGCAATTTTATTTCTTTCACCACCACTAAATGAGCCTATTGTTCGATTATAATCTTCACTACTAAAACCAAATTTTGATATCATCAAATCAATTAAATAATGATAATTATAACCGCCTAAATTATTGAAACGATTTTCAACATTACCATATTTTTTTAATAAACTTTCATTATTAGGATCAGTTGCTAATTGGTTCATAATTTCTTGTAATTCATGTTCCAAATCAATAACGTCTTGAAAGCTTATTAGCATTTCTTCCATTAAAGTATTGTCGAAAGAATGAATCATAACTTGAGATAGATAACCAATTGTTTTTCCGTTTTGAAGGTGAATAGTTCCCGAATCAATCGGGATCTCATTTAACACCATTTTTAGAAGTGTTGTTTTACCTGCTCCATTTTGACCAATTAATCCTAACTTATCTTCGCTATTTAATGAGAATGATAGATTATCAAACAAAACATTACCATTAAACTCTTTTTTTAGATTTTTGACTTCCAAAAGGGCCATTTTTCATTCCTCCTTTCAATAAATAAGCAAAAAAATGCCCCCTTTAAAAGGGAGCTAGTAATTACTTTTTAGATTCAATAGCTTTTACTACATCATCAACAGTAACAAATTTATTTAATTCATCATTTTCGAATTGAATACCAAATTGTTCTTCAATATCCATAATGATTTCTACTAAGTCTAATGAATCAATACCTAAACTTCTTAATTCTGATTCACTTTTAATATCACTAACGCTTGCCTTTTCTTTTAAAATTTTTACAAATTGTTCAAATGTGTTCATAATTTCACCTTCTTTACGGCTCTATTATAACAAAAATCATTTATTTAGTCTAGAAAAAACATACGTTTGTTGTTTCTTACAATCTAATTCAATCACAAATAAGATAACATGTTTTTTACATAATTCATAAGTCACTTGATTATCAGTATCAAATGAATATGAAATCTTTATCCCTTTTTTATTTAATTGTTCTATAAGTTCTTGATCAATTTTTTTATTTTTTTCCAAATAATTAATTACCTCTATATTTTTATTATTAAGAATGCTTTGATAATAAAAATGTCTTAATACTTCACTTCCGATTAAAATAATTATTCCTAATATGATATATTTCTTTTTAAATTTTAAATCCATATAAAAATCAACAAATTTATTAATAATAGAAATAAGGAATAATTAATTCTAATTTTTGGTTTAATGACAATTTTTTCATTATCAATGATATAACCTTTTTCATCAAAATTTAATCGATCATCCTCAATCGATAATATTTCCATACAATTTTTATGAAAACAAAGACTTTGTAAATCATAGTATGAAGTATCAATTTTAATTTTTTTAATTAATTCTATTCTAAAGTATAATAAATATAAAAAATCAATTAAAAGAAACACAAAAACAATTAACTGTAATTTGTCATATAAATAATAAAAATAATAAATATTATTAAATCTAAATATAATAATAGGGATAATAGCTAAAATTATCATAATAACGACAATCAAGTATTGAATCGTATCATTTCGATATTGTCTTTTTTGGTTAATCTTTAAGTTATCCATTTTTCCTTTCTGATTTTTATAAAAATGAATACTATCTTTTTGAGTATAAACTAAACTATTTTCAAATAATTTTATTAATTGATAATTATCATATTTTAAATATTTTTTTAATCTTTCGTCAAGAGATAAGTCTGTGAAATAATTTATCGAATCAAAATATCTTCTTATTACATCTTTACTATTTATTTCATCATTTTCTAGTATATATTCGATAATTTTAATATAATTTTGATCAATATTGTTTTGTAAAGGAATATTTACCCAATTTATGATAAAAAAGATAAATGCTAAATAACGATTATCCAACAAATACTGAGCTAAGTATAAAAATATAATATTAATTATCATCATAACGACAAATCGCAAAACTCTTTGTTTGACCATTTATTACTATTTTTATTTTCTCTTTATCAACGCTAACTTGATAATTAACATTAATATTATTTAACTCAAATAATTGTTGTAAGTTGTATTGAACTTTATTTTTATCAAATACAAGTTTTTCATCAATAATATATGTTTCTTCATCAATTGATCGTTCAAGTAAATCGGTGTTAATTAGAGCTAATGCTGTTTTAGTATCATTATTTTTTAAAATGAAAACAAAAACTAGATTTAATATAAGAAAAAACAATATCATTCCAATTATTAACTTATTTTGTTTAATTAATTTCTTTAATATAGTAATATCCATTTTCACCAAAAAAGTTCTTCTCCTTAACTAATAAGTCAATAATTAAATTATATTTATTATCAATACATTTCTCGATTATCAAGTATCCTTCACTAGCTAATTCACTATTTTTGCTTAAAATTAATTTATTAGTTGTCATTCCATTATTTGGCATTTCATTAACCATTACTTGTTTTTCAAAATCATAATATAACTTATCTTTCAAAGACAAACTTATAACATTATTGCTATAACTTAATTTAACAGGAACACGATAAAAACCTTCTTTAATTTCAAATGGACCATTTTCAAAACCTTGATTCAACAATAAATATGCCTCATAATTATCAGTGATATCTTCTTCGATATCCTGTTCAACATTAATTTTCATTTTTGAAATATCAATAATTCGTGGTTTATCTAATATTTTTAAATTTTCTAAATAATATTTATTATATTTATAATACTCAATATCATTTACTAAATCATATTTTACTTCAACCACTTTATTGTAGCCATCTAATAAAGTTATATTAATATCATTCATATTATTAAATTGATACATGTTTATTGAAGCTTCATACACAACTTCATTATTTTCCATTATTTCAATATAAATTTTATCATATTCAATTTGTTTTAAAGGCAAAATAATTTCATCTTCTTCGTGAAAATACAAATAATCGTAATATGTGCTTAAAATAAAATTACCATCTTCATAATAGCTTATATATACTTTTGATAAACCATTCCCACCTTTAATACAAAGAATTATATTATCTTTCTTTTGATTATATTGAATAGAAGATATACTTACCAACAATGAAACAAATAAATAGATTAAATTATAAATTTTCAAGTCGTTTAAAGTTTTTCATAAATTGTTCACACGCTTTTTCTCGATGACGATAATAGGTACTACGCGACATAGTTCCGATATACCAATAAGTATCTTCACTATCAAGATCTTTTTGAAAAATATCTCTTAATTTATCATCTAATAATGCTAGACTACATTCAAAATTAAAAACATATTTTTTTCGTACACCAATTTCATTACTAAGATTAGTTGAATCATGTAATATATTAATTCCATGTTCAGTATATGCAATAAACCTTTTACACTCTTTATAATTCAAGATGATGTCTTTTATTGCTTTAATAGGGCTTTTTTCTTTCATATTTATTTCCTCCTTTATAAAAATTATAGTAAAAAGGAAACTATTATTTTCCCATCTTTATCGCACATAATCACCTTTTTTAGCAAAATAAAAACCTTAGAAGAAGGAACTTCTAAGGTTAATATAATTATATTAATAAGCTTTAGCAAATAAAACCATTTTAGTGGCTTTTTTACCACATACAGGGCAAACATCACCTAAATGTTCTTGATTAAATGGAATACATCTAGAAGTAGCTGTTGTATCTTCTTTAATCTTGTTTTCACAAGCTTCATCACCACACCACATCATTTTAACATATCCACTTTGTTCATTAATGATTTGTTTAAATTGTTCATATGTTGTAGCAACTCTTGTTGAATCTAAGACAAATTTTAAAGCTTTAGCATACATTTCGTCATGCATTTTCTTTAAATATGTGTCAATGTTATTAGTTAATTCATCTAATGATACAGTAAGTTTTTCTCTAGTATGTCTAAAAACAACTGTAGCTTGATTGTTTTCTAAATCACGAGGACCAAGTTCAATTCTTAAAGGAACACCCTTCATTTCATATTCAGCAAATTTCCAACCAGGAGTGCGATCACTAACATCTAATTTAACACGATATTTTGTTTTTAATGTTTCATACAATTCTTCACATTTTTTACTTACACCTGGCTTATTCATTTGAATTGGAACAATAACAATTTGCATTGGTGCAACATATGGAGGTAAAACCATTCCATCATCATCACCATGAACCATAATAATCGCACCTAAAAGTCTTGTAGATACACCCCATGATGTTTGATGAACATAAGCTAATTTACCTTGTCTATCTTGGAACTTAATACCAAATGCTTCAGCAAAGCCTGTACCAAAATAGTGAGTTGTACCACTTTGTAAAGCTTTACCATCATGCATTAAAGCTTCAACTGTATAAGTATCAACTGCTCCAGCAAATTTTTCTTTAGGTGTTTTTTGACCAGTTATAAAAGGAATAGCTAATAAGTTTTTACCCATCTTTTCATAACAATCAAGCATTGCTAATGTTTCATGTCTTGCTTCTTGTTCAGTTTCATGAATAGTATGACCTTCTTGCCATAAAAATTCTTTTCCTCTTAAGAAAGGACGTGTTGTTTTTTCCCAGCGAACAACTGAACACCATTGATTATATTTTTTTGGTAAATCACGATATGAATTAACAATTTTAGCATAGTGCTGACAGAATAATGTCTCAGAAGTTGGGCGAACGATTAGTGGATCTTCTAAAGTTTCTTTTCCACCTGTTGTAACAATTGCGCATTCTGGTGCAAATCCTTCAACGTGATCCTTTTCCTTTTGGAATAAAGAAGTTGGAATGACCATAGGCATATAAACATTTTCATGTCCTGTTTCCTTGAACTTTTTGTCTAAATATTGTTGAATTAACTCCCAAATTGCATAACCATATGGACGATAAATAATAAATCCTTTTGCATCACTATAATCCATTAATTCTGCTTTTTTACAAACATCAGTATACCATTGTGCAAAATCAACATCCCTTGATGTAATTGCACTAACTTTTTTATTTTCCATTTTTACTCTCCTATTCTAAATTTTCATCATATAAATGTGCTAACTTACGCATACTAATACTCGATTTACGTGGATCAAATAAATTGCCACTCATATATGATACATCCATTGTTTTTAAAACCTCAGCTTCTTGATAATTATCAATATCAATAGCAATCTTTTGCATATTATAAGATGATAAGAAATCCATAATTCCCGACAAGATTAATTGACGACGTTGATCTTTTACAACGCCTTGTGTCATTTCTTTTGAAAGAATTAAATAACTAAATTTGTATAATTCTTGCGATAATACTGTTTGCATCTTATAACTTGCAACAATTCCTAAAGTTACGCCGTTTCTCTTTGCAAACTCAACTTTTTGTTTAGCATTGATTGGATCTTTAAGAATATCCCCATAATGAGTTATGACCGCAACGAGATTTATTTTAGCATATTCTTGACAAGATGTATATGTATTAATTAAATTATCTAACAAGTCAAAACTTGTAAATACAAATAATTTATCATATTTACTATCTGCTTTGTCTAAAAAGGCATTGAACCATTTTGTAACTGCTTTGATAAAGAAATCGCTTCCAAATTCATTACTATTGGCTTTATCAAGAGCATCACTAAATGAAGAGAAACTATATTTTGTAAAATCCATATCAGAGAAATAGCCAAAAACTTTCCCATCATACATTGACACAATTGGTGAATAAAAAGGATCAAACAATGAATTTTCCATAATATTTTTTAAATCATCATAATATTCTTCTTCGCGTTTAAATTCATTAAACAGACTACTATCATATATTCTAAATCTTCTCCCGAGTGCTTCTTCCTTAAGTTTTAATGTTGTTTGATAAGCAGCTCCAATATTTTTTTCAATATCCGGTCCAAATTCACCAACAACAATTGCACTTATTATTGGTTTTATTTCAAATGTATAGGTATCTATTTCATAATTAAAATCTACTTCATTAATTATATTATTAGCAAAATTTGTAATATCACGTTTATTAGTAAAACCATGTCGATATGCTAAAAATACATCTCCGCGCAAGTGACCAACGAATCCATTATTAGCAAAAATATTATTTATTTCATCCCACATATACATCATATAATCATTTGCTATTTCATTTGAATATCGTTTTTTGATATTTTCCATTTTACCACAATTAAAACAAAATATTGTTCCAACTGGCATCGTTATATCTTCATTATATAAATCTTCGATTCGACGTTTAAAATTATAATTTGCAATATATTGAAATTCCTTACGATTATTTGTAATATTACGTTGATAAATTTGAACGCCTTTTA
The DNA here is from genome assembly GCA_034115825.1 of Bacilli bacterium. Taxonomy (GTDB): domain Bacteria; phylum Bacillota_I; class Bacilli_A; order RFN20; family UBA1709; genus JAXESU01. The sequence goes on from JAXESU010000001.1 coordinate 109,444, forward strand.
AAAAAACAATATCTTCACTAACTTTTTCTTTAAAGTTTAAGCGAAGCCAATGGTGATCCTCAATTTTTAAAAGACTACTTGAATTAATCGATATGTTTTTCTTACTATTGCCATTAAAACAATCATTAAAAATAAAATCATAAAAAATTTTTTGCTGATGAAGGGGGAGCGCTTCAATAAAATCATGAATCTTAAACGTACACGATACAATTCTTGGCCCTTGTCCATTTGTTGAATTTCGATTCGAAAATGAAATAGTTTGTAAACGGTAGTCCACTTTGATTAAATATGCTTTTGATTCTTTAGAAATCACTGGTTGTGTCATAATATTTTTATCTTGATAATCACTAACAAAATATACAATTAATATGCTCAAAAAAGTTACTATTAAAGCCGCTATAATCAATGTCATATTATTATTCATAATTCTCCCTCCTTCCTTTTATAATATTATAGCACACATTACTAATATTTATTATTTAAAAAAGGTGATTTTTCACCTTTTTATTATTTTTTTATTGCTTTTATAGCTAAATATAGTCCAAAACTAACTATTACTACAACTGTTATTGCAGCTACAATCATGAACGGATTAACTGTTTTTGTAGGTGGTGTTTTTTCAACAATATCAAATGAAAGAATCATCTCTAACCCATTATAGTTCTCTGTTTCATTTACAATAACTTTTACAAAATAGTGACCTTTTTGACTAGGAATTTTCTCAACATATTCTCCATTTTGACTACTACTAAAACTATAATTAATTTCACCATATAATGATGAACCATTTATAACTATCTCTTCTCCCACTTTTATATCATTGACACTTGGTACTTCAACCCACTCATTTACTGCCTTAAAAATAGTAAATTCGGTTACTGATTTTTCTCCCAAATAATTTTCATCTTCTTCGACAATTATTTCTAATTTATATTCACCTGCATTTATTGGTTCGTTTGTCATCAAAACGTACTTATCATTCTTTTTTTGATAATAATTAAGGCTAACTTTCCCATTACTACCAATAACATTAAATTTAGGTTCATCAATCTTGCTTCCATCATATGTTTTATTCAAACTATTTTCAATTGAAATGTTAGTATCGCCTTTCAGAACATTAAAACTTACAATTGCTTCAAGACTTGAGTAATTTTCATAAGCATTAACATGAGCTTTCATAAAATATGTTCCAACTGTCTTTGGTAAAATATCATTGTATGGTCCTTCTTTATTTACACTATAAGAAAAAATAACTTCTCCATATTTTGATTGGGCTACTGGTGTGCTTGGTTTTTCATTTATTTTATAATCACTAATTGTTGGATAAACAATCCATTCATTAGTTAATAAAGAATCATTTTTAATATCAAAATTACTACCATTCCAATTAGCACTATAACTAGTTTCACCATTTTGATTAACAATTTTTATTTGATGATTTGCTTTAGTTAAATACAAATATAGGTTTTGATCGTTGCTTTTTTCAATATTCATTTTATTACCATCAACAAAAATTTCTTTGAAATCATTAACTTCTTCTAATGTTAATAATTCTAGTTCATCTCCATTATTATTATGCAATGCTGAAGTGAAACTTTTTGTTTTAATGCTACCACCATTAACAATAATTTTCTCATTAACATTTTCGATATTAGTTGTTCCTATACTCGACAAATCACCATTTTTAGATGTTGTTGTAATTGTACCACCATTTATCGTTATTTCACTTGTATTTTTTTTGTATGTAAATCCTGTCCCAATTCCAGTTCCTATTTGTGTAGAAGTATTAATATTACCACCATTTATCGTTATCTTTTCAACACTTCCATAAACGCCACTTCCAATTGCACTTGATCTACCTTCATTTTTATTCTTTTTATTCAATGAGGCATTAATATTACCACCATTAATTGTCAATGAAATAACTTTACCGCTTTGACCACTACCGATACTTGCACCACCATTATCATTGCTATAAACATCTGCATTAATGTTACCACCATTAATAACTAGATTTTTGACATCACCATTAGCTGCACTGCCAATTGATGCTCCACCGATCCCTATTGTATAAGTATTTATATTGCCACCATTAATTGTAATATTAGCAACATCTTGATGATTCTCCTTAATTATTTTTGATGGAGCACCAATGCAAGATGCATCATTCATAGCTCCACTAATATTTAAAGTGCCATTATTCTTACTATCTATTGTTAATTGTCCAAGAAAATCTCCTTCATCAAGGTTCCCTGAAAAATCAATTCCCGGATGATATTGTGGTGGACTAATTGTATTTTCTCCTTCAATGAATAAAGTTATAGTTGCACTATTGTTTATTTCAATTGGTGCTCCATCATACATATTGGTAACATTTAAATTAACATCTTTAAGTGTTAGCGAACCATTGAAATTTTCATTAACTTTAATTTTTTCCTTAACGGCATTCTTATCACCTTGTATTAAATAATCACCACTCTTTTTAATTTCTATTACTCTTAAAGATGAAGGTGTAGTTATTAAAACTTCATCTTCATTTACATCACTTCCATCTAAATGAGTGATTTTTAAGGTCGAATCAGTTTTTTGTAAATTATCCCTTGTAGAAAAAGACACCATAAACAAACTTAACAAAGTAACAAATAACATCACGACTTTATTTTTTTTCATAATTTTTAACCTCCTTAAAGCTATAAAATCGTATCACGATAATATATAAATTTCAAACATTTTGTAAAAAAGATAGATTTTTATTTTTTATTTTCTTATAATATTAGTTAATGGAGAAATACCCAAGTGGTTGAAGGGGTTGGTCTCGAAAACCGATAGGAGATTTTATTAATCTCGCGAGGGTTCAAATCCCTCTTTCTCCGCCAAAAAGATTAATAAAGATGATATGTTTTCAATGCAATTATAAATAATAAAGAGTATCGACACTTATTTTATAATTCCATTAAATCATCTTTTTTTTATTTCTAATTAGATATTCTTTAATCTCTTTTCTTAAAAGTTCTGTCGATTTTTTTATTTCATCATATGTATATTCTCTATCGGTGTTCTCTGGATGACATGTTGCATTTCTAACATAGTTAGGTAATACTTCAATTGTGTTATTGAACATATAATTGTAAGAATTCAGTACTTCATCCACATTATTTTTATACCTTTTTTTAAAATATCTATCAATATTATTTTGGTTACCTATTAACGATAAAAATTTCCCATAGAGTTGATTATGATATTCTACTGATACTATACCAAATATCAAATATTGAATCTCAGCAAATGTAGGATAATCTAATACTATATCCATATTAGTAATTTTTTGATAATTAACATCTTCACCATTCTTAAAAAGTCTAATTATTAATGTATCATTTCGATTGAAGACAGATTTCAAAACATTTTCAGAATGACTAGCAATAAATAATTGTAGGTCTCTTAGACCTGTTTGATTGTCCTTTAAAATATCAATAATAAATGGTACGAATATTTGCTGCCACTTAGGATGCAAACTATTCTCTGGTTCATCTAAAAGAAGCATATCTAAATTTAATTTAATACGATTACTAATTGCCTCAAGTCTGAGTAAAATTTCTTGCTCTCCAGAACTAAATGTATCTATTTTCGGCACATCAATATGCTCATCTATTGAGACTTGTTTTGATATATCATTCATCAAATTTAATTTTCCACTATTTATTTGTTCACTTATTCTGTTATTATTAAATATCTTAACTTTTTTAGCTAGCATCGTTGAACTATTCGCAATATTATTTTTATTAAACGACATAACATTAGCCCCACCAAAACCATTTGTATTTTCTATACTTGTTATATCCCGATATAACTTATCACCTTTAATTTTTTCATTTATGTTATTAATTGCATTACGAAATTTTATATCTTGAGCCACATAAATGCTCTTATGAAGACACTCACCACATAAATTAATATTTTTTTCTTTATTAATGATATATTTTGAGTCATCATAATTGAATAGTTCGTTTAATATTGCAGTTTTTCCACATCCATTCTCACCAACAAAAATAATATTTGGATAAACTTCACCTTTATCATTTAAAAAATCAATTTTTAAATTTTTCAATATTGGGTGGTTCTTAAACTCTAGATGTTTTAACTTCATCTAATCAATCCTTTCTTTGACAAATATTAGTCATCGTTGTAATAAGTTAATATAAATTTATTTTTTTGATAAATAGCGAAGATAATAATAGCTTGCTAAAGCACCGATAATGATAATAGTTACATACAAAATTAAAAATATTGTTGTGATATTGGCTAGTTCTACCATTGTTTTGTTTAAACCAACATTAACTAATACTAATGAATTATAAAGTTTAGAAGCAAAAATTAATGTTAAAATTGTAAACAAAAATAAATGACTGCCAAACATTAAAACCGTTATGTAATTTAATTTATTATTTTTAAATGTAAATTGATAAAAGAAATACCAAAGAATAATTATGAATAATATATCAAAAATGTTTAATGTCTCAATGGTATAAACAATAGTCAAAAATACTTCTTTTAAACCTACACTATCAAAATATTGCAATCGAAATAATGATTTAAAAAGACGTGAAAGGAAAAAAGTAGGATGATTTGTATAAATTACTGCAATATCACTATTATTAGCAACTTTAGGTGCGTCATTAATAAAGGCTATTAAAGAAAGATCATAGTATAACAAAAACAATAAAATGATACATAAAATAATAATTTCTCGTTTATTTTCAAAAATAACCTTTTTCATAATTCATTATTTACCCCTTTTTCATAATTATACATCATTTCTTATTGAAAAAAAATCATTAAAATGGTATTATTAAATAGCAGTTTTAGGAGGGATTCTAAACTATGAATAAGAAAAAGACGACTGTTAAACCTGAAGGTAGAATTAAACATATGCTTAGAACGAACTATTGGCTAACTCCATTATTATTAGTTTCATTAGTTTTTGCTATTGTATTTGGAATTTCAAAAATCCCAGATTTATCTAATACTATTCAAGGATGGTTTGAAGGAAAAATCACTTTAAAAGAAGTAAGAAAAGTTAGTTATGATGAGTATTTGACTCTAAAAAGCGAAAATGATGGTACTTTATATGTTGTTGTTGGACAAGAATCTTGTGAAGCTTGCAAAGAATTATACCCTGTATTAGATAAGTTTTTAAAAGCTAACAACAATGAAAATCAATTTAATATTATCCAAATTGATGTTTCAATGAAAGATGAAGATTCATTCAAAGACTCAACTTTAAATGAATCGAAATTGTCCATTTTGCAAAATGAAATTAAAGATTACAACAATAGTGCTTTATCATCTCCAACAATTATTAAGTATGAAGGTAATACGATTAAAGATTTACAAGTTGGATCTTGTGACTATAGTACTTTACTAGATTTCTTTGACGTTCGTTAATTTATTATGAATTTGGACGAAGATATACCCTAAGTATTAAACTAAAATTAATTTATTATCGAAATTAAGGATTGATATCTATATATAGTAGATGTCAATCCTTTTAATTTGACTATAAACAACTTTAATCAAATATAACAAACTATTTCAATTTTTCACTTTGCATAAAATTAGTTAACTTTTTTTGAACTTTAATTAAGATGACACCTTACAATATTCAAATTTATTTATGGATATAATTAATAATTGATAATTATTACAACATTTATATATCATTTAAAATTAGTTTCTATTTTAGCTTCACCAATTAATATTACGTTCTAATGAATGATTATTATTTATGTTTTTTGATTTATATAAATTTTTTACGTGTTCTCATTAATGTTTTTTATGTTCTTAAATTGTTTTCTAACATTAAATTACTATTTGATTAAGCTCATAATCCATTCGTTTTCATAATCAAGGATTATTCTTAATTTCATTTTAAAACCCCATAAGTCTTCCCAATTTTACTTGGTCTAACTTATGGGGTTCACATTATTTATTTACATTCCTAATATTTTTACAGCTAGAGTAAAGTACGCAATTAGAGAAACTGCATCGACAATTGTGGTAATTAATGGTGATGCCATAATTGCTGGATCAATATGAATAGCCTTAGCAAAAACTGGCAAAGCCCCACCAATAACTTTTGCACATACAACAGTAACAACTAATGCGATGGATACAACAAGCGCTACATTATATTGACCAGGATACTGAATAATAACTCTAACAAAATTAAGGATAGCTAAACAAATACCCGTAATTAACCCTACCCTTAACTCTTTAAAGACTATTTTTCCAATATCTTTTATTCTAATCTCATTTGTTGCCATACCACGAATAATCAAAGTTGATGACTGGCTTCCAGCATTACCTCCTGTATCCATTAACATAGGGATAAAAGTTACTAAAATAGGCATAACAGCAAAAGCAGCTTCATATCTCCCTAAAATTAATCCAGTGAAAATTGAAGAAATCATAAGAATAGATAACCACAATAAACGATGTTTTGCTAAGGTAAAAACATTTGTTTTCAAATATGGTTTTTCACTTGGAGTCATCAATGCCATTTTTTCAAAGTCCTCAGTTACTTCTTCTTCCATAACATCAATAACATCATCAATTGTTACAATACCAACCATTCGTTTTTCTTTATCGACTACAGGCATTGATAATAAATCATACTCACTAAACTTACGTGCAACTTCTTCTCTATCAACACTTGTTTCAACATAGATTACATTGGTTTCCATAATATCTTTAACAACTGTTTCATAAGGATGACGAAGTAATTCTCTAACGGTAATAACCCCTTCTAAATGAGAAGTTTCATCTAAAACAAAGCAATCATAAATCGTTTCTTTATCAGCACAAGTTTTACGAATGTGGTCAAAAGAATCTTTGACAGTCATATTACGTCTTAAAGTAACGTATTCTGCTGTCATAATCGATCCGGCACTATTTTCGTCATAATTCAAATATTGATTAATTAAATTTCTTGTCGAAGCATTAACATTTCTTAAAACTCTTTTGACAACAATCGCTGGTAATTCTTCAATCGTATCAACTGCATCATCAATGAATAAATCATTCATAATATTACCTAATTCTTTATCAGTAATAGCATTAATAATATGACTTTGCGAATCTTGGTCAAGAAATGAGAAAACATCTGCCGCCATATCTTTTGGTAAAAGTCTAAAAAAGATTAGACGAGTTTCATCATCTAATTCATCTAAAATATTAGCGATATCAACTTCATTCATATCACTAACTAATTTTCTTACTTCTTTATATTCTTTATTATTTAATAATTCGATTATTTTTTGATTCATATCTTTTTCTCCCCCTTTTTATTATTTAGTATTAAAAAGGCAAATTAAAAGATATCTTAATAGTTTCTTGATATACCAAGAGCCACTAAGATACTATTATATGCCGTATAACTACTACTCGGTATATCCATAAACTATCACCTCTCTTCTTCCATTCTAGTTTAAACTTTAACTATTGTAAAGTAGCAAATTTAATTATTTATTTGTTATTTTTCAATTATAATGGTAAAATACTATAACAAAGGAGGATTTATAATGAAAGTCTTAGTTTTGTCGGTTACGGCAGGTGAAGGCCATAACGCTATGGGGCGTGCTGTCATAAATTATTTAAAAGAGCGTGGGCATGATGGCAAAATGATTGATTATTATAAAGGTATTGATAGTAAAAGAGCTAAACTAGCAAATGATTTATATTTTTGGACTCTTCGTCATTTTCCAAAAACATCCCACCGAAAATATATGAAAATTCAAAGTCGCGATGTTACTCGCAAGACTTCTAAATATAACATCTTTAACTTAATGTTAAATTCTAAAAAAGCAATTGAAAATGTTGAAAATACAATCAAAGAATATCAACCTGATATGATTTTTTGTACGCATTTATACACTGCGACACTTATGTCACGCTTTAAAGAGGAAGGTAAATATCTAAATATTACCACTTTCTTTATTGTAAGTGATTTTGTTACTCATCCTTACACTGAAAATGCAACTAATATTGATTATCTTTTAACTCCAAATCATGATTTCGATGAAATATTATTCAAAATGGGTTATAAAAAGGAACAATTACTACCTTTTGGCATTGTGGCTGATTCAAAATTTAGTCGTCATTTAGATAAGAAAGATACTCGAGTTAAATTAGGATTAGATCCAAATAAAACCACTATTCTAGTTATGAATGGCGGAGCCGGTTTTGGTAATTCATTAAAATTAATTAAAAAACTTGATGAATTAAATGATGATTTCCAAGTTATCTTAGTTAATGGACGGAATGAAGAAATGCAACAAAAAGTTCAAGATTATCTAGATAGTGATGGAAAGCACAAAGTTCTAAATTATGGATTTGTTAATAACGTTGATGAACTTATGTCATCAAGTGATGTTATGCTTGGAAAAATTGGAGGAGCTGGTATAGCTGAAGCCTTTAATAAAAATCTACCAATTATTTGTACTGGCGAACCACCATTTCAAGAATATGATAATTTAGTTTATTTAACAAAACGAAATATTGTCATATATAGTAAAGATATGGATGAAACATGCAAAATTATTCATGATTTAGTTTCTAATCCAGAACATCTTGATTATTTAAAACAAAATGTTAAAGAAATAGCACGTCCTAATGCTACTAAAGATTTTGTTGAATTTATGGAGAAAATATATGCAAAATAAAGTTATTATTGTCGGAGCAGGACTAAGTGGCGCTACCATTGCTCATCAATTGGCTAAAAAAGGATATAAAGTTACAATCTATGATAAACGTCCAACAATTGCAGGTAACGCTTATGATTTTAATGATAATAACATTTTAGTTCACTTATATGGTCCACATATTTTTCATACTTCAAGCAAGGAAGTTTTTGATTTTATCAGTCAATTTGATGACTTCTTTAAATATGAGCATCGTGTTTTAGGACACATCGATGATAAATATGTTCCTATTCCCTTTAATTTGACTTCCCTCGAGCGTCTATTCAAAAAAGAGGATAGCGATTATATTAAAAATTATTTGTTAACCAAATATGAGATGGGGAAAAAAGTTCCAGTTATGGAACTTAAAAATAGCGATGATCAAATTATTCAACAATTTGGTAACTTTGTTTATGAAAAAGTTTTTTATCACTACACTTTAAAACAATGGGGAAAAACTCCTGAAGAGTTAAATCCTAATGTTATGAATCGCGTACCAGTTTATATTTCATATGAAGATCGTTACTTTTTAGATACATATCAATATATGCCACTTCATGGTTTTACAAAAGTAGTTGAGAAGATGTTAGATCATCCAAATATTAAAGTTATTTTAAACACTGATTTCTTATCAATTGCTAAAATTAATGATGATAAAATTTATCTTAATAATCAATTATTTGATGGCGAGGTAATTTATACTGGTTGCATTGATGAATTGTTTAATTATCAATTGGGCAAATTACCATATCGTAGTTTAAATTTTGTTTTTAAAACCATTAATCAACCATCATTCCAAGATGCGGCGGTTGTTAATTATCCAAATGAATATCAATTTACTCGTATTTCTGAATTTTCAAAATTCACTTCAAAACCTACAAATAAAACAATTATTGTCGAAGAATATCCAAAAGAACATACTTTAAAGGATATTCCATATTATCCTATTGAAATTGAAGAAAATATTAATCTCTATCAAAAATATTTGTCATTAGCTAATAAAATTCCAAATTTACATTTACTTGGAAGATTAGCAAACTATAAATATGTTAATATGGATGTTGCGATCTTAAATGCTTTAAAACTTAGTGATAAATTTTAAAAGGTACTTATGGTTTTACCATAAATACCTTTTTTGTTAGAGTTAAATATCAACATCTTTTTACCTTTTTTAATAAAAGATTCATATTACTATCTTCATTATATTTAACAAAGTCATCAAAATTAATATAGAAAACTTCTTTAAATAAATGTGATTCAGTAATTTTACCAACTTGTTTTTCTTTAATTTTAAATAGATTCACATAAACAGTTTTATGAACAATATCACAGCCAAAAAAATCATTAAATTGTTCATTAGTTAAATGTTTAAAAATCGCTCCATTAAATGAATAATCATACTTACCTAATGTAGTAATAAAATTATTTTTATTAATTCTAATACCTGCTTCTTCATAACATTCTCTAATTGCCGCTGTAATGATATCTTCACCATTTTCAATATGGCCTTTAGGTAGAACTAATTTATCATCACTCCGTTTTAAACAAATTAACTCATTATTATAAAGAACAACACTCATTGAAGAATATTCTTCATTAATTTTTAATTGATATCGATTGATACTTGTTTTGTTACAATAAAAATTTAAAGGATTATAATGCAATGTGTGTTTTTTTACAAAATCAATGCATCTTTCATAGATTACTTTAAGATCATCATTACTACAAAAGAAAGTATGTTCAAACAATAAATCATCACTTTTATAAGATATTAAATATTCATTCATTTTACCTAATAATTGATTTTTCCCACATTGATGGAGTTTTAATATTCATTAGTTTTAAAATTGTAGGGGCAACATTAGCAAGGCCAAACTCACCTTCATTTAAAGTTACTTTAAGATCATCATCAACAATAATAAATGGAACTTTATTTAATGAGTGAGCTGTTCTAACTTGAAGTTCACCTTTTTTATTTTTTTCAAGCATTTCATCAGCATTACCATGATCTGCGGTAACTAATAATGTGTAACCTTCTTTTTTACATACTTTTAAAAGTCTAGCAAGAGCTAAATCAAGTGCTTCCATTGAACAAATAGTAGCATCTAAATTACCAGTATGACCAACCATATCACCATTCGGGAAGTTAACTCTTAAAAATTGATATTGATGACTTTCTAATGCTTTAATTACTTCATCAGTAATTTCTGCTGATTTCATCCATGGACGTTCGTCAAAAGAAACAGTATCGCTAGGAATTTCTTTATAAGTTTCTAAAGTTTCACTAACTTTTCCAGAACGATTTCCATTCCAGAAATATGTTACATGGCCATATTTTTGTGTTTCACTAATGGCATATTCATTAATGTTATGTTCAACTAAAACTTCTGTTAATGTATTTTTAATTTCTGGAGGATTAACTAAAAATCTTTTTGGTAAATGTAAATCACCATCATATTCTAATAATCCAGCATAAACGACTTTTGGGTAAACTTTACGATCAAATTTATCAAAATTTTCATTGTCAAAAGCCATTGAAATTTCAATAGCTCTATCGCCTCTAAAGTTAAATAAAACAACTGAATCATTATCAACAATTTTGCCAACTGGTTCATCATTTTTAACGATAACAAATGGATCTAAATCTTGGTCAATAGCATTTGTTTCTTCTCTTAATGTTTTAATAGCACTTGTTGCATCATTAAAGAATCTTCCTTCACCTAAAACATGTGTTTTCCAACCCATTTCAACCATTTTCCAGTTAGCTTGATAACGGTCCATCGTAATTTTCATTCTGCCTCCACCGGAAGCAATTAAACCATTAAAATGATCATCATTTAATTGTTTTAGTTTATTTTCTAATTGTTCAACATAAATTAAAGCACTAGTTGCAGGGACATCTCTTCCATCAAGTAAAATATGAACTCTAACTTCTTTAACGCCTTCTTTTTTAGCTTCTTCTAGCATTGAAAATAAATGATTAATGTTTGAGTGAACATTGCCATCACTTAATAAACCTAAAAAATGTAATGTTGAATGATTATTTTTAACGTTTTCAACTACTTCTTTCCAAGCGTTTGAAGTATACATTTTTTTACTTTCGATTGATTCATTAACTAATTTAGCTCCTTGGGAATAAATTTGACCACAACCTAAAGCGTTATGACCAACCTCACTATTTCCCATATCATCATCACTAGGTAGACCAACCGCACTTCCATGAGCCTTTAATTTAACATATGGATAAGTTTTTAGCATATAATCAAGTGTTGGAGTATTAGCTAAAGATACAGCATCTCCAATTCCAGTTTTTGAAAAACCTACTCCATCCATAATTACTAATAAAATTGGTTTCATTATTATTCTCTCCTTTTTAAATACGTCTTTATTATACTATTTTTTTATTTTAATTACTAGAAAAAACATTTTCTTTAATCATTTTATATAAACATTGTTTTTTATTCTCTTTTATATTAAAATAATCTAGGTTTTGAAAAGAGTGATTGAAATGAAAGATATGACCAAAGAATTTAGTAGTGGTAAAATCTTACCACTCGTATTTAAATTAACTATTCCTGCTGTAATAGCTCAACTAATCACTTTCTTATATAACATTGTCGACAGAATGTATGTATCAAATATTGAAGGGATTAAAACTGAAGCACTAGCAGCTCTAGGAATTGTTCTTCCTATTACCATAATTGTTCAGGCCTTTGCTAATTTAATTGGTCTAGGTGGAAGTCCTAAAGCCTCAATGAAATTGGGTGAAGGAAAAAATAACGAAGCCAACAATATCTTTAATAATGCGACAAGTAGTTTATTTTTTATTGGCTTATTAATGACGATTATCTTATTTGTTTTTGCTAAAGATATTGTTATTTTATTTGGATGTCCAATAAATGCGATTAAATATGCTACTGATTATTTAAAGATATACGCATTAGGTAGTATTTTTATTATCATTGTTCAAGGTCTTAATCCTTTTATTAGTGCTGAAGGGCATGCTTTACTTGCAATGCTCACAACTTTAATCGGTGCTATTTTAAATATCATTCTTGATCCAATTTTTATTTTTACTTTTAGTTTAGGAGTTAAAGGAGCAAGTATTGCAACTATTTTATCGCAATTTGTTTCCTTTGTTTGGGTTTTAATTGTCTTCTTTCAAAAAGAATCAATTTTTAAATTTAATATTAAAGAAATGAAATTAAAAAAAGAAATTATGTTAGGAATTCTTTTTTTAGGATTATCGCCTTTTATTATGACTTTTACCGAAAGTTTAATTCAAATTGTCTTTAATGTTTGTTTAAAATTATCAACAGGAGGAGAAAGTAGTGATTATACTGCTGCTTTAACGATTATGCTTAGTGCTTTACAATTAATCTCATTACCTTTAAATGGATTAGGATATGGTATTGCTCCTTTTGTTAGTTATAACTATGGAAAAGGTGATGGATATCGTTTAAAAAAAGGAATCAAATATACATTTATTATCGCCTTAATTTTTGTCTTAATTGTTTATTCTATTTCTATGTTATTCCCAATCATCTATGCACGATTATTTAACGCTAGCGATAGTGTTACCTTAATTATTAAACAATATACTCCCCTATTCTTAATGGGTTCGATAATGTTCTGTGTTCAAATGACATTGCAAAATGTTAATGTCGCGTTAGGTCAAGGAAAAACCGCAGTTATTTTAGCTACTTTAAGAAAAGTTGTTATTCTTATTCCATTGTGCTTCATTTTATCAAATTTAATTGGATTTAAAGGGGTATATCTATCCGAAGGTATAGCCGATTTAGTAGCTGGAATTATTACTTCAATTGTCATTTTTACAACTTTCCCTAAAGTCATCAATAAGCGTGTTATTGAAACACAAAAATAAATAAAGTCATAGGTTAATCCCTATGACTTTTTGTTATCTTTTTTAGATATAATTGAATTATTACAGTTAAAAATGAAATAATACTTCCAACAACAAACGCAAATTTTAATCCAAAACCATTATTTACAAAATACAAATCAACTATTAGACCGATTAAATATGGAAACAAGGCTGCCCCTAAATCACCAAAAGCAGACATCATTCCAAAATAACTTGGTGATGGATTGTGAAAATATTTAGCACCAACGCTTAATGTTCCTGGCCACATTAGTGATACTCCAATACCACAAAGTAAACAAGCTAAAATAACAATATAAAGATTATCGACAAAAACTAAAGTTAAATAACTAATTAGTGATAGAAGAGAACCAATAATAAGTAAATTATTTAGTTCATATTTTTGATCTAAATAGCTATACCCTAATCGACCAATCGTAAAAGTAATAGTAAATGATAAAACACCTAACATATCACCAATTAATTTAGAAATATGAAGTGTTTTAACAAAAAATGTTGAAAGCCATTGTGACATAATTATTTCCATCGCTGCCCCAAACATAATAGCAAGTAAAAAGAAATAGAAATGATAGTCTTTTAAATAATACAAATGATCCTTTTTCTTTTGCTCTTTATTCACTTCAACAAATTTCGCTTTTAAAAAAATAATAAAAACGACAATAGGAATAAATAAAAAACTGACCATAATTAATTGCCAAAACGTTTCATCTAAAAGCGTAACTAGTAAACTTGTAACACTAACAACAAAAATAACTCCTATTCCATAAAATGAATGAAGTAAGCTCATTGATTTTTCTTTATTTTTAGATGGTAAAGCTTCAATAAGTGGCGAAACTAATACTTCAATTAAACCAGCTGCCATTGAAATAATACTTATCCCAACAAAAAATAATATCTTAACATTACTAGGTATTAAAACTGGGCTTAAAACAAAAATTAAGACACCGAATATTAAAACAAGTGGGGTTAAAAGGCAAAATAATTTATAGCCAAATTTGGTTAATAAAGGTGAAACAAGAATATCAACGATTATTTGAACGGAGTATAACAAAAAAATCATTATTCCTAAATCAGTATACGTTAATTGATATAAATTGATTAATGAAACAAAAAGAATCGGCAAACAACATGCACAATAAGCTTGCATCGATAAACTCAAATAACAGCCTAATCGCGTTTTATTATAATAATCCATATTTAATTCTCCTTAAGTGATGAAATAAGTTGCTTTTTCTTAGTTAAGTATAAGGTTAAAGCATATATAAAAGTTAACATTTCAGCAATTAAGAAACTATACCAAATACCATTTAATTTAAATAAATTAGACAATAGATACATAATTGGAAATAATATAACTAATTGTCGTAATAAGTTAATAATAATACTTATACTCACCTTTTTGCATGCTTGAAAATAAGTTGCAATCATTAATGATGCCCCAATAAAAAGATAACTCAAACACATAATTCTTGTTCCACTTACTCCAATATTCAATAAATCTTCTGTTGCATTAAAAACGAGTAAAATTTCTTTAGGAAAAATAAACATTATTAAAGTTGCTATAACCATAAAAGTTAAGTTACATTCTAAACCAAATTTAAATGTTTCATTTAAACGATCAAGTTTTTTTGCTCCATATGAATAACTCATAATTGGTAGAACACCTTGAATTAAACCATTCATAGTCATAACAACAACTTGTTGAATTTTATAGTAAACCCCAAAGAAGGTAACTGCAGTTAATGAATAAACAATTAAAAAGACATTACAAATGGTTACCATAAAGGCATTTAAAGCATTCATAATAAATGATGGAAAACCAATCACAAAAATAGCTTTGACAAATCTTAGATTAATATGACAACTGCTCTTTGTTATTTTAACTTTTTGCTTAGTAAAAAATAACATATATAAAGCAATAATCATTGAAAGACTAAATCCTAAAACCGTGCTTAAAGCTGCCCCTTTGATACCTAATTTTGGAAAAATACCATAGCCAAAAATTAATAATGGATCAAAAATAATGTTGAAAATAACCCCAATCATTTGAAATCCCATCGGTGCAAGCATATTCCCAGTCCCTTGAAGTGTTTTTTGAATGACGATATGAACCATATTAGGAATTTGCATAAAAGCACAAATACTCATATAATCGATACAATATTGATAAATTAAAGGATTATCAGTAAAAAAAGCAAAATATGGTTTAAGAACTAATAAACAAGCAATATTTGAAATTATCCCAACAATTATTGATAGTAATAAGCCGATATAAGCAATATTATTAGCATTTTCTTGTTCTTTTCTTCCTAGATATCGCGCAACTAAAATATTCACTCCTACTCCAAGCCAAATACTTAAGGCATTCATTAAAGTCGTTAGCGGGAATGATAAAGAAATGGCGGTTAAAGCATCTTCACTAATTTGAGCGACAAATCCACTATCAATTAAATTATATGAATATTGCATAAACATTGATAATAATGGTGGAAGAGCCATTGTAATAACAAGTTTTTTTATTCCCATGGTCTCCATTTTATTTGCTACCATCGTACCACCTTGCTTTCACTTAATATATATCAACATTTGTTAATTAAAGCAATAGAATAAATTAACAAAAAAATTCTTTGTTATTTGTCATTATTAAATAAAAAGGTAGAAGAATTACTTCTACCATTTATTGTGTACTTTTTCAGCAAAACCTAAAGCATTATTTATCTTGATTATTGTTTGATCTTTTTTAATATAACCATTAAAGTAACCAAATACTTGATGTTGAGTTGAACATAATAGTTTTAAATCGGTATTATCATAACGATCAATAATAGGTTTAAATGTTAAATTAATATCTTCGTTTTTCGATTTTATTGTCCATTCACTCATATAATCATCTTTATTATTTTTCTTATTGATATTAAAAACAACATCATCCATTTTAAATACTTTATCGTTAAAGAAAACCATATTTTCACTAGCAGAAGAAGTATCTCCAAAACCATACCCTAAATTAAATCCTTTATAACCTTCTTCATCTTGATAACTTAAGCTAGCCCAATACCAAGTATTATTATATGTCCACACTCCTCTTCCCCAATCTAAAACCCCTAAATTATTTTTTACTTCATATTTTTGATTACCGATAGTAAAATAGCCATTAGCTTTTAATAAATTAATTTTTTGATTATAATAAAAATGTTTTTTCTTTTTAAATGGAATGGCAATGACCATTGAATTATCGCTAGTATTAATAACTTCTAATTCTAAAGATAAATCTGCGTTATCCTTAAATTTTTTATAATGTGCTTTTAATATTCGTTTTTGACCATCATTTAAGAATGATATTGAAACTTTTTTATCTTGATAATCGATATCACCGCTTTTAGAACTACTTGGTAATTTTAACTTACCAAAAGTAAAAAAGCGCATACTTGATTTAGTAATATATTGTTTGTTTTTAAAGTCAAGAAAAGAAATAGACGCTAAAGACATATAAGAATTATCGGCTAAAGTTAAACATACTCCATAATCATTATTTAAAAAAGCATAATAATCCCATTCTTTTATCCTTGTTTTTAATCCTTTTATTTGTTTACGGTTATAATCTTTAATTAACGAAGTAGCATATCCTGCTTCATTTAAATTGCCGTTTTTATCAAGTAATAATCCATCAGTTAACTTCTTATTCATCATCATCCCTCCTTATTATAAAATGGACATCGATTTTTAATACATTGTTTATTAAATGATGAAAATTCGCATTTGATGTTACTTTTATCCATCTTAACCACATATTTTTGTTCGACAAAATCAATTGCTTTAGTTAATGAAAGAAAGGAATTGCGTTTACAACATCTTGGTCCTCCAATTTTACTCATTTCATTAATAACACTTGAAGTATATTCCATATTATCTTTATAAAAATCGTTATCGGTTAAAGGACCAGTTTCATGAATAATCGCTAAAGAAGAACCAATCGAAGTAACTGAACCACAAACTCCCCAATAGCCACACATTGCTCCGGGCATTTTAATTGCTCTTTCTTTTAATTTAGCTAAACAGTTGTTTAAATCAATGGTTTTAGAAGCATTATAATAAGCAACTAAGAAAGCTGCCCCATCTAAAAAATGATGTTCAGGACCATGGATATTAATAAAATCAGCATGCATAACTTCTTTAACTATTTTAAGCGGATCTTTTTCCTTGCTTTTTAAAACAGCATTTTCAATTAAGGCGTACTTATCTTCCATTTTTACATAAACTCCTTTTTTAAAACTTGACATAGTTGTTTAATGGTTTCTTTATTTATCGAATAATGGGACCATTTCCAATCTTTACGGACATTAACTAGTTCATTTTCAACTAATAATTTCATGTGATGTGAAAGTGTTGATTGATTTATATTTAATTTTTCTAAAAGCATACAACCACACACTTCTTGTTCAGCGGCAATTATTTTTAGAATTTTAATTCGCGTATCATCACTTAATACTTTAAAAAGATTACTTATCATTTTTCTCACCTACTATAATTATAGTTTATCATATTGATGTATGTCAATGTGATAATTATTAAAAAATAGGGCTATTTCGCCCTATTAAATCGTTTAATTACTGCTCTTATGATAATATAAGGAATAACTCCGAATAATGAATATGTAATAAAATAGATAATCCACTCATAAAATTTATATTGTATAAATTCAATACTTTTAATATATGCTATGGTCATAATTAGATAATAAACTAAATTGATATTTAATAAATTCATAATTTTACTTTGGCCATTATAATTGTCTTTAATTTTCAATCGATTCTCATTGACAACAAAGAAAACAATCGCAAAACTTATTAAAATAATTCCTAATATCAATAAAATTTTATAAAATATATCGTATGTATTACCATGATGATTATGGTTAATATGTGTTGAAAAAGATACTAATAAGCACCCAATTGCTTCAATAAAACAAGTGATTATTAAATTATTTTTAAGTTTCATTTCAATTTCACTTTTATTTTTTAAATTATTTTCACTACTTGAAACATCATCCAACAATTCATTAACGGAAATTTCTAATGCCTGACTTAAAGGAATTAATAATGAGGTATCAGGTATACTTCGACCTGTTTCCCATTTAGAAATAACTTTATCACTTACATTTAATTTTTTAGCTAAATCTTGTTGAGTCATATTTAATTCTTTTCGACGTTTAACAATTATTTTTTGCATATAAAATAACCACCCTTTTCGTTTATATTAAATAATAAATACAAAAAATATTCAACCTTTAAAGCGTAGAATTTAGTAAACAAAAAATAGAAAAGGTAAAAATAATTTTTGAATTATTAAAAAATTATTGCTTTAAATATTGATTATTAAGTCATGGCGATTATACATCGTCTTAAAACCAAAATATAATGATCCAAATGATGAGCAAGTAACAACAGTACATATAGCAATCATAATCGCTATTTGATAAAGAATAGCGGTTGTTGGAATCGTTCCCGCTAATATTTGACCTGTCATCATTCCTGGTAATGAAACAATTCCCATTCCGACCATCGAATTTAATGTTGGTAACATTGCTGTTTCTAACGATTGTTTAACTACAGGTAATAAAATATCTTTAGGATCAGCCCCAAGGCACATTAAGGCATTAATTTTTGATCGTTGGTCTTTAATACTTTCCTTAAATGTTTTTAATCCTAATGAAACACCAGTCATCGTATTTCCGATTACCATACCCGAGATTGGTATAACATATTGCGGATTAAATAAACTAACTCCAACTACTACCCCAATAAAGAAGATAATAATACTTAAACCCGAAAAAATAATTGATACGGCAACAACTATTTTAAATTTTTTATTTAATTCTTTGTTTTTTGATAATACACGATAAATAGTAAAACTAATCATTAAAACGATATACAAAATAACAAAAAGTGGATGAGGATTATCAAAAATATACGCTAAAATATAACCAGCTAAAACAAGTTGAATAGTCATTTTAATACTTGCTACAATTAATTGTTTTGCTTTATCAACATGACATATTTTCATTATCAATAAAACAACTAATAAAAGAAGATAGACAATTAAAAATTGCCATAATTGAATTTTTATTACTCCATCCATAGTTCTATTCCCCTATTTTAATAATTCTATCAGCAAATTGTTTTACTAGATAATCATTATGGGAAACAATTAGTGAGGTAATTTGATGATCATGAAAATATTTTTTTAAATTAGTTAATAATTCTAAAGATGTTTTTTCATCTAATGCTGATGTTGGTTCATCTAACAAAATAACACTCTTAGCTAGTGAAATAAAAATAGCAATAAATACTCTTTGACGTTCGCCACCCGATAAATTTCGACAATCGGTATCTAATGAAAAGTTTGCCACACAAATTGATAAAAATTTTTTTATTTGTTCATCATTTAAATGTTTTTCTTTACGAGCATTATAATAAAAATAAAAATTATCTCTAATTGTTCCATTTATTAAAAATAATTCTTGTGGTACAAGTAAAACTTCCTTACGATATGAAAGAACATCTAAATCATTGATATTTTTTCCATTAAATTCAATAATCCCTTCTTTAGTTAATAATGTGCGATTTAATAGTTTTAAATATGTACTTTTGCCACTACCACTTTTACCAACAAGAAATGTCATTTGATCTTGATCGATATTAATTTCGGGATAATTAATCGTTTTTAGATATTTTAAACGATTATTTGAATATAATATTGACATCTAATCCCCCCTAATTATCTAAGCATTATAAGTATATAATAAATAAGAGAAAATAACATTATTTTTGCAACATAAAAAGGTTAATTTTTCATTAACCTTTTAACATAAAGTGACTAACGTTATCCCAAATTTAGTAAAAATATAAATTAATTTTCGTTTTTTCTTTACTACTACCATATATTGATAATAACCATAATTTTTATACTCAATGATCATAATAATTCATGATACTTTCTTACATAAAGTTTTTTAACAATAGTTACTAATACAATATATGATAAAACAATTAATAATAAAGCGATAAAATATAGAGGATTTA
This sequence comes from Bacilli bacterium, assembly GCA_034115825.1. Lineage (GTDB taxonomy): Bacteria > Bacillota_I > Bacilli_A > RFN20 > UBA1709 > JAXESU01. The sequence continues at coordinate 130,167 of JAXESU010000001.1, forward strand.
ATGCTGTTAATCCTAATAATTTACCAAATGGAGTAAATGGAATAATTGTTAATAAAGCAATTCCTGAAAAAGTTAAAGCAAAAACAATTGTACTTGCTCGTGATTGAATAAATGGAATTTTAGGAGTTCTAATCATATGAATAACTAAAGTTTGGGTCCACATTGATTCAATAAACCATCCCGTTTGAAAAACAGCGATAAAAAATTGTTGTTGCTCTACACTAGTAATATTTCTATATTGAACTCCAACCATTAAAGGACAAATAACATAAAACATAACAATGTATGTTACAATATCAAAAATTGAACTAGTTGGTCCAAACCAAATCATAAATTTTGATAAACTCGATGCATCCCATTTACGAGGTATTTTAATAAACTCTTGGTCTACATTATCAAATGGGGTTGCAATACATGAAATATCATATATTAAGTTTAGTAAAATTAATTGAATTGACATCATTGGTAAAAATGGTAAAAAGGCACTTGCAATTAAAACAGAAAACATATTACCAAAATTACTTGATGCCGTCATTTTAATATATTTAATGGTATTAGCATAAGTTTTTCTTCCTTCAATAATACCATCTTTTAAAACATTTAAATCTTTTTCTAAAAGAATAACATTAGCGGTTTCTTTAGCAACATCAACTGCTGTATCAACAGAGATAGCGACATCACTAACTTTCATTGCATTAGCATCATTTATGCCATCTCCCATATAGCCTACACTGTGACCATTAGCTTTCAAAGCAAGAATGATACGAGCTTTTTGTGAAGGAGTAATCTTAGCAAAAATATTTGTTTTTTCGACTTCAACTTTTAAGGTTTCATCATCCATTTGAGCAATTTGTGATCCTAATAAAATGGTTAAATTATCAATACCGACTTTTTTACAAATACTTCTTGTTACCTTTTCATTATCGCCAGTTAAAATTTTAACACTAACACCATATTCATTTAATCCTTTTAAAGCGTTAGCAGTTGAATCTTTAGGTGGATCAAGAAAAGCTAAGTACCCAATTAAAACCATTTCACTTTCATCACTTATTGAATAATTATCTTCTTTTGTTGTTACATCTTTTTGTGCGACTGCAATTACTCGGTAGCCTTCTTCATTTAATTTATTAGCGTTAGTTAAAACAAAAGCCTTTAAGTCTTCAGTTAATGGTTCTACCTTTCCATCATACTCAACAAAAGAAGAACATTTTAGCATTTCTTCAACAGCCCCTTTGGTAATCAATTGTTTTTTACAATTTTGACTTTGAACAACTACACTCATACGACGACGATTAAAATCAAATGGGATTTCATCAACTTTTTGATAGTCTTTACGAAATTTACTTCCATATATATCATAAAAACGGCAAATAATAGCTTTATCAATTAAATTTTTCAATCCGGTTTGATAGAAACTATTTAACCATGCATGTCTTAAAACGCGATTATCTTCATTACCGTGAACATCCATATGTTTTTCTAATAAAACATCATCTTTCGTTAAAGTTCCAGTTTTATCAGTACATAAAATATCAATTGCTCCTAAATTTTGAATAGCATTCAAGTTTTTAACAATAACTTTTTTCTTGCTCATAACAATTGAGCCTTTAGCTAAATTAGTCGTAACAATCATTGGTAACATTTCAGGAGTTAAACCAACCGCAATTGAAACCGCAAATAATAAGGCATCAAGCCAATCGCCTTTACTAATTCCATTAATCAAAAAGACAAATGGAACCATAACTAACATAAAACGAATTAATAACATTGAAACTTTTGAAATTCCTTTTTCAAAAGTGGTTTTAATTTTTTTATCATCCAATCCTTTAACAATTGTTCCAAATAAAGTATTTGATCCCGTACTTATTACTATCCCCATACCAAAACCAGAAATAACATTACTTCCCATAAAGGCTAAATTATTATATTCAGTTACTACTTTGTCTTCCTTTTCATTTACTGAATACTTTTCAATTGGCTCACTTTCACCCGTTAAAGATGATTGCGAAATAAATAAGTCTTTGGTCTTAAAAAGACGTAAGTCAGCAGGAATCATATCTCCCGAAGATAAAACAATAATATCGCCTACAACGACTTCTTCTAATGGGATTTCTTTTTCTCTTCCATCTCTTTTTACTCTAGTCGTCGTTTTAACCATTTTGGCAAGTTTAGCTGCCGAACTTGAACTACGGCTATCTTGAATAAATTTTAATGTCCCTGAAACAATAACCATGGTAACAATAATAATAATGGTGACAAAACTTTGTTCCTCCTTACTTACTAAAATTACATCAGTAAATAAAGAAATAATCGCTAAAAAAAGTAAAATGGCAGTAAAAGGATTAATATAAGATTCAAAAATACGTTTCAAAACTGTTTTTTTCTTCTTAGTAACGATAACATTTTCCCCGAATTCAAGACGATTATTGTTAACTATTTCTTGATTTAAGCCATCTAAAGAAGAATGTGTTTTTAATAAAGTATCATCAATTTCCTTAGTGGCAACATCTTTTAAATATTGATTCTTTTTTAATTCATTATCTTTTTTGTTATTTAAAATCTTTTTCATTTTATTGTACCTCCTTTATAAAAATATGAATAAAGGTACAAAAAACAATCAACCTATAAAACGATATAAACATAGGATGACTACCTTAAATTGTCTACATATACTCGGATGATTATCTTTTGTTCCTATACTTTTTCCTATGTCCATATCGCTCACCTCCTTAAATTTAACGCAATAAAAAAAACCGTCGCTCAAAGCAACGGTGTAAATGCGATATATTTAAGCAGCACCAAAAAAATCTTTTTAAGTTAAAAAGATCCACCTATTGCTTTGAATTTTAATTAACATCATACTACTCACATAACTATCCATAATATTAATCTCCTTTCTAGCAATAAGCCTTCCTCTTACTTTTTACTCTTGTTTTATAATCTTGTCAACACTTTTTTATCAATATGCTTTTAATAATTTTTTTATTATTGAATATTCAATAATATTATACGAAAAATATTTTTTCTAAATGATATATACAAATTGACTAATTATTATTTTTTATTTTATGATACCCATTTAGGTACGATAATCATATTTAATAAAAGATAAATTAATTAAAAAGGCTCTTTAATAAGAACCTTTGTAAAATTAAATATATTATTTCTTTTGTTTAAATAATGATACTAAAAACATAGTGATGCCTACTATTAAAAATAAAAAACCAATAATCACAATGACGTCAACAAAATTAAATTCTGATCCAGTAAAAATTTTTGCAGTAGGTACTCCAGATAAAATAATTGAACCACAAATTAAGAAAACAAATGATGATACTAAAAATTTATTTAACATAATAGCCCCCCTCTTTCTACCATATATGTTTACATAATATATTTAATAATAATTTATAAATAAAATCAATAAATATATCAAAAAATATATAATCACTCTAAAAAAATTATTCAAGATTTTTTAAACCATCAAAAAGTTCATTAAAAGATTTTTTCTTATTACATCTTCCAAAAGATAACTCTTTATCTTCACCAAATTCAAAAAGAAAACATTTAGTAAGCTCTTCAACCGTTTGTTCTAAAGTCTTCATAAAAGTAATATAGGCAAAATTATAACCTGATGAATCTTTTTCAAAATTAGCTTCAATTAAACTCTCAGTTGTTTGATCTAAAGGATATAATTTTAAGTGAAGCAATTCATGAACAATCGTTTCTTCAAGATGACTAAAATCACTACCACATTGATTAAAAATAAAAATTACTTTATGATCTTCACAATCAATTTTAAAATCACCGGTTTTATTTAAGTCTTTTTGATGAACAATTTCTATTTTAATATCCCAAAATGGAACAAGACGTAATTTCTTAGACCACTTATCAACCAAATAATTAATTTTCTCTTCAATATTCATATTATTTTCCTTTCTTTAATTAAACTTTAAACACATTAAATCAACATCAAATAATTGATCATTCACTTTTAAATATCCTGGATATACACCTGTTTTAACAAAACCAAACTTTTGATAAAGTTTAATAGCATTAACATTATCACTTCTAACCTCTAAAAATACAATTTCAACACCTGCAACATTTTTTGCAAAATCTAAAATAGTACTCATTAATTTTGTTCCCACCTTTTGATTCCACATCTTTTTCTTAACCGAAATTGCAATACTACCATGATGCTTCAAACGATTATTTTTTGAACAATTAAATGTTGTATTACCAACTATTTCATTGTTGATTCTTGCAATAAACATTGCATTAGAAGTAGAATCTTTAATTGATCTTAAAAATGTTTTTTCTTCTTCAATGCTTAATGGAATCCCTTCTTTACCAAAAGTTAAATTATCACTTTCTCCACCAACAATTTTTAAAAATTCAAGAAGTTCAAAAGCATCTTCTTCTTTAACTTTTTCGATTAATAATTCCATTATTTTTCCCTCCTTTTATCCATAAAATGATATAGATTTATAAAGATTTATAAAGATTATTTTAAACTAATAACTTTATATTAATACTATCATAAATTTTAATTGATTAAAACTTAAAAAATGCACTATTAATAAGTGCATTTTTCATTATTTATTTGATAATAATCAAACAATCATATTGCATTTTTTCAAAAATTCTGATAAGGCTTTTTTAATTGATTGTTTTAATTCATCATCATTTCTCATGTTTCTAATTTCACCTAAATACCATTTAACAGTATAAATTATTTCTGGAACAATATATGTTTTACTACTTTTAAAATTCTTTTCATTCTGTAAATATATTCCTTTGTTGTGTAACTTTTCAACAAATTCATTTAGTTCTTGAAGCGATTTCGGTTTTAAATCATTTAAATTATCTTTCCAAAAATTGATATAATCCTCTATAGGCCAACTTAAATTTTCTTCAACATAGCTTCCTTTAATATTTTTACCCCATGTATTTTGAAAATGTAAAGAACATTTTGGTAATCCAAAATGGTTATCTTTAAATTTTAATGGTATTTCAATATTATTTCTATAAAGTTTTTTTGCTAAGTTCATTGTTGGTGCTAAGGCTAATGAAAAGTATATATATAAATCTTCATCTTTTTCATATACATTAATTCTAGTCACTTTAGAAAAACATAAATTAATTTCTTGTAATATTCTACCTTTATTTAGTTTTTTCCTTATAGTATTTTTATCTCGATAATCACAATCGCTGCCAAAAAGGTCATTCATTATTTCAAAACCTTTTTTAATCATTAAATCTTTTCTTATTGTTTCATCAGCATCGCATATATCAATAATTGAAGGAACTTTTGCATACCCTAATATCATCATATATTCAACAAATTGATTACTGAGGTAAGTATTTAAAGTTCTCATCTTTTCAATTATTTTATTATATTCAATATATATTGGCTTATTCTTCTCGTGTTTTTGTCCTAAACTTTTTTCAATATGATTATTAATTTGATTTGGATCTAAATTGTATAATTTATTTTCAATTATAATTAAATAATTATTATTGGCAAACTCAATCAAAATCCATGCATCAGGTATAGAATCATTTCTTTCTCGTATGCTTAATATGTCTCTAACAGTTTTTTCAACAATTTCTTCTTGTTTCTCATCACTTAAAGCTTTATCTAATTCAACTTCTTTTCGAATTTCATCTCTTAATCTTTTTGCATCATGTACATCTTGAGAATTATATCCCCAACATTTACCAGTTGGTGAAATCCCAATTAAATAACGGTTTTTAACTGGAACTCTATTAATAATCTCGTCATTAGGTTTTTTCTGTAAATAAAATGATGTTTTAACCTCTCCTTCTATTAATTCATCATCGACATCTTTTAAAACGATTTTAAATAATTCTTTTTGTGCATTTAAAGGTAAGGAATCAAGCGTATTAATTAATGCTTTAGTAATGTTGTTCTCTAGATTATCAATGCCATACAAGCAAAAAATATTTAAATGACGATCTCTTAATCCTTTATAATTCATTCTTTTACTCCTTTATTGTCTACCACAAACATCTATCTAATAATCTATTTTGATAAGAAAATTAACCCATTGTTATATTTTAAAATAATATTTCTAATTTTTACTTAGTAAATATGTATATAATCTTTTAGAAAATGATTGTTAGTAATTTTTAATTATACACATTTAAATCACCTATAATTGTGCAATTTTATTCGGAATTTCATCATAGTTATGTACCCACAATATTTTAACACCCAATGTGTCAAAATAACATTGTTGTATCAATTTATATTTATTTTCCATCAATTGATTATTTGTCCCGTTAAAATCAAAATTAGGCAATTTTAAGAAAGCAAAAATAAGATTTGAATTTTCTCCTCTTGCTACTCTTCTTCTAAGAATTTCTTTCATATTTGAATCTGTAAATGAAACACCTACAAATATAACATTTCTATTCAAAAAAATATTTGTTTGTGTCTTATTTGTGAAACTATTTTCATCCATCATATTATCGTAATATTCTTTATCAGTAAAAATAAAATTATTCACATCTGTTTTTCCATCATAATCATATGGAATATATCCATGTACATGGTAGATAGCACAATTATTCAGATTTGTTGTGCTATTTTTTATTTCATTCGATTTAGATTTATACGATGAGTTAATATTTTGTTCAATTACTGAATCAAAATTATAATTAATTATTTCACTAATTTTATTTCTTGAAATGCACTTTACAATTTCATCTACTAATGGCTGTCTTGCATCGTTTGGACTATCGTAATTCATATACAATACTCTTTTTATTGCAAGCCAATAGTCTCGCCTACCTATAGAAGGTAATTTTATATAACTATTATAAATTGCGTCCAAAGCTGATGTTTTATCATAACATGAAAATATACTGTTATTTAGTGCATCAGTGATAACTTTATTCTTAAATGCAGATTCTTTCGTATCGACTATATCATATAAAAGTTCATATCCTAATGATTCACTTAGAGTATTCCAATCACTAATTTTTGATTTTCTTGAACATCCTGCTCCTAAAGCAAAAGAAAGATTTTTCTTTATCTTATCATTTAAAAATGAATAATTATCAGATATTAACAAATTATCTTTTTTAGAAATATAATCATCAAGACTATGAAGAAATTCTCTTATAATTATATCATTAATTAAATCTTCATAATACAAAAAGTATATTCTAGCCCGATTACTTTTTACTTTTGTATAAATTTCTTTAGGTGAAGTATTAATAATAAAAACTATTACATCAAATAGTTTTTCTGCTCTTTCTACAAATCGTAAAAGTGTATCAATAGGTGATCGATCTGCTTTTATTTCTACAACTATTTTTGGGGCTTTAATAATTTCTTTACCAAATGCACTTAAATCGAGTTGATTTCTTGCAATAATATCATATTGAAAGCGACTACCATATCTATTAAAATATTCTATTTCTTTATCAAGATTAATATCACCTCCAGCATAATAACAATTATTTTGTATATGAGGATTTTTTAATCTTATTACTTCTATAACTATTTTTTCAAAAGCTAGTGATTTTATTAATTTACTGTTTACTACATTCATAGTTTTCTCCATATTAATTTAATTTTGAATTTCATTTGTTTAATATTTTTATCTATTAATTTCATATAATTTTATACGTTCAAAAATAATAAATTTTATTAATAAGATTGTATGATTTGTTGTCGAAATAACATATTTTATACAAATTTTAATAAAAATCTATTTGTTTAGTAGCTTCAAAACTTCTAACTTTTTCAAAAATCCATAAACCTTTATCACTTACTGTCATTTTATAACTATACTTTAGGGAAAAATCTCCTTCGAATAAATCGTGATTCTTATTATTCATTTCAAATATATAACCAGTATTTAAGTGGTTTGTTTCATTTCTAGGATCAGCATAAGTATAAGTCCATTGGTATATACTTGAATCGATTGAACTTCTTTGTGTAGATAGTGCTGGTTCAGAAGTCGTATATGCTTTATTATATCCATATGATATATTTAGTCCCATGCTTTTATCTTCACTTGCAGAAATGTTATTTAAACTAAAACCATTAGTAAATGAATACCCTAATGTTAAACCAACATTATATGATGAAGATATTGTAATCATTCCTGGTGAATTTTCCGGATAAGCATCTTTAAACTTAGGAATTCCACCTTTTCGAATCGTTTCTTGGTTAATTTCATTAACAGCTTGAAAACTTTGTACATGAAAATATCCCGAATAATTATGCCAATTACCATAAGTACTATCCCCATTATCTTTTGCCATTTTTCCAGGAGTAAAACTTGCTTTTGACTCAACCAAATACAAACTACTTGTTTCATTAGCTCTATATTTTTTTACATTATATATTACATCTAAATATCCATAAGGTTTTTTTACTTCTCTTAAAGATCCTGAATACAAAGGCTCAAATAATTCATTATTGACATCCGCATTAAATCTAGACAATTTCAAAAATGTCTTCTCAATATAAAAATCATGAATAACATTTTTAAAATCATCAAAAGGAAGCGATTGCGCATTAATAATGTCAACTCTTTTTCCATTAACATTTGAATACATAACTGCGCTATTAAGATCAAAAATATTTTCTCCTAAATTATCCTCTAAATAATAATCATATGTTAATACTGTATTTCCTTGATTAATTTGCTCATTAATTTGCTCTTTTTGCAAATTACCATAATTCCCATAAACAACTAATCCATTATTTTTATAAAAATAGTTTTTTTCTTCAGTTATTGAAAAATTTTGTGCTACCTGCATTAAAATATTTTTTTCTGCTTTATTTAGTAATAACTCTTCTTTTTGAATTATATCAAAAGAATTATCAGCAATATTTGCCTGTAAAAAAAGCGATGCAATTAATGAAATGATTAGCATATTTTTCATATTATCTCCACCTCACTATCTATACTAATAAACTAATAACAACACATAAACAAGAAATAGAGAAAACAAAAACAGAAATAGCCATTTCTCGATTATATTCTCTTCTTAATCTACTTACCTTAGATTTTGACAAGTACCCAACAATATCAGTTATATAAATTACAATTCCCGCTATTATCATTAGTGAAGAAATGACAAAATATATAACTAATAAAACTTTTTCAAATTGGTCACACTCTGCGTAATTACCATTCTTTATAATTTCAAATAAAATTGCTGCTATTAGCATAAACAATGTCGACATTACATAACCAATTCTAAATTTTTTTATTGTTTCATAATTTATTTCTCGATTATTAGTTGAAGTATCTATATTAGAAAATACTTCATTTAAATCTAGATCAATTACTTCAGAAAGTCTTTTTAACATTACAATATCTGGAGTTGAAGTACCACGTTCCCAACGAGATATCGTCTTATCGGTTACATTTAATTTTTCAGCTAGATCTTTTTGTGATAAATTTAAACTTTTTCTTTTAGATGCAATTTGTTCACTCAATAACATATTACTTATCCCCTTTCCTAAATCTCATATTTCCTTTCTAATTTTATTGTACTAGAAGAAATATTAAATATCATCAGTAATAACCTAGAATTTCTCTCTTTTTTTGAGAATTATCAATAATTTTATAAAATATTAAAATTGACCAACTAGCACTTTTAATTTAATTTTAAAGTAAAGAAAAAGGCACTTATTTTAAATAGATGCTTTACTTTCTCGTTAATTAAATTTCTTTAACAATAATAAAATTATTATAATTTAACTATATAATAGGTAGTTTTACCTAAACATTGTTTTTCTAATTTTCCTTCTTCAACCATTTTGGCTATAGCTTTTTCAATAGCGCTAATTGATAAACTTGAGCATAATTCAGCAACATCAGATTTAGTAACTTTACCAAGTTTTTGTTTAATTGCACTTTCAACCATCTCATATGCTGATAATTTTTTAGATATTAATTGTACTCTATTTTCAAAGTCATGACAAGCCATTTCAATAATACTTAGTATATGTTTTATAAAAGGAGTATAATCATTGCTACCTTCATACCATCCTCTTTGTGAATCAAACAAAGCATCATAATATAAATCTTTTATATTAAATATTTTATCATCCAACGATATATATTTACCTACATAATATCCTGCTCTATATAAAAGCAAAGTCATAAGTAGTATCGACATTCTACCATTACCATCATTAAATGGATGAATACACAAAAAATCATGTATAAAAATAGGAATCAAAATAAGAGGATCAACATTTTTTCTTTCAATTGCTTTATTATATTCATCACACAAGTTTTGCATTGCTAATGGTGTTTCAAATGGTGAAAGTGGAGTAAAAATCGTAAAATGTTTTCCATTTTCATCACTCCCGCTTATATAATTTTGAACATTCTTATATTTACCACTATAATTAACTTCACCATTATACGAATATAAAATTGAATGAAGTTGCATAATATAATTAGGAGTTAAAGGAATATATTCAAAACTATTATGAATGATTGCTAAAGCATCACGATATCCTGCTATTTCTTTTTCATCTCTATTTTTTGGTGTAATTTTCTCGTTTACAAGCTTCTTTAATCGAGCATCAGTTGTTCTAATTCCTTCTATTGCATTACTTGCTTTAGTACTTTGTGTTTTAGTAATTTCTACTAATCTACTTAATTCATCTTCTTTTTGAGATAGATATAATTCTTGTCTTCCTTTAGCTTCATGAATATTAGCAACCTTAATAAGAATCGCATTATTCCGCGTTTTATCTTTTAACTTACCATAATCAAACTATCTCAAATTTAACTACTTTCTCGTAAAATATATAATAAAATGAGAGTAAAATCAATAAATATAAAATAATTAACATATATTATAATAATAATTTTAAATTATTTTTTGCTGTAATTTACTTTAACAGTTATCTTATAAAGAACAATATAAAGTATATAAAAAAAGCCCAATTAAATTGATCTTTTAATAATTTTTTTAAGCTTCTACCAATAAAACTTTTTCAATCTCATAATCTAGTTTTTGTTCTATTCTTCCATTCTTAAAATAAAATGATCCACCATAACTAGTTGGTTCTTCACTTAATGAATTAACCATAAAAACATTATTAGAAACCTTTTGGGCTTGTTTAGCATATTTTTGTTCTTCAATTTTCCATTCATCAATAGTGAAATTTACATAAATAGGCCATAGCAATAAATTATTAGTCTTAAACTTTTCAGGACAAATCCATAAATCACCACATAACGCAATTGATAGATTTTGATTCTTATATTCAAAAGTTGTAATTTGTTTTCCTTCTTGGTAATGTTCGTCAGTTATAGAATATTCTTTCCAATTTTTAGTTATTCTTCTATAATTTGCAACTAATTCACCTTTAACAATAACAGCGTAAGATGAATATAATTTTTCATCTTCAATTTCAATATAACCAAATGCAATATCTATATTATATTTAATCGATAGATTTTTGATTATTTGTATAGTTATAGAATCCTTTGATACCGCGATTTCTTTATCTTTTTCATACTCCCAAGTTAAAGAATCAAAACCTTGTAAAAAGGTTTCTCCAAAACATAGTAAATCGATTTTACCATTACATTCATTAATAGCTTTTTCTATTTGACTAATATTATATTGTATATCATTATTTATAAATTTATATGATGCTAATCCAATTATCATAAACATTACCTCTTTTAATATAAGATTTTATATTTTTTATTTTGATTGATTTTATCAAAAAATATTTTCTTCGTATTTAATGTATTTTTACTAATAAAGTCAAATATATTACATTTTTGAAATAATATAGACGTTTATAATATAGATAAATAATATTTGTATTTAGTTTCACTGATTTTGATTAAGGAATTTTAAGCATAACCATGCGCTTACCTTGACATTTTCATTCAATAACCTCAAAAACTATACTAGGTTTTAAATTTCTTGCTAAGTAGTGCTTATATGGTTCATGATCAATATCTTTATCTAAATTAATTGAAGTTATAACTATATCTTAATAGTTAACTAAATAATAATATTTAATTTATTTGCATCTAGCAATTTATTCATTTAAAATCCTTTATCTATCTACATCATCATTTAAATATATACATCAAAAATCATATAAATGATATAGATAAATTATTCTTTTACATACTTAGTTGTTGGTCCAGAACCAATTTTACGAATATAATTACTTTTTAATAATTCATTAAGTGTTCTTTCAATTGTTATTTTGGATATATTTGGGAAAAAATTAATTATGTCTTTTTTATTAAAAGATCCAATATGCTCATCAATATATTTTTTTATTTTTTCAGATTTATTTATTTTTTTATCAGCCAAATATTCTACTCTATTTTCAAACTCATTATATGACTTAATCAATATGCTTAAGAAATATTCAACGAAAAATGAATAATTAGAATTATTATCATACCAATTTTCTGAACTTTGCTTTAATGCCAAATAATATTCTTCTTTTGTTTTTTCAATTAACATTTCTATACTTATATATTTTCCAACTATATATCCTGCCTTATATAAAAGCAATAGTGTAAGTAGTCTTGACATTCTTCCATTTCCATCATCAAACGGATGTATACATAAAAAATCTAATATAAACATTGGAATCAATAATAATTTATCAATTTTATTCTCATTCCAAGATTTATTAAATGCTTCACAAACATTTATCATAGCATCAGCCGTCAAGTATGATGGCATAGGTCTAAATCTTATTTTTTCTTTTCCAAATTGATCTTTTTCAACAATCAAATTATCAGAACATTTATATTTACCTCCAATAGATGAATCACTAAAAGAATATAATCTTTTATGCAGTTCTTTTATGTAGTTTGGAGTTAAATCTATATAATCATAATTTTCATGTATTAATTTTAAAACTTCCCTATATCCAGATATTTCTTTGTCATCTCTATTATTAGGAGCAACATTTTCTTTAACTAATTCTTCTAAACGCTTATCACTAGTAAAAATTCCTTCAATTCTATTTGAAGCACCAACACTTTGTATAAATGCTACGTCTAGCAAAGTTTCTAATTCATCTTTATAAGCATTTATATATAAATTTTGTTTACCTTTAAATTCATGAATTAACGATAATGTTTTTATACAATCATGATTCAAAAAATTATTTGCTATACTTGTATAATCAAATATTTTCACATTAACCACCGCCTATATACATCATTATACATAATTATGATGTAGTTTTCAATATGATGATGTAGATTGTTAACAAACAAAATATCATCTTTTTAATTATATATAAAAGTTCGTATTGTCTAATAATCATAGAATTAATTTCAAATAACAAAAAAGAGCATTTCTGCTCTAATTTTGTTTATATTAATTTAAAACTTCATTTTATCTTTTCAAAATATAATTTAGAAACAAATGTAATTCTCTATATAGATATCAAATTTTTTCAATAAAATACCAATAGTCTTTTTCATCTATTTTAAAATGTGTGTATTCGATTTTATGGTTAGAACTAAACGTAAATCCATTTTGAAGGAATCTTCCCATTGCTTTTTTTGCTGATTCGTTTTGAACATTATAGGTTTTATCTTTTTTAATTGTGTAATTATCATGCATTGGTACTTCAGTTCTTGTGCCTTTTTTTGGTTCATTAACATAAGTTTGCAGATCTGTTAAAAAAATAAAATAACAACCTTTGACAGTATTCGTTTTCTTATGACATTCTAGATTAAACATATCAATATATGACATAATATTTCCTAAATCAGTAGCACTATCAGTAATTTTTTTGTATTTAAGTTCTATTAAATATAAATATTCTTGATTGTCAATTTTGTGTTTAATTACGATATCAACATAATTTTTATTATCATCAAGAGGCAAATTTTTTTCTAAAAGCACTTGATATCTTTCATTCTCTTGTACTGTATTTACTAATAATAAATCTTCAAGAATCCTAGAAAAATGCAACTGAAAAGTAGCTTCTAATCCCAATTCAAAATATCCAGTCATTAATCTAGATACATAAATATTCATAGCCTCATAAATTATTGATTCAACTTTACTATTAGCATCGTTTTCGGCTTTAAATTCTTTCACTTCAATCACTCTTTCTTTAAATATATTCGTTATGCTTTCTTTATACATTTTTCCACCATTTGATGAATTTACTTCAATCGTAAAGAAAATTTCTTTTCGCAATTTTATAACTCGTTCCAGTTTTTTGCGATTTTTATTATGCTCAATTACTCATTATTTCAATTAATAATTGCTATAAAAAGATTACAAATTCTTATTATAAAACTTTATTTCTTTAAATAAATATTATGGTACAATTTCATATTGTTTTTACAAACAAAACAATTAATGCATTAGTCTTCCATATAATACCCATAAGCAAACAATTTAAAATCTTCAATATTAATATGAATAAATTAATAAAACATTTGTCTCTACATCATAAGCAAAATAAATTATATTATTATCAAAGTTTAAATTATAATCATTTGTTCTTGTATTATAAACCATAAAGTAATCATAATTTGATGTTAAAGTAAACAAGTATAAATCAATTGTATTTGAAGGAATAAATGAAGAATCTTCTTTCCAGTTTTTATTCTTCTCTATCGCTAACAAAAATAAATCTCCATTCTTTTCAATTTTTACCATTGCTAAAATACCACCAGTATGGTTGTAATCTTTATAAACGGATACATATCCATCTGTTGGAATATTAAAGTTTATCATATTAGATATATCATCTATATAACATGGATTATGACTTATTTTAGAAGCAAAAACACTACTAAAAGAACCATATATACATAATATAAAAGTCATAATTACTCCAGCTATTATATTTTTCTTGCATTTATATCCCTTTTTATAATAAACCACTCCTAATATAACTGAAGTAATAGGTAGTGGTATAACAAGGAAAAACTTCCACATATGTTCAACCATAACTAAAGGAAATTCAGGTAATGGCGAAAGTGATATTGAAATAGCAACTACCATTAACGCTATAAATATTGATACTATTGATAGAATAAAAAATATCATAAGCAGTTTTTTTACTTTTTTATTAATATTATCTTCTTTCTTTAGATATAATAGCTGTAATAACAAATCAATTTTCTGATTGCATGTTCTTTTATCTATTATTGTAAAAAAAACATCGAACAATAAATAAATATAATTTTCATCTTGAAATCTAGTTTTTATTTGATCATATCTTTTATTATACGTTGCTCTAGAGTTATCAGAAGTGCTTTCTAAAATAAAATGATCAGAATAAAATAAATAATTAACATTTAAATTAGGATTTAAATTAATACCACTTTGAACTTGTTTATAAATCTGTTTATGTATTCCTAATAAAGCACTAACAAAAATGATAATAAATAATAAAGGAATTATAATAAATTCTTTATTTGAATTTGATAATATAATATCCAATAAAAAAAGTATACTTATGATAATTGCAATAATAATCACTACAAAGCGTTTTTTGTAATATAACCTATACATCTTTTGATAAAGATCTTCAGTATAAACAACTGATGCCTTAACGAGTGGTTCTGAATTATCATCATTATTTTCTTTAGTAGAAATAATAGTACTACCACATAATTCATCAATTGAAACATTAAATATCTCTGCTAATTTTTTTAAATTGTCGATAGATGGTTGTGCTTGATCATTCTCCCATAAACTCACACTTTGTCGAGTTACATTAAGTTTAAACCCCAATTCTTCTTGTGACATTCCAATTTTTTTCCTATGTTCATATATTTTGTTTCCAAGACTCATGTAATCACCTCATACCTATGATAATTAAATTAATTTTTAACATCAACCAAATGAAATTTGAACTTTGTCAAGTAACACTTGCAAAGTGTATTTAATATTTAAATTATATCATATTTTATAAACACAATGTCAGCAATAAAGTAAATATCGACTTAGTAAATCAATGAAGTTTTTGACTCTTAAAAAAAGTCCTAATAATGTTTTATTAGGACTTAAATACAAATTTGTATTAATATAATGGATTAGTCTTCCATATAATATAAATATGTAAATAATTCAAAATCTTCAATGTTAATATGAATAGAATAATAGCAATCCTTTAATGGCATTATTTCATTATTCATCGATGAATATGGAGTTAACCAACAATTGTTATCATCAACATAACTAATAGGCGTCCCATTAGCACTATCATATGCATCTTTAAAATTCAAAAAGTCAATTTGCTTTTTACCATTTTCTATATGATCAATAGTAAATACAATTGAATAATAATTGCCATTAATAGCATCTTTAATTACATTTTTGCCATCTTGTTCTAAATATTCTTCTTTAGACAATTGTTTAATCAATAAATCACATGATATTGACTCATTGTGAGAATCTACTCCTGTAAAATGACCTGAAACAATAATATTTGTTCTTTTAGAAATGCAAGAGCTTAAACATAAAAGCAATATTATAAGTAAACCAATTAGACGTTTTTGCTTGTACATAAAGAACACCTCAATTTAATTTTAATTATATAAAATAATATAGTCAATGCGTATTTAAGGCTATATTGAAATATTCATAACTATTTTTATTTCTATTTATTATTTAAAATAACTCTAATTCAAAAAGTAAAAAACTAATCATAACAATATTTTGTGGTTGTCTCAATTTTTGTGACAACCATATCTATATAAAAATATTCTTATCTGGTAGTTGAAATTTTTTTATATTTTTTAGCCACTTTTTCTTAAATATCTAATGTTGTTGTCTATAGCAGTATCGCTAATTCCGATTGTAATCGTTAATTCAGCCTTAGTTACATTAGGATTGTGTCTCATTTCAAATAATATTTTTTCTCTAGTAGAATTCAATACATATTTTCTTGTAATATACCCATTATTGCCAACTTTATTACCAACTTTATTACCAATTTTTCTATTTGCATTAAATAGTATAGTTACAACAATGGAATTTTCTCAAAACTCAAAGGCGTTCTTTGAATAATTCTCTATGATTTTAGGAACTCCTCTGCCAGATTTATCTCTAATTCTTAATTGAGCAAAGATGTCAGATATTTTTTCGTTAACTGGAACCGATTCACCTAAATAAAATCCTTCAATTGTTTGTGCTAGTGCAATAGTTCATCTAGAAAGTATTACTATTCTATTTGAAAACACAGTTATCATAGTTCATTTCCATCAACCCATTTATTATGTATAACGCATGTGCTTTAAAAATCAACAAAAATGCACCTGTAAAACGTTTATAATTGAAAAAAGTGACTTAAATTGGCACAAAAATAAAAAAACTGATACTTGTAGTATCAGCTAAATTCTAAAATAAAATGTATTAAGACAATGGATTTAATACAATTCGTACACCTAATAAATTTTTCGTACAGTTCGTACATAATTCTTAATAACCTATAGCAAAATGAATAAAGCTTATTTTGCAGCCTCTAATTTTTCGATTGGGACATCATACAAAACGCCTATAGTATCACCATTTTCATCAAAAATTTCAACATAACATATTGTTTTATTATAAATTTCGATAATTATTCCCTGTGAACCTGCTGGATAATCACCAATTTTTTCTTTTAATTTAACAGTTGTGTATAATTTCATATTATCTTTGCTCCTTTTTATCTGGATATACAGTTATAATCCTATATTTGCATTTATCATTATCTTTTTGAACTGAAGCAATGATATTAGCATAAACATATTTACCATTAATTCCTTTAATTTTTTCGTGAAATTCACATACAATTCCATATACTGTTTTTATAACTTTTTTTGGAACTTTATTATCTATTGCATCAGATAAATTATCATAAAATTGCTTTGGATTATTCTTGGAATACCCAAGTGTTTCAACGAAAAATTTTGCTTTAGAACCGCCTTTAGGGTGGTTTATGTCAAGAATATAATTTTCAATTTTTGTTTTACTTAAACTATAATCTAAATTATTTTTATTAAATTTTGATATTGATATTTCATGAATTTCATTCAATTCTTCAACTTTATTCTTATAATTATTTTGTTCAATGCTGCCTTGAGGAGAACCTATCGTTCCATGAGCAAGCCCACTATTTTTATATCTACCCATTCTTAAAAGCCTCCTTTAACCTATTGCGGCTTCTAAGCAAATTATCAGGAATAATTACCTTAATCCCTTTAGATATAGCATACTGGAATATTTCAAAAATAATAGAATTATCAATGCAAACGCTATAAACAATGATAGTCTTTAATTTTTTTAGATTATCAACTGCATACTTTATTGCTTTTAAGAGTAATTCTCTTTGCGATAATTCTTTAATAGAGCCTTTAACTCCAAAAGCAACACATTCGCAATCTTCCATGCCATCGAGCATAACATCAAAATAATTTTCATTTGCATAAGTAATATTAGGAATAACAATGACATCACATTCAATGGTTAACCACAAAGAAACAATTCTTGTTTTGAATAGTCTATATAGATTTTCTACTCGTGGAATGTCTCCTATCTGTGAATAATCTGGTGCTATCGCATATTTTACTCCTTTAAATCTTTCTTTAAAATAATCAAGTCTTTTAATATCGTTATAATAAATCGCACTAAATAATCCACGAATATTATCAAACTTTAAATCAAATACATAAAATCCAACAGCAGTATTTTTAGTTTTACTATATTCATTAAGGTTTGGATATAGTGCAATGTAATCAATATTTACATCCTTACAATATGCATATGGAAGATCATATTTTCCACAAAAATAAGCTTGGCTAGTAATATCTGTAAAACTTAGGTTGAGTAATTTTTTATAGTCCTTGTTCTTCATAGCAACCCTCCATGAGAAAAGGGACTTTATAAATACATTTCATATTATAAACTCCTTTCAAGGTCATTCATTAATTTAAGCCTTTATTTTGACCTTTTTTCTAATTATTTAGGCTCAATTTGTTGATTTTTTCCTCAAAAGATGCTATTATAACTTTGCACTTTTCGGATAGCAATATTCGAGGAATTACACTGATGTGATTATTCATGTCAGTGTTTTTTTCATTAATTTATTAAATACAATAATATTCTCACTCTCCTTTTAATATGTTAATCTTTTTTCTGCAGCAGACTTTGACACGTGGTACTTTTTCATCAATTCCTTAATCGTTAATCCTTGCGTTTCCTCATATGGCATCATTATTTCACCTGCAATAGCCATCACAATCCACTCTAGTCTTTTATAAGCTGGTGTGTCTTTTGTGACTTCTCTACTAAAAATAGGTTTAAATCCCAACTTATCAACAAATGGATGAACTATTTCATGAAGAATATGCATATAATATCCACCGGTTTCCTTTTCGTATGCTCCCTTATATACACTTTCCTTTATTTCAATGTGGTATCCTCCATCTTCGGTAAAATAACCTCTTGCTGGAACGTTACCTGGTAAGGAATTTCCATAAACGATTTCATAAGAAATGTGTTCAAAGCCTTCAACAGAACTCATACTATCTAATAATTGTAAAGGATTAACTGGACCTTTTTGTGGTAAATCAAATGTTGCCCTAAACAACATAGCATATAATCTTGCTTCGTTTCGATTACAAGTCTTCGTAGTTTCGTAATCCATAAGATTATTTTCCTTCCAAAAGTTTTTTTATTTTGTTTGCGGTCTCATCGTCCATTTTTTCAAATGACCTTTGAAATTGAATAGCCACTTCCCTTTGAATTAAGTTAGCATTTGATAAATTGATTTTTACTTGAGTTCTAGATTCTTCCACCGCAATGATTAGTTCTGTTGATTCATCGTTGGATAAATTATAATGGTCAATTATTTTATTAATCCAGTCATCAGGTACATTCTTTTTTCCGTTTTCAACAGCCGACATAAATGGCAATGATGCATCTAATACCTTTGCAAGATCACCCATAACTTCATGATTTTTCACACGTTGTATTCTTATAAAGTCCCCATATTTTGTGTAAGCCATACTTCTTCACATCCCATCCTTCTTACTTGCCAAAAAGATCAATACTTTTTAGGACACTTTAATTTTACTTCTAGTTAACCTAAATGTCAATCAATAAGTTATATATTTTTTGGTTAATTCTCTTTTTTTATAAATATATAAGAAGCACTATCAATTATATTTCTTTTGAATGGTTTTTAAAAACTATTAGTTTATTAATACCTAAAAAAACGAGATACAAAAAGAGTATCTCCAAATTTGTTTTAATAAGTTTGCATAATTGATTAATGATTATACCAGATTGGGCTATACGAAAATATTAAGTCTTATTTTATAATTTCCTTTCCATTTCTAAATTCTCTATGATTAATAGTATAGTTTTTGGTAACTCAATAAATGAATTTATCTCTTTAGCCTTTTGTTCTTATATAGTAATTTCAAAGTTCAAATTATTAATTTCTTGCGTGATTTTTTTGATGTTCTAAATCATACTTTTCTTAATCTTTTTGAACCTTAATTTCTTCTTTGCTATTTCTATCGATTAATTCACGAAGCTTTAAAACTACAAATTCTGCTTTATTAGGAAGTTCTTTTAACTTCATTTCTTCAACTGAGGTATCGATTAATAAAGATAATATTTCCTTAGTATCTCCAAACATCTTCTTTCTTGAGTTTGTTAAAAAGTTATAAGTAATTATGAATATATCTTCAATTTCTTTTCTATCAAACCAAGAAGTATGATAGTGATGCTCTTTCGAATATTTGTAATTGCAGCGATACCTAATACTTTTATATTTATCGGTTGAGTGAACTATCTTTTTACTAAATAAGACACCGCATTCGCTGTAGACTATTTTGTCTTAAAATTCATTGGTATCACTTCTTTACCTGCACTAAAGTCCATTATCCTTTATCAATAATTGTATCATGATGCTCTTTGAAGCAAAATTTATCAAGATATAATTCTAGACATTTATAGACTGTTTGTAAACCTAATCTTCTATATGGAAAGAATAGTAACTGATATTGTGCTTGAATCCATAGTTACCTAGCATCTTTACCAAATAAGACTTGGAAGTTTAATAACGAGTATCCATAGCGCCATAAAATATGACTTTATATTATATGTCCTTATTCGTATATTAACAACTGATAATCTTCTTTTACGTTCACACTTATTTTAACTAATTAAAACTAATTGTTTGAAAGTTCTTGAACATATTCCACCAATGCAGTTGCAATATTATTAGATCGTTCATCAATATCAAATGCATTATTTATGATTACATTTACTAATTCTTGCGGGCACTTAAGTTTAGACTCTTTATAAATTTTTTTCTTTTCAGATAAAGTTTTTGCATTGCACCTATTATTTAATTCTATTTCTAGTAGCATTAAATTTCCAATAGTGAAATTTTTTTCGTCATCCTCACCTTTAGAATCAGGATAGCAATGTTCAATATTCACTTTTTCAGTCGAAAGTTCTCCATCGAAACCTTTTTTTCTTTCTAAAACTTCAAATATAGCTCTAACATTATCCGCTTTTTTAGAATCTGAATATGCCTTTTTTTTGTTAGAATATTTAATATTTTTTATACTATTCTTCATATGGACATCACTTGGAATTCTCTCTGCCATAGAACGTTTCATATTATTTAATGTTAATGGACCAAAATCGTTTTCAAGTTTATTTGAATATCCATATACTATATCTTCGATTTTATTTGATGTTTGATCACCAATGATGTTATAACAAATAAAAAATGCATATAAATAATTTAAAGCGCCATTGTATACTTCATCAGTAATATTTCCCAAATCTTTTTGGTGCATTAATCCCATAACAATTGGTCTAAATTGTTGTTGCCTACGCTGTTTGAAGAACATAAATATTTTTTTCTCATTATCACTACAGTTAGAATATGTAAGCATTTTATCGTAATATTTTGCTTTTAATTTTAAATCATTAATCAAATTTGTCTTGTCTCTATCTTTTTCATTTTTAGAAATTATCTTATATGGTCTATTTTCTTTATTATCTGATTTTTTTCCATATTTATGAGTAACATAATGTTTTAAAAAAATATCAACACTTTTGTCTAAAGTATTCTCCAACCAAATAAGATCATTTTTTACGTTATCTTTTTCATTAATAGATGCATATTTTAATAAATAATTTCGTAAAAGTTCAAAATCACTAAGTGGCTTTCCTCTAGCATTTAATATTTCAAATATATTATATGCATCTTCATCTTCTTTTGCAACAATATCTATATAATTTATATCTTCGATAATTTTTTGAATTTTAATTATTTCTTCAATAACATCCCCACTCAAGTTCTTAATTGAATTATAAAAATAAATAAAGCAATTCATAACGTTCTTTACGACTTTATTTTTATCCAAGTAATTTTTTATATCCAATATAGAAGAATCTAGTTTTAACTTAGTCTCAAATTCACCATATAGGAATTCTACAATTTTATTTATGCTACTATTGGCATCTTTAGAGATCATAGAATGATATTTACCTTTATCATCTATAACAAACAATGTTTTTTTAATACCATTATATAAATCAATTTCACCTTTTTCAGCATACATAAATGCTATTGCACAAAAAATGATCGATAACGTAGATATTCTTTGTTGTCCATCAATAATTATATAATGATTTCTTATTCCATCATTAATTTTTTGTGTTTTTAAAACTATACTTCCAATAAAATGACTATTTATTTTTTCTTTATATACTAATGATATGTCATCCATCAATTCCATCCAGTTTTTACTATCCCAAACATATTTACGTTGATTTTCTGGAATAATAAATAATTTATCATTAAGTAGATCATATATTTTTCTATCCTTTGCATCTAAACCCATATCAAAATATCTCCTTTTTCACAAAATGCTTATAAATCTATAGAATACTATATATATATTTACTATATCAAATATATTTTATTTTACAGCTATATTGAAACTTTTATTCATTTTTGTGATATTCTTTAAGAACAAAATCATTTATCTCACTTATCATATCATATTCTTTTTTTAACATATTTTAATATACTTAACATAATTAATACAATTAATCATTAAATATGTATCCCACATTTTCGCATATCTTTAGTAATACCACCTTTACCATCTTTTCCATTTCTATATCGTTTAGGTAATAATTGTTTTAAATTTATGATATTTAATTCTAAAGAATTATTACATTTATTACCAACATAACAATTCTTAAAATCATAATTTAAAAGGAATTTATGATGGCTAACAGCATTTCTTAATTCATTAACTGCATCCAAATTTGCATTAATCTCAATATTTGAATCAAACATTGCTACTCTATCTTCATTTGGCAATTTTTTTACTTGATTAATTAAAGTTCCAAAATCCGTATTTTGTAGGACATCAAATAAACTATAACCTTTTGTCAAATTTGTTTTAATTTTGTTTCTAGATTGTTTTCCATCGATCCAAAAAATCTGATAGATGTTATCTTGATATTTATTTGAGATATAAGCCCTTATATATTCTTCAAGTGCTGCTAGATATATGTATAATTTATCTCTTATTTTTTTATCTTTTTTTAATATCTTTGAAATATCACTCCATTTAATTTTTTTACCGTCCGAAAAATCAAATTTTAGATAGTCCATAATTTCTTGATGAATTTTAACTCCTTTAACATCCAAATAAAAATCTAGGTCTTGTTTTTCTTCTTCCGAATCAACACTAATATATTTCATTAATTGTTCTTTAGTCATTTTAGATTATTCCTTTGATAATAATTATTAATTTCTTGATAGAAAATATGAACTGATGCTTCTCGTTGATTTTTAGGTTTTGCTTTTTCAATCATAATTTTTGGAATGATATATTCTTTCAATACTTCATCTTTTTGAGTAAATGAAAGTCTATTAAATCTATTATAAATATAAAAATTTTTACTAGGTAATTCTACCCAAGTATATTGATTTTGAGCATTTCTTCTAATTCGCTTTTTTTGATCTATACTAATAATTACAAAGTCATAAGAAAACTTCTCTGTTGATGCATCAAAACCAATATCACTTTTAGAATGTCTTATTGTTATAACTGTAGTTGAATCCTCAACTTTTTCACCAATAGTCTTACAATCCGTAAAGGCTCTTAAAAAATCTTTTTTTATTTTTGTAGGACTATTATCACCATCTTTACTATTTTTTGTCAAAACTATTTGAAAATCTAAATCATATTTTCCTTTTTCGTCCTTTACTATGCACCCACGTTTACATGATCCTATAATTCTACAAAAAAACTTATAATGTCCATGTATTTTTTCATGCTTTCTTACATCTTCAATTAACTTATGGGCTCTTTGTCTAGCTTCTTTACTTTCTCTACGTGTTACTAGATTTACCATATAATCACCTCATTTTTGTCCAATAACTAATATTATTATCAAATGTATAGACATATTTTTTTAATATTGTATCAATTATTTTATTTAATTATTATTCTATCTTGAAAATTCATCATGTAAATCATAGCGCTCACACAAAACTAAATAAGCTGCATATCTTTTTGCTATTTTTTTAGAAGTACCATAAGCTGTTTTTTGTATATTCCAACTTCTAACATAACAAGTACATTCCCACATAATTCTTCCATCATGTAATTCGACTTGCTCATCAGATTGATAATATACTGGAACTGAACATCTTCCATGTTCGGCCATTTCTTTTAAAGTATTAATTGCATTTTCTTCTTTAAACTTTTCAGGTCTTTCTTCTTCAGTATCAACATCATCTAAAAAATCATCAATAGATAACATACATTCAATTGAATTTTCAATAGCATCTGGATTCCAATTACTATCAATTGCAATTGCACCTAATATTGCCTCAAATAAATCAGCTTTAACTTTTTCTTGATTTACTACATTATTATCTAAGTCGCTATCCCCTAAATACATATATTTAGCAAATCCAAATTTATCAATTCTTTTTGCAAGTGTTTTATTATTAACAATTTCTTTTCTTAATTCAGTGAAATCACCTTCATTTTTATGAGCAACAATACAAAATTCATCATTATCTTCATCTTCATCATAATATTCTGATTGTGACTTCATAAATCCAAATCTATCAGCAATTATCTTAGTTACATACATATCTAATACTCGATCGCCAATAAATTCTAAAACCTCATTGTTTTCACCACCAAATTGTGTTGAATAAGAGCTTCTTGTGAAAGCTTGAAGTAATAAATCAACATTATCAAACCAATAATCAATATCACTTTGCACTTCATTTAAATTATTTTTTAAGTTTTTCATTATCATATATATAATTCCTCCTAAAAATGACCGATAAGAGGAAATAAAAAAGACTTTTAGCCGATAATGATACACTCCACCCATAGCGAAGATAGACTTCTCCTATAGCTTAAGTCTTAATTTAATCAAAATAATTTTTGTAATTTTATTCATCTAAATCATTCCACTTGCATAAAATAATTTAAATAAACCTTATTACTCAAATACTTTGAGGAAACTAATCCTTCCTTATCGGTTGACAGTATTATAGCATTAATATTTTAATTTGTCCAGATTCTTAACTTAAACTAGACTTTTGATTTCTAATAAATATCTTTCATTTTTTTATACTGAGTTCTTGTTTTCTTGTGCTTTTAAATATGAAAAAAATTCTTATAATGACAAAATTCAAAGAATCTAATTAGATTTAAATTTACATAAATGAGAGTATTTTTAATATTCATGATATAAAAAGGTTTAATACAACGATTGCATTGTATTAAACCTATCCAACTCAAAGCGGAAAAAATAACCCTCTTTAAGACAAAGAAAATAATTAACGTTAAATTATGGTAAACTACTAAAATTTCAAAAAACGAACATTAATTTACCCTATATCTATCTAACATTTTCTTATTAGAAGTTATAAATGAACGTTTTTTACATTTTAGTGCAATTGCTTTACCTTTTTTGTCATAAGCATATATTATTTTGATAGTGCCAACAGTTTTAAAATAATTCTTAAATATTTCTACACTTTCACTGTTTTTAGCAATAATAGTTGGGCACGCAAATGAATAACTATAATCTAATCTTCCGATTGCATTCGTTCTTACAATTACATACTTTGGATTATCTATAGGAGATAATAACTCTTTTATTGCTGTATTAAACACATTTTGTTCATATAATGTAGCATTATTTAAGCTTAAATTAAAAACGATATTTAATGGATCCGTTTCAATATGTATTTTCGCACCATTATTAATTATTTCCATATCTTGTAATGTTTTTAATATATTAGAACTTATATTTTTAATAGATTTTAAAGGACTAGAATTCCTTATGATAAGATATAATAATTTTCTAACTAAAAATATTGTTACAAAAAATGAAGCAATTAAGCCAATAACAATTACTAATCTAGAATCAGCATCACTTATATTTAACATTGCACTATTTATAGATGCAATAACAGCTCCTTCAAAACCAAATGAAAGAACAAGTGCCATCATGTTCATAAACGTAAAAGGAGGTACTTTATTTTCTTTAGGAATCTCAATTTCTTTAAATGTTCTTGCTGATGAAGATAATGAATCATTCCATACAGTTTTTATACTTTCTCTGTCTTTTGACTTTTCTAACATCTTAGAATTAATTAAATCAATTCCATTTTTAGAATATGGTGGTTTAATAAAAGTAATTCTTTCAATTCCACTTTCAATCACTTTTGTTTCGTAATTAGGGCCGACAAAAGTATTAAATCTTCTGATTATCACTTCATAATCATATGATTTTATAGTTTTATTATCTTCTGTTATATATTTGGCCACTTGATTAAATATATTTCTTTCAAAAATATATTCTGGTTCTATCGTTACTAAATGCCAAATATTTGCTGTTTTATTTGGATTATTTTTATATGATCTAATAGCTCGACCACGCATTTGATTTGATAATACAAATGAACCAACATAACTTGCTAGTATTAATGAATTAATACAAGGAGAATCCCACCCCTCACCTAATAAAGCTTGAGTTCCAATTAATATATTAATTTTTCCTTCTTCAAATAGTCTAGAAATTAAAGATACTTTTTCTTTATTACTTCTAGGAATATTTACGCTAGCAAAGTTAGTATTTTCAAATATTGTATATTTTACATTAGTAACATTATATTCATCTAGTTTATTAATAACACTAATAGGTAAAATTATTAGACTACCCGAAAGACAACCTACTTTAATATCATTTTTGTATCTTCTTATTTCTTCAAAAATTGATACTATACTAATATTAGCCATTTTTTTGTCTGTACCAATATTATTAATACTTTCTTTTTTTATATAGTCTGTAAGAATCAACATTCTTAAATCATCTTTTAAATTTGTAGTTTCTGATTCTACTATTTTTACTATGCTTGTTAATTTACCACTTGAAGAAACTAATCTCCTTTTTAACTTTTCATTCAATTCAAAACTAACTTTTTGCCTATAAACTAGTTCATATTTATTTAAAATTTTTTTAATTGATTCCTTTTCTTCTTCGTTAATTATATCTGTAGTCAACAATAATGTAACGGCAGATTCAACAATTTTTTTATTAAGAGAACGGTATATTTTAGAATTAGTTATTTCTTTATATAATTTATTATCCGATACAAGATTAAACTTATGAAGGAAAACTAATAAAGCAATAACTTCATTATAATATTGATAGATAAATGTCTCATCTTCTATATTTATTTTTTTCAATCTATCATAAACGTCTTTTAACACTTCAAGTTTTAACAATTCATCAATTGCTAGATAATATGCTTCATTATATCTTTTAAAACTATCTATCTCATCATCAGTTGGATAATTAAAAATAATATAATCTTGGTGTGGACATAGAGTATTCTCTTTAACTAATTCAGGTACAAATATTTCATCATCTATTTCACCACATACAGAAACATATCTATCCCATTCAGTTTTATTTGCATCATATGGTGGAGTTGCAGTTAATGAAATAACTGTAATATCTTTATCAATTTGTGATACGAATTTTTCTAATGCTTTTTGCCATTCATTTTGTAAATGGTGAGCCTCATCTAAACATATTGTTTTAATATTATTCTCTTTAATTAATTTAAAAAGTTCAATATTAGAATAATCAATTTCTTCTTCATCACTTTTACTTTTAACTTTATTCACTGCTGAATATAAAGCTTGATATGTGATTGAGTTTATTAATTTTATTTCGTTCAAATTATAAGATACATAATCAGAAACATCTAAATCTTCCTTTAAAAATGATTCTTCAAATCTTTGTCCCCATTGACTTCTAATAGTTATAGTTGGCGATAATATGATACAAGGATTCCCTAATCTTCTGATCAATTCTAATCCTAAAATTGTTTTACCGCTACCTGGTGCAGCTACAATATTTATTTTTTTATCTTTTAAAAATTTATAAGAATTATCTAGCACTCTTTGTTGGTACAATCTAAATTTTCCTTTAAAGGAAACATTATCAAAATTCATCTTTATCACCACATTTTCACAAAAAAACAAAGTAAAATTTCTATATTTATTTTAACATTAGTAAAATAAACATTCAATTATTAATCATCTTCATCATAATTAAATGTAAATTCTCATTTTAAACCCCTTTTTTAATAAAAAAGTGGAAATAAGTATTAAGAATTTATTATTATTTTTTTGCGAAGTTTATCTCAAGAATTCGCGGTATTTAATTTCATATTGAATATTATTTTCATTATAATATTCAATCATTTTTGTTTTATCTTTTGGCGATGCATTTTTACCTATTATTATTTTGCTATTTTTAAGCGCTGCAATTCTATAGCAAGAATCACCTATTAATCTCCATTCATTTTGATATTCCCATTTAGTATTTTTAGTTGTAAATAATCTTATAAATTGAGACCTATCTTCAACAATCTGTTTATTTGACATCGCAAAAATCATTTGTCCTAAAAGGTGGCAACAACTTGTATTATAATATTTGTTAGTCTATTATCATCATAAATGACTGGAAATAATAAACTGTTATATTGATAATCTTCTACCTCATAAACAACACAATAACCAGAAGAATCACTTGCATAATTTTGCCACACATCTTCAATATCTTTTGCTTGCTAGTAAAACTCGAAACGGAAAAACTACATGTCTATTACATTCATCACAGTAGATACCATCAACTGCTGGGGCACCGCTATTACTATATCCTTTGATTTTTTTACCTCAGATTGTGCACTTCATTATTCCTCACCTCCTAAATCCCACATTCTTGAATCAATCACAAATAAGCAACCGCTCTCATTGCATATTGATACTTTTCTTCTTCGTGCTCGCTAAATAATTTAACTACTGAATTTCTAACTGCACTTAATTCTTCAAAGTTAAGTTCATAAACTTTTAATAGTTTTTTTAATTTGGCTTTCTGTAATGATTTTTCTTTTGATTCCTAAGTTTGCAATTTCTTCAACAAATGGTACAACTGCTAAGTCGTTAAATTTTAATTCTTTCATGTCTTTTTCCTCCTGGCCTTTCCCTTTGGTCGTATAATATATCACTCTAAAAACACATAATAGTAAGCAATTAGAACATACATTTTTAACCAAAGAAAAAGCCCACACATTTTATGTGAGCTTTAACAATTTATAGTTTACTTTTTTACTTTAATTTATTGAGTTTTACAATACAAAAAATCATTTATTTAAGGTAGGCATTTTATAAATATCCTTTCTTTGTCTTACTCTTTTTCTAATAAGTTTAGATTCATTCCCATCCCAATCATAAATATTAAAATATGTATCATCCATATTTTTAGGAAATGGAACATTTCCTTTTACATAAAATTCTTTTTCATCCATAATTTTGCTCATAAATTCAAGTTCATCTTCCTTTACATATGCAAAACATATTGCATCATCATATATGGTATAAGTATCGAATGAAACGCATTTATATTTTCTTCTTTCACAATCGTATTCCATCACCTGCAGAGCACTAATTCCACCATATTGAGGACCTGTTGATGATTTATGATATACTAAATCGCCATATTTAAATTTCATAATATTTCCCCAACAAGTTTAATTTTTAGGGCTATTTGGATGAACTTCTCCAACTCCATCATTGTTTTGTTATTATACTTTGAAGAATCACATATTAAATTAAAATCTTCCTGATACTTTTTCCCCAATTTTAAAACGTAATTATTAAAAATCATTTAAATCCCCTCTCTATTTTTAAAAACTCACATTATATGTATATAATTAAATTATAAATTTAGTTTTATAATAATCAATAGATTTTTATATATAAGATATTATATCCATAATATCAAAGTCATATTTATTAGTTAAAAATACAATAACATAAAATAATAACCATTGCGGTTCTTATCTAAAGTTTATTATTATTATTATTATTATTATTATTTAATCCTATATAACTTCGTCTATCTATATTAAATTAATGATTCTTTTATTCTTTTTATATCATAGTCCTAAGATAAAAAATCAGCAATTTGTTAAATGAATACTCTTATAAAATAGAGTAAACAGATTTTTTCCATTATATTCATTAATAATTTTTCTATTTGACAGTATTATAGCGTATATCGTTATTTACAAATTTATACGATGCTAATCCAATTATCATAAACTTTACCTATTTTAACATATAATTTTATCTCAATGATTTTATCATAAGAAGATAAAATATTTAACTAATTACAATAAAATTAACTGAATGCATTATTATTTGTTTCACTTCTTCTAACGCGATTGTAAAGTTCATCCAACAAATAATAAATTGGAATGAAACTTGTCTTTTATAATTATAAATTTAATACTAATTAATTTTAATAATCTTATCACACTTCATCAGCGTAAGCATTTTTTATTTATTTAACAAAGTCCTGATAGTGATCGCATTACTAAATCAACATCTTTGTTTTCAAGTTCTTGTATGATATGCAGGTATGTTTTCTCTGTCGTATTCATACTAGAATGTCCCAATCTTTTGGCAACGCTCGCAATTGAAACACCACCAAATAATAATAATGAGGCATGAGTATGTCTAAGACCATGTATTGTAATTATTGGAATATTGGCATGTAAACAATGCCTTTCTAGTATATCATTAATTGTTGAATTAAAAATTATATTTTTCTTTATAAAAATCGGCTTATCATTTGGTAATCCCTTAATTAGTGCAGCAAATTGCGATACTATCATCCAATCAATTTGTATTTTTCTTACTGAAGATTTATTTTTGGTTGGTTGAAATCCGCCTTTTCCTTTATAATTCCATGTTTTGGAAATTGATAATGTTTGTCTAGCAAAATCAAAATCTGCTGGAGTTAAAGCTATTGCTTCAGAAAATCTCATTCCGGTTTTGGCAATTAATAAAATTAACCAATCATAGTTGATTTCATTGTCAAGTTTTAAATCCTTAATCAATGTATGTAGTTCAAACTGATTCAAATACTTCTTTTTCTTTTCTCTAGGTGCTTTCCCCTTCACTATGACCTTACGGGTTGGGTCTTTATCAATTAATCCTTCATCAACTGCATCTAAAATAGCTGCTTTCAAATGATGATGAAAATCCATTGTTGTTTGACGTTCATGTTCTTTTGCATAGTCATTAAGTAATTGTTGATAAGTAACTCTATCAACATCACATAAACGCATCTTAGGAACTAATTTAATTATCCATGCTAAAGACAATTTATATTTATCCATAGTTACTTTTCTAATTGCACCTTCTTTATATACTGTTATCCATCGTTCAAAATATGAGCTCAATAATTCTTTTTTATTAATTTTCATTTTAATCCTCCAAAATTCTATATTTGCTTACGCTGATGAAGGGTGATAAGGTTGTCTAATTCATAAAACAAAAAACCTATTTTCTTTTGCTCCTCAATCGAAGGAACGAATGTCACAATGTTAGAAAATTCGGTTTTATTTACAATCTGAAATGTCAATCCACCCGC
>JAXESU010000002.1:0-674213 GCA_034115825.1 Bacilli bacterium
TCAGCCTTAATGATTTCCTCTGCCCGGTTGCGGGTGGAGTTCATGGACTGCCCCCCAACATTTGATTGTCCGCTTTCAGCTCGGCTTGCTCCTTGCCATATTGGGCAACATAGCTTGCGAGCAGCCTTTTTTGATTGGCTATGCTGTTACTCTCGCCCTGCTGGTCATCGTCACGACGGAGACGCTCATACATGGCAGTAATCTTCCGCCTGCTCAAGTGTGTCTCGCCCTTTTCGCTCTGACGGATTTGTAGAGGCTTCCTAATCGCTTGATTAAGAGGTCTCTTAAAGAATACAACTCCACTAACTAGATTATTAATTTTTTCATCAATAGCTAAACTAGCAGTTTGTACACTATTACTATTTTTGTTAATCTTTGATAATTTTTTGCCATTTTTACCATCAGCAAAAATATAAATCATTACCACTTATTTGTAAAAAGTAGGCTTTTCCATCATAGATTTTCAATTTAACTACACTATTGGAAGTAATACTTAAATACCACTTTCACCAAAAAGTGAATTAACGGCATAATAGATACTTTGCTCATCATCAATTAAATATTCAGCATTATCGGTTGTAATAATTTCATTTTGAAGTGAAACAATGGCAGGGGCAAACATTGAATCACTACGATAATATAGTTCATTTTTAAAGGTAGTAAAATATTGGACTTTATCGTTATTAGCTTTTTTGTTCCGTTAAGTGGATCATAACTATATAAACGATCTTTATCTAACGCATTTTGAAAATATACTTTATCATTATAGACAGTCGTAAAAAGTTCATCTAATTTAGAAGTAACCGTAACTTTCGCTCTTAATTCAGTTTTTTGATGATTTTTACCTTCAAGTGTCGCAACAATGGTATATGTTCCCGGATTTATAACTTTATTAGTGATATTTTTATCTTCTAAACAAGTATAAGAAACAAAAACACCACTTGGTAAAGAACCCGTTATACTAACACTATGTTATTTAGCATCATATTCAAA
This sequence comes from Bacilli bacterium, assembly GCA_034115825.1. Taxonomy (GTDB): domain Bacteria; phylum Bacillota_I; class Bacilli_A; order RFN20; family UBA1709; genus JAXESU01. Next base: position 994 of record JAXESU010000002.1, read on the forward strand.
TGTTTGATCTTCAAAACTAATTCCTTTAATTGGGGCTTTTAAAATCGTTAAAGTTGCTTCTAATATCGTTGTTTTATATCCACTTTTTGATACTGTTGCACTAACATTATATGTTCCTGCATCAATATGTTCATTATTTTGGTAAATAATACTAGCATCGTTTGGAGCATTATTTACAATAAGTGAGTGAGCACTACCATCATAAGTAACTTCTTTACTATTAAATGTAAGATTACTAAATTCTTTAAGTTCACTTGAAGGCGAACTTGAAGAAGAAGGACTACTAGTATTTTGGTTTGTCGGTCCACAAGATACTAAAAATAAGGCTAAAAACATAAGTAAACTTATTTTTTTCATTATTATCACTCCTTAATTTACTTACATTTAAATTATAGCAATGTAGACTCGTCTTGATAACTAACAGAAATTGTCCTAATAAAAAAGGGGGATGAATGATTCATCCCGCTTATTTAATTGCTTCTAATTCCAATGTTAAATTTGGAGTAACAAATGTTAAGTACCCTTGATAATAACCATCAAAACCAGTTTGACTACTACCACCGATTACTTCTTCATTTAATTTATAGAAAACTATTTTACCATCAACTTCACTATATAAACTTACATAATATTTGTGGTTAAGTGCATAATCCATATTAATAGTAGCTTTGTGATTACTTACTATTGTTTCATATCGAGATTGATAATTAGCGCCATAAGTTGGATTTTGATCACTTATTGCGAAAACCAATCCTTCTACATCACCTAAAGTACTTGTATCGACTGTAACTGTTTCTTTCATTGTTGTTACTTCAATGGTACCATATTCTTTAACTTCAATTTTTTTACAAACTGTTCCTTTTTGACTAGAAGCATTATCGCTTTGCAAAGCAACTTCAATATAGGTTACTCCAATATTAACTTTGGCTAAATCGAACTCAAGATTAACACCTACAATTAAATTTGATTGATAAGTATTTTGTTCAACAATATTAATTGCGTCACTTGGAATAACATTTTCATCACTAATAGATATAGTTTTCTTTAAAATAGTTGTTACTTGACTATCAAAAGCTATTTCTAATGCTGGTTTATTATAATAGTCATCAGCATTTTTTAAAGTAGAAATTTCACTTAATGAATTAGTAATTGAAACAACTCCATCACTTAAAACTTCTTTATATTCTTTTTCACTAGTTGAAGGACTACTACTTGATGGGGAACTTGAAGAAGAAGGACTACTAGAACTCGTTTCCTTTCCTCCACAACTTACTAAAGTGAAAAGGCCAATTAAACTAGCTAAAATAATTCTTTTTTTCATTATTACTCACCTTCTTTTAAAACTTCATAAATAGCAGCATAATATGGCTTAATGTTATCGAAAGGCATTTCTTCTTCATAATTAGCCAAAACACGTTTTAATTTTAATACCGTTTGGTATTTAGCTTTTTTATTTGAGAAATTTAATAATACTAGATAAACTTTGCCATCCTTTAAACGATAATAACTATTAATCTTATTTGTGATATATTCAAATTTTATATCACCTTCAACTAAGACATCATTATCTTTTCTAAATTTTATTATTTTTTTGTAATAATTTAATAAACTATGTGGATCGTTTTGTTGTTTTAAAACATTATTATATTTATATTGATTATTAGCATCTAACCATGGTTTTTGACCATCATTAAAACCACCATTAATTGAATCATCAAACATCATTGGTTTACGAGCATGGTCACGGTTAATGGTCTCATTAATCATTTTAATTATTTTTTGATCACTAAATGGTAAAGCTTTTTTTGCTTTTTGATAAGCCATGTGGACACAAACATCATTAGTATTTTCTAAAGTAATATTTTCATCATTTAATGTTCCAATTTCTTCACCTTGATAAATAAATGGTGTTCCTCTTAATGTTAAAAGTAATGTTGCAAGTAAACTTCCTGATTCAAAGAAATACTTTTTACTACCATAACGAGAAATTGATCGAAGTTGATCATGGTTTTCTAAGTAGTTTGCCATCCACACATTACTATTTTGCCATTTAGCAATTTGTTTCATTAAATATTTACTTGAAAATTTCTTTTTAAAAATAGGAATAAGTTTATGCTTATCACAATAAATATGATCAAATTCAAAGAAAGTATCTAAAGCTCTTTCTTTAATAAAACGTTCACCCATTTTAACATCAATATGCGAAGTTTCGCCTAATAAGAAAGTATCATATTTATCTAAGACGTCTTCTCTTATTTCTTTCATAACTTTAAAGAAACCATCTTGATTAAAATAATATTTACTACCTTTTTCTAAAATTTTAAATGGACTATCATTTTTCAAAGTTGATTTATATAAACAATTAATAACATCACATCTAAAACCATAGACACCTTTATCAAGCCAAAACTTAATAATATCTTTGATTTCCTCAACAACTTGATGATTATGATAATTTAAATCTGCTTGATCATCACAAAATAAATGAAGATAATATTCATCATCACTATTAGGCAACTTTTTCCAAGCTTTGCCACTAAACATTGAATCCCAGTTATTAGGAGCTTTAGTTTTACTACCCTTTTGAATAATATAGTAATTTCGATATGGACTATTTGGATCACTCACTGCTTTTTTAAACCATTCATGTTCAGTTGAAGTATGGTTAATAACTAAATCCATCACTACTTTAATATCTAATTCATTAGCTTTTTTAATTAGTTGATCAAAATCATCCATTGTTCCAAATAATGGATTAATCTTTTTATAATCAGCGATATCATAACCCATATCTTTAAGCGGTGAAACATAAATTGGCGATAACCAAATTAACCCTATTCCTAAATCTTTTAAATAATCAAGTTTAGAAATAATTCCTTTTAAATCACCCCATCCATCATTATTACTATCTTTAAAAGATGAAGGATAAATTTGATAAGCAACACGTTTTTGAAATTCCTTTAATTCCATATTAGTTATCTCCTTTCTTATTTAAATAAGTAATAATGTGATGGTTTGTTTCATTAATTTTATATGACTTACGAATAACAATATGACATGCAAGAGTTAAAATAAATGGAATAATAGCAAAACCGATTTGGAAGATAACTCTCGACATTAACTCAATATTATCGGCTCCAGTAATACTTGAAGCGATTTTGGCAACTTCTTCAGCAATTTTGTTAACATTTTCTTCACCATATTTAGCAATAGCTTCAGCTTCAGCTGTTGATATTGTTTGTGATATTCCATATAAACCGCCTAGTAACAAGAAAATATACATAACTCCTTGTTGAGCACTAGAAGCTAATTTAGCGGTAAATGCTCTTAATGAGAAAACAGCACTTTCACGACGTTCATTAAATTTATATTCATTATATTCAATCGCATCTTGAATCATGATATATAAAATTAAACAAGTGAAATTTTGGAAGAAGAAAATAATAAAGCCTAATAAGCACATAAGTGGGAAAAATTCCACTGGATCTAAAAAGACATAACCAAATAATAATAAATAACCAATACAAGTAACAACACAACTTACTTCAAACAATGTTTTTTGCTTAATATTAAATTTATGAATTAATACTGGGAATAAAAATTGAGAAATAAAAGTTGAAACGGCATAAACAACAGTAAATTGGAATTGATAGTTACCAGCTTCAGTATAACCAAAATTGAAATAGAAATAATTTAACCCCATCGCAATTAAAATTGTTGAACCAGTATAATATAATAAAACACCAATGATTGATGAACGAATTTGACTATTTTTAAAAATAACGGTAAAAATATCTTTAAAATGCATTGTCTCACTTGAGCGCTCAACTTCTTCACTTCTTTTTCTTTCTTTCATAAAAATAACTAAGATTAATTGTGATAAAAAGAAAGTAACAGAAGTAACTAATGAGAAAGCTTTATAAGAAATGGTATAACCTAAACTTGATGATAAAATAGGTACTAATCCACCAGCAATAAATGAACCAATTGAAATAAAAATGCTTAATATTGTCGTTATATTAGCACGTACTTTTTCATTATCAGATAAAGATGGTAAAACAGACCAGAATGAAATATCATTCATCGTATAGGTAAAATCCCACAAGAAATAGAAAACACCAAACATAATAACATATGTCCAGCCATGAACTCCTAACCAGAACATTAAAAAAGTTACAATTGAGTTAGTTAAGGCACCGATAAAAATCCATGGTCGATACTTTCCGGATTTAAAATGACATTTTTCAATAATGAAACCCATAATTGGATCATTAAAACCATCCCAAATTCTTAAAACGACAATAATAATAGTAATTACACTATACATCGCAATATACTCATTAATATCATCGACTTTACCTAACCCTGAATATTGGGCAAACATTAATAGAAACATGCTTACAAAGTTATAAGCCATGTCACGAAACATCCCTGAACTAGAATATAACCATTTGGTTAGTTTAGGGACTTCGCCTTCAAAAGTCTTATTCTTAAACATAACATTATATCTCCTTATATATTCTAATTTTATTATAAAACATCATTAATATAATGCAATAAAAAAAAGAATAGTTTGAAAACTATTCATCTATTAAAGCACAAGCCTCTTCATATTCTTTTTGACATGGTAAAACTTCTTTAACTTTTGGTGGAAATATTTTATCAAATTCTTCAACTTCTTGGTCATCAACTTCATAAACATCAGAGAAAGAAGCATAACCACTTATACCATTTAATGCATTTTCAAATAATGGTAAAACTAATAATCCATGAAGATATTTTCCATCATCCATCGAAATATGATAATTTATACCACTTTTAAAACCATATATAGCATAATGATAATCATAGCCTAATGTTAAAATCGCACGATATCCATTCTTTTTTGCTTGTTCTATTGAATAAGAAATTAACTTTTTACCTAAACCGCGGCGATGATATCTTGGGGATATAAAAACTGGTCCAAAAGATATAGTTGGAACTTTTCCTTCTTTAGTAACAATTGCTGATTTTGTATAAAAAATAGCTCCTTCAATTGTATTATCGACTTCAATAACAAATGAAAGTTCTTTAATAAAGTCCGGATGATTCCTAATTTTATGAACAACATAATGTTCAACTGCTCCAGGAAAATACAAGTTCCAAAATGCATCCCGAGCTATTTCTAGGACACGATAATAATCTTTTTCTTCTTCATGACGAATTTTAATATTCATATTATCACCTTTTTAAATACTATCAATTTTTGAATTAAAATGCCAATAATATTAACATTTTTGCTAATTTTGTTTGCTACTATTATTAATACCATTTTGCTATAATTTAATTAGAGGAGTGATAAAAATGAATATTGGAAACAATTTATATAATGTTCGTAAAAAGGTTGGTTTATCACAAGAAGATGTTGCTGGTAAACTTGGTGTTAGTCGACAAACAATTTCCAATTGGGAATTAAACGAATCTTTACCTGATATTTTTCAAGCAAGTAAACTTGCTAAATTATATCATTTATCATTAGATGACTTATTAAATTATGATATTGATATTAAAGAATTAGAAAAAATAATTAATGAAACAAACGATAAGTTAATAGATAAAGTTAATTGGACGAAAGTTTGGAGTAAAAAATATCCAATTTTAGCTAAATATTCTAGTGAAGTTGATATTAATAAATACGCCAAAGCGATTCGCTATTTATTAGAAGATTTAAAGAGTAATTACCATTATAGCGAACTTGATGCTGTTTTAGTTTTAAAAGATATTTTAGCTCACGAAATGAAAAAATAAGCCTTATAAGTTTTCCTTATAAGGCACTTTTTATTTATTTCATTACTTTTCTAAATAATGTTTTGAAATCTTCAATACTTGCTTCACGTGGGTTACCTGGAGCACATGCATCTTTATAAGCAGATTCTGCTAAGAAATCTAAATCACTTTCTTTTAAAGCTTCAATGATAGTTGGAATACCAACATCTAATGAAAGTTGTTTAACAGCATCAATAGCAGCTTTACGATATTCTTGTTGACTCATACTATCAACGTTTTTAACACCCATAGCACGAGCAATTTCACGATATTTTTCACCAGTATATTCTTGGTTATATTCCATAACGATAGGAAGCATCATTGCACAAGCAACACCATGAGGAGTATCATAAACAGCACCTAATGTGTGAGCCATTGAGTGAGCAATACCTAAACCAACGTTAGAGAATCCCATACCAGCAATATATTGACCTAAAGCCATACCTTCTCTTCCTTCTTTAGTATTATTATAAGCACCTCTTAAAGATCGAGAAATAATTTCAATTGCTTTAAGGTGAAACATATCAGTCATTTCCCAAGCACCTTTAGTTGTATAACCTTCAATAGCGTGAGTTAACGCATCCATACCTGTAGCAGCTGTTAAGCCTTTTGGCATTGAAGACATCATACAAGGATCAACAATAGCAACAAGAGGCATATCATGAGGGTCAACACAAACAAATTTACGTTTTCTTTCAACATCAGTAATAACATAGTTAATTGTAACTTCAGCAGCTGTACCAGCAGTTGTTGGAACAGCGATAATTGGAGCACAAGGATGTTTAGTTGGAGCAACACCTTCTAAGCTTCTTACATCACTAAATTCAGGGTTAGTAGCAATAATGCCAATTGCTTTAGCAGTATCCATTGAAGATCCTCCACCAATAGCAATGATATAATCAGCACCAGATTTTTTGAAAGCTTCAACACCATGAGTTACATTTTCAATTGTTGGATTAGCTTTAATGTCACTATAAATTTCATAAGCTAAATTATGTTCATCTAAAAGTGATGTAACTTTACTAGTAACATTAAATTTAATTAAGTCAGGATCACTACAAACTAAAGCTTTTTTATATCCTCCCATTTTAATTTCATTAATAATTTCTTTTAAAGCACCTTCACCATGATATGATGTTTGGTTTAACATTATTCTATTTGCCATAAATTATTCACTCTCCTTTTAACTAATTTTATGGTTTTTTCACAATCTTATTATAAAAACTTTGAAACTAAATTTAAAGTTACAGATTATTGATTTTGTAACCTTATCAATATTAAATGATAATAAAAAAAGAGATTTATACTTTAATAAATCCCTCTTCTTTTTCTTGTAAAATATTGTATTGTTCAAAAATTTTAATTAATGGAAGCGGCATACAGTCAACTAATAAACTAGCGAGTTCTTCACTACTTTTCTTCATTCCTTCTAGCACCCATTTAACTGTCATATATACTGAAGATTTACAATATGCTTCAAGATAAAAGACAATATTTTCATCAATTGGTTCATTGGTTTTTGAAGTAATTAACTTTTGATAAAAATCTAAAATAAGTTGATAATCGTGCTCTTTTAAAGAGTTTTGATCATCGGAGCGAAAAGCGGCGACAAAGAACAAATATTCTTCTTTAATGTAATTAAACTTTTTAACTAAACCTTCATAAATGGTTTTACCACTGCCCATTCTCGCAAATGATTCAAGTAAAATTTTATCAAAATACCAATTAATTAAATCATACTTATCAAGAAAATTACGATAAAAAGTTTGTCTTGTGACATTGGCTTTCTTACATATTTCACTAACGCTTATTTTATCAACTGGTGTTTCTTTCATGCATTCTTTAATTGCTGCAATAAGTTTATATTTACTTTCATCCATTATAATCACCAATTATATTATATCATTATTTAGAATTATTGTCTTTTAAAACTATAACGATATAAAACGATATTAACTATTAATGAAACAATAATTATCAAAGAAATATAAAGATACATCGTTAAAATATTAATACTACTACCAAAGAAATTTAAGTTTAGTGAAAATAAATTACTAACACTTTCTTTAAATGCTCCACCATCTAAGCCATTTATTAATCCATCAATATGGTTAAGTGAACCACTCATTAAATAATTACGAAATAAACAAGTTACATGCGAACCAGGAATAATATTAGCTACGTATTGAATTCCTTTATCAAATTGTCCAATGGGAATATAAGCACCAATAAAAAAACCGATACATGCTGATATTACTCCTGAAAATGCTGATAATGAACTGATTTTTTTGAAAAAGGAAATAATTATCATCATTAATAAAACTGAAGACATAATCGCCAATAATAGTAATAAATATAATGATACAACATTCATCATAGTAAGATATAAATTACCAATAATTGATAAAATGATTAGTCCTAGAGTTAAGATTAAACCACTTAAAATAAATGTTGTAATAACAGCGCCAGTAAAATAACTTAAAATTATTAATGTGCCATTAATTGGCGAAGAGTTATAATCATAGTCAACCTTTCTTTCTTTATCATTAACCATCACACTTAAAGCGTTTAAGGCAATTGTAATTGTCGAAGAACCAACTAATCCCGATAGTAACCAACCATTAACTAGATTAGAAATGTCTTGTTCACTAACCATTTCTTTAAGACCGCCTAAATTATTTAATAATCCATCAACATAATTTTGTTTTAAAAAAGTTAAATACAAAACAAGAATAATAAGTTGAGCTAAAAGCGAAAAGAAAATGGTTGTTTTATCCTTTAAAAAGATTTTAATATTGCGCTTGCTCATTCCAAGATAAGCATTAAATTTTTGTTTAAAGGTCAAATTCATTTTAATCACTTAACTCCTTTCCGGTTACTTTTAAAAAGACTTCATCCATATCACCTTTAACAACTTCATAATTGTTAATTTCTTTTTGATATCGATAAAGAAAACTTGTTAAAAAACTATAATCATTAAAATCAATATGATAAGCATTATTTTGATAAGTATAATTGATATTTTCCTTTTTTAATAATTGATTATATGCTGCTTTTTTATCACTATACCAAATAAGCTTATTGGTCGCATATTGTTTCTTTAATTCAACTGGACTACCCTTAGCTTTAATAACACCATGGTCTAAGATAACTACTTCATCAGCGCTTTTTGTTTCTTCCATATAATGGGTTGTTAAAAAGACGGTTAATTTATTTTTTAAACGTAAATCATCAATAATTTGCCAAACTAATTTTCGTGTTTTCGGATCTAAACCTGTTGTTGGCTCATCTAAGAACAAGATTTTAGGTTGATGAATTAGTGCTCGAGCAATATCAACTCGACGTTTTTGCCCACCACTAAGTGTTTCAAAACGGCGATTCATAATTTCATTTAAATCTAATAATTTTTCTAAGTCTTTAACTCTATTTAAAGCTTCTTTTTTATTTAAGCCATAATAATATGCTCTTGTCAATAAATTATCTTTAACCGTTAATAAATTATCTAAAACACTATTTTGAAAGACAATACCAATAAGATGGGTAATATCTTTTTTATTAGCATCTAAACCATCAATAATAATTTGTCCACTAGTTTTCGTTAAAACATTACACAAAATATTGATTGTCGTTGATTTACCGGCGCCATTTTCCCCCAAAAAGGCAAATAATGAACCTTCATTTACTGAAAAGGAAAGATCATTAACGGCAACTACACCACCATTATATTCTTTAACTAGGTTTTTTACTTCAATTATTTTTTTCATGATTACTCACCCCTATGAATATTTTTATTATACTAATTTAAAATGTTTTAGCAATATTTTCTATTATCCATCCATTAAAAAAAGCCATCATTTACGATGGCTTTTACTAATTATTCTTCGTATTTTGAATCACAATATACACAACGGTATACTTTATTTTCTTTATCAACTAATTTAAAGATATGATCACACGATTGTTCAACCGATGTAATACAACGTGGATTTTTACATTTAATAACATTTTTTAAAGTACTAGGAAGAGATAGATGTTTTTTTTCAACTAAATGACCATTTTTAACAATATTAACTGTAATATTGCTATCAATATAACCTAAAATATCTAAGTCTAAATCAATAATTTGATCAATTTTAATCATATCTTTCTTACCATATTTTTGACTGTGAGCACTTTGAATAATAGCTACACAGCAATCAAGTTTATCTAATCCTAATAAGCGATAAATTTCCATTGCTTTATGCGCTTTAATGTGATCTAGAACAATACCATTATTTACACCATCAATATTCATAATTTCTATTCTCCTTTTTTAATTCCTAATAAAAATAAGATTAATGCCATACGAATATGCTTACCACATAATGCTTGGAAGAAATAGCAAGCACGACTATCATCATCAACTTCCGTAGCAATTTCATTAACACGTGGAAGTGGATGCATAATGACTAAATCTTTTTTAGCATTTTTAAGTTTAGCTAAATTTAAAATATATGAATCTTTTAAACGAATGTAATCTTCTTCATTAAAGAAACGTTCTTTTTGAACACGAGTCATATAAAGAATATCTAACTTTGGCATTGCTTTTTCAAGATCACTAATGGCTTCCCATTCAATACCTTGTTTATTCATCATATCAATTAAATATTCAGGTAATTTTAATTCTTCAGGAGAAATTAAAACAAATTTTGTTCCTTTATAGCGCATCATTGCTTCAATAAGTGAGTGAACTGTTCTTCCAAACATTAAATCTCCACATAGACCAATTGTTAAATTTTCTAATGTTCCTTTTTTACGTTTAATTGTTAATAAGTCTGTTAATGTTTGTGTTGGGTGGAAATGTCCGCCATCACCAGCATTAATAATTGGAACTAATGTTCTTTTTGAAGCAATAATTGGTGCACCTTCTTTTGGGTGACGCATAGCGATAATATCAACATAATTACCAACAGTCATGATTGTGTCACTAACACTTTCACCTTTTGATACTGAACTTGATGCAGGGTTTGAGAAACCTAAAACACTGCCACCTAATTCTAACATTGCTGCTTCAAAACTTAATCTTGTACGAGTACTAGGTTCAAAGAAAAGGGTTGCTAATTTTTTATGAGCACAAATATTTTGATAACTTGTAGGATTTTCGACGATATCATTAGCAACGTTAATTAAAGAATCAATTTCTTCAACACTTAAATCAGTGATATTAATCAAATTACGAATGTTTTGCATAATTAGTCCCTCCAGCTTTCATCATTTGGATTATTTCTAAATTTTAAAATACGTTCTTTATCTTCTTTACTAATATAGTTTTCTTCAATTGCAACATCTAATAAAGCGTCTAGATTACATAAAGAAACATTTTTAACATTATTTTCTTTTAAGCGATCTAATCCTTTTTGCATGCCATAAGTAAAGATAGAGACAATTCCTAAAACATCAGCACCATATTCTCTTAAAGCTTTAACAGTATCAATAACTGAACCGCCAGTTGAAATTAAATCTTCGACAACAACAACTTTTTGATTTTTTTCTAGTTTACCTTCAATTTGATTTTGGCGACCATGATCTTTAGCACCACTTCTAACATATCCCATTGGTAAATCTAATAAATGACCAACAATAGCCGCATGAGCAATTCCAGCGGTACTTGTTCCCATTAAGACTTCACATTCAGGATAATGTTCTTTAATTAAGGAAGCAAGACCTTCTTCAACAATATTTCTAACTTTAGGAGCCGTAAGCGTTAAACGATTATCACAATAAATAGGACTCTTAATACCACTTGCCCAAGTAAAAGGATCATTTGGTTTTAAGAAAACAGCTTTAATACTTAATAAGCCTTTAGCAACTTGATTCGACATACTTTGTTCCTCCTATTTCATAAATTCATTATAAATATCAATATAAGCTTGTTTAGGATCACTAGCAGCAGTAATTGGACGACCAACAACAATATAATCAGATCCTAATTCTTTAGCCATTTTAGGAGTAGTAATACGAACTTGGTCATCCATTTGTTTAGTTACAAGTCTAATTCCTGGAGTAACAGTAACAAAATCATTTCCACAAGCTTCGTGAATTTCTTTTGCTTCAAGTGGTGAACATACAATGCCATCTAATTTAGCTTTTTTAGCATTTAAAGCATAATGTTTGACAACATCTTTTAAACTATGGTTAATTAATAATTCTTTTTGCATTGTTTCTTCACTTGTTGAAGTAAGTTGCGTAACAGCAATTAATAAAGGATGACTTCCATCTTCTTTAGTTAAACCTTCTAAAGCAGCTTCCATCATATTAATTGTGCCAGCAGCATGAATATTAACCATATCAACATCTAAATTTCTTAATACCATCATTGCTTTTTTAACAGTATTTGGAATATCGTGAAGTTTTAAATCTAAGAAGATTTTGTGTCCACGTTTTTTAATTTCTTTAATAATACTTGGACCTTCACTATAGAATAATTCCATTCCTACTTTTAAATAAAGTTTTTGATCATCAAACTTATCTAAGAAGTTGATTAATTCATTTGCATCTTTAAAATCACATGCAATAATTACGTCTTTTGCCATTTTACTTTCCTCCTATTTAACTAGACCAATAATTTCTTTTATATCTTTAAAACCAAGCTCTTCTAATCGAGTTGGTAAAGATTCAATAATTTCTTTACAAACTAGTGGATTGACTAAGTTTTGAGCACCAATTTGAACCGCACTTGCCCCTGCCATCATCATTTCAATAACATCATCAACGCTACTAATACCACCAATACCAATAACGGGGATTTTAACTGCTTTGCTTACTTGATAGACCATTCTTAAAGCAATTGGAAAAATCGCTGGTCCAGAAAAGCCGCCCATTTTATTTTTAATAACTGGTTGTCTTCTTTTAATATCAATACGCATTCCAAGTAAAGTATTAATTAAACAAATGCCATCAGCTCCGGCTTCTTCAACTGCTTTAGCAATACTTACAATGTCTGTTACATTTGGACTAAGTTTAATATATACTGGTTTTTTGCATACTTTTTTAACACTTCTAGTAATTAAAGCAGCACTTTCAGGATCAACTCCATAACTCATACCACCATTATGAACATTTGGACAACTAATATTAACTTCAATAATTCCAACATTACTAGCTTCATCCATTTTTTTAGCAACATTTACATATTCTTCAACACTAAAACCACTAATATTAGCAATAACTTTTTTGTGATAGATTTTAGCTAATTCTTTAAGTTCAACATCAACAACATGAAAAATTCCCGGATTTTGAAGACCAACAGAATTAATTAATCCTTCTTTACATTCGGCAATTCGTGGAAGTTCATTGCCATAGCGTTCATTTAATGTTGTGCCTTTAATCGCAATTGAACCTAAAATATTAATATCATAAAATTCATTAAATTCTTGACCAAAGCCAAATGTTCCACTAGCAGGAATAATTGGATTATCAAGTTCTAAGCCACTTAATGATACTTTTAAACTTACCATACAATTTCCTCCTTGTAGAAGATTGGTCCTTCTTTACAAACACGTTTATACCCATTTTTTGTTTTCATACTGCAGCCCATACAACCACCGAAACCACAACCCATACGGGCTTCAAAACTAAATTGACCATCACTTGATTTATCATAAACAGCTTTTAACATTGAAAGTGGACCACATGAACATGTATAAACATTATCTTCCATTACTTTAGTAACAAATCCTTGTTCACCGACACTACCATCAACGGTTGTTACTAGTGTTTCAATTCCTAATTTTTTAAATTCATCAACTAAGATAACATCATCTTTCGTTGTAAAACCTAAAACAACTTTAACTTTTTTATTGTTATTAAGTAGTTCTTTAGCTAGATGATATAAAGGTGGAACCCCAATACCACCACCTACTAAAGTGATTGCTTCAGGCATTTTATTTACATCAAAAGGTGTGCCACAAGGATAAATAACACTTACCTCTTCATTAACCTTCATTTCACTTAATTTTTTAGTTCCATTACCAACAACTTTAAAAATAATAGCTAAATATTCATCAGTATAGTCATAAATAGAAATTGGACGGCGTAAATAAAAATCTTTTACTTCAAGTTCAATAAATTGACCACTACCTTTAACACTTCTAAAGTCCCCTTTAAAAGTCATTTTATAGATATCTTTATTTAAACAAGTAATTTCACTAATTTTAAGCATTGTCTTTATCATAAACGACTTCTCCTTGATAAATTGTTTTATTAATAATCCCGTTTACTTTATAGCCATCAAATGGAGTGGCTTTTCCTTGACTTACAAATTTTTGACTATCAATTGTTTCTTCTTCATTTAAATCAACAATTACTAAGTTCGGTTTACTACCTTCAGCAATATAACCACCATCTAAATTAAAACGTTTAGCCGGATTAATCGCCATAATTTCAACTAATTTTTCAAGTGAAATAAGATTGGTTTTAACTAAATAAGTATAAAGCAAACTAAAAGTAGTTTCTAAACCGACAATTCCAAATAAACTGTTCTTTAAACCTTTATTCTTTTCTTCTTCACTATGAGGAGCATGATCACTTGCAATCATATCAACTGTTCCATCTTTAATTCCTTCAATTAAAGCTAATTTATCTTCTTCACTTCTTAAAGGGGGATTCATTTTAAAACGTCCTTCTTCCTTTAAATCTAAATCGGTTAATAATAAGTAATGAGCAGCTGTTTCACAACTTATATCAACACCTTCTTTTTTAGCTTTTCGAATTAAATCAACACTTTCCTTACTTGAAACGTGACAAACATGATATTTACATCCAGTTTGTTTTACAAGTTCAATATCACGTTTAACTTGAATCCATTCAGAAATCGATGGAATACCTTGATGATGATGAATTTTGGCATATTCACCATCGTGAATATAACCATTGTTGACTAAACTTTCATCTTCACAATGAGCAACAATTAATTTGTTTAATTGTTTAGCTTTTTCCATTGCTTCAATCATTAAAGTTTGGTTTTGAACACCTTTTCCATCATCACTATATCCACATACATATGGGGCCATATTTTCTAAATCGGCTAAATCTTCATTTAAATGATTGGAAATTCTTCCATATGGAATAACATTAATCACCGCATCTTTTTGAATAATGTCTAATTGTACTTTAAGTGTTTCTAAATCAACTGGGGATGGTTTTACATTAGGCATTGAGCAAACGGTCGTATAACCCCCTTTTGCAGCAGCTTTTGTACCACTTTTGATCGTTTCTTTATAAAAAAAACCAGGCTCTCTAAGATGAACATGAACATCTACAAAACCCGGTAAAATAACTTTACCAGTACAATCAATAATACGACTAGTACTGGAATTATTAACAAATGAAACGTCTTTAGGGGACACAAAAAGATCTTTTTTAACAAAGCCTTTAGAAGTATAAACCAAACCATTTCGTAAGCAAGTAGTCATGGCGTCTCACTCCTTTTTCCCTAAACCTTTGATATATTATCATAGGTCCATATAAGTGTCAATATCTTTTAAAAACAAAAAGAGGAGTATTTTAATTCTTATATTTTAATCAAATCTCTATATCTTTTTTTGGTTTCTTTTTAATAGTCAAAGTGGCATCAAAAAGAGCTAAAGCTTGATTAACTTTATCCATTCGCAATGTTTGTTTTCCTTGTTCCAAATCACGAACAAAGCGAAGCCCTAAACCGCTTCGAAAAGCAAATTCTTTTTGAGTTAAAGAAAACTCTTTGCGTTTCATACGAATATAATTAGCGATTTCGTTGTCACGTATTTTTTCCATATAATCACCACTTCCTTTAATATTATTTTATACCTATTAGGGTATAAAAATCAATACTTCGCTATAGTTTATACCCGTTTTGATATAATTTAAAAAGAAGGATTAAACCTTCTTTTAAAGAAACATTCCTAAAACTAAGCTTCCTAAATTACACAATAAAGAAACTTTAATACTTTGATAAATATCGTGGTAAAAGAAATAATAAACAAACGCTTCAACAATAAAAACAACTACTTCACCTAAATATAATACTAAATAATAATTAGAAGATGATGTAAGAATTAGATTAAAACTAACATTACTAATAATATTCGTTAAAATCAAAATTAAATACATTCGGTAATCTTTTTCTTTAATAATTAATAAAAGAATTAAAAGTTCACTAAAAAGTGTTAATAATAAATATTTGATAATCATCTTTACTTACTAATAATATTAAAATAAATACCTCTTAAGTAGGTGTTACTTCCTTTAATACCAAAGTGATGATTTTTTTCTTCACTATCAATCCAAGAAGAAATACTATAAGAATTAAAACCACTATGAACATTGTTGAATGTCACTTTACATATTAAATAATTACCTTCAAATTCAACATCTTCATGAACACTTTTTTCTTCATTTTGATCATTTTTAATAGTTAATGACTTCATTTTATAATTACGGATTGAATTGAATTTAAAGTGAACTGTATAAGTTTCGTTTTCAGTAACATCAACGAAATAATAGTTAACAACTGGAGCAGCTGAATTTAAAGGAACTCGGTCTAAGCGATCATAATAATTATCATATTCTCCTTTTACTTCACTACCTTTGCTATCATAAACAACAATTTCTTTTAAATCCATATCTTTTTTTCTTTGGTCAGTATAACACGATGTTAACATAAAAAACATTAAAACAATCGTTAAATATTTAAAGATCTTCTTCATATCTTTGATTCTCCTTCAAACAATAGATAATTATACAATATAATTATATTTTAATTAACCAAAAAAGTAAAATAAGAAAAAATTTATACTTTATTTTTTATAATTATATTCAACCACTTGTTATTTCGATTATTTACATCATTTGTAATCTTGCTTTCAATAACATTTAAACCAAGTTTAGTCAGTTTAATTTCATTTAAATATGTAAAATATCGTCCTTCTATATCTCCTTCAAAATCACCATATTTAAACGACAGATACATAATGCCTTCATCTGATAAACAAGATAATAAGTTATCAATACCTTTTAATAATTCTTCACTTTTTAAATGTAATAATGATGCACAAGCCCAAATGGCATCAAACTTAATATCGCTTTTAAAAGTTAGAATATTCCCTTGTTTTACATTTAAATTTAAAGTCAAGGCATGTTTTACAAATTCTTCTTCTAAATCAAATCCATAAACATCATATCTCTTATTTTTAAAATAAAGCATATCTCTAGCACTACCGAACCCAACATCCAATATTTTTGCTTTTGGTTTTAAATACTTTTCAAAGAAATCATATTGTTCTTTCATGTTAGCATCAATAGTTTGATTAATATACTCTTGACTATGTTCTTTGTAATAATTACTCATAAGCGGCATTGATAATAATATTTATCTACTAATGATGATTCCATGGCTTCTTTTAAAATATATTGGAATTTTTCATCAACTAAAGATAATATCTTTTTATTCCTTTCTTTTAATTTTTGAATCACTTGTTCATTTGGGATTGAATTACTCTTACTTGAATTATATGATTTAGAAGTTACTACTAAGTTCCACAAATCATCAGAATACATAAATGACCATGGAATAACATGATCAATTGAAACATCATCGATTGATAATTCTTTTCCAGTATAAAAATCAATAATTTTACCATCTTCAAATTGTTTTAATAGTTGTTCCTTATACTTACTAAGGTTTTGACGATGAATATTATTCTCGGCGATTGATTTAACTTTATTTACTATGCGTGGAGAGTTATTATATCTTTCTAACAATTGTGACCATTTATAATTTAATAACTGGGCAATAATAATCCCATATTCTTTTAAAAGACTAATATGTTCTTGATTAAAAATTACTAATCGTTTATTGATGTCATACTTATATAAATCTTTGCTGTCGGTACTAGTATTCATAAATCGGTATAAAACATCTTTTGGAATAATATTCGAGGATTCTTTTATACATTTATTAAAGAAATTATATCCAACAGTTTTTATTATTTCATTCGAGTCTTTAATATCAAAAACTACTGGTATTTTAGATTCTTTTTTTGTTATATATTCTTGGATAAGTTTATTAGTCGTTTGATATATTTTAGGAGGTTTTTTATTATTTCCTGATTGTTTTAGATTAAAAAAGAACATTTGATTCCAATAATATCTAATCATCTTTTCACTAATTTGATCAAAAGTTATTAAGACTTCATTGTTTTTAAAAATATATTCGTTATTTATAATACATTCAATTAAGGCACGACCAAAACAAGGTTTATAAGTATTATCATTTTTCATTTGCTCAATTACTTCTAACCAATCCTTAATATAATCTGGAAGCATTTTAATCACACCCTTTAAGTATCACTATTTTTTTGATTTATCTATTATTATTATAAATTCTTCTTATTTAAATGTCTATCATCATCAAATTGTTTCTATTTGTTGTTTTTTAATCATTAATTATTACAAAAACATGACCATATATAATGGTAAAGTTAACATATTTTCACTTATACCAACATTACCATTTACGAGTTTTATACCTAAAATATCTTCTTTTTCTTTTAATATAGTCGATAATGACTTTGCCTTATTATTTGCTGATTTAACTTCAATTGGTACTATTTTGGTGTCTTTGGACAAAACAAAATCTATTTCTAATGAATTGTTTCTATTATAGAAATAGAGTTTATGTCCATTACTATGTAGCACTTGAGCAATAACATTTTCGAATATTGCTCCTTTATAAACACCTATATTACCTTCCATTATTTGAATGTTGCTTCCTTCATCTAACATCGAAACTAAAAGGCCAGTATCACCCATATAAAGTTTAAAGTTTTTTTCATCCCTATAAGCTATTAAAGGAGTATCTAAAGTTGTTATATTATTACAAATATTAACTATACCTGCATCTATTAGCCAATTAATACTACCCTCATATTTTTGACTTCTTCCATTTTTATCAAAAGATTTATACATGAATTTTTTATTATCTTTTGCAAGTTGTGCTGGTATACTTTCAAAACATGCTTTAGCCTTCACTTTTTCTGTCGAGATAGCATACTTTGCTATATCGTTTTTATAATCAATTAATATATTTTTTTGTAAGTTTAATACCTCGCCAAAATTATGATTATTGATAAAAGTATCAACAACGTTAGGCATTCCACCAACAACAATATACTGTTTGAAATATTCCATCATTTTTAAGTTCATTGCCTCGTTAACTTGCTTTTTATTTTCAAAACAATCTTTTAAAATTGAAATAACATTTTCATCAACACCATTAGCCCAAAGAAATTCTTTAAATGTAAGGGGATACATTTCTAAAAACTCAACATATCCAGTTGGATAAGAAGAAACTTGCTCATAATTAATTCCCAATAATGATCCCGATGCTATCACATCAAATCGTTTATCTAAAGCAAAAAATTTTAAAGCAGTTCTTGCATTAGGACAAGCTTGTATTTCATCAAGAAATATTAAAGTTTTATTGGGTACTAAACTAGCTTGATGAGGCAAATATAAAGAGATATTAGCCAAAATTGTCTCCATATTTAAATCACCATCAAATATTTTTTTGGTAGATGGTTTTTCGACAAAATTTATTTCAACAAAATTTTCGTAGTTTTCCTTTGCAAATTTTTTAACTATATAAGTTTTTCCTACTTGTCTCGCCCCACTAATTATTAAGCATTTTTTATCAATTTGTTTTTTCCATTCTTTAAGTTTATTTTCTATTTCTCTTTTTAGCATTTTTTACACCCCTTTACTGCTTATATTTTATAATACATAAATGCATAAAATCAATATATATCGCATTTTTTCGGACGAATATTCGTTTGAAATCGCATTTTTTCGGACGAATATTTGCTTAAATTAGCATTTTTTCGGACGAATATTGTTTTAATATTGATATTTTTTAACTTTATGCATCAAAATATTTGTTTTATATTATGTCTATTTTTTTGGATTTTAATTCAAGTGGATATTTTTTATTTCCTTATTATCCAATACAATATAATTAATAATAATCATAAAAAGAAATTTTCAATTTTTAAAATTAATTATTAATAAGTAAAGGAGATATTAGTAATGACTAAACAAAGAAATTTAATTTATCACTTATATGCATATTATGAAATCATTCATAATAGTGATTCTAACGCAAAACACTTTAACACTTATAATGAATTATTAGAATTTGAGAATAATTATTCTAATAACTTTAATAATTCCAGTGATATTTTCAAGTATATTATTTGCGCCAGAAAAAGCTTAGATGTTAGCGAATTAAGTGAATTTAACAAATATATCAGAAATAAACAAACGCTCAAACACACTATTTATCATCTAATAGGGAATCTTTTTTCTTTTAGAGCCCGTTTTTTTTACATATCATCATTTTTAATGCCATTGGACAAAAAAGAAAATGTTATTGCAACTAAAGAATATCCAATTACAATTTCTAATTTATTAAACCATGCCACCATTTTTGCAAATGACAAACTTCTAATTCATACAAACGAGGAAAACTTAATCTTAACTCAAATATTAAAATCAATGTGTTATATAAAAGAATCAAATTATTTAAGTCAAGAAATTTCAATGCCTACTCATTATCTTGATTTTACAAGTTTTGATAATAGAACTAACAATGTAGATTACAAAAAAATAATCGAACAACATGACTTTAATTCAAAACTGTGTTTAGTTGTTAAAAAACCATTTATAAAAAGCTCATATTTTAATATCTTAATTACAAAAGGTTATATCGAATCTATTACTACTTTTGAGGGTAAAAACATTACTGATTTTTGCTTATTAGTTATTAATAAACAAGCAAATCTGAACTTAAATGACAACTCTTATATAATAGAAGTTAATAAAATTGATTCATTTAACAAAATGGAAACTAAACATACTTTATTCAAAGATTTGATATCTGACCATGATATCTTGTTATAATATTTGAACTATTAAATTATATTTTTAAAATAATATTTAAAGTTATAAACAATAAAATAAACTAATCTATTGTACCTCCTTTTAACATAACATATAGATTAGTATCTCATATATGTAAAAAGAAGGATCTCTCTCCTTCTTTTATTTTTTATAAATGTTTTCGATATTCAAAATATTCTTTAAACGATTTGATTATCATCCATATTAAACTAACACTTACACCTAATACACATACAGTAAATATAATTACAAGTATTTTTTGAATATTATTATTAAAATCAAAAAAAATCATATAAAGTTGTAAATCCTAATATGATAGTAAAAATAGCAAACATTTTAGATGACAACTTCTCTTTTTTATTTGTTTGATATTGAAAAGTGAAACTAAATACATCAATTGTCGAAGTGATAGTATTTATTAAACTTTCACAAGTATTTGTTATCTTCCACAAATCATAAAATTCATTGGCTAATTCAATCTCATTTTTGTTTACATAATAAAGAGAAGGATCTTTTATAGCATTCAACCCTTCTAAATAAAAACCCAGTTGAAATAATTCATATTTAGTTAAATTTGATTTAGCTCTAAAACTATCGAAAAAAGTTTTTACACAATCTGTCGATTCATAAATTACACACATGTCTAAGAAAGTAGTAAATGAAAAATGACTTAGTGATGGTATAACACAATACCCCTGATCAACAATAACTTTGTCTATTTTTTTATCAACAATTAAAACCATATTCCAATCACTATCTTTTCCATAATATTTTTTAAATGCCGTATAAGTATCTAAATATTCTTTTTCCCTTCTTTATAGCACATTAGTACGTCATCAAGTGATTTGAAATTACTCATTTTTTGCACACTTATTCCCGCACCTATAGTGTTAATGTATAAATCAATATTATCCAAGAGAAACCTTTTTATAACATAGTGAAGATGTTACTATAGTTAGATTTGGTCTTTGTACAGCGTCATTAGCGTATCTAGATAATTGCAAATTCATTCTAAAAGCATTAATTAAATATCCTTCAACCATAATTTAAACATCTCTCCTTTCGTGTTTTTAGATAAAAATTGCAATAATTTGAGTGGGCTTTTAAAATGTTTATCAATTAGATATTCGATAAGAAAAGCCCCAAAATAATAACTTTCTAAATAACCTATTTGTTGATTGAACAAATATTTTTGTGCGTTAGATAGCGTTGATATTTTATTATTTAACAACTTTGAAATAATCATTTTATAATGTTGTCTTAAATATACTGCATAATTAGATTCGATTGAACTAATTTCACAATAAGTTGCATAACCCTCTATTAGCATATTAGCACCAGTATCAAAGGCAGTATTATTTTGTTTTACCATTTCAAAAAAATAACCGTGTCCTGGATATACTTCATGAATTAATGTATACCAATATTCATCAATGGTCTTGATCTGATTAGCACAAATCACCAAAGTATTTTTCTCATATTCGTCATATAATTCTTTATCCCAAAACGCTCCAAAATATTTTTTATCACTAACTAATTTAATTTTAAATTGCAAATTATTAGTGGCTCCGAAATTAACTTTTATGTCTTCATTATCATATAATGCTTGTATATCATTTTTTAGTTCCGTATATGATATCGGTTTTATTTTGATAGGGTGATAGTTACATTTTTTATTATCTTTTATTATACTATAAATTTTATTGTATAATTGTTTTCCACAAATCATTTTAATATATTGACTAAAATCAACTTGCTTAATTGTAGTAGTTGAATACTCTAAGATATCTATTACTTTATCACGTATTTTTTTATCTTCAATTTTGTTAATTTTTTTTGCGTAAACTGTTCTTTAACATAGGCAGTGTACGATTACATTTTTTGATATTTTTAAGAGCTTTTTTATAACATCATCTTTATTCAATGACGGATCATTTAATGCTTGCAATAAGTTTTCAATCGTATAAAATGATCGATAAAATTTTATTTGTTTTTGAAATAATCTTTGTTCTTCTTTGTTAAATTGTTCATTAAATTGATTGACTTTATCTAAAACATTATTATTAAAAAAGATACGATATTTCCACTCCCAATCTTTAAGAATAATCATAAAACTTTTCACCACCTAATTATTTTAAATACCATACATCTTACGTTTATTATATCTTTTTTACACTTAAACATCTATTATTTTTAAAATGCGTCCATTTTTTTGGATTTTACCAATAATTGCCCTTTTTTATTTAAAATTTATTATCTATAATTTATTTAACTTAATGATAACATTATTATATTTTGTCTTATTGTCATAAATAAATAACCTTCAGCTCTTTACTCTTCTAATTTTCCTTTAAAATAATGTTACATTATAGTAAAAAGAAGGATATTAAATATCCTTCTTTTTACTTTTATACATAATTCGATTCATATACTTTGGATTAATAACTAAAACATAGATACAACAAATAACAACCAAGACTATACCCATTATAAATATATATTTAGTATAATATCCTATTAATGCAACTAGGGCCATAATAATAGAATAAAGTAACTCAATTTTACTATTACGACGTCTTTTATCTAAATTTCGTTCATAGCGCATATTTAATGCCATCCAAGTAGATGATATTAAAATTAGGATTATTTTTAAAATATTAACAATATAATATCCTGTTGAATTTATTTCAAAGAAATTAGGTTGAATTGCAATATTAATTGATGCCGCTTGAAAAACAATCGCAATTAAAGTTAAATTACTTTCTAAAATAGGATTATTATTTTTTACTCCATCTAACAATTCCTTGACACTTATATTAAAAATATCAGCTAAAGCATAAAGATTATCGGGTGTTGGTTTAGTTAAATTATTTTCCCATTTAGCAATCGCTTGTCTAGATATATTAAGAAGCTCTGCTAATCGTTCTTGTGATAATCCATTTAAAATACGATATTGTTTAATCTTTTCACCTAATGTCATAGTACTTCACTCCTTTAAGTGATTTTATCTTACTAAACATCATTTATTTTTTCTAGCAACTTTTCGCAACTTTAATAAATATTTATGCACTATAATAGTTTATATTTATTTTTCGACTATAAAATCATATAATTATAATAGGTATTTTGAGGTGATAATATGCTTAAAATAAAAGTTAATTTAGATTCGGTATCATATAATAAATTATTATTAGATATGGAAGCTTTTGGAATTGTTAAAAAAGATAAAAGTGTTAATAAAAATAAATTTATGAATTTGTTATTTAAAAACTATTATCTAACGTATGAAGAAGAACAAAAGAAAGTTACTGATAAATTTAAAAAAGTTTTAAACTCATATAATATTAATAACAATAATATTTTAAATGACTTAAATAGTGAGTTAATAAGTGGAGAATTATCTTCTTATCAAACTTCTTCTATCACTTTTGTTTTAAATAGTGATAATGACTTTTTATTTGAAAGTTTATATCCTACTTTGATTAATATTAGTGATTCTGCTTATTTTCGTAATTTAATTTTATCGTATTTAAAACATCCTCAATATATTCGTGAAACAATTATTTTTAAAGATTTAGTTGATTCAATTAATTTAGCCATTAACGAAAATAAAATGATTAAGATTCAATTAAATAATGCTACTCTTGATATTAAACCATTTTGTATTACTTCTTCAAAAGAAGAACTATATTCATATTTATTAGGACTACATAATAATCATGTTATGAGTATTAACATTGCAAAAATTGCTAAATTAGTGATTAGTAAAACTTTATTTAAATTTAGTGATCAAGAAAATGAATTATTAAAACTAAATTATGAAAAAGGTGTTCAATTCCCTTTTGATAATATTTGCGAAGCACGTATTACTTTAACTGATATGGGAGTTAAACAATTTAATAAACGTTATTTACACCGTCCTATTCCAACTAAAATTGAAGGTAATACCTATTATTTTAGTTGTAGCTTTGCTCAGCTTTACTTTTATTTTATTGCCTTCGCTAATAGTATTGTTGATGTTAGCCCTACTCCATTAGCTAAAAAGTTTTTATCAAGTTATAAACAAGCTTTTATCAATTTAAAAAATTCATTAAATAGCAAAAAAGAAGGAAATTAATTTTCCTTCTTTTTAGATTTGAATAAGGTCAAAATAAGGATTATTTAAGACTTCATTCATGAATTTTAAAGGAGTAACATCAACTGATTTCATGATATTCTCAAAAAGAGAAGGATTCATGCCACTAATTAAGATTGCTCCTTTAGTATCATACTTCACTTGATATTTGCCACAATAATCAAATTCACTGACATTCCAGAAAATTAATTCTGGTAAGGTGTAATTGTATTTAGCAAACATTGCTTTAAGTTCAGTATAATAATCCTTATTTTTGATAGTGCACGCATCGAATTGCATATCAGAGATAATAAGGACTTTTCTTGGAAGATCTTCATCTTTCAAGTTGTTTTCAATAGCAGTATTTAAAATTAATTTAAACACTTTATTGATGTTAGTGTTTTCGACATATTCAGGTATTTTACGATACTTCTCTAATAAATTATCATCGTCACTGAAAGTAACATAATGAGGATTTCTTGAGAAGGTAATCATTTTGTTATGATAAGGACCATGGTTATGTTCAGCAAAATAAATTGCTAAAGATAATGCGACATCCATTGGTTTCCCTTCCATTGAGCCTGAAGTGTCGGCAACTACTAGAGTGTTAAATCCACCATTTACATAATCTGGTAAGTTTTTCCATAATGTTTCAAGTGAAGCACTATAGGCACGCTCAATTTTCGAGAAGATGTCATATGGTGTTAATGTTTGCGTATTGATTTTAGCTTTTCCTTGTCTAACTTGTTCTAGATATGCTTCATATTGTTCTTTAGCGTTACGCGTAAAGGTTGAATAATATCTTAACATCGCCATACTTGGAACTTTACCAAAGTCAATACTTTGATAATCTTGACTACATAACTTTGTTTCAAGAATATTGATTTTCTTGCGTAATGTAGTCAAAAGTTTTCGATAATCTTTAAGAATCGTATTTAGAGTTCCTTTACTTACTTCATGTAATAATTGTTCATTATTAGTTTTAAAGTAAGCAAAGTATTTAGCCGTTTTAATTCCTAAAGATTTCTTATTAGATTTAGTATTAGCTGAAATTAACCACTTCCCTAATAAGCTTGGGCTAGTACTATTTAGGTCGTTTATCGCTTGCTCATACATAAAACGATACATCTCTTTTTCAAGTAAAGTACCATCAAGAGCATATAAGTCATCAAATCGACCATAATATGGAATGAGGTGCATATTTTTTAACATTGATTCAGTTTCGTTATTTGCTAAATAAGCATATAACTTACGAGCTAGTTTTCGTTCACCTTGACCAAGACGACGAATACTTCGAGCATAGAAAGCTATCTTAAAGGCTAATAATTTATCTTCCTTTAAGCACTTACTATAGTCTTGAGTTATTTTTTTAATTTCAATATTTCTTAATGAACTAATATTACTAAAAAAGTCTAAATTAGCATTTAAAGTACTCTTATAAGCCTTTAAGCCATTAGCTGTTCTAGTAATATTACTTGTGTCTTGTAAACAATTAATAAATTCCATATACTTATCCTCCTTTAAATGCTTTAGACTTTAATTAAACTAGATGTTTGTAAACTTTTACTCATTAAAAGATCCATAAAGTTGCGGAAAACATCTACCTAGATGCGACCATATTAAGCACCTCATGCCTACTCACCATTGTTTCTTCGAGTTTTAAATACTTCTTGCGGTGTTGCATCTACACTTATATAGTACACCTCTAAAAAATGAAATAAAATTTGCAAAAATATTATTTTTTTGTGGTATATTTTTATTTAAAATATTGGTATTTTATAATTAATTTATATATTTTTTGTGGTATGTTAATACACAAGTAAAAAAGGAACTAAAAAGTTCCTCTTTTTTTAAAATTTATTTTGCTAAATTTTGTAAAGTATCACCAGTAATTCGATAAACAGTCCACTCATCCATTGGAATAGCTCCTAAAGATAAATAAAAGTCAATACTCGATTTATTCCAATCTAGACACCACCATTCAAGTCTTCCACATTTTCTTGTAACGGCAATTCGTGCTAATTCTTTAAATAAAGCTTTACCATATCCACGTCCACGATATTCTTTTCTAATATATAAATCTTCAAGATAGATTCCAGATCTTCCTAAAAATGTTGAAAAGTTATGAAAAAATAAGGCAAAGCCAATTTCTTGATTATTAATAGTAGCAAAAATTACTTCGGCTTTTTCTTTATCAAATAACCATTCTTCTAGTGTTTTTTCATCGGCAACTACTTCATCTAATAGTTTTTCATAATCAGCTAATTCTTTAATAAATTTCAAAATTAAACTTACATCATTTCTTTTAGCAAAACGAAAAGATAATTCTTGATTCATGATGGCTCTCCTTTAATATTCTATTTTAAAATAATCTAAATATTTTTTAACAATATCTTGTCCACATAAACAAGTATCAATTAAATATTGTTTATCATTTTTATATTTATCTAATCCACGATAATAAAATAACTTTAAATCATTATTAATGATGAAAGGAACAATATTATGTTTTAAGCATTCTTTAAAAGCAATCAAACGCCCAACTCGTCCATTACCATCCGAAAATGGATGGATACTTTCAAATTGATAATAAAAATCAATAATATCGTTAATAGTAATGTTAGTTTTACTATTATACTCTTTTAGTAATTCTTTCATTTTTGTTTTGACTTCTTTAGGACTACATGTTTCTTTGCCACCAACTTCGTTTTCAAGTATTTTATAATCACCAACATTACTCCATTGCTTACTAGCATCACTTGTTCCATTTTTTAAAATTAAATGAAATTGTTTAATTAATGATTCGGTTAGTTTTGTTTTAGCACTATCGATAGCTAAATTAATACATTGGAAATGATTAGACGTTTCAATAATATCATCAACATTAATATTATTATTTGTTTGGCCAATAGTTCGTGTTTCAAAAATATAACGAGTTTGATCCAAAGTCAATTTACTTCCTTCAATATGATTAGAATTATAAGTCATCTCTACTTGTAGCTTATGATAAATTCCACCACTTACTTTAACGTCTTTTTCCATTTTTAAAACTTCTAATAATGAACGTTTTTTTATTATATGTCGCGTTTTTCGACTGGGTTTTTTCGCCTCGCTTGGTATTAACCACGTTTTGCCTTCTAAAACAGCCCCAATAACTCTTCCATTATTACAATAGTTACGAACACTTCTTATAGAAACATTCCACTTTTTAGCAATTTCACTTGTTGATAAATATTTCATATACATCACCAACATAATTATAGCATTTATCGGCAATTTATAAATATATTTTTATTATAAATTGTTGTTTATATTTTGCCGATAATCTTTCATCAATTCCTTATATTTATCGATATATATAATTCTTAATTTATTTAAATAACTAAGTTCTGGCGTAATTTCCACATCAATATTTTCATCTTTATAAACTAATACTGCATTCATACACATATTAATTAACAGTTCTAGCATGTAAGATACCATTATTAAACCATTAACTTCGATTACCCCTACACTAGAGTTGAAATTATATCCACTTGCATGGCTAATATCTAAAGATATCTTATATAACATCTTATACATGTTTTGGTTTTCATTGGTCAATTTTTCAAACATATAATTCACCCATTTTGTATAATTTTTCATCTCTTTATCTAAAAAATATAAACTATTTTTCTTAATGTTTTCTTTGAATTCTTCTATACTATTTAAATTATACTTACTTTTATAATATGAATTATATAACAGCTCAATGTTGCCATAATCAATATTTAAACCATTTTCATCCAAATAATTAATTATTTGTAATCTAGATGATAACCAATATCCTGTTTTTAACACGTTAAATTCCTTTAAATCTTCTACCGAGTTAATCTTATAATGAATAGCAAATAATTCAATAAAACATTTAAAAGTCACAACCACCTGTTCTAAATAACCTAACGTAGAAGAAATTAATGTATCTTTCAAGATGTTTTTAACTTTCTCAAAAAACAAAAAACTATACAAATCTGTCCCCTTCTCAATAAAACATAATTTATATTTTAATGAATCAAACAAATAATCAACATCTTTTATTTGACGTTTATT
This sequence comes from Bacilli bacterium, assembly GCA_034115825.1. GTDB lineage: Bacteria > Bacillota_I > Bacilli_A > RFN20 > UBA1709 > JAXESU01. Next base: position 29,975 of record JAXESU010000002.1, read on the forward strand.
GTTACCTAATATCGGATTATTCCAAAAAACTGTGTCAAAATCTTTTTCTTCCCCATCTAAATTATCTAGATTATATTCTTTTATTAACTTACTTACATCATTCAATAAAACATCTATACTAGCATCCCTTATTTTCATAATTGCAGCATAAACTTTCATTTGTAACTCACAATGCGGATGTGACAAAATAGAAAACAATTCATAATTTTTTAAATATTTTTTATTATATTGATTAATAATTTCATTAAATTTAACTTTTTCTTTTAACTTATTTCTAAGATATAAAATTGGATCTCCTAAATATAGATTCTTTTTGTTTAAAAAATCAGCATCGCATCCATATCTTTCAATAATAGTTTTCTTGCATTTATCAGCATCATCCAGTAATCTTTTTAATATTTCTTCTTGTGTATTTTCTCCGATAATATCTTTATAATTTTCTAAATCAACCAAAGAATAACTATATCTGTATATTCTTTTTTGTAAGTTATCAATTAATCCTTTTTTATTCATCTCCAATATAGTAAATCCTTCAATTATTGTTCTACAACTATTATCAACACCAATTGAATGATAACTATCAATAAAATTATTGGTTAATACGTGCATAGAATTAGATATTATATCTTCAAGAATACCATATAAAAAATATTGGTCATCACTTATATCATCATCATTAAATTTTTTTAATATGTACGTATCGCATTTGGATAAATTCTTATATAAGTCATCCAAACATTTCTTACTGAATTGTGATCCCATTTATACCACCCTTTTCTTTGAAATTATAGTTTTTTTAGAAAAATTCTCCTCGTACGTCTATCAATATCAACAAATTTATTTTCAAGAGCAAACTTTTCTTGATTATCATAATAAAATTTAGTTGCTGCTGCACATAATTTTTCACATAAAACACGAACATTTATAGTCAAACTTCTACTACATATAATCTTTTTGTCTTTATCATCACTATACCATTCAATCTCTCGACAGCTAGTATTGTACGAACAGCTATTCTTGGGTACCGTTAATAATTCAAAGTTATCAATACCACATTTTTTCTCTATATCAATATTGCCACTATGTAACATATTACATCGCAAACTATAAATCACATCTGCACTCTCATATGGAATTCCTTCATCGAATGATTCGCTTGATATTTCATATTTACCTATCCACTCACGATACCATTTTTTATATTTAGTTGCTGATAATGATATTTCAGGATACTCGATATTACCACATATATCAGGTATAGTTAGAGATAAAGCAAGCGCAGCAGTATATAGATTATTATCTAAGCATTTTCTTATCTCTTCAATAATTTTTAAAAACATAATATCTCTCCATTTATACAAAATCTTTACGAACAAATCTAACTAACCCAATAATTCTAACTGGTAAATCGTTTATTTCTTCTTTAGTAAAAATACGGGTATTATATTTTGGATTAGCTGCTTCTAAAATTAATAAATCTTTTTTAAAGTAAACTTTTTTAACCGTTACTTCTTCTCCAATAGTAATAACAGCGATTTGACCCGAATTAACCATATTACATTGTTCAACAAAAATTAAGTCACCATCATAAATGTGGCATCCTTCCATTGAGTCTCCAACGACTCTTAAAAAATAATCGCCTTTTTTAGAATCAACTTGACCAACTTCAATGTATCCTTCAATATTTTGATCAATAAACAAATCATATCCAGCTTTAACATTACCTAAAATTGGTTTAACTTGGTCTTCTTTAGCAAGTAAATCTTCGACATCTTGATTTAATACTTGTGATAATTTTTCTAAGGTTGAAAGTTTTAAATGTGTACTTTCACCACTTAACCATCGAAAGAAAGTCGATCTACTAACGCCAATTTGTTTAATTAATTCTTCATGAGTCAAATTATTTTCTTGTTCAAATTGAATTAAAATTTGTCGTAATTTCATCATTATCAACTCCTAAATATATAGTATCATAAATCCCAAACATTAAAATAAAATTTTTTATATTTTATTTAACAAAGTCCCAAATCTATCTTGTTTTTGAAACTTAAAACTTTATATAATGTTACTAGAAAAGAGGTCGATAGTCATGAATAAAACATATCTTTGTATTGATTTAAAAAGTTTCTATGCCTCTGTTGAATGTGTTGAACGTGGACTAGATCCCTTTAAAATAAATTTAGTTGTAGCGGATGAAACTCGAGGTGGTGGTGCTATTACTTTAGCAGCTACTCCTGCTATTAAAAAACTAGGAGTTAAAAGTCGTGGAAGGATATTTGAAATACCTAAAAATATTGAATATATTATTGCTCCACCAAGAATGAAACTCTATATGGAATATTCTTCTAAAATTTATCGTATTTTCTTAAAATTTATTGCTAGTGAAGATATTCATGTCTATTCAATTGATGAATCATTTTTAGATATTACTTCATATTTATCTTTATATCAAAAAACAAGTCAAGAGATAGCTAAAATGATTATCGATGAAGTTTATGATAAAACCGATATTCGAGCAACTGTTGGTATTGGAAGTAATTTGTTTTTAGCTAAAGTTGCATTAGATATCGTGGCAAAACATGATCCTAACTTTATGGGATATTTAGATGAATCTTTATTTAAACAATTAATTTGGCATCATAAACCAATTACTGATATTTGGATGATTGGAAAAGGAATTGCTAAACGTCTTTCTACACTAGGAATATATGATTTATATGATGTAGCCCATTATGATGAAAAAGTTTTATATCAAACATTTGGAATTAATGCTTTATATTTAATTGATCACGCCAATGGACTAGAACCAACCGAAATCAAAGATATTAAACAATATAAACCTTCATCTACTTCGATTTCAAACTCTCAAATACTTTTTGAAGATTATAACTATAAAGATGCTTATTTAGTAATGAAAGAAATGGTCGAAAGTAATGTTTTACAGCTTGTTGAACATCATTTAGTAACTAACCATATCTCTTTATATATTGGTTATTCAAAAGATATAATAAACCCTTCTCGAGCTAGTCATAAAATTAGTAATACCACTAATTCTTATACCTTACTTTTAGAAGAATTTAAACTCCTCTATCAAAAAATTATTAAACCGAATTATCCCATTAAACAAATTGCCATTAGCTTTAATAATGTTCAAAACGAACTATATGAACAACTAAATTTATTTGTCGATCAAGAACAAATAATCAAAGAAAAAAGAGTCCAATCAACTCTTGTAAATATAAAAAATAAATTTGGTAAAAACGCTGTTTTAAAAGGCATGAATATGGAAAAGAAAGCCACTCAAAGAAAACGCAACACCTTAATCGGAGGCCACAATGCTTAAAAATAATGTTAAACGTCCACAAATATTTCAATCATTTGATGCACTTAAAGGTTTTCGAGAACTTTTAAAAGAACAAGAAAAAATTGTTGTTTCTCCTAAAATATTATTAGAAGACGAACTAGAAGAATTAGATTATAAAGTCCATCAAATTCAAAAAGGTATGATGGTAAGTATTACCTATTTTGAAAATCATCAATATATAAAAATAGAAGGAATAGTATCTAAAATTAATCTAGATACTAAATTCCTTCAAGTAGTTAAAACTAAAATTGATTTAAGAAAAGTAATTAAAATTGAAATAATTTAATATTTTAATTTCTACATTTAAATTGATAACAAATATATTTTCTTAAAATTTATTGGTCTGTAGAGTATTATTTATCATATTCAAAATAGAGACAACATTGTTTGCGAACACGTGCTTAAAATAAATATTTTTTATTATCACGATAAACACACCCCTTTTCTTAACTTGTTCAGAAAGATAATTCATGAAAAATAATATGAGCTGAAAAATAGTAAATAATACTTCAATACAAACTCTTTGCTTTGCAAACCAATAAATTTTAAGTATATATTATATACAATTTTTTTGACACGTAACAAAAAAAAACTATATTTTTCTATAATTTAATATTTAACTAAATATCATTTGATTCTATTAAATATTTTTTAAATTCATCAATGCGAAACCACTTGTTAATTTTGCCTACATAAACTTTCATTGCACCATCACAATAATGAGATTCTCTCAAATATTTTCTTTGATTTGGTGTATCATCGCACCAAGAATACTTATTATCATTAAACATAATCGTAAACCCAATATGGCATCTATGTTGAGGAAATTTTGTATAGTTAGTCATTTTTTTACTCCACCTCTTTCTTTAATTGAATCTTGATATTTATTGTCATAATTTACTTAATAGGTACAGCAAATACTCTATTCATTGGAATACATTCATTTTTAAGTACGTTCAATTTAAAATAATATTTATCATCTATAAAAAAGTCACTATCTATATCCGAGCAACTTCTCACTTGAATATATTTATTTAAAATATATAGTGCTGCTAATGCATTAAGAACATTTATTTGCGATGCTTGATGTATTTTTGACGCTTTATTATGCTTTATCTTATTATAAGCCCCCCACCATTTAAAACTATCCTTATTTGTTTTTCGATTATGTTCAATTTTTAATGGAGATAACTCACCATAATCTCCTAATTTAAAAATTGCTTTTTCATCAAATATATCGACAAGTCGTTCATCACTTTTGATTAATTTTATAATATTATTAATTTCTATGGGTTCATCATTATCTTTTTTAAAATACGTACGAATCAATGATTCGAAATCGCTACAAATATTAAATAACAAATTAGCAAAGAAATATGAATATGTATTTTGGCATTTTTTTGCAAAGAAAACATATCTTTCTGTTGAAATAAATTGAGTTTCATTTTCTAGATAGTATCTAAAATGTTCATTAATTTGCTTTGTGTCCATATAGCGTAATTCTCCTTTTAAATATTATTATAACTCACCAAAATATTTAAGTGTTTCGTAAACTGCTTCATTAAATAACTGATAAGCTTTTTTCCTATTAGGATTTTGATTATCTTTATTGTTATGTCTTTTTTCTAAATATTTTTTGCGTAAATAATTCCACATCTTTGCTCCACTAATTTTCGACAAATTATTTTTGTATTTATTCATTTTCTTTCTTGGTTCCCAAGAATAATCGTTATTATTGGCTTCGTTTGTGTTTTTCTTATTATAGAGTATATAAAAATCCCTTTCTTCATCAAATGTAGTAATAATTATATCATAACCGTATCTTCTTATTTTACTTTTAGTTTGCAATGCTTGCGTACTATCCTCACAAAAGGAAAAATCATTAGGTTTAGTTTGATCAAAAGCATTTTTAAAATCATTTTTAATTTTTTTCACATCTTTATTCCAGTCATAAGTATGTGGAATTTTTGTAACAATTATCTGATAATCCAGATCATAATAATCCTTATTACACATCTTAACAACCATATTTCTAGAACCACTACCTATTAAAATGCAATCAAATCTATATCCTCGCGTTTTTAATTCTTTGCGGACTTCATTACTCCACTCCAAAAAAAGTTCTTTCTTATCTTTTAATTCTTTTTTATGTATATATTCACACATTACTTATGTCCTCCAACAAAAACTTATATGCTTTACAATCAAGGTTATTCTTTGTTTTCTGATTAAGATTATTAATAGACGCAATTAATCCTATATGATAATTATTGGGTAGCATAATCAATAGTTCAATTATTTTTTGCCTTGTTTCCTGAATAATAGGATAACCATTAACATCAAAAATTAATGGCGCATGATGCATAACCATATTTCTTAATGACTTAATTTGTCTTAATTTATATAAATCAAATCTATATTTATCATATTTTTCTAAAAATAAAATCATCTCACCAAACATTAAATTATATCTTTTATATAATTCTGTTATTTGAGAAGTTGGATTTTTTAACTTAAAACATTCAGGCATTTCTTTAAAATATTTATATTCTTTTTTTGATAAGTTCGCGGTAATTTCAAAATCATAATTACTCAATATAAAATTATGCAAATAATCTTCCAAAGTGCCCAAAAATTTAAACAATTGATCTTTTAACGCTTTATCATACATAACTAATGCATTTACATCTTTATACTCAACTTCACTATATTCTTGAAGTAAAGAATTATATATGATTTTATAAGTTTGTATGCCTCTAATATCCTTATATTTTAAATAATTTTCTCTATCTATTTCGGATAAATTGTTAATAAAATCATCAAACTGTTCTCTCATTTCCATCACCATCCTTTGCATCAATTAATATAATTATATATCTAGATTGGCTTTCTCCAAAAATCAATAATACAATTTTGTTAAATGTTATAAAAATTTGTTATATTTAACTTATCACATATAATCCTAGCGCAAAAAATGAATTTTTTGCAAAATATTACTTTTTATCACTTTATCTATTTTACTATTCAGCAGGGCAATTTTATTATTGTATTCTTTCTCAAGATTAATTATTTCTAGCCATCTTTTATCGTTAGTATAGTACTTTAAACAATATTTTCCACATATTAATGAGCAATTATAAATATCAACTAAATCATTTAGTTCAAATTTACCTTTATTGAATCCTGAATTAATAACCAAAAAATTCATATAATCGTTAAGCAATTGAACTTCCAATTGATAATCGAAAGGTTTTTGATTCAAAAAATCAATCAATGGAATACACATATCTTTATTATTATTTAAATATAAACTTTTATATTTTTTTGATTTAAAAATAAATTGTTTAGTATATTTACTTAATCTTTTATGAATTTTATAATTATCTATAAAATCAAAGATATCGCCACTGTTATACTCTTCATCAATTTGATGTAAGATGAAATCGCCTATGCATAAAGCGGTAATCATTAAATAATCATCTATTTTATGTTTGCTTGATATCAAATCATAATATATACTAATATGAATATTCTCTAAAATATTATCTTTAGTCATATTCAAATATGTTTCTAGAATTCGAAACCAATAATTACCATTATTGGCCATCATAACAGAATAAAATAGAACACAATATTTTTTTGATATATTATGAAAATAATATTCTAATTGTTTATTTTTTTCTATTACTAATAGTTTTTTAAATTCCGAAAAAACATCACTAGAAATACCAAAATCACGTACTTTTTTGATATAATTATTTATTTTTTCACTATGTCCATATATCATTATGTCATAAAGAGCTAATTTCTTTGTAATCGAAATGAATTCAGTATAATTTCTACATCCTTCAATTAATTCAATAAACGTTAAATCCGATATACATGGGCAACTATCAATATTTAACAAAATTGAAATTACAGCTCTGCTATTTTCTGTTAATTCAGTCTTTTCATCTATTATATTAGAAACTACACATGTATCCAATAAAATAAATGGATTTTCAGAAGACATATTATAACACTCCCCAAAATTTTATAATGAGTTTTCACTTTATATTTCAAAATTTTATTTGAAATTAATATCAATTTTATTATATATATGATTAAATACAATATCAACCATTAACGTATCCTAATTTACCAATCATAGTAAATCCAAAAGATATTTTAAAACTTGATTTTACATAATATTAAAAAAGTCATAAGTTATTAGATTTAATAACAACTTATGACTTATTTTTATTTTCTTTTTTGATTAACAAGGTCAACGATATTCATAATAACAACGTATATTAAAGCTGCTATTGGCCAAACTATCCAACTAATACTCCAATTATCAAAAATAAAGCTAATTCCTAAATATATGGCAACAATTGATATCCAATAAATACTATTAATTGTATCCATTATATGATTTTTCTCTTTTTGCTTTTTAGAATACTCATTTTCTTCTAACAAAACATCAAAAGAACCTTTGATACTATTAACAACAATAAACATTGATACTCCAATAACAACAAATAACAATAGTAATGAAATCGCAATTGCAATATAAGTTGTTGTTTCTAAAACGATTACAAAGAATAGTGGAACAACTGAGAATATACATAAAATAGTAGCAATGATTGTAAGCTTAATATAAGTTGGCTCATATGCTTTTTTCTTTTCTTTAACAATACCCGTTACCCCATATTCAGTTTCAAAAGCATCCTTTTTTAAAAATTTAAAATCTCGTTCTTTATAATCAACATACATGAATAAGCCTACTGCTATAGCAATTAAAATAAATAAAGTTATTAGTCCAATTAAGATACTAAGTGTTGATGATAAATATGTACCTTCTCCATTTAAAACATTTAATACAATTAAACATACGGGAGATAAGATACATAGTGCCGTTGCTAAAGCTAATAAGCGAGAATCTTTTTTAACAATATCTAAATATTCTAGTGCTTCTTTTAAAGATACTTTGCGTTTCTTATTATCTTCTACAAAACTTTCTTCAACACGTACTTCACTCGTATCTTCTAAATCATCACGCAATAAATAATCAGTCGAAACCGAAAAAATACTTGCTAACTTAATAATCTTATCTAAATCGGGAATAGATTGTCCACTTTCCCATTTTGATACCGATTGTCTTGAAACATCTAATTGATCAGCCAATTCTTCTTGTGACCATCCATTTTTCTTACGTTCTTTAATAATTTTATCTGCTAAAATCATAAATTCACTTCCTTTGTACGATTACATTATAAAATAATCATTAGTTGCCTTCTAGAAAGTTAACAAGTCAATTTGTCAACTAACAGTTGCATTTTAACTTTTTATAAAATTAACAATAAAATTAAATTTACACAAAATAAATTGTAAATATTCAATATACTAATATTATATAACAGTTACTTCTTATTATATCTTAAATAACAAAACTATTAATTATACCTAACTAAAATAAAATATCAAATCCTCCTTATTAATGGCTCGTTTGAATTTAATCCCTGTTTTGTCATTCTTAACAGCAATATTTACATTTTTATCTTCAACCATTAACTCTTCAATTTGATTCACAAAATAGTTGTCTTTTCTCTTAATTAACATGAAGTCATTTTTCAAAATTTTTGAGCATTGCAAATCTGAGCATATTATTTTTGAATTACCACTCACATTCAAAGAAAATTTTATTTCACATAGTATATCTTTCGAATATTTCAAAAGATTAATTAATAGGTTAAACATTAATACCTCATAGTATGCCATCACAAACTCTGTTAATAATGGAAGATATTTTTCCTTTAAATTTTGCACACCAAAGCCACTAGTTATAACACCAGTATGAGCAACTTCATGTCTTGCATTTACAAAATCAACTAGATCAGAAAAGATACTTGCATCATTATTAATTCTTTTTTTCAACTCATTCTCCGCTAATGATGGGAATTTTATCCTAGCATATTCAATAATATGCTTTGATGATTTTAACTCATTCTCAAAATTACTAATTCGTAAAATATTTTTAGCATATTCTAAAATGTTTTTAGGACTAGCATTCATAAAATTAATAGAATTTATGCTACCATCTATTTTTAAAATGTTTTCTGTATCTAGAGTTAATTGTAAATTATTTTTTGCCATATCAATAGAAGTAATTTTACTACTATATGTTGTTGCTCTTGCGATATACATATATATATTTTTCATATTATACCAAGAAAGTTCTTTATATAAATCAGTATCTTTTTTTATTTTTTCCCCCAACATATTCAAATATTGAATCCCTAATTCTTTAATACATCCCTCAAAATTCCCATATGCAGTTACAATTATTGATGCATCATAAAAAGATTGATGACTCATAATCTCCTTTTTAAAATCTTTATATGGATCATCATTTCTACTATCTTTTAATTTCAAATAAATATCTAGAAAACAAGTTATTTCATTCATTCTTTTATAAAAATCAGTTATTATTTCAAATAATTCATTCATTATAATTTATTCCTCTACATATCTTCTGAAAAAATTATCCATAATTTCCATTCTTTTTAATACTGCTTTTTTGTGAGTAAATTTGCCATTAAATTGTTTTTTGTTTTCTAATAACATCTTATAAAAGGCATCTCTAATTTCTTCCTTTTTTTCAACTAAAACAGTGGACTTTACCAAATACTTAGTTAATACTTGCATTAATGGGTCATAAATTAAATAACTTATTTTCGACTTTTTTGCAGATAATCTAAAAGGAAATTCAAAAATATCGTACGCCAATTTTAAAACTTTCATATATAACAACTTTAATTCACTAATTAATTGACTATCAAATTTGTTAGCATGCTGTAAATAAATACCCAAAAATTGTTTAAGATTAGTTTCTAATTTATCAAGTTGTCTATATGCAAAAAATCGCAAAGGATACTCTGAATATAATATTTTTGTAGTTTGAACATCTTCTATACATTTTGGATTATCAAAAAGGCTTAATGAATAGTATTTTTCTTTAATATTAAATGCTTTTCTAAAAGTTTCTTCCCCAACAATTTCTTTACACATATCATTAAAAGGTCCATTAAATATTGCATTCCTAGATTCTTGAGGAGTTAATTCTAATCCACCAGAATTAAGTCGTTCAAAGATTAGGCAAATTAAAGACAAATCATCATTCTTATTGTATGTCTCTTTTAAAATAATAGTTGCAGTAATATATCTTCTATTTAGACCATTTTTAAAGGTTTGAGATAAATCATCATAAAATTTACCATTTAATTCTGGCCATATTTCTAAACCTTCTAACCTATATTTATTGTTATAAAAATCCACAATAGCAGTTATTCTTTGTTTACCATCTAATATTTCGTATTCATTGAATTCTCTTTCAAATAAATAAATTGGTGGAATAGGAATATTCATTAATAAAGATTCAATTAGCATAGATTTTTCTTTATATCCCCATACACTACCTCTTTGATAATTCGGATTTAAATTCATTTTCTCAACATTAGAAAAAATTTCTTTTACCTGATCAAGAGGGTATCTTGCCTGATCAGTAAAAACATTAGTCATCTGTCTTTTGAATTTATCGTCTAAATCTGAATCCGATAGTATTTGAATATCATAATTGCTCAACTTAAGCTCTTCACCATTTAATAAGTCCATTATATCACTCCTTTTTTTGTATCTTATCATATTTAATAATCTATCCAAATGATTTTATTTAAATTATATCATTAATATTTACATAGCTAATAAAACAAATATTTGTATTTTTGTAAAAATATATATAACTATCCATTTTTTATATTTTATAACAAATATCTAATATCCACAGCCATAACATTTATATATATTCTTAAAGATAATAAACCATTATACTTATTTTATGATAATATCTAAGTGTTTGTTAAATCCTCTATAATTTTAAACAATAATCTTTTAATTTCGTCAAAATTAGTATTTAAATCAAGAACTTTTATACTTATTTTATTACCACTCATAATATAATCTACGATTGGCTGAAATTCATCCGTTGTTTTTGCATATAACAGCATTCCAGACACTTTTTTTGTAGTATCACTAAGCTGTTTATTTTTGACATACGTGAATATTTGATATAAATTATTTGAAATAATTTTTTTACTATCGAATCTATTTTGCGTATTATGTCCATAATATTTAGCATCAATAATTAATATATTATTATTATTTTCTAACATAATATCAGATTGCATATTAGGTAAATAATCATTAACATCATCATCTAATTGCCAATCTATTTTTGATGATGATACCTTTAACCATTGACATTCTTTTTTATAAAATTCTAGAATGAATTTTTCATATAATCTACACATTTTTTGATCATCTATGAATTTCTTTAATCTAATAGTACCATCTTCTTCTGTTTGTAACATACCTTTTAGAACCAAGTAACATAATGACATTAATAATTCATAATGTTTATTGCTTTTATTATATGTAAAGTTCCAATTAATGTGATTATAATCGAGCGTTTCAACATCATTAAAATACCTTAATATATTCGTTAACTCTTTCTTTTTCTGTGAATCTATATCTTGTTTAATTAATAAACAGATCGTTGTTTTAATAATTTTATTCATATATGTATTCACAGAGAAATCATCATATTCACAAATCAATTTTTGCTTGTTAATTAGATTGCTTTTAATAGAAGCTGTTACATCTATTTTCCCACGAATTGAAGAAGACTCTTCTTTTAATGATACATATTGTCTTCCAACTCCTCTTTTTAATAATAACGATAACGCTTTTAATATAATTGAAGACAATAAGTCATAAATATTATCAAACTCTTCTGTTCGTACATCTTCATATGCACCTTCGTTTAATATTCTAAAAGCATATGAAAGCATGTAGTAAATGTTTTTAACTAAGATCATCGAACAATATCCCTCAAATCATTTGACCACTCTTCTACTTTTTGTGGTTCATCAAACCAATATTCTTCAATTAAAGGAATTAGTTCATATTCAACTATATTACTTAAAGCTACATCTAAATTCGCTTCTTTATCTAAATTACAAAAATAACTATGCCCAATCACAAATCCTTTTCCTAATGATACATCACCAATAATATCCTCATTTAATTTTTTTACAACTTTTATTAATTTATTTAATTTTTCATTTGTAAACAAATCTAAATAATCTTGAAATTCCTTATTATCAAATGCCGGAACCATTGTAAAAAAAGCAAATCTACGTCTTAAAGCGTAATCCATCATCGCCAAACTTCTATCAGCGGTATTCATTAAGCCAATTATATAAACATTCGATGGAATAGAGAACATTTCATTTGAATATAATAATCTAACTTTTGTTTCGTCACGTTTATCTTCTTCAATCAATAAGAATAATTCACCAAAAATCTTGTTAAGATTTCCTCTATTAATCTCATCGATAATATAAAAATATTTATTTTCTTTGTCATTTTCTGCTTTTTTACAAAAATTATAAAATGATCCTTTTTCTAAAATAAATCCTTTTTCATTAGGGCGATACCCCATTATAAAATCCTCATACGAATAACTTTGATGAAATTGAATCATCTCTACTCTATCTGAAGCTTTTTCTCCCATAATAGAATAAGCTAATCGTTTAGCAGCAAAAGTTTTTCCAACACCAGGAGCACCTTGAATAATTATATTTTTCTTTTTTAGAAGTAAAGTTACTAATTTATCATATGATGATTCAGAAAGATAAACATCTTTCAAAAATGATGTTTTTGAATATTCTGTAAATTTTACTTTATCATTAACAATTTCTATATCTTCATCATTAGAGACTAGACTATTAAGTTTTTCTATATCCTCAATATAATTAGTTATATCCGTTAATGTTTTCATTGCAACTTGTCTAGGATACTCCCAATTACCCTTATGAGTCCATTTTATTTTTCTAATATTTTTATAATCTTTTCTTGTTGAGTCATAAATATAATCAGATTCGACTTGACCTCTACCTACAATTATAGAACGTCCTTTTTTTGCAAAAATAATGTCTCCAATTTCGATGTCATTAATAAATTCCCAAATACAATTAACATCATTCTTATGGGAAGCTTCATCACCTGAAGATTTTTGTAGTGCGAGACGTAGTTCTTCTTTTGTTGCATATTGTAATGGATTATCTATATCACTCCAATCAATTGCAAAAATACCTTCTTTATAAAATTCTTCAAAACGATTGGCATTATCACCAGGAGAATATATCCATGTATGAATACCTCGTTCTTCTAAAACTTCATCATCTTCTTTAATTCTATTTTGCTGATTAACCTTTTCAGATAATTCCCATGCTCTAAAAGATAAATCAATTAAAGAGTCAAATTGATTACTTTCTTTAACTAATTCGATACATTTACTTCTAATTTCCAAATATTCTTTACCTGTTGGTATAATCGTAGATTTTTCATACGCATGATGACTACGCATAAAAGAAACAAAATCATTATCAAAATGATCTTTCAAATTAAGAAACCATCTATTTCTTGAATCAAGGGCAACATAAAATTTTGGAGCAACCCAAAATAACCCCATCGTTAAATTCCATTTTACTTGTTTTTGTTCTCTACAAATATCAAACCATCTAATAAAATCTTCTTTTAAAGACTCATCATTTTGATATTTAATCGCAATCTTAAAAAAATGCCATAAATTATCAATATTGTCCGTATTTCGCCATGATAAAAATGCAAAAAATGCCGTACTCATATTATTTACTACTGGAATCCCATAAAAATCGGACGGTACATTAGCCTTAACTTCAAATTCTTCAATTAAACCTTTAATTATTTCTAAACGTCTATACTCACTTATTTGTCGATTAAATAAAGCAAATATTGTAAACGGATCAATATCTATAATATTATTATTGTCTTGTTCTATTGTAGGAACATTTATCCCTATCCTACTGTAAACCTTTTTAATTTTACTAATAAGAGTCTTTCTATCATCACTATACTCAAGTAATTTGTTGGCAAAACTAGTATAAAAATCAACCCAAGTTTTCTCCATATTTATCACCATTCTTTCAATCTATCTTGTATACAAATTATAAAATAGTATTATTTGAATTTCAATTAGATATTAGTATCCAATATATTAAATCTCAAACTTAACAAATCTTATTTGAACATTAAAATTTATTATTTTTACATAAAAAAATCACACAAACGTGTGACTTTTAATGAATATTAATAATTTAAATATACAAATGACTGAGGTGCTACCTTCAATCCAAATTCATTTAACTCTTTCGGTTCGTCGTAAACTTTAACTTTACCCAATCTATATGCATATGCGACTTTACGCTCTTTAAAATATTGATCAAAAAACTCTTTACTTACACCAGAAAACTCTTTTGTCTTTTCCCACAACTTTTCTGGTTCCATCATTAGTACTTCAATAATTTCAGCTTCAGCAACAATTTTTTTAGTTGGAATTGTCTCATAAATAATAATTTTTTTTACATCTTGTTTAGCGGCTTTTGTTCTATATTCAAATTTTTTAGAACCATTAATTATTTTCTCAACATATTTAGGATTAATTGAAATAACTATCTCTTTCGCCATAATCTCACTCCTCGTCCGAGTTCCCTAATTCCATTAATTTATTAAATTTTTCCTTACTAATAAAACTATTAACACGTGGCCCTTTTGAATTTATATCAATTATACCACAATCTTTTAATGTTTTTAAATTAACTTTATTAGAAAATGATTTTAAAAATAATACTTTAATAACTGTTTGATATTTATCATTATTATAAAAATTAATTAATTCTTTTTCGGTAAAAACCGATTTATCTTTACATTCTTTAATAAACTCAGAAATAGTACTAGGATATTTTACTTCATTTAAAATTGCAAGTCCTGATACTACAGATTTGTAGGTTTTATTATAATCACTCATTCGATATACTAGCATTATATCGCCAGGATTAGCATCAATTTTTTTATAACCAGAAACATAAATTTTTTCAATGGCATATCTACAAGCTAATTCATCAAATATTTTGATATTCTCACTTTTTAAATATAAATCAGGAAATAGTTTAGTATGATATTGTGCCATAATCGGAAGAAACATATATGATTTTTCTTCTTTTTGTAAAGGATAATTAAATTTTGGTGATTTTTCGATTAAATATTTTTTCATTGATTTTACTAAAACAATTTCACCATTATTAATATTAGTTGCCTTCTTAACAAAACCCCATTCTTCCAAAAGATTTCTTAATCGTTTCACTTCATCTCTTTTATCTTCAAACAACGTAACATAAACTTCATCAACTTTATTTTTTCGCGCATTATCAAAAATGATTTGTAAAAATCTTTCTCCTAATCTTAAATTTGTTTTTGTAATTTTAAAAGTGCCCACTTTCAATCTTTGTGCAGGACTAAATTTTGGAGAAAAGTGAGAATAGTTTTCATCTTCATTTTCTATTTTTAAATATAAAAATCCCGAAATATTTCCTTTTTCTTCAAAAACATAAGCATCTTCGTTACTTTTTCTTCTTAACCAATCATTAAACTTAGCGCCACCATAGTCTTCACGTAAACTATCAAAAAAACTATCGTTAATATTTAACTTACCTATCTTAGTCAATCGAACTGATAAAAAAGGATAGTTAATAAATTGGGGATAATAAGTATTGATTTCATTTAAAAAACTATTTGGAGTAAATACCCTATCTGCTATATATAACTTTTTAGCTTTTTTAATAATGGCTCGATCTGAAGTAATCAAAAAATCAACATTACCATTAAAAACTTGCAATAAAATTTCATTATCAATTAAACTATTTTCATCCATAGAAAAATTAGAACAAATTTCATCAAAATAGTCATTTTTTTCTGAAATTGGAATTAACTTTTGATAAGACTCTAATTTAATCAATATATTACTTTTAATTTTTTCATCCTGATATCCATTTATTTCCTTTATAGAATGAGGATGAATAAATTTATCGCCTTTTAACTTATCTATCATTAAATAGCACAATGACACTTCAGGAGATACATTATTTGAACTTTCTCGTTCGATTATTGTATTAGTATCAAATAGATATCTTCCACTACTAAACTTCTTTTTGTATGGTCGAATACTAAGTACCTCTATTCCATATTTGTCTACATTTTCTTTTGGATAAAATCTATAGCATTCTTTAAGAACATCATTAAAAGAAGAAAATAAACCATTAAAATCTTCTTGCCAGTAATTTTGAAGCGCTGATTTCCAATCTGGATATTTATTAATCGCATCTACTATTACTTTAACATAGTTGTTTTCATTTTGATTAGAAACAAGTATTAAAATATCTCCAACATTTATATTTTTAGATTTAGGATCAGCAAGTCGATACTCATGCTTTTTTATCCCTTTTTCAGTCAAGGAGATAAAATGTTCTCTAATCTTAAACTTTATGTGTTTCATTTTTCTCCCCTCCAAACCACAATTTTTATTTAATTATATCATTCATCTGCAAGTTTTAATTATGCTTTTTTTAAAACTTAATATTTTTTGATATTTAAATATTTTATTCAAAAATTATTTTTCTATTTTATAAGTATTTGTTAAATCTTATTAAGAAATTCATCTGCATCTTCTCTAGTCTTAAATACATATAGATTTTTATCTTGATATCTATTTATAATTTCTAATATTTTAGGTTTAGAAACAATATTAAACTCTTTTATAAATTGAATAAATTCTTCATCTATTTCTTCTTCAATCCAAGGCATATCCTCTCTAAACTTTCCTTTTCTTTGCATAACACCATCAAGACAAGTTTCTAAAGAATACTCCAAGAAGAAAACTGTATCACATTCTTTAAAACGCATTTCCATTGTTGAATTATAATTACCATCTATTATCCAACAGTCTTTTTGCATTGTTTCTTGAAGACGTTCAATAAATACGATTTTAGGTACTGTTGTTTTATCAGCATTCCAATTCATATTATCTAAATGATAAACTGGCATATTTAAAACCTTACTCAATTTTCTTGAAAAAGTACTTTTTCCACTTCCTGGACAGCCTATTACAAGTATCTTCTTCATTGATAATACTTTATACTTAAAAGTAATTTCTAACAATTCTTTTTCGGTAAATTTCATACCTAACTCTTTAGCACTAATATACCAATCATTTTCAGTAGGTTTTTTACTTTTAATATAAACATTTTCTAAAAGGTTTAAAACCCAATTATCTCCCGTGATAATATCATATAAAATTCCAATAGACCAATATTTAGAATAATTCATAAGATTAGAACTAAATTGAGAATATATTGTCTTTTCAATGTCGTATGAAACTTTATAAAAAGTATGAGTAACATTGCCATCTTCTATATCTAAAATAGCATATTTTGAAAACCAATTTCTGTCTTGAGGTACACCAACTGATCCAGGATTAATTATAGTTTTATTTAAATAGGTATTACTATATTGCTTATGACAATGTCCTGTTAATAAATAATTAGTCGTCATTTGTTTAAAAATATCATTTATTTTACTACTATTATTATCAAAATTATATCTATCATTATCTTTTGATGCGTGTGCTATTTCAATCTTAACACCATCAATTTCAATTATGTCATACATTTTTAATGACTTAAAAAATGAAATATCTTTACTTCTTAAATTATCATAAGTATATAAAAGTGAACCAGTTTCAGAGCCATAGTTAAAACCAACTTTTGTTTCATCATATTCAATCATATAACGTTCGCGATTCCCTCTTAAACAATAAGTCAAATATTTAGATTGAAGATCATACAAGAGATCCATAGTTTTTAAAGGATTAGCTAAATCCGAAACGTAATCACCAAGGAAAATAAAACAATTAACATTTTGAGAAATTGCATGATTTACAACTGCTTTAAATGCATAATAATTTGAATGTATATCTGAGATGACTGCAACGCGCATTTATATCACCGTCCTTTATATTAATGGATTAATCAATAATTTACTTTCTTAATTATATCAAAAATTCAATACGATGTATTATTACTTTTCTATATCAATGTATGTTTGATATATAAAATTTAAGAATGCACTAATATTAACAATATGATAATGTATGGGACAAAACAAACGGACCAACGATAAAAATATCACTAGTCCGTTTTTCTGTTTGTCTTAAAAATATCAGGTATTTCAGGAATTATTTGAATAGTAGGAATATCTGTTTTATCTTTGATTTCATTTCTTAAAAATGCTTCTGCTGCCAATATTATTTTATTACAAAGATCATTAACATTAACATCCAGTTTTCTTATTTTATTACCCTCTATAATAGAACCATCCGCCATATAATCTATCCTTTGTTCAATAGTAGATGAACCAAGAATTGCACTTTTACCAATTCTTCAATTTGTGGTATATTTATAGAAAGTTGAATTATTTTTTCTAAATATTCTTCTCCTGTCACACTTTGTTCTTCTGATAATGCATCTGATACTATTTTTTTATCAAAAGCCAAAATATATATAATATTTGGAAAATCAAATACCGCTTTAATTAATTGAATCAACAATTTAATTTCCTTTTTATTAAGTCTATCAATATCATCAATAAAAATAATGAATTTTCCAGGTAAAGATTGTAATTTTTTATTAATTTTCTCTTTAATCTCTAATAAATTTTCATCACCTTTAAGAAAGCTTTTTGAATATTTTTTTAATAAAACATCCATTCCTTTAAAAATAACACCTACTTTAGGCATCTCTTTAGCAATACTTATAAATCCTTTATAATATTCTGACTTTAAAAAATTCTTAACTTTTTCTTCACTAAAATTTGAAATTAACGTATTAAAAAATTGATTAACAATTGCATTTTCATCTAATGTATTCCAAGGCGCAAAATCCACAATTTGATAATAAAAATTACTTTTATCCGAAATACTACTTCTATTAGACAATTCTTTTTTTAATTCAACTTTAATTAGATTTATTAATGATGTTTTACCGGAACCCCATTCACCATTTATAGAAATAGTCATATTTTTTCCTTTAGGGATTGATAATAAATTTAAAACAAAATCTCTAGCAAACTTTGTTCTATTTAACAAATCATCACTTTCACACTTTATAGGCTCATCATATAAAAAGTCCATACAGATAACCTCCTTTTATTCTTTTTTTATACATTAAACAATTTTTTATATTATATCAAATTTCAAATAAAAACTAAATGAAAAAAGCCTAGGTTATTTATATTAAACCCAAGCCATGACTTAATTATCCGAATTTTCAGTATGGATTAATAAAGTTACTGTCTCCACATGATATGTTTGAGGGAACATATCAACACATTGAATCTTTTCTAAAGAATAAGCATGTTTTAATTGTTTTAAATCTCTTGCTAAAGAAGAAGGATCACAAGAAATATAAACAATACGTTTAGGAGCCATTGTTAATAAAGCTTTAATAAATTTTTGACTACATCCATCGCGAGGTGGATCAACAAAAACAACATCAAATTCATCTTTTTTACGACGTTTATCAACCATATAATCAGCGGCATCTAAAGCATAGAAAGTTGCATTATTAATGCCATTATTAATAGCATTTTTCTTAGCATCAACAATTGCTTCTTTAACGATTTCAACACCAACTACTTCTTTAGCGTTTCGAGCAGCTATTAAACCAATTGTTCCAACACCACAATAAGCATCTAAAACACGGTCTTTCTTTGTTAAATTAGCGAATTCCATTGCTTTAGAATATAAAACAATCGTTTGTTTTGGATTAACTTGATAAAATGATTTAGCACTTATTTTAAACTTTAATCCTAATATTTCATCTTCAATATAACCTGGTCCATCTAAAACATATTCAATATCACCTAAAACTTTAGAAGTACGACGATTATTTATGTTTTGAACAACAGTTTTAACATTTTTATGTTTATCTTTTAATTCGGTAATAATATTTTTAATCTTTGGAAATTGTTTAGTTCTTGTAACAATAACAACCATCATATCACCATTTAAATATGATCTTCTTATAATTACATAACGAACTAAGCCAGTATTTGAATAAATATCACATGGTTCAACTTCAAATTTATTAAATAACTTTTTAAGTGTTTCTAATACCTTATCAGCTTCTTCATCTTCAATATAACACTTTTCCATATTGATAATTTGATGGCTTCCTTTTTGATAAAAACCACCGATTACTCTTCCATCAAATGACATCCCAATTGGTACTTGTACTTTATTACGATATTTATATGGATCTTCCATTCCTAAAACATCGGGAACACTTACTTCAACGCCACCGATATGTTTTAAAACATCTTCAACACGTTTTCTTTTAAATGAAAGTTGTTCTTCATATTTCATATGTTGAAGGTTACAACCACCACAATATTTATAATTTTCACAAATTGGTTTACATCTATTTTTCGATACACTTAAAAGTTTTTCAACCTTTCCTAAATTAAAGCCTTTATCTTTTTTAGTAATTAAAATATCAGCTTCTTCATCTTTAATTAAATTTTCAATAAAAATTGGAATTCTATCGATTTTTACTACACCTTTTCCATCATGAGTATAATCAACACATTTACCTGTTACTTTTCTTTCCATCTATTTTTCTCCTTTAAGCCATTAATACTTTTGCTAATAAATGAATATATTCATTCATTAATTCTTTACTTAAAACACGATTATTATCACTCGAAGTGAATTCAACAATCATTGGTAAACAAAGCGAAGAAAATAATATCATATATTTAGCATAAATAACATTAGTATTCGTATCTTTTGTTACCGCAATTAATTTAGCCATAACTGTTGAAAAGAAAGCGTCTTTAAATAAGAAGTTTTGTAAGATACCAATATTCTCACTTGATAAGCCGCTTTCATCACTTGAAAATAAATAACGAATCATTCCTTGGTTTTCCAAAGAAAATTGATAAACTAGTTCAATAATATGTTCCATAATTTGTTCTAAACTATAATTTTCTAAAGTATCTATTTCTTTAATAAACATTTCTTTAAATTCATCAATAATTTCTTTTAGAACAATATTCATTAAATTACGTTTATCGCCAAAATGATAATTAATGGCTGCAGCATTAACATAGGCAGCACTACATATATCTTTAACTGTTACGTTTGTTCTTACTTTAACAATCTTTTTCGTTGCATCAATAATTTGACGTTTAGTTTCATTACTTTTTTCCATTCATCCTCGCTCCTTTTAAATAACATTTGAAATTATATTTATCATCTATAATTTATTTAAATTATATACTATAATTATAATAAATTAAATAGGAATATTAAATAAGCATTTAAAATACTTATTTTAAAGGAGGTTTTAAAAAATGAAAAAGTTTTTTGAGCGCCTAATTAAATACCGTGTCGTCGTTATTATTGCTACGGTTGTTTTAACCATTTTAGCCGGTATTGGGGCAATGAATATTAAAATTAATTCTGATATCTCAACTTATTTAAATAGTGATTCGATGTCACGTAAAACCATTGATATGATGCATGAAAAGTTTAATATCGAAGGTGATGCTTTATTAGCTATCAGTGATGTATCACTTGAAGATATTAATGAAGTAAAACAAACAATCAATTCTATTGGTGAGCTTGAGACGATCAATCATAACATTTTATGGCTTGGTCAATATTCTGATTTTTTAGTAGATCGTAGTGGCAAAAATGTTTTAACCATCCCTGAAAGTGAATGGAATTTAACTGATCAAGAAAAACAAGCTTTTAAAGACTTCATCGGTAAATATTATGTTTATGATGAAGCAAGTAATAAAGGAACGTATATTTTCTATATTTCATTAACTGTGCCAAACTCCAGCCAAGAAGCTTTTGATACGATTGATGATATTTATTCAATTATGGAGAAAACCGAGTATAAAGACTATTATGTCGGTGGAAGTGCTTCCCAATCAAAAGCAATGCTTGAAAGTGCCTTAGGTGGTCTTCCTTACTTTATGGCAGTCGCCGTTATTATCATTATGTTAATTTTACTATTAACATCTTCATCTTATCTTGAACCAATTATTTTCTTATTAACTATTGGCATTTCGATTATTTTAAACTTAGGAACAAACTTCTTTTTAGGTGAAGTAAGTAGTGTTACTTTTAGTGCAAGTAGTATTCTTCAACTGGCTTTAGCGATGGACTATTCCATTTTCTTAATGCATGCTTACTATGAAGAAAAGAAGAAAGAAAGTGACAACAAAAAAGCAATGATTAATGCTTTAAGTAAAACAATTATTACTGTCAGTGCTAGTGCTTTAACAACCGTTGGTGGATTTGTAGCCTTATTTGCGATGCGTTTTGGCTTAGGCTATGATTTAGGTATCGTTTTAGCTAAAGGTGTTATTTTATCGTTAGTATCGGTTTTATTCTTCCAACCTTGCTTAATCTTAACTTTAGACAAATTTGTTAATAAAACTCAACATAAATCACTTAACTTTAAGTTCAATAAGTTAACTAAATCCCTTCCTAAATGGAAAATCCCTGCTTTAATAAGTGCTTTAGTTATCTTAATTCCAGCTGCTATTTTACAAAGTAAAGTTGAATATTACTATCTAGATTCTATCACTTATAACGAAAATGCAGTCGGAGCTCAAAAAGTAGTTCAAGATTCAGGATCACAAATGATGTTAATTGTCGATAAAGCTGATGATAAAGAACTACAACTTGAGTTCTATAACGAATTATTAGCTCTTAACAAAGATAAAGAAGTAATTAGTGATATTACTGGTATTTATCCTTTAGAATATGAATTAAAATCACTCTTCACTCCTGGTCATCCTTATTATCCATTTATCTCAAACTTAGATTTAACTCAATTTGAAATCATTAAAGATAAATTCATTCATGAAAATGAAACTTATTACATCATTCAAGTAACCGGTATTGCCGAATCACAAGAATGTATAGATACGGTTAATAATATTGGAAGTATTGCTCAAAAATATTTTGGTGACCATTATTATATGACTGGTAATACCCAAGTTGTTATTGATCTTGAAAAAACAACTGGCAATGATTTCTTAATTATCGCTGTTTTATCTGCCTTAATCATCTTCTTCATTTTAATCTTTACATGTAAATCACTTGTATTATCTCTCATCTTAATTTTCACAATTGAACTTGGTATCTTTATTAACTTAGGTATTACCGCCTTAATTGGTCAACCAATTAACTTTGTTTCTTACTTAATTATTAGTGCCATTCAACTTGGAGCAACGGTTGACTACGCGATTCTTCTTACTAAAAACTTCCAACAAAGTAAAGAAAGTACCAACCTCTTAAAGATGGAAGATGCAATGCAACATTCAATTATGTCAATTCTTGTTTCTGCTCTTATTTTAGTAAGTGCATGTATGTCAGTTTATTTCATCAGTAGTGATAAAATCATTCGTGAAATAACTTTCTTAATTGCAAGAGGAAGTGCTATATCATTAATTCTTGTATCATTTGTTTTACCAGGATTAATTCTTCTTTATAAGAAAGATAAAATCAAAAAAGATAAAGAAATTATCGTCGAACCATCAATTAAAAAAGAAATTCCAATTGGTGGAGATTATTTAGACAATGATGATGATAAATAAACAAATTAAAAAGGTGCTATTGATCAAGTAGCACCTTTTTTATATTTTTAGTTATTCTAAAGTTTCAATAAAAGCTTCAAGAGCTTTAACAAAGCATTCATAAGGAGGAGTAACAAGTCCTGCACCAACTTGACCAATACCTGGTTCTTTATGAGCCATACCAGTATTAATAATTGGAAGAACGTTTGTTTCAATAACCTTAATAATATCAACACCAAAAGCAGTAAACTTAAAATCTAATGGTGGAATAACGAATGAATCATTTGAAGATAAACAAATTTCATTCATTTTTAATGAGTAGTTGAAAGCATCGCCAACTTTACCACCAACGAATTGAACAATTGCTGGAGCACTAGCCATAGCAAATCCACCAATCCCACGTGTTTCAGTGATGGCTGAGTCACCTAAATCACGAGCAGCATCATCTTGGCTAAAGCCTGGGAAGAACAAACCTTGAACAAAGTTAGCTTGATAAGTAAACCACTTATTGCCTAAACCAGCAACTTGAATACCAAATTCAACACCATTACGGCACATACAAACAACAAGTGTTGAATATTTAATATTACGAGCAGTATCTAATGATACTTTACAATATGGCATTGAAAGATTTAAGAAATAGTGTTCATTTTTACTAATGAATTCTAAACACTTTGTCTTTTCTTCATCACTATATTTTGTTTTTAAAATACCAATAGCAACTTCTTTATAGAATAAAGCAGTTGCAGCTTTATTACGGTTATGACATTCATCACCCATTTGTACGGCTTGCGCAATAATGTTTTTAACATCAACACCACCGATAATTTTTAAAGCATCATTAACGACTTTTCTAAAAGTATCACGTAAGAACTCTAAACGAGCAATAACATCACTTGAGTTAGCACCAAAACGAAGAACCTTACCTAAACCTTCGTTAATTGAACAATATGCATAGTTTCCATGAACTTCATTATAAATAATATGAACTGGCATTGAAGGGGATAAAATACCAGCCATTGGACCGACTGCACTATGTTCATGACAAGGTTCATAAACAATTTCACCAGATTCAGCTAACTTTGTAGCTTCTTCATAAGTTTTAGCCCAACCTTCAAAAAGAATTGCCCCAATAATCGCACCTTTTACCGGGCCACACATATTTTCATACTTAATCCAAGGACCTGCATAACAAATAATTTTTTTGTCTTTAAATCCTGGGACAACATTTTTAGCTAAATCAATACCGATTAAACGACCTTCAGCTTCTTTAACACGTTTAACAGCTTCTTCATTAGCAGCATCAATTTTATCACGATACAATTCAACCTTTTTTAAAGCATTGATTAATTTCATATCGCCATTGCAAGGAGGAGTCCAATCAAGATGTGTAACACTAACATTTTGTAATTTTAAGTCATCAGCAAAACTAGGTGATCCTAAGTTAATTGCTTTAATTTCTTGACCAAATAAATCTTTTATCGCCATAATTATGCTCCTTTTACAATTTTAATAGCAAGATTAACAGCATCAACATTGCTTTCAGCAGTTAATGCTCCTGCTTCTTTTAATTTTTTAACTTGATTATCATATCCTTGCTTATCGTCATAACTACCTTGGACATAACCAACAATAGCTAAATCACGACCATCATCTTTAGCAATTTTAATTGCTTCTTTAATAGCATCAACACTAATGCCAACAGGGTCATTATGTGAACCATATCCTAATTCAAAGTCTAATAAAATAACTTTAACACTAGGATCTTTAGCTTCTTTAATAATACGATCTAAACGAATGCTTGGCTCAATCATTGGGTGAGGACGACCATTAGTAAAGACATCATCACCTAAGTCAATTAAGACATGACCATCATAATTATTTACATCTTCTAACTTCTCTTCTTTAATTTTAGCAACGTTACTAAATAAAGGTTTTAAACCTTGCTTTCGGCACATACTTAAAGCTTCAGAAGTTAAAGTCCCACCACAGAATAAACCACGAAGATAAGTTTGCTTACTATCAAAATCAAAATGATATGCTACTTCTTCTTGATGATTTAAAGGTTTAATATCGACTTTAGCTAATTTGCAAGCTTCATAAGCAGCTTCAACTAAACGATTAACAACCGTAAATTTCTTGTTTTCTAAATGACCATCAATGAAACAAATAACAACTGGTTTAGAAACTGTTTCAAGTAATTTAATAATTTCTTCTTGAACAGTTGGATAAGGTGGTTTAGAAACTAAAACAATAACATCAGTATTATTATCTTCATTTAAGGCTTTAATACCTTCCATCATCATAATACCACCGATATCTTTTGATAAATCACGACCGCCGACACCAATAGCTTGTGAAATACCACCACCGAATTTATCGATCATTACTAAAACTTCTTGAAGACCAGTACCTGAAGCCGCAACAATACCGATATTACCTTTTTTATTAGCGTTAGCAAAACATAAACCAACGTTATTAATTTCAGCAGTACCACAGTCAGGACCCATTACTAATAAACCTTTTTCACGACCATATTCTTTTAACATCTTTTCATCTTCAATACTAACGTTGTCTGAGAAAAGCATAACATGTAAACCATTTTTTAAAGCTTTCATTGCTTCAAAACTAGCATATCTACCTGGAATTGAAATAACTGCCATATTAAAGCTTTTAGCTTTACATGCGCCATCAATTGAAGAATATTTTACTCCTTCACTTTCACCATCTTCATCTTTAGAAGTTAAACCATCATCGATTTCTTTTAAAACATCATCGTACATGCTTTCATCTTCTAAAGCTAAACCAATAATTAAATCGTTAGGAGTAACACCATCAACACTGTCTTGATAAAGACCAGTATTATGTAAAATATCAATATTCATTTCTGTTGCCATTGCAACTAAAGCTTCTTTAACTCCATCAATTTTTTTAATCTTTGCGGTTAAAGACATTAATGTAACTGAGTCAAAGTAAGTTTTCTTACGAACAATTGTTTTACAAAACATATTTTATTCACGCTCCATTACCATAAAAGCCGCCCATACACCAACAATAAAGTCAATTCCTGAACTATGGCCAACTTTTTTCATTTTTTTGTATATCATTTTTAAATTGTCACAATCATTAATCATCATGATTGTTTTGTAGTATAATTCATTAAATTTACCATCAAAAAGATTAGTAAACATTTGTTTCGACACAATTGATGTAGTATCCATTTTACTAATAATATAACGTTTAACAATTAACATTTCTCTTTTACGATTAAACAAAGTCATCGTTAATAAAAAGCCATAAAGGAAATCATCACCAGATGGGGTAAGCCCATAACCCAATCCTAGTAATTTAATCGGTTTATTTTCTTTGTTAATAATGCTATTAATAAAATCATCAATATTTTTAGCTAAATACTGATCAATAATATTTTTACTTGAAATATCTACACCATTTTTTAAGCGAACATAGTTAATACAACCACACATATCTTTATCTTCTAAAAGACAAGATGTTAAATCATTTAATGAAGGATGATTGTAAACTAATTTATTAAATTGACCTTGATAAACTTGACTATTACTAAAATCTAATAAACATTGGTCAATATAAATTTTGTTATCAATACAAGTGATTTTTGAATTATTAGAAAAGCGCGATGATAGCGGCTTATCATACTTTAAGCGAATAAAGCGACCGGCACGAGGAACATCACTATTCGTTAAGGAAATTAATTCCCCGTCAATTAAAACATTAATTACTTTTCTAAACACATGAATTACTACTTTGATTTTTTTAGAGGTTAAAAGCGCCAAAGCTTTTTGATCATAATCAATAACTTCTAACAACATTTATACCCCCTTAAACTATTATTTTGAAAATTAAAGGGTGGATAGGGTGTCCTATCCGCCCCTTTTAAATGTCTATTAAATTAAACCAACGATAAAGCCAACAACTGCAACTAATGCACCTACAATCATTAACCATTTACTATTTTTCTTAACAACATCGAAAATGGAAACGTGGAATGATTCTGCTAATGCAGCAACGTTGATTTGAACTGGTGAAATTTGTGTACCTAAACCAGCAGAGATAGCGATTAAACCAAATGCTAGAGGTGAAATTTCAGGAATTAGTGATAATGTAGGCATAATTAATGCTAATACACCAGCACAGAATGCACCTGATGGGATAGCAATAATAAAGGCAAAGACACAAGCTAATAATGTAATTAAGAATTCTGGAGCTTCACCAATAATTGAAGCTAAACGAGCAAATGTACCTAAACCATCGACTAAATTAATGAATCCTAAGAAGATACCAACACCAAATAATGTTGTTAAAATAAATCTAGAACCATCAATCAAATTTTCACAAATTGTATTGCTTGATTCTTTACAACAGAAGAAGCAAAGTACCATAGCGATAGCAACGTTAATAATTGGTAAGAAAATGTTGAACTTAATTAATTTATTGAAAGGTCCACCAAAGATTACTAATAAAACTAATACTAATGCTGGAACGAAACGAACAACTAGTTGTTTTGTCGTTAAACCTTTATATTCATCAACAACTAAGCCACTAGTTTGAGTATCAGTAGCTTTTTGTTTACGATAAACACCATAGAATGCTAATGCTGCACCTAAAACAACAATAACAATTGTAAATGGAAGCATCATATTAGCAAATTGGTTAATATCCATACCAGCAGCCATTGCTGCATAACCAGTTTCTGTTGAAGCAGGAGAAGTTGTGAAACATACAGCTGTCGCAATAGCCATACCCGCAACAACTTCAGGAATAAATCCAACAGCAGCAAACATCAATGGAGCAATAACCATTGTATTACCCGCACCCATACCTGCCATGTAAGTAGCTAAAGCTTGAACTAAAACGATGAAAGCAGCTAACCAAGCAAGTTTTCCTTTTAATAAACGGTTGAAAACTTCAATTAAAGCTTTGAAAGAGCCGCTTCTTGCAACCATTACAGCACCAGCTGCATAAATGATTGGAGCTAAGAATCCTGAAAGCATACTCTTAATACCTTCCATTACAGCAGTATTAACAGCAGCAAAATCATATCCAGCTTCTAAGTCGCCCATTGAATATAAAATCCATGAAACAGCGACAGCAACAAGTCCACCGACAACACCGGCAACAAGCATATGTTTTTTAAGAACTAAAATAACGATAATAGCAATTAGAGGTAATAGCATTAATACTAAATCCATAATTCATTACCCCTTTCTTACTTTTTAATAATAACAGCGATAGGGCCACCACCATCTGGACCTTGGTGTTCAGCACCACCAGAAACGTAAACCATTGGATCACCAACAACAGCAGCGATTACACCATTAACAACAGCACGAGCATGACGTGTATGGTTAATATCAGAATCTGTTAACATTGTAAAACGTCTATCGCGGCATAAACCTGTTGTACAAGCTTCTGCTTTAGCAAAAACATTAACGATTTGTTTGTTTTGTTCAGCCGTTGGTAAACCATTTAATTTTAAACCAGCATTTTCAATTGATTCAAGAACAGCGTCTAAATCAATTGCATCTTTCATAACACTGTGACCGATTACGTAGTCAGAGCAAGAATTATAAGCATTGCCCATTAAAATAATTTCACAGTTCATTAATTCAATACCAGCCGATGTCGAAGCAACACCAGAATATAGTGACCAATCGTGACAAATCTTTTCTTGAGTAATATCACTTTCTTTAACTTCTCCTAAAGCAACTGCAACACCTAAAGCAGCAGCACCACGAGAGAATCCCATTGATTTATAAGTATCATATGTAACTACTTCATTACCCCTAGCATGAGCTTGGTTAATTCTTTCAGAAGTAAGAAGTGGGTTTTTAATTTGGACAAAGTGAACATCTTTTGGATCACTAATACCAGCATCTTTCATCAATTCTTTAACGACGCGGCAAACTTCTTTAACCATTGTAACAGTACCGATTTCTTCTGGTAAAAAGTCGCGTGTAAAACCAGATGCAGTAACCATTGCTTTTTCTTTCTTTGGTTCTTCATCAACTTCGTATCTTACGAAGATTGTAGCGTGAGGTGACATAACACCTTCAGTACCACCAGACATAACAAAAGCAACACGGTGGCTTACTTCCTCTTCACTCATATTCATCTTTTTAGATAAATAAGATCTAAATGCGGTTGTAGCTAAACCTCTTGTAAAATCGTTAACACAACCATTGCCTTCAGTTTTCCCCAAAACAGCTATTATATTTTTAGGATCAATTTTCCCTTCATCAATTAGAGAAACAAGTTTTGAAATATCATCAGGCGCTGACATTTCAATTTTGAAAATTTCAACTTTTTGCATATTTTCATCTTCCTTTCGTTAAAATTATTTTATCATTGTGAATTTTTTAATTCGTTGTCAATAAAGAATAAATTATCTCTTGTAGCATTTGTCAGTTTTCAACAAATAGGCTAAAATCACTTATTCATATTAAGAGTGTTAATTGACATTCTTTTATTTTTCTATTATCCTATATTTATTATCAATAAATTATAATATTTAGGAGGACATAAAATGATTACTCTAAACGAACTTTTAAAAACAAATGTCTTCGAATCTTGTAAAGTTGTTTCCGGTGCTAACAACTTAGATAAAGCTATTTCAAGTGTCTCAGTTTTAGAAACACCCGACTTTAGTAAATACATCATCGAAGATTCATTAATTATTACCACTATGTACCCAATTAAAGAAGATTACGATCTTTTTGTTAAATTATTAAAGACTTTAAAAGAAAAAAATAGTTCTGGGCTTGTTATCAAAATCAAGCGATACATTGAAGAAGTTCCAAATGAAATTGTTAATATTGCTAACTCAATCAATTTCCCAATTATTACCATTGATTATGACGCTAATTTATCAATTCTTTTTAACTCAATCATTGGTGAACTTCAATCCCGTGAGTTTGCTAAAAACAATTTTTCCTCACTTTATTTTGATATCTTAAGCGATATTTCTAAACAACCTTCTACTAAAACCTTAATTAAATCAATCGATAAAATAAGTGACTTAGATATGTGTATTTTAAATACCAAAAGCAATCATAAATACGCTTCATCTGATTTAATTTTGGAATATTTTGATCGTTATCAAAATAGCCAAAACACTCTTATTACTCATGGTAATGATATTATCTATTTTACCGATATTGTTTATGATGATACCTTAATTTATAAAATGGCAATGATGTCCCATAACGATAAACGTTATGTATTATATAATTACGCCGAAATTTACAAAATGATTGCGATTTTTATTTATCAAAAAAAGCAAGAAAACCTCTTGAAACAAAACCAATTTTTAATGAGTTTTATTTCAACAATCACATCAAATTACAATTCCAACCAAGAATTAATTGAAGCTTCTCGTTTTTACAATTGGGACTTAAAATTTCCTTTAAGTTTATTCGTTTTTACTTATAATTGTCCACAAGAAGATACTTCAATCATTAATAGTTATATTAATTCTTCAATTCAATCATTTTTTGATATTAGTTATTCACAATTCAAAATGATCTATATGAAAGATTATTTATTATTTATTCTTAACACTACTGAATCAATGACGATTGCTGATAATATTTGGGAATTATATAACATCATTACTCATAAATATCCAAACATCAAATTAAAAGTTGCTTATTCTAACCCAATCGAACAATCACAAGACATCCCAAAAATTTTCGCTATCCTATCAGAGACCATTCATAACGCTACTCAAAAAATGATTGACCTTAATGTCTTTAATGAAAACCACGTTCGTTTAATCTCTTTATTGAAAACTGTCAACTATGATAAATTAAAAGATTTTACATTACCAATCTTAGATAAGCTAATTAAATATGAAAAAAATAATAACTTACCTTTAATTAACACCTTATACAAATACATTCAATGCCGTTTTTCAATCAAAGATACATCAGATGCTTTATACATTCACTCCAATTCACTTAAATATCGTTTATCAATCATCAAAAAATTAGGCTATGATATCGACAATTGTCGTAATCATTTTTTCGATTTGTATCTAGCTTTATATGTTTATATAAACCTTCTTCCAAACAGTTAATTTGTCTACAAATTTAGTTTTATTCAAAATAATCCATATGTCGATTTTCGACAATAAAACCGCTTTATCATTGTCATTTTCTAACGACAACTTTTTATTAAGGTAGTTGCTATAATTGACCTATAAAAGAGGTGTTAATATGAAAATAAAACTATGGCAAAAAGGCGACCTTAATGGTTTCTTTGGACTATTTGTCAACAATTTAACCAACATTATGGTTATGGCGACATTATTAACTGTAACTGTTGGGCTTCCAAGTTCACTAGTTTATGGAAGAATCTTACCTGCAGTAGGTCTTGCAATTTTCTTATCATGTGTTGCATACACTTATATGGCATATAAACTTGCCAAAAAAGAAAATCGTAATGATGTAACTGCTTTACCTTGTGGTTCATCTGTTCCACATATGTTTTTAATTACTCTTATGGTAATTGGACCTGTTTATTGGTCAACAAAAGATGCTAATTTAGCATGGGGTGCTGGTGTTGCATGGTGTGTTGCTGAAGGTATTATTGAACTTTTAGGAACTTTCATTGGTGAAAAACTACGTCGATGGATCCCTCGTGCAGCTCTTTTAGGCTCTTTAGCAGGCGTTTCAATTACTTACATTGCTTTAAATCCTGCTTTTGCAACATTTGCTATTCCTTATATTGGTCTTGTATCTTTAGTATTAGTCTTATTATGTTTCGTTGGAAACTTAAAAATTCCATTTAATATTCCCGTTGGTTTAGTTATTATTGTTTTAGGCGTTATTATTGGTTGGGCAACTGGTATTATGACACCTGAAGGCTTACAAGCGGCTTTTGATAGTTTCACTGTTGGTTATCCTATTCCATCATTCATGCGTATTATTGATGGTTTAGACAAAGCTGCTCCATTCTTAATCGCTGCTGTTCCATTAGGAATTTATAACTTTATTGAAACAATTGATAATTGTGAATCTGCTAGTGTTTCTGGTGATAATTATAACACAAAACAAGCTATGTTCTTTGATGGTGCTACTTCAATCATTGGTGGTATCTTTGGTTCACCATTCCCAACAGCTGTTTTCTTAGGCCATCCAGGTTGGAAAAAAGCTGGTGCTCGTATTGGATATTCTTTACTAACTGGTATTACTGTCTTAATCTTTACAAGCTTAGGTGTTATTTCACTATTATTAAGTATTATTCCTGTTGAAGCTATCTATCCTATCTTAGTCTTTATTGGTATATCTATTACATCTCAAGCCTTCTCTGCTTGTGATCGTAAATATGCTTCAGCTGTAGTTGTCGGAATGATTCCACATTTAGCTGACTGGACGATTAATGAAGTTAATATTGCTTTAACAGCTGCTGGTAGCAATTTTGCAGAAATCGGTCAAGAAATTATGCAAGCTGCTGGTTTAAATTATCTTGGTGCTTCGGCTTTAGGTACTGGAGCAATTATTATTGGTATTATCTTTGGTGCAATTACTGTCTTTATCATTGACCGTAAATTCACTAATGCTGCTATTATTTCATTCGCAGGTGCTATTTTAACTTTCTTTGGTGTTATTCACTACAATCAATTATCAATCTTACCAAATCCAGGTATGTTTATTGGTTATTTAGCAATGACAGTTATTTTAGTCGGATATGCTTTATTATATAAATATAAAAAAGAGTTAATTTTAAGTAAAGAAGAATTAGAGGAGTTAGAATAATGAAAAAAATTGTTGTTGATGCTCTCCCTTTCCCTTATGAATGTGATTTAAATAAAACAGCTTTCATTATCATTGATATGCAACGTGACTTTTGCTACAAAGGTGGTTTTGGTGAAAGTTTAGGCAACGATGTAACTTTAACAATGAAGATTATTCCTATCGTTGAAAAAGTTTTAAATGTAATGAGAGAACATAAAGTGATGATTATTCACACACGCGAAGGTCATGATCCTTCATTAAAAGATTGCCCACCAAACAAATTAAAAAGATTCCCTTCAATTGGTCAAAATGGTCCAATGGGGCGAATATTAATTCGTGGTGAATATGGTCACGATATCGTTGATGAACTTAAGCCTTTACCAAATGAAGTTATTATTGACAAGCCAGGAAAAGGAGCTTTCTATAATACAGACTTGCTTGAAGTATTAACTAAAAATGGCGTAACTCATTTAATCTTTGCTGGTGTTACTACACACGTTTGTGTCCAAACAACGATTCGCGAAGCTAATGATCGTGGGTTTGATTGTTTGCTTCTTGATGACGCATCAGCAGCTTTCGATATTAATGATCATCTAAATTCTTTACACATGATCAATCAACAAAATGGTATTTTTGGTTGGACTACTTCATCTCAAAAATTAATTGAAGCAATTAATAAATAAAAAAAAGACCTATAGTACATCAACTTGTACTATAGGTTTTTTTAATAAAACTTTTTCATTCCTTTTGATATTAATAATGAACAAATAATAAAAACAACAATTAAAACACCATAAATAATATAAATATAATATCCTAAACTAAAGAAAAAACCATCCATAAAGCTTAAAATACCAACCAACAAAGTAATTAAACCCAAAATATTAAAGTATTTTGAAAGCCATTTACAATATCCTTCTTTATCTTTTAACATGGTCTCATCTAATAAACCGTTATCTTTACGATTAATATCATGTTTATAACGAATATTATATGCACGGTATAATAAATATATACCTCCAACACTAATTAAAATTGCTCCTAGCATTTATTACACCTCGCCATTACCAAATTTTTTTGTAACAAAATAAATAGCACTAAAACCGCTAATAAATAATAAAATCGAAAATAAAATATCCCATCCATTTGGAAGTCCAGGATAAATAGTATAAACACTACCCAAAACAAAACCAATAATAACTAAATAAATCATTCGTGGATATTTTTTCATTAAAATATCCAAAATTTTAGTAGTTAAAAAAACACCAATTAATGTTGAAACAAATAATGGAATTAAAAACGCTAAATCTAAACTATTAACAGCTGTTAAAAACTGATTATATATTCCTAAAACTAATAACATATATGAGACTGAAATACCCGGTAATACTAATGCTAAAGCAATAATGATTCCCGTTAATAACATCATCATATAATCAGCAAATGAACCATTAAAATTAAAACTACCATTTTGTGGTAAAAAACTTAATCCAACAACAATAGCAAGCCCAATTAAAGGATAAACAAAAGTTTTAAAATCACATTTACCACTTTTGGTTTTAGTTAATAGAAGTGGAATTGATGCAAGACATGCACCAATAAAGAAATAAGTCATTGGAATTTCAAAAGCATTTAATAACGCTTCAAGTGCTCTTGCAAAAAGAAGTAGTCCAATTACACCACCAATACCAACTGAAGATAAGAAAAGAACATTTTCTTTAAAATTTTTAAATAAATTAGAAATCGCATCAACTAAACGATCATAAATCCCAAGAATAATTGCCATTGTTCCGCCGCTTACTCCAGGAACAAGCATTGATGAGCCAATAACAACACCCTTTAATAAATTAGTTAAATATTGTTTCATTATTTAACCTCCTTATGAATAATGTGTTGATAAAGTGATTCACTCGCTTCTTTAGGTCCTTCTTTGCTATCAAAAGAAAGACGACTATATAATTCACCAACCGGAATATTATTTTCCATTAATTTGTTAAAAACAATATCAATTAATTGATCACACTTTTCTTTTTGTTGAACTGGTCCAAAAGGATTGGCAAAATAAGATGTTAATAACCCTTGTTCAACAGTGGTAGCAGCAGCTTTTCTTCTACCTTCAACAAAAACCTTTTTAGCTTCATCAATATTATTAAAAATTTTAATACCGTGCTTATCTTCATAATTATTAGCATATAAGAATAGGTCTACTTTATATCCTTTGATTACTTCATCATAAAATTCAACTGGTACAATAACCCGAGCATTTAAAGTATCCGGTGATAAAAAGACTGAACGTTCAATTTTTCGATAAGCATATGAAGAATCTAAATCATCAAGGCGAACGAATGCTCCTATTTCACTACCGTACGCAATAACTTCATTATCTTTAATAACAAAAGTTCCCATATCATCAAAAATGATATTAATATCAAGAATTTCACTATTCGGTAATTGATGTAATGCTTCTAAAGTCTCACTTTTACCAGCGCCACTATCACCCATAATACAAACGTTAAATGTTTGATGATTTTTTAGAACAAATGAGGCCATTGCACCATGAATTGGAAGACCCCCTTCATTAATACACTTGCTATTATGAAGAGTTAATAACATTTTCTTCATATAACCAAAATAAGTAATCTCTTCACTATATGGAGCAATACCAACATAAATATCTGTTTCGTTATCATGATAATAAACTGGTTCTTCTAAAGAAGTATCTTTTACACCATAAACATAAATTAAATCTGGTTTTCTTTCTTTATAATCACTTGCTGGTTGGAATAAATTAGCTAATGAAATTAATAAGTTAGTGTAATCTTTATGAATGTACACAAATGCTAGTGAATTACCTACTAAAATTGGATAGCAAACAAACTCCGTATTATTTAAATGTAATTCACTAACCTTTACTTTATCATCAATTTTAAAAACACCTTTACGTTTATTATTTTTTGGATAAACAATAAACGGAACATGCATTAAAACCGTTGAGACAACAAAAATGTGACTTAAATTGCTATAAGGAACATTTAATTCATTCGGTTCAATAACAATACCGGCGCTTGTTGCCGCTGCTAATTGACGATAAACCTTATAAGATTCCCCTTTTAAACTTGAATAAATACGACGATAAGTACTACGAATTAATTCATTAAATTCGGCATCAGCATCAACAAACGACATATTTTCATAGCCTTTTTTATAACGATGATACATAATACTATAGCGTTCAAATTTACGATAGTAATCGTATAATTCTTCAAGAAAACGAATTAAAGTAAAACGTTCTTTTAAAAATTCATGTTTTAAATCTTTATATGAATAAACACTACACAACTTAAATAAATCAATGAAACTTAAAGAAAGTTCCTTACGTGAATAAGGAAAACTTTGGCGAAAATCCATCCACCAGTAAGTTTCGTTTTTATCTAATCGAGTAATAAACGAAAATAATATACGTTTAAATAAATTCGAATTAAATACTTCTTGTGGTGATTTACAATAATCTTTGTTAAAGTTAATAAAAATAGTGGTATCGGTCATACTTACTACCTCCTAATTAGATAATTATATCTTATTCATTATTTTTACGCAAACAAAAAAGTCCTTTAAGGACTTTACTGAATTGTCGGTTTATCTTTTACTTCATGACAATGACGGCAACGAGGTTCATATTGCTCGCTCGCGCCAACAACAACAATTGGATCATTATACGATGCAGGTTTTCCATTTACTAAACGTTGTGTTCTCGTAGCAGGTGCTCCACATTTAACACAAATAGCACTCAATTTAGTAACAAATTCCGCACGAACAAGTAATTCAGGCATAACACCAAATGGCTCGCCACGGAAATCACGGTCAAGTCCAGCCACCATTACTCTTTTACCTTTATCAGCTAAATATTCACAGACATCAACTAAATCATGGTCAAAAAATTGGCCTTCATCAATAGCAATAACATCAATATCATCACTTACATAATCTAGTATTTCTTTTGCTTTACAAATATTAATACTTTTTACGCGATAACCAGAATGAGAAGCAATTTCAGTTTCGGAATAACGATTATCAATTGTTGGCTTAACGACTAGTAAGTTTAATTTTGCGTATTTTAAAACATTAATTCGGCGGATTAATTCTTCGGTTTTTCCTGCAAACATGCAACCACAAATAACTTCAATCCATCCTTTGCGATATTGTTGATACATTATAAATCACCATCCAACCACAATTATATAATTTATATATTTAATATTCAATATTGACTTTTTTTAATATATAATATTAAAGTAATCGAGGTGAAAGAAATGTTTAATAAGATCAAAATTTTTTTAAATAACCACATTTATTTAAAAACGTTTCTATTTATATACGCCATTAGTTTTGTTTGTTTTATGAGCGCTTCTATTCCAAATGGTTTAACTTTACCAATGAATGGCGATTATGTCTTACAACAACTGCATTTTTATTGTGAAGGTCGCGACGCTTTCATCGAATTTTTAAAAACTGGAGAATTTAAATTATGGTCATATAGTGGCTTTCTTGGCGTCAACTATTTTGCTGCCAATACTTTCTACTATTTAACTTCCATTTTTTCTTTACCAATTTATCTAACACCGAAAATTTTAATCCCCCAAATGATTTTCCTTATGTTCTTATTTAAAATCGCTCTTGGAGGAACACTTTTCTTCTATTTATTAAGAAAATATTATCATACAAGTGATAAAACGAGTTTAATTGGAGCGATGGCTTATAGCTTGTGTGGCTGGGGAATGTATTATTTATGGTTTAACCATTTTCATGATGTCTTAGCTTTATTCCCGCTTTTATTAATCGGCGTTGAAATGGTTATCCAAGAAAAGAAAGGATATTGTCTAACAATTGGTATTTTCTTAATTGGTTTAGCTAATTACTATTTCTTATTCAATTTCTTGTTTACGACTGTTTTTTATGCCTTTGTTCGATATTTCCAATCATTTAAACAAAACAAAAAACATAATAGTGAAGTTTTAATTAAAGGCGCTGGTTATGCCCTATTAGGATTATCAATGGCAATGTTCGTTATTATTCCTGCTGCTTTAGTCGTCGTTGATACTCCTCGAGTTGAATCATCTTCACTCCTACTTGAATTTTTAAGTTTTTTCTTTGTTAATCCCATCAAAAATGATAGTGGTTATATTTTAGGACCATTAAAGAGTTTTGTCGAATTTTCTAATCCTACTAATATTAAAGATTTACTATCATATATGTTTATTTTTAAAGAACCAACTTTAAAACAATTCTTTTATCCTTTATCAACTTTCTTTTTCCCACCAGTTAACAACTGGGATACAGCTTTATTTGTAAATAGTTATTATGATAATATCATTTCATCATTATATATTTCGATTCCTTTAACACTATTAATAATTCCACGTTTTATTGAAGTTATTAAAAGCAAAAAATGGTTCTCGGTTATTATGGGCATCTTATTTATTAGTCTTCCATTTATTCCTTTTAACTATTATTTACTAAATGCTTTTAGCCAAAGTTATGGTCGATGGTTCTTATTTATTGCTAGTGTTTTAATTCTTTATACTGCTCCTTTAATTGATCGTTATGAAACAATTGATAAAATAAATTTTGATATTTCTTTAGTCGTTACTATTACGCTTATGGCAGTAACTACTTTTGTAAGTTATCGTATTACTGATAATAAAGGAATGGATGATCCTCGCTATTTAATTGTCGCCTTTTATTTTATCTACGTCTTAGTAGCTTGGTATTTATTACGTGAAGGATTTAATAAAGATAAAATTAAGGATCAAATGTTTATCTTTGTTACTTTAGATTTAATTGTTTGTAGCCAATTTGCGTTATATGGTCAAGGATTTAATGATTATTGGAGTTTATATGGTGGTCAAGACCGCTTAAATGAACAACGAAAAATCTTTAATGAACTTGATGATTATGATTCATCATTTTATCGTGTTTATAATACATTAGCTAATCGTAATCATAATAACATTGGTATGACCCTTAATTATAATGCCATGTCTACTTTTCACTCCGTCTATAATTATAATTTAACCGAATTCCTTAATGATTGGACATTAATTAATTACAATAATGGTAATTGGTCGATGAGTTATGATGAAAAGCGTTTGGATTTAGATGCTTTTTTAGGAGTAAAATATTATGTTAATGAAAAAGATAACACTAATGTTCCATTTAACTATACTTTACTAAAAGAATATCAATACTTTGATGTTTACCAAAACAACAATTATATTGAACTAGGTTTTGCTTTTGATACTTATATCGAAAAAGAACATTTTGATGAAAGTCTCCGTTATTATGAAAAAGATCCTTATTACACAAGTAGTGCCATTTTAAGTCAAAATGATATAAATGAAATTAATAATATCATTAACTTAAAACCATATGGTGAATTAAAAGATCCATACACTACATTCACCTATAATTTAGGTAACAATATGTACTTTAAACCACGTGGAGAAGAATATGTTCCAATTAGAAGTTATGGAAATATTCCCAATATTATATATGAACGCTCTAATGATATGCTATTTGGACGCTGGAATAGCCAAAACTTAAAAGGTGATACTTTATTAATTGATTTATCTTCTAATCCATTATGTATTGATGCAAGTAGTGATAATATGTATCACATTTTAATGAATTTATGTTATGGTCCAAACGTATTAACAACTTTCTATCATAACGATGAAGTTATCGTTAGTGATGCTTTTGGTGTTAATTATTACAATCATGATTACGATCATAAACGTGTCCGTGGATTCTTTATTGATCAACCAGTAACAAAAATTGAAATTGAAGTTTTAAGTGATGCCAAATATTCTACTCTTTTTAAATACGGATTAAGTTTTTACTACACCGATGAAAAAACTTATGATAGTCGTATAAATAGTTTAAAACAATATGCTTTTACAAACATTAAAGTTAGCAATAATACAATCAATTTTGATACTAACTATGAAGATAATAAATTTATTGTTTTAAATGTTCCATATGATGATGGTTGGTCATTAACTATTAATGGCGAAAAGCAAAAAATCTACAAAGCCCAATCAGGATTTATTGGTTTTGTTAATCAAAAAGGAAATAATCATATTAGTCTTAATTATTTCACTCCTGGACTTAAAAAAGGCTTAATAATCAGTGGTGGTGCTACCTTTATTTTCTTAACCATCACATTAGTACCTATTGGTTTTAACTATTACCGCAAAAAGAAAAAAGTGACTAAAAAATAGTCACTATTTCAAACTCCTTATCCTCATATTTAATATATGATGGAAGGGAGTTTTCTTTTGGAATTGATATACTTCCAGGAGACATAATAATATGTGAATTATTACTAATAATGAAAGGAATATGAAAATGTCCATACATCATTATATCAAATTGTTTATTTGGTAAATTATCCTTATTATAGTGATGACCATGAGTCAAAAAAACTTTTTTACCATCTAAAGTAATTGTTTTATTTTTACTCATTTTACACTTTAAAACCATTTCATCAACTTCAGCATCACAATTACCACGAATATAAGTAATCTTTTTCTTAATCATTTTCAATAATTCAATTACTCTTTTTGGATTATATTCTAATGGTAAATCATTACGAGGACCATGATACAAAACATCACCTAAAATATATAAATGTTGATAATTTTCATTATTAAAAATTTCAACAATTTTTTCCATATAATAAGCTGATCCATGAATATCACTAATAAACATTATTTTCATAATTTTTCTTCCTCATTAATTAGTTTTTCACTAATAATATAACGCGGACGGGATTTAACTTCCATATAACCTCTTCCAACATATTCACCAACAACTCCAATTGCTAAAATCGTTATGCCAAATAACATATAAATAGAAAGCGCTAGATATGAAAAATAGAAAAAGTTATTATAATAAGCAATAATTGAATAGATGATTAATAACACATCACTAAAACAAATGAAAAATCCTAAAGCAATAATTAAATGAATTGGGCGAAGCGAACATGATGTAATTCCTGCCGTAGCTAAACTTAACATTTTCTTTAACGAATACTTAGTCTTACCTTGATTACGTCTTAAACGACTATAATAAACATAATCAACTTTATATCCAATATCCAAAATAATTCCTCTTAAAAATAAATTAACTTCATTATATTTAGCCAAATCTTTTAATGCTCTATTTGACATTAAACGAAAATCAGCATGATTGTTAACAGTTTTGGCCCCTAAAAAATGCATAAAATTATAAAACATATTAGCGCTAACCCGCTTTAAAAACCGATCTTTTTCACGCGAATTACGAACACCTAAAACTAAATCATTACCCTTTTCAAACTTAAGGACCATTTCTTTAATTGCATTTAAGTCATCTTGTAAATCAGCATCAATTGAAATACAAGCATCACAATGATCAATAACACTATTAAGTCCACACAACAAAGCCGCTTGATGTCCTTTATTTTTTGACAATGATATTCCTAATACACGTTTATTTTCTTGATGTAATTTTTTAATTATTTCCCATGTTTTATCTTTACTACCGTCGTTAACATAAAGAATAAATGAATCTTCACTAATAATTTTATCGTCAATTAATTGTTTTAAATATTCATTAATTTTTTGATTAGATATTTCTAAACATTCCTCTTCATTATAACAAGGTACTACTAATGCTAATTTAATCATTTCAATCACCCATCTTAATTATACAATAATGCAATAATTTTTAGTGAAATTTTTTTAGGTAAAATTTTAAATAATCCATATATTAGTTTATTCTTAAATCCAATGATAACTGTTCCTTTATGATGATTAAGACTTTTAATGATTTTTAAAGCTACTTTAGTTGTATCCATTCCATTGATTTCATCTTGTTCCATTTTATGAATCGATTTATACATTCGTTTATAATATAAATCATCTTCTTTAAATGTTTTTATTCGACTTTTACCAAACTCTGATTTGGTATCACCTAATAAGATATTTTTAACTTGAACCTCAAATGGTGAAGCCTCGATATCTAAACATTCTCCTAAATAATTTAAACAAGCTTTACTAGCTCCATAAAAGGATTGATAAGGAATCGGAATAATACTTGCTAATGACGAAATGTTAATAATTTGACCTTTAGTTTCACGAAGATATTTTAAGCTATATTTACACATTAAAAAACTACCGAAACAATTAACATCAAATAATTTTTTAGCATCAATTAAGTTAGTGTTTTCAATCGCATCCGCAATGCCATAACCCGCATTATTAATAATAATATCAAGACGACCTTCTTTTTTAATAATGATATCAATTGCCTTTTTTATTTTTTCTTCATCAGCAACATCAACTTGAAGAAAATTTATATTATTCAACTCTACTTTACTACG
This sequence comes from Bacilli bacterium, assembly GCA_034115825.1. Taxonomy (GTDB): domain Bacteria; phylum Bacillota_I; class Bacilli_A; order RFN20; family UBA1709; genus JAXESU01. The sequence continues at coordinate 73,158 of JAXESU010000002.1, forward strand.
AGCACAACCATAGACAATATATTCTTTTTTGTTTGCTAAATTTAGTGCTATCTCTTTACCTATTCCTCGACTAATTCCACTAATAAAGACGACTTTTTTCATATAATATCCCCCCTAAAACAAAAAAGAGGTATGGTTTTATCCATACCTAATTGACAACTAATTACTTCTTTAAATTGTACTTCTTCATGAATGTTTCTGCACGGCCAGCAGCGTTACCAAAACGTTGTTTACCTGTGTAGAATGGGTGGCAATTTGAGCAAGTATCAACTCTAATTTCTTTTAAAGTTGAACCACTTTCAAATTCAGCACCACAAGATGTACAAACTACTTTACATTTGTGATAAGTTGGATGAATCTTTTCTTTCATAAATTTCCTCTCCTTCCGCCTTGAATAATCAATATTCAAAGTAAGTTGCTTAACGCTTTAATATCATACCATATTAAAAAAGTAGCTTCAAGTGCAAAAAGCAACTTTTTTCAAACAATAGAAATAACCTATCTTTCTTGTTGTATATTTCAATTTTTTATAGCTAATTTTGCGAATAATATTTATTTATATAAATATATTTGATATTATTTAATTGTAGTATAACTACGTTTACATCCATTTTTAAACATTTAAATAAGGAGGAAAATGAGGATGAAAAAGATTTTTGCCGTTTTAGGCGTTACAACATTGACCCTTGGATTAGCTGCTTGTGGTCCAACCGAAGGTAGTAGCAAAATTAAAGTCGCAATGATTACAGACGTCGGTAATATTGATGACCGTTCATTTAACCAAGGTACATGGGAAGGTATTGTTGAATATTTAGAACCATTAGAATACGTTGAAAATAAAGACTACAAATATTTTAAACCTAAGGCACAAACTCATGCTGATTATGTAGCAGAAATTGAAAATGCCATTACTTGGGGTGCTCAAGCTGTTATTTGTCCAGGTTTCTTATTTGAAACTGCTATTTACGAAGTTCAATACAAATATCCAGAAGTCAAATTCTTAATTGAAGATGGCTCACCTAACAATGGCAAAAAAGGTGATGAGTATAAAGCTGAAGTAGCTAGTAACACTGTTGCAGCTTTCTTTAAAGAGCAAGAATCTGGCTTTTTAGCTGGTTATGCTGCTGTTAAAGATGGTAATACTGATTTAGGCTATATGGGTGGTATTGCTGTTCCAGCTGTTAAAAACTTTGGTATGGGATATGTTGCTGGTGCTTATTATGCCGCTAAAGAAGATAGTGTCACAATTACAATGCCAGATAATCACTACACTTATTTAGGATCATTCGAACCTAAAAATGAATATAAAGTCCAAGCTGATACTTGGTACAAAGCAGGTGTTGATGTAATCTTTGCTGCCGCTGGTGGAGCAGGATCTTCTGTAATGTCAGCAGCTGAAGAAAACAACACTTTAACAATTGGTGTTGACGTTGACCAATCTAATATGTCTAAAACCGTTTTAACTTCAGCTAAAAAATCTCTTGATTCAGCTGTTTCAGTTTTCTTAGATGGTGTATTTGATGAAACTAAATTCAAAGGTGGAGAAACTTTAAGATTAGGGGCTAAAGAAGATGGTGTTAGCTTACCAACTGCTGATGAATCATGGAGATTTAAAAAGTTTACAAAAGAACAATACGAAAGTATTTATGCAAAAATTCATGATGGTTCACTAGTAGTTCCAACAAACTATGCTGAATTAAAATCTTTTGTTGAAGCTCAAGGAGCTACATTAGAAGTTAAAGAAAGCACAATGTTCCCTGAAGCATAATTATAGTTAAAATAATTGAGAGGGGTTTTCCCCTCTCTTTTTTAAAAAGGAGGATTACTAAATGGAATATAAAATTGAAATGTTAAATATCACCAAAACATTTGGTCCTCTTGTTGCCAATGACAATATAGTATTACAAGTTAAACCTGGAGAAGTGCACGCATTATTGGGCGAAAATGGTGCAGGTAAATCTACATTAATGTCAATACTATTTGGTCTTTATAAACAAGATAAAGGCACTATTAAAATTGATGGAAAAGAAGTAATAATCAAAGATCCTAATGATGCTACTGATTTAAAAATCGGGATGGTTCACCAACACTTTAAATTAGTGCCTGTATTCACTGTTGCTGAATCAATTATTTTAGGAAAAGAACCAACAAAATATGGATTGTTGAATCTCAAAGAATGTGAGCAAAAAATTATCGACTTATCAAAAAAATATGAATTAGAAGTTGATCCAAAAGCCTATATTAAAGACTTATCAGTCGGTATGCAACAACGTGTTGAAATTTTAAAAATGCTATATCGTGACTCAGATATTCTAATTTTTGATGAGCCTACAGCTGTTTTAACTCCACAAGAAATTCACCAATTAATGAAAATTATTCGTAATTTTGCCAAAAATGGAAAAACAGTTATAATTATTACTCATAAATTAAACGAAATCAAAGAGGTTGCCGATCGTTGTACCATTCTAAGACGTGGTAAATCAATTAAAACCGTTAATGTTAAAAATACTTCCATTGATGAATTAGCAAACCTAATGGTTGGTCGTGAGGTTCATTTCACTATTGATAAAGGAGAACCTAAAGTTAAGGAAAAGATTCTTGAAATCAAAAACTTATCTGTTTTCTCTAAACTTCATAATAAAAACATTGTTAATAACATTTCATTCAGCATCAATCGTGGTGAGATTGTTGCTATTGCTGGAGTTGAAGGCAATGGTCAATCCGAATTAGTTCGCGCTATCTGGGGTCTACTTCCTATTGAAAAATCACGTAACAAAATTGATTTATTAAAAGACTATGTCAAAGATACTTTTGCATTTAAAAATAAAATTCCTTTAAAGGAACGTTATGTTATAAGTAAGAAAAAATTTGAAATTGAAAAAGATTTACATCCACAAATTATTTTTAAAGATGAAAATATCACTAATGCTACCATTCGACATAAAATCAATAAAGGATTAGGACATATTCCTGAAGATAGACACAAACATGGATTGGTTCTTGATTATACTTTAGAACAAAACATTGTTCTAAATAGTTTTTATAAAAAAGAATTTTCAACTCATGGTTGGTTAAATGAAAAAAATATCCACAATTATGCCAACAAACTAATCGAAGAATATGATGTTCGTTCTAGTGAAGGTGGCAAATCAATCGCTCGTGGTATGTCTGGAGGCAATCAACAAAAGGCAATTTTGGCTCGTGAAGTTTCTTTAACGCCAGATTTATTGATTGCAGTCCAACCAACACGCGGATTAGATGTCGGTGCTATCGAATTCGTTCACAAAGCTTTAATTAAGCATCGCGACAATGATCATAGTGTTTTATTAGTTTCTTACGAATTAGATGAAATTATGAATATCGCTGATCGTATTTTAGTTATGTATAATGGCGAAATTGTTGCTAATATCTTAACAAAGGATACTAACGTTAATGAATTAGGGCAATATATGCTAGGTGTTAAAAAAGGAGGGTAAAATAATGGGAAAAATTAAAGTGAAATTTTTTGATTTTTTAAACAAAAATTCAACCATTAGTATCTTATCCTCAATTGTATGTATTATTCTCGGTATTTTGGTTGGCTTCTTGTTATTGCTAGTTACAAAACCAGGCGAGTCACTTATAGGTATAACTAGTATTATTTTTAAGCCATTTTCTCCTACCTTTTTTAATAAATATTTCATCGGAGCGATTGTCAAATCTGTGCCTTTAATTTTCAGTGGTCTTTCAGTTGCTTTTGCATTTAAAACTGGTTTGTTTAATATTGGTACCCCTGGACAAATGCTAGTTGGTGGTTTTACTGCTGTAGCTATTTCTCTTCTTTCTCCAATTCACAACGGATTTACAATGATTTTAGCCATTATAGGTGCAATAATTGCTGGTGCTATTTGGGGATTGATTGTTGGTTTTTTAAAAGCTAAATTCAATATCAATGAGGTAATTGCTGCTATTATGATGAATTATATTGGTACTTATTTAGTCATCTGGCTAGTGCAAAAAGATGGCATTTATAATGCGGCATATGCAATGTCTAAACCTCTTCCAAGTTATGCTATTATTCCAACATTAGGTCTTGACAAATTATTTCCCGGTTCATATTTAGATATTTCCATATTTATTGCAATTGCAATCGCAATTTTACTATATTTTGTTCTAAATAAAACAACATTAGGATTCGAACTTAAAGCAACCGGATTCAACAAAGATGCTGCCAATAATGCTTCAATGAAATATAAACGAAACATAATTATTTCAATGACAATTGCTGGTGCATTGGCAGGTTTAGGTGGAGCAATCTTATATATGTCAAGTTATGGTGGTGGAATCAAACCAGAAATAACTTTATTATCTGCAGGATTTGATGGCATTTCTGTTGCTTTACTTGCATCTTTAAATCCAATTGGTGCAATTTTCTCAGGTATCTTTATTCAATATATCCGTAATGGTGGACAAATTCTAAGAATATTTACAAGCTACTCAACTGAAATTGCTGATATAATTATTGCTATCATTATTTACTTTAGTGCTTTAACGGCTCTAATTGTTTCTTTCTTTAACAAGCGTCGTCAAAATCGAAAGGAGGGCAAATAATTTATGCTTTATCCTATCTTGCAAAATACTTTGATGTTCATGACACCATTATTAATCGTCGCTATTGCTGGTTTAATAAGTGAAAAATCCGGTGTTATCAACATTGCTCTTGAAGGTATAATGGTTTTTGGAGCATTTACTGGCATTTATGTTCTATCACTTATTAGAGGTTCTATGCCTGATCAATTAGCGGTAATTATCGCTTTACTAGTTGGAGGAGTCACAGGATTAGTTTTCTCTGCCCTTCATGCTTTTGCTGCTATTAATTTAAAAGCTAATCAAACTATTTCGGGTACAGCTTTAAACATTTTAGCTCCCGTCCTAGCCGCTTTTATCATAAAAACAACTATTACTGGTAAAGGGCAACAAATTCCTTTTGGAGAATCTGTAAGAATTCCAGAAATTCCTGTTTTATCACAAATTCCTTTTATTGGCGATATTTTCTTTAAAAATGTTTTTATCACATCTTATATTGCTTTAATTGTTGCCATTCTTGCTTGGTTTGTTTTGCAAAAAACTAAACTTGGATTAAGAATTAGAGCATGTGGAGAAAATCCCCAAGCAGCGGATGCTGTTGGTATTAATATTTATAAAATTAGATATGTAGGCGTCTTAACTTCAGGATTTTTAGCTGGTATGGGTGGTGTTGTTTTCGTTACTTGTTGTGCTTCTGAATATAATGCTACTGTATCGGGATATGGTTTCTTAGCATTAGCCGTTTTAATTTTTGGTAACTGGAAACCTTTTAGAATTATTTTTGCGGCTTGTTTCTTTGGCTTTATGTCTACAATAGCTGCCAGTTATTCAGCTATTCCTTTCCTAAATAATTTAGGATTACCAAAAGAAATTTATAGCATGTTACCTTATATAGCTACATTAATTCTTCTAATGTTTACTTCCAAAAGTAGTAATAATCCTAAAGCCGCTGGAGAAATATACGATAAATCAAAACGTTAATATTAAAAAAGGGTATCAGGCGATACCCTTTTATCTTAATGATAAAATAAAATCTTTAAAGTCTCTCTTCGACCAAATAACTGGTGTTGGATAAAGTGGTGTAGCTTCTTTATATGCCCAATCGACAATTTGATCGATATCACTTTCTTTAATGCAATCAGGATAAACTGGAATTTGCATTTTTTCTTTTAAATCAACAATCCAATTAATAAAGGCTTTTGCTTTTGCTTCATCACTATTTTCTTTTACTTCAATACCACAAACATCACATAGTTCAGCTAATCGTTTATAAGCTTTACTGCCAAATTTTGTCATAACGTGAGGTAATAAAATTGACATTGCTAATCCATGAGGTAAGCCATACAAACCACCTAGAGTATGACCAATAGCATGAACATAACCAACTGAACCTCTAGTAAAAGCACGTCCTGCATAAAATGCTGCTCGTTGCATATTTTGACGAGCTTCAATATTTTTTCCATCTAAATAGGCAACATACAAATTATCATAAATTAATTTAACCGCTTTACGGCATAAATCTTTTTCTAAACGAGAATTGTAAGTATTGTTAGTATACGCTTCAACCGCATGACATAAAGCATCCAAACCAGTTGTTGAGGTAACTTTTGGAGGAAGCCCTACTGTTAAAAGTGGATCTAAAACCGCATAATGTGGCATTAATGATAAATCATTCATTGAAGCTTTATGGCGCGTTTTTTCAATCGTAATAACCGCTGCAATCGTTGTTTCACTACCAGTACCAGCCGTAGTTGGAACCGTAAAAATAGTTGGAATTCTTTTTAAAACTTTAAATAATCCTTGAAGTTGTTCAACATTCTTTTTTGGTTTTGCAATACAAGCGCCAATCGCCTTAGCACAGTCCATTGCTGATCCACCGCCAAAAGCAATCATTGAATCACAATTATTTTCTTTATAAAGTTTTACACCGGCATAAACATTCTCATCACTTGGATTTGGGCGAACCCCATCATAAACAACATATGAAACTTGTTCTTTTTCCATTGATGCAAATAGATCATCTAACAAGTGTAAACTCATAAGAACATTATCCGTAACAACTAGAACTTTTTTATAACCTTTTTCTTTAATAAAGGAGGGTAATTTAGTAATTGAACCTGGTCCTTCAATTGTTTCAGGCATTCGCCAAGGCAAAAAATACATGCCAATTTTCATAATTCCTTGATATATACGACTATAAATTTTACCCATTACTATCCCTCTCTTCCATAATTATTGCTCTAATTGGGCACACTTTTTCACATATACCACAACCGATACATTTTTCTTCTTTGGCTAAATAAGCAACTGTATTAATGTCACCATGATATTTAGCGTCTTCAATTTTTAAACAATCCATTGGACAATTTTCGACACAGGCTGAACAACCGGCACAAGTTTTCTTATTAATACTTGGCCTTTTTTTAATAATTGCCATAATTATCCACCTCCTGCCGGAGATAACATATATACAATATCTCCATCTTTAAAATGATAATTCTTTTTTACTTTTTTACCATTAACTAAAACAACTAAATCTTTAACTTCTTTTCGTGATAACCCCGGAATCATTCCTTTTAAGATTGATAAACTTTTTACGTTTGTCGTCATTGATGTCATGTTCACTTTCTCGCGAGTAACTCCATAAAAATATACTTTAATCATTATTTAACCCTCGATATGTAATTTTTTTAAAGTGTGTTTAGTTGGAAGACCTTCTTTATTCCAACCGCGAGCCTTATAATAAGTTTTTTTCAATTTTTCAAGAGGTACTTTTGAGTTTTCATTATTTGGATCTTGAAGAACACTTGTTAAACGTTTTGGTAATGCATCCTTATTAGCATTAACTCCAAAACGACGATTAACTTCTCTTTCAAGATTAAATCCCCGTTCTCCACAACGTAAAAACTTACCAAATTTCATCTTCATTCCGGTAACTAATTCAAACCCTTTAGTATGAGGGAAAATTGGTAAATGAAGATGCATCATTAAAGGAAATTTATTCATCAAACGAACGACTCCACCACTATACGGTAAAATTTTATTCGTTAATTTGGCGTACCAACTATTAGGATGGTTCATTAATGGCATTGGGAAAAAGGCATAAGAAGTAAATAAACAAAGGCCCGTCGCACTAATCATTTCCATCAAATCTTGAAACATCATTGTTAAATCAGCTTTACCATGATGAGTAGTTGGATTAATATCTAATCCTAACCCCTCTAAAATAACAAGATAGCCACCATTTAAATGACATCCACCTCTATTTGAAGTAGCATAACCAAGCCCTAACCCTACAGCATTTCGTGGTTCATATGCTGATAATTCCATTCCTTTAGAATGAATGGCGAATTCTTTACCACCATATTTTTCACTTAGTTTTTTACTACCCAAAGCTAACTCTTCTCCAATCCCTTCTTTAAAAGCAATTTGGTTAAAAATCTTCGACAATTCTTCGTGACTACTAAAACTTAAGCCATTATTCCAAATTCCTTTTTCATTAGCTTCCATCGCATAAGCAATTGTGTTAGCGGTTGAAATTGTATCTAATCCTAATTCATCTAATTCGTAATTCCATTTGATAATCGATTCTAAATCGTTATTTAAAATACCACTGCCTAATAAAACAAGGGTTTCTAATTCTGGTCCTTTAACTAATTTATTATCAACATAAACACTACGACTGCATTTAATTGGACAAGTTAAACAACCTTTATTAACAACATTATATTTTTGAGCTAATAATTCTCCACTAATTTTTTCAAAATCTTCATATTGCCCTTGGCTAAAGTTTTTGGTCGACAAAATGTGTTTTGTTTGCATAACACTAACTAAACCTGCTGTTCCAAGTTTAGGCAGTTGTTGTCCTGTTAGTGGATGATTTTTAAGTCGCTTAAACCATTTTTGCGTATGTTTAATCATTTTCTCTTTATGTAAAACTTTAACTTCTTTATTACCACTAACACTAACTGCCTTTAGGTTCATCCATCCCATTATTGCCCCAGTTCCACCGCGTCCCGATACTCGTTCATTTGAAACAATGCACGAATATAAAACTTGATGTTCTCCAGCTGGTCCAATAACAATTTTACCGCTTTTACGCTTTCGACCATTTGGTAAAGTTAATTTTCGGTCAATTTCCTCTTGGGTTTCGCTACTTTTCTTTCCCCATAAAAAGGAAGCATCATTAAAAGTTACTTTATCATTATTAATATCAATCCAAGTTGGACTATCAAGATGTCCTTTAATGATTAATGCATCATAACCAGCTTTTTTAAGATAATAACCAAAGTTACCACCACTATTTGATGAGGTAATATATCCTGTTTGTGGTGAAAGAGTCGAAATATTAAAACGACTTGAACTAGGAGCTCCAGATCCTGTTAAAGGACCCGTTGTTATTACTAATAAATTATCATCGGAAAAAGGCTTTTCCGTTCCTTTTAAATTATCGGCTAAAATTTTAGCAGCCATTGTTTTTCCACCGATATATAGTTCTCTTTCCTTATCGCTAAATGGATATTCACTTATTTCTTTGGTTGTTAAGTTAATCATCATAACTTTTCCCATATATCCACCATATTTACTAGCCATGTTATTACCTCCTTATCCTAATATTTGATATTCATCATTTAATACATTGATATACATTATTTTATTGACTAAATTGCTTTTTAATTTACATAAATATTTAACAGCTTCTTTGCTCATTATTGAAGCAACAATATTAACGGTGTGAATATTATTAAATTTGATTGGAGTTGATTTTTTGTGATAGATACTATCTAAAAATTGACCATCACTACTAACTATTACTTGACCTTCATAATCATTAACAGCTCCAGAAATAATATAATTTTTACTATTAGCAATTTTTCTTCGACTTTCATCATTATCGACACAATCAATAATTAAATCTATATCATCAGTTTTCCTTGAACTATAATGTTCTTTTCTAATTTCAATATTAACATTATTATTGATTAATAAAAGTTGTTCTTTAACTATTTCAACTTTATCTTTACCTAAAAACTTTTCGTTAGCAAAAATTTGGCGATTAAAATTACTATAATTAATCTTATCAAAATCAACTAAGATCAAGTTATGTAAACCACTTCTAATTAAATTATTCGCAACAACTTGACCTAAAGCACCAACACCAACAATCATTACTTTTTTATCATAAGGAATAGTTAAACTATTTTTAATAAAACGCTCATTAATGACTACTTTAATTTCATCATTTTTATTAATTATTCCGCCTTGAATAACTTTACAAAAGATGCCAAGACGAGGCATAACACATTTTCCGGTAATTTTTTTAATATTACACCCACTATGACATTCTTTACCAATTTGACTTACTTCTAAAATAACATCATTAATGTAAATCTGACTACCTATTGGTAAACTCGAAAGATTTAAATCATCAACCAAAATATTTTCAGCATAAGCACCATATTCTTTGCTAGGGTATTCTTTTTGTTCATCAATAATTTCTTTTAATGATATAAGTGATACTTGACGATGCCAATTACCAGCATGAGCATCATTTAAAAATCCATGATTAGTAACAACTTCGATTGTTGGAACTTCGTTTTTAACTGTTCCTTTATTTTTACTTATACATAGTGCTACTACTTTTGCCATTAGTTATCACCACACCTATTAACATCCCCCTTTAAAACATCTAATCCATGCTTTAAAGGTTCAATAATATAGTTAAAGCATTCACTACTGCCTTTTAAACTACCTGGTAAGTTAATAATTAAAGTTCGCTTACGGATTCCCGAAACACCTCGTGATAACATTGCTTTTTTAGTTTTTTCTAAACTTAACATTCGCATGGCTTCACTAATCCCTGGTGTTTCTTTATCTAAAATTCTTTTAGTAGCTTCAGGAGTATTATCGCGAATCGAAAAGCCTGTCCCCCCAGTTGTTAAAATTAAATCAACTTGCATATCATCAATAATTTTTATTAACTCATCACTAATATCATCTAGTTCATCTTTAATAACATTATGATAAACAATATCAATATCATTTAGTAAACAAAGACGTTTAATTTCTTTACCCGCTTCATCATTTTCTAGACTTCGAGTATCACTCATCGTTAAAATAGCACCCTTATACTTCATAATCACTTTTCCCTCCCGTCTTCTTTACTAAATGTAAATTGTCAATACGAATATCTTTTTGTAATGCTTTGCACATATCATAAATAGTTAAAGCACAAACACTACAAGCAGTTAAAGCTTCCATTTCAACACCAGTTCTTTCATTAACTTTAACTTCGCTAATAACTTCAATTTTCCCTTCATCATAAAGTGAAAAATGAATATCAATAGAACTAATCGGTAATGGATGAGCCATTGGAATAATATTAGAAGTATTTTTACATGCCATTATTCCTGCCACTTGAGCAACACTTAAAACATCACCTTTTTTAATTCCACCAGTTTTAATTTGATGTAATGTTTCTTTATTAACATAAACATCACATTTGGCTATTGCTGTTCGCAATGTTTTATCTTTTAAAGAAACATCGACCATTTTGGCGTGACCTTCTTCATTAAAATGACTAAAATCCATTCTCGTTAACCCCCTATCTCATTCATTGTTCTTGTGGTTAATTGAACATTCTCTTTATTTATCGGTTTATTTTGCAAAATATTATTAAAAACTTCTTCAAGTGAATCATCACTTAATCCTTTAACATCGATTTCTTCATTTGAAAATAAACATGGTTTAATTTTACCTAATGAAGTTAATCTTAATTTGTTACAACGGTGACAGAAAGTATGTGACAAAGGTCTTATAAAACCAATTAAACCTTGATCATCACTAGTTTTATACAACTCACTTACTCCATCATCTTTAATCTTAACTAAATCACAATGATTATTAATTATTTCATCTAAAGAACTATAATTGAAGTTTTTTCCTTCACCTATTGGCATTAGTTCAATAAAACGAACAATCACTTTTTTAGTTTTAGCAAATTCGATAAATTGATCAATTTCATCGTCATTAAAACCTTTAATATAAACGACATTAATTTTAACTTTAGCAAAATTTTGAATTGCTAAATCAATATTTTGTAAAACTTTTTTCAAGTTACCTCTACGCGTAATTTGGTAATATTTATCTTCATTTAAAGTATCTAAAGATATATTAATGGTAGTAAAACCACATTCTTTTAACACCGTCAAATGTTTATCAAGAAGCGATCCATTAGTTGTTAAACCTTTTTCCTTTATTCCCTCGACATCTTTTAAAAGATAAAATAATTGATCAATATCTTTACGAACAAGTGGCTCACCACCACTAATACGTATTTTATTAATTCCTTTTTTAGCTAAGAAAATGACTAAACGCTGAATCTCTTCATAACTTATTATCTCTTGATGATGATTTAAAATGATCCCATCTTCTTTCATACAGTACTTGCATCGATAATTACATAAATCAGTGACGGATATTCGCAAATAATTAATTTCTCGATTATATCTATCTAACATCGATTATTTCTCCACATTCATCATAGTTATATCCGCCGAGTTGGTCTAATTTTTGATGGAATTGTTCATTTTTTAAAGCCTTAATAAACATTCTTATTATCGGTAAATCCAAATATTTTTTATATGTTACAAAATCATATTCTTCAAAACCACATTCAATAAAATCTAAATCAAGAGCTTTACTAGCACTATAAACACCCATACCAACATCAGCATCAAAATGTTTAATAGCCATCGAAACTGCCATATGGGTTTTAACTTCATGTTCATACCCATTAATCTTGTTTTTATCAATATTATTCTTCTTCAATAAATAATCAAAAAGTACTCTTGTTCCCGCACCTTTTTGACGATTAATATATCGATAATTTTTAATATCATAAATGTTTTTAATCTTTAATGGATTACCTTTTTGAACAATAAATCCTTGAAGTCTTTTAACTCCTTTAATAATGACCATTTCTTCATCTTTAAAGATCTCTTTAATAATAGGAAGATTATAAACACCACTTTTTTCATCTAACAAATGTGATGGTGCTAAATGTGTTTCTTTATTTTTTAAAGCTAATAATCCGGAGAGTGAGCCAACATGCGTTGATGATAAATAAACTTTATTTTCATTTAATAACATTTGATCTTTGATAATATCCAAAATCAAGTCATGGCTTCCAATAACAACAAGACTATTATTAATTCGATCTAAATCATTAATTAACTTAACTTCAACTTCTTCTTGCTTTAATATTCCTTCTTTATTTTGAGGAACAATTAAAAAACCATCAGCCATTAATAATGATAAAGTATTTCCCGCTCCTCGATCTAAAGGAATCGCAACAAGATGATTGTCCACTCTTCCTAATTTTACTCGAATATATTCTTCATATTTTAAACTCGACATAATTGTTTTAGTTAAAGTAGCTTTAACCGTTTTTTGATAACTACTATCTTGATGGTAATATTTTTGCATTAAAGGTATAACAAACTCATTAAAAGTAATATATGCTGAAACGGGATATCCTGGTAATCCAATAACTGGTTTATGATTAATTTTCCCTAAAATAACTGGTTTCCCAGGCTTAATATTAACCCCGTGAACAAAAACTTCGCCTAATTCTTTAATTGCTAACGATGTATAATCATCTCTTCCAGCACTGCTTCCAGCATTAATAATTACACAATCACATTCTTCACAGGCTTTTAATAAACTTTGTTTGATTAAATCTAAATTATCTTTAATTATTGGATAAATAACACTTTCTCCACCATTATTCTTTACTAGTGACGCAAACATATAAGAATTCGTTTCAATAATGGTATTATCTTTTAAAGTTTCATGATAATTTATCATTTCATCTCCAGTAGGGATTATTCCTATTTTTATTTTCTTTAGAACATTAATTTTAAAATTACCACTTGTTAATAAAGTTGAAATATCTATTGGACGAATTTTACTAAATGATGGTAAGACCATTTCATTAATAACAATATCTTCACCAACAGCTCGAACATTTTGAAAAGGAGCAACACTATTAATAATTTTATATCCATTTTCACCTTCAATTAAATCTTCAGCCATAATAACAGCATCGAAAGGATTAACTAACTTATCACCCGTATCACATTCAAGATAATCTTCCTTTTCTTTTAGAAAGATTGGATTATTTTCACTAGCATTTTTAGTTTTATCACTAACAACCATAATCCCATCCATCGCACATGAATTATATAAAGGATTGGCATATTTAGCAAAAATAGCTTCACTGGTTACATAATCTAAACTATTTTCGGTATCAATACAAATTGAACTTATCTTAAAATCAAACGTTTGTAAAAACTTTGTTAAGGCACTTTGCTTATCTAAAACTTTTAAATACAAATTTCGTTTCATTTTAAAACACCTCTACTTTCACTAATTCACCTTTTTTTAATCCCTCTTTATTACGATCAATTAATACATATCCATAAGCTTGAGTTAAAGAATAAATGTTCCCTGATTTTGTATAAATTGGATGGGCAATCATTTCATCATTTATATCTTCGAGTTTAACTAAAAGAATTGTTTCTCTTCCCTTATTGGATGAGACATTTTCACTTATTTTTGCATAATATGGATGGCTTTTCTTTTTATTCATTTGCTTATTAAAACCATCTATCGCTAATAATTTAAACATTAGTAAAGCTGCTAAAGGATGCCCTGGTAGGCCGATAAATAAGCATTCATTAATCTTGTCATAGGCTAAGATTGTTGGTTTACCAGGTTTAATCGCAATCCCATGAACAAAAACATTTTCTGTTAATTCATCAATTACTAATAAACTATAATCTTTATCACCTTTGGAACTACCTCCAGATAATATAATTAAATCATTGTCCTTAACTAACTTAAAAAGAGTATCATAAATTTGTTGATAGTCATCTTTTAAACGTAAAACATTAGTAACATTAAAGCCTTTTAAAAGAGCATAATTTTTTAAACTATAACTATTAACGTCACGAATTTCACCATTACTAATTTCGTCATATGGATCTTTTAGTTCATCCCCGGTTGAAACAATAGCAACATTAATCTTTTCATAAACTTCGACTTCTTTAATCCCTAAAGAAATTAAAACACCGATTACAAAAGCATTTATTTCTTGTCCTTTAATAAATAAAAGCTGTCCATTTTTGATATCATCACCAATTAAATTAACATTTTCATGATGACTAACACTTCGATAAATAGCTATTTTATTATCACTTATAACTTCACAATATTCTTTCATAATAACAGCATTAGCGTTTTTAGGAAGCATCGAACCAGTTTGGAGCAATACACATTCATCATCATTAACAACGTATTCATTATTTTCATTAATTTTTACTTCACCAACGACATTTAAAAAGATTGGATTAGTCTCACTTGCCCCATAACTTGATTTAGCAATTAAGGCATATCCATCAACTGTTGAACGATTAAAAGAAGGGATGTATTCATTTGCATATACATCTTTCGCTAAAATATAAGAAAGTGAAGATAATACTGGTACTTTTTTCGTTTTTAGTTTTTTATTTTCAAGAGTTTGTTGTATTAGTTCTAAGGACTTTTTTAAACTTTTAACATCTAATAGTTCCATCATACAATAAACTCCCCTTCTATAAACTTCTTGGTCAACTCTTTTTCTGGTTGATTAAAAAATTTATCTTTATCATTACTTTCGATAACTTCTCCATGATTTAGTAAAATAACATAATCAGCAATTCTTTTTACTTGAGCTAAGTTGTGTGAAATAAGAATAATTGTTGTATTATTAATTTCTTTTAAGATGCTTTCAATCTCAATATTACTAAAAGGATCAATGCTAGCGCTTGGTTCATCTAATAATAACACTTTAGGATTAAAAATAAGCGCTCTAGCCAAGGCCACTTTTTGCTTTTCACCTAATGATAATTGATGAGCCTTTTTATTTAATAATGATTGAATATTTAACTGTTCACTAAGATCATTAACCCTTTTTTCACATTCTTTTTTATCATATTTACGAATTTTTAAAGGATATAGTAGATTCTTTTTAACCGTTGTATCAATTAAGTGTGGTGATTGAAAAACAACCGTTACCTCGCCATTTGGAAAAACTTCACTATCATCAAATAATATTGTTCCTTCATCTTTAGAAATTAAATTACCAATAATATTTATTAATGTTGACTTACCAGCGCCATTAGGGCCGATAATGGCATTAATTTTATTTTCTTTAAAAGCTAATTCATTAATTTTTAGAACATCAACGTTATCATATTTTTTACAAACATTCTTAATTGTAACTTTCATAATTACTTTCCTTCTTTTATTTGAAAATGATATAAAATTGAATTAGCAATAAACGAAATAATTAATAAGATAATTCCGACAGCAATCGCCCTTTCATAATCTCCCATACTTTTTAATTGAGAGATATAAGTCGTCATAACTCTTGTTTCTCCACTAATATTTCCACCGACTAACATAACTGCACCAACTTCAGAGATTGAACGAGAAAATCCTGAAACAATCGCCATTAATAAACCACTTTTAAGTTCAAATAAAGTAAGTTTAAATGTTTCAAATTTATTAGCTCCTAAAGTCTTAGCAAGCATTTCCACCTCAGAATAACGATTTTTACAAGCGCTAATTGTTAATCCCATAATAATTGGGATAATTAGTAATACTTGAGCAATAATCATTGCTGGAACAGTAAAATTTAATTGAAGAGAGCCTAAAGGACCATTACGCATTAAAAGCAAAAAGACAAACAAACCACATAAAACTGGTGGAAAACCCATAAAGGTATAAATTAAACGCATTAAAATTGATTTAAAACGAAATTGGTGTTTAGCAATGATTATTCCTAATGGAATAGCAATAAGACTTGCAATTAACAATGAAATAAACGAAACCTTTAAAGATAAGAAAATGACTTCCATAATCTCTTGATCAAAGTTAAAAATTAATCTTATTGCCTCTTTAATTCCATCTAAAATAACTTTCATAATTATTTTTTATAATTTGGAGTAAACAAAGGGGCTCCAAATTCTTCAACACCATATTTACCAATTAATGCTTGAGTTTCATCACTAATTAACCAGTTTTGGAAAGCTTTTGCACCTTTATAATTAATTTTGTCATTTTTGTTAGGATTAACGCAAATGCATGAATATTGATTGTATAAAATACCACTTGGGTCATTTTCACTAACAATTTGTAAATTATCATAATGATCTAAATTATTTAACCAAGTTGCACGATCAGTTAAAGTATAAGCATCTTTTTCGTTAGCCATTTCCAAAACTGCTCCCATACCTGTTCCTGCTTCAACATAATAATCTTTGTTTTTTGGATTGACATTAATCATTTCCCAAACACTCATTTCTTTATTATGTGTTCCCGAGTTATCGGCACGTGAAATAAATTTTGAACTATTTGCTTCATCAATTGTTTTAAAAGCTTCACTAACATTATTATAACTATCAGTCTTAATTGAAAGCGGATCAGTTTTAGGACCAACAATGATAAAATCATTATACATAATTTCAATACGTCCAGCTTCATCCGCATGTCCTTCACTAACAAATTGTTCTTCACTTGCTTTAGAGTGAACAAGCAAAACATCTGCCTCACCATCTTTACCATTTTGTAAAGCAGCGCCCGTTCCTACAGCAACAACCTTAACATTATAACCTGTTTCTTCTTCAAAAACTGGTAATAAATAATCAAGTAATCCACTATCTTGCGTAGATGTTGTTGTTGATAAAATAATGTCTTTTTGACTATTATTACCACAACCAGATAAACTAACCAAAAGGGCACCAATACCTAAAAATAAAGCCATTTTTTTCATATAATATTCACTCCTTTTAAAATATAAATTTTGATTATTTTATTTCTTTCCTTAATTAAATTATTGCACTTTAATTATTAATAATCAACCTCTTTTTGACTTTGTGAAAAAAATAACTATTTTTCACAATTTCTCTTATATTTACTGGGCTTTTTTATTACAAATTTTTGTGTTTTTCTCTATTGACCACTCGGTCAATATAGTGTATAATACTCTTCTAGAAAGAAGATGAAAAAATGGAAACAAAAGAAAAAATAGTAGATTATGCAATTGCTTTATTTGCCGAAAATTCATACGAAAATGCTTCGCTTAACGAGCTAGTTAAGCAAGCCAATATATCCAAAGGGATAATCTATCATTATTTCAAAAATAAAGAAGAACTTTACTTATATTGTGTTAATTTATGTTTTGAAACTATGTATTCTTTTTATTGTTCAAAAAATATTAATTCAATTGATGATTTAATGAGTTGTCGTTTATCTTTTTTTGAAAATAATCCAGCACTCAAAAAAATCTTTTTTAATGCAATTTTAAAATCCCCCACATTGATTAAAGACAAAGTTTATCAATTAAAAGTAAAAATTGATGATTTTCATGAGCAAATTTATCTTAATTATTTAAAGACATGCCATCTTCGTGAAAGTATAAGTTTAGATTATGCATTAAAATACTTACGCTTAATCAGCAATAGTTTTAATGACTTATTTATAAATAGTGATAAAGATATTTCTATCTTAAGTGATGAACACGAAGAAAATATCACTAAACTAATTGATGTTTATTTACATGGTGTTTTGAAAGAAGGTTAATTATGTTATTTTTACGTTTTTTACTTGCTGTTTTAATAGCTTTTATATGCGGTAAATTAATTTCCAAATTAAAACTTCCAGCTATTTTAGGGTGGTTAATTGCAGGAATGATTTTAGGCCCATATGCCTTAAAACTAATTAACAATGATATTATTAATTCGTCTATTTACAAAATGGGCGTTAATATTTTAGAATGTAGTGTTGGCCTTTTAATTGGAACCGAAATCATTTTTAAAAAAATTGCTAAAACTGGCAAAGAAATTATTACCATTACTATTGTCCAATCAATCGGAACTTTTTTATTTGTTTCGCTTGTTTTTGGGATTATTTTCTTCTTTATGAATATCCCCTTATATCTAGCATTAATCTTTGGAGGTATTGCCCTTGCAACCGCTCCAGCCCCTGCTATTTCTGTTGTTAAAGAATTTAAAACTAAAGGTCCAGTTACTGATACTTTGCTTCCATTAGCTGCTCTTGATGACATCATCGGAGTAATTGTTTTCTTCTCAGTTATTGCCTTTGTTAATTTAACTCTTAATGGCGGTACCACCTCGCCTTTAAGTGTTGTTTTAATGATTGTTGCTCCAATCGTAATTGGTATTTTATGTGGCTTATTAACCGGTTTTATTATGAAGAAAATCGATAAAAATAATTTTGTAATTATGATTATTTCATTATTAGTTTCCAGTATTATCGGGCTTTTAATCAATTATCAATTATTACAAACTCCAATTCTTAACTTCATGTTAATTGGCATGGCTTTTTCTTCTACATTTGCCAATATGATTGGTGAAGAAAAAACTGATGAAATTATGAAAAAATTTAATCCAATCTTAGGAATTTCAATGATTGTTGTTATTTTAAACTTAGCTCTTCCCCTTGATTATCATCTTATCGCTGGAGCCGGAATATTTACTCTTGTTTATATTGTGTCTAGAGCGTGTGGAAAATATTTTGGAGCCTTTTTTGGTGCCAAGATGTCCAAAGCACCCGCTACCGTACAAAAATATCTTGGCTTAACATTGCTCCCTCATTCTGGAGTATCGCTTGTATTTACTGGTATCACTGTTTCTACATTAATTACTAACGCCCCAGAGTTAGCAAGTATTGTTCAAGGAACAATTGCTTCAGCAGCAGTTATTAACGAAATTATTGCAGTAATCATTGCTCGTCAAGGTTTTAAATTAGCTAATGAGATTCCCACAAAAGAAATTAAAAAGGTATGATTTAAATATTAATCATACCTTTTTTAATTATTTTTATATATTTATTAATATAATTTTGCACCAGCAGGAATGTGTGAATCAACCATTAAACAATGTAATTTTTCAATACCGTTTTCATGGTGAACAGCAGAAATAATCATACCACATGAATCAATACCCATCATCTTACGTGGAGGAAGATTTGTAATTGCAATAAGGGTTTTACCAACTAAATCTTCTGGTTCGTAATAATCATGAATACCACTTAGAATAACACGATCAACACCGCTACCATCATCTAAGACAAACTTTAATAATTTTTTGCTCTTAGCAACTGCGCTACATTCTTTAACTTTAACCGCTCTAAAATCAGATTTAGAGAATGTTTCAAAGTCAACAAAATCTTTGAACAATGGTTCGATTTCAACGTTGCTAAAATCAATTACTTCTTCTTTAACTGTAACAGGTTCTTCTTTAGCACTAACTTCTACTTTGCTAACTTCTTTCTTATTTTGCTTGTTATCTAAATTACGCATATGTGGGAATAATAATACTTCTCTAATTGAGTTAGTTCCACATAATAACATAACAAAACGGTCAATACCAATACCAACACCACCAGCAGGAGGCATACCATATTCTAGAGCTTCAACAAAGTCAACGTCCATTTGGTTAGCTTCATCATTACCTAATTCACGTTCTTTTAATTGATTTTCAAATCTTTCTCTTTGGTCAATTGGATCATTTAATTCAGTAAATGCGTTAGCATATTCACTACCACAAATAAATAATTCAAAACGTAATGTATAACGAGGATCTTTTGGATCTTTCTTAGCTAATGGTGAAATTTCAATTGGGTGACCAGTGACAAATGTAGGTTGAACACATTTCTTTTCACAATATTCTTCAAAGAATAAGTTTAAAATATGTCCTACACCAGTGTGGTGAGTTTCAACTTCAATATGGTGTTCTTTAGCTAATTTTTTAGCTTCTTCTAAATCATAAATCTTTGTAAAATCAATACCTGTTTCTTGTTTAACAAACTCAGCCATTGAAATACGTCTAAATGGTCCTTTTAAGTCAAGCATAACGCCATCTTTTTCAACTTGTTGAGTACCTAAAACATCTTTGGAAACGTTAGAGAAAACACCTTCAACTAAATCCATCATTGTATCTAAATCACCATATGCTTGATATGCTTCAATAGTTGTAAATTCTGGATTATGACGAGTATCCATACCTTCATTTCTAAATAAACGACCAATTTCGTATACTTTTTCTAGACCACCAACTAACAATCTCTTTAATGGTAATTCAGTTGCAATACGCAAATAGAAATCCATGTCTAATGTATTGTGATGAGTAACGAAAGGGCGAGCAGCAGCACCGCCTAAAATTGGATGTAAAACTGGAGTTTCAACTTCCATATAACCCAAACCATCCATATATCTTTGAATAGAACGAATGATTTTTGGTCTTAAAGTTGCAATACGTTTTGCATCTTCATTCATAATTAAATCAACATATCTTCTTCTATAACGTTCTTCAACGTCAACTAAACCATGGAATTTTTCTGGTAATGGACGTAAAGCTTTTGATAAATGAGTATATTCTAATGCTTTAATTGTAATTTCACCAGTCTTTGTAAGCATAACTTCACCTTTAATACCAATGAAATCACCAATATCGACTAACTTAAAGACATTATCATATACATCTTCACCGATAGTATCTTTTCTAATATAAACTTGGATAAAACCACCTAAATCTTGTAAAGTAACGAAGGCAACTTTACCCATATTACGAACAGTCATAACACGACCAGCAATTACTTCAATTGCTTTCATTTCAGCTAATTCGTCATGTGTTTTACCACCATAAATTCTTTTAATATCACTTGATAAATTTGTTCTTTCAAAACGATGACCAAATGGGTCAATACCTTGAGCACGTAACTTTTCTAACTTTTCACGTCTAACTAGCTCTTGGTCAGTTAATACTCTTTCTTCCATTTAAATAATTCCCCTTCCATAAGTATACCTTTAAAGTATATCATATTTTATTATAAAATATTAGATTCATTTTGTAAAACATCATTTAATAATTCATCTAATTGCTTTAAAGATGATAATGTTTGAATTTGTTTTCGATATTCACTAGCATCTTTAATTCCTTTTAAATACCACGAAATATGACTACGCATTTCCTTTAAAGCTTTTAATTCATCTTGATAATAATCTTTTAAAAGACTAGCATGACGCTTACAAACCGCGACTCGATCATTTAAAGATGGAATGGTTTTAACTTCCCCATCATTTATAAATTCATCAATTTGTTTAAAAAGCCAAGGATTACCTAAAGCTCCGCGACCAATCATAATGCCATCAGCATTGGTCATTTTTAAACATCTTATCGCATCTTCTGGTGTTTTAATATCGCCATTAGCAATAACCGGTATCTTTACCGCTTCTTTAACTTGTTTAATATACGACCAGTCGGCTTTACCTTCATACATTTGTTTTTTTGTTCGGGCATGAATAACAATCATCTTGGCACCTGCTTCTTCCATTTTTTTAGCAAAAGAAACAACATTAATATGATCTTTATCAATACCTAAACGAAACTTAACGGTAACGGGTTTTTTAACATTTAAAACAATATTTTTAACAATTTCATACGCTAAATCTTCTTGTCCCATTAAAATTGATCCTGCATTAGCTTTACTCACCTTTAAAACTGGGCACCCCATATTAATATCAATAATGTCACATTCACAATGAGTATCAACATATTTAGCGGCTTCAACCATATAATCGACTTTACCACCAAAAAGTTGTAAAGCACAAGGATGCTCATCACAATCGAGCATCCTTAATGTTTTTTCATTATTGTAACAAATTGCTTGGGCGCTAACCATTTCACTTACCACCAGTGAAGCCCCATATTCCATCATTAATTTACGATATGGTTTATTGGTAAGTCCCGCCATTGGAGCCAAGATAACATTCCCTTTTAATGTAACATCTCCAATTTTTAACCCCATGGAATTTCCTCTACTTTCATTTTATGATTATTTACTTCTACACTTTTTATATGACCACTATTCATATGAATAATTCGATCTCCTAGATAAGCAATACCGGGATTATGAGTAATAATAACTAAAGTTGTTTTTAAAGTTTTATTAACTTCAACTAGTGATTCTAAAACGACTTTACCTGTTTCTTCATCAAGAGCACCTGTTGGCTCATCACAAAACATAATCGCTGGATTTTTTGCCAAAGCACGAGCAATACTTACTCTTTGTTGTTGACCACCACTTAGTTTTTCGATTTTTTTATGACGTTCATCATATAGACCAACAACTTTTAAAATATCATCAATACTATATTTCTTATTTCTAGCAAGTGAACCGCCGACTAAAACATTTTCATAAACATCCAAATTAACTAATAAATTGTACGTTTGGAAAATAAAGCCAATATTATCTTTACGGAATTTAGTCATTTTACGATCACTTAAAGAAGTAATATCTTGATTTTTATAATAAATTTTACCACTACTACAAGTATCTAAACCTGAAATAACATTTAGCATTGTTGACTTACCACTACCACTAGTTCCTAAAATAATTAAAATTTCACCTTCATAGATTGTTAAATCAATATTATCTAAAGCTTTCGTAACAATATCACCTTGGACATATTCTTTAGAAACTTTTTCTAATCGAAATAATTCTTCCATATTTTTTACTCCCTCTTTAATGCTTCACTTAAAGGAATCTTATTTAATGCTCTTCTTGATGCATATAGAGCAATAAAATAAGCAACTAAAATAACAGCTAAACCAATAAGAGCGTTAACCCAACCTAAATGAATTGGAATTGTAAAATCAAGATCTTTTGCCACTAAAGATATAATCGCATTTAAGATACCTTTCATTGCTGGTATTGATAATAAATAAGCAATAATAACAAATGGTGTATAAATATTTAAGACAACGTTATTAATTTCTTTATCAGTATAACCCATAACTTTCATTAAACTAATATGTTTCTTATTTTCATCAATAACAACTGATGAAACAACACCGATAATAACAAGAGCCATAACTCCCGCAAAAGCAACAACTAAATAAATTGAAACATTCATCATATCCATTGCGACTTGAATATTCATCTTTAAATCATCAAGACTAAAGATTGAAGCAATATCTTTATTGTTTTCATTATAGGACTCATGTAGACTATCGGTCCAAACTTCATTATATGCACTATCTTTATATCCTAGATAAGATGCTAATACACTTCGACTAGCGTAAGCGTTTAATCCACTAAATGTAGTATTTATACCAACAATTTTAAATGTGATTTCTTCGCCACATGAAGCTCCCGTATTAGTATTAATCTTCTTTGTTAAGACAATACTATCGCCGACATCAAGTTTATATAAAGCACGTATTGGATCGTTAATAATAATGTTATTTCCTTCTTTGAATAAAAGATTAGAAATATCTTCATTTTTATCATTAGTAATATTAACTTTTTGAAGATCTTCATCTACTCCAAATAAGGAAATTGATTTATTTTCAGTTACTTCGATTACTTGATCATCTTTAATAACTCTTAATATCGATAAATTTTCTGTTAAAACGGTATCTTCATGTTGATGATCGATGCCATCAGTTTCTTCATCTTGCATTGTTTGGAAACTAACTTTATAGTTATAAGTTGCTCCCGCGAACGTTTCATTGACAAAATTGTTCATCATTGTCGAACCAATAAGGGTTAAAACAATTAATAAACCAGTAGCAAAAGAAGAAAAAGTAATTGATAATAATTTACCTAAACTTCTTGAAGCTAACGAATATTTAAAACGATACTTAAATGGTAATTTAGCAGTTAATTTAGTAACAACTTTCGTTGTACGATTAACTTTTAAGTTGCTTCCTTCGTTTAATAATTTTAAAGGACGATGTCTTAACATAAACATTGCGACCAAGAAAGAAAGAATTGTTAAACTAATTAATGGAATAGCAATGCTTAATCCCAAATATTTAAATGACATACTAAAATCATTCATTGGAATATTAAAATATGATTTATATAAACCAACAACTGGGGTTTGTAAGATAATTCCTAAAATATAACCTAAAATACCACCGATAATACTACTAACTATTGGATATACTAAATACGATATTGAAATCGCAAACGTTCCATAACCAAGAGATTTTAAAACCCCTATTTGACGTTTTTCATCATCAATACGTTTTTTCATAACCATGATAATAATAAAAATCGCAATTGCTAACAAAACAACCATTAAATATGACGTCATAACACGGTTATTTTCCATTTCCATTAAAAACATCGCAATACGTGGATGATATTTATATGATGGTATAGCTATCATAATACGATTATCTTCTGATAATTTATTATAATAACTATCTAGTTCACTAGAACCATATTCGCCTTTAAATTCATTAAAAATGACACTATATAGTCCCATTTCACTACCGACCATTTGTTCATATCCTTTAGCCGTTGTATAACAAACAGTATGATAATGTTCATCATAAACTGGGGTATTAAAAGAAATAGCAGGATAAATATAGTCTGGCATATAAGCACTACCGCTTATAACATAATCAAACCCTTTAATATTGTAAGTATCACCAATTTTTAAATTATTAGATTCCATAAAGTTTGATGATAAAGTAATTTCATTATCCAAAGTAGGAAATTTACCATTAATTAAATATGGAATATTAACTTTTTCTTCACCTGTATAGATAGCAGCAGCAATCGCATAACTTTTTTCATCGCCATCTTTTTTAAAAGTGACATTTTTTACTTCACGATATTCGTAAGTTAAATTATAATCACTAGCTAATTTTTCAACTTCTTTTTCTAAATATTTAGTAACATTAACTTCAACAAGCATCGCATTATAGCGTTCATATAGTTGTGTTACTGAACTAGGAAGTTCACTACTTCCTCCAATTCCTAAACCACTATCACTACCGCACCCTTCTTCACTTTCTTTAATTTCAGGATTAAGTGGTGAAAAATAATACCATACCGAGGATTCATCACTATTAGTAGATAAATTACCAGCTCTAGATTGTGAACCAAACAATAAATAAACATCAACATCTTTAACCACATAATTTTCATCTAATAATGTTTGAGCCAAGTATAATTGGCTATTAAAGTAATTTACTAAACGATTAGATAACAAGATGCGTTGCTCACTGTTTAATGTATCAACACCATATTCTTCTTTAATTTCGTTCATGATTTTAATTTGAACTTCATTAATTTTTTCATTTGTTAATAATGGTGATTGACCACTAGCAGCAGCTAAACGAAGTTCTAATTCATTCTTAAAAACACGAAATTCGTCACTAGTAACCACATTATAGGCTTCTTCTTGTAGTGAAGGAAATAAAATATCATAATCTTCACGAGTAAGAAGTTCACTATTATTCAAAACAATTGAAGAATGTTCAACTTTTTGATTAGTTAAATATTCCATCGCCATTGAATCCATTCGATCTAGTGAAGAATTCATCATCGTAAAAATACCGGTAGAAGTCATAATTAAAAAGATTAAGCCAATCATTTGAACGGCTTTTCTTTTTAATCCCTTAAAAGCATTTAAAAAGAGTAATCTCATGCCCAATCAACCTCCATTGCATCCAATATTTTTTCATTGCGATAATTTTCAACAATTTTACCTGAATTAACCCGAATAACTCGATGAGCCATTTTCGCAATCGAAGGATTGTGCGTAATTAGTAAAACTGTGGTAGAAAATTTTTTATTAATATCTTGAATAACTTTTAAAATCATTTTACTTGTCTTTTCATCAAGGGCTCCAGTTGGTTCATCACAAAATAAAATTTTAGGATTTTTAACTAAAGCACGGGCAATACTAACCCTTTGTTGTTGACCACCACTTAATTGATAAGGAAATCGACTTTTATATTCTTTCATTCCAACACTTTCTAATACATCATCAATAACTAAAGGGTTAGTAGCTAAATTAGACCCTAATTCAACATTTTCATATACGTTTAAATTAGGTACTAAATTATATGTTTGGAAAATAAAACCTAAATTTTCACGACGAAAAGATGTAAGTTGATCGCTTTTATAATGACTAATATCAACATTATTAAAATAGACCTTACCTTCACTAACGTTATCAAGTCCTGACATAACATTTAAAAGCGTTGACTTACCACTTCCAGAAGGGCCTAAAATAACAACTATTTCTCCTTCATTAACTTCTAAAGAAACATCATCTAAAGCCTTAGTAACTATTTCTCCATCTTGATATATTTTTTTAGCATGGTCAACACGTAGAATCATAAAATATCACCTCTAAAACAAAGTAACAGAAAGAGCGAAAAGTAATTGTGCAAGCGCATAAGTTGAAACGCTAACGGTTGTAAAAACAATTCGCTTCGATGGGTAATAATATTTAAACATTAAAGTATAATCACTTACCATAAAGCTTAAACCACCCATAAAAATAATTAAACTACACCAACTAGGATCAAGAATTAATGCTCCTAAAGTTGCCATAACCATTGAAGTCATTAATAATAAATAAAAACCACCTGATAAATATAATTTTTTATCTTTAATGTGTAATCGATAAATAATATATTCACCAACAATTAATCCTAAAATTGGAATAAAAAGCAAATATGGAATAAATCCATAATTATAAATAAACGTAAAGATAAAAACGATTTGAGCTAGAGCAAAAGAAACAATCCCTAAAGCCCCGTATTTCGTTTTTTTCTCAAGATGATTTACTCCTAAAAATAAATCACCAATAAATGAAAATATTTGAGCCACCAAAAGTGGGATAAAATAATTTAATTCAATATGGCGGTATAAAAAACTAATAATTGAGACAACAATAAACAAAAAACAATTAATTAATTTAAAAACAAAACGATGAACACTTTTATGACTGCGAATCGAAGAAACTAATAGTAAAACAAAAGTAATTAAATATAAACCAATTGCTATATAAATTAACATTTGTTACGAATCTTTAACGCTTCGTTTAATTCAAATTCAGTAATTAAATACTTTTGATTACAAAAGTTACAAACAATCTCAAAGCGTTCTTTACTATTAATCATATCAACAATTTCTTTTTCATCTAATGATGCTAATGAAGCAATGACACGATCAAGTGAACAATGACACTTAAAACGATAGTCACTGACTGTTAAAATTTCACCGCCAAGTAATTTTTCTAAGTTTTCTTTAACATCGCCTTCTTCAATATCTTTTAAAGAAGGAATATTTAAATGTTCAATATATTGATAATCTTCTTCAGTTGCATTAGGTAAAAGTTGTAAAACTAAAGCATTAGATGTTTTGATTTTACCATCATCATTAAACGAAGAAGAAACAACTACTAAAGAATCGACTTGTTCTGATTCTTTAAAAAAGTAGGCAAAATCTTCACCAATTTTGGAACTAACTAATTCGACTTGTGAAGAAAAATGTTGTTTCATATCAAAATCTTTAATAACTTCTAATCTTCCCTTGCCAATTGCTTTAGCAATATTTAAGAAATCTTCACCTTCGTATTCAACTTGTGGATGAGCAACATAAACACGAGTATCACCAGATTCGTTACACTCTAATTCAACATTACCAACATCACCATCACCAATAAGTTTAACCGTTACCCAACCTTGCTTTTGATTTTCTTGTAAAATTAATCCCATTGGAATAAACCTTGCTAATAGTTGTTTAACTAAATATGATGCTTCAAAACGACGAGCAACTTCATTAGTAATATCACTACTTGTAGCATAAAAGAAACGTATATGATTATCTCTTAATGTGCCACGATAAACTTTCCCCATAACTTAATTCTCCTTTTAATTTAAGAAAAACGCCGTTTATTAAGCGGCGTTTTCATCTTTTCCATTTTCTTCACTAACAACATTAGTTTCGTTAACTGGCTTAATAACTTCTTTTTTAAATTCTTCTTTAACAGGAAGATGACCATTTTCAACTAGAGAAACAACTTCTTCATTTGTTAAAGTTTCTTGAACTAATAAAGTTTCAGCAATTAAAGTAACTTTATCTTTGTTAGCTAAAATAATTTCTCGTGCTCTTTCCATTGATGTACGCATAATCTTTTCGATTTCCTTATCAATTTCATAAGCAATTTCACTTGAGAAATTACGTTGTGAGTTAGTGTAATCTCGTCCTAAGAAAACACTACCAGTTTGTTTTTCAAATTGGATAGGTCCTAAATTAGACATACCTAATTCACAAACCATCATTTTAGCAATTTTAGTTGCTTGTTCAATATCATTTTGAGCACCTGTTGTAACATCTTCAAAGAAAATTTCTTCACTAACGCGACCAGCAAGTAAACCAGCAATACGATCTAATAATTCTGATTTGGTTTGTAAGAAACGATCTTCAGTAGGTGTCATCAAAACATAACCTCCAGCTTGTCCACGAGGAATAATTGTTACTTTTTGAACTTTCATCGCATTAGCTAATTTTAATCCTAAAATAGCATGACCTGATTCATGGTAAGCAACTAAGCGTTTTTCCTCAGGAGTAATTGTTTTAGATGTTTTAGCAGGACCACCCATTACTCTATCGATTGCTTCATCAATATCATTCATATTAATTACATTCTTATTTTGTCTAACCGCTAAAATAGCAGCTTCATTTAAAACATTTTCAAGTTCTGCTCCAGAAAAACCAGGAGTACGCATTGCAATGTTAGTAAAGTTAACATCACTACCCATCTTTTTATTACGAGCATGAACTTTTAAGATTGCCTCACGACCATTTTTATCTGGTAATGAAACCATAATTTGTCTATCAAAACGACCAGGTCTTAATAATGCAGGGTCTAAAACGTCAGGTCTATTTGTAGCAGCAATAACAATAATACCAGCATTATCAGGGAAACCATCCATTTCAACTAATAATTGGTTAAGAGTTTGTTCTCTTTCATCATGTCCACCACCAAGACCAGCACCTCTTTGACGACCGACAGCATCAATTTCATCAATGAAAATAATTGATGGTGCATATTGTTGAGCTTTTTTAAACATATCTCTTACACGGCTTGCACCAACACCAACAAACATTTCAACGAAATCAGAACCCGAAATTGAGAAGAATGGAACACCAGCTTCACCAGCTACTGCTTTAGCGAGTAAAGTTTTACCAGTACCTGGATTACCTGTTAAAATAACACCTTTAGGAATTCTTGCACCCATAACGCTAAATTTCTTTGGATTACGTAAATATTCAACCAATTCAGTCATTTCGGCTTTTTCTTCGTCACAACCAGCAACATCACTGAATCTTACTTTAATATTTTCAATGTTCTTAACTGGAGATTTACCAAAATCAAAAGCTTTATTATTTTGGCCACTTCCCATTTTTGAAATTAAGAAAAAACCAAAGCCACCAATAACAACCATAATGATTAAAGTTGGTAAAATTTGTTGCCAAATAGATACACTAAAAGCATCATCATAAACAACCTTATTACCAAATCTTGCCATTAATGTTACAAGTTCATCCATGCTTTGAGTTGAGAATTGTCCATTAAACTTAATTGTTTTTTCTTTGCCATCAACAGTTTCTCTATAACTACCAGTGACAATAACAACTTTTTCACGTTCACTAATGACAATTTTATCAAACTTACTTGGATCTTTTATTGATAAATCAGCCTCAAATTGCTCATAGTTACCATTATAATTAATTACTTGACTACTTCCTGTCCCTTTAAAGTTGAACACTAATAAAAAGACAATTCCAAGAATAATTAAGTAAGGTAAAATAAAACTAAATGTACTACTTCCTTTTTTGTTACTACTCTTTTTTGGTTGATTACTCATATACAATCAAGCCCCCTTCTACTTACTGTAAACTTCTTCTTTTAAAACTCCTACATATGGTAAATTACGATATAATTCATCATAATCCAAACCAAAACCAACAACAAATTCATTTGGAACATCAAATCCAACATATTTTGGATGAAGAACTACACCAGGTCGACGACCTTCTTTTTTATCTAAAAGGCATGCAATTTCAACACTACGAGCATGACGTTGTAAAAACATATTAATAATTGTTGATAAAGTTAAACCTGTGTCAACGATATCTTCAACAATAATAATGTCACGATTTTCAATTGAAACATCTAAATCTTTGATAATACGAACTTCACCAGTACTAGATGTTCCATGATATGAAGAAACTGCCATATATTCTGTTTCACAATGAACAGAAACGTTTTTTAATAATTCAGCCATAAATGGAACTGAACCTTTTAGTAATCCGACTAAAATCGGCGTTTTAGAAGCATAATCTTGACTAATTTGTGCTCCTAGTTCTTTACACCTTTGATTAATTTCTTGTTCACTAATTAAGACTTTTTTAATATCTTTTTCCATTCTTTTATCCTCCAATAAGATAACATTTTTATTTTACCACAAATATATTGCTTTGCAATAATTTGCGCTCATAAAGACGATAAATACCCGGAATCAAAATTATTTCTTGTTTAGCGTTAACAACAAGTGGAATTAATCGGCGTTGTTGTCGATCAATTTTTCGATCGATAAATAAACGATTAACATCTTTATCATAATCTTTCATTCTAACTTTATCGTTAATTCGATAATTACGAATAGTTAAAGGGAAATCCTCTTTATTAACATAAATTCCATCCTTTTTTTCGCCACTTAGTTTAACCTTAAAATATGGAGTATCCATTTCTTCTAAGTTTAAAATTGTATAAGAATAATCAATAACTTCTTTATTTTCCATTAAATAGACATCACTATATGCTTTGATTAAATTAAACTTTCCCAAATCAATTTTAAGATTGGACTTTGAATCTAATTGTTTAATTATTTCATTTAAATAATGCTTATTTAAAGTCAAAAAAGTATTGATATTTATGAAACGATAAAGAAACAATGCTTTCAATGTTTTATCAAGGCCCAAATAGGCCTCATAATTAAAATGCTTATTAACTACGATTTTATTGTAAATTTGTTTAATTTTTTCATTTTTTAATTGCCATTCACTTTCTTCGTGGTTCATTTTATTAACCAAAGCATCTTTTTGTTCAAGTGTTAAATTACCTAAAACGAGAATACGAATGCGGTTACGCTCATAATCTAGCGTAAAATTTGTTTCATCATCACCAAAAGGTATATTGTTTTTTAAACAATAATCTCTTAATTCGCTTCGATAATAATCTAAAAGTGGACGAAAAACATGGATTCCAAAAACATTACTTGATTCAAGAATTGACAAAGATTCTCCTAAACTATTACGTTTTTTCTTAAATAAATAAGTTTCTAATGCATCATCTTTTTGATGAGCAACAAGTAATGTTTTAATCTTTTCTTGATGCATAATTTTATTAAAAAAATCATATCTTTCAATTCGAGCAATATTTTGAAAATTACCACCATCATGTTTTTTGGCTATATGAA
Source organism: Bacilli bacterium (assembly GCA_034115825.1). Taxonomy (GTDB): domain Bacteria; phylum Bacillota_I; class Bacilli_A; order RFN20; family UBA1709; genus JAXESU01. Next base: position 105,152 of record JAXESU010000002.1, read on the forward strand.
CAAAAAAAGGAATATTTCTTTGGCGACAATAATCCTCTACAATGTGTTGATCTCGATCAGCACTTAATCTTTTTTTATAATTAACATGAGCTACTACTATTTCTTTGTTTAAATGATATACCATATCTAAAAGGGCCATTGAATCGGCCCCTCCAGATACACCAATCAAATATTTATCTTCAATTAATGGACGCATTTTACTTTGGTAATTTGATAACATTTTGACCTTGAAATTGATATTCTTCACGGACGAAGACATCATAGTAATTATCATCTTGAAGATGAGAATTTACATCTTCAAATAGTTTATTTTCTTCCATAATTTGGTTTCTTAATTCCATTAATTTAGCTTTTTCGGTATTGACAAGGGCAAAATCAATAATGATTTTACAAGAAATAGCCAGTAAGATAATTGAGATAACTAACAAAATAATTGACAAAGAACGATTTGAACTCATGATTCGATTTTTTTCCATTTTTTTATTCCTCCAAAAATTGCTCATTTACTACTTCATACATTAAGTAAGCATCACTTGATTTTATACTATCTTTAGTTAATAAAATACGAATAGTCAATATTTCGTTTTTTAATTTAATTTCAAGAATATCATTTTCTTTAACTTGTGTTCCTGGTTTAGCGTTTCGACCATTTACTTTTACGCGATCTAAATTAACTAAATCTTTCGAAACAGTACGACGCTTAATTATTCTTGAAACCTTTAAAAACTTATCTAAACGCATTATATCAACTCCTTTAAATATTTTAGCAATTTATTGTTTGTTTTACAATCTTTTTGAAAAATGTTATTATAAATAAAAGAGGTGATATTACAATGGAAAATATCAAATATAAAAATATTTTTGTAACTACTTGGCTTATCGACAATCCTAAAGCTATTGTTATTATTTCACATGGCATGACAGAACACGTTCGTCGTTATGATGACTTTGCTACCTTTTTAAATAATCATGGCTATGCTGTTTATGGTATTCATCAAATCGGACATGGTGATGCTATTAAAGATGTTAAAGGCCATTTTGAAAAAGATGACTTCTTTAGATGTGGCGATAACTTACAAACATTAATCGACAAGGCCAAAGATGACTATCCAAATAAAAAAGTCTATTTATTTGGTCACTCAATGGGTTCATTTATTTCTCAATACTATATCTCTACTTATGGCAAAAACATCGATGGAGTTATTTTATGTGGAAGTAATGCTCCAGGTGCTAACTACACTATTTCAAAAGTATTAGCCAACACATTATTCTTATTTGCTGATAATAAAAAACCAGGATACTTTTTAAATAAAATGGCTTTTGGATCATTTAATAAGCATTTTAAACCTAATCGTACAACAGCTGACTGGCTTTCAAGAGATAATAATGAAGTTGATAAATACTTAAACGATGATTTATGTGGTTTTATTTGTAGTGTCGGTTTCTTTAAAGAATTCTTAAAAGGACTTGCTTCTTTAAAAGGTTTACAAAATAAAATTCCATTATCATTACCTGTTTATTTAATCGCCGGCGATAATGATCCAGTTTCCAATATGGGTGTTGGAATTAGTAAACTTTATAATCAATACAAAAAAATTAATATTAAAGACTTGAGTATGAAACTATACCCAGGTGCAAGACACGAAATTTTAAACGAAATTAATAAAGAAGAAGTCAAAAAAGATATCTTAAACTGGCTTGATAGTCATGTTGACTTCAAAGAAAAGAATCTTTATAATTAGTTTACAAATTTGAAAGTGAGGATAATATTATGACTATCGAATGGTATGAAATACTCATTCGTCTATTTTTAGCCATAATTTTAGGAGGCTCAATTGGTTTAGAAAGAGAATTACATGGACATCCTGCAGGTTTAAGAACTCACGTCTTAGTTTCAGTCGCTAGTGCTTTAGCTATGCTAGTTTCAAAATATGGTTTTGAAGGTTACACTGGTGATCCTGCTCGTTTAGCTGCTCAAGTAGTTAGTGGTATTGGTTTTTTAGGTGCTGGTGCCATTATTCATGACCGTGGTGATATTAAAGGAATCACTACTGCCGCTACTTTATGGGTTGTTGCTATTGTCGGTTTAGCTACAGGAAATGGCTTTTATATCGGTGCATTTGGTACGACTATTATGTCCATTATCGTTTTAATTTTCTTAAGATACTTAGAAAAGTATTTAGGAAACAAACACGATCACGTCGTCATCGTTTGCGATGCTGGACTACCGGTTTTAGAAACTATTTTAAACATTTGTGCCGCCAATAATTTAGAAGTTAAAAATATTGACGCTAATATCATTGAATACGGACAAATTAAATCATTAAAGTTTAGTGCTGATTTTGATAAAAATGCCAGTAAAGATTTAATTGAAAAAACAATCTTAGAAATCACAGAAAAATTACATCCATTTTCAGTAAAAATTCATTAAAAAAAGGAGGTTTGAACCTCCTTTTAATTTTATCCTAGTAGTGATAATAATCCTTTACCGTTTTCAATTAAAACAAATAATGGAATGAATACTAATGAAACAATTGTCATTAATTTAATTAAGATGTTGATTGATGGACCTGATGTATCTTTGAATGGATCACCAACAGTATCACCAACAACAGCCGCTTTATGTTGATCGCTACCTTTTTTACCGCTAGCTTCAACATATTTTTTAGCATTATCCCAAGCACCACCACTGTTTGACATAAAGATTGCAAGTAATACACCAGTAACTAAAGAACCAGCTAGTAAGCCTGCTAAACCTTCATAACCTAATAAAACGCCAATAACAATTGGTGATAAAACAGCAATTACACCTGGAACGATCATTTCTTTTAAAGCGGCTCTAGTTGAAATATCAACACAACGAGCATAATTAGGTTTAGATGTTCCTTTCATAATGCCTGGATCTTGTTTAAATTGACCTCTAACTTCTTCAATCATTTCAAATGCTGCTTTACCTACTGAAGCCATTGTTAAAGCACTAAATAAGAATGGTAACATACCACCAATTAATAAACCAACAACAACAGATGGAGAAGCTAAAGTTAATAAGCTTGTAATATCTGTACCATGAGTTTGAGCATTAAATGAAATAATAAATGTAACAAATAACGCTAAAGCTGTTAAAGCTGCACTACCAATAGCAAAGCCTTTACCCATAGCAGCTGTAGTGTTACCAACAGCATCTAATTGGTCAGTAATTTCTCTAACTGATTCATCAAGATTAGACATTTCAGCGATACCACCAGCATTATCTGCAACTGGACCATAAGCATCAACTGCAACTGTAATACCTGTTGTCGAAAGCATACCAACGGCTGCTAAAGCAATTCCATATACACCTTCAACAAGGTTAGTCATAGAACCACCTGAAACAAAGAAAGCAACTAAAATAGCAACAGAAATTAAGATAATAGGTAGCATTGTTGATAACATACCAACTGAGATACCTGAAATAATACATGTAGCTGGACCAGTTTCAGCTTTATTAGCAATTTCTTTAACGTACTTATAATCACCAGAAGTGAAAATTTCAGTTAAGTTACCAATAATAACACCAACAACTAAACCAACTAAAACTGATAAGAATGATTTATACCAATCATTTTTAAAGTAAACAAATGATAGACCTAATGCTGCTAAAATAACAATTAATGAAGCAACATAAGTACCCATTTTTAATGCTTTAGCAGGGTTTTTATCACCCTTAACAAATAAACTACCAACAATAGCAGCTAAAATACCAACAGCTGCTAAAAATAAAGGATATAAAACAGCTGAAATTTGGATTGCTTCACTCATGAAAGCACCTAAAGAAACAGCTGAGATAACTGCACCAACATATGATTCAAATAAGTCAGCACCCATACCAGCAACGTCACCAACGTTATCACCGACGTTATCAGCAATAACTGCAGGGTTACGTGGATCATCTTCTGGAATTCCAGCTTCAACCTTACCAACAAGGTCTGCACCAACGTCAGCAGCTTTAGTATAAATACCGCCGCCTACTCTTGAGAATAAAGCGATTGATGAAGCACCTAAACCAAAACCAGTAACAATGTTTGTAATTTCAACCATGTCGATGTGTAAAGCTGAATCAAAAATAAACATTACTAATGATAAACCACCAAGGCCTAAACCTACAACACAAAGACCCATAATAGCGCCACCGCTAAAAGCCATTGATAATGCAGCGTTCATACCTTTCTTTTGAGCTGCTTGAGCAGTACGAGCATTAGCACTTGTAGCTGATTTCATACCGATAAAGCCAGCTAAACCACTTAATAAAGCCCCTAAAACAAAACAAACAGCTGTTTGCCAGTTAATAGCAACTAAGATTAAGACAAACAAAACTGCAACGAAGATAGCCAATGTTTTATATTCTCTTTTTAAGAATGCCATTGCTCCTTCTTTAATGTATGATTGAATTTCTTTCATACGTGCGTTTTCTACTTCGACTTTATCAACTTTATGTTTTAAAAAGAAAGCATAAGCAAGTCCAAGTAAGCTAACGACTGTTACAATAATAATAGCTGTATAGCTAAACATAATAATAAAACCTCCTAATTATTATAGGAAAATTATATTATAGTTTATTCTTTTTTCAATAATAATTTGTTGAATAAATTAAAATAACAAAATATATACAATTGGAAAACCTTTTATTGTTTCACAAACCATTTATTAGCCCTCGTTGGCACATATCCTTATTATAAAATAATAAATATTGCTTTTTTTTGTTGTTTTTTGTATAATGCAGTTGTAGTTATAAAACTAGGAGGAAAAAACTATGGCAAAAAAATATACTGTAAATAAAGATGCTTGTATCGGTTGTGGTGTTTGTACTGCAATTGCTGATGCTGTTTTCGCATTAGGTGAAGATGGTTTAGCAGAAGCAATTATCGACGAAGTACCTCAAGATTTAGAAGATGCTGCTAATGAAGCATTAAATTCTTGCCCTGCTCAAGCAATTTCTGAAGAATAATAATTAAGCAAGAAAAGGTGGTTGAAACCACCTTTTTTTATGCTCTATTTATTACTTTTGCAATCGTTTTTTCAATAATATAGAAGATAATAACAGAAATAATTCCCTTTAAAATATTAAATGGCAATAATGGTAAAATAAACCCATATATATATGCATCCATTGGTAAATTAAATTCAGTTAAAAGGGTTGTAAATAATGCTGGTTTTTGTAAAGCATTAGATGGAGTAATGACAAAAAAGTTTAATATTGTCATAATAACACTTGTTGATAAAATGGCTACACTTGAAGAAAAAATCTGCTTTGAATATTTTTTGCTTTGTTCTTTTTTTACAAGTGTAAAAGTTAGATAAGCAACAAGTGGCAAAAATAAAGTAATTATTCCCAAAATTAACCAACTATTATTTTCTACTTTAAACATAAAATAGGTAAATGGTATTAACAAAACCAAGAAAACAAGCATGATACTATTGTTAATTTTAAAGGTATCATCTTTTTTGGCAATTATCTTTTTAGCCCCAAGAAAAATCATTCCTAAAGATAATGAACTAATAATGGCCGCTAATTCGCCAACAATAAAAAAACCTGTAGCTAATCCTAAAGCAAAGCGAAGTAATGATCTTAAAACAATAACAACACTCATCATCCCTAGGCCAAAGAAATTACCAGTAATTAAAACAATTATCTCTGAGGCATCAATCGCTAAATACGGAGCAAATGGGGTTGGGATTTGAATTAATCCCAAAACTACAGCAAGCGTCGAAAACATTGCTGTAAAGACTAATTTTTTAACATTATTCATAATAAAAAAACCTCCTATGTATCTTCAGGAGGTAACACAAAAATATGTTTTTCTTCTTTCATCCAGACTTTACTGTCGCCACTTGAATTACACAAGTTCTGCTATTATAAAATAGCTCGTGGGGTTTACCACCGGTTAGGAATTTCACCATACCCTGAAGATTACGTCTAAATTATATACCCTTTATAATTTAATGTCTACATTTTTATAGCATAGTTTATATAAAATATGATATAATACTAACGATTAAATCGGAGGGATGAATTATGAAGCGTTTAATTATTGCAATCGATGGACCTGCAGCTAGTGGCAAAAGTTCTACAGCTAAATTATTAGCAAAAAAATTAGGCTATAATTATATTGACACCGGTGCAATGTATCGTTGTATTACTTTATATGTTTTAAAAAACAATATCGACCCAAATGATGAAGAAGCAATTGGTAATAGTTTAAAAAATTGTAAAATCGATGTATCAGGCGACTATTTCTTCTTAAATGACGAAGACGTTAGTGACGCCATTCGTTCAAAAGAAGTTACCTTCCATGTTTCTAAAGTATGTTCTTACGCCAAGGTACGCGAAGAAATGGTTAGAATGCAACGTGAATTAGCCAAAAATGGCGGCGTTATTTTAGATGGACGTGATATTGGTACTGTCGTTTTTCCAAACGCTGATTTAAAAATTTATCAAACAGCCGATTTAGAAGTAAGAGCCCTTCGTCGATACCAAGAAAATAACATTCGTAACATTGACATGACTTTAGAAGAAGTCACTCAAGATATTAAACGTCGTGATGAAAAAGATTCTACAAGAGCCATTTCACCACTTAAAAAAGCTGATGATGCTATCACAATCGATACATCTAAATTTAGTAGCGTCGAAAAAAATGTTGAAGCCATTCTTGCCTTAGTTAAAGAAAAATTAACGGAAGGAAAAGAAAAAGATGAATAAAGTCGCAGTTATCGGTCGTCCTAATGTCGGTAAATCAACGGTTTTCAATCGTATTATCGGTCAAAGAAACGCTATTGTCTCTGATGAAGTAGGTGTAACTCGTGACCGATTATACGCCAAAGCAAATTGGCTCACAAAAGAATTTTTTGTTATTGATACAGGTGGTATTACTTTAGAAGATCACCCTTTTAGAGAACAAATTAAAATGCAAGCTGAAATTGCTATTAATGAAGCTGATGTTATTTTATTTATTTGTGATGCTCGAAGCGGGGTTACTAATGATGACGAATTAATTGCTCGTCTACTACAAAAAAGTAATAAACCAATCGTTCTTGGTATTAACAAAGTCGATGATTTAAAATTTAAAGATAACATCTATGAATTTTATTCACTAGGTGTTGGAGATCCTATTCCAATGAGTGCCGTTCACGGCATTGGTATTGGTGATATTCTTGATAAAATCGTTCATGAATTTAAAGATGAAGAAATTAACAATGAAGACGACGATAGTATTAAGTTTTGTTTAATCGGTCGTCCTAACGTTGGTAAATCTTCTTTAGTAAATGCGATTTTAAATGAGCAAAGAGTTATTGTTTCAAATATTGAAGGTACAACTCGTGATGCTATTGATACAAAATTTAGTCGTAACAATCAAAACTATGTAGCAATTGATACTGCTGGGCTAAAAAAACGCGGCAAGATATTCGAAGCAATTGATAAATATGCTGCCTTGCGTTCATTAAGTGCTATTGACCGTAGTGATGTTGTTTTATTAGTCATTGATGCCGAAACCGGCATTCGTGAACAAGATAAAAATGTCGCTGGTTACGCTTTTGATGCTTATAAAGGAATCGTTATCGTTGTTAACAAATGGGACACCGTTGTTAAAGACGAAAAAACAATGAACGAATTTAGCAAAAAAATTCGTAATGAATTTAAATTCTTAGACTATGCACCAATTGTTTATACAAGCGCCTTAACAAAGGCCCGTATCCAAACCGTAATTGATGCCATTGATAATGTTTATAATGCTACTTTAACAAGAGTTCAAACTAGTGTTCTTAATGGAGTCTTTATGGATGCTCAACAAATGAATCCAGCTCCTGAGTTTAATGGTGGTCGTATTAAAATAATGTATGCTAACCAAGTAGCCATCAAACCTCCAACGTTTGTTTTATTTGTTAATAATCCAAATTATTTACACTTCTCTTATAAACGTTATTTAGAAAATCGCTTACGTGATAGTTTCAATTTTGATGGAACACCAATTAAATTGATTTTTAGAAATAGTGATTAAAAAAGCAGGATTAATCCTGCTTTTAATTTTTATTAACTCTTGAAAATAATATAGACTCACTAACTTCAATAATTTTATTTAAATACATATTAAGATTATGATTAAACATATCGACAAAATTACCTGCAACATACAAATAACTATCAAGTAAATTGAGTATTGTATTTTGAAGTTTTAAATTGCTATGATAAATAAATTCAAATAAACGAGCCTTGAAAGGAAAGACTTCTTCTTCAATAGTTACAATAATATTATTAATTGTTTGTTCATAGCTAAATTCATCTTTTAAACGATCAAACAAAATTGATAAAGTAATATTTTGTTCAACTTCTTTTTCATATTTAATACTAAGACGGACTAAATCTAAGCCATCATCTTCTTTAACTCCAACCAAAAGCCCTAAAGAAAAGACTTCATCAGTATCTAAAAATTTTACTTCTTCACTTGTTGGGCTACCAACGATTGCTTTTGATAATTTTTTCGATTCTTTAACACCAGTCATTGAAAAATAAATTGATTCCGTCAAAATAAAATAATGATATTTATCAATAATTTTTTGTTCTAAAACATCTTTTAATTGATCTTTATGTAATTCTTTTCCCCCATTTATCAAATGAGCTAAAATATCTTTTAATTCCATCTTAATCAATCACCTTTAATAAAACATAATCTTTAAATTCCTTTAAATCTTCTAAATTATTAAAACGAGCAATATAATAGTATTCACCACCCATGCCCATCGCAATAAGCGGATCATACGTTCCTTTCTCAATAAAGTTTTGTTGATATTTTTTAATTATATCTTCGTCACTATATTGATATTTTTTTTCTTTTCTTCTCGTAACCTCGATTGTATAAAAAGTACTTGTATTTTCTATACTTTCTAATTTCTCGTCATTCATAATAGAAGCATAAATATCATAGATATTAACGTCTTTTGTAAGTGAAAACAATTCTGGAACATGACCTCCACCACAACGCATATTAACCTCTAGAGCTACAACGTCATTTTTTTAACCAAGTCCTTCTTTAGCTTCATTTAAACGGAAAAACTCTAAATGAACAAAGCGTTTTTTGACTTTAAAGGCTTTAATTGTTTTAATCCCTTTTTCAACAAGTTGATGATCGATATTACTCGTACAATAATAGTAACCGTCTAATTTATCATTTACCAAATCAGCATTTGAGTATGGGAATTCATGTGAAGCATAAATAACAACATCGCTATCTTTGTCAACTAAAGCATCAAAAGAAACAATTTTACCATCAATAAATTCCTCCATGATATATTCTTCGTCATCTTTTGTCTTTAAAAAATTGTTCAATTCTTCATCATTACTAATTTTATATGATGAAGTAGCACCAACACCTTCAACAGGTTTAACAAAGACTGGATATGAAACAAGATTAATAAAAGCTTTACATTGTTCAAAATCTTTAACAATTGTATATCGCGCATTAGGAACTTTTGCCAAGTCATAATAATATTTCATCTTATCTTTTCGTTTATAATCTTCAATATCATCGCTTTTAATCCCATTGATATTAAAATCTTTACGTAGCATTGCATCGTATTTTAACCAGAATTCGTTGTTTGATTCTAGCTCATCTATATGGCCATACTTAAACGAAAAATAAGCCACTGCTTTAAACATTTCTTGATAATCATTCATATTAGCCAAAAAATAATACTCTGTTAATGCATTTTTTAGTTCAGGTAATAATTGATTATAAGGTGTATCACCTATTCCTAAAACATTAAATCCTTTTTTCTTTAAAGCTGTCGCATACTTATAAAAAAAATGTGGATAATTTGGTGAAACAAGAATAAAATTCTTCATTTAGGTCCCTTCTTTCCTCTAATTATTATAATACTTACATTAATATTTTCCACTATTTTAAAGAAAAATTTTCCGTATAAACGTTTTCTTATCAATAAATTAGTTTTTTTTAATTTTTAGGGGTGTACTTTATCTAAATTTAATGATAAAGTAAGAGTATAAATAATATAGGAGGTCTATAATATATGAATAAAGCTCAACTTATTGAAAAAGTCGCTCTAGAACTAGGTAAAACAAAAAAAGAAGTCGCTCTAATTGTTACCGCTTTTATTGAAGACATTAAAGATGAATTAAAGAGCGGTGAATCAGTAAAAATCAGTGGCTTTGGTAACTTTATCGTTAAAGAAAAAGAAGCTCATACTGCTAAAAATCCAATTACAAAGGAAGAAATTCTTGTTCCTGCATGCAAAAAAGTTTCTTTTAAACCTAGTGATGTTTTAAAAGATGAATTAACTAAATAAACAAAGATGAAGGGTTTTTTCAAATCCCTTTTTCTTTATCACCAATAAAGTTATAATATCAATCATTATATATAGTGAGGTGAACGTATTATGTTTTTAGCTTTAACTTTTCAACAAGATTTAATTTTGATTTTAGCAATGATTTTTATTGGTATCTTTTCACAAATGATGGTCACCAAGTCTTATAATCAATATTTAAAATATCCTAATTCAACCGGGATGTCAGGCGCCGAAGCAGCAACAAAATTTTTAGAGGCCAATGGTATCTATGATGTTCAAGTCGTTGCAACTAAAGGTTTTTTAAATGATTATTATGATCCTAGCCGTAAAGTTATTAAACTTTCTGAAAGTAATTACTATGGTAAAAGTATTTCTAGCGTCTCTGTTGCTTGTCACGAAGTTGGTCACGCTATCCAACACGCTAAAGGTTATAAAATGCTTGTATTAAGAAATAAACTTGTACCATTAGTAAGTTTTTCTTCTTCAGTTTCATGGTTATTAATCTTTTTAGGTATCTTACTTGGATCTCTTGGTTTTGTTTATGTTGGTATCGCTTTATTTGGAACAATTGCTTTATTCCAATTAGTTACCTTACCCGTCGAATTTAATGCCTCTTCTCGTGCATTAAAATTCTTTAGAAGTGGTAATGTTATGAGTATGGATGAAACATATGCTTCAAAGAAAGTCTTAAACGCTGCTGCCTTTACATATGTTGCTGCATTACTAACTTCAATGATTCAACTCGCAAGATTATTATTAATTTTTGGCAATAATGATCGTTAATTACTTAAACAAAGTTTTCGCATTATTTGCTAAATATAATTTTGAAATATATCTTGCTGGGGGAAGTGCTCGTGATTTTTTACTAAATAAAGATTTTAAAGATTTTGATTTCGCTACACCAATTACAAGTAATCAATTAATTGAATCATTAAATATTACTGATTATGATTCATTTGCCATTAAATTTGGCACACTAAAATGCCATCTTTTTGAAAATGATGTCGAAATAACAACCTTCCGAAAAGAAGGTGAATATAAAGATTTTCGCCGTCCTTCTTCCATTAGCTTTGTTAGTAGCATAGAAGAAGATTCAAAACGTCGCGATTTTACCATCAACGCCATTTATATTGATAAAGGTTATAAGATTTACGATTTCCATGATGGTGTTAATGATTTAAATAATAAAATTATTCGAATGATTGGTGATCCATACATTAGATTAAAAGAAGATCCCGTTCGTATATTAAGAGCTTTACGTTTTAAAACTAATCTTAATTTCGAAATTGATCCTTATCTAATGGAAGCAATGAAAAAAAATAAAATTTATTTACAAAAAATCTCGAAAGATCGTTTGAATTTAGAACTAAATAAATTCAAACATTTAAAATATTATAACGAATTTATGAGTGATAACTAATGTTATCACTTTTTATTATTTTTTAGATAGTGTATAATTTAAAAGGATGGTGATTTTATGAACTACTTTGATTGGAAAAAAGCTCTATTAAACTATTATAAAAGCCTCGAATTAACGGAAAATGATGTTATGATCATATATTTAATTGCCTTTTTAATTGAAAATGAAGAATGTTTGGTAACTCCTGATTTAATTGCCTTAAAAGCTACTCTTAAATATGAAGTTATTGATGATATATTAGATAGCTTAATGCAAAAAAAGTACGTTACTACAATTAGTAAAGATGGTAAAATAATTACTTCTCTTGAATCTTTAAAACGCATCTTATTTGAACTATACTTATTAGATGAAAATAATGCCAAAAAGAGCAATCAAGAAAAGCAAACAGAAATATTGAAAATGATTGAACAGACTTTTGCTCGTCCTTTGTCATTTATCGAAGTCAATATGATTAACGAATGGTTAATTGATGGATATAGTAAAGAAATAATTCTTTTTGCTTTAAAAGAAGCCATAAGTCGCAAAATTAAATCAATTAATTACATTGATAAAATCTTATTAGAATGGAAAAAACAAGAAGAACGTCGAAATGAAGGATATACTACTATTACCGATAATTGGAAAAAAGATATTAGTGAATCAAACAAAATTACTGACTTAAATTGGATTGGTAAAAAAGATGTCTAATAACATCACTCTCATCCAAAATTTTTTAGATGAATTATTTCCAAATGCTGAATGTGAATTAATTCATCATAATCCTTTCGAACTATTAATCGCAGTAATTTTAAGCGCTCAAACAACCGATAAATCAGTTAACAAAATAACTCCTTCACTATTTCAAAAATATCCAACTTGTTATGACCTTGCAAACGCCAATCTTTTAGATGTTGAAGAAATTATAAAAAGTATTGGATTATATCACAATAAGGCTATAAATATTATAAAATGTGCTCAAGAAATAAGTACAATTTATAATGGGATTGTTCCACACACTATGGAAGAATTAACGTCTTTGAGTGGTGTTGGTCGTAAAACTAGCAATGTTGTTTTATCCGTTGCTTTTAATATCCCCGCTTTCCCAGTAGACACTCATGTTTCGCGTGTTTCTAAACGTTTAAAATTAGCAAATGAAAATGATTCTGTCCTTCAAATTGAGAAAAAACTAAATAAAAAATTCCCAAAAGAATCATGGAATAAAATGCATCATCAAATGATTTTCTTTGGTCGTTATTTTTGTAAAGCAATTAATCCAAATTGCAAAGAATGTCAATTAACTTCAATATGTAAACATTATAAAAAGGCAAAATAATTGCCTTTTTTAAATGGAATATAATTCATCAACTGCTTTAAGGTAATTAATCGTACAAACATATTCTTGTTTAACGATTTTACCTTTTTCTTTAAATAAACTTAGAGGGATTGAATGTCGGTCTAAATGTTTAAAATCATCAATATCAAGGATGTACACTTCACCAAGTTTTTTAAAGTTAACGATAATAAAAGCTAATCCACCATGCTTTTTAACTCTAATTAAATGTTCTATTTGATGTTCATGAATATTTGATAAAGGGAAAGAAGTTTTGTTAATCGTTTCTTTGGCTTCAAAATCAATATAATAACCTTTATAAATGCCATTATAATCAGTAGTTGAAGGCATTTCAAAATAGGCTTTATCAATACATTTATGCTCATTATCCATCTTTACTACTTTGATTGATGTTGGCTTTTTATAAATAATGGCCTTATCAATATCGCGATAATATTTGTTGGCATCATTTAACTCTTTTTCAAAGTTCATTCCACGATTTTCATAAACATTTGTTGCTACATTAGTTTTTTTCTTAACTCCACTTGGATAATTAATCATTTTTCCACACCCTTTTTAATTATAATAGCATATTTTTTGCGATTATATTTTAAAATAATTTAAAATATGATAAGATTATATTGTATCAATTCTGGTAATCGCTGCTTTTTAAGTAGAGGAAAGTCCATGCTCGCACAAACTGAGATGTTTGTAGTGATTGTGCTAGTTTAATAAATAAGGCTAGGTAGAACTTGTTCTAACGGCGGATGATGACCTAAATCTATTTTTTAGACATGGTCTAGTCCATAAAGTGCCACAGTGACGAAGTTTATGGGAAACTATAAAGTGGAACGTTGGTAAACCCCACAAGCGAGAAACCCAAATTTTGGTAGGGGAACTTCTAAAGAGGAAATGAACTTATAAGAAGATGCTTTATGCATAGATAAATGATTACCTAATACAGAACATGGCTTATAGATTGATACTTTATAATTGGAGGTAAAATACAAATGAAATGGTTTACTAAAATGAATTTACCAAACAAATTAACAATGATTCGAATGTTTTGCGTTATTTTAATGCTAATTGTTTTCTTTATCGATGGTCCTAAATTCACTATTTTTGATACTGAATTTAGCGTCACTCGTCTCATTGTTCTTATTTTATTTGCATTTGGATCATTTACTGATTTCCTTGATGGTCATATTGCACGTAAAAATAATATTGTTACAACATTTGGTAAATTTATGGATCCAATTGCTGATAAACTATTAGTTAACTCTTTATTTATTTTATTAACAGCAACCGGTGAAATACCATCAATTTGTACAGTCATTTTTATTGGAAGAGATATTATTGTTGATTCAGTTAGAATGATTTGTGTCGAAAAACAAATTGTCATTGCTGCATCTAAATGGGGTAAGTTAAAAACTGTTTTACAAATGATTGCTTTAATCACTACCCTAATTATTTATCCATTTGGTGGAGTATGCACAACCATTTCTTTAGTATTAGTTATTTTAGCTACTATAGCTTCATTATTTTCTGGCATTGATTATGTTTATAAAAATCGTAAAACTGTTTTTGAGGGGATGAATTAATATGTCAAGTGTTGAAGAATTATTAAATTTATTGATTGCTAACAATTATAGCATTTCTAGTTGTGAATCATTTACTGGTGGAATGTTTGCTAACGAAATCACTAATATTGCTAACGCCTCTAAAGTATATAAAGGAAGCATTATTTCCTACCAAAATGAAATTAAAGAAAATGTCGTCGGCGTAAATAGTGAAACCTTGAATACTGTTGGTGCTATTAGTTATGAGTGTGCTCAACAAATGGCTAAAAACACTAAAAAATTATTCAATTCTGATATATGTATTTCCTTCACTGGCAATGCCGGACCTAATCCTTCCGAAGATAAAGAAGTTGGTCTTGTTTATATGGGATTAGCTTTTGATGATGAATTAATTGTTTATAAACTTAACTTTGAAGGCTCACGACATGAAATCAAAGAAAAATCAATTAACTTTATTTGTGAAAGATTAATTCAAAAAATTAAGGAAAAAGAACAAAACGAAGATATTATTATTTAAAGAGGTAATTAGAAAATATGAAAGATGATACAAAAAAGATTAATCCAGATGAAAGTTTAAAAAATACATTACGCGACATTCAAAAAGCTTTCGGTTCTGGCAGCGTTATGTTATTAGGTGAAAAAAGCGACATTAATCAAGATGTTATTCCATCAGGATCATTAGCTCTTGACTATGCTTTAGGTGTTGGTGGATACCCAAAAGGACGTATTATTGAAATTTATGGTCCCGAATCAAGTGGTAAAACAACTGTCGCTCTTCACGCGATAGCTGAATGCCAAAAAATGGGAGGTAAAGCTGCTTTTATCGACGCTGAACAAGCTATTGATCCAGCCTATGCCCGTAAATTAGGTGTTAATATTGATGAACTTATTTTGTCGCAACCAGACTCGGGTGAACAAGCTTTAGAAATTACCGACATGTTAATTAAATCAAATGCGATTGATTTAGTTGTTGTCGATTCAGTTGCTGCCCTAGTTCCTCAAGCTGAACTTGATGGTGAAATGATGGATTCACAAATGGGCCTTCAAGCTCGTCTTATGTCTAAAGGTTTAAGAAAGATTGCTGGTAACTTAAATAAGACTAATTGTACAATCATTTTTATCAACCAATTACGTGAAAAGATTGGTGTTATGTATGGTAATCCCGAAACAACAACTGGTGGTCGCGCTTTAAAATTCTATGCAACTATTAGAATTGAAGTTCGTCGTGCAGATGCTATTAAATTAGGTAGTGATATTATTGGTAATAATGTCAATTTAAAAATTGTTAAAAACAAAGTTGCTCCACCATTTAAAAATGCCACTGTTGAAATTATGTATGGTGAAGGCATTTCTCGTTTTAGTGAAGTTATCGATTTGGCCGTCAATTTTGATATTGTTAAAAAATCAGGCTCTTGGTACTCATATAACGATGAAAAAATTGGTCAAGGAAAAGATGCTGTTAAAGCCTTCTTAAAAGAACATCAAGATATCTATAATAATGTTTATGATAAAGTAAAAGAAAAATTATTTACAAAATAAAAAGATAGGAAAATTTCCTATCTTTTTTTATTATGCCTTTTTAAATATTTCGATTGCACTTGGACTAATTGATAAGAAGACACAATTGCCATTTACGACATCTAAATCTTTAACTAAATTCAAGATTGCTTTTACATCTTCACCAACTGTTTCATCTTTCTTTAAGTCATCAATTGCTTCACTAACATCTTTATTTTTAGCTAGTTCAATAATAACACCTGCATCTAAACCTTTATGAACAAAAATCATTGATTTAACTACATCTTGACTTTCTTCACTGATTTCCATCTTTTCAACTGTATAATCATTCTTTTCAAATGCTCTAGTTATTGAATCAACTTTGGCACATCCAACTAATAAAAATAAAGCTAAAGCTAGTGCACTTAAGGTCATCGAGATTTTTTTCATTATAAATTCCCCCTTATTTGATACTTTTATTATAACACCATCACCATTATAAACAACAAAGACCGCTTCTTTTCAAATATCATTTAAAATTGCGATTAAATAAAAAAATAATTATTGATTTGATAACAAAGCAAGAAAAGTATATAATTATAATGTATGTTAAATACACTAGATAAATTTAATAGGAGGAAACAATATGTATTTTTTAAGCATTAATGAAGTGGTGCTTCCTCTTATCGTTGGTATACTGTGTTTAATTGTTGGGTTATTAGTCGCCCGTTTTATTCCATTTTTAGGAATTAAAGATGCTCAAAAAAAATCTAAAAAAATTATCAAAGAAGCTGAAAATAAAGCTGAACAAATTACTCGTAGTGCCCAAGTTGAAGGTAAAACTTTAGTATATGAATTAAAAGTTGAAGCTGAAAAAGAAATTAAAGAAAAGAAGAAAGAAGTCACTGACTATGAAAATAAATTGACTCAAAGAGAACAAAATATCGATCGTCGTGACCTTGCATTACAAAGTAAAGAAGATAATTTAGATTTAAAAAATGAACAATTAAATAAAAGATTAACTGATATTGATAAGAAAGAAGCTGAACTTAATCAAAAAATTGATTCAATTATTGTTGAATTAGAAAGAGTCGCAAGTCTTTCCACTACTGAAGCTAAAAACGAATTATTTAAACGAGTCGAAGAAAAAATGGCCCAAGAAGTTGCTTCTTATATCAAAAATAAAGAAGAAGAAGCAAGAGAAGTTGCTAATGATAAAGCTCGTGAATTATTAGGATTAGCTGTTCAAAAATACTCTCAAGAAGTTGCTAGCGAAAAAACTGTTTCAGTTGTTAGCTTACCTAGCGATGATTTAAAAGGTCGTATTATTGGTCGTGAAGGACGCAATATTCGTGCACTTGAACAATTAACAGGAGCCGATTTAATTATTGATGATACTCCTGAAGTAATTACTATTTCTTGTTTTGATCCAATTAGACGTGAAACTGCTCGTCTATCTTTAGAATATTTAATTAAAGATGGTCGTATTCAGCCAGGAAGAATTGAAGAAATTGTTGAAAAAGTAAAAGCTGAAATTGATGAATCAGTTAAAAAAGCTGGTGAAGAAGCTTTATTCAAATTAGGTATTTCTCGTATTAATCGTGAGTTCGTTACATACATTGGTAAATTAAAGTATCGTACAAGTTATGGTCAAAATGCTTTACAACACTCAATGGAAGTTGCTTATTTAGCAGGTATTATGGCTGCTGAATTAGGTTTAGATCAAAATCTAGCTCGTCGTGCTGGTTTATTACATGATATTGGTAAATCAGTTGACTACGAAATGGAAGGATCTCATATCGAAATTGGTGCTCGTTTAGCTAAAAAATATGGTGAACCTCAAGTTGTTATTAATGCAATTGAATCTCACCACGGTGATGTTCCTGCTGATAACGTTATTTCAAATCTTGTTGCTGCTGCTGATACTTTAAGTGCTGCTCGTCCAGGCGCAAGAAGTGAAACTTTAGAAAACTACATTAAACGTATTGAACAACTTGAAGAAATTTCTAAATCATTTGAAGGTGTTGCTAGTGCATATGCTATTCAAGCTGGTCGTGAAATTCGCATTATGGTTGCTCCAGATAAAGTTGACGATATCAAAGCCTTTAAATTAGCTCGTGATATAAGAGAAAAAATTGAAAACGAATTAACTTATCCAGGACAAATTAAAGTTACTGTTGTAAGAGAAGTTCGTGCTAATGAATTAGCTAAATAGTCTAGTATATATACTAGACTTTTTTTATTATTAACAAAACATATTCGTTTTACAATTATCACTATTTGCGATATAATTATATAATCGTAAGGGGGCAAGATTATGAATATTTTATTCATTGGCGATATCGTTTCAAAAGTCGGAAGACAAATGGTGGAACGTTACTTACCTTTAATTAAACAAAAATATCCAATCGACGTTGTTATTGCAAATGGTGAAAATGTTGCTCATGGTAAAGGTATTAACCAAGCAACATATAATAAATTAATTGCTTTAGGGATCGATATTATCACTATGGGTAATCATTTTGCTGCTAAAGTCGAAACAAATACCTTTTATAAAAATGCTACCAAAATGGTTAGACCTTTAAATATCCATCCTAGTGCATGTGGAGTTGGCAGTCGTGTTTTTGATATTAACGGGCAAAAATTACGAGTTACCAATCTTTTAGGAAGAGTCTTTATTAATGAATTAAACCCTTCTAATCCTTTTGATGCTTTTGATAAACTATTAGAAACAAGTAATGAAACTTTTCACTTTGTTGATTTTCACGCAGAAGCTACTGCCGAAAAAATCGCTTTTGCTTGGAACTATGATGGAAAGATTTCTTGTGTTGTTGGTACACATACACATGTTCAAACAGCAGATGAAAGAATATTACCGAATGGTACAGGGTTTTTATGTGATGTCGGTATGACTGGTGCAACTGATGGAATTATTGGTGCTCGTAAAGAGCCAATGATTTATCGTGTACGTACTGGTTTACCAGCTAAATATGAAGTTGCTGAAGGAAACGGTATGCTTAATGCTTGTTATATCACTTTAGATGAATCTGGTAAAACGACATCGATTAAACGTATCTATTTATCTTCTTTTAAAGAAGAATTTTAATACAACTACTTAAGGGGGAATGAAAAATGATTGAAATTAAAAATGTTACCAAAAAATTTGGTGATAAAGTAGCTGTTAATGATTTAACTTTAACTTTAAATAATGGCGAAATTTTTGGCTTTATCGGTCCTAATGGTGCCGGTAAATCAACTACGATTAAAATGATTACTGGGGTAAGTGAACTTGATAATGGTTCCATAAGTATCGATAATTTTGATATTGTTAAAAATCCATTAGAAGCTAAAAAGCAATTTGGTTTTGTTCCAGATAATCCTGATTTGTTTTTACGTCTTAAAGGTATTGAATACTTAAACTTTATTGGTGATATTTATGAAGTAAATAAAGATGTCCGTCAAAAACGCATCGAAGAATTATCAAAAAAGTTTGAAATTAATGATGTTTTAAATGATCGTATTCAATCTTATTCTCATGGTATGAGACAAAAAATTGTTTTAATTGGTGCCCTTCTTTCTGAACCTCGTGTTTGGATTCTTGATGAGCCAATGACTGGATTGGACCCAAAAGCTTCATTCATTTTAAAAGAAATGATGAAAGAACACGCTTCAAAAGGCTATACGGTATTCTTTTCAACTCACGTTTTAGAAGTTGCTGAAAAATTATGTGATCGTATCGGTATTATCAATAATGGTAAATTAGTCTATTGTGGAACAATGGATGAGTTAAAAGAAAAATATCAAGGAATGGATTTAGAACAAATATTCTTAACTATCACAAAAGAAGGTAATAGTAATGAGTAAACTATTTTCTTTAATTAAAGTAACTCTCAAATCTTCTCCATTTTTCCAAACTTCTTCGCCAAAAAAGAAAAACGAAAAAGAAAATTACAAAAAGCAAACAATTGGCACTATTATAATTTTTGCTTTATTGTTTACTGTTGTTGCTCTTCCTTTTGGATATATTAGTTATGAAATGGGAAAGGTTATTACTAATTTAGAAGTTAATATTTTTAAGGTTTTAATTCCTGGATCGGCTATTTTAATTGCTTTTACTAGTTTACCTTTTATTGTTTCAACTCTATACTTACAAGATGATACTAAAAATTTATTATACTTACCAATTTCTTCAAAAGATATTTATTTATCACGTGTTGTTGTAACTATTCTACAATCTTATTATTTTGTTGGATTATTTTTCCTTCCAGCTATTCTTGGATTATTAATTGGTATGAATGTCACGATTGATATTTATATTTATGGTGTTTTATTTATTATTTTATCACCTGTTTTACCAGTTATTATCTTCGGATTATTTTTTGCTCTTATTTCTAAAGTCTTTAATCTTCGTGCTCATAAAACTGCTTTAAGTATTATTACAATGTTTTTCCCACTCATTATTATGATTGGCTTTCAATTAATTAGTCAAAACATTGATACTTCAACAATTGATCCTAATGACGTTGTTGCTTACTTAACTACTTTAGTAAATAATACTGGAGATATTTTATCAATCATTATGTTTGCGTATATTCCAAGCATTTTATCTTTAAGCGCTTCGTCTTATTTATTAAGACTAGTTTATATGCTTCTTTCAATAATTGTAATTATTGGTTTAGCTATTTTGATCTCATTAGTCTCATCTAAACTATATTATCGTAGTTTACTTCAAGATGAAGGAGTAAAACGTTCAAAGAAAAAAGTGAATGTTAAAGATTATAAGTCTTCTTCGAGCTTAAAATCACTATTTAAAGCCGAAGTTAAAGAAATTAATCGTTCTCCTGTTTATTTCTTTAATCTAGTCTTCCCTACCATTTTAGTTCCATTAATCTTATTAATTTCTTTTGGATATGGTTTTATATCAAATGGTGGTGGAAATATTGAAAATATTATTTTACAATTAAAAACACTTGTTACTTTTAAAGATCCGATTATTGTTGCGATTGCTTTAGGCGTTGTCTTATTTTTAACATCAACAACTTTAACATCTGTTACGGCTATTTCAAGAATGGGTACAAATGCTTACTTTGTTAAAATGATTCCTGTTAAGCCAATTACTATCATCATTAGTAAAATATTATATGGAGTTATTTTATCATTATTCTTAGCTGTTATTGTTATTGTTGGTTTAACTGTAACATCAATTGTTTCAATTTTTGATGCGATATTCTTCTTAATCTCTTTAGTTTCATTAATTGTCTTCTTTAATTTCTTTGGTATTTATTTAGATTTAAGAAAGCCAAGATTAGAATGGTTAAATGAAACGCAAGTGGCTAAAAATAGTATTACTTCATTCATTTATTTATTAATTGTTTGGGGAGCAATTTTAGTTTTAGTTGGCTTAGTTTTTGCTCTTAATGCTTTAAATACTGTTTTACCATTTGGCTATTATGGTTATATTTTATTATTAATTATTTTAATTTTATCACTAGTTGGAAATTATCTATTCTATCGATATTTCAATCGTTCATGTAACGAAGTCTTTAAAACATTTTAATTAAGGAGGTAAATAATGGAAAAAGATTACTCTAAATATTTTATGCCTGATCTAAAAAAAGCAGGTTTAAGAAGTAAAAGTAGTACTGAATTTATTTATGATGATTTAGTTATTCCTGAAGCATTAAAAGAAATTGCCAAAGGAAGAAAATACTTAGTTCGTACTTTTGGTTGTCAAGCCAATGAAAGAGATGGCGAAACTTTAAATGGTATTTTTGAAGCAATTGGCTATACTCTTGCAAGTAAAGTTGATGAAGCCGATGTTATTATTTTAAATACTTGTGCAATTAGAGAAAATGCTGAACAACGTGTTTTTGGTGAAATTGGTAATTTAAAACGCTTAAAACAAAATAACAAAGATTTGATTTTTGGTATTTGTGGATGTATGATTCAAGAAGAACATGTTGTAAATAAAATTCTTGATAAATTCCATCAAGTAGATATTTTATTCGGTACTCACAATATTCAAAATCTTCCTTCTTTATTATTAAAAGCAATCGAAAGCAAAGAAACAGTCGTTGAAGTCTATTCTAAAGAAGGTGAAGTTATCGAGGCTTTACCAGTTAGACGTAATGATAATTTAAAAGCTTGGGTTAACATTATGTATGGTTGTGATAAATTCTGTACATATTGTATTGTTCCATATACTCGTGGTAAAGAACGTTCTCGTAAAATGGAAGATATTTTAGAAGAGGTCCGTGAATTAAAAAACGAAGGCTATCAAGAAGTAACTTTACTAGGACAAAACGTTAATGCCTATGGTAAAGATTTAAATTTAGGTTATGAATTTGGTGACTTATTAATTGAAGTTGCTAAAACAAATATCCCTCGTATTCGTTTCACTACTTCTCACCCTTGGGATTTTAATCACAAAATGATTGATGCCATTAGAGATTATGATAACATCATGCCATTTGTTCATCTTCCTCTTCAATCAGGAGATGATGAAATTTTAAAACGCATGGGTCGTCGTTACACTTATGAATCATATAAAGAACTTTATAATGAAATTAGAAGTAAAGTTAAAGGTGTAAGTATTACAACTGACATCATTGTTGGTTTCCCTGGTGAAAGCGAAGAACAATTCTTAAATACTTTAAAAGCTTGTGAAGAATTATCATATGATTCAGCTTATACCTTTATTTATTCACCAAGAAATGGTACACCTGCTGCTAGAATGAAAGACGATGTAAGTCTTGAAACGAAAAAAGAACGTTTTAATCGTTTATGTGATGTCGTCTTAAAACATGCTTTGAAGCATAATAAAGAATACGTTGGACAAACCGTTAACGTTTTAGTTGAAGGTTACTCTAAACGTAATAAAAATATCCTTTCAGGATATAGTGACTCAAATAAATTAGTTAATTTTAAAGGTGATGAAAATAGTGTTGGTAAGATCGTTAAAGTTAAAATTACTAAAGCTAAATCTTTCACACTAGAAGGTGAACAAGTTGAATAATGATATTTTAAAAAAGTGTAAGGAAATCAACTACATTTTAAAATCATTACCTCTTGTTATTGAATATAATAAATTATATGATTTTCTTCTTAATGATCCAAAATTTAATGAAGATAGAAACACATTATTAGCTAATAAAAAAGTATTACAAACAAGAATTAATTATCTAGAAAATCGCAAGATCTTCTTTGAAAATAAACAAAAATTAGAAAATAATGTTGTTTATCAAAATTATTTATCAGTAAAAGAAGAACTAAATAATTTAATCAACGAAATAAATAATTTATTATCAATAAAATAAAAGGAGGATAGATTAATTATGAATTATAGTGAAATTGTTAATTACTTAAAAAGAAAATATAATGCAAAAATTATTATTCTTTACGGATCTTTTGCTGATGGTAGCAATAATCTAAATAGTGATTTTGATGTTCTTGTTATTACAAATGAACAAATTAATACACATGATTCATCAATTATTAATAATATTCAACTTGATGCTTTTATTTATAATTATAATTATTTATCAAAAGAAAATTTTTGCTCTTTAGTACAAATATTTGATGGTATTATATTATTAGATGATGAGCAAAAAACTGGAGCTAATTTAATCAAAAATATTAATGATTACATAAGTAATTTTTCTATTAAACCGTTGAGTGAAATTAAAGAAAACATTGCTTGGTGCGAAAAAATGTTACTTCGTTTTAATAGAAACGATTGTGAAGGCTATTATCGTGCTCATTGGCTATTAGTAGATAGTCTAGAGTTTTTCTTTGACATTATTCATCATTATTACTTTGGACCTAAAAAAGCATTAAAATGGATGGAAAAAAATTATAATAATGCCTACTCAATTTATAACAAAGCATTAAAATCATTTGATTTTGAGAGTATTGAGAAATGGGTGACTTTTCTCAAATCAATGGTTTATTAATTAAAAAGAGAGTTTACTGAAATAGCATTTATCAATTTCAGATAACTCTCTTTTTTTATTGTTCAATAATTGATTGATGAATTTGGTTTTTATTAATGGTTAAACTTCTAAAATGACTTTCAACATAACGGAAATTTTTAATATCATTAAAGACAATATCTTTTCTTCCAACAATATTTACTCTAACAGTTCCATATCCACAGATACTTCCAAAGAAAGATTGAGATGTACTAACCGCTAAAACATCGGTTAACATCATATCATTACGATGAATATTAACAATCCCGGTTTGGGTAACTACGCGGTCTTCATATACTTCGTAAGTAGTATTTAAAACCACAATAATACGATAAATTAAATAGATGACTGGAACAATTAACCAACATAATAATAAACACCAAATAAATGTCCAAGTTATTGTCGCTAAACTTCGACGTACTTTAAATAATAAATTCATATTGTACCTCCTAATGCTAGTAATATTATAAAAAGAGTTTTGATAATTTAATAGGGCAAAAAATGACCTATTATTTAAAGAAGGTTTCAATAACATCAACATCAAATATTTCAGCAATATCTTCAATCGTTGAAATACGGTCAATTCCATCTTTAATCCAACGCCTAATCGTTTTTTCATCAACTGATAAAATAAAAGCTGCTTTTTCTTGAGTTAAATTACGACTTTTGATTAATAATTTAAAATTGCGACCTGCCTTCTTCGCTAACGATTCCAAAATTATCACGACCATTCTATTAATATAATTTTAATGAATATGTGATAATTATATTAGGGCGCAAAATGCCCACAAAAAAAGACTACTCTTCATTAAATAGAGTAGTCACTGCATCAATATTAAAAGTGCGGCAGATTAATTCAATCGTACTAAGTCGATCAATTCCATCTTTAATCCATCTTCTTAAAGTGCGTTCCTCAACATGGAGTAAATAAGCACCTTGTTCTTGAGTTAGATGTCGCTTTTTTAAAAGATGCTTAAGGTTTCTACCTGCGATAAGTGCAAGTCCTTCCTTGTTCATTGTATAACCTCCTTTGCTGAGGCAAAAGCCAAATGCTCCGAAGATTATACTAAAAATATTATAACAAAAAAGGTAGTAAAAATACTACCCTTAGCGAAATTCTCCTAAATCATTCATTTCGACATATTTGTTATAAACATATGAAAAATATCTTTTTTCATCTTTAAAAACAATTCCTAAGATATTAAATGAAGTAACAAAATTACTTAATATTCTTTTAAAAATAATTAAAAAGATAAATAAGAATAATGATAATAATGCTGTTAATACTCTAAAAATGATTAATGGATTATTAAAAACAAAACACATTGAAATGAATTGAATAACCAAGTTTACTTGAATGATGTAATAAAAAACTTTTATTCCGCTTTCAAGATTTCCTTTTAAAACCGGGATACCATTTGAATCAAATAATACTTTAATAATTCGTGATTTAAATAATGCTTGCCCATTTTCTTTATTCAAATCACTGAATTGTTTTACTAAAGTTAAAGAATAAATTAAACCAATGATTAAAAAGAAACTGAAGGTATCAAGAAATCCATAATAAATACAAGCGAAAATAATGATTAATGTCAAAGAAATCGCAAATACAAGATATAATTTAGCAATCAAATCTTTTTCTTGATAAAAAATGCGATAAGAAAGATCAGAAATCATCATCTTTGGTGCTCTTATTAATCTTCTTTGATATTCTTGTTTATCATCAACTTTTTCTTTTCGCTCTAATTCACTATCAAGCTCTTGAATAATTTTTTCCATTTTTAAAATGGTTTCACTATTACTATCGACAATTTCTTTTAATGATTGATACTTTGTTGTATTAACTGCATAAATATTTTCTAAATATTGTCTGTTAAATGATTCTAACATTATGTTTTTATTTAAAGCATAGACGTTTAATAATTGATAAAATAAAGCCATGTAATTAACAACAACTTCTAAACTAATTTCTTTTTCTAAACGATGTTTATGTTTATTGATTTTTAAACCATAATCCAAAAGTTTACTATATACTTTAATATCTAAATTCAAATCAATTAATAAATATTGTTTTAAATCTTTATCATTTAACAAATCATGAATTGAACCTTTAATCGGTTTATCGATTAAGCTACGTAAAAACTGTTCAACTAAACTATTATAAGAATCATAAAAGGAATTAGAAGCATTTTTAATATTTTCAATCACGGTTTTATAACGATTTTTGACATTATCATCCAAAAAATAAACTAATTGCTCCATGTTATTCGTTCTCCTTAATGATTTCATTAATGGCCAATAAAACTTCACTTGCTAAATTTAACCATTTTTCTTTTTTAATTAGACGAACAATAATATGATTCTTTTTATATTGAAGGGTAATTTTTGGATCTAGTTGCATACATTTTTGGAAAATCTTTAATCCAATTCCATCAATACTAGAAACTCGTTCTTGATAAACAACTTCATAATATTCTTTAGTATCAATAACATCTTCAATATATGACATTTTAACAGTAATTTCTAATCGACGTTTTTCAATTAATAATTTAACAGGTGGAGTTAGTTTTCCATAAACATCAATCATTTCTTCTTCTAATGAACTTAACTCTTTTAATGTTTTAACTTTTTCAATCTTTTGATATAACGATATCTTATCTAAATCATCATTGCTAAATTCATTTGGAATGTAGGCATCAACATTGATGATTTTTTTATATTCATCATCTTTATGTTTAAGCCCGGTTTTCTTTTCTTCAATAGCTTCTTTTAAAAGTTCAATATACATATCCATACCAATGGTATCAATAAAACCAGCTTGTTCGGCTCCTAAAATATCACCAGCACCACGAATTGATAAATCTCTCATCGCAATTTTATAACCACTTCCAAGTTCAGCAAATTCCTTAATCGCTTTTAAACGTTTAAAAGCAATTTCATTAACATTTTTATTTTTACGATAAAATAAATAAGCATACGCTAATCGATCTCCTCGACCAACACGTCCTTTAATTTGATAAAGTTGCGATAAGCCAAAATGATCAGCATCGTCAACAATAATCGTATTAGCATTAGGAACATCAATACCGCTTTCAATAATCGTTGTACAAATTAAAACATTACCTAAATTATTATAAAAATCAAGCATCGATTGTTCAATTTCTTCTCTTGTCATTTTACCATGAGCAACAATAACATTACTTCCTTTGACACTACTTGATATTTTATTAGCTACCTCATAAATTGTTGAAATATTATTATGCAAATAAAATACCTGACCATTACGAGCTAACTCACGTTCAATAACGTCCTTAATTAAAGCATCTTTTTTCTCTAAAACATATGTTTGAACAGGCATACGATTACTAGGTGGAGTGTTTATTTGGGATAAATTACGAATACCTAGTAAGCTCATTTGTAAAGTACGAGGAATTGGTGTCGCACTTAAAGTTAAAACATCGATTGAATTTTTTAATTCTTTAATTTTTTCTTTATGCAAAACACCAAAACGTTGCTCTTCATCGACAATTAATAATCCCAAATCTTTAAAGACAATATCACTAGATAATAAACGATGAGTTCCGATTACTAAATGAATTGTTCCTTCCTTAATACCTTTTAAATATAACTTTTCTTCACTTGGTTTGGTAAATCTTGATAAAATCGCAATATTAATTCCAAATCCTTTAAAACGTTCAAGAGCGTTTTCATAATGTTGTTTACATAGTAGTGTTGTTGGTGTTAATAACGCCACTTGTTTATTTGACATAATCGCTTTAAAAGCGGCACAAAAAGCAACTTCGGTTTTACCAAAGCCAACATCACCACATAATAAACGATCCATTGGATATTCTTGTTCCATATCCTCTTTAATTTCTTTAATTGATTGTTTTTGATCACTTGTTAACTCATATGGGAAAGAATTTTCAAATTGAGTTTGCCATTCATCATCTTTATTAAAAGCAAAGCCAACTTTTTCAACTCGTTTTTGATATAAATCAATTAAACGTTCCGCAATATCGTAAATACGATTTTTAATTTTGGTCTTCGTTTTTTTCCATTCATCGCTTCCAACCTTATTTAAGCGTGGAACAACACCTTCTTTAGAAACATACTTTTTAATCATTCTAAATTGTTCTAATGGAACATAAATAACATCATTATTACGATATAAAATTTTTAAATAATCTTTATGGATATTATCAATAACTTTGGTTTCAAGTCCAAGATATTGACCGATACCGTGAATTTCATGAACAACATAATCGCCTTTTTGTAAAGAATCATATGACTTTAATGAAACAGCATCTTTATAACGAGTATAAGATTTTTTACCACGACTATTAATATTAAAAATTTCATAACTTGATAAATAAATCAAATTTTCATCAACTAATTCAAAACCTTCTTTTAATGGGAAAATACATAAAGAAACATTACTATCGATTTTATTTTCAAAATTGGTTGTTTTATATGCTAAATCCCATTCAGTTAACCACGATTTTAAATATTCATATTGTTTATTGTTTTCAACACATAAAACAATCTTTTTTGAATTACGTAAATACTCATTAACTAAAGCTTGTAACTTTTTACCATTTCCATAACTTAATTCAACTTCACGAAGAGGAAAATCAATATCACGATCACTATCACTAAACGTCTTAATATACGAAACTTTTTTGGCTTTACTTAAACAATAAGTTAAATCCATAAGTAGAGTAAAATTAGCGTTATTGTCTAAATACTCATACGCTTCATTTAATAATAATTGGTAGTTTTCGTTAATCATATTATAATTTGATAACACTAATAAATAGTCATTAGCATAATCTAAAATCGAATGATAATCACTAAATTTAGAAAAATACTTATACATTGTGGCATAACTATTTTTTTCTAATAATTGTGCTTTTTCTTCTTCGTTTTCAATATTTAAAGTTTGTAAAGTGGATTGATAATCACGATAGACTAAATCGCTAGCAGGAATAATTTTAATATTACTAACACTTTCGATACTACGATAAGTATTTAAATCAAAGAAACGAATTGAATCAATTTCATTACCAAAAAATTCAATTCTAATCGGATTTAGATAATTAACACTATAAATATCTAAAACGCCACCACGGAGAGCGAATTCTAATGAATGTTCAATTTTATTTACGCGATTATAACCTAAATCTATTAATTTAGTAATTAATTCATTTAACTTAATTTCATCATTAATTTTTAAATTAATACATTTATCAACAAACAATTGTTTTAAAGGTAAAAGACGCAGAATAGAAGCTGTATGGGTAATAATAATATACGGCTTTTCGTTTTCAATTAATTTATTTAAAACATAAATTCGTTGACATAAAAGTTCAGGTGAAGAAGCAATAGCTTCAATGCGAAAACTTTCATCACTTGGGAAAAATAAACAATCATCTTCCAAAGACGAAATTTGATCATATAATTTTTGGGCCTTATATAAATTGTTTTCAACAACAATAATTGATTTACGTTCTTTTTTAAAACTTGCCACGACTAAAAGGGAGTCAAATGATGTTACTACATTAACTCCTTTATAAAGATGTTTACAAGCCTCATAATTTTTTAGTAAATCAATTACATACATACTACTTCACCTTGATGTTATAATTATTCATAATTTTATTAAATGGCTCTTTACTCCACTTTTGTAAAGCTTCAATAGCTTTATCAATAATAGGATTTAAAACTTCCATTTCTTCTTTATTAAACGAAGATAAAACATAATCTTTAGTATCAATATTTTTATTTTTAGAAACACCGATGCGCATTCTTTTAAAATTATCATTACCTAAATGCATAATAATATTTTTAATACCGTTATGGCCACCAGCACTACATTTATCACGTAAACGTAAACTACCTAATGGAATATCTAAATCATCTTGAATAACAATAATATCTTCTTGATTGATTTTAAAATAATCCATTACTTCCCTAACTGATTCACCACTTAAATTCATATATGTTTGTGGTTTTAATAATATGAAATCGCTATTTTTAGAAATTAACCCTTTTTTAAATTGTTTAAATGGAGCAAGGTGATTAACTTCGACAAAACGATCAACAACCATAAAACCAACATTATGGCGACTATTTTGATATTCAATTCCAGGATTTCCTAATCCAACAATTAATTTCATTATTTTTCTCCTTTTAAACTTTTTAAATACTTAATTTCATTATCGCGCAATTTACGATACATTCCTTCTTTTAGACCAATCGTTGAAATATCAGCAAAAGATTCACGATTAAGTTTAATAACTTCTTCTCCTAGTGCTTCAAATATACGTTTAACTTCGTGGTTTTTACCTTCCATCAAAGTTAATTTAACAATCGTTTTATCTTTATTTTTCTTTAAAACTTCGTATTCTTTAACCGTCGCTTTACTTCCATCATCTAAAATAACCGGATCATTTAAACGTTCTAAATCTTTAGCTTCACCTTTTAAAGTAACAATATAAACCTTTTTTACTTGATAACGTGGATGCGTTAGTTTGTTCGTTAAATCACCATCATTAGTAAATAAAAGCGCTCCTGTTGTATCAAAATCAAGTCTTCCAACCGGATAAATTCTTTCTTTAACATCTTTTAAAAAGTCGCGAGCAATTGGACGATTGCGATCATCTTTATTGGTTGTAACGCAATTACGAGGTTTATTTAAAAGATAGTAAACAAACTTTTCTTTAAATAGACGTTTCCCTTCAATAATAATTTCATCTTTTTCACTAGCTAATGTTCCAAGTTTAGTAACAATTTCACCATTAACACTTACTTTACCTTCACTAATTAATTGTTCGGCTTTTCTTCTTGAACAATATCCAGCATTTGCAATTACTTTTTGTAATCTTTCCATTATTTATCTCCTTTAAGAAGGTTAATTAATCGTTCAAAATCGTGTTCATCTTTATAATATAGACGAATTTCACGGCTAGAAATCTTAACATTAACCTTTAATGCTTCACTTAATTCTTTTTCCGTATTTTGATACAAATTTTTCTTAACTTTTTTGTTTTGCTTAAAAACTAATTTTTCAGTTTCACGGACATTTAATTTTTTAGTTTTAACAATATTAGCATATTTTAAAGCTTCTTCTTTTGGTAAACCAACAAGAACTCTTATATGTCCACTTGTTAATTCATTTTTATTTAACATTTCTTGAACTTCTAAAGGTAACTTTAAAAGACGCATAATATTAGCGATATAACTACGTGATTTACCAACCTTTGTAGCTAATTCTTTTTGAGTATAATTATACATTTTGATTAATTCAACATAGGCCTTAGCTTCTTCTAAAGGTGTTAAATCTTCCCTTTGAATATTTTCAATAATTGCTACTTCCGACATATCTTGATCATCAAAATCAACGACAATAGCAGGTATTTTAACTAAATTAGCTAGTTTTGAAGCACGGAAACGTCGTTCACCAGCGACTAATTCATATAAATCGTCTTTTTTACGAACTAAGATTGGTGTTAAAACCCCTTTTTGTAAAATTGATTCTTTTAATTCATTTAATTTTACTTCATCAAAATGTTTACGTGGTTGAAAAGGGTTAGGTAAAATTTTACTTAACTCAATTTCCGTTTTATAATCTTGTGAATTTGTTTGTAAAAACTCGACTTTTTTACTTAAAGATTCATCGTTAAATAAATCTTTTAATCCCTTACCTAATTTTTCCACCTTTAATCACCTCGTTTGCTACTTCTAAATATGCTTTCGCACCTGATGCGTTAATATCATAATCAATAATCGTTCTTCCTCTTGATGAGGCTTCGACTAATTTAATATTACGAGGAATCCCAATTTTATAAACTTTATCTTTAAATGTTTGACGAACATCTTTTTGGACTTCGCAAGCAAATTTAGTTCTAAAGTCGCACATTGTTAATAAAATACCTTCAATTTCAATATTTGGATTATGGCTTTGTTGAACACGTCTAATAGTATTTAAAAGCATAACTAACCCTTCCATCGAATAATATTCACATTGCATCGGAATTAATACCCCATCACAAGAAGTTAAAGCGTTTAAACTTAAAATACCTAGTGAAGGTGGAGTATCAATTAAAATAAAATCATAGTTATCTTTTACTTTAAGTAATTGTTCTTTTAAAATTTCAAATTTATTTTCTTTTGTAGCTAAATCAATTTCAACTGCCGCTAATTCAAGTGAAGATGGTAATAAATCTAAATTTGTTGTTGATGTTTTAACAATATTATGATTAATATCTTCACCTAAAATAATCGCTTTATAAATTGATTGATCCATCGTTGAAGCATCAAAACCAACCCCACGTGTTGAGTTACTTTGTGGATCGATATCGACCAATAAAACTTTTTTATTATAATAAGCTAAAGCTGCTGATAAAGATATGGCAGTAGTAGTTTTTCCTACGCCACCTTTTTGATTAGCAATCGCGATAATTCTCCCCATTGTCTATCCCTCCTTATAGTGGTTGTTTTTTAATTTTAGCGTAACTTCGTGGATACTTATTACTATGTTTTTTACTCTTTTGTAAAGTAACTAAATAATGAGTAGTATCATCAAACATTTGATATTCTTTAGTTTCAATTAAAGTATATCCTAAAGTTTTCATGGCTTGCTTTGCTTCATTAATTTCATTTAAATAGTTACTTCCTTTTAAAAAGATTACTAAACCATTTTCTTTAACTAAGTCACAGCAAATTTCTAATAAAACATTTAATTTGGCTACCCCACGAGCGGTAACAATATCAAATTGTTGTTCTTTATATTCTTCGGCACGAGCAACTAAGGTTGTTACTTTATTTAATGAAAGTTTTTCTTTTAACATTTCAATAAACATCATGCGTTTTTGGGTTGAATCTAAAACATATAAATCAATACTATCTTCAACAATTTTTAATGGAAGCGACGGAAAACCAGCGCCAGCCCCAACATCTAAAAGTTTTTTATCCTTAAGGTCATAGTAAAAAAGCATGCTTAAAGAATCATAAAAATGTTTATCAAAAACATCATCTTCATTGGTAATGGCCGTTAAATTATATTTTTCATTTTCATTAACTAATAAAGTATAATATTCATCAAACTTTTTTATTGTTTCCTCATTTAAATCAATATTTTGTTTCTTTAAGGCTTCTTTAAAATTACTTTTAGGCATTGATTTTCTCTCCTTTAAGTTTTAAATACATAATTAAAATTGATATATCAGCAGGATTAACTCCACTGATACGTGAAGCTTGACCGATATTTTCAGGCTTGATTAAATTTAACTTTTGACGAGCTTCTAAAGCTAAATTATCAATTTTGTTATAGTCGATATTAACATCTAACTTAATATCTTCTAACTTACGCATATTATTAGCATCATCTAATTGCTTTTTAATATAACCTTCATATTTAACAAGAATTTCAACTTCTTGAATAACTTCATCACTAAATAAACGACGAACATTTAAAAATGGCATAATAAGCGATAAAGTTACAAATGGACGTTTTAATAAGTTATAAGCACTTGAAGATTCAACAATGACTGCTAGATTATTTTCTTTTAAGACTTCATTAATTGGATGTTTAAAAGAAAATTTAACTGCTTTTAACAACTCAATTAATTGATCAATATCTTCTTTTTTACTAACAAAGTTAGCATATTGTTCATCACCAATTAAACCAAAATTATGACCATATTCCATCAAACGTAAATCCGCATTATCGTGTCTTAAAAGTAAACGATATTCAGCTCTTGATGTTAATAAACGATATGGTTCTTTCGTTCCTTTAGTGACTAGATCATCAATTAAAACTCCAATATAAGATTCATCACGGCGTAAAATAAATGGCTCTTTTCCTTCAATTTTTAAAGTAGCGTTAATCCCTGCCATTAATCCTTGGCCAGCAGCTTCTTCATATCCAGATGTACCATTAATTTGTCCGGCACAAAATAAATTTTCAATTTCTCTTAATTCAAGATTATATTTTAGTTGTAAAGGATCAATTCCATCGTATTCAATAGCGTAAGCATATTTAACAATTTTAACATTTTCTAATCCTTCTAATGAATGAATCATTTTTTCTTGAACATCTTCAGGCATTGAAGTTGAAAAACCTTGTAAATAAATCGTGTCTAAATGGACTGATTCTGGTTCTAAAAATAATTGATGTTGTTCTTTATCTTTAAAACGGACTAATTTATCTTCAATTGATGGACAATATCGAGGTCCAACTCCTTCAACAATTCCACCATACATCGCTGATTTTTCTAGATTAGATA
The DNA here is from genome assembly GCA_034115825.1 of Bacilli bacterium. GTDB lineage: Bacteria > Bacillota_I > Bacilli_A > RFN20 > UBA1709 > JAXESU01. The sequence goes on from JAXESU010000002.1 coordinate 139,552, forward strand.
AAATAACATTATGAGTATCTTTATTGGTGTGAATTAAATAACAAACATGTTGATCTTTAACATCGATAAATTTCGTAGTTGAATAGGAAAAAGCATTATGAGATTCTGTCCCATATTGAATTTCCATCTTTGAATAATCGATTGAATATTTATCTAAACGTGCAGGAGTCCCCGTTTTTAAACGCATTAAACGAATCCCATTTTCTTTTAATGAGTCACTTAAACCAAAGGCACTACGTTGGTTATCAGGACCTTCAATTTTAAATTTATGACCACGTAAAATACGTGAAGATAAATAAGTACCAGTTGTTAAAATAACGGTTTTAGCAAAAATTATACCTAATTTTTCTAACACTAATCCTTTACAAACTTTATCTTCAACAATTAATGATTTAGCCATATCTTCAATTAAAGTAACATTTGATTCATTTTTTAAGACTCTTTGCATATACCAAGCATACTCTAATTTATCTGATTGCGCTCTTAAACATTGAACACCTGGACCTTTAGCAGTATTTAACATTTTAAGTTGTAAATATGTGGCATCACTTGCTTTAGCCATTTCGCCACCTAAAGCATCGATTTCACGGACAACAACTCCTTTAGCAGGACCACCAATTGATGGATTACAAGGCATTGAGCCAATATGATTAATATCAAGTGTTACTAACGCCACTTTATATCCACGACGTGCAACACTTAATGTAGCTTCAATTCCCGCATGTCCTCCTCCAACAACTATACAATCAAACATTTACATCACCCTTATTTCATTGAATCTAAAAGATATTCAGTTTCTTTATTTACATCTAAACGAGGGAATAAAACTTCCCCTTTATTAACTTTATTTCCATTAACATTACTAAAATCTAATAATTGATCAAAAGTATAAGTATTACCAATTTGTGTGAAAACTTTTGGAGCTGTTTCAACTAAAACTGGTTGTAAACAAACTGTAGCAACTTTAATGACATTAATTAAATGGTTCATAACTGATGCTAATTTGTTAACATCTTCACTAACTTTAGCTAAAGCCCAAGGTTTAGTATCATCAATATATTTATTAGCTTTATCTAATAAATTAAAAATTTCCTTAAGAGCTAAATGAATACTAAATTGATCAAAGTATTGTTGATAATTTTTAACACTTGTTTTAATTTCTTCTTCTAAAGATGTGTCTTCTTCTAAAACACAACCATCATAGTTTGGAACAACACCATTAAAATATTTTTGAATCATTGAAACACTACGAGAAACTAAATTTCCATAGTTATTAACTAAATCGTTATTGAAATTTTCAATGAATAATTCTGGTGTAAATAAACCATCTTGGCCAAATGGAATAGCGCTAGTTACAAAGTAACGTAAAGCATCTAGACCATAACGATCAATAATTGTTTCAGGATAGAAAACATTACCTTTAGACTTAGACATTTTACCACCTTTCATAACAATCCAACCGTGAGCATAAATTTTAGTTGGTAAAGGTAGACCAAGTGCCATTAACATAATTGGCCAATAAATAACGTGGAAACGAACAATTTCTTTTCCAACAATATGAACAATTTCATGATTTTCATCATTGTGCCAATATTTATCAAATAATTCAGTATTATCTGAATTGTAGCCTAAAGCTGAAATATAATTTGCTAAAGCATCAATCCATACGTATATAACGTGACGAGGATCTTCTTTAACTTTAACTCCCCAGTCAAAAGAAGTACGGCTTACACATAAATCTTCTAAGCCTTTCTTTAAAAAGTTATTTAACATTTCGTTTTTACGTGATTCTGGTTCGATAAAACCTGGATGGTCTTCATAATATTTCATTAATTGATCAGCATACTTTGACATTCTAAAGAAGTAAGCTTCTTCTTTTTGAGTATGACATTCTCGACCACAATCAGGACAAGTATGGTTTTCTTTTAATTGTGATTCAGTCCAAAATGCTTCACAAGGAGTACAATACCAGCCTTTATATTCAGATTTATAAATATCACCTTTGGCTAATAAATATGAGAATATTTTTTCAACACATTGTTCATGATAATCATCAGTTGTACGAATAAATTTATCATAATCAATATTTAAAGTTTTCCATAAATCTTTAACGTTTTTAACTAAAACATCAACGTATTCTTTTGGAGTAATACCTTGTTCTTTAGCTTTTTGTTGAACTTTTTCTCCATGTTCGTCACTACCTGTTAAATAGAAAACATCATAGCCCATCATCTTCTTATAACGAGCTATTGCATCACAAATAGTAGTAGTGTAAGCATGGCCTATATGTAATTTGCCTGAGGCATAATAAATTGGTGTAGAAATAAAAAATGTTTTTTTCATAAATAATCGCTCCCTTAATCTTATATATTTTATCATTTTTTTAAACCTTTTTAAATATTTATTAATAATATTTAAATATCACTAGTCAAAAAGAAAAGAAGAAAAAATTTATTTCTTCTTTCTTTTATTTACATTTACTAAATAATTTTAATAAATATCCATCTCGTTGATAAATGAGTTTTCCGACATTTTCTTGTTTATTTTCCTTATATATTTTTAATAGTTTTCCTAATTTAACAAACTTAATTTCTTTAAAAGCTTCATTTTCAATCCCTTGAAGATTTTGTTCACATTGTTGATCAACATAAGCAACATAAACTTTAGCTTCATCAATTCGTTTAAGTGGGTGATATTCAATTCCAATATCCATTAAATAATGAACATCTTTAATGGTATAGCCAAGTTCTTCTTTAATTTCTCGATGTAAAGTTTCAATTGGATCTTCATTATTTTCAATTCCACCACCAGGAAGTTCAAAGTGATCTCGTTTACCAAATAGTTCATCGATAAAATCAATATGAATAACTGCCACCTCATCTTGATTATTAATGATAATTCCTCTAACGGTTTTTCTTACCTTTTGAATCAAGTAATCTTTAGGATAAACACTATCTTCGATAATAAACTTATTAAACTTTTTACTAAATGATCTAGTTAATAAATAACTTATTAAAAGCGGAACAACTAAGAAAAAATGTTCAACCTTAAAAATTAAAAACAATAGTAATGCAACTAAGTTAAATAGTATTAATAATAGTCCTAAAACTTTATTAAAATATCGACCTAAATAATAATTTTTAAACTTAATAACATCTTTAAAAAGATATAAATATAATCCAATAAGGACAAGAGCTAAACTAACGTAAATCATTTTATCACCCCTCTTATTTTACCATATTAAAAGCCAGTAATTAAACTGGCTTTAATGATTAGTCTTTTTTGTTTTCTTCAATAATCTTTGTTGCTAAATGAGTAGGAACTTCATCATAACGAACAAATTTCATTGTAAATGTTGCTTGAGCTTGAGTCATTGTTTTTAAATCAATGATATATTTTTGAAGTTCAACTTGTGGAACTTCGGCAGTAATATATTGTTCATCACCAACAACTTCAATACCTTCAATAATACCACGACGTTTTGATAAGTCGCCCATAATATCACCAACATATTCATTAGGTGTAATAACCTTAATTTGCATAATTGGTTCTAATAATACTGGATGAGCTTTTTTACAGCCATCTTTAAAGGCAATTGAAGCAGCCATCTTGAAGGCTAATTCACTAGAATCAACTGGGTGATATTTACCATCATAAACAGTAGCTTTAACCCCAATTACTGGGAACCCTGCAAGAACACCTTGTTTTAATGATTCTTCAAAACCTTTTTGAACAGCAGGGATATAGTTAGTTGGAACGTGTCCACCAAAGACTTCGTTTACAAATTCGCTATCACTATCACATGGTTCAAAACGCATTTGAACAATACCGTATTGACCACTACCACCAGATTGTTTAACAAAACGACCTTCAACATCGGCTTTACCTTTAATTGTTTCACGGTATGAAATTTTAGCATCTTCTAAAGTAACATCAATATTATAAATTGATTTTAATTTATCAACAATTACATCAATATGAGATTGACCTTGACAACCAACGATTAATTGTTTAACTTCGCTGTTTCTTTCAACACTAACTGCCATATCTTCACTAGCAATCTTTCTTAAAGCATCAGCAATTTTACCTTCATCGTTTTTGTTTTTAACAACTAAACTATAGTAAATAGTTGGTGATAATTTTTCCATTTCTTCATATTTAATTGGATTTTTAGGATCACAAATAGTATCACCAGTTTCTAAAGAATCAACTTTAATAACAACCCCAATATCACCAGCACTAATCGTTGAAGTTTCAATCATTTCTTTACCTCTAATAAATGAAATGTTGTTAATTCTTTCTTCTTTTTCTTTATTAACATTTAAAACAACTTGGTCTTTACTTAATTTACCAGATTTAACATCAACAAATGAAATCTTACCAACAAATGGGTCAACAACTGTTTTAAAGACATAAGCTGAGAATGGTTCATTAACATCAACTTTACGTTCAATAATTTCTACTTCGTCTAAAGCTTCACCGAAAGGAGTTTTTAAATCAGCTTCAGAAGGTAAATAATCTTTGATTGTATTTAATAAAGTATTAACACCAACATCTTTTAAAGAACTACCAACTAATACTGGTACTAATTGACCTTTTAAAATACCTTTTCTTAAAGTAGTAACTACTTCTTCGTGACTAATTTCTTCACCTTCTAAATATTTCATCATAATTTCATCATCAATATTAGCAACTGATTCTAAAATCATATTATGTAAAGATTGAACTTGGTCTTTTCTTTCTGGCCAAATTTCAGCATCGATACATTCAACACCATTATATAAACGAGCTTTCATTTCAACAACGTTAACAAAGCCTTCAAAAGCATTGCCATGACCAATTGGCCAGCAGAATGGAACTGCACGTTTATCTAAGTGTTCACGAATATTATTAATAACTTCATCAAATTTAATATTTTCTTTATCCATCTTATTAACAAAGATAATTGATGGTAAGCAACGAGAACGTAAATATTTCCAGTTTTTAACTGTACCAACTTCAACGCCTTTAACAGCATCAATAACTAAAACAGCACTTCTAGCTGCTCTTAAAGCACAATTAACTTCGCCACCATAATCAAAGAATCCTGGAGTATCAATGAAATTGTATTTGATATTGTTAAATTCTACAGGAATAACTGTAGCGTAAATCGAGTTTTTAACTCTTTTTTCTTCTTTAGTGTAATCAGAAACTGTATTGCCATCTTCTACTGAACCTTTTTTATCACTAACATTAGCTTTCTTTAAAATTGATTCAGTTAGCGAAGTTTTACCAACGCCTTGATGGCCTAAAAGGGCGATGTTTCTTAATTCACTAGGGGTATAATCTTTCATAATATAGTCCTCCTATCTAATATATAATTATGTAAGTTATAAATTGATTATCTTTATTTTATCATTTTATTTATTAAAAGTTAAGATATTTATTGCTTTTATTGTGTTTTTTTAATTATTAAAAAAGGTAAGCCTACTAATAAAGTAAACTTACCTGATTTTATTGATAATACTTGTTTATTAATTCTTCAAAAGTAATGTGAATTGGTTGATCACAATTATTCAACGCTTTTATTCTATCGTTATATAATTCTTTTAATATGCGCTCTTTTTCTCCAAAACTTCCGTAATGGACTATGCTATGGCACAGTGGACACAATCCAACAATATTCTCAACTCTGTCCAAATTTAAGTTACCAAAATCTTTTTGGGCTTTCATAGGAATTAAGTGATGTGCTTCCAAATACGGAAGATTAGCTTTAGTTGTAAATGTAGGATGTTCAGTATTTATCAATTTTGCATACTCACATTTATAATTGCATCTTTTCAAAACGGTTTTTGCAAGTTTTGAGTTAGTTTTATATCTATTGTTTTTTACACCACCACCAAGTTCGGGTTTTCTATTATTTTGACTAGATAAATCTACTGTATCATCATAACTCTCTGCATTTTGAACATATTCATTTTCCGCATACTCATCAATTGTTTCGTAAATACTTTCTACATCTAATCCATTTAAAAATTGATTCCCTTCAGCATTTAAAACAAATTGATTCCCATTTCTTCTAGATGTTACAATCACTGTAACATATTTGCCAAATAAGTTATTGCCTCTATGACTTATTAAGTTTCCTATGATTTGATGATATTTACATTCTCCTCTTCTTGTTGGTGAGGGTTCTAAATCTGCAGGATAAAATTTCATATTTTTACTTATTTGTTGTTTAATATCACGCATTGTACAATTAGGATGCGCCTGTATAATTCTCAATGCTGGAACCAAAATATCTTCTTCTGATGTCCTTAGTCTTCCGTTCGAATCAGTATATGGCATACAAATTCTCCTCCTTATTTAGTAATTAGTAACCATCAAATGAATAACATCTCTATCATTTCTATTTTGAAAATTAACCATATATTTTTTATTAAAATCAATTATATTAAATCCTTTTTTATCATACAATTGTCTAATAAATGGCGTTTCTTTAATAATAAGCATAAACTTTGCTGGTGTATTGTACAAAAACTCTGCTAATCTTATTTGATCTTCTTTTCCAAAAGAGTTCTTTGCATATTCACTAAATTCTGTATCATATGGTGGATCCAAAAAAATGAAATCTCCTTCTTGAGGAATATTATTATTAATGAAATCTTCAAAATCCTGATTATAAATAGTGCTATTTAAAATATATTGCTGATATTCCTTGTTTTTAATTTGATTTATTTTGTTTGAAAATGTTTTTTTGTTGTAAGCCATTCCACCATAAGGAACATTAAAATCTCCTCGCTTATTATACCTAAACATAGAAGCATAACAAAATTCTCTCAAAAAATAAAAAATAGCGCTTGCTTTTTCACTAGTTATTATTTCTGATAGCTCAGAATTTCTTGATCGTTCATTATACAACTTTCTAAAATGAGTGTAAAAAGCTGATTTAAATGCTGTTTCTATATTTTCTAATACATTGCTTTTTCCAAAATCAGAATTTGTTTCCAAATTACATATTCTTTTTATTTTTCTTATCAATGCATTAACTATCTCTAAATAAAAATCATCTATTTGAATATTAAAATCATCATTTAACATGCCATTAAAATTATTATGATGATTAAAAATAAAATTGTTAATTGAATCGCGTAACTGTACCAAATTATTAGTACCTTTTTTATAATTATAATAAAACTCCAATAATTCCTCACCATTACTTTTTACTATTTCAGACAGTAATTCCCAATTATGATTTAATTGATTTAAATAATCAAAAAATACAGAGTCATTTTTAGCTATATTATTATATAGAGTTATAAGTTCAATAGATTTATCGTTAATATATCTATTACCATCAATATTTAAATCTTTTATAGCAAAAAAGACGGCCCCTCCGCCCACAAAAGGTTCATAAAAATTATTAATTTTATCAGGCAATTTTTCTAAAATTAAATTTAATTCTTTTTCTTTTCCGCCTGCCCACTTAACGAATGGTTTAGCCATGATAATTTCTCCTTTATTCTAAACTGCATTATTTATATATTTTAAAAAACCAAAAAACACAACTATTTATCTTACAATACATTTTTTGGACATTATCTAATAAAACATTATTATTTATACTAATGTAAAATAGTTTTTGAAATTTCACACCCACCATCCATTTCTTAATATTTGCTCTTGTATTATATCATATAAGACTATCTCTTCCAAGAAATTAAAAATTGATTAATATGCTAATTCTTTATTACATACTTAAACTAAAAAATGTTGTTTCATTTGTAAATATATCAATTTACATAATATTATCTAGAATAATATCGTAAACTCTTTGTTGTATAACAAAATTAACAAAGTTAAGTAAATTATAATCGATACTTAATCTTGGAACAAAAATATTTCTACCATCCGTTTCGTCAATTTGCGGCCAACAAATACCTATATAATATTCTTCTGATTGTCTTTTCCCTTCGTGGAAAAACTTCGAACGTTCTTCGTAATAATTTTTCATAAAATACCACACTACACCTTCATCTAAATATCTAGATAATAGTTGTTTCATTTTTTTAACAACCGAAAAATTTTTTTGATTGCTGTTTTCACAAACTGTAGTAGAACATTTTTCCAAACTAGCTAATGGTTCTAATGCGCTGACCATAATTGAATTTGCCACATTAATACAACTCAATCTATCAACAATATTTTCTTTATTCATTTCCTCTTGTGAAATAGCAAAATAATATTGATGAATAGAATTTATTAACATTCTAACTTCACGTGAATAGCTTTCCTTGCTAATAATTAAATCAGCAAAAATTAATCCTTCTCTAGGTATTATATAATAATCATTTTGTGACATAAAGCTTTGACTATCATCTAATCTTTTTCTTTCTTCCACTTTAGAAACAAAGACATTAAATCTATTTAGTGGAAATGCTTTATTTACATAAATAGAAAATAAAGCTCTTAATGCTGACAATTTGTTTGATAACAAAAAGTTTAAATCTTTCATTGAATAGGCCTTAATTTTGCTATATATGTAACTCTTTTTATTTTCGTTATAAATTATTGTATATGTTTTATCATCATAAATATCGCAAACAAAAAAAGGTAACTCAATTTTAATATAATATACACAATAATCATCAATATTTTTGGCATTATCTATTGCCCTTTTAACAAAATCCACATCTTTTTTTGCAACATTATCAAAATAAATATTGTTAATACATCCTCTTTTTTCATAGTCAAAGCTAACCATTCCATAATTTGATGATCCTAAAAAAATTTTTTGATTTTTTCCATAAACAAGTAAGTTCCACCCGTTTCCTTCTTCCAATTCACTCCAAAGTTTTCTCAAAAACAAGTTGCTATCACATATGGAATTACACGAAATCTTTTTTACAATATTAGTCATATTTATATCTCCTTTAATAAGCATAAAATTATATTACTTTATGCATGATATAACCATAAGCCTTTCTACAACAATTATAATATTAATAGCTTACTTAATAACAATTTTTGTCTTTATTTTTTAGTCATTTTAGGCATATAATTCTCTTAAAATTTATTGACATACCTAGTTTTAATCATTTAAAGTTTTCATTAAATTGTCTATGCTTGTAAATTCTTCACTTAAATTTTTTTTATTTCTTGAATCATCAATTGTTTTTAGTGTCTCTTGATTTGGTACATCTAACTTAACTTCAAATGGTAATCTATTACATCTAAGAACTTGCTTGAAAAAAATAGTAGTAGCCGTCGTCATATCTAATCCTAAATTTTTAAATATCGTTGAGACTTCCTTTTTTAATTCCTTATCTATTTTCATTGTTAAAGTTATTTTATTCCCCATTTTAATCACCTCTTACACTTATATTATATTGCTGTATATTAAAATAATATATATTTTTCTTATTATCTTAAGTTCAACACTAATTATTGAAGTTTGAACACTGTTTTTGCTAACTTGAACACTGTTTTCATCAACTTGAACACTAATTGTTAAAGTTTGAACACTTTTTAAATAAGTTTATTAAAAAAAGAAGACCAAAAGATCTTCTTAATTTTTTTATGAATGATATATACGATAAACTTCGTTTTTTCCAATATTTAAAGTATCGGCAGCTTCTTTAATCGCATCTTTTTTGCTAAATCCTAAAGAAATAAATTCATTGACTTTAGCGATAATTTCAATGCTTGTTACAACGACTTCTTCTTTTTGTTTTCCTTCAAGAACTATAACAATTTCTCCCTTATATTCAAGGTTAACTAAGTCTTCTAAATATCCTCTTATATATTGTTCATGCTTTTTAGTTAATTCTCGACATACGCATGCATAACGATTACCAAGTAAAGCAAGTAATTCAACTAATGTATCATTAATGCGATGAGGGGATTCATAGAAAACCATTGTTTCAGGTTTATCTTTTAATTGAAGAATTTCCTTTTTACGATCACTGCTTTTCGAAGGTAAAAATCCATGGAAATAAAAGTGAGTTGTATCTAGTCCACTACCTACTAAAGCATTAATAATAGCACATGGTCCTGGAATAACTTCAATATCAATTCCTTTATTAATACAGTTTTTAATAAGAATACTTCCTGGATCACTAATTCCTGGATAACCAGCGTCACTTACTAAGGCGACCTTTTTCCCATCCATTATTAAATCAATTATGTGACTATACACATTAAATTCATTATGTTCATGACAGGAAATAAGAGTTTTAGATATATTAAAATGACTACAAAGTTTTAAAGTTACTCTTGTATCTTCACAAGCGATGATATCAGCTTCGTTTAATGTTTGTAATGCTCGAGAAGTAATATCACTTAAATTACCAATCGGTGTTGCTACAACAAATAATTTAGCCATTTTGTTGTTCCTTATCAATTTTATAAATACGAATTAAATCATCTAGTTTTAAATCTAATGATTCATCTTCGTGTTCTAAATGAGCATTGTTTGTTAAAACATTAATTGAAGTAACTTTATAAATTATGCCATTATACTTAACTTTTTGATTAATTTTTGGTAAACCTTTGCGTAATTCAGTATATAAATCATCTTCATATTTTAAACAACAAATAAGTTTACCACAATGTCCTGATAATTTTTGAATATTAAGTGCTAAGAATTGGTTTTTAGCCATATTAATAGAAATACCATCAAATTCTCCTAAAAAAGATGAACAGCAAAGAGGTAATCCACATGTACCAATCCCACCAATTACTTTAGCGCGGTCTCTTGTACCAATTTGGCGTAATTCAATTCGACATTTTAGTTTAGAAGCTAGATCTTTTAATAATTCTCTAAAATCAACTCTTGCTTCAGAAACATAGACGATATTAACTTTACTATGATCTAAAGTATATTCGGCGCTTAATAAACGCATGTCTAACTTTAAATTTGCAATACATTCTTCAGCTACTTTAAAAGCTTCTTTAGCATCTTCAACATTTCGATAATACTGTTTAATATCTTCTTCTGTTGCTTTTCTTACAATTGGTTTTAAAGGGAATTTTAAATTTACTTCTTCGATTAGTTCAACATCTTTAACAACTTGACCTAATTCTAATCCACGAATTGTTTCAACGACAACAAAATCCAAAGGTTTTAAATCGTTTGTTTCGCTTGAAAAATAATATGCTTTTGAACTTGGTAAAAAAGCAATGCTGACAACGTATTGTTGTTGATTATTTTCACTCATTATCTAAGCACCTCCTAATTTGATAACTTAAACTATCTAAAAGTAATAAAACATTAACGTTACTACTTAATTTTCCTTGATATAAATATAATAAATCTAACACTTTAACAATATCGTTAATCGTTAAATTTTTATTAAAATTAAAGACACTATTTTCATTTAATAGATCTTTTAAAATAGCAATGACAATATCTAAAAATAATGATACATCTTCACGATTCATTAAGTTTTTAGCAATATCAGTGCTCATTAAATAAATTAAATCATCTAGATTATTGAAGATATCATTAATGTAATCATAGGCATAATCTTTTATTTTATTAAAACGTTTATCTTCTAATACTTCTTGATAATTAATTTTATCATCATAACAATAGCTAACTATCGTTGCTTCTTCTTTATTAACACCATTACTAACCATACGGTTTAAAAAGACTTCTTTATTAGCACTTTTTAAGCGAAGTAATTGACAACGAGAAATAATTGTTGGCAATACTTTTGCTAAATTATTGGTAGTAATAATGGCAATAACATTGTCTTCTGGTTCCTCTAAAAATTTCAATAAACTATTAATTGTTTTTAATGAGGCATTTTCAATTAAATGAATAATATAAATACTTTTATTATTTTCTAGTGATGATAAAGTTAAATCTTTTTTTAACTCTTTAACCGTTTGATCTTTAATTGTTTCTTTAGAACCATCAATAAGATGGACATCATAAAAACTATTATCATCGATTCGTTTACAATTATTACATTTTTCACACGCTAAAACTTCATTATCTAAACATAAAAAACTTTTAGCAATGAATTTAGCTAAATCTAAAACGTCTTGTTCTTTATCGCCATTAATTAAATAAGCATGGGATTGATGTTTTAAATTAAATGCATTAAATAAAGTTTGATAAATAACCGGTTGACTATTTTTTAAATCTTCTTTAAACATTGATCAATTACTTCTTTCGCTTGTTTAAATACTTCATCAACTGTTTTTGAAGCATCTATTAATTTAATACGATCAGGATATCTTTTTAAGACTTCTAAATATCCTTCTCTTACAACACGGTGAAAATTAACAGCAGCAACATCAAGACGATTTACTTCACGATTTTTATCTTTAAAAACTCTATTTAATCCTTGTTCAACATCAATATCAAAATATAATGTTAAATCGGGAAGAAGACCATTTGTAGCAAATAAATTGACATTATATATTTCATCAATTCCTAAATTACGGCCTTTTCCTTGATATGCTAGTGATGAATCAATAAAACGATCACAAATAACAATTTTTCCTTCATTTAAGGCTGGAATAACTTTTTCAACTAAATGTTGTCTACGTGAAGCTGCAAATAAAAGCGCTTCAGTTCGTGAATCCATTTTAGTGTTTTGTTTATCCAAAACAATATTTCTAATTTGTTCAGCAATAACACTGCCACCTGGTTCACGAGTATAAACTATTTGATAACCTTTTTCTTTTAAATAAGCACATAAAAGATTGGCAATCGTAGTTTTGCCACTTCCTTCTGGTCCTTCAATTGAAATAAATAAAGACATATTTTATCGCTCCATTCTAACATGATTTTATTATAACTTAATTTTATTAAAATTAAAACACAAAAAAGTGTTAGTAAAAAACTAACACTCTTTTCTTACTTAATTTGAATTGCTTTACCACCAGTAATAGTAATCATCTTAACAGCATCTAAACTGTAATCATTTGCTTCAACTACTAATGGTTTATCAATATAACCACGAGCTAAAACCTTAATAAAGCCAACATTATTATTAACTAATTTTTTAGCCTTTAAAGCTTCTAAAGTAACAACATCATTAGCTTTAAAGTTACGAGATAATTCATCAATATTAATAATTGCTTTTTTACCTTTAATAGGTGTTTTAACTTCTTTTACTTCGTCATTATTTTCTTCTACTACAGTTTCTTTAATTTCAATTGCCTCTTTAGCTTCTTCATCATTCATCATTGATTTTGCTTCAACAACATCAACTCTTTCTTTAATGACAGTACCTTTTGTAACAACTTGTTTAACTTTAATTAATTTTTGTTCAATTAAAGCATCAGTTTCTTCATAAGGATAGCAATAATCGACTGGTTCAATTTCATTTTTAACAACTTCTTGCATCATAATGGCGATTAATTCTTTAGCGTATTTTAAACGACGTTCACCTTTAATACGGTATAGAGTAGGAACATCTTCATATTTAGCAACTTCTGAACTATCTTCAACTAAATACTTAGTATCTAAATATTCATTTGGATCAAGAGCTAAATAAAGCATTAAAGTTTTACCTTTAATTGACATACGAGCATAATATTTTCGACCAATATTAAAGCTTTCTTTATCCCAACTTAAACGAGCTTTCATTCCTTTATAAGATAAAAGTTCATTTTTAAGTTCGCTATAATAACGTTTAACATCATCACTAGATTGAATTACCTTAGCTTTAAAACTACGATTATACATTACATCAAGTCCTAAGAAAGATGCTTCTTCAGTGATAGTAGCGTTTTTAACTAATTCTACTTCATTAACTTCTTCATCACTTTCATTAGTTTCTTCTTTTACTTCGGTAACAGTTTCAGTTTCTTTGACTTCTTCAACAACTGGTGTTTCTTCTTCAACTGATTGAGTTTTTTCAACTACAGCAGTTTCTACTTTTTCTTCTTTAGCTAAAGAAATAAGTTCTTTTTCTTTTTTACTTTTTAAATACTTAAAAGCTTGTTGGCTAATGAGTAAAACAATAATAATTGCTACTACAACACCACCAATAATAATTAAATTATTTTCTGGCATAGTGATACCTCCTATTTTATTAATAATACTACGTCTAATTTACGTTTATTATACACCAAATAGCCATTTAAAAAAAGACAAAAATGAATAAAAAAATAGAAGTGAAAAACACTTCTATAATTTAATACGTCCATCAACAGCTCGCTTAATTGTTATTTCATCAATATAATCAATGTTAGAACCAACAGGTAATCCATACGCTAAACGGGTAATCATTACCCCAGTTTTATCTAATAACGCTTTGATATATTGGGCTGTTGTTTCACCTTTAACATCAGGATTGGTTGCAACAATTACTTCTTTAATGTCTAATTCTTGAATGCGTCTTTTTAAAGTAGAAAGATTTAATTCACTAGGACCAATACCACCTTGAACATCGATTGCTCCATTTAAGACATGGATATAACCTTTATAATCTTCCATATTTAAAAAAGTGTAAGCATCTTTTGTTGTTTGAACAACGATCATAATTTTATCTAAATCGGTTTGATTACAAAAATTACATTCATCTAAATCAGTTAACATTCCACAATTAGGACAATAATGTAATTTTTGTTTAGCGTTAATTAAAGAATCACTAATTTCTTTTACTTGGTCCTCTTTCATTTTTAAAATTTGGAAAGCCATTCTTTCAGCCGATTTACGACCAACACCAGGAAGTTTTTGTAATGATTTTATTAATGATTCAAATTTAGTAGGATAGTTCATTAATCAACAACCTCCAAATCATCACCAAAAAACTTCTTTAAATTTAAAACATCTTCATCTTCTTTTTCCTCAACCATTAAATTTGGTGGGCAAATTTTGTGAGGTGGAGGTAAAGTATTAGTTTTTTGACGAGTGACAAATTCAATTTTAATTTGTTTAAATTCATCATCACTAACCGCATAGAAATAATATTCTTTTTGTAAAAACTCTTCTTTGAAGAAAGTCATAATGATATTTTGGTTTTTAATTTGATTAACTAATTCAGCTTGGGCTTTAGAAGAGAAAGATAAAATAATACCATCATCAGCAACCGCAATCGGAGAGCCACCATCAAGTAAACTAACGGCTTTTTGATATTTAGGTTGCAACTTATACTTTCTTAACGTTTCCCATTTACTTAACATTTTTAATTTATTTTCTTTATTAGCTTGAACTAAAATGTTTAAAATTTCATCTAATGAAAATTCAACACTACCATTAACTTCATGAGTAACAGTCTTTTTTTCTTCTTTGATAGGTTCTTTAACAGGCTCAATATAATTAGCGCTTTCATCACTTTCATTTTGAATAATTTCAATAGGTTCTTCAATGATTTGAGTTTTAATTTCTACCTTATTTTCTTGTACTTTTTCTTCTTTAACTACGTGTTGAATTTCTTTTACTTCATCATCTTTTGTCTCAATATTACACATTTTTAAGATAGTAACTTCAAAGTAAGCAATCGGTGATTTTACTTGACGATAGATACTTGATGCCTCAACTAATTCATCTATATATTTAAGCGCTTTTTTACTTGATATAATTTCAATTTTATCAATTGAAAATTTATCTAAACGATTCATTAATGATATGTTTTTTGTTTTATTATAAATAACAATATCTTTTAAAATATCGATCAAATCATTATTAAAACGTTGAATATCAATTCCTTTTTGATCAAATTTTTTAATATCATTAATTATTTGTTGATAATTTTGATTACTAACATTATTAATAAAATTAATTGCTTCACTAATTGAAACAACACCATAAATTTCTTCAACATGATGCAATTGAATATTTTTACCTGCATAGGCAATTACTTGATCTAAAATACCTAAAGCATCACGCATTCCACCATTTGATAAAGAAGCAATAAGTGGTAAAACTTCTTCATCATAACTAATGCCTTCGTTATTTAAAACAAAACGTAAATGATTGATAATATCATCCATTGATAAACTTGTAAAATCAAAGCGTTGGCAACGTGAAACAATTGTTGGTAATACTTTTTGTGGATCAGTTGTTGCTAAAATGAAAACAACATGAGCAGGTGGTTCTTCTAAGGTTTTTAATAAAGCATTAAAAGCTGAAGTTGACATCATATGAACTTCATCGATAATATAAACTTTATATTTTCCTTGAATAGGAGCATAACGAATTTTATCGATTAAATCACGCACTTCATCAACACCATTATTACTAGCAGCATCCATTTCAATAACATCAGGGAAAGTACCATTTTTAATTGCTTGGCAATTTGGACATTTACCACATGGTTTATTTTCATCAGTGCAATTTAAAGCTTTAGCTAATAATTTAGCAATTGTTGTTTTACCTGTTCCTCGAGGTCCAGTAAATAAATATGCATGAGCAACATGATTTTCTTTAATCGAATTTTTTAAAGTTTGAATAACGTATTTTTGACCGACAACTTCATCAAAAGTTTGTGGACGGTATAAACGATATAAAGTTTTATAAGCCATGATGTTTCTCCCTCTTTTCTTTAAAATATTCTTTTAATATTTTTGAGCACTCATCTTGCATTATATTACCTTCATATAAAACATGATGATTATGAAAATCTTGATCTAATATTTGACTTTTGGAAACAATGGCACCAGTTTTGTTGTCATAAGCTCCAAAATATACTTTGCGTAATCTTGAATGAATAATTGCTCCCGAACACATCGTACATGGTTCTAAAGTAACATACATATCACAATCTATTAAATACATTTCCTTTAATTTCTTACTAGCTTTTTTAATCGCATTAATTTCGGCATGTGAAATTACGGATTGTTCTTTCATTTTCAAATTGTGAGCACGCGCAATAATTTTATTATCTTTAACAATTACACATCCGACAGGTACTTCATCTTTTTTATATGCTTTTTTTGCTTCTTTTAAAGCCTCATTCATGAATTTGTTCATAATGCTTTAATTCCTTTAAACGAGCCTTTTTAAAAAGAGCATACGCAAAATATTTAATATATATTCCATAGCCACATAATAAATAAATAATTGTGAATGTTAAAATTAATTGTAATTCATATTGTTTAATTGCAAAGACAATTAATAAAATAACTCCTACATAAAAAACAATACTCAAAATAATAAGAGGTAAAAAGAGTGATAAATAATTAACCATCTTACGTTTTTCATATTTATTAACAACACTTAACAATTGTTTAAAAGTGGCACATTCTTGAAGTTCTTTGTAGCGCTTATCCATTTTCTTACCTCCATAAAAAAATGCCACTACACATACTCTAACTACTTAAGGCTGCTACCTTCCGATCCTGACCTGGTTCATAGCCGAATATTGTAATGGCATAATTAGTATATTCTATATTATTAAAAAATGCAATAATTAAGATTGAAATTCTGTAATTACACGTGATTTTTCGGCATAAGTAATTTTAAAACGATGATCTTTGTTACTTAAAATACGAGATAAAATATAACGATAATTTACTGAATCAGGAATATACAAATACATTTTGATTACTTCAGCATTTTCTTTATTATATTCTTTGAATGCATATTCAACTAAACTCATTCTCGCAGCTCCCAAGCGGCCTTCTTTAATGTTTTTAGCTCTTTCAGCGGCACGTTTAATTTGGTCGATATCGCCAGCGAATACAAATGTTCCTTTATGGAAACGATTTTTACGTTTATCACCTAAAAGATAAAAACTACGATTAATATCTTTAGCATAAAAAGCCATAAAAATTGGAACGACAACGAAAGAAACCCAAGCAGCATTAGGACCAATATTTTCAATATTTCTAAAAATCATAAAGAATGCAAATCCTAAAAATAAAGAAACTACAAAGGCTGTAATTACTTGCTTGTAGTACATTGATGTATTAACTTTAATCATTTATAAATACAACTCCTTTAACCATTATTATCATTTTACCAAAAATAACGAATAATTAATAGTATTAATTATTAAAAAAAGAGCACATTTGTGCTCTTTAAATTAACAATTGTAAACGTCGTAGACTGTTGAAACAGCTAAACCTTTTTCAATATGTTCAATAACTTTTGCTAAAAGGTTAGCAACGGTAATTGAATGAATTTTGTTATTTTCGTAAGAATCGTAATCTCTTTCGATTGTGTTAGTAACAACAACTTCTTCAAAAGGAGATTCATTATTAATACGATTTATAGCATCTTTAGAGAAAACGCCATGTGTACATGCTGCATAAACTTCTTTAGCGCCATTTGCTTTTAAAGCTTTAGCACCTGCAATAATTGTACCACCAGTATCAATCATATCATCAATCATAATAGCAATTTTGCCATTAACATCACCGATAATATTCATTACTTCAGCAACGTTTGGACGAGGTCTTCTTTTATCAATGATAGCGATATTTGGTGCATGAATTGCAGTTGCAAATTTACGAGCTCTAACAGCGCCACCATGGTCAGGGGATACAACGACGATATCTTCAGCATTAGGGAATTTCTTTCTAAAATACATTCCAAGTAAAGGCATACAAGATAAGTCATCAACTGGACAAGAGAAGAAACCTTGAATTTGTGATGCGTGTAAATCACAAGTAATTACACGGTGAACACCAGCTGTTAATAATAGATCAGCTACTAATCTTGCCGTAATTGGTTCTCTTGCTTTAGCTTTTCTATCTTGACGTGCATACCCAAAATATGGGATAACAACATTGATTTCATTTGCTGAAGCACGTCTTAAAGAATCAGCAAAAACTAAAATTTCCATTAATCTTTCAGTAACTGGGGCACAAGTTGATTGAACAATATAAACATTTTTACCACGTACTGAATGTAAACTGTTAACTAGAATTTCTCCATCAGCAAAGTGATGAACTTCACATTTACCTAAATCTAAACCTAATTTTTCAACAATTTCTTCAGCTAATCCTTTATTAGCAGTTAAAGAAAATACAACAGTTCTATCTAACATTTCATTTCCTCCATTTTTCCATATTTTATTCTAACCCAAAAAATAAAATATTGCTATACTTTTTGGAGTATTTTTATAAATTGATATTTTTTATACAATTTTTCATAATCAATTTGGGCCTCTTCTAAAGTTCTATAAATTTTAAAAATAGCTGAACCACTACCACTCATCATACTGTTTGGTAGTTCATTTAACATTTTTAAGATACGTTTATCAAGCTTAATAGCTGGTTTTAATAAATCATTTTTTAAATTTTCATTAACTAAAGTTAAGTCATTATTAATTAATCCTTTTTCTAAACTAGCAAAATCAAAAGTTTGATGTTCGTTCATTTCATCAAATAAACGATAAGCATCTTTGGTTGATATACCAAAGTTATCTTTTATTAATAAATAATAGAAAGTTGAATTATCTTCGATTTTCTTAACCTTTTCACCTTGTTTACTAATTAAAGTTGTTCCATCATAAATAAAAGAAGGAATATCACTTCCAACTTTAGCACTAACTTCGAGCATTTGATCTTCATTTAAGTGATATTTATTAGCTAAATATTTTAAGACACAACCAGCATCGCTACTTCCACCACCAAGACCAGCTAAAGAAGGAATATTTTTAATAATTTTAATATTTAAATTAATTGGCTGATTGATTATTTTTTCAACTTCTTTAATAGTTTTATAAACAGTATTATCTTCCATCGCTACTTTTAAAGGATATGTCTCAATTGTTAATTTATTATCTTCAAAAATAATTATTTCATCAAAAAGATTCAATTTTTGCATAATACTTTTTAAATTATGCTTTTCATTTTCTTTATCGAAAATTTGTAAATTTAAATTAATTTTGCAAGGAGCAAAATACATTTTTTGATTTAAATAAGCATTAATTCTTTCAATATCAATCATATCCAAAGTTTCAGGACGTAATGAAACATTAATATGTAAATCATTTAGGCACTTCAAAACTAATTGTTTATCATAAACTTCAATTAAATTATTATAAATAGTTTTACGACGTTGTTTAAATAAGGTTTTAACAATTGAAGTAATATCACTAACATTTTGTTTTAAATCAAATAACAAAACACTACTATCGATTGATGGTTTAGGAAAAAAATCATTTTTTGAAACTTCTTTTATGAGTTTAAAAGAAGTGTAATGTTTGGCTAAAATGGTTAATTCATTTTCGTCCTTACCTTTGTCCGATTTTAAAATTCGATGTGCTACTTCTTTTTGCATCATCGCAACTACTTTTAAAACATTCGGGCATTGAAATAATTTAATTAAAATTTCACTAGTAATATAATATGGGAGATTTGAGACAACAACAACTTTTTCATTTTTAAGATTTTTTTCAATGAAAGATACTAAATCAACTTTTAAAATATCTTCATTGTATAATTCAAAATTAGTGTACTCTTTAAATGTTTCTTTTAAAGGGGTTATTAATGTTTTATCGATTTCAAAACAAATTACTTTTTTAAATCGATCAAGTAAGACATCAGTTAAGGCTCCAACACCTGGACCAATTTCAATTATCGTAGCATCTTGATCAATCTTACTATTTTCAACAATATCGATTACTGTTTTAGGAACAACAATAAAATTTTGACCAAAGTTTTTCTTAGGATAAATTCCAAATTCTACCATAATTTCGTTAGTTTTTTTAACTGTTGCTACATTCTTCATTAATATTTTTCACCTCTTTTTCTAATCTTTGATAGTCAATATTTAACATGTTAACTCGTTTAAGAAAAGTCTTAGCACTACCATTTCCTAAATGAAGTTTTTCTTGTAATTTATAACGAAGTTCACTTGAATTTTCTTGACCAATTAAGCCTAAATTTAATAAATCGACACTAGTAATATTTTCATGATAATCTTGATAACTAATTAAATTTTCTAAAGCTTCAAGGACTTCTTCTTTCGTTGTATGTTCAACACCAACTTTATGTTTATAACGGGCATTTTTAGCACGAATAAAAGCATGTTTACAATTTTTGACTAATTCATTTACCTCTTTACGAATTTTTTCTCCAGGACTATCTGGATCGGTTAAGACAATTACTCCTCGGTCACTCATTTTTTTAATTAATTCTTTTGTTTCTTTTGGAAGAGAAGTACCATCGGTTTTAATAAAATCAGCATCTAGAAATGATTTTAAAAAATCAATATCATGCTTTCCTTCAACTATAATTACTTCCTTAATCTTTTTCATTTTATATTAAAAAATGCTAATGAGTTATTATATAAAATTTTACTTAACTCATCTTTATCCATTTCTCTAATACTAGCAATTTCATCCAAAACAAAACGAACATAACTTGGCTCATTAACTTGTCCTCGATATGGAACAGGGGTTAAATATGGTGAATCAGTTTCAAGCATTAAACGATCAAGAGGACAAATTGATGCTACTTCTTTACATGTCTTCGCATTTTTAAAAGTAACAACACCACCCAAAGAAATATAACAACCTAAATCCAAATAATCTTTTAAAACTTCTTTAGAATATGAATAACAGTGAATAACAACTTTCGTTAAATAATCTTTATATTCTTTTAATGTATTAAGAGTATCTAAATGAGCATCGCGAGAGTGAACAACTAATGGTAAATTTAACTCTTTGGCTTTTTTTATATAATAAACAAAAACTTCTTTTTGTCTTTCTTTACTTTCTTTACCATAATGATAATCAAAGCCAACCTCGCCAACAGCTACAATACGTTTTTCTTGATATAGTTCATCAATTTGACTAAAAAAATCGTTATTATTTGGAATTTCTGATGGATGCATTCCGATTACGGCATAACAATTTGGATATTTATTCGCAATATCAATAGCACGTTTACATGAATCGACATCATATCCAATAACATTAATTTTATCAATTCCATAAGTTAAACAATTTTGATAGTATTGTTCAACATTTTCATAAACACTTTCATCATTTAAATGGCAATGTGTATCATATAACATATTAATCACTTCCCTAAGCAAAATTTGGAGAATATTTCTTGATCTAGATTGACCTTTGATGTTTCTCCTAAAATATCTAAGATAGCATCCAACGCTTTCTTTAAATCAATTTCAATTAAATCTGTTGGTAAATATTGTTCACATGAATGAAGTGTTTCAATTAACGATTGTTTAACGTTATTCATTAAACCGATTTGACGAGCATTAGCAAGTAAAGCTTCATTTTTATATTCTTGAATATCAACACCAACATATTCAACAAGTTTTTCTTCTAATAAACTTATGTCTTTATTTAAAGCACTAATATTAATTCCATCAATTTCAAATTTATCATTTAAATCTTTTTTATTAATAGCAATAATATGTGGTTTATTTTCGACAAGTTTTAATAATTCTTGATCTTCGTTAGTTAAGACTTGGCTTCCATCTAAAACTAAAATAGTAATATCAGCTGTTTCAACAATTTTACGTGATTTTTCAATGCCAATTTGCTCAACTAAATCTTTAGCTTCACGAATTCCAGCCGTATCTAAGAAATCAAAATTAATTCCTTTAATATTAATGCTTCCTTCAACAATATCTCTTGTTGTTCCTTCAATATTAGTAACAATCGCTTTATCCTCTTTAATTAAAGCATTTAATAATGATGATTTTCCAACATTAGGACGACCAATAATGGCAACTTTGACACCGTCCTTAATAATTTTACCAATTTTAGCATTATTTAAAATATGTTCAACATTGTTTAATAAAGCTACAACTTGTGGTTTAATCAATTCATTTGTTAATTCAACAACATCATCATATTCAGGATAGTCAATATTAACTTCAATATTAGCCATAATATTAACAACCTTTTCTTTTAAATTTTTTATTTCGTTTGATAATTGACCATTCAAACCATTTAAAGACATTGTTATGGATTCTTTACTACGTGAAGTAATAATATCATGAACAGCTTCTGCTTGAACTAAATCAAGTTTTCCATTATAAAAGGCTTTTTTAGTAAATTCACCTTTTTCGGCCATGCGAGCACCATATTTAATACATAACTCAATAATACGATTAACAATAATTAAATTACCATGGCAAGAGATTTCAACAACATCTTCACCGGTATATGAAAATGGTCCTTTATATTTTAAAACAACTACTTCATCGACAATTTCGTTTTCATCAACAATTCTTCCAAAAAGAAGATCTTTATCTTTATGATTTGAAAATATTTTATCTAATATTTTAAATGATTCTTTACCTGACATTCTAATTAAAGCAATAGCACTTTGCATAGGTGGAGTAGATAATACTACTATTGTATCATTTAACATAAAATCACATCCTTTATATCAATATAATTATACTTATAATAAGTAAAAAAGTACACTATGAGAGTGTACTTTTCAATTAATCTTCAACGTAATAAATTGTTATTTGACGATGATGACCTTTTCCATTTGATTCAGTTTTAATATTTTTGAAATTCGATAAAGCGTTATGAATAACTCTTCTTTCATCACTTGTCATTGGATCTAAAGTTGCTGCCACTTTTGTTCTTTTAACTTCTTTAGCAACACTTTTAGCAATACGAATAAGTTTAGCGTATTTTTCATCTTTATATTCATTAATATCTAATAAAATACGATATCTTTCTTTAAAATGATGATAAATAGCATTACGAACTAATTCATTTAAACTTTGAAGACTACGACCATTACGACCAATTAAAATTGAATTATGTGAAGAATTAATTGTTAAATGAATAATTCCTTCTTCATATCTTTCTTTAAATTCAACTTCTAAGCCTAAATCGGTAATAATATCTTGTAAATATTGTTTACTAAAGTCAATAACATCACTTATTTCATAAACAGCAATTTCAATTTTCTTGGTAAATAAACCTTTTTTTTCTTCTAAAATTTCATATTTAATACTTTCTTTATCAACTAATAATTCTTCGCTAGCTTTAGTTAAAACTTCTTCTAAAGTTTTTCCGGTATACTTTTTCATCTTATTAACCTCTTAATTGATCTAAAGGTGAAGATTTAGTATCGTTTTTAGAAGTTGGTTTACTCATAGCGTTTTGCATTAATAAAGATTGAAGAATACTGAAGATTGAAGAACTTACCCAATATACTGTCATAGCAATTGGTAACATCCAACCAACAAAGACGATCATAAATAACATAACATATAACATAATGTTTTGTGTTGATGCCATTGCATCTTTAGTTTGATATGGATTTTGATGCTTTTGTTTTTTCTTAGCTAACCATGTTGGAATCTTCATTGCTAAGAATTGAGTAGCAATCATTAAAATAAATAAAACAATTGCAAACCAATTGAATGTTAAAATACCCGAACTTAATGTTTGACCTAATGAAATTCCAAAAATTTCACCTTCTCTTAAAACAGTTGAAGCTTGAACAGCACCATACATAGAAATGAAAATAGGTAATGTTAAGAATGGTCCAATCATTGAAGTTAATGGATTTATATCGTATTTCTTGTATAAAGCCATCATTTCCATTGCTTTTCTATTTTTAGAGTTTGCATCATTTAAGCCTGCATATTTAGCATTTAAAGCATTCATTTCTGGTTGTAACATTTGCATTTTTTGTGAAGCTAGTGTTTGTTTGTACGTTAATAAAACAACAACTAATCTAATAACAAAAGTACCAATAATAATTGCAAGTACTTGAGCTACGCCAGGAACTTTAAATAAACCAGCTAATAAAATTAATAAAGAAGCGATAGGATAAACTAATAACCCTTCAATAAAACCACCATATTTAGAGAATGCAAATCCCCAAGTTTTACCTTCAATAACAGCACCTGTAATTGGATCTTTTGTATCACCAATTGTTAAACAAGCCTTAGGGTGTTCCTTTTTATAAATTTCATCAACTTTATCTTTTTTAGCTTGTAATTGTTCTTCCGGAGTTTTATCTTTGATTTCTTCTTCAAATTTATCCCAAGATTCTTGAGTTAAAGAGAAACCATCAAATTTTCCGTTTTCAAAGTTTTCTAACATTTTTTCTTGAATATTTGCTTTATCTACATCGCTACAAAAACTATTGTTACAACCGGTAATAGCAACAGCAATGAAAGCAATAAAACAAATAGCAAAGGTTTTTAATAACTTCATTTAAAATCACCTAATAATCTTTTGCTTAGATTATTTCCTTTCTTTTAAATTTAGTATAAAGATAATTTAGTTCATCTTTATTTTGAGCAAAATTTTTGTTTTTGTATCCTTGACGGATAATAATCACAAAGTCAAAAGAACAAGTTTTGTCAAAATTTGTGTTGCACATCATGCGAACTTGTCGTTTGATTTTATTTCTTACTACTGCATTACCAATTCTTGAACTGCAAGATATACCTACACGTATCTTATTCAAAGAATTTTGCAAATAGTAAAAAACAAAACTCGAGTTTGAAAAACTATTTTTTTTATCAATAACTCGTTTGAAATCGTCATTGCTTAATAAACGATTTTCTTTTTTCATTCTTTAATAATTTTAAAAAACCACTAGTTTTTGGCTAGTGGTATTTTAATTAAGCAGTTAATACTTTTCTTCCCTTAGCACGTCTTCTAGCTAAAACTTTACGACCGTTTGGAGTAGCCATACGTGCACGGAAACCATGAGTCTTGATATGTTTTCTTTTGCTTGGTTGATACGTTCTTTTCATATAATATACACCTCCGAATTTAGATTGATACGCGAAATAATTATATAGAAAAATAACGGGTTTGTCAATTAAATATATAATATTTAAAAGGATTTTTATTATTAACATCGTTGTTAATTATTAACATTAATTATGTGGATAAAACAAAATCTCTTGAAATTATCAATATTTTTCGTTGTGGATATCTTTTTTTATTCACATTTACTTATTCACAATTCACATCACAATAATTAACAACAATATTTATCCACAAATAAATTTATGTTGATAAATGTGGATAAAATGTTAATATCACTGATTTTTTAATATTTTTTGCCATTTTTTAATTGTGGATAACTCAAAATTAACAAAAAAAGTAATGTTAATTAACATTAAATATGATATGATATCAATGTGCATAATTTTAAGGGGAGATAAAAATATGACAATAAACGTGGATAAGTATAAAGAAATATGGGATCAAGCCCTGGTCATGTTAGAACATAATATTAAAGATAAAAGTTTTTTTGATACTATCTTCTATTCAAGTAGTATTTATAATATTGTAAATGACACTATTTATATAACTGTCAATAATAAATTTTGTGCAACGACAATTACGAATAATTATTTAGATTTAATAAATGAAGTTATTTATAATATTACCCAAAGTAATTTTAAATGCGTCGTCACAACTAAAAGTGCAATGGATGAAGAAAGTAAAAAGAATATTTTTGAAAATGAAACTAAACCTTTTGTTTCAAATCTAAATCCAAAATATACTTTTGATAATTTCGTTGTTAGTGATAATTCCAATAGAGAAGTTTTTACAGCCGCTATGGTTATCGCTAAAAACCCTGGTTTAAGTTATAACCCATTATTTATTTATGGTAAATCAGGTCTTGGAAAAACTCACCTTCTTCATGCTATTGGTAATGATATTCGATTCAATCAAAAGAATTTAAAAGTCTTATATTTGACAGCTGATGATTTTTTTGAAGAATATGTTAAAGCAATTAAAGAAAGTAATATTGAAAATTTAAAAGATCATTATCGTGATATTGATGTTCTTTTAATTGATGACATTCAATTCTTAAGTAAAAAAGAAAAAACTAAGGAAGTTTTCTTTCATATTTTTAATTTGTTTGTCAACAATAATAAGCAAATTGTTATAACAAGTGACCGCCATCCTAATGAATTAAAATCACTTGAAGATCGTCTAGTTTCACGTTTTGCTAGTGGTCTTTCTGTTGAAATTAAAACAATTGATTACGAAACAGCTTTAAAAATCCTTCATAAGAAAATTGAAACACAAAACATTAATGATAAAAACATTAGTGAAGAAGTTTTAGAATATATTGCTAAGAATAATTCTGGCGATGTTCGTCAACTTGAAGGGGCCTTAAATAAGCTATTATTTCATATTATAATTAACAATCCTCAAGGGATGATTACTCTAAAAGATTTACATGGTACATTTAATATTGAACGTCAAGAAAATTTTGAAACGTTAGATGCTGATAAAATTAAAAATATTGTTGCTGAATATTACAATATTACAACCAATCAATTAACTAGTAATTTACGAACATCATCAATTGTTGTTGCTCGTCATATTGCAATGTATTTATGTCGTGACCTATTAAATCTACCTTTAATTAAAATAGGCGAAGAATTTGGTGGAAAAGATCACACAACTGTTATTAACGCTTGTGAAAAAGTGAATAAAAAGTTGAAAACTGATGCCAACTATAAACAAGCTGTTGATGAATTAAAAAATATGTTGAAAAATTAAGCTTTTTCAGTTTATTTTTACGTCAATTTATGCTATAATAATATTGTGAAAAAACTAGTTATCAACAATAACTAACACACCTTATTATTATTAATATATTTATAAAAAAGAAAGAGAGATAATATTATGAAATTTGCCATTAATCGAAGCCAACTATTAAATACTTTAAATATCGTTTCTAAAGCTGTTTCTAGTAAAAATCCTTTAGTTATTTTAAGAGGTATTAAATTTGATTTAACTAATGATGGTTTAACTTTAACTGCTTCTGATAGTGATTTATCAATTGTTTCAAAAATTGCTATTGACAACAATATTACTATTTTTGAAACTGGTAGTGTTGTTTTAGATGCTCGTTATATAACTGAAATTGTTCGTAAAATTAGTTCTGATATTATTGAATTAGAAACTATCGAAGAAAATGTTTTAAATATTCATGATAGTTATAGTAATTTCTCACTTAATTGTATGGTCGCAACTGATTATCCAAATATTGAATTTAACTATGGTAGTAGTGATTTAAAATTATCATCACTTGATTTATCATCATTAATCAATCAAACATCTTTTGCTGCAAGTGATAAAGAAACTCGTCCTATTTTAACAGGAATTAATTTAAAAGCTCATGATCATCTTTTAGAAGCGGTTGCAACTGACTCATATCGTTTAGCTAAAAAGATTATTGAAATTGATAGTGATTGTAATTTTGATGTTACTTTACCTGCTAAAACATTAAATGAAATTAATAAAATTATTGAAAATGAATCAAATGTTGAAATTAAAGTAAGTGAAAGTAAAGTTATTTTTATTTTTAAAAGTACAGTTATTTCAACTCGTGTTATTGCAGGTGCTTATCCAAATACTTCTAAATTAATTCCAACAAACTTTGAATATACGCTAAATACTTTAGCGCCAAATTTAATTAGTGCAATTGATCGTGCTTCACTTTTATCAAGTGACCGTAATAACATTGTAAAATTATCAATGAAACAAGATAGAGTATCAATTTCTTCACGTTCACAAGAAGTTGGTAGTGCAACTGAAACTATTTCTAGTTTTAACTATAATGGTGTTAATTTAGATATTTCATTTACATCAAAATATGTTTTAGACGCTGTTAAATCACTTGGATGTGATGAAATTGTTATTTTATTCAATGGTGATATGAAACCATTCATCATTAAGAGTAAAAATGATGAATCTTGTATTCAATTAGTTTTACCAGTAAGAACTTATTAAAATAATGATGCAGTCTTAAAGGACTGTATCATTTTTGTTATGGAAAGAAGGTTAAGAAAATGGATATTTTAATCATTATGACTTTAGGATTATTATTTGGTATTTTTCTCTTCCCTCGAAAAAAAATAACTATTGAAGGTTTAAAAATTTTTCAACTTATTTGTACATTAATCTTAATTTTTTCGATGGGAGCACTATTAGGAAAAAAAGAAAATTTCTTAAATGACTTAGTTAATCTTGGATGGACTAGTTTTCTATTATTCCTTTTTCCAACCCTTTTTTCAACAATCTTCGTTTATTTTTTAACTAAAAAATTCATGTTAAAAAAGAAGGAGCGTGAAAAATAATGGTTTTTATGGCTCTAATTGCCCTTATTTTGGGCGTTTTATATGGTCTAAGTGGTTTAACCTTCATTGATTTTATTGTTGAAAATAAAGAATATGTGCTTTATTTTTTAATGTTCCTTGTCGGTATTAGTATCGGCTTAAATAAAGGTATTTTAAAAAAATTAAAAGAATATCATTTAAAAGTATTTATTATTCCTTTTGGAATTATAGCTGGTTCAATTCTTGGTGGTGTTGTATGTTCTTATTTATTAAATATTGATATGAATATCACTACTGCTATTTCATCAGGACTAGGATGGTATAGTTTATCGGGAATTATGATTACTAATTTAACGAATGCCACTTATGGTAGTATTACTTTTTTAAGTAATTTGATGCGCGAAATTTTTTCATTTTTCTGTATACCTTTAGTAGCAAAATATTTAAATTATTTAACGTGTATTGCTCCAGCTGGTGCAACGAGTGAAGATACTACTTTATCAATGATGATTAAATATACTAATGAAGAAACTGTTGTTCTAAGTGTTTTAAATGGAATGATTTGTTCAACATTAGTTCCAATTTTAATCAATCTTTGTTTTAAAATATTTTAATTTGTGAATAATTTAATCTAATCGTTAAAAAAGACTTTAAAAAAGATAATAAAAATGGTAGAATATAAATATATTTATATTCTCTTTTTTTGTATTGGGGTGATATCATGAAAGAAGTAAATATTAAGCCACCTTTTATAAAGTTAGGACAATTTTTAAAATTGGTTGATATGATTGATTCTGGCGGTGAAGAAAAAATCTTTTTAGCAACTCATGAAGTAAAAGTTAATGGAGAGCTAGAAAACAGACGTGGCCGTAAGTTATATGAAAACGATGAGGTCAGCGTTTTAAATCAACAATTTAAAATTACATGCAAATAAAAGAATTAAAATTAATTAATTATCGTAATTTTAAAAAGTTAGATTTAACATTTGCCAAAACCAACTTTTTTTATGGTTTAAATGGAGTCGGTAAAACAAATATTGTTGAAGCAATCGCTTATTTAACTAATCTATCATCTTTTAGATATGTAAGCGATGACGATCTAATTAATAAAGAAAGTTCTTTTTTTACAATTGAGGCGACATTCAAACAACAGGAAACGAGTTATGTTGTTAAAGTAGTTAACTCTTTTGATAGTAAAAAAGTTTATATTGATGATAAAGAAATTCGCAAGAAACAAGATTATTTATCACAATTTATTACAGTTTGTTTTACACCACAAGATGTTTTTTTATTTAAAGATAGTAAAAATAAAAGACGTGAATTTTTAAATGATGAAATTATGAAAATTTCACCAGTTTATTATGTAAGTTTAAATAACTTTAATAAACTTTTAAAGACACGTAATGATTATCTAAAAAAAGAAAATATAGATAGAACATTATTGGATGTTTATACGTCTTTAATAGCTAAGTATAGTTATGAAATAATGTTAAAAAGATATCAATTTATTCATCAATTAGAATATTACACTAATATTAAATACCACGAATTAAGTGGTAGTAATGATGAAATCACAATTGAATATGATACTTTTTTAAAGGAAAATGAACTAACGATTGAAAATATTTTAAAAAAATATCATGAATCATTAAATGAAGATTTAAATAAAAAAGTTAGTAATATTGGTATTCAAAAAGATGATTTTACATTGTATATAAATCATCAAAAGATGGCTAATTATGGAAGCCAAGGACAAAATCGATTAGCTAGTATTGCCATAAAATTAGCAATGATTGAAATTGCTAGTTTAAAAACTGGTGATCGACCAATTGTTATTTTAGATGATGTTTTTAGTGAATTAGATAGTGAAAAACAAAAAAATCTTTTACGACATCTTCAAAATGAATCACAAATTTTTTTAACGATGGCACACAAAGTTAAAAGTGATGAAGGTAAGATTTATTTTGTAAGTAATAGTGGTGTTAAGGAGGAATAAAAAAATGGAAGAAAAAGTAAATACTCAGTATACTGAAGATAACATCCAGGTTTTAGAAGGTCTTGAAGCAGTTAGAAAACGTCCAGGTATGTATATTGCTACAACTTCATCAAAAGGTTTACATCACCTAGTTTGGGAAATTGTTGATAACGCTATTGATGAATCATTAGCAGGTTTCTGTGATACGATTATTGTTACTATTACCGAAGACAATTCCGTTATCGTTGAAGATAATGGTCGTGGTATTCCTGTTGGTATTCATAAAAAGACTGGTGTTTCAACTGTTCAAACAGTTTACACTGTTCTTCACGCAGGTGGTAAATTTGGTGCCGGTGGTGGTTATAAAGTATCTGGTGGTCTACATGGTGTTGGTGGTAGTGTTGTTAATGCTTTAAGTGAAAAATTTGAAGTATGGGTAGGACATGAAGGTAAACTATATTACATGTGGTTTAAAGATGGTGGTAAAGTCCAAGAAGAATTAAAAGTAATTGGTGAAACTACTAAACGTGGAACTACTGTTAAATTTAAACCAGATCCATTAATCTTTACTGAAACTACTATTTTTAGTTACGATGTAATGCGTGATCGTATTCGTCAATTAGCTTTCTTAAATAAAGGATTAAAAATCATTTTAAAAGATAATCGTGATGGTAAAGAAGAAACATTCCATTATGAAGGCGGATTAAGAGAATACGTTGAATTTTTAAATAAAAATAAAACAGTTCTTCATGAAAAAGTAATTTATGTTGAAGGTGAAGATGAAGGAATGGAAGTCGAAGTTGCAGCCCAATATAATGATGGTTATCAACCTTCAATTTATTCTTTCTGTAATAACATTTATACGCAAGAAGGCGGAACACATGAAGAAGGTTTTAGATTAGCTTTAACTAAAATTATTAATAAGTATGCTCGTCAATATAAATTTTTAAAGGATAATGATGATAATTTAACTAATGATGATGTTCGTGAAGGTTTAACAGCAGTTATTTCAGTTAAACACCCAGATCCTCAATATGAAGGACAAACGAAGACTAAATTAGGTAATAGCGAAGTTCGTGGTGTCGTTAATAAAATATTTAGTGAACAACTTGAACGTTTCTTATTAGAAAATCCAAATGAAGCTAAAATTGTTATTGAAAAATGTATGTTAGCTGCTAAAGCTCGTGTTGCTGCTAAAAAAGCTCGTGAACAAACTCGTAAAACAGCTTTAGGTATTGGTAATTCTTTACCAGGTAAATTAAGAGATTGTTCTTCAAAAGATGCTACTAAATGTGAAGTATTCTTGGTAGAAGGTGACTCAGCAGGTGGTAGTGCTACTCAAGGAAGAAACCGTGAATTCCAAGCTATCTTACCACTTAGAGGTAAAATTTTAAACGTTGAAAAAGCTCGTTTAGAAAGAGTTTTAGATAACCAAGAAATTGGAACAATGATTACCGCATTTGGAACATCATTTGGTAATGAATTTGATATTTCTAAATTGCGTTATCATAAAATTGTTATTATGACCGATGCTGATGTTGATGGTAGTCACATTCGTGTTTTATTATTAACATTCTTCTATCGTTATTTAAGACCATTAATTGAAGAAGGTCATATTTATATTGCTCAACCACCTTTATTTAAAGTAACAGTTGGTAAAAATGTTGACTATGCTTATAATGACGTTGAAATGGCTAATATTAGAGCTAAATATGGTGAAAATGTTAAATTAAATATTCAACGTTATAAAGGTCTTGGTGAAATGGATGCCGAACAATTATGGGAAACAACAATGGACCCTTCATCAAGAGTTTTAATTAAAGTAAATCTTGAAGATGCAATGGAAGCTGATCAAGTATTTGATATGTTAATGGGTGAAAAAGTTGAACCTCGTAAAGAGTTCATCTTAGAAAATGCTCAATTTGTTGAGAACTTAGATATTTAAGGAGGTTAAGAAAATGGCTGAAAACTTTGATTCTGATATTTTAGAAAGTAAAATTGAACATCATGATATTTCAAAAATTGTTCGTAAATCATTCCTTGAATATTCAATGAGTGTTATTGTTTCACGTGCCCTTCCTGATGTTAGAGATGGTTTAAAACCAGTTCACCGTCGTATTATTTATGCGATGAATGATTTAGGTGTAACAAGTGATAAACCACATAAAAAATCAGCTCGTATCGTCGGTGAAGTTATTGGTAAATATCACCCACATGGTGACAGCGCCGTTTATGAAGCAATGGTTCGTTTAGCACAAGATTTCTCACTCCGTTATCCACTTGTAGATGGCCACGGAAACTTTGGTAGTATTGATGGTGATAGTGCTGCTGCAATGCGTTATACTGAAGCAAGATTATCAAAAATGGCTAATGAAATGACAAGAGATATTGGCAAAAACACAGTTGATTTTATTCCAAACTATGATGGTGAAGAACAAGAACCAACTGTTTTACCAGCACGTATTCCAAACCTTTTAGTAAATGGTTGTAGCGGTATTGCTGTTGGTATGGCAACGAATATTCCTCCACATAATATGAAAGAAGTATGTGATGCTTTACTTGCCGTTGCTGATAATAAAGATATTTCTGTTATTGATTTAATGAATAATTATTTATATGGTCCTGACTTCCCTACAGGAGCAATCATTTTAGGTAAATCAGGTATTAAGAAAGCTTATGAAACTGGAAGCGGAACAATCGTTATTCGTTCTAAATGTGAAATTGAAGAAATGGAACATGGAAAGAAACGTATTGTTGTCAGTGAAATTCCTTATCAAGTTAATAAAACAACGATGATTGAAAAAATCGCTGATTTAGTTAAAAATAAAGTTATTGAAGGAATTACTGATCTTCGTGATGAATCAAATAGAGAAGGTATTAGAGTTGTTATTGAATTACGAAAAGATGTTATTCCTGAAGTAATCTTAAATCAACTATTTAAATACTCTCAACTTCAAATTACTTACGCTATCAATATGTTAGCGCTTGTTAATGGTGAACCAAAAGTTTTACCTTTAAAAGATATTTTAAATCATTACTTAGATCACCAAGTTGAAGTTGTAAGAAGAAAAACACAATATGACTTAGAAAAAACAAAAGATAAAGAACATATTTTAGAAGGTTTAGCTATTGCTTCACGTAATATTGATGAAATTATTAAAACAATTCGTGCTTCTAAAAATGATGAAGAAGCTTTATCTTCATTAATGAGTAATTATCAATTGAGTGAAAGACAAGCTAAAGCGGTCTTAGAAATGAAGTTTAGAAGATTAACAGGTATGGAACAAGATAAAATTAATCTTGAAATTGTTGAACTTCAAAAACTAATTAAAGAATATGAACATATTCTTGAATCTCATGAAACATTAATGGAAGTAGTTAAAAACGATTTAATTGAAATTAAAAATAAATACAATGATGAAAGAAGAACATCATTTAGCAATGATACTTCAATTATCGAAGATGAAGAGTTAATTCCAGAAGAAGAAGTTGTTATTACTTTAACACAAAATGGTTATATTAAACGTGTGGCTTTAGATACTTATAAATCACAAAATAGAGGTGGTAAAGGTATCAAAGGTATAACAACTCACGATGATGATGTAGTTGATAAGCTATTAACTTGTTCAACTCATACTGATATCTTATTCTTCACTAACTTTGGTAAAGTTTATCGATTAAGAGGACATAAGATTCCTGAATATAGTCGTCAAGGTAAAGGATTACCAATTGTTAATTTATTAAATCTAGAAGAAAACGAAAAAGTTTCTTCAATGATTTACGTTGATAACTATGATAATAGTGATCAATCATTAACATTCGTTACTGTTCAAGGTATCATTAAACGTGTTGCAATTAAAGAATTTGAAAACATTCGTCAAAATGGTAAGATTGCGGTTACTTTAAAAGAAGATGATCAATTATTAGATGTTAAATTAACTAATAGTAATGAAGAATTATTTATTGCTTCTTCTAAAGGTAAGGTAATTAGATTTAATGTTGATGAAGTTCGTCAAATGGGAAGAAGCGCAAGCGGTGTTAAAGGTATTGATACTGATGGTGGCGTTGTTGTCGGTTGTGCTCGTAGTAATAAACTTATTTTAGCTATTACTGAAAACGGTTATGGTAAGATGTCTGATGCTTCTGATTATCGTTTAACTAAACGTGGTGGTAAAGGTGTAAAAACAATTAATACTACAGAAAAGAATGGTAATTTAATTGCCTTAAAAGCTGTTAATGGTGATGAAGATTTACTTGTAACAACAACAAAAGGTATTATTATTAGAATCCCATTAGAGCAAGTAAAAATTGCTGGAAGAAATACAATGGGTGTTAGAATTATTCGTCTTGATGAAGATCAATTCGTTGCATCTATCGCTGTTGTCGAACATGAGGATATAATAGAAGAAGAGGAAAATTAATTCCTCTTCTTTTTTAATTATAATGATAAATTTTACGATATTTAATTATGAAAAATATTGATGTAATAAGTCCTAAAAATTCAGCAACTGGAACACTTAAAAAGACACCATTTAATTCAAATAAACATGATAAACCATATAAAGAAACAATTAAGAATAAAAAAGTTCTTAAAAAAGATAAAATAGCTGAAACTACCCCATTATTAAAAGCGGTAAATAAAGCCGAAGCAAAAATATTTATTCCGGTAAATAAAAAACTAATTGAAAAAAGACTAAATCCTTGATGAGCAATTTTAAAAGTTTCACTATCTTTATTAGCAAAAATAACAATGATATAATCTTTAAAAATTTCACCAATCATAAATATTATTAATGATGTAGTAATTACAAAAAGTACACTGTTTTTAAATACTTTTTTAAGTTGAGTATGATTGTTTGCTCCATAATTATAACTAACAATTGGTGATATACCGGTTGAAAAACCTACAAAGATTGATGTTAATAACCATTGTGAATATAAGATAATTGTAATAGCGGCAACACCATTTTCTGAAGCGTATTTAAGCATTAAATCATTAAAAATAAATGTCGTAATTGCAACAGCTAAATTATTAACCATTTCTGAAGCACCATTACTACATCCGAGTAATAAAGTTTTCATTCTAATAACTGGTTTAACAAAATATAAACTTCCTTCACGATAAAAACTAAAGTATAGAAGCCCAATTATTGCTGGTAATGTATATCCGATTGCTGTAGCAAGACTAGCGCCAATCATTCCCATTTTAAATGGAACAATAAACAAATAATCTAAGCCAATATTTAAAACGCCACCTAATATGGTCAAAAATAAACCTAAATGAGGTTTAGATGCAGCAACAAAAAAGTTTTGAAATAACATTTGAACAATAATAAATGGAACAACTAAAGTTAAAACAAATAAATATTGATAACAATAATCAAATAGTAATTCCGTTGATCCTAATTTAGTAATAATTTCTTTCATAAAAATTAAACCAAAAATAGTAATGATTATTCCTAGAATGAAACCAACACAAACAAAGAAAGTAAAGTTTTCTTTTGCTTCTTTATTTTTTCCTTCGCCCATATTTTTAGCAATAATTGCACTACCACCAGTAGCTAGCATGATTGAAAGGGCAATAATGACACTTACAACTGGATAAACAATATTAATCGCTGATAAAGCATATTCATTAATAAAACGTGAAACAAACACTCCATCAATCACTTGATACATTGCCATAAAAATCATCATAATCGTTGTTGGTAATGCGAATTTCAAAAGAGACTTTAAATTAAAATCTTGAGCCAATTTATTATTCATAATTTCACCTCCAACTTGTCTAATGACACTTTTA
Organism: Bacilli bacterium; assembly: GCA_034115825.1. Classification (GTDB taxonomy): domain Bacteria; phylum Bacillota_I; class Bacilli_A; order RFN20; family UBA1709; genus JAXESU01. The sequence goes on from JAXESU010000002.1 coordinate 176,268, forward strand.
ATGTTAAACTATCCAGTAGGTGTAAGGTCAAGAAGGAAGTTGAAAAAATGGAAAAAAAGCGTTTATTTACGATTGGTGAATTTGCTAAACTCAATCACATTAATAAAAAAACTTTAGAATACTATGATGAAATAAATTTGTTTAAACCATATGCAATTAAAGAAAATAAATATCGTTATTATAGTCACCTTCAGTTTTCGGATTTACAAACGATTTTAATGTTAAAAGAATTAAATGTTTCTTTAAAAGACATAATTGCATATATGAAAAATAAATCAAAAGAAGCATTAACGAGTATTTTTAATGACAAGATTAAAGATATTGATCAAACAATTAATCACTTACAACAAATAAAACAAGCTTTAGTTTATCAAAATAAAGAAATGGAAGAATTGGATAACATCGACATCAACAAGTATTACATTAAAAATCTAGAAGAACAGCAATTAATAATTTTAAAAACATCAAAATATAAAAGTATCGAAAAAGAGACAACAGCTATTCTAAATGAAATAGAAAGACATAAAAAATATCGTAAATATGGTATCAACTTTGGTTCGATGATTCATGTCGATAAAGTCTATCAAAGTAAGATAGATGATTATGATGCGATATTTTTAGATACAATCGAACAAGAAAAACAAGCAGAAATTCATCATAAACCCAAAGGAAAATATCTAGTTGTGTATAATTTAGGAAGCTTTGACACCTTAAGTAAAAAGTATCAAGAAATTTTAAGTTATGTTCAAAATAACAATTTAAAATTACAAGGTTTTTCATACGAATTTGGTATTAATGAAAATGTTATTAATAATGAGAATGAATATTTAACACGTATCGAAATAATGATTGAATAATAAAAAAGATTGTAAATAATATTTACAAGTGATAAGATATAAAAGAAATCGATGAATAAGAATAGTAAATTTATTGTTTTATGATAGAGAGTTGCTGCTTGGTGGAAAGTAATATAAAAAATAAATTGAATCTACTTAGAAGAGAAACTAATCCTTTCCGGTAGTCCCGTTATCGCTAATGAGTGGTAATGTTTCACGTGAAACATTGCAAAAAGGGTGGCAACACGGAGAAATCGTCCCTATATTAGGAATGGTTTCTCTTTTTTATTTTTTAGGAGGAAAAAAGAATGTTAGATATTAAATTTTTAAGAGAAAATGTCGATTTAGTCAAAGAAAATATTCGTAAAAAGTTCCAAGATCAAAAACTTGTTTTAGTTGATGAAGTAGTTGAATTAGATGAAAAATTAAGAGAAACAAAAAAGACTTGTGATGAATTAAGAGCAACTAGAAATGCTACAAGTAAACAAATCGGTATTTTAATGGCTAAAAAACAAGTTGAAGAAGCTAATGCTAGTAAGCAAAAAGTCGTTGAAATCAATGAAAAATTAGTTGAACTAGAAAAATTAGAAGAAAAACTAAAAGAAGAAGTTAGAACAAGAATGTTAGTCATTCCAAATATCATTGATAAGTCAGTTCCTATTGGTAAAGATGATTCAGAAAATGTTGAAGTTAAACGTTTTTTAGAACCAAAAGTAAAAGACTTTGAAGTTCCTTATCATTTAGATATTATCGAAAGATTAGGTGGAATTGATCTTGATTCTGCTCGAAGAGTTGCTGGTAATGGTTTCTATTATTTAATGGGCGATATTGCTCGTCTTCATAGTGCAGTTTTAACTTATGCTCGTGACTTTATGATCGATAAAGGTTTCACATATGTTATTCCACCATATATGATTAGAAGTGATGTTGTTACTGGAGTAATGTCTTTTGCGGAAATGGAAAGCATGATGTATAAAATTGAAGGTGAAGATTTATACTTAATTGGTACAAGTGAACACTCAATGATTGGTAAGTTTATCAATACAATTAATGATAAAGCAAAATTACCATATACTTATACTTCATATTCACCATGTTTCAGAAAAGAAAAAGGTGCTCATGGTATCGAAGAAAGAGGAATTTACCGTATTCACCAATTTGAAAAACAAGAAATGATTGTTGTTTGTGAACCAGAAGATTCAATGAATTGGTTTAACAAACTATATAACTACACTGTTGAATTATTTACATCAATGGAAATTCCTGTTAGAACACTTGAATGTTGTTCAGGTGATTTAGCCGATTTAAAAGTTAAATCAATTGACGTTGAAGCTTGGTCTCCAAGACAACAAAAATACTTTGAAGTTGGTAGCTGTTCTAATCTAGGTGATGCTCAAGCAAGAAGACTTGGTATTAGAATTAAAGGTGAAAAAGATAATTACTTTGCTCATACTTTAAATAATACAGTTGTCGCTCCTCCACGTATGTTAATTGCACTTCTTGAAAATCATTTACAAGAAGACGGAAGTGTTTATATTCCAAAAGTTTTACGTAAATACATGGGTGAAAAAGAATATATTAAACCAGTTAAATAGAAAAAGAGGCACGAGCCTCTTTTTCTTTTGGAAAATAAAGGAAAATTATAAAGTTTCCATCATTTCTAAAATTATCCCATTATTGTCTTTAAAATACATTGCTTTGCTTTTTGAAAAGCCATATTCACTAAAATCAAAGTATTGAGGTTTAGATAAAACTATGACATTGTTCTTAATTAATTTATCATACCATTTGTCTATATCCTTAACATAAAAACAAACTTCGGAAATTGAAGATTTAAATAAACTATTCTCGCTTTTTATTGTTTGATTATTTTCAAAGCTTATTAGTTCTAAAGGTGGAGTTTTAATATTTTCACCACTTTCAAAATAAGCGATATTGGAAACAATATTTTTACCATTAAATAATATATCAGTTTCTTTACCTTTCATCACTATTTTTCCTATTAATTTTAAGCCTAAAATATTTTGATAAAAGTTGATTGATTCTTTTAAATTATTAACTGTTAAACCAATGTGTGCTAATCCTAATATCATATAATTATACCTCCTTTTTTAATTTTAACAAATTAACTTTAAAAATGATATTAAAGTGATTAATTATCTTTTTATTAAACCACATTAAAATAACTTAACTTTGTTATGAATCAAAATTTTTATTATTTAAATAGCAAAAAATGATAATAATTGTATAGTTTAAAAAAATCCCAAATCTCGTCTAATAAAATGGACAAGGGGGAGATAAAAAAAGTTTAATTTGTTACAATATATTTAGAGGTGATGCCGATGATTAAATATAATAATTTTATTGATTATTTAAATAAAAAACATTTAAATGAAATAAAGCAATTAATCATATTAAAACTCAAAGAATCAAATAATAATGTAGTTCTTTATTCTTTAAAATTAATAGATTACGAACAACTAAATGATTTGAATTTTATCGTGATTGCAAAAGTTTTTTTAAGATCCAATCATCAAGATGATTATGTTATTTTTAAGTTAGAATTAAAGTTGGACGAAAATTTAAAATTACAAATTACTAAAATTGACAAAATTAAAGATGAATTAAAATTAAATAAATATAATTTGCCTAATATAACCAAAAGTAATATTGAAAATTACGCTGCTGATTTTTTAAGTGGAGTTAACTATCCTTGTTATATGTATGTTGTTGATCCATTTAAAATTGCCGATTCATTAGGTTTAGTTATTATTTTTAAAGAACTCAAAAAAGGAATATTAGGACAAATCGACTTTGTTAATAAAATAATATATATAGATGCATCAATAAAAAATATCACTAATCGAGTGAAATTTACAATTTTACATGAATGTGTGCATTATCATTATCATCGCCATTATTTTAAACTTTTGTCTTTGCTTACAGGAAATAATGAAATATATACATGTTGTAAAATTAATAACAAGCAAATAGATATTTTAGAATGGCAAGCTAATACATTAGCAGGACATATTTTAGTTCCTACTTTGTATTTGCAAATGGAATATAATCAATTAACAAATAAGTATATTGACGAATTAACTATCAAGGACTATGAATATGTAGTTGATAAAATTGCAAAGAAGTTTATGGTTTCAAAGCAACTAATTAAAACACGAATGGATCAATCACATATTGATGTACCAAAATTTTTAAATGATTATAATATGGGAAAAGTTTATTCATATGAAACATATAATCAAGATAATGATATCCGTTGCCGCTTGTCACCAATTGAGTTAGCAAAGTTATTAATTAAGAACCCAAAGCTATATGAATTATTTATTAATCAAATAATCATATATATTGATGGTTTTCTTTTGATAAACAGAGCAAATGTCATTATTGATAAAAAAATAAACAAAGAAATATTGAATAATATTGATGATTATGCGCTTGCTTTTAGAATTGTTAAACAAACTGATCGTTATCAATTTGATTTTTTGACTAGAAAAGATAATAAAAAGACACTAGATTTAGAAATAGAAAATTGTAATCTTGATCATTTAGATTTAAAAAATTTTCATCTAGATTTTAAAGAAGATAATGAAGTAATTACTCATATGCCTTTGGATGTGGTTGAAACATTTAATTATCTATATGATTTATATGAAATTAAATCTGAGAATGATTTAGCGAAAAACAGTCATTTATCAAATAAAACAATTAATAATTTACGATTAAAAAAAGTAAAACAAATGGATAAAAAAACCGCTTTACGTTTAGTTTGTGGAATGTCGCTAAGGCCAAAAATCGCCCTTGAATTTTTAAATCGAGCAGGTGTTAATTTAAATAGCAATTTGAGAATAGAGGACTATTTGTATCTTATTTTAATAATTAGTTTTAATGAAAAAGGGATTGATTTTTGGAATAAACAACTTCAAGATGCCAATCTAGAAGATTATATGTTGTAATTAGGATTTAAATCCAAATTTTCAAAATTTAAAACACTAAAAAGGTTAGAAATAATTGGTTTCTAGCCTTTTTTGTTTGTACTTAAATCCAAAGCTTAAAAAGGACATATTTATAATAGAGCCATAAGTTAACTTATAAAATTTATACGTTAGGAGGTGATTAAAATTAATGAAATTTCACTTTTTGTTTCTTTAGGTAGTCTTTTAATTGCTTTTTTATCTTTCAAAAGAAATGAAAATAAAAATATTCGGATTGAAGGTAAAAATGAGGGATTAATCGTTCAAGATATTGCATATATAAAGTCATGTGTTGATCGAATGGAAAAGAATATGAATAAAGTTGATGAACGATATCAAAACATCTTAGAACGATTAATCGTAGTTGAAGAAGCCATTAAAAAAGGAGGTGGTAATAATGAGTTTTAGTGGTCCTTTAATTATATGTATTATTTGTTACTTGTTTTTTGAAATTTATAAAGTTATTTTTAAAAAGAAAGAGCAACTTTATCAACTAATTCCTATTTTTACATCTTTTTTAGGAGCATTAATTGCAACTATCATTTATTTTACTAATAAAGAATTGTTATTTAATGTAAAAACAATTTATGAAGCAATTATTATTGGTGTATTAAGTGGTGAATGTGCTACTGGATCAAATCAAATTTTTAAACAATTAAAGAAAGGTTTTAATCAAAATGAATGAATTTAATAATTTATTTGATGGTAAAGAATTAATTGTAAGAAAAAAGATGGTCGCATTTATCGAAAAAACTTTTCGTTTCTTGAATTACGAATTTAATCATGATGATTATAAAGCGATGATTTATGGTGAAAAAGAATGTCGAACAACACAAGATTTTTTACTAAAAAGCTATTATGATAGTTATTTTTATTTGATAAGTAATCATCAATCAGCACTATCAAGTTTTATCTTAAAACGATTCTTTTACTTATTAAACGAAGAAATTAATGAACAATTGATAAATAAAATTGTTAAGTTGGGGTATATGTTTTTAAATAGTAAAAATTTATTGGATATTATTGTCTTTCATTATCAAGTAAAGAAAGTATTAGAAAAAGAAAATATTAGTAATTATTTTATTATTTCATTAATGTTATTTAACTATGGATTATTAAAACACAATATTCCTACTCTTCGATTTACTTATAATGAGTTAATTAAATACCAAAATCTAGAAGATAATACTACTGAAAAAAATGAATATTTACTATCTTTAATTTTAAAAGGACAATATCAAGATAAAAACTATTATCAAAATTTAAAAGTATTAACTAAAGCTGATGTGATTAGTGAACTACTAAAAGATAAAACTGAGTTAATTAATCATTATAAAGTTAAACATTTAGCTTTATTTGGTTCGTTTTTAAAAAATCAAGAACGAATAGATTCAGATATTGATTTGTTGATTTCTTTTTCACTTGATATTTCATATTTAGAAAAGGAAAAATATATCAACGAATTAAAAGAAAAATATTTACATAAATTTAATCGATTTATCGATTTATTAGAATTACCACTAATTTTAGATAATCAATTTATCTTTGAAATTAGTGAAGTTAAGCATTTATTTTAAAGGAGGAATTTTAATGAATAGAGGCTTAAAAAGTTATACAAAACAACAAGAATTAGAATTAGCAAATATAGGTAAAGCTTTTATTAATTTAAATAAAGATGATAATAACTTAATATTAGATATACCTTTATTTGAAACACAAGGTGTTGAACCTATTAGTTTATCATTAATTTATAACTATCTAGATCGAGATGTTAATAATCTATTTGGTAAAGGATTTAGACTTAATCATTATAAAGAGATTAGAAACAAAGATTTTGACACTTATGAAGTTATTAATAGTGATGGAACCATTGATGAATACAAAAATAATATTGTTAATGTTGAAACAAATTGTGTATTAACGGTTACTAAAGAAAATAAATTTCCATTTAAAGAGCATTTTGATTTAAAAGATAAATATGATAATCATTATGAATCAGAAAAATTTTTAAAGTATCCTAAAAGAATAAAACAAAAAACACTTACAATGTATTTAATGGATTTAAAGGAAAATGGTGGATATATTCAAAATAGTTTAGAAGATACCATTACTTTTGCTACTAAAGATGGATTAGTTGAAAGCATTAATGTTTATCATTCAAAAACTAAATACTATATGATTACGTTTGAATATAACGCCCAGAAATTATCAATAATTAATTATTATGAAATGAGAAATGATGAACCATTTTTAATGAATAAAATTCAATTTATTTATGAAAATAGTAAAATTATTTGTAGTGATTTAATTATTAACCATCATTATAGTTTTAATATTGAAAATAATCTATTTACATCATTTAAAGAATACTATGTTGATAGTGAAATTTTAAATGAGTTAGAATTTTCATATTTTGATTATTCAACAATAGTTAAAAATAGAAATGGCTATAAAGAATTACATACTTTTAATGGTAAATTTCCAAGTCTCACTATTGATTTAATGGGTAACTTCAGTAAAATTGTATATGATAAAGAGACATATTTACCAAAATCAAATAGTGGTAAATTAGGTATCTATAATGTGAACAATTTACTACCTGGTAACAATATTAATATTTTTAATTTAAATGGATCAGTATTTACTAAAACAACGATTGATGAGAACATAAAAGAATTTTTTAGTGATAATTTTTACTATTTAGATAAACAAAATAGAGGTAATAGTAGTTTTACGTATCATTTGCCAATGGAGATTGTTACTACAGATATTGTTACTTTAATATTATTTGTAAAATGTAAACTTGCAACAGGACTAAGTAAATTAATTGCAAGAATATATTATGATGGTATATATTATGATGGGGACAATAGTAATAATTATGTAATAGATAATGATAACAATGGTGAAGGCCTTCAAGCAATTGTTTTAAGCAATGAAGCAAAAAAATGTCATAGTAGTATTGATTTAGAAATTGTTTTAGAAAACAAATGTGAATTAACTATTGGTGATATTATTTTATTTAAAAATGATTTAGGTACATTTTATGAATATGATGAAAGTGGCAATTTAACTAGTGTACAAGAAGGAATTTTATCTAAAAGTATTTCTTATGAAAACAATATGCCAACAGAAACTATTGGAGAAAATTCTGAAAATAGTGAATATGAATTTAATCATCGTAATCAACTTGTAAAAGCTAAAATGTCCTATGGAGTAAGTATCAATAATAATTATGATCAAAAATATTATACTAATGCATTAAAATCTACTATTAAAACAGCTGATAATAATAAAATAATTGAAACAGAAAAAGAATATAATACCAATGGTAAATTTGTTGTTAAAGAAAAAGATGAATTAAATAATGGAACAACAACGAAATTAGATGATTATTTAGGCAAAATAGAAAGTGTAACATCAGTATTAAATGAAGTTACAAAATACGAATATAATGCTGACAATACTATTAAAAAAATGACTTTAACTTTAGAAAACAAAAATATGAAAAAACAATATGAATATGATGATCGCAAAAGATTAGTTAAGGTTATTTTAGATAATGACGATTTTTATCAATACGAATATAATAATAAAGATGAATTAATTGCCGTTTATTATAAAGGAGAAAAAATTGTCGGTTTTGAATATGATGAATATCATAATATTATTAAACAAAGTTACGATGGTATAAACTATTATCTATTTGAATATGATGCTAAAACGCACTCTTTAATTGAAAAAGTAAAATATGTAAAGAAAGATGAAGAACCAATTTTAAAACATCAATTTGTTTATGATTTAGGTGGACGATTAATTAAAACGATTAATCAAGATTTTGAAAAAGAAGTTTCTATTGGCAAAAATGAACAGATTGAAACAATTAATTATCGTAAAAAAATAAGTAATCAAATGGTTAAGACATTATCTACAAATTATAAATACAATCATTTAAAAGAAAAAATTTATCAAAATCATGATAATTATTTCCATCAAACATTTGATTCCACTAATCGTTCAAAAGGTGCTAGAAAAGAGGCACTAACAAAATATTATGGAAATAAAACAAATGGCTTTTTTACAACATTCTTAGATTCAGCTAATATCAAAAATAAAAGTAAAGAGTTTGAAGCCAAAGACAATAAGGGAAATAAGGGTACATATACTCTTTTAAAAGAAGGGGTTATTAGTAAAATAGTAATGGATAATAATACTGAACTTAACTATGAATTGGATTGTAAAACTTATGGTGAGGATGCAGGTAATATTCGTTTCTTTTTTAAACCAAAAGACACATTAAACTATCAAAATTTACTAACAATTAAAAGTCGTGATGGAAATTCATCTTTAACTGTATATATGGAGCTAGACAATTTGACTTTATATGTAGTTGATCGTTTTGGAAGTTATCGAGAATTAGTTCAAACAACATTACCTGTTAATATCAACGAATGGAACTATTTCGCTTTAAATTTTTATAGTCGTGATGATGGTCAAGGATTCCCTAATGTTAGTTACTTTGATTTAACATTAAACACATACACGTATAGTTATGGAAATAACCATGAACGTATTTATACAGATCTTGGAAGTAATCCAATTTATTCAATTGGTCAAAAACAAGGTATACTTGGTCCTGATTATGCTTTTGATGGTGAAATAACTTGCTTATATATTGGGGATTTATCATATGCTTCTCATGAATATATTTTAGAATATTATCGTTTATGCAAGGATTATATGGTTGATAATGAACTAATTGATAGTGATGTTAAAACAGTTAACTTTAGTCAACAAACATTATTTGATCCAATGGATTATGATGTTTTTCCTTTCCAAAATAGCATCGAATCTATTAAAGGCGTTAGACCAAGCCACTTTATGGTTAGAAACATTTCTAGTTATGATAAAGATCGTACTTTTAACTTTAATAATCAATTAAAAAAATATGCTCTTGTATGTGATAGACGTGTTTTAGAATACAAGCTTAACTTACAAGAAAATGCTACTATTTTAATTAATGCTTTTAGTGATGTTAGAAGTTATAAACAATATTTCTTTGAATTAAAAGATGGTAATTCTTATTTAGGTGTTTATAAAGATAAAAACAACAATATGATAATTAAATTAGATAATAACGTCATTAATACCAATTTATTATTTAAGAATGATAAATGGCAAACAGTTTGTTTATCATATGCCAATAATATGGTTTCAGATTCTTTAACTAATACTAATACTTTTGATTTAAGATTAATGTTAGATGATAAAGTGTTTGAAACTAGTATCACTTTGGATAGAACATTTAAAGGAACATATTTATCTATTGGGGCATCATTTAATCAAGAAATAAATAACGATGTTATTGGAATGAATAGTGATTATTTGCCTTTATATGGCCAAATTGAAATGTTAGCATATAAAAATAGTTTTGGAGAAATAACAACAATTAATGAATTAAAAGAAAATTTAAAAGGTGTAAGTAAAACTCATGAATATGATGAATTAGATATGTTAAGACAAACCGATTTACATATTGGAGGAACATCCTTATTAAAGAATCTTTTCAATTATAAAACTAGAGAAGATAGTCGATATTTATCACACCAAATCAACCAAGAAACAATTAAATTAAAAGATAAAGTATTAGCAACAAGAAATTATACTTTAGATGATTTAGGAAGATTAACAAAAGTTGATGATCCTTATTTTGGAACACATAGTTATACTTTTGATTATCGTGGATATTTAATTAAAGAAGATAATATTGATTATACATATGATAATAATGGAAATATTTTAACAAGAGGAAATATAACTTATACATATGATAGTCAAAATAAAGATCGATTAATTAAGGTAGGAAATGAAGAAATTGTTTATGATGAATTAAATAAATTCGTTCCAAAAAAATATAAAAATATGACGTTTAAATTTGATGGTCGTCAATTAGTGGAATTAACTTTAGATAATAATTTAATTACATATACTTATGATGAACAAGGATTAAGAACAAGTAAAAAGTATTTAAATAAAGAAATTAATTATTATTATGAAGGAGATAGACTAATTAGAGAACAAAGTAATGATTATATATTAGACTTCATTTATGATGAAACAAATTCCTTAATTGGTTTTATTAAAGACAAGAAGGATAAGTATTTCTATATTAGAGACATTTATCAAAATATTTTGGGTGTCATTGACTTGTCTGGTAATGTCATTGTAAAATATAATTACGATGCATATGGTAATATCTTAGAGGAAGTAAGTAACGAGATTGGTTTATTAAATCCATTTAGATATAAAGGATATTATTATGATAATGAAACAAAATTGTATTACTGTAACTCTAGATATTATTCATCAGAATTATGCCGTTTCATTAGTATTGATAGTGTTAATTATTTAGAACCGGAAAATATTAATGGATTAAATCTATATTGTTACTGTGAAAACGATCCTGTAAATAATGTAGATCCTAGTGGACATTTTATCATTAGTACGCTTATTGTTGGTGCAATTATGGGATTTGTAGTTGGTGGCGCAACCAGTGCTATTTCCCAAGGATTAACTAAAGGATGGGATAAAGTTAATGGTTGGCAAGTGTTACTAGATGCTACGATTGGTGGAATAAGTGGTGCTTTAGGAACATCTGGAATTAGTCAAATGGTTTCGATAGCTGCTGGTGGTGTTTTAGGAATTGTAGGAAGTATTGGAGGAGATTTAATTGCCTCCGGTGGTGATTGGAGTCAAGTTAATGTTGAAAAGGCAATTTTCATGGGGACAATTGGTGCAGGGTTAGGAAGATGGACAGGAGCAGGTACGCAAAATTCAAAAGAGATGGTTCGAAAAATTAGTGCGGGAAAGTCTTGGGGAAGTAGAGCATTTTTAACTTCTACAAAAGAAGCATTATTAAGACCTAATAGCGGTTTAACTTTACAAACTATGTATATGAATATGTCAAAGGCAATTAGTTTATATACTGTTCAAGGTATAATCAAAGTGTCGGCTGCAACTTTAGGATCTACAATTTTGGGAAATATGATAGGATGGTAAATTAATATGGAATATATTTTGTTAATACTTCAAATTATATTTATACTAGCAATATTTATACTTAATACTAATGATAGATATTTAGTTATATATGATGAATTTTATAAAAAATATTTGATTGTTGAATTGATTACTCAAGGTGCGTGTGTTATTGCCAATTGTATAATTATATTTGTATTAAAGGAAGTAATGATTTATGTGTTATTTATACAAATTATATTAATGTCATTGATACTAAGTTTTTATAGTAGAAAGGCTAAAAAAAGATATTTTGATGAATTAATAAATATCATTATAGAAAATAATTTATTACATGTTGATGTTAAAGAAATTAGACACTATTTATTAGAAAAGTATGAACAAGTATATTTTATTGATGATATAGAAAAAAGTTTAATAAAAATTAGAAAAAATAATTAATACAAACTGGAAAGGGTGTAGCTTAAAATGGCTATGCCTTTTTTTTATGACATAAATAGTTTTACCTTGATAGTAAGATTACCTTTTTGTTTATTCTTAAGAATATTTAGTATCATTGACTTGTCTTATAACATCATTGTAAAATATAGTTACGATGCATATGGTAATATCTTAGAAGAAGTAAGTAACGAGATTGGTTTATTAAATCCATTTAGATATAAAGGATATTATTATGATAATGAAACAAAATTGTATTACTGTAACTCTAGATATTATTCATCAGAATTATGCCGTTTCATTAGTATTGATAGTGTTTATTATTTAGAACCAGAAAATATTAATGGATTAAATCTATATTGTTATTGCATGAATGATCCTATAAATAATGTAGATCATAGTGGACATTTTGGGATTGTTGTTTTAATTGGAGTTGAATATATTAGGAAGAATATTTAATTTAGAAAGAGAGGAAAGTAAATGAGAAACAAAAGAAATTACAATAATTTATTTGATTCAATATGTTGTATTATATTGCTCTTTGTTTTTTTATTATTTTATTTAGTTGTATTATGGTTTGGTGTAATTAATCCTAATGAAGGTACCGATCCTATTGCTACGCTTATTATATGTAGTATATTTTTTGGCTTAATGATAATTATTACAATTTTCTGTATAATAAAATGTTGTTATGGATATTGGATTTTATTAGATGATTCAATAATTTATAAAAAGATATTTTATAAAAAAAGACAAATTAAATTAGCGGAAATAAATAAAGTTGAATTAAAAAAAGTACCCACATTTATTTTAGGTGGTTATGAAAGTGAAGCATATATCATATATTCAAATGATATGAAAATTATTATTTTGCTTCACGAAGGTAAAAATTATTCAGAGTTGAATTCGGAACTAACTAAATTTATTACTTCTTAAAAATAATATTTGGTTCATTATTTATAATTACTTTTATACCTTTAATAGTTTACTTTGTTTGTTCTTGTGACTTTTCCTTAATCTAATAATATTCATATTAAACAAGAAAGCAAATAATAGTATAATTTTAGATGAAGGGAAAATTATATATAAAAATAAAACGTTGTTTTCTAATAATGTTAGTATTAAATATTTTAAATTTCATATATCAATCATAGAACCAAGTTTAATAATTCCTAAAATACATATAAATGGAAATAATTTATTTGTAACGGGTTATCTTTCGAAAAAGATATAAGGAAACTTAAAAAAATAAATTTTGAAATAAGAGGAATATAAAATAGCAAATTACTTTCACAAGCAAAAATTAGGTAAGTTTACTCTGTGAGTAGGCTTACCTTTATTTTTTGAAGAATGTATGGAGTTATATTTGAAAAAAATAGTCTATTTAGCATATTTATGCTAAAATAATAAAATAAGTGCTTTTAAGGAGTGGTTGTAATGAAAGAAAAGTATTCACCAATGATGATGCAATATTTAGAAATAAAAAAACAAAATCCTGATACGTTAATTTTGTTTAGATTAGGGGATTTTTATGAATTGTTTTTTGATGATGCCAAAATTGCTTCACGTGTTTTAGAACTTGTTTTAACAGGCAAAAATGCAGGTGTTAAAGAACGAGTTCCGATGTGTGGTGTTCCATATCATGCAGTCACTCAATATGTGGATAAATTAATTAAAAATGGTTATAAGGTCGGTATTGTTGAACAACTAGAAGATCCAAAAGATGTTAAAAAAGGGATTGTTAAAAGAGATGTTGTTCAAATCATTACTCCTGGAACTTTAATTGATGTTGGTTTAAATGAAACAAACAATAACTACATTGTTAGTGTTGAATCATATGGTTCATTTTATGTTTTAGCATATTGTGATATTTCAACAGGGGAACTTGGAGTATTAAATATTGAAAATGATAATGAAGTATTACTAAATGAAATTGATACTTTAGAAGCTAAAGAAATTGTTGTTTCTTCATCTTTTGATACATCTATTTTTGCTAAAGAATTAGCTAAACATAAATTTACTATTTCTTATGAAGAAGAGTGTGAGCCAACTCTTGATTTTGAAAATTTAGTAATGAATTTAAATGATATTCGTCAAATAAGAGTTGTTTGTCGTCTTGTTTCATATCTTTTAAAAACTCAAAAACGTAGTTTAGATTATCTTCAAAGTGCCAAAGTTATTAAAACAAAAGCTTATTTAGCAATGGATGTTTTTACCCGTTTTAATTTAGAATTAACTAGAACACAACGAAGCGATGATCGTTATGGTTCGCTTTTATGGGTTTTAGATAAAACTAAAACAGCGATGGGAGCAAGACTTTTAAAATCATATATTGTTCGTCCTTTGAGTGATTTAGCTTTAATTAATGAACGTTTAGATTATGTTTCAAGTTTTGTTAATGCTTTTATTGCTCGTAAAGAAATTGGTGAACTTTTAAAAGAAGTTTATGATTTACCACGTCTTATTGCTCGTATTGGTTATGGTAATGCTAATGGTAAAGATTTAGTTCAATTAGCAAGATCATTAAAAGTTGTTCCAAGCATTAAAGACGCTTTAAATAATAGTAATGATCAATTATTAATTAATTTATCAACTAAACTTAATTCATTAGATAATATTGTTAATTTAATCGACAGTGCGATTGTTGAAAATCCTCCATTTAGTATTAAAGAAGGAGGAATTATTCGTCGTGGATTTAATAGCGATTTAGATGAATTATATAAGTTATCTAAAGGTGGAAAAGAATGGTTAAATGAATTTGAAAATAAAGAAAAAGAACGAACAGGGATTAAAACACTAAAAGTTGGTTTTAATAAAGTTTTTGGTTTTTATATTGAAGTTTCTAAAGGTCAATTACCACTTGTTAAAGAAGAATTTAATTATATTCGTAAGCAAACTTTAACAACAGGTGAACGTTTTATTACTCCTGAATTAAAAGAAAAAGAAGAATTAATTTTAACTAGTGAAGAAAAAAGCATTAAATTAGAATATGCTTTATTTAATGAAATTCGTGAAGAGATTCAAAAATATACCGAAAAGATTCAAACATTAAGTGAAGTTTTATCATTTATTGATGTTTTAAGATCTTTTGCAGAAGTAAGTGTTGATAATAATTATGTTCGTCCATCGTTTAATAATCTTGTTTATATTAAAGAAGGACGTCACCCGGTATTAGAAAAAGTTTTGAAGAATAGTGAATATGTAAGTAATGATTTATATTTAGATGAAGATAATTTCTTAAAAATTATTACTGGTCCTAATATGGGTGGTAAATCAACCTTTATGCGTCAAATTGCTTTAATTGTTATTATGGCACAAATTGGCTGTTTTGTTCCTTGTAAAGAAGCTACTTTAAAAGTCTTTGATAAAATATTTACACGTATCGGAGCAAGTGATGATTTAGTTTCTGGTCAATCAACATTTATGGTCGAAATGCTTGAAGCTAATCATGCTTTACGAAACGCTAGCAAAGATTCTTTGATTATTTTTGATGAAATTGGAAGAGGAACTTCAACATTTGATGGTATGGCTTTAGCTCAAGCTATTATTGAATATTTAACTTATAATGTTAAAGCTTTAACTTTATTTTCAACGCACTACCATGAACTTACTTCTTTAGAAAAGGAATTAAAAGGAGTAAAAAATATTCACGTAGATGTCTATGAAGAAAATGATGAGGTAACATTCCTTTATAAAATTAAAGAAGGACCTGCCAATAAATCTTATGGAATAAACGTTGCTCGTCTTGCCTCTCTTCCTCAAGAGTTGTTAGACCGTGCAAGTAGTATTTTAACATCACTTGAAAAAAATAAAGTTGATGTTAATAACAATAAATTAATTGTTAAAGAAGTTATTAAAGAGTCACAAATTGAACAAAAATTAAAAGAAGTTGATTTATTAAACATGTCACCTCTTGATGCTTTAAACTTCTTGTTTGAACTTAAAAAGGAGGTTAAATAATGGCTAAAATTAAAATATTAAGTGAGCAAGTCGCCAATATGATTGCGGCTGGTGAAGTTATTGAACGCCCAAGCTCAGTTGTTAAAGAATTGATTGAAAATGCCATTGATGCTTCTTCTAGTGAAATTGAAGTTAAAATCATCGGTGGAGGAATTAAAAGTATTGAAGTTAGTGATAATGGATGCGGTATGGAGAAAGATGATATTGAATTAGCTTTTACTCGCCATGCAACATCTAAAATTTTTACTTCAAGTGATTTATTTAATATTAAAACATTAGGCTTTAGAGGCGAGGCTCTTCCTTCAATTGCCTCTGTTTCTTCAATGAAATTATCATCTTCAACTGGTAATAATGTTGGTTATGAAGCAACAATTACTAATTCTAAAATTAGTGATATTAAGCCATTTATGCAACGAAAGGGAACAATTATTAAAGTTAGTGATTTGTTTTTTAATACTCCTGCTCGTTTAAAACATTTAAAAAGTGAAAATGTGGAAACTAGTTATATTTTAGATGTTGTTAATAAACTTGCTTTAGGTTATCCAAACATTAAATTTCGTGTTTATAGTGAAGGAAAACTTGTGTTTAAAACAAGTGGAAGAAATAACTTATTAGAAGTTATTAGTGATGTGTATGGTTATAATACATCTAAAAATATGATTGAAGTTAATTTTAAAAATGATGAATTTAGTGTATCTGGTTATATTTCAAATTTAAGTATCACGAAAGCATCACGAAAATATATGACTTACTTAATTAATAATCGTAATGTCAAAATGAATTATTTAACAAATGCAATTAAAGATGCTTACTTAAATTATTTAGAAATGGATAAATTTCCGATTGTTGTTTTAAATATTGAAGTAGACCATAAACTTGTTGATATCAACGTTCATCCTTCAAAAAACGAAGTTCGTTTAAGTGATGAATTTAGTTTATGTAAATTAGTTAAAGAAAATATTCGTTTAAAACTTGCGAATAGTGATTTAATTAAACGAGTTATTACTAAAAAAGATTATGCTCAAGAAGAACTAAATTTAGAAGTTGATTATCAACCAAATAATGTTAATCCAAGTAATATTAGTCCTTCTTTAAATATTTTAAATGATAACTATCAGGAAAAACTTGTTGAACAAAAAGAAGAAGTAAAAGGCATTGATTCATTATTTAGAATTGTTGGTCAAATACATAAAACATATATTGTCATTGAAACAAAAGAAGGTTTTTATCTTGTTGATCAACATGCAGCGATGGAAAGAGTTAATTTTGAAAAATATCAAAAACTATTTACGAGTGAAATTAACACAATTCCACTTTTAATCAAAAAAATTGTTGAACTTAATTATAAAGATATCGCTTATTTAAAAGATAAATTAGATTTATTTAGTGAAGTAGGATTTGAAGTGGAAATATTCGGAAATAATGCTTTACGAGTTAACAAAGTCCCAACATGGATGATTGGTTTAGATGTTGAAAGTATTGTTAACGATGTTGTCGAACAAATTTTAGAAAACAAAAATATTGATTTAGTTAAATTAAGAAATCACACTATTGCAACAGTTGCGTGTAAAGCTAGTTTAAAGGCTAACAAGACGTTAGACAATAATGAAATGACTGAGTTAATTAATAATTTGTTTAAATGTGAAAATCCCCATACTTGTCCCCATGGCCGTCCAACATTAATTTTCTATTCGAATTACGAATTAGAAAAATTATTTAAGCGTGCTTAAAGTATTAGTTATTACAGGGCCAACGGGGGTTGGAAAAACTAAATTATCAATCGACATCGCCAAGAAATATAATGGTGAAATTATTTCAGGTGATTCAATTCAAGTTTATAAAAAAATGGATATATTATCCGCTAAAATTAAAGAAGAAGAAAAATGTGGTATCACTCATCATTTAATTGATGTTTTAGATATTAATCAAGATTTTGATGTCTTTCAATTTCAACAAATGGTAAGACAAAAAATTACCGAAATTAGTGATAGAAATCATCTTCCGATTATCGTTGGAGGAACTGGGCTTTATTTAAAAGCAAGTTTATATGACTATAACTTTTGGGAAACAAATAACAATCAAACATTTAGCGATTTAACAAATGAAGAAGTATATCAAAAATTAATAGAATTAGATCCAATTGAAGCTAAAAAGTTACATGTAAATAATCGTAAACGAGTTGTTCGAGCTTTAAATATTATTTTAAGTAGTGGTAAAACTAAACAAGAAATTCATGATGAACAAAAACATGAATTACTATATGATGCTTTGTTTATTTGTTTAACTAAAGATCGAGAGCAGCTATATAGTGACATCAATAAGCGCGTTGATTTAATGTTTGATGAAGGTTTATTAGAAGAAGTTATAAATATTCAAAAATTAAATCCAAGCCGAAATGCTTCTTGTGCAATTGGTTATAAAGAATTTTTACCATATTTTAATCACGAAATAACTTTAGAAGAAGTTAAAGAAGCCATCAAGAAAAACACACGTAATTTTGCTAAAAGACAATATACTTATTTCCGTCATCAACTACCAGTTAAGTTTTTTGATAAAAAGGATGAAGAACAAATAAATAAATGTATAAAGGGGTGGTATTATGATAATTAAACAATCATTTAGATTGAGTAAAAGTAAAGAGGCATTTATTAAAAGATTATTAATCATTTACGCTTTATTTTTACTCGTTTTTGCAATGTGTAATGGAATTACAACAATGTTTAGTGGTTTAATAACTATCATTAATTCTCATGCCACCCTTGTAAGTGATTATATGATAATCGGTGGTATTAGTGGAGCGTTTTTAAATGCCTTTTTAGTAACTGTTTTAGGGTTATTTATTTTATTTAAAAGTAAAGTTCAATTAACAGGTGTAAGTATTGCCTCAATTTTTATGCTTTCAGGATTTGCTTTATTCGGCAAAAATATTATGAACGTTATTCCACTTATGTTAGGAGTATTATTACATGCTTTAATTTATAAAAAACGAAGTAATAGAGTCATTTATGTTGCTTTATTTTCAACCGCCTTGGGGCCGATTGTTACTGAAGTCTATTTGCAATTACAAATGGCATTATTCTTTCGAATTTTGCTTGCTTATTTATTAGGACTATTTATTGGCTTTATTTTAACACCTGTCAGTGAACATGCTCTTAAAATTCACCAAGGATTTGATTTATATAACATTGGTTTTACCGATGGTATTGTTTCTATTTGTGTATTATCACTTTTAAAAATGTTTGGTTTTGATGCAACGCCAGTTAGTATGCATCAAGAAGTTAATGATACGTTATTTTTAATCGTTTTATTGGTTTTTTGTACTATTTTAATTATTTTAGGAATTATCGACAATCCCAATTTTATTCGAGGACAAATTGAAATTAATAAAGAGTCCGGTAGAGGATTAACTTGTTTTATTAATCGTGAAGGACTAGGTTCAACATTAGTTAATATGGGCTTATGTGGAATATTAACAACCCTTTTTATGTACTTTATGGATGTACCTTTAAATGGGCCAATATATGGCACAATTGTTTCAATTATTGGATTTTGTGCTTGCGGCAATAATTTACGTAATATCATTTATATTTATATTGCTTCGTTTATTGGAAATTTAATTGGTATGTGGGAATTATCTACTTCAGTTGGCGTTGCCTTAGCTACCTTACTTGGAACAGGTTTAGCTCCAATTGGTGGTCAATATGGTTTTGTTGCTGGAATTATTTCAGGGTTTGTTCATATTTCGGTAGCTCAATTTACATCACCATTACATTTAGGATTAAATCTTTATAATAATGGTTTTGTTGCCGGTTTTGTTGCGATGTTTTTAGTGCCATTTTTTGCTTCAATTGAAAAACTTAAACGAAAGTTAATTATTTATCATCATTTGATTCAAAAAAAGGAGAAATAAAATGAATCTTTTAAAAGATAATCCTCGAAAAATATATCTTCATTATTTAATTGCTGCTTTTGGTAGTGCCTTAATAGTTTCGGTTTATTCACTTGTTGATGCGGCCATGATTGGACAATATGCGGGACCAAATGGTGTTGCAGCCGTTGCTTGTGTATCACCGATTTGGAATATTATTTATAGTGCGGGAATGTTAATTGGTATCGGTGGTTCAGTTTTGATGGCAACAGCTAAAGGAAGAAAAGATGAAAAAGAAGCTAAAAATTTATATACCATAGGTTTAATATTAGCGTTATTTATTTGTTTTATTACGTGGTTTTTAATGATCTATTTTCAAGATCAATTATTAATTCTTTTTGGTGCCGACGAAGTATTATTACCAATTGCTAAAGAATATTTATTTTTTGTTAATTTTGCAATGCCCTTATTTACCTTTGCTCAATTTTTAATCGCTTATGTTCGAAATGATAATGCTCCGATGAAAGCTACTATTGCCATTTTAACTGCTGGTGTTCTAAATGCCATAGGTGATTATCTTTGTGTATTTGTTTTCGATATGGGCGTTAAAGGAGCGGGGCTTGCTACTGCTTTTGGTCAATTTGTTTCGACACTAGTTTTATGTAGTCATTATTTTAGTAAGAAAAACACTTTAACCATTATTAAACCAACTAATTTTATTAAAAATGCTAAGCAAATTATCATTATTGGTTTTCCCGTCTTTATTGTTGATATTGCGATGGGTGTTTTAGCTGTTTTTATGAATAATCAAATAATGACATATTTTAATAGTGATGCTTTAGCGGTCTATGGAGTAATCTTAAATGCAAATATTTTAGTTCAAGCGAGTGCTTATGCGATTGGTCAAGCAAGTCAACCACTTATATCTAATAATTTGGGAGCAAAAAATTATCATCGAATTGAATCTTTTGTCAAACTAAGTTTAATAACGATTGGTTGTTTTACTCTTGCTTGGATGGTAATTTTAATGACAACACCAACGATACTAATAAAGATATTTATGGAACCAACCGAAAGTGTTTTAAATATTGCTCCACATATTATGCGAACATATTATCTTTCATATATTTTTATGACCTTTAATGTATTTATGACCTATTATTTACAAGCGTTATTAAAACAACGAGCAGCGTTTGTTATTTCCTTATTAAGAGGGGTTATAGTAAGTTGCAGTTTAGTATATTTTTTACCAATGATCAATCAAGAATTATTGTGGTATGCAATGCCCATTTGCGATTTTATTATTTTCATAATTGGTTTATGGTTGTTAATTAAATGTCAAAAAGAAATAAAAAAAGAGGTAATTGTAAATGAATATTAATGAAGTTATGGAAGATCAAAAATTAATGAATATTAATTTAGAAGAAGATGACTTAATCAATTATTCATTCCGTAATGTCATTTTTGAAAATTGCATCTTTACTAATGTTAATTTTAGTAAAAGTGAATTTATTGATGTCGTGTTCATTAACTCTATTTGTGTTGGTTGTAATTTTGATAAAGGCTATTTTAGTAACACCAAAATAAATAATTGTAATTTTAAAGGGTCCAATTTTACTAATAGCTATATAAAGTATAGTGAGATTAGCAAATCCAATTTTAATTATAGTAATTTTACATCATCAAAATTAGATAACGTAAATATAAATAGTAGCGATTTTTCAAATTCTTTTTTTGCTGAATGTATCCTAAAAAGCTTTAAAGTAGCTGAAGTTAATTTTGATTATAGTGAATTCTTTCACACGCGTTTAAAAGGAATTGATTTTTCATCTAGTAGAGTTAATGCAATTAGTATTTCAAGTGAAAAATATGAGTTAAAAGGGATGATTGTTAATGAGGCTCAAGCCGTTAATTTATCATTATTATTAGGAATAAAAATAAAAGAATAGCTAGACAAAAATAAAGTCTAGCTTTTTCTTTTTTTGAAAAAAATTTATATATATCATATATAAAGGTTGACAAAGTCGGGGGGGGGTTATATTATATAGCGGGAAAGAAGGGATATAATGCATAAAAGACGACATTTTGCGTTTACTTTAGTTGAACTACTTGTTGTAATTGCAATCCTAGCTATTTTAGCAACTGTCTCAGTTGTTGGTTATTTAGGATTTACTGAACGTGCACATATTTCAAATGATACAACTTTAGCGGCTCAACTAGATACACTAGTAAAAGCGGAAGATGTAAACAATCCAATAACTAGTGAAGATGATTTATTAAAATTATATGAAAAAACTTTCGGGGAATCTATGTCGACATTAGAACCAGAAAGTGCAAAGTATGGATATCATTTTTGGTATAACATCAATGAAAAGAGTGTTATTTTAAGTAAGAGTAAAGATTTATCAAATAATCAATCTCTTGTAACAACTCTTGCAAATAATGAAAATCAATTTTCAGATTCATTAAGAGAAGAATTAGTTGATGGATATTATTTAATGGATGGTAAAGGCAGTGCTTTAGCTGATGTTCTTACTTTATCAGATGATTTAAAAAACAAAGAACAATATGTTTCATTATTAAATAATATTGAAAAAGTAAAAAAAGATGAAACAGAACCAATTTATAACAAATTAAACAACGTTAATAACAATACAGCATATGTAACAGATGAAGGTACATTTAGAAAAGTTAACAATCCTTCTAATGTAAAAGTATCAAAGAGTTTAACTAAGACTGTTGCAGCAATGTATACTTATAAAGAAGAAACAACGACAACTTTCTCTTCTTTATTTAAAGCAAAAGAACTTACAGTAGATAATTTGGAAGAATCATTTATTAGTGAAGAAAATCCAATTGCTACTTTAAGCAATAATGAAGTAATTAAATTTCCGGCATCTATTACTTCTATTGGGACAAATTCAATGTTTTTTAATATTGAAGGACATGCTCATTTATTATTAGACGGTAAAGTTGAAGATGCAATTAAAACTACTATTAGAAGACATGCTACTAACTTGGTATTTATGGTCGATGGACATCAATATAAATTTGAAAACAATGATGATGTTAATTTATATGAAGTTGATGAAGAATTAAATAAAGTAATTCCAGAAAATAGAATACCTGTTGCTGAAAGCGACATTGTAGTTGATAATTTTGATCTATATGTTAATACAACAAAAATGGAAACAGCTGATTATTATGATTTAATTGTCAATAAAACTGCAAGTGTTACAATTGATAATATTCAAGGAATAGTGGGTGGTAAATTACCTAATAGTTATGTTAATTATCAAATCGAACCTAGTGAATATGCTAGTGTTAATGATGAAGGGGTAATAACTTTTAATGGTGTAGGAAGTGCTACATTAAAAGTTTCTACTCAATTTGGTGGCGAAAAAACTATCAATATTAATATCGGTGGTATTGATACCATCTATGGATTTACTGCGGAAACTGCAAATAAAATAAATGATGGGGAAATAGAAGAATTTAATATTGAATATAGCGAAAATAAAGAAGTTAACTTTAATTATGAAGTATCTTACAAATATGCTAACCGTCAAGAAGACTGGGATTTATTGAATAAAAATATTGAAATAACAACATCTAGTGACGAAGTAACTTTTGATTTAAAAAGCAAAAAAATGAAGGTGAATAATGTTACAGAAAACCCTGTAATCGTAACATTTAATGTAAAAGATCATCCTTCTTATATACCTTATAGTTTCAAAATTAATGTAACAGTTGAAATTGAAAAAATGTTAGATATTAAATTTGAAAACAAAGATAAATATGTTTATAAGATTGGTAATCAAAATGATTTTAGTTTAGCTTATATTTACGAAGTTAAAGATGAGTATAAAGATAAAATTATTGTAGAACCACACTTCTATCATATTGAAGTAACAGGAGATAATCAAAAAGTTGATATTTTAGAAGATCACTCAAAAAATATCTATTTAACTCATATTGATGGATTAAAATATAGAATCCATGGTACTGGTTATTTCTTTATTGAATTAGAAGTCAAAATGAATGGTGTAAGTGTTTATACTGAAAAAATTGTTTTAGAAGCAACAAACGCTTTAAATGTTACATCAATCAGTGAATTTAAATCTAATTCTAATTTAGTTTTATTAAGTAATATTAGTGTTAATAGTGGAGAAACTACAACATATTCTTTTAAAGATAATAAGATAGTTGGAAACGGCTTTAAGTTAGATGCTGCAGGTTATGGTAAAGCAGTAAAAACTAAGGGTTTGATTAATTTAAATAATTCAATTATGGATAACATTATTATTATAGGCAGAGATTTTGATGGTGTACATTTATATGCGGATGAAGATCACATTAGTGTTATAAATGTAAGCGGTGGAACATGCTATATTAGTAATAGTTATATTCAAGGATTTAGGGCACCTATTGTGGTTACAGTAGCTGAAAAATTATATATTGATAATACAACTTTATCTGGTGGTTCTATGGCAAATATGACTGTAGAATCTGCAGTTGAATTATCACTAAAAGATGTTAAAACAATACAATATATAAACTCACAAAATGCATATGGTGTAGGAATTTTCTTTGGATTAGATACAGTAAAAAGTAGTAAAGTAAATATTCAAGGAAGTTTAGAACAATATAATTATGCTGGTTCAGATGAAATTAAAACCCTAGATTCAAATTATCAAACAATTGCTAATGAAATAAAAGCTAAAGAGTATTTAAACCCTATAAGTTTTACTTATGGTGGAGACAAAAAAATCCATTTAGGTTTATTATTCTTTGGACAAAAAACTGATGCAAGTGGAGAGTTTGTAAATATTGTAAATTCTTCATTGAGTAATTATATAAGTTTACCATTGGAAGAAACGTATATGGGGCAATCATTCAAAGGTAGTGTTTATTGCCTTGATCAACAAAAAAATAGTGCTGATTATATGAGTGATAAAGTATTAAATGCAAAAAATCATTTATATAATTCTAATACGGAAGAAAAATATTCATCTAATAAACAAGATATTGAAAAACCTTCCATTGGATTAATATTTAGAGATAGTATCCCAAACAAAGATGATAAAACTATTTATAGATATTTAGAAGATGATGTTTTACATATTGGTGTTTTGTCAAATGGTGAAGGGACTTATACAATAACAAATGAAAGTTTTGATATTAATATTTCAAAACATGGTAAAGATATTGACTATGTATTAAAATACAACGAAATCAATTTGGATGAAGGTGGAATAAAAATAGATCAATATAGCAAAGATGGTGTATTGGAAATTGTTTATTATGACAATTATATTTTTAATCCTGATGGAAGTATGCTTGGAGATAGAATAAAATACATATATTCAATTAAGGTAAAAGTGGAGGATCCTGCTTTACCAGCGCCAGAAATTACATTTACCAGTGATGCTTTATCTCCTTTGTATTTTGATAAAATAGGAAATTTATTTGATCCAGACTATGCAGAGTCAATACCTGTATTTAAAGGAATGGTAATTAAAGAATATGAAAGGATTAATAATGAATACGTTAAAAAAGATACTATTTTTAATGGAAATTATTATCCTAAGTCATTAGAAGAAATTGAAGAATATGGATTAACAATAAGCTTTTCAGGTTCACCATATTTTGTTACTCCACAATATAAAACTAAAAATAATATTTTCTACATAGTTGGATCATATTATAGAAATAACAAAGAAGATATAAATATAACGGTTACATATACATATAATGTGGAAGGTCAAAAAAGTAGTACTGCAACTAAAGCAGTTAGTTTTTCAAAAGGAACAGGATGGTTTGGAAAAGGATCAACTCCAGATACTCAATTAGATGATTATCATCCATCAATTTAGGTGAAAAAAATGAAAAGAAAAATAATGATTATAATGTTTAGTGTTATTATATTAGCATTATTGGTTTGTGGTGGCATTTTATTTATATCACATAAAAATTCCCAAACAAAAATCAAAAATATTGTGGTTACATCAATGCCAACAAAAACCAATTATTATGTAGATGAATCAATGGATTTATCGGGATTAGAAATTAAAGCAGTTTTAAAAAATGGTAAATATACTACTATAGAATTAAAAGATTGCGATGTAAAAGGCTTTGATTCTTCTGCTCCAAAAACAGGACTTGATATATACATATACTATAAAGAATTTATTACTACATTTAAAATTAATATTTTAGAAAAACCAATCGCTGATATTTCGATTAAAAGTATAAGTATGTATAAAATGCCAAAAACCGAATATAAAGTTGGTGAATTTTTAGATGTATCAAATGGATCTATTAAAATCAATTATAGTGATAATAGTTATGATGTTATCAATCTTCTTTCAAACTATGTCTATGGTTTTGATTCATCTAAACCAAACGATAATTTAGTATTAACGGTTAAATATAAAGAAAAAGGGAAGATTTATACAACAACATTTAGTGTTGTTATAAAAGGATAAAAATGCAAGTATTTGATACGGCACATTTAATCTATTTAGGATCAACAATTATTTTCCTTATTATTCTAGGAATAATAGTTAGACACAGTAATAGATTAGTTCAAAATATTATCTTTATATTAATTACAATTGTATGCTGTGGCGGTATTTTCTATCGTTACGGCATCAATTTTGGTAAGTCTGATACTATTTTATGGGCGACATTAGGTAAACAACTTCTTCAAGTTTGTAATTTTAATTTTATTCTTTTACCATTGATGCTTATCCCTAAAAATCGTTTAGCAAGACAATATAGTATGATGTTTTCAATGTTTGCAGCAATGACAACATTTACATCCATTTCATCTTCTTGGAAAGATATAAATCCATTAGATCCAATCATTTGGAATTCATGGTTAAATCATGTAATGGCTGTCGCTTTACCATTAATGATGATTGTTGCAAGAAAAGAAAAACCATTAAAGGAATATTGTTTGAAGGTCTTATTATTAGTATTCTTATATTTTACAGCATCGTATTTAATTCAAGAAGCAATGGTTCATAATGGAATTGATATTGGTAATGGTTGGTCATTTATTTATGATCCAATGGGGGCTCCAATTTTAAAACAACTATATGATTTGATTAAAGTCCCATACTTTTATTTGTTCCCAATGATACCATTACTATATTTATTCTTTCGATTTTTATGTTTTTGTTTTAAAAAATATAAGGTGGATTAATTTCCACCTTTTTTATATACACAAAAAAAGTGACCTATTTAAATAGATCACTTTGCATAAGCTATAGATAACCTCTTCGTTTAGCTTCTTCAATAAGTTTAGGTTGAATTAAAGGATAAGTCCAATTTTCAATAAGTTTATCGGTTATTATAATTTTTTCAATTTCATTATGTAATTCTTTTTCGAATGATGAAACATTTGCTAAATAAAGCATACCGAAAGTTTCGATATTACAAGATGAAACAACTGAATAAACACAAATTGGTTTAATGTCATAAATTAGTGCACCGGTTTCTTCATATAACTCGCGTCTAGCGGTATCAAAAATAGTTTCACCATTTTCTCTATGACCACCAGGGATCTCATATGTATCACGTTTTTGATGTTTACAAAAAACTAATTGATTATTTGTTTTAGTTATAATAACGGCAAACTTTAAGAGTTTATCGTCTATTTCATCATAGAATTTAACTTCAACCATTTTTAACTTCTCCTAATTAGGACAACAAAATTATTTTTCATAATGCATTTCAATATCAGCATTAATTTTTTCAACCGATTCTAATAATGTTTTTTCTAAGATTGCTTTATTTTCTTTTTCATTCTTCATTTTTAAAACATTGATATTACCAGAAAGAGTGCAGCCACCGGCACCACAACCGCCTGGGCAAATCATACCTTCAACAAAATCACATTTTAATTTTCCTTGTTGAATTTGTTTTAAAACTTCAAGACATTCAACACTTCCATTTGCTTGAACAAATGTTAATTCTCTTTCGATGCCTTTTTCTTTCATATATTCTTTAATGGCACCGATAATACCACCGGAGAAACAATATCTTCTTCCATATACAGAAGAATCTTCAACCTTTTTAGTAGGAACAACATTTTTAACTTCGATATCTTTAGCCCCTAACATGGCAATTAATTCTTCGAAAGTTAAAACATAATCAACTAAACCTTTATATTTTTCAAGTCTAGCTTCTTCTTTTTTGGCAAAACATGGTCCAATAAAGACGACTTTAGCATTTGGTTTATTTTTTTTAACATAACGAGCTGTTGCAATCATTGGTGAAACAACTGTTGAAGTATTTTCTTCATAAATTTTAGGAAATTTCTTTTTCATTAATTCAACAAATGCAGGGCAGCAAGAAGTAGTCATAAATTTTCCTTCTTCTAACTTTTCAAAGAATTCTTGGCTTTCAGCATAGGAAACTAAATCGGCTCCTAAAGCAACTTCAATAACATCTTTAAAGCCTAACATTCTAATTGATTCAAAAATTTGATCTAGAGTAGCGGTTTCAAATTGACCTTGAACAGCTGGAGCAACAATTGCGATAACTTCTTCGCCATTAACAATACGTCTTATAACATTTGACATATAAGAAATATCACTAATAGCTCCAAATGGACAACTAACAGCACATAAACCACAGTTGATACATAAGTCTTCATCAATCATAGCAATGTTATCTTTAACGTGCTTTAAAGCTCCAGTTGGACAAACTTTTTTACAAGGACGTTCAGAAATAGCAATAGCACTAAAAGCACAAACTTTCGTACACATACCACATTCTTTACATTTTTCATAGTTGATATGAGCTTTAGAGTTTCCCATATAAATAGCGTCAAAATGACATGCACGTTCACAAGAACGAGCAAGACATTTGTGACAGTTATCAGTGATTCTTACTTTATGAACATCACAGTCATTACAAGCGGCTTCCATAACATAAATTGTTTGTTTGCCATTATGATTACTGCCATCTGGCTTTTTACCAGCTGCCATATAGGCTCTTTCTTTAACAATTTCTCTTTCTTTAAAGACGCAACAACGAGTTTCAGCTTTTAAGCTTGGAAACATTTGTTTAGCGATTTTGTTTTCAAAACCACTTTCAAGACCACCATTATAACATTCAACAGCAACTTCTTTTAAAACTTTAATCTTATTTTGATTGTATGAATCATATGTTCGCATTAATATTTTCCCCCTTTAATGATTTTATTAACAGCGTATGCATAGCAAGCTTCTCTAAAAGTTAAATTATGCAGTAATTTAAAATCTTTAATGTTATTATAAGCTATTTCTGTCATTTCTAATTGTTTCTTTTGAATAAAATCAAAATTCCATGTTATTTCATTAATATTTTGATGCCATTCAAAATAAGAAACTAAAACACCGCCGGCATTAGCTAAAACATCGGGAATAATCGTAACATTTTTTTGTAGTAAAAGTTTTTCGCCTTCAACATTAATTGGACCATTTGCTCCTTCAACAATTAATTTAGCTTTAATTTTTGAAGCATTAGTTTCATTGATTGAATTTTCAAGAGCACAAGGTAAGAAAATATTGGCATCAACTTCATAAATATCATTTTTATTTAAGTGCTTAATATTTTCTTCTTGATAATCATTTAAGTTACGATTAGTTTTTAAGAATATTGATAAATTAGCAATATTAATACCATCTTTTTTAAATAAACAGCCCGAAGTATTAGAAACAGCTACTACTTTATAACCATTTTGATATAAATATAAGGCGGCATAAATACCAACATTTCCACATCCTTCAACAGCAACTGTTTTATCAGTGATGTTTAGATCTTTAGCAGCGAAGGTTGTGTTTAAATAAACGCCATAACCAGTAGCTTCAACTCTACCTAAAGAACCTCCATTTTCAATAGGTTTTCCAGTTACAACTCCTAAATGAATTTTACCTTTATATTTAGCATATTCATCGACAATATAGTTCATTATTTTACCGTTAGTATTAACGTCTGGAGCAGGAATATCAACATTATCGCCAATATTAGGAGCGATTAGGCGAGTGTAAGAACGAGTTAAACGTTCAATTTCATTTTCAGATAATGTTTTAACATCAACACAAATTCCACCTTTTCCGCCACCGAAAGGAACATTGATAATTGCACATTTTAAACTCATCCAAAGGGATAAGGCTTTAACTTCATCACTAGTTACGTTTAATGAGTAACGAATACCCCCTTTATAAGGGCCAAGATTATTATTGTGTTGACTACGATAACCATCATAAACAACTATTTCACCATTATCTTTTACAAGAGGGACTTTAACGTGAATAAACCGATTAGGTTCGAGTAATAATGGTAAATATTTTTTATCTAAGTTAATTGTATTAAAAACGTTTTCGATACGTAATTGTGCATCTTTTAATGGGTTATTCATATTAATTTCCTCCTATCATCTTTTAAATTATAAAATAATTTAATGATACTTACAATAAAATTGTTTATTTTAAAAAATAGATAAGGTATAATTTATAAGTAAAGGTAGGGATATAAATGAAGCAATATGATGTAATCGTAGTCGGAGCAGGTCCATGTGGAATTTATTTATGCTACGAACTATATTTAAAAAACAAAGATTTAAATGTTTTATTAATTGATAAGGGACATGATATTTATCATCGCCGTTGTCCAATTTTAAGTAAACAAATTGAAAAATGCCCACAATTTAAAGACCATGCTGGTTGTTTACCTGCTTGTTCAATTACTTGTGGGTTTGGTGGTGCTGGTGCTTATTCGGATGGTAAGTTTAATATTACATCGGAATTTGGTGGCTGGTTACAAGATTATTTAGGAAATGAAGAAGTTGAAGATTTAATTAAATATGTCGATGATATTAACTTAAAGCATGGTGCAACTCCAGTTATTACCGATCCTTATACTGATGAAATTCGTAACATTGAAAAAAGAGGATATGCAGTTGGTTTAAAATTATTAAGAGCTAAAGTAAGACATTTAGGGACAGAAGAGAACTTAAAGATTCTTGCTTCAATTTATGAATTTTTAAAAGATAAGATTGACTTTATCTTTAAAAAGAAAGTTGAAGATATTGTTGAGGAAAATCGTGAAATTAAAGGTGTTAAATTACAAGATGGAACAATCATCAATGGTAAATATGTTGTCTTATGTCCAGGAAGAGATGGTGCTACTTGGTTAGAAGGTATTTTAAATAAACACCATTTAGAACAAGATAATAACCAAGTTGATATCGGTGTTCGTGTAGAAACCAATAACATCGTTATGGAAGAAATTAATCGTAACTTATATGAAGGTAAATTTATTTTTAACACATCAGTTGGGACTAAGGTTAGAACATTTTGTTCAAATCCTAGTGGACACGTTGTTGTTGAAAACCAAGATGGAACAATGATTGCCAATGGTCACGCTTATAATGATCCAAAACTTGGAAGCAATAATACAAACTTTGCTTTATTAGTTTCACATGAATTCTCTCATCCTTTTAAAGATCCAAATCAATTTGCACACGATATTGCAAAACTTGCTAACAAATTAACAACAGGATCAATTATCGTTCAAAAATATGGCGATATTTTAAAGGGAAGAAGAACAACTTATAAACGCCTTCAAGAAGGTTTTGTTACACCAACTTTAAAAGAAGCTGTTCCAGGTGATTTAGGATTAGTTTTACCTTATAATACAATGAAATCATTAATTGAAATGATTGAAGCTTTAGACCATATTACTCCAGGTATTGCCAGTGAACATACGCTTTTATATGGTGTTGAAGCAAAATTCTATAGCGCTCGTCCAGAAGTAGATAAGCATTTTGAAACAAAAATTAAAAATTTATATGTTGGTGGCGATGGAGCAGGTTTAACTCGTGGATTGGCTCAAGCAGGGGCTAATGGAGTTAGTGTAGCTCGTTCAATCATTGCAAAAAATAATGAAAATAAATAATAGTTTAATTAATTATTATCAAGAAGTTTCAAGTGACGCTCCTGCTCCTGGTGGTGGGAGCGTTTGTGCTTATTTAATTGGTTTAAGTATTGGATTATACTTAATGTCTTTAAGAGTATCAATCAAACGTAAAAAATTCCTTGAACTTGAGGAAAAAATTCAAAATAAAGTTAAAAGCGACATTGAACAATTAGAAAAAATTAATTTGGATATTTTAACATATGTTGATAAAGATATTGAAGTATTTAATAACTTTATGAAAGCATATAGAAGTAAAGAAGAACAACAAATTTTAAAAGAAACAAAAAACTGTTTTATGTCACCTTATAACGTTTTATTAAACTTATTTAAGGCTAGTGACATAATGTTAGATAATTATCAATATGTTGTAAAAAGTATAAAATCAGATTTAAAAATCTCATTAATAATGCTTGATGCCTTATACAAAGCAACAAAAGAAAATATTGAAGTTAATGTTATTAATAATGATGAAGAATTACTAAAATTAAAAAATGAAGCTTATGATAAGATGGCTTTTTATCAAAACAAGATTAGTGAAGTAATGAACATACTTTAAAAAGGAGGCTTTTTATGGAATTTAACGGATTAATTGTAAGCAAAAGAATTAAAGAGCAGTTAAAAGAAAAGTTAAAGGATGAAGACATTACTTTAGCAATCATTACTAATAAAGATGATGGTTCGATTAGTTATTTAAAATCACGAATTAAACTATGCGAATCATTAAATATTAAAATGAAAGTATATTATCAAGAAGATATCGAAGATCAAGCAAGTTTCATTGATCTTATTACATTATTAAACAATGATGTTAATATTACTGGGATAATGCTTGATCGCCCTTTATTAAATCATTTTAATGAAAAAGAGATTTTTGAACATTTATCTTACAAAAAAGATGTTGATGGTTGTACAACTTATAATGCTGGTCTTTTAATGCAAAACAAAAATTGTTTAACCTCACTTACACCAAGTGCTGTAATGCTTTTATTAGAGGAATATCAATATGATGTTAGTGGGAAAAAAGTGTGTGTAATTGGAAGATCAATGAATGTTGGTATGCCACTTTTCCACTTGTTAGTAAATAAAAATGCGACCGTTACCCTATGCCATTCAAAAACTAAAGATTTATCATCGATAACAAACGATGCCGATTTAGTTATTGTTGCCATTGGTAAAAAAGAATTTATTGATGAAAGTTATGTTAATAGTAAAACAACGCTTATTGATGTCGGTATTCATTATAATGAAGATGGAACATTAACGGGCGATGTTAAAAAAGATGTTTATCAAAAAGTATTAAATTATTCGCCAGTTCCAAAAGGAGTAGGACCACTTACAAGTGTGTCATTAGTGTATAATTTACTTAAAATTAAAAAGGGGTTGATTTAAGTGAAAGAATGGCTTAATAAAATAGAAGAATTTATTAATAGCGTACCATTACTTAGAATGGCGATTGAATTAGTTATTTTAACAGTTATTGTTTTTGGTATTTCATTTTTGATTTTAAAATTAGCTAAAAAATCAATTGCTTTATCCCAAAAGAAATTCGGTGAAGTTGGTAAAAAAAGAGCAGAGACATTATTTAAGTTAGTTAAATCAATGTCGAGATATATTACGATTCCAGTATATATTATTTTAATGTTACCAATATTCGGTCTAGATCCAACAGCGGTATTTGCTAGTGCGGGATTATTAGGTTTCGTTTTAGGTTTTGCCTTACAAGACTTTTTAAAAGATATTGTTTCCGGAATATTTATTGTTTTTGAACGTATTTATGAAGTTGAAGACTATGTAACAATTGCTAACACCTTTACTGGAACTGTTCGATCAATCTCATTAAAAGCAACTACTTTAGAAAGTTGGACCGGTGAAATTTATACGATCAATAATCGTGATGTTAAAGATGTTACGAATTATTCAAATGCATCTTTTGCGATTGTTGTTAATCAAATTAAAGTTAGTAAAGATACTGATTTGAATTATTTTAAAGAAATTTTTAGTAAAGAAATTGCTAACATTATGCTATCTTTTAAAGGTGTTTTAATCGATGAGCCATTAGTTAAAGGTGTAGATAAAATGGATGAAAATGGTTATGTAATTGAATTCCATAGTAAAGTTAAAACGCTTGAACAATATCAATATCGTCGTGATTTTAATTATTATTTAATTAATTTGTGTAATCGACACAATATTAAATTACCACATGAAATGGTTGAGGTACATCATGGATAAAATTATTTATGAATTAGATGATATTGTGGAAATGAAAAAAGAGCATCCTTGTAGCAGTCGTTCTAAACGTTTTAAAATTATTCGTGTTGGTGCGGATATTAAAATTAAATGTCTTGGTTGTGGAAACACGATTATGATGTCACGATATGATTTTGAAAGACGTTTAAAAAAAGTTATTAAAGAATAAATCCCAATTGGGATTTTTTCTTTTTGCCTTCTATTTATTAAATAGAGGGATTTTATATGTTGGATCTTATTAATTTAAAATGTGAATATCACAAAGAAGTTGTCTTTAAAAATTTAACGATAAAAAATATTGGTGAAGGGATGAATTTTATTGTTGGTCGTAGTGGGTGTGGTAAGTCCTCTTTAGCAAGAATGATTATTGGATTACAAGAAATAAAAGAAGGACAAATATTATTTAATCATCAAACGATAACTGACTTTACCAAGTTTAGAAATAATTATATTGGTTTTGTTTTTCAAGATTTTAAATTAATCAACTATTATACTGTTTTAGAAAATTTATTAATGGTAAGTAAAGATATAAAAGAAATTAAATTATATCTTGCTAAAGTTAATTTGCTTAATAAGATTAATCATTACCCAATGGAATTAAGCGGTGGAGAAAAACAACGAGTAGGAATAATACGGTGTTTATTAAAAAAAGCTTATATTAATATTTTTGATGAGCCGACAGCTAATTTAAATATTCAATATAAAGAAGAAATCATGGATTTAATCAAAGAAATGTTTAAGAACCACATTGTTATTATCATCAGCCATAATCAATCATTAGTTAATAAGTATGCTACAAGAATAATTGATATTGAACATTCTCAAGATGTTGTTAAAATTGATAATAAACAACAAACAATATATCAAACAACTTTAAATAGTGCATTATTAAAGCTTAATCTTAAAGCATATAAAAAACGATCGAAGTTATCGTTTTTAGTCATTATTTTATCATTTATCAGTTGTTTTATTACACTAAATTTATCTTATGGAATAGAAAATTATCTTTCCTTTAATTTAAATAAAAAATTAGATTATAATTATTATTACTTGAGTAATATTAAAGATGATTCTTTTATTAAAAAGTATAATTTAGAAGAAAGAAATAATTATCGTTATTTTTTAAATCAAAACTATAAAAATGAAGTGTATTTAGGTGAAAAGAAAATTAATGATTATTTTGAATTTGCCATTTATGATGGAAAAGAAAAAGTACTTATAAATTCATTACTTTTTAAAAAATATCAAAGTGATTATTTAAGTTTTAAATTAAATGAAAAAAGTTACCATCTTCATGTTAAAATTGTTGATGATGGTCAGATTTATAATAGTAATAAAATTTATTTTAGTTATGATTTTATTAAAGATAAAATAAGTGACAAGCAAGCTATTGAAAAATGTTTTGTTTCTAGTAGCGATGACTTTTATTTTTTTCTTTTACAAGAGGGAAAAAGTATTTATAGTGTTAGTAGTGAAGATAAATTAATTTATTATAATTCAACGATTATGATTAAAGAAACTTTATCGTCATTTTTAATTTCGATTAATGAGATTTTTCATTTACTAACCTTAGCCATTTTTTCTTTAACGATTACTTTTATTAACACTTTAACGACTTTTAATTTAAAAAGAAGAAAAGATGAATTATATGTTTTAGAAGTGTTTGGTTTAACGAAAAACAATAAATTTAAGATTATTCTTTTTGAAAATTTAACTTTAATTTTTATTTCCTACTTATTATCAATGTTTATTTTTTATTTTATCAATTCATTTCTCAATAAATTGTCGAAATATTTTTTAAAAGAAGATTTCACCATTATTCCTAATACCGTAATTGTTTCATTGTTATTGTTGCTTTTATCTTTATTACTTTCCTTATTGCTTAGTTTATTATATGGAAATAAACGTTATTAATATCAGCAAAAGATATCAAGATTTAGTCGTTGATCAATTTAGTTATAAATTTAAAAGTAATAAAGTATATTTTATTATAGGTGAATCAGGAGTTGGTAAAACGACTCTTATTAAGATGCTTGGTGGATATTTAAAACCTGATGAAGGCGAAATTTATTATAACAAAGTTAATCTAAATGACATTGATATCGATGCTTTACATCGAAGTATTGTGACCTATATTAATCAAGATTCTTCTCTTCTTTCCTATTTAACAATTAATCAAAATATTGATTATTTAATTAATAAAAAAATTGACCAACATTATTCGAAAAAATGTGCTCAATATAGTGGAGGAGAAAAACGGAGAATCTCGGTTTATTTAGGAAGTTTAAAAGATAGTGAAGTAGTTTTAGCTGATGAAATTAGTGCTTCACTCGATAAAGAAAATGCGATTAAAGTAATGAGTTATCTTCGCCAAATTTGTCAAAATAAAATATTAATTATAGTTAGCCATGATTTATTTTTAATAAAGCAAGATGACATTGTTATCAATTTAGAAGAAAAGCATCAAACAAAACAAAAAATAAATAACAAAAAATTAATAATCAAAAAGAAACGCCTTCCCCTTTATAAGAAATGGTATTATGGTTTACTAAAAATTTTTGATAGTAAAAAATATCTTTCATTATTTGTTTCTTCATTTATGGTTGGGATAATGCTTTTACTATTATCGTCTTCCTTGAAGAGTGGAATAACTGATTTCATTAATAAGCAAATGTTAAAAGATTATAATCATGATTATCTTTTGTTGTATCGTGAAGAGCCATTTTTTTATGGTGAAGAGGAACAATTTAATAATATTAGTAAGGGTGGAACGATTTTAGGAGATAAATTTTTCTTTGACTTAAATGCTAATTTAATTTATTATCCAGGAAAACAAAATATTTATTTAAAATTTAGTGATAATTATCAAATGTCTAAAGGATTATATAAATATAATGGCTATCGTCAACAATTATATTTAGACCAATTTAAAATTTATTGTAGTAAAATTACCAGTGAACAAGAATTAATTTTATATTGTCCATATAATTTTATTAAAGAATATTATTTGGCTAATGACTATTTACTTAGTGAATTATTTAGTAACTATCTTCTTTTAGATTTAAAAAATAGTGATCAATTTATTAACGATTATCAATTGTTTTTAAAGCAAAACAATATGATTGAAATACGTAGCATCGGTATTGATGTTAATAATTATTTAACTAATCTTTTAAATAAAATTAACTTAATTTTAAATGCTTTTGCTTTTTTAGCTTTAGTAATAACTTTCTTTTTAGTTAATACCGTTATCCAATTGGACTTAAAAAATGATTATCAAGAAAATACCTTTCTTTTTGAGTTAGGACATAGTTTTAAAGATATCTTTCGTTTTTATTTAATCGTTAATTTATATCGCGGAATAATTACTTATTTTTTAACCGTTATAATGTATTTTATTTTAATTTTAATCACGAACAATTTATTAAAAAAGGCTTTAAATGTTTTTGAAGATATTTTAATTTTTGATTATCGATCACTAATTATATCTTTTATAATAATCGTAGTAATAGTGATGGTGGCAACCATTTTAAATTCAAAAAACATCTTAAAAAATAAATAATATTGTTTATTTTGCTTAAATGGTATACAATATAGGTACGTATAAATAAATTTTTTCGTTTATGCTAGAAAGGTATAGGTAGTTGTAGATGAAAGGCACAGTTAAAATGTTTAACAAAGAAAAAGGCTTTGGTTTCATTAAAGCAGAAGATGGAACTGATGTATTTTTCCACTACTCAGCAATTAAGGTCGACGGTTTTAAAACTGCTGAAGTAGGCGAAGCAGTTGAATTCGATAAAGAAGAATCTGATCGTGGTCCACGCGCTTCAAATATTGTTAAATTATAATGAATGAAGAGAAGGCTTTAAGCCTTTTCTTTTTGCGATAATTTTGATAGAATTAAATAGATAAAGAGGAGAGATATATATGCCACTAACTGCTGGAATTGTTGGTTTACCAAATGTCGGAAAGTCAACATTATTTAATGCTATTACAAATTCACAAGTTGAAGCTGCAAATTACCCATTTGCAACGATCAATCCTAATACAGGTACTGTTAAAGTCAATGATAAACGTGTTGATGAATTAACTAAAATGTTTAATTCATTAAAAACAATTTATGCAACATTCGAATTTACTGATATTGCTGGTTTAGTTAAAGGTGCATCAAAAGGTGAAGGTTTAGGTAATAAATTTTTAGCTAATATTCGTGAAGTCGATGCGATTTGTCACGTTGTTAGATGTTTTGATGATCCTGAAATTTTACACGTTGAAGGAAGCGTCGATCCTGTTCGTGATGTTGAAACAGTTAATATTGAACTTATTTTTGCTGATTTAGAAACAGTTAATAAACGTATTGAAAAAGTTGAGAAAAAAGCGATTGTTACTAAAGATAAAGAAGCGGTTAAAGAATATAATGTTTTAAAGCCAATTAAAGAAGCTTTAGAAAAGGGCTTACCTGCTAGAAGTGTTGAGTTAAGTAAAGAAGAAGCATTAATCGTTAAAGGCTTTAATTTATTAACAATGAAACCAACTATTTATATTGCTAATGTTTCATTAGAAGACTTAAGCAACGAAAATATTAACGATTACTATCAAGCTCTAAAAGATTTAGCAATTAAGGAAGGAGCTAAAATTGTTCCTATTTGTGCTAAAATCGAAGCTGAATTATCATCGTTAGATAAAGAAGAAAAAGATGCTTTCTTAGAAGAAATTGGGGCAAAAGAATCGGGTTTAGATCGAATTATTTTTGAAGCATATTCGTTACTTGGTTTAAAGACATTCTTTACAACCGGAAGCGATGAAACACGTGCTTGGACATTTAAAGATGGGATGAGTGCTCCAGAATGTGCTGGTATCATTCATACTGACTTTTATAATAAGTTTATTAAGGCTGAAGTTTATACATATGATGATTTAATTAAGTATGGTAGTGAACAAGCTTTAAAAGAAAAGGGCTTAATCCGCATCGAAGGAAAAGATTATTTAATGAAAGATGGAGACATTGTTTTCATAAGACATGGCTAAAATTGGTTTAGTCTTCGGTGGTGGAGGAGCTAAAGGCGCTTATCAAGTTGGCGTTTATCAAGCTTTAAAAGAATTTGGTTTAACGAAAAAAATAAAATTCATTTCCGCTAATTCAATTGGAGCGATTAATTTACTTGCTCTTTGTAATGATGATGTTACATTAGCCTATAATCTTTGGACTAATTTAAAACGCAGTGATGTTTTAACATTTAAATCATTTAAAAATTTCTTTAAAAAAGATAATTTTTCATTATTTTCTCGTGAAGGAATGTTAGAAATTATTAAAGATGTTGATATTGATAAAGTTAGTAAATGTAAAAGAACATTATTTGTTGCAGCAACTAATGAAACACTTGATCAACCTGAGTATTTTAAATTAAATGGATTAGCAAAGGATGAAATATTAAATATTGTTTTAGCAAGTAGTGCGATTCCAACTGTTTTTGAACAAGTCAAAATTAATGATTATTACTATTCAGATGGAGTTAGATATAGTAATGTTCCGATTGATATTTTAAAAAAACAAGGATGTAAGTTCTTGTATGTTATTCCTTTAAGTGATAATCAAGCCCCATATGAGGGGATGGATGACGATATCACCATTATTGATTTTAATTATGAAGGTTTTAAAGATTTAGGAATTATTAATGGCACATTAGGATTTGATAAAAAATTAGCTCTTGAACGATATGAGTTAGGATATAACCTAGCTAAAGAGATGATTTTATATCTAAAAAAAGAAGGCGTTATAGCAACAACTTTCTTAGAAAAACTACGTTCAATTTTTAAGAAAAAGAAAAAATATTATAGTTATAAAGATGTAAAAAGGGAAGTATAAACTTCCCTTTAATCATTGTAATCATTGGAATTGATATCAGTATAAAATAGTTTAGCACGATTAGTAACATCGACAAATTCGATATAAACAGCATCTTCAATGATTGTTGCAGGAGCCTCATAATCGGCTACAAAAACAACTTTTTTATTTTCGCTAATAAACTTTAACATTGATTGGCGAACTAAGTTAGTTTTGTCTTCACCATAAATATTTTCAAAATTACGAAGTCGAGCTAAAAAGCCGTTTTCAATATAGTATGATGGACAATTATCACAAATTATTTTATAGGCAAAAGGATTATCTTTTTCGATAATATCTTGAATTTCACGATTACATGTTGGACATTTCATAATTTCTTCCTCCGTCAACAATAATTATAATAATGTTTACTAATTGATTTCAATAGTTTAATATATTAATAGTGTGATTTTAGGGGGAAAAGACAATGCGTAAGGTTGAAAAATTATCATTAATATCACTTTTATGTGCGGTATCAATTATTTTAACACGATTTGCAGCAATTAACATTCCATTAGGAGGATTTCCAAGTCTTTCAATTGAACTTGGTGGTATACCATTAATTTTTGGGGGAATTGTTTTAGGGCCACTATATGCGCTTATTGGAGGGTTAGTTACTGATTTAGTCGGTTTTGTTATCAATAATCGTGGAGGAGTTTATCATCCAGGATTTACCTTAAATACTGTTCTAACAGCACTTATTCCTGCCCTTCTTTATAAATTAATTAAGAGTAA
The DNA here is from genome assembly GCA_034115825.1 of Bacilli bacterium. Classification (GTDB taxonomy): domain Bacteria; phylum Bacillota_I; class Bacilli_A; order RFN20; family UBA1709; genus JAXESU01. The sequence goes on from JAXESU010000002.1 coordinate 217,242, forward strand.
GAAGATTAATGATAAAGTTATTTTAGGAATAAACTATTCATTTTTAACAATTATTACTACTTTAGCCATTTATTATTTAGTTAATAATGTTTCAAATTCACAAGGAATTGAAATCAATGCGACTTGGCGAATAATTTTAATTATTTTAGCGATTATTACTTATTTAATATTAATGGTTGTAATCACTTATCTACATATTAAACATCGAGATGAGCAAAAATTATTTCCAATTAATAAATTAATTTTTATTGTCATGGCAGTAGAAGTGTTAGTTTATATTTCACTTACTCCAATTTGGATTTATGGTTTATATGGCATTCCAAGTGTCTTTAGTATTTTATCAAGAGTCTTTAGAGCCTTGTTTATGATTCCAATTAAGGCTAGTATTTTATATATCGCTTTTAACTCGCTTAGTAAAACAATTCAAACGAAATTTGGTGAATAATTATGGATTTTAAAACAATTATTGATGAAGAAAAACAAAAACCGTATTTTAAAGAATTAGCTCATTTTGTTAATGAACAATACCGTACAAAAAGGTGTTTTCCACCATATGAGCAAATTTTTCGTTGCTTTAAAGAAACACCTTTTGATGAAGTAAAAGTCGTTATATTAGGACAAGATCCTTACTACAAACAAAATCAAGCAGATGGCTTAGCTTTCAGTGTTTTAAAAGAAAATAAGGTTCCTAAATCATTAATTAATATTTATAAAGAACTTAATAATGATTTAGGTATTGTTGAACCAAATGTTGGTGATTTAACCAAATGGGCTAAAAATGGTGTCTTGTTAATGAACACTATTTTAACGGTTGAAGAAGGAAAACCACTATCACATCAAAATAAAGGGTGGGAAACTTTTTCAATTAATGTTATTAAAAAATTAAGTCTTGATCCTAAACCAAAAGTATTTTTGTTATGGGGAAATAATGCTCGTAGTTATCATCAATACATAAACGATAAAATCCATTTAGTTATTGAAACTTCACATCCATCGCCTTTAGGAGCATATAAATCATTTTTTAATTCTCATCAATTTTCTCGCTGCAATCAATTTTTAAAAGAAAACAATCGTGGAGAAATTGATTTCCAACTTTAATTAGTGTATAATATTTTTCGGGAGCTTAAAGATAATTAGGCTGAGAGGATTTCTTCTTTGAAATCGACCGGTAAACTTGATCTAGGTAATGCTAGCGGAAGAAGAAAATTTAATATTTGTTTATTAGATTCTTTTTTGCCGTGAGCGAAAAGAATTTTTTTATTAAAGGGAGGTTTTTAATATGAGTTTAAAGTTTACAATTAAAGAAATTACTGAAGCTGCTTTATTAATTGCTTTAGCCGTTGTTTTAGGGTATTTTGAAATACCTTTACCACTTGGTGGAGTTACTTTAGCGTTAGTGCCTGTTTTTTTAATTGCTTTACGCAACACACCTTTAAAGACATTTATTTTTGTTGGAATTGTTTATGGTTTAATCGACTGTTTGCTAGATGGCTATGGTTTTATGACTTTTCCACTTGAATATTTAGTTGCTTTAGGTTCATCATTTATTGTTTCATTATTTAGAACCAAATTATTTAATCATGAAAAAAATGTTGGTATTGAAATTACTTATGTTGTTATTAGTGTATTAATTGTAACAATCATTCGTTTTATTTGTTCAACAATTGATGGAGTATTAATTTACGAGGCAACATTTGTTGAATCAATGACATTAAATGCTCCAAATATTTTCTTGGATGGTGGATTTACTTTAGTCGTTTTACTTTTAATTTATTTCCCATTACGTCAATTAAATGTTAATCGTTATTTAGAAAAATAAGAAAAGGGCGGTTGTCCTTTTCTTTTTTGTTTAATTTGTGATAAAATACTACTGGTGATTGTTATGAATCAAAAATTAATTCCCGTATGTTGTTTTAAACATGATGGTAGTGTACATCGCATGTGGGATAAAAGTGTTGTATTAGAAGAAACAGATGATTACATTGTTGTTGGCAATATTAATAATACCGTTATTGAAGGTGATGGTCGTTATTGGAATGCTAAAGATCCAGCCATTACTTTTTTCTTTAAAAATGAATGGTTTAATGTTATTTGTATGTTACGTCATAGTGGTATTCATTATTACTCTAATATAGCTTCTCCATATGTGATTATTAATGATGTTATTTATTATGTTGATTATGATTTAGATGTTGGTAAACGTCCTGATGGATTAATAAAAATTTTGGATGAAGGGGAGTATGCCCATCATAAAGAAAAGATGCATTATGGAGAAAAATTAGATTATATTTTAAAAGAAGCATTATATAAAGTTGTTAAAAAAATTCAAAATAATGAATTTCCGTTTAATGATGACGTTGTTTTACATTATGCTGAAAAATTATTAACAATTAAATAATATTTGTATTTTATGTAAAGAAGTGCTATATTGTAAATTACTTTTTTTAAGGGGGAAATTTATGAAAAAGCACTTTTTATTATTAGTAACATTATTATTACTAGTTTCTTGTGGGGGCAAGCAAACGAGTAATAGTAGTTCTTCGTCAAATACGAATGAATCACAAGAAAATTCTTCAAGTCCTTTAAAAGAAAAAATCAAGATTGAAATTGTTAATGAAAACATCGATATGGGAGAGGTTAGCTCTTCAAAGACCGTTTTAAAAGACGAGGAAGTAATTATTGAAGCTAAACCATTTGCAGGATTTGATTTTGTTGGATGGTTTAAAAACGATCAATTATTTAGCAATGAATTAACTTTAAATTTTAAAGCTAGTGAAAACTTAACATTAACTGCCAAATTTGATTATCAACAATTAACAATTGAGTATTATGTTAATAATCAAAAAATTAAAGAAGAGCAATTTAAAGCCAATAAACATTTTGAATTACAACCATTAGATGTGCCAAATTTTGTTGGCTGGTATGAAGATATTAATTTAACTAGAAAAGCAGTTTATACCGGAGATTTAGTTAAACAAGGAAAAATTGTTAAAGTTTATGGGGCATCTTATGTTGGAAGTAAAGGATTTGGCTTAAGATATGATGAAAATGGTTATCGATTAATTAAATATCGTGGTCAAGAAAAAGAGATAAATGTTCCTGGAATGATTGATAAAGATAAAGTATACAAGATTGATGATTACTTATTTAATGATTTCTTAGGTGTTGAAAAGATTACTTTTAATGAAGGAACGGAAATTTTAGGGAAAAATATTTTATTTAATCAAACGAATTTGGTTGATGTTACTTTACCAACAACAATTAAAGAAATTGGTGAATATGCCTTTTATAATAATCTTGTTTTAGATAATGTAAAATTACCTTTAAATCTTGAAAAACTAGGAGCTTATAGCTTTGCTCAAACTAATATTAAAGAGATTGAACTAGGTGATAAAATCGAAGTAATTCAAGAAGGAACATTTAGTGTTTGCTTAAATTTAAAAAAGGTTATTTTAGGAAAAAACATTAAAGAAATTAAAGACGAAGCTTTTTATAATGATTTTGGTATTAATGAGGTATTCTTTAAGGGTAGTGAAGAAGAATTTAGTCAAATCAAAATTGGTGTAGATAATGAAGCCTTTATCAAAGCACCTAAATATTTTTATAGTGAAGTATATAAAGAAGGGAATTATTTTTATTTAAAAGATGGTCAAATTGTTAAATGGGCAGAAGAAAAGGAGTAGAATATTCTACTCCTATTTTTTCATTAACATACTCGAATAAATTAATTTAGTGTTTTTATTTGGGAACAAACGGAAATTAATATTATTAATAGCAGTCATTGCTTCAGCAAATCCAGTGGTAATTGTTTTAATTTTACTTGCGTAAGTAATAACGTTACCACATGCATAAACTCCATCAATATTAGTCATTAAATTAATATCGATATCTAAACCTTCTTTACTACCATTAAAGCCTAATGCAGTTAGATCAAATGATGAAGGTAAATTACCATAATTTACTAAAATATAATCAACATCAATTTCTTTAATTTCATTTGTTTCAACATTTTGAATATTTAAAGAAGTAACGAGATTATCGTTAGTTTTTCCAAAACTAATTGCTTTATATGGAGTATAGATAACTCCTTTTTCTTTATATTTATTTAAGGAGTCTTCATGAGCTCTAAATTCATTACGACGGTGAATAAGATAAGTTTTAGAAGCGACTTCTTTAATCATATTAGCAAAGTCAACTGCACTATCACCACCACCTAAGATAGCTACTTTTTTGTCGTTAAACATCGTGACATCTTTAAAATTATAAATAATATTCGAGTAATTAGTAGCATCTTTGATATCAAGTGGACGAGGGCGATAATCACCATTACCTGTCGTTAATAAGATTGTTTTAGTTTCAAATTGTTCTTTATCACAAATAACTAAAAAGTGATCATCAACTTTTTTAATTTCCGTTAATTTAGTATTGGTTTTTAAAATAATATCTTGATTAAATTGTTGGTATTGAGCTTTTAAATTTTCAATAAAATCACCGGCAGTAATTTTTATAAAGCCAGGGATATCATAAATTGGTTTAGATGGATAAATGGATGCTAATTGGCCACCGACATAATTTTGCGATTCAATTAATAACCCTTTTAAACCACGCATTCCAGCGTAAAAGCTAGCATATAATCCAACTGGACCAGCTCCAACAATAATAATATCGTGCATAAGATTTCCTCCTATTTTTTTCAAAAATATTATAACATATTAATTGCATTTTGCAAAAAATGTGCTAATATTATTTTGCTTCACAAAGATATTGTTTTTTCACAAAAAAGAGAGGTGTTAAATAATGATAATTTTAAGTAAAAATGTTAGTGATACACATAAATTAGCAAGCATCATTGCTTCGCTAGTGAAAAAAGGAGACCTTATTACCTTAAATGCTGATTTAGGTGGCGGAAAAACAACCTTTACTCAAGGATTAGCGCTTGCTTTAGGAGTTAAAGAAACCGTAAATTCGCCAACCTTTAATATTGTTAAATGTTATTTTGATGCTAAAATTCCTTTATGCCATATTGATGCTTATCGTTTAGAAGGAATTTATAATGATATTGGACTTGATGAATATTTAATGGGTGATTTTTTAGTTGTTACTGAATGGGGAGAATTCATTAACTATTTATTACCTTATAATCGATTAGAAATTAATATTAAACGAATTAGTGATAATGAACGTGAAATAACCATTAATGGAATTGGTGAATACTATCAAAATATAGTAAAGGAAGTGGAAAAATTATGGGCTATCAATTAATTTTAGATACATCAAATCGTTTGTTATGTGTCGGCTTAGCTAGTGATGAAAAAGTTTTAACTAAAATTCAATACGAAGCTTGGCAAAGACAAAGTGAATATTGCTTAAAAGAAGTAGAAAATGTTTTAAGTTTAAATAATATTAAAGCCAAAGATATTAGCCGTATTATTGTAACCATTGGTCCTGGATCTTATACTGGAGTTCGCATTGCTTTAACCATTGCTAAAACATTAGCTATGGTTAATAACATTGGTATTTGTGCTATTTCATCGCTTCTTGCAATTGCTGGAAATAAGGGAAAGAAAATTGCTTTGATGGATGCTCGTAGTAATCGTGCATATATCGGTGTTTATCAAGATGGCGAAGCTTTAGTTGATAATAAAGTAATGTATTTAGATGATATTAAACAATATGCATATTGTAATCAAGATTTTGAAGTTGTTGGTGATGCAATGTTACTTGGATTAAATAATAAAGAAATTGATCTAATTGAAAACATGTTTGAAATAGCTAAAACACAAGCTGATGTTAACGATATTTATACATTAGTACCAAACTATTTAAAGGATTAATATCGATATGGAAATGGTAAAAATGAGTCTAGAGGATATTGACGGTGTTTATTTAATTGAGCAAATGGCCTATAAAAATCCATGGACTAAAAACAATTTTCTTGATGAATTAAAAAACCCATATTCTAGGATGTATGTTTTAAAAGAACAAAATTACGTTTTGGGATATGTTGGAGCTTGGGTTGTTTTAGATGAAGCTGATATTACGAAAGTAACGATTATTCCTAATTTACAAAATAAAGGATTAGGTAAATATATCTTTACTTATATGTTAAAAAAATTGCAAGAAGAAAATGTACGCCAAATAAATTTAGAAGTTCGTAAGAGCAATGAAAGTGCGATTCATTTATATAAATTATTTGGCTTTGAGCAAATTGCTATTCGCAAAAAATATTATGCGGATGGTGAAGACGCGATTATTATGGTTCACACAGTGGATGGAGGGACAAAAAGTGAAAAGATACATATTGGGAATTGAATCTAGTTGTGATGAGACAAGCTGTGCGGTCATTGATGAAAACGGTAAGTTATTATCGAATGTCGTCTCTAGTCAAATCGATGTTCATACTAAATTTGGTGGAGTAATGCCAGAAATTGCTTCTAGAATGCATGTTGAACAAATTAGTATTGTTATTAAAAAAGCTATTGATGATGCTAATATTACTTTTAAAGATTTAAAAGCTATTGCCGTTACAAGAGGTCCAGGATTAATTGGGGCTTTACATGTAGGTCTTCAAGCAGCTAAAACCCTTGCTTTAGCTTTAGAGATTCCATTAATTCCTGTTCATCATTTAGCAGGTCATATTTATGCTAATACCTTTATTAAGGAGTTAGAATATCCTTGTATGGCTTTAGTTGTTAGTGGTGGACATACTCAATTAGTTTATATGGAAAAAGAATTTAGTTTCAATATTATTGGTGGTACCAAAGACGATGCAATCGGAGAAGCTTATGATAAAGTTGCTCGCGTAATTGGTCTTGGTTATCCTGGTGGTCCAAAAATTGATAAAAAAGCTAAAGAAGGTAAACCTTCATATAAACTTCCAACTCCACATGTTGATAGTCCTTTTGATGTCTCTTATAGTGGACTTAAAACAGCCGTTATCAATTTGGCTCACAATACTAAAGCAAGAAACGAAACTTTGAATGATGCTGATTTATGCGCTTCATTCCAACAAACCGCTGTTCATATGGTTGTCAAAGCGTTAACTAATGCTTTGGAAGTTTATCCATGTAAAATGGTTGTTGTTGCTGGTGGTGTTGCTGCTAATTCATATTTAAGAAGTTATATCAAAGAACAAGTAAAATGTGAAGTATTATTACCAGAATTATGGTGTTGTAGTGATAATGCTGCGATGATTGCTAAAGTTGCTAAAAGAATGGATGAATTAAAAATGTATGCGCCATTAGATATTGGCGTTAATCCAAATTGGTCCTTAAGTGATTTTATAGGAGATGTTAAAAATGGATAAAATACCTGTTACCACATTAAATCGCTATCCACTTTACTTGCGAATTTTAAAAAATTTTAAATCAAAGGGAATTAAAAAAGTTTTATCACAAACAATTGCTAAAGAAATGGAAGTAAAAGATACCACAGTTAGACGTGATTTTACTTATTTGGGTCGTAAAGGACGTCAAGGTTATGGTTATGATGTTGATGATTTAATATCTGCTTTTACTTGCATTATCGGTAATGTTGAAAACGAAGATATTGTTCTTGTTGGTGTTGGAAATATGGGTAAAGCTTTACTTAAATATAATTATTTTGAAGATAAGGTTGGTAAAATTGTTTGTGGATTTGACCTATATGAAGAAAACATCGAAGGGTGCGAAGTTTATCATATTAATGATTTGGAAACTAAATTTCCTAAAGGCGTAAAAATAGCAATCGTAACTGTTCCAAAAGAGCATCTTCAACCAATTGTTGATCGATTAGTCGCTTTAGGCATAAAAGCTTTTATTAATTTCAGTGATGGTGAAATTAAAACAAAAAGGAAAGTAATTATTCATAAAATCGATTTAGCTGCTATGGTTCAAGAAGTTTTATTTAAATTTATTGAAAATTAGTTAATAAATGATATAATTAAAAAAGATACAATGAAAAAAGACGGATTAAGAAGAACGTTTTTAGCGAGTCTTTGAGGGTGGAAGAAAGACAATCAGTAAACTTAATACCTAACACTTTTGGAGTATGGTTATTCAAAGTAACTACGGTAGTTCCGTTATAACTAAGAAAGAAGCGTTTAAAAGACGAAGCTAGATGGTACCGCGCAAATAGGCGTTCTAGCATTCGTCTTTTTTATTTTTATGGGAGGAAAAAGGTATGTTAGAATTTAGAACTGTACGTGAACTTTATGAAACATCACTACAAGGATCAGAAATGGAAAAAGAGTCGATTGATTTTGTTGAATTACAAGGATGGATTAGAACAAATCGTTTTAATGGTAGCATCGGTTTTATTGAATTAAATGATGGGACATATTTTAAAAACTGTCAAGTTGTATATGAAAAAACACTAGAAAATATCGAGGAAATTTCAAAACTTACAACAGGTGCAGCAATCACTGTTATGGGGAAATTTGTTTTAACACCAAACAATAAACAACCTTATGAAATTAGTGCGAAGACAATTAAAATTGAAGGATTATGTGACAATGATTATCCACTTCAAAAGAAACGTCATGGTTTTGAGTTCTTACGTGAAATAGCTCATCTTCGTCCGCGTACAAATACTTTTAGTGCTGTTTTTAGAGTAAGATCAGTCTTATCAATGGCCATTCATGAATTTTTCCAATCACAAGGATTTGTTTATGTTCATGCACCAATCATTACTTCAAATGATGCTGAAGGTGCAGGTGAAGCTTTTGTTGTTACAACTCGTAATGATGCAAATTATGAAAAAGACTTCTTTGGTAAGAAGGCATCTTTAACCGTTTCGGGTCAATTAGAAGCTGAAGCATATGCACTTGCATTTAGAGATGTTTATACATTTGGTCCAACATTTAGAGCTGAAAATTCAAATACATCTCGTCATGCTGCTGAATTCTGGATGATTGAACCAGAAATTGCTTTTGCTGATTTAGAAGACTGTATGGATTTAGCCGAAGATATGGTTAAATATTGTATTCAATATGTTTTAGAAAACTGTCCAGCTGAAATGGAATTCTTTAATACAATGATTGAAAAAGGTTTAATTGATCGTTTAAAGAAATTAGTAAGTCAAGAATTTGCTCATTTAACTTATACTAAAGCTATTGAAATTTTACAAGATGCAGTTAAGAATGGTCATGAATTTGAAGATAAGAATATTTTCTGGGGAATGGATTTACAATCCGAACATGAACGTTACATTTGTGAACATTATATTAATGGTCCAGTATTCTTAACTGATTATCCAAAAGATATTAAAGCTTTCTATATGCGTGTTAATGATGATGGAAAAACAGTTGCTGCTAGTGACTTATTAGTTCCAGGTGTTGGTGAATTAATCGGTGGTTCTCAAAGAGAAGAACGTTATGATGTTTTAGTAAATGAAATGAAAGCACGTAATATGTCTAGTAAGGGACTTGAATGGTATTTAGATTTAAGAAGATATGGTGGCGTAAATCACGCTGGCTTTGGATTAGGATTTGAAAGAATGTTAATGTATATCACTGGTATGCAAAATATTCGTGATGTTCTTCCTTTCCCAAGAACACCTAAAAATTTATTATTCTAATTTATGAAACGAAGTGAAGAAGAAAAAAGATTAGCAACTAAACGAATCAATATTTTATTATTTATAATTGCTATCGCTTTATTGATTTATTTAGTATATGCAATTTTTAAAAGTTTAGGAGCTTTTTAATGAAGCAATTCAAAAATATTATTGTTTTAGATATTGAATTTGTTTCGAGTAAAAAGTGGAATCAACCATTTCAAGTATCGATGTTTGGTTATCGTTTAAAAGGTAATCAATTAGTTAAGATTAATGAATTTGATATATATATTTCTTTAAAGCCAGGAGTACATTTAAATAAATATGCATTAAATGTAACAGGCATAAGTGAGACTTACCTAAAAAAGGAAGGTTTATACTATAAGGAAGCAGCTTTGCAAATAATTAATTATCTCCTTTGTTTTAATATTGAAGATACTTTAATTATTGGTTGGGCGCCTGCTAATGATAAAAGAATGCTTGATATTCTTTTAAATGATGGTGAACAACTGATTGATATTAGTGTCTTTAATTTCTTTGATTTAAATAAATCATATAATAAATTTAAAGGATATGAATTAAATCGTGGAGTTAGTTTGCAAACAGCTTGTGAAGATTATGGTTTAAGTGATGTAAAGTTTCATAATTCATATAATGATGCTTTATCAACAGCAAAGTTACTCGCTAGAATGTTAGAAGAACACGGTAGTTATGAAACATTATATGAAGTCATTAATCGTAAAGTGAAATATGTTAAAAAAAGAGAAAATTAAAAGGCACATTTTGTGCCTTTATTTTTTGATTAAATGATAAATCTCATCAAGTTCTTTATAGTAGTCTAAGACTAATTTTTTGTTTTGATAATAAATTTTTATAGAATATTTTTCTAAAACAACATTATCAATATCTTTAAAATTTATTGTAACGCTTCTTTTTTTGCTACTAATGCTAAAATGCGTAAGACTATCTTTATCAATTGTTAAATAACTATAACGGTATTCCATATAAGTTAGAATACAAATAGCGATTACAATAGTAATTTCTAGCATAATCGACACAACAAATAAATATTGTTCAGTAAATGGAAAAAAGAATTGAACGCCAATAAAAAGTAATAAAACAATTAAAATACAATTAATAGTGTTATTAGTTAAAATACGGAAAATAGTAGGTTTATAAAGCTTATTCATGAATAATATCGACTCCATTTTCTAGATTTTTCTTAAAAGCTTTTGACGAAACAAAAGTTGCGCGTGCGATACAAGCATTATAGATTAAAGTTGCTTTAATTAAAAAGAAAGTGGTAATGCAAGTAACAACGAAACTAATGTAAGTAATATATCCCTCTAGGGTTAGGTGAACTTCAGGATATTTAATAACTTTAGGCCAATCAGAGATAACTCTAATACCAAATATTTCAACAGTTGGCCAAGAAAAATGATAACTTAAATCTTTTAAAATAGCAAATGATGTATTAAAAGAAGTATATGTTAGGTTAAAAATAACAAAAACGGTAATGGTAATAAGTAAGATACGCATTGGAATTTTAAAACGAAGATATAAGTTTCGTTTCTCACGTTTATTAACGTATTTTCGGAATTGATGAGGATTTTTAATAATACCGTACTTGACTAAATCATACATGTAATTATCAATTTCGCTTCCTTTATCTTTATACCAATCTTTAATAACTTTGATTAATAAGCCAATCATAACAAAGATGAAGGCAAAAATGATGGCGACAATAATTAAAGCTTTCTTTTCGCTATCAGATAGTTTTAAGAGAAAATAAGGATTAAACATTATTTTCACCTCCGTCTTCATTATTGTTTATCTCGTTAATATTAGGAGAAACAAAAGGTTGTTGTTGAACAAAAGGTTGCTGAAATTGTTTAGTAGCTAAATCATTTTTAATTTCTTTTAGACGTCTAGTCTCTTCATCGTCACTTTGGTAACTTGTTCCACTAAAAAATAAAAAGATAGACTTTACTTCATAAATAAAGTAAATAACAATGGCATATATTAAATTTAATATTAATGCGAGTAGTAAAAAAGGGCTTAAAAGGACATATAATATTCCTTGAAAAAATACTTTAATAAAGCTAAGCATAATAATCACCCCTTAAAAAGTTTTTAGCAATGTTTTAATATCATTTTCTTTAAATTCACGATATATACCATACAATAAAGGTGGAACAACAAGTAATAAAAAGACTAAATATTTGCGTTCTTCATCAATCACGCTTAATAAAGGTATGATGACAATTAAAAACGAAACAGCTTGCGAAATTAAAAGAGGTACTAAGGCTTTGTTTTTTTGATAACCATAAATAGCATACGGTATTGCTAAAATGATCATAACGATGTAACAAATATCTCTTACTAATGGACTATCGTAACTTAATAAAACAACAATTAATGAAACTATCATCAACAGAAGTAAATATACAGGTGGAAATTTATTCTTGTTAGTTGTAATATGCATCTTTTTTAAAGTGTATTTTAAAGAAAAATGAATAACAAATGATTGAGCAAAACTGAATAAAATAATTATGTAATAAACAAGATTATTTTGATAGAATGAATCAATATGAAAAAAACTAGACAAAATTTCTAAAAAATTTTGATTATATAAAAGTTGAATAAGATAAACATCGAAGCAAAGAAGACCAATACTAAGAATAGATAGCAAATACAAAATACTTGTTGTTCCTATCTTATTTTTAGTTAAAAGTCCATAACTAATACCATAAATTAATGGAGATGTTATAAATAATAAAGTCGAAAATGGATCAATTAATAATCCGATAATCATTGTTGAAAAAAATAAGATAAAACTATATTTTAATGAACATTTTATAGTAAGAATAGCACTGAAAAATGGTAGGAAAAAAATAATGATTAAGTCGAAAAAAGGCAAGTATTCACTAGCAAAAATAATTAAAATGTGAATAGCACATAAAAGGGAAGTGAATGCTAAAGATTCGGTTTTAGTAAGTTTTCTTTCTACCATAGTTAACACCTCTTTGATAATTATAACATATTTTTAATGTTAAAGCATTTATAATATGTTAATATTATAAAAGGTGATATTATGTTAGAAAGATTAAATTATTTAAATCAAGAACAATATACGGCGGTTAGTGCTAATGATCAATATATTAGAGTTATTGCTGGTGCAGGTAGTGGAAAAACACGCGTTTTAACTGAACGTATCGTATATTTAATTGAGGAGATGGGATATCCACATAGTTCAATTATTGCGATAACTTTTACTAATAAAGCAGCTAAAGAAATGCGTGATCGTGTTGGCAAAATGTTGGAAAATGATTCTATTCCCCTTATTGCAACATTCCATAGTTTTTGTGTTCGCTTTCTTCGTCAAACAATTCATCATTTAAAATATCGTAATGATTTTACAATTATCGATGATGAAGACCAAGAAAAAATTATTAAAAATATTATTAAAGAATTAAAGATAGATAATGATCGTATTACTGTTAAAAATGTTATTAATTTTATTTCGGACTATAAAAATAGTGGGTTAAGTTATGAAGATGCTTTAAATGATCATATCGGCTTTGAGATTGAAACAATCAAAGCTAAAATATATAAACGCTATGAAGCTTACTTACAAAGCAATAATTATCTTGATTTTGATGATTTAATTATTAAAAGCGTCAAAATTTTAGAAGAATTTGATGATGTTCGTACTTATTATGCAGCTAAATATAATGCTATTTTAGTCGATGAATTTCAAGATACAAACGATATTCAATATCGATTAATTAAATTATTAATGAATGATAATACCAATCTTTTTGTAGTTGGTGATCCAGACCAAACTATTTATACATGGCGAGGTGCTAACATTAATATAATTTTAAATCTTAAAAAAGATTTTAAAAATGTTAAAGATGTTGTTTTAAATACGAACTATCGTTCAACTAAAAATATTTTAAATTGTGCAAATGCCTTGATTAAAAATAATGTTGATCGTGTTAAGAAAGATTTAGTCACATTAAATGGTGATGGTGGAAATGTTATGCTTTATCAAGCAAATCGCGGTGATGAAGAAGCTCGTTTTGTTGTTGATCGTATTTTAGAGTTAAAACGCAAAAGTGAAAAAATTAAATATTCTTCAATTGCTATTTTATATCGTAGTAACTATTATTCACGTGATATTGAACGAGCATTGATGGATTTTAAATTACCTTATCGTATTTATGGCGGAGTTAAATTCTTTAATCGTAAGGAAATTAAAGATGCGATTGCTTTTTTACGTTTAGTAAGTAATGGTCAAGATTATTTAGCTCTTGACCGTCTTGTAACAACGCTTCGTGTTGGTGTTGGTAAAAAATCTTTAGAGGATATAAGCAATCATAATGATGTCTTTAATTATTTTAAAGAAAACTATTATACTGTTAAAACTAAACCATTTATTGATGCTATTGTTAATGCAAGACAAGATTTAGAAGAAAAACAATTATCTATTTCAAAAATTTTAGAAAAAACGCTGCTTAAATCGCTTTATATTGAACGTTTACAAGATGATAAAGAGGATGAACGTATTGAAAATATTCAAAAAGGTTTATTACCATATTTTGATAATTATCAAAAAGAACATCCTGAAGCAACAATTAATGAAATTTTACAAGATATTGCTATCTATTCTGCTCAAGACGAAATTGGTGAAGAAGATGTTATTTCACTTATGACAATTCATACCGCTAAAGGGCTTGAGTTTGATTATGTTTTTGTAATTGGTTTACAAGAAGGAGTTTTTCCTCCATCTAAAACAATTTTAGAACAACGTGATGATTTAATTGAAGAAGAAAGACGTTTGGCTTATGTTGCTTTCACTCGTGCTCGTCATCAATTATTTATTTCTTGTTCGCTTGGATTTATGGCATTTTTAGGTAAAAGTGCAACTCCATCCCGCTTTATTAGTGAAATAAAAGGAAAATATCAATTTTATAATCGTATCAATCAAGAAATAAATCGTGTTCAATATGTTCCTAAAAAACCAATTTTAAATGCTACATTTACATCAGCAAGTTCAACCATTGATTATAATATTAATGATCGAGTTGAACATAAGATGTATGGGCTTGGAACTGTAATTGATTTTAGTGATAGCTCAATCACTATTAAATTTGATGATACTACTTTTGGAACAAAAATTATTTCGAAAAAGTTTACAGGAATAAAGAAGGTGTAACTATGGAAAATATAAAAGAACGTATTGATTATCTCCGTCAAAAGTTAGAACAATACAATTATGAATATTATGTTTTAGATAATCCGAGTGTTAGCGACCAAGAATATGATCGTTTAATGCAAGAGCTAGTAGCTTTAGAGCATGATTATAAAGAGTATGACGATATTAGTTCCATTTCCAAACGTGTTGGAGGAGCTGTAAGTAAAGAATTTGAAAAGATAAAACATAAGCGTTTAATGCTTTCATTAGGTAATGCTTTTAATGAAGATGATTTATATGATTTTAATCGTAAAGTTTGTGAAAGTATTGCTAAAGATAAAGTTGAATATGTTTGTGAATTAAAAATAGATGGTTTAGCTATGGCTGTTCAATACCAAAATGGCGTTATTGACTATGGAGCCACTCGTGGCGATGGTGAAGTCGGAGAAATTGTCACTAACAACGTTTTAACTATTCAAGATATTCCTTTAAAAGTTGATGAGATGAAAGAATTTGAAGTTCGTGGTGAAGTTTTTATGTCTAAAGCAGTTCTTGAAAAAATTAACAACGAACGAAAATTAACTGGTGAGCCTTTATTAGCCAATTGTCGTAATGCTGCTGCTGGAAGTATTCGTCAATTAGATTCAAAAATTGCGGCCAAACGTCATTTAGAAAATTTTATGTATTATTTTGTTAATGCTAGTGAATTTGGGATTAAAAAGCATAGTGATGCTTTACTTGCATTAAAAAAGATGGGCTTTAATGTTAATCCTCATTATCGTATATGTCATGATATTGAAGAAGTTATCGATTATATTAAGGAATATACGCAATTACGCGATGATTTACCTTATGATATTGATGGTATTGTCATCAAAGTCAATGATATGGAAACATATAATACAATTGGTTATACACAAAAAACACCAAAGTGGGCTATTGCCTACAAATTTCCTCCTAAAGAAGTTTTAACTAGAGTGAAAGATATTATTTTTACAGTAGGAAGAACTGGAAGAATTACTCCAAATGCTTTATTAGAACCAGTAAGAGTTCAAGGCAGTGTTATTCAAAGAGCGACTTTACATAATGAAGATTTTGTTAAAGATTTAGATTTAAGAATCAATGATTATGTATATATTCGAAAAGCTGGAGATGTTATTCCAGAAGTTGTTAAAGTTGAATTATCTAGAAGAGACGAAACAACAATTCCTTTTGAAATGAGTAAAACTTGTCCAATTTGTGGTTCAACGTTAATTCGTAAAGACGGAGAAAGTGCCCATTATTGTGTAAATCCTAATTGTGATAAACGAAATATCGAAAAAATTATTCATTTTGCAAGTCGAAATGCGATGAATATTGAAGGATTAGGCGATAAAATTTGTGAAGAATTTTATAATATTGGCGTCTTAAGTGATATTGTGTCTATTTATTATCTTGAAGATAAAAAAGAAGATTTAAAACGTTTAGAAGGTTATGGTGAAAAATCGATAACTAATTTAATTGGATCTATTGAAAATTCTAAGCAAAATAGTTTAGAAAAACTATTGTTTGGTTTAGGAATTAAAGAGGTCGGTACAAAAAGTGCCAAAATTTTATCACAAAGATTTTTAAATTTGGAAAAACTAATGGAAGCAAGTTATGATGATTTAGTTGCCATTAAAGATGTTGGTGAAGTGATGGCTAAAAGTATCATTTCCTATTTTAAATCAGAAGAAAATCGTAATATGATACTACAATTAAAGTTTTTAGGTGTTAATTTTGATTATAAGGGAGAACGTATCGATTATAATAGCTTCTTTAGTGGAAAAACTATCGTAATTACAGGTAGTTTTAAAGATTTCTCACGCGATCAATTAACGTTAATTTTAGAAAGTAAAAATGCTAAAGTTACTAATTCAGTATCGAAAAAAACCGATTTATTAATATGTGGTGAAGATAGTGGATCAAAATTAACTAAAGCACAAACTTTAGGTGTCAAAATAATGTATGAAGAAGAATTATTAAGTAAAATTAATGATGAAAATTGATGTTCATAATTTAACTCTATTGGAAGCTAAAAAAGTAATTATTGATGCAATCAATACTGCATACAAGTATAATGAAAGTAGTGTATATGTTGTACATGGTTTTAATAATGGCACAGTAATTAAAAATTTTTTAGCTAGTTATCATAATGCTAAAGTTCTTCATATTTATCATGATTTAAGTAATCCAGGTGCAACCATTATTAATATCAAATTAAAAATATTTTAGGGAGGGATCAAACATGCGATTAAAGTATAAGCAAACATTTTATATTGGCTTAGCTTTTTTATCAATTATGATGTTTTGGCAAGTTTATGATTCAATTATTCCTAAAATATTAGTTAATAGTTTTGGAATGAATCAAACAATGTCAGGAATTATCATGTCACTCGACAATATTTTTGCTTTGTTTTTGCTACCGATTTTTGGCCATTTAAGTGATAAAACAAGTACTAGATTTGGAAAAAGAACGCCATATATCATTATTGGAACATTCTTAGTAGCGGCTTTTGTTGCTATTCTAGCAATCATTAATGGACTACAAATTAGTTATTTACAGGCCAATGGTATTGAACAAATCGTTAAAGAAGATTTTATTGTTAATGGTCAGTTAGATGAGGCAGCCTATCAAGCGGCTCTAGCGATTAGACAAAGTGAAGTTCATCGTTTAACGATGAATAATATTTATTATTTGATTGCTTTTATTGGTGCTTTATTACTGATTTTAATTTCAATATCAATATATCGTACGCCAGCTATTGCTTTAATGCCAGACGTTACGCCAAAACCACTTCAATCTCGTGCGAATGCTATTATTAATTTTATGGGATCAACCGGTGGTATTCTTGCTTTAGCTTTAATGTCTATTTATGCTCAAGATTATTCTTCTTATGTTCCATTATTCTTAATTTTAACCGTTGTTATGATTATTCTTTTGATTATTTTTCTAATTAACATTAATGAACGTAAAATTCTTGACCATTTAGATGATAATAATTATCTATATGATACCAGTTATGATAATGCATTAGAAACTGATTTCAAAATGGATAAACATGTTAAGAGATCTTTTATTTTATTGTTACTATCAGTTGTTTTTTGGTATATGGGATATAATGCGGCCTTTACTAAATTTTCGATTTATACACAAAATGTTTTGGGGATGAATTTTACTTTACCTTTAATTATTGCTCAAATTACTGCTTTAGTTAGTTTTATTCCTTTAGGAATTTTTGCTACTAAAATAGGCCGAAGACAATCAATAATTTTTGGAGCAAGTGTTTTAACTATTTCATTTATGTGTGCTTATTTTATCAATGCTAACAATATAATATATTTGTATTTAACAATGGGGATGGCTGGAATTGGTTGGGCAACAATTAGTGTGAATAGTTATCCAATGGTTGTTGAATTAGCAAGAGGAAATAATATTGGTAAATATACTGGTTATTATTATATATCATCAATGCTAGCACAAATTGTAACACCAATTTTAAGTGGCTTTTTGATGGATAATTTCTCAATGAAAGTTTTATTCCCATATAGTGCTATATGCTGTTCTTTATCATTGATATCAATGTTTTTTGTTAAACACGGTGATTCAAAGCCTTCAAAAAAACATACCAAATTGGAGGGGTTCGAAGATGAATAACAAAATTCAATATTTGACTGAAGCAGCTTTTATGTGTGCGATTATCGCAGTTTTTATGTTGGTGTCATATCTTTTTGGGGGTATTTTAGAAAGTTTTTGTTTCTTTATTTTGCCGGTACCATTAGCTATTTATTCTCATCGTTATGGTATTAAGAAAAGCTTTATTCCTTTGATAGCGATGGTTACAATTAGTTTAATAATTAATTTTATGAGTGGGATATTTTACGTTTTACCAGCATCTATTTTAGGAATTATTTACGGCGGTATTTTAGTAAATAAAAAATATAATGTAAGATTAATTGCATGTATTATCACATCGTTTGTTGTTTCATTATGTACAATGGTTATTTTTGCTAGAATGTTCAATTATGATATTTTAGAAGAAATAAAGATAATTGTAGATACATTTATTAAAATTTTTAATTTGTCTGTTGATGAAAATATGTATTCTTTATTGCTATATAATAGCGTTCCATCTTTTGTTTTTATTATGGCAATATTAGAAGGTTTTTTAATCAATTATTTTGCATCATTTATAATGTATCGAATTAAAGAGATAAGAACTTTTGAGTTAGACATCTATGGATTTAAATTGCCAAAAATAGTTGTTATTGCTTATTTAATCTTACTAACAATATTTATAGCAACATTCAACATTTATCCAAATAGTAGTGGTTTTGTTTTTTATCTTTTAACTCTTAATAGTAATTTGTTTGTTGGATTATCATTTTTGTTAATTCTTCAAGGGGCATTATTTTTAGAAATTTTACTATTACAAAAATTTCAACAAAAGGCAATCATTTTAATGATTATCTTCTTTGTTCTTGTTATTATTGTTCCTTTTATTATCATCATTTTTTTACTTTTAGGTATCATTTATAGTTTTACTAAATAAGAATGCAAACTAAAAATAGTTATTTGCATTCTTTTTTTCTACAATAATTTATTATTGTTAGAAAAATATGGTATAATATACCAAATAGGGGTGATACTATGTATAAATCGGTTAAAAAATTAAAAAATGGTGTATACTGTTATGCATTATTACTTATTTTAATAGCTATCGCATTAGGTCTTTTGAGTCATTATATTCCTCCCGTTCATGATTTTTTAATGAGAGGGAATAATATCTATATTATTTCAGCAGTTTTTTTACTCATAAATACAATTGTTTTAATTCGTATCACTATGGTTTTTGATCGTGAAAGTCGAAGATTACATATTCACGTTGCTAATACATTAGGTGCTGATATTGCCGATGCTTATGCATTTGGTGGAATTGGGATTATTTCTTATTCTGATAACTTTGAGGTTGTATGGCACTCTGATATTTTCGAGTCGCGACAAGAGAAACTTTTGGGGCGCAACATCTTTCTTTTATTTCCTGAATTAAAAGATATTTTTAACGATGTAAATGAAGAAAACAAGTCATGTAAAGTTACTCTTAGCCAAAAATTGTATCAAGTATTAGTTTTAAAAGAAATTAATGTTTTGATTTTAAAAGACATTACTGAAGTTGAACATTTATATTTAAGTTCAAGACAAAATTCACCGGTTGTTTTAACATTAGTTTTGGACAACTTGCTTGATATGGTAAATATTGTTCAAGAAGATTCGTATGTTATTATTGAACAACAAATTCGTAAAACAATTTTGGATTGGGCAAAAGCTAATAACATTTTAATCCGTAAGATTAAAGAAGATATTTATTTAGCCTTTTTAAATGAAGAAATTTATAGTCGTATTAAAGCTAATAAATTTAGTGTTATTGAAAGTGTTGCTAATTTAAATATCGCTAATACGAATGATATTGATTTAACTATTTCAATTGGTATTGGTCGAGGAAGCCAAGATTATTTGAAAATTGCCGAACTTAGTGCTAATGCTATTGATATTGCACTTAGCCGTGGGGGTAATCAAGTAGTTGAAAATAATTATGGAGCACATATTGAGTTCTATGGTGAATCAAGTGAAAATAAAGTTAAACGTAATATTTTACAAATGAAGATGCGTGCACAACGTTTTGGATCACTAATTTCTTCATACAATTCATTTTTGATTGTTCCTCATGAAAATGCTGATTTTGATGCTATCGGTTCAGCATTAGGGATGTATTCATTATTAAAACGTAATGAGGTGTCAGTTTATATTGTTTGTGACTTACGCCAAATGGAAATTAAAACAAGAAGTTTAGTCCGTCAATTATATAATAGACAAGAAATTCCTACTATTTTCATAAGCGCTCAAAAGGCACAAGAAATTTTGACTGATGATACTTTAGTCATTACTGTTGATGTTCATCGTCCAGTTATGACAACATGTCCAAATATTATAAGTTCAGCCAAAAATATTGCAATCATTGATCACCATCGTCGTGCAACTGATTGTATTGATGATACGGTCTTTAATTTTATTGATCCTGTATCTTCAAGTGCATCTGAAATATTGGCATTATTTATTAACTATCAACGTCAAAAAGTTGTTATGGATTCACGTGTTGCCACATTTATGTTAACTGGTATTTTACTAGATACAAATAGTTTAAAAGCGCGTACAACATTTACAACATTTGATGCTATTATGATTCTAAAAGAATATGGTGCTGATAATAATATGGCTGAAGATAATTTGAAAGACGAATTTGAAGAATACAAATTAAAAACAAAAATTATGTCTACAACCATTGTTCCATTTACGGGTATTTATTTAGCGACGGTTCCTGATGATAGTGTAACTACTGAAACAATGTTAGCAAGAGTAGCTCAAGAGGCATTCAATGTTAAAGGAGTTAAGGCAATGTTCGTTATCGGTAAAGTTTCAACAGGAGGGGATACCTTTGTTAAAATTTCTGCTCGTAGTGATGGTGATATTAATGTTCAATTAATTCTAGAAAAAATGGGCGGAGGTGGCCATTTCTCCGCTGCGGCAGCTGCCTTTAAAAATAATGAATCAATTGAAACAGTTAAACAAAAACTATTAGAAACATTAGAGTTATATAAGAATGAAATTCAATAAGGAGTGTATATAGAATGAAAGTAATTTTATTACAAGATGTAAAAAACGTCGGTAAAAAAGGCGAAATAAAAGAAGTTAGTGATGGATATGGCATGAATTTCTTAATTAAGCGTAAATTAGCAGTTCCTGCAACACAAAAAGCGATGGAAGTTAAACGTGAAGAAGATTTAGAAGCTAAACAACGTTATGAAGAAAATAAAGCTAAAGCAATAGAAATGAAAACTTATTTAGAATCATTAACTTTAACCATTTATACAAAAGGTGGAAAAGAAGGAAAAATGTTTGGTAATATTTCAACTAAACAAATTGTTGAAGAATATCGCAAACAATTTAATGTGTCTTTAGATAAACGTAAATTTATTGATGTTAATCCAATTGCTAGTTTTGGAACATCAAGATTAAAGATGGAATTATTTAAGGATGTAATTGCCACATTAAATGTTCAAGTTTTAGAAAAATAGGAGGTGTTAAAATGGATTATCCATTTTCTGATCAAGCAGAAAAAGCGGTTTTAGGAACAATGATGATTGAAGATGAAGCTGTTCTTGTTGGCTGTGCTACATTAAGTGATGAAGATTTTTTTGTTGATGCAAATCGTCAAGTTTTTAAAGCTATTTTTAACTTGCATAATAAAAAAACACCAGTTGATATTACAACAGTTACAGATGAATTAATTAATACCAATGAATTAGAAAATGTTGGTGGAGTTAGTTTTTTAGCCACATTAATTGATGGGGTTTTAAAATCTAATATGGATTATTATATTTCGATATTAAAAGATAAAACTAATCTACGTAATTTAATAAAATTATTTGAAAAAGAATTAAATGATTTAGAAAAAAATGGTGTTGGTGATGTAGCTGAATATTTAAATGAAATTGAAAAAGAAGTTTTAACTATCACACGAAATCGTCGTGTAGGTGAATTTAAATCAACTCAAGATATTGTTAAAGTTTTACAAGAGAAGTTTTTTAGAGGTAGTCATAATAAAAATAAAGTAAAAGGTGTTATGTCTGGCTTCTATG
Organism: Bacilli bacterium; assembly: GCA_034115825.1. GTDB lineage: Bacteria > Bacillota_I > Bacilli_A > RFN20 > UBA1709 > JAXESU01. The sequence goes on from JAXESU010000002.1 coordinate 239,692, forward strand.
ACTTAGATAAAATGACTAATGGCTGGCAACCAGGTGATTTAATTATTTTAGCAGCTCGTCCTTCAATGGGAAAATCAACTTTAGCTTTAAATTTCGCAGTTAATGCTGCGCGTTATTCAAAAGTTCCTGTCGCTTTTTTCTCACTTGAAATGACTGCTGAACAATTGGTCGAACGTATTGTTTCATTCACAGCCCATGTTCAATTAAAAAAGATTCGTACCTTAGAATTTGATGACGATGATTTAGTTAAGTTTGAAGATGGTGCAAAAAAAGTAAGTAATTTACCTATTTATATTGATGATACACCAGGAGCAAGATTAAGTGATGTTCAAGCAAAAACTCGTAAGTTAAAATCATTACGTAGTGATTTAGGCTTAATCGTTATTGACTATTTAGGTTTAATTACTACTGGAGGAAAATACAAAAACGATCGCCAACAAGAAGTAGCTGAAATTTCACGTACTCTTAAAGCATTAGCTCGTGAAGTAAATGTTCCAATTATTGTCTTATCACAACTTTCACGTCAAGCTGAGCAACGTAAGGGTGACGATAAGCGTCCAATTTTAGCTGATTTACGTGATTCTGGTGCAATTGAACAAGATGCTGATATGGTTTTATTTATCTATCGTGAAGATTATTATTCAAACGAAAAAGAAGAAAAAGAAAAACCACAAGTAAAGGCAGAAATATTATTATCAAAAAATCGTCAAGGTCCTACTGGTATTGTTGATGTTATGTTTGCAAAACAATACACCGAATTTAATAATATTAATAATAAATAATGGAAATTTATGTTTTAGGTAGCGGTTCAAATGGTAACGCTACCTTAATTGTTAACCAAGGAAAGTTGCTTTTAATTGATTGTGGAGTAGGCATAAAATTATTAAAAGCACGTCTAGAATTAATTAATGTTAATATTAATGATATTCACGATATTTTAATTACCCATGAACATAGTGATCATATTAAATCCTTAAAGTATTTTAAGAATTGCCATATTTATGGTGGTTGTGAACTAGATGATCTTATTACAATTAATGAATTAGAAACATTTTCAATAAATGGATTAAATATAACTCCACTTCTTTTGTCACACGATGCTTCTAAAACTTATGGTTTTATCATTGAAAGTGAAGATGAAAAATTGGTTTATATTACCGATACAGGATATGTTAAAAACAAATACTACCAATATATTCAAAATGCTACGCATTATATTATTGAGAGCAATTATGATGTGAGTATGTTAATAAATTCATCACGTCCAAAGCACTTAATTAGTCGAATAATGTCAAATAAAGGGCATTTAGGGAATATTGATTGTGCATCAGTGATTAAAGATGTTTTAGGTAATGATACAAAAACAATAACATTAGCTCATATTTCGAAAGACTGTAATAAAGAGGATTTAGCAATAAAAACTTTTTATCAAGTTATGAAAGAAAATTTTGTTGATGTTTCGCATATTAAAGTTAGATGTGCAAGTCGTGAAAAGTTAGTCATCATTAAAGGAAGTGAAAATGAATGAAAAAAGTTATAATTGGAATAGTAACTTTAGTTTTATTGCTAGCCATGAGTGTTAGTTATAATCCTCAAAAAGATTTAATAAATCAATTAAGAGATAATTATCAATACGAACCATTAAGCGTTGAATTAAACGATTTTAGCAGTCAATATCAACAAAACATTACCTCAACTGTTTTGATTTTGAATTGTAATTATAAAGGCGGTAATATTATTGTTGATTCAACTGGTAGTGGTTTTGTTTATAAAGAAAGACAAAATCCTTTTAACCGTACCAATGGATATTATATTATAACTAATTACCATGTAGTTAGCGGAGCTTCAAAAGTTTTTGTTGTTACACATACAGGAGAGATAGTTGAAGCAAGTGTTGTTGGGGTAGGTAATAACTACCAAGATATAGCAGTAATTTCGATACCATATACCGAAGGATTAAGTGTTGCAAAAACTAATAGCGATGAATTAAAAGTTGGCGAAGAAGTATATGCAATTGGAACGCCAAGTTCAATTAATTTATTCTCAACAATTACAAAAGGTGTTGTATCAAATAATAGTCGTGTAATTTATGATTATGAAGGCGAAGATTTAATGTATCAATCACACGCTATTCAAATTGATGTTGCTATTAATCCTGGTAATTCTGGTGGTCCTTTATTTAATAGTCAAGGTGAAGTTGTTGGCGTTAATACTTTTAAAATTGCTAAAGATGCAAATGGTGAAGCAGTTAGTGGTATTAATTTTGCTTTACCAATTTATGATATGAAAATTGTTGCTGATATAATTATTGAAACAGGTTATTTTAAACCAATCACATTTGGCAAAAATAATATATATGAAAATGTTAGTGATTTAACAATTAAAGAACGAAGCGATTTAAAAATCGATGATTCGATACTAGATGGTGTTATTGTCACACACAGTAATAATGATTATTTACCTAAAAACTTTATCATTAAAAAAATTGAAAATACTGAAATTAATGATACTTTTAATTTACGTCGCTTCTTCTTAGATTGCAGTTTAAGCAATACTAGAAGTGTCATTGTTGAAGGTTATAATCTACTATCTAATCAATATCAATCAATAAAAGTCTTTCTAGTTTAAAGGAGGGAAATTAAATGAAAAAATTATTACTATTATTATCACTATTTTTTATGACAAGTTGTTCTTTTACTATGAGCAATTCAAGTAGCCCTATTACTAGTGAAGATTTTTTAGAATATGAAGATTTTATTCCTAGTGATTTCGATAACAATTATAATGCAAGTGAAGAAATAGTTTATGCATCAACTTTTGAACAAAATTATGCTAGTACTGTTCGTCTTATTGGCTGTTATAATGTAAACAATAAAGTTAGTTATACTTTATCTTCTGGTTTTGTTTATAGTGAAGATAATGATGATTATTATATTGTTTCAAGCGCTTCTCAAATAGCATATAAAACAGTTAATAACAATAAAGTTGACCTATATTATAATGGCTTATTTGAAGTTACATTTACTAATAATCGCAAATATAAAGCAACTTATGTTGCTAGTTATCAAGAATATGATTTAGCCCTTTTTAAAATTAATACCACTGATTTTTTACCAGTAGCAAAACTAGGCAATAGTGATCAACTTAAAATTGGTGAAGAAGTTAGTGCAATTGGAACACCATATGTTGATGTAAATCTTCTTAATAGTTATATAAAAGGAATTGTCTCAGGATTAAACCGTAAAGGAAGTTCATATTATAATCAATACTTATTAAATTCATTCCCAGCATTTCAATTCGATGCTCCAACAAATAAAGGTATGGAAGGTGGAGTTGTTTTAAATAGTAATGATGAGGTTGTTGGTATTATTTCTACTAAACAAAATGGCAATCTTGGATATGAATCATTGTCACTAGCTATTGCTATAAATGATGTGGCTCATGTTATTGATAGTTTAATTACTAGTGGTGAATTTAGTCCTGTTACATTAGGAATAGTAGCTTCTCCACTTGATTTTTCTAATCAAATTAGTTGGGCTAATGATTTAAATATTCACCGTGGTATCTATATCGTTAGTGTTAGTGATAATTCACTTGCAAGCAAATATTCATTAAAAGCCAATACGATTATTTTATCAACACAAATTAACGATTCATCAGTTGTTAACATTGATAATTTAGAAGAATTTCAAAGTCAAATTATTCGTTTAAAAACAGGTGATCATTTTACGATTAAGACAATTAATCAAAATGGAATCGAAACTTCTACTACTATCATTTTATGAAAATAAAAATTATTAGTATCGGTAAATTAAAAGAAAAATATTTAAAAGATGCTGTTAATGAATATAAAAAACGATTAAGTAAATATGGTGAAGTAATTGATATAGAATTAGATGAATATAAAATTAGTGATGAAACAAAAGCTAATATAGATATCGCTATTAAAAAAGAAGGAATAAGTTTATTAAGTAAAATAAAAGATGATGATTTTGTACTATTATTTGATTTGTGGGGAAAAGAAGTTGATAGTGTAGGTCTTGCCAATATAATCGATAAATCGTTATCTTCTTTTTCCTCGATTGCTTTAGTTATTGGCGGTTCATATGGCCTTAGTGACGATGTTCGAAAAAGAAGTAATTTTGCTCTTTCTTTGTCTAAGTTAACGTTTCCACATCAATTTGTTCGAGTTATTGCCTTGGAGCAATTATATCGAGCATTTAAAATTAATAATAATGAGAAATATCATAAATAAAAAAAGTTGCTACATAGCAACTTTTTATTTTTGTTCATCTTTATGTTTAGCGTTATCAAGAGCACGTTGTTGAGCAACACGAATAGCAGCAACAGCAGCGATAGCACCAACCATATCATCTAAGAAACAATGACATTTTGTTTTATCATTTTGTAAAATAGAAATTTTTCCTGGTTTATTAACATCTAAATTACCAAAATTAGTAACACCAATTTGACCATAATTACCAGCACAAGAAATAGCGATAGCTTCATCAATCCCAAATAATCCTAAATCACCATTAATAATTGAAGAAAGTGGTTCAGATATTAAATGATTTTCGGCTAAAACATCGACATTTACTGCTAATAATAATGAGTGGAATTGATCGCGTTTACCAAGAATTTCTAATACTGAAGAACGCATTTCTTCGAAAGTTAAATCATCTAAGTATTTTGATTGAGCGCCATAAGCAAGAAAAGCAATATCGTCAACACTGACACCTCTTTCTTTCAATACTTGAATAGAAATTTCCCGCATTTCATCTTCAGTATAAATATTTGATTTTTTTGGTTTAAAATTTTCTAAACATTTAATATATCCCATATTATTAACCCTCCGTATAGTTCATTAATTATATAATAATTATAAAAAAAGTGCAAATTATGAAAAAAAGCAAGGAAAATTCCTTGCTTAAAAATAATATTATCGACGATATTTTCTTCCTAACTTATTAGTAGATAATAATCCAAAAATACCAGCACCAATTGTTCCGATTGCTAAGATATAAGCACCAATATTTAAAGAGTATTCAGCTTTTAAAATTACAATATCAGTTAAATCATTGATTTCATTAACACCAACAAATAAAGTTACTAAAGCAGCAATACCAACAACGATGGCAAGAACACCAAATAAAGAAATTAAACTATTGGCAAGTTTGTTTCGAATTAGCATTTGAATTAATGCCATAACAATCATAATAATTGCTAAAACTAAAGCGGCATAGCAAACGTATTTAGCAATAGGCATCCATGTTAATTTGAACCCTTCAGCAACATCATCAACAAAATCAAACCAATCAGTAAAAGAATGGTGTCTAGAACCTACATTCCCAGCACCGATGATGCTTGATGTTTCAGTCACAAAGTTTAAAGCAAGACTTAAGAAGGTGACTGCACCGAAAACGATAGTTATTATTTTTTGTACGATATTTTTCATAAAAAATACCTCCCTTATGATTAGATATTATCACGGGGAGGTAATTGTGTCAAATTAAGCTAGTGAAGACTACTTCTATATAATGATTGGTAACTAAATTTTTTCTTTATTAAAATTAAAGATAAAGGAACAAAAATTAATGCCGTTATATATTCACTTATACTATAACACCACCATGATGCATTTAAACTGATTAGTGATAGTAAATACGCTGCTGGTAGTAGCACAATTAATTGTCTTAGTAAAGATAAAATAAGGCCATGTAAACCATTACCTATCGCTTGGAATGCTGTCATATTTACAACATTGAAAGAAGCGGGAATAAATGAGATGGAAATAATTCTAAGACAAATAATTCCAAGAAAAAGAGCTTCACCTTCAACATTAAATAATTTTAAAAAGACTGTTGGGAAACATTGGAAAATAATTGTACCAATAACCATAATGAGTAAACTGATAATTATTGATAGTTTATAGCATTCATCAAAACGCTTTTTATCATTATAGCCATAATTATATGACATAATTGGTAATGCTCCTTGCATTAAACCAAAGATTGGCATAAAAACAAATGACTGAAGTTTAAAGTAAATTCCAAGAAGGCGAATGCCATTAGGATAAACTCCTAAAATACCATTTAAGGCAGTTGTTGTAACGCTTGCTAAAGAATTCATAAGCATTGTTGGTAATCCAACACGCATTATTTTTTTGAAAACTTGAAAACTTGGATTAAAATGTTTAAAAATATTAACGCTTACGTCTTGTTTTCTAATGAAAAACTGTAAAATCAAAAAGAACATTGCAGCAAATTGACCGATGATTGTTGCAACGGCTGCTCCTGTTATTCCAAGTTTAAGTGTAAAGATAAAGATAGGATCAAGAATAATATTAGTTAGTGCGCCAATTAATTGAGCAATCATTGGAGCTTTCATGTTACCGGTAGATTGAAGTATTTTTTCTAAAGCAATTTGGATACCCCATCCAAATGCAAAACAAGAAACAATTTGTAAGTAGATTGTTCCCATTGAAATAACTGTTTCATCACGAGTAAATAATTTCATAAATGTATTTGGTATTAAAAGACCAATTATTATGAAAAAAGCAATGGCTATTAAAGTAATAAAGACACAGTTTTTAGCGGTAGCAGTAGCTTCTTCCTTTTTGTTTGCACCCAATTTTTTAGCGATTTGAGCATTAGCACCAACACCTATTCCTAAAAAGATGGCTAAAATAACCGTTTGAAGTGGGAAGGCAATTGCTAGTGCTTCAACTCCTTTATCAGGAGAGTATTGGGATACATACATTGTGTCGACGATGTTGTATAGAGCTTGAACGAACATTGAAAAAATTGTTGGTAATGACATTGAAAAAAGAAGTTTTTTGATATTCATATGTCGCATTTTACTAGACTGTAAATCTTCCATAATAACCCCTCCTCAAACCTATACTATTATAAAGGAAACATTGCTAAAATGAAAGAAAAAAGTAGATGTTATTTACATCTACTTAATTAATTTTTGCTTAATTTAAAAAGCCCATTCACCATCTTTAAAGATTAAGACATCTTTGCCATCACGAGTATGAGCTTTAATGCTTAAATCTTTGCTACCAATCATAAAGTCGACGTGAATCATTGAATCATTGACACCTTTTTCTTTTAATTGGTCTTTGCTATATTTTTCATAATCTTTAACGGTATTATCAAAACCTGCACCTAATGCTAAGTGGCAAACAGCATTTTCATCATATAAAGTATTATAGAATAGAACGCCAGTTTGATTAATAGGTGAAGAGAATGGAACTAGAGCAACTTCGCCTAAGAATGAGGCATTTTCATCCATGCTCAACATCTTCTTTAGTAAATCTTCGTTTTTATCCGCATGTGCTTCGACAACTTTACCATCTTTGAAAACTAAATGGAAATTTTCAATTAATTCACCATTGTATGAAAGTGGTAATGTAGCATATACAACACCTTCAGCTTTACCTTTAATTGGTGTAGTAAAGCATTCTTCAGTAGGCATATTTGGGTTATAAATAATGTTACTTCCTAAAGTTTTCTCGGCACCACCTAAGAATAAACCATCTTCCATTAACCATACTTTAAAGTTAGTGCCTAAACTATTATTGTATTCTAGATAATCAATATTTAGAGAGTTTAGATATGCACATCTATCATTTAAATCTTTATTATGATCTTCCCAAGTTTTAATAGCATCGTCATTAACTCTAGCTGTAGTTAAAATGGCTTCCCAAAGTTTTTCCATTGCTTGATTGACTTTTAAGTTAGGGAAAACTTTTTTAGCCCAAGCTTTTCCTGGAACACCAACGATACACCATTGGTATTTATTATCAATTTTGTCACGATAAGGTTTAATAATTGGATAGCGAGCCATTTTTGATTTGGCAAGTTTTTCTTGGTTAGCTCCTTTTAATCCATCAGGATCTTCAGAGATAATGTATAGACATGCAGGAAGTTTATCAACCATATATTGTAATTTAGCTTTTTGATAGTCAGTTACTTCTGATAAAGTTTTTAAACTTGCATAGCGTGAATGAACTTTAGTTAAGTTTGGATAATTCCATTCAACGGTAACTTTATTTGCTTTTAATTTATAACATTCTTCAACACACATTTGCACAAATTCAGGTTGGTCTAAATCAGCATAAATAATAACGTCTTGACCTTTTTGAACGTTTAAACCAACTTTAGCTATTAAACTAGCATAATTCTTTAAAATAGATTTTTTCATATTATAATTTCAACTCCTTATGGTAAAATACTAGCACTTTTATAATATAATAACAATTAAAATAATTGTAAAAACAATTGAAATAGAGTATATTTTTTTATAAAGGACGTGATTATATGTTAAATAAAAAACAACTTAGAACTATTCTAAATACTTGTTTATTAACCGGCGGTGATTTTGCCGAACTATTTTTCGAAGATAGTAATAGCAAGGTAACGGTTTTAGAAAATGGGGTTATTGAACAATGTAATAAATCATATTTATATGGATGCGGTATTCGTATTTTAAAAGAAAATCAACAAGTTTTTGGCTATACAAGTGATTTATCATTTGAAACATTAAATAATTTAGCTCATGACTTATCGCTTCGCTTTAATGATAAACAAACAACTAAAGTCAAACAATTAATTGAAAAAGACGAACAACCACTTCATGAATATCAACGATATGGCAAAGATGTTAAAAATAAAGAAAGAGTCAAAATTCTTAAAGATTGCTATAAAGTGATGAAGCCAATGTCGAAATATATTGCTTCTATTCGTAATCATCTAATTGAAAATATTCAAAAAGTACTTATCGTTAATAGTAATGGTTTATATCGAAAAGACTTACGTGTTAGAACGCGTTTAGCTTTATCGTGTGTTGTCTCAAAAAATGGCAATATTGAGACAGCTTTTAATGGTCCAGGGGCATCAATGGGATTTGAATTTTTTGATACATTTAATTATTTAGATGTCGCTAAAGAGACGGTAAAATCAGCCTTAACTTGTTTAAAGGCAAAAGATTGCCCATCAAAGAGAATGCCAGTCATTATTGAAAATGGATTTGGTGGAGTTATTTTCCATGAGGCGTGCGGCCATAGTCTAGAAGCTACTTCAGTTAGTAAAAATATGTCAGTATTTGCTAATAAATTAAATGAAGTTATTGCATCAAAATGCGTATCAGCAGTCGATGATGGTACAATCAAAAACGCTTGGGGAAGTGCCAAAATGGATGATGAAGGGAATGACACAAAACGTAATTTATTAATTAAAGATGGAGTATTAAATAGTTATTTAGTTGATTCTTTTAATGGCCGAAGAATGAAAATGAGTGCCAATGGATGTGCAAGACGTCAATCATATAAATATGCTCCAACATCAAGAATGTCTAATACATTTATTTTAGATGGTGGTAATAGTTTGGAAGAAATGTTAAAGGATATTAAATATGGGTTATATGCTAAATCACTTGGTGGTGGCAGTGTAAATCCAGTTACAGGTGATTTTAATTTTGCTGTAAGTGAAGCATATATTATTCGTAATGGCCAAATCAAAGAACCTGTTAAAGGCGCAACACTAATTGGTACTGGTGAAGAAATTTTAAAACAAATTGATATGGTTGGAAATAACTTAGCTAGGGCACAAGGAATGTGTGGCTCTGTTAGTGGTAGCATTCAAGCTGATGTTGGTCAACCACGAATTAGAGTAAAAGAAATTACAGTAGGAGGAAAACGATAATGGAAACAAAAGAAATTTTTGAACTTGCCAGTAAAAAAGGTATTGAAGCGTTACAATTATATGTTACTACTGCTAAAGCAATCTCTATTTCATTATATGAATCACAAATTGATAATTACGAAATCAATTTAAATACAAAATTAGTTGCTAAAGGTATTTATCGTGGGAAAATGACTTCAGTTTCAGTGGAAAATGTTGATAAGAATACTCCAAAGATGCTTATTGATGAATTAATCAAAAACGCTCGTGTTATTACAAGTAAGGATGAAGTGTTTATTTATGAAGGCTCAAAAGAGTATGGAAAAGTAAATACTTATAATGATGAATTAAATAAGATTCCACTTGAAGAAAAAATTAATAAATTATATGAAATAGATAAGAAAATTCGTGAAAAAGATCCGGATATTAAAGATGTTGCATCAATTTTTTATAGTGAATCTTCATCAGAGTTAGAAATTATTAATAGCAAAGGACTTCATTTATCTAGCAATAGTAATAGTTTTCAATGTGGGGCAGAACTAATTAAAGAATATGATGGTAATAGTGAATCGGGTTATTATTATATTGTTGAAAATGATTTCAATAAATTAGATGTTGATAAAATTGTTAATAAAGCTTTAGATGAAGTTAATTCTCGTTTAGGAGGAAAGCCTTGTAAAACTGGTAATTATGATATTGTTTTAGCTAGTGAAGTTGCTAGCAGTTTGTTATCAGTTGTTTTAAGTGGATTAACTTATGAAGAAATTAGTAAAAATCGTTCTTATTTAAAAGATAAATTGGGACAAAAAGTTTTTGGTGATAATATTACTATTTTTGAAGATCCATTAGATCCTAAAAGCTTAGCATCAAGTAGTTTTGATGCTGAAGGTGTTGCAACTCAATATAAAGTTTTAGTAGATAAAGGCGTAATTAATAGTTATGTATATAATTTAAAAAATGCTAAAAAAGCAAATGTTTTACCTACAGGAAATGGTTTTAGAAATGGTGAAGGATTTGTTAATGCCACTTTAAAAGGCGAAGATCATAGTCAGAATGATTTGTGTGAATTAGTTAATAATGGTTTATATATAAGCGAATTAGATGGTCTTCATAGCGGTCTTGATCCTATTTCTGGTAAATTTTCACTTAAAGCAGGTGGACGAATGATTGAAAGTGGGCACCTAACTAAAGCAATTAAACTTATTACAATTGCTGGTAATGTTTATGACATGTTTAATAATGTATTAGCAATTGGTAATGATTTAGAAGAAGTAAAACATAATAGTGTAAAATCTCCAAGTGTTATTTTTAAAAATATTTCAGTATCGGGCAATTAAAAAAACTTCCTTAAATGGAAGTTTTATTTTTTATATAATTGTAAACTTTTTCGGCAATTATTTTATTAGCCAAATCATTGTGAATTAAGTGAATATTTTTATCTATTCCTTGCATATTCAATAAGATTTTAACATCAATATCAATTGTTCTTAATGATGATTTTTTAACAATATTTAACGATTCAAGTAATTTTATTGAAGCATTTTCTTGAAAGTATGCTGGGAAAGGTACAACAATTGGAAGATTAAAATGGAAAGCTTCAGATGTTGAAGCTCCACCAACTTTACCAATTAATAAATTTGATTTAGCCATAATTGAGGCAACATCACTTACATATTCTAGATTAATAACATTTGGATTATTTATCTTTTTAATACGACGATATGATTTTTTGTCTTTACCATTGATAACAATTAAATTAATTTTATCTAATAACGGTATTAATTTTTTGACGATAATATGGTTTTTGTGTAATCCCATTCCTCCAAACATAACTAAAATAGTTTTTTTGTTTGGATCTAAATTTAAATTAATGTCATTAATTTTATTGAATGATGGGTTAATTGGCAAACCACTAACAACTATTTTTTGAGGGTCAAAACCACGACTAATAATTTCATCGTAGACGTATTTGTTAGAAACAAAGCATAAATTAGAATCAATATTATTTTCAACATCTGGATGAATTACAAAATCAGGGATTAATGAAAAAGATGGAATATTAACGATTTTTTTGCGATTTAGATAGTTAATTAGAGCTGTTGAATATGTGTGAGTTGTAAAAATGGCATCGGGTTGATATTCATTGATAACTTTTAAAATATCCTCTTTTGCACACTTTGCTTGACTTAAAGAATAATTGATATCAGGATTTACTTTTCTTTTTGTACTCAACTTATAATTTAAAGACATCAATCTTGGAAAATGTCTAAATGTAAAGAAAGTAAATTCATTATTCAAGAAACTATGCACTTTGTGCTTTGGCTTAAATAAATCAATTAATTTACATTCAACATCAGAATAATTTTCTTTGTAATAATCAATAATAGCCCTAGCAAAAGCGTTGTGACCCTCTCCGGCTGTTACTGAAATGAACAAAATTCGCATTTTTTCATCACTCACCTTGTTATAAGATTGTATAATATTGAAAAATAAATTGCAAATATTATTTAATTGATATATATTAAAAGCGACATAATAATTAAAGAAAGAAGGTAAAAAATGTATACGGATGATGTATATTTGCATGATATTCATCAAGATATGATGATTATTTTGAAAAAATTTGATGCTTATTGTCGTAAACATAATTTAAAATATTCTTTATGCGGAGGCTCAACTATTGGTGCTATTCGCCATCAAGGTTTTATCCCTTGGGATGATGATTTGGATTTTATGATGACAAGAGAAGAATATAGAAAATTACAAAAATGTATTAAAGAAGACCCTATTGAAGGAATTTTCTTCCAAACATATGAAACAGATAAAAATTTCCCTCATGATTTTGCAAAACTTCGTTTAGAAGGAACAAAAGGTAGAGAATGGATTCATCAACGCGTTAAAATGCATGAAGGAGTTTTTGCTGACATTTTCCCAGTAGATAATGTAAAAGGACATAGTGGTAAATTCAATACTTTTATGTGTCGTGTGTTAGATTTTATGGTATGGTTTAAAACCGCACTATTTTTCCCACCTAAAGTATGGATGTATCCATTTGTATTTATTCTTGAATTAATTACAGTTTTTCCATTTCTTTGTAATTTCATTCCAATGAGAACATTGTCAAAATGGCGTGAAAAATTCTTTACAAGAAATAATGATAAACCTTGTGATTATGTTGGTATTTTAGCGGGATATGCTAAAAATGACACTTTTATTCCTAAGAGCGCTTTAAACGATGAATATATGGATATTATGTTTGAGGGTGAAAAAACAATGATTATTACTAATTATGATGCTTATTTACGTCATTGTTATGGCGATTATATGACACCCCCACCTTTAGATAAACAACACGGAAAACATGGATATGTTGGCTATGTGCCATTTAAAAATAATAAGGAATAACCTTATTATTTTTTTTATGCTAAAATAGTACATAGAGGTGAGAATATGAAAGGTAAAATCGTTTATTTTGTAAATAATATAAAAAAGAAAAAATATTTGAACAAAGTGTTAAATGTGATGATTTTGGCATTGATTTTAAAAAAGATAATAATCGCTATTGTGTAAAAATTACTCCATTTAAAACAATAAAAATTGATCGATTTTATTTAGAAGAAAACTATGCATTTAATAAAAATGATCAGTTTTTTGTTAACGGGTATCAAAGTTGGACGACATCTAAAATTTATAATTATGATGAACCAATGAAATTAATGACAATTAATTTAAAACCAATTATTAAACATTATCATTTAGATTGTTATGGGGATTCATTATTTACATCTTATAACAAGCATGAATTGCATAGTTTTTCCTATACTTATATCCTTGGTAAAAATGAAACTACGTTGTTTGGATCACTCAATGAGCAATCATTTTATACGATTTTTTATTATTTATTTAAATCAAATAAGATTAGAATTGACATTGATATAAATAATTTTATCGTTAATAAAGAAATAACTGTATGTAATTTTATCGTTTTAAAAGGAAATAGACACGATGTTATCGCTCAATATTTGGGTTATTTACCTTCATTATCACATCCAAAATTAACTGGTTATTCATCTTGGTATAACTATTACCAAAATATAAATGAAGAAATTTTAAAAAGAGATTTAAATAATTTAAAAAATAGTAGAATTTTTCTCTCTCGCACAAGATGAATAGAAGCCCGTTAAGGGATAGGAAAACGCCGAAAACCCGCATGAACACTACGTTTTTGTGAGTTGTCGGCGTTTCTTTTACCCTCTGTTTTCATGGTGCTTTTTCCGTAAATGGTGCCCAAATGGTGCCCAAATTCCACGCGGGCATATAAAAGGCTGTAAAGAGCAGTAAAGAGATACAGCGGTTAAAGGTCTATTTCGCTGTGTTTTTTCTTTGCTGCCCGTTTTCCTTTTTTCGGCTCAGCTTCCTTTGGTTTCTCCGGGGCTGCTTTTTCCACCGCGCTATGGTAAGCGTCCAAAACTTCTTTTTTTCGTTCAAGCCGCACGTCCACATAACGGGCGGTAACAGCTTCAAAGTTCATGGAAAGCCCAAGCGACGCGCCGATACCCGCAAGAGTATGTCCCAAGACTTCGCCAACCGTATAGAAGTCGCCTGTCAGTTGGTGCATATTGGTCGCTGCCGTATGTCGTAAATCGTGAAAACGAATGTGCGGCATATCCAAATCTTCAAGTAGCTTTCCAAATTGAGAGGACACCCACGACGCGGCGATAGGCGCGCCGTCCGGCTTTGCTACAACAAGGTCATTGTCATAGTAAGGCTTTCCGTCTTTTGCTGCCTGTTCTTTCTGTGCTTCCTGCATGGCAATCTGTTTGAGGAAGAACGGGCGGGCAAGCTCTGTAATGGGTAGCTTTCTGCCATTGGATTTCGGCGGTGCCATTTCTTCAATGACTTTTGTTTTCGGCGGTACCTTGAAAGGTAGCTGCTCGGTAACGTCAAAGGTGTTGTTCTCCAAATCCACATTGCGCCAACGCAAGCCTAAGATTTCAGAACGGCGCATACCGTAAAGCCCGCCCAAGATAACAGGCATTTCCCAAACAGTACCCTCGACGCGCTGCATTAAGGCTTTCACCTGTTCCGGCGTGTAAGGGTCGGGGGTCTTGTCGCCTTTCCCAAACTTCGTAAGGGTATCTTTTGCTGCGTTGGTTTCAATATAGCGGTATTTGCGGGCATGGCTCAACGCCACACTCAAAACACGTTTTGCCCCGGCTGCGGTGGACGGCTTCAAGCCCTTGTCGATAATCTGCTGAAACATCTTGTCTACCATAGCAGGGGTAAGCTGATTGAGGGCAACGCCGCCGATATACGGATTGATATAGTTTGCAATCGTCTTTTTGTACCCGTCATAAGTAGAGGGGCGCAAGTTCACTCTTGCATAGCTTTCCACCCAGTCATTGAGATAGGCAGCGACAGTCTGTTTCCTCTGTGAAGTAATAGAAGCAACTTGCCCCGGATTTTGGAGCTTCGTTTTCATTTCCGCTTCATGCTGTGCTGCTTCCTTTTTGGTGGCAAAGCCCTTTTTTGCATACGACTTCTTTTTTCCGTCCGGGGCGGTGTACTTTATGTTTACGTCGTAGACTGTGCCGGGTCGTCCGGTCAGTACGCCGTTGCTGTCGCGTTTGTTTTTCACCTGTCTTGTTGAGATTGCCATAACTTAACCCCCTTGCTCTGCCGGGGGCTTTACGGCGGTTTTCGCTCGCTCGTACCAATCCCATATAGCGGTATCGGCAATCAAGCGGCGGTTTCCGTTTTGAACGTATTCCAGTTCGCCGTTATCCATAAGCTCGCGTAATTTATTTTCTCCAATACCGCTAACCTTGCTCATTTGCTCTACTGTTTTCAGCATAGGCAAAACAGGGGCGGCATGGTTTGTAGTTTCCTTTTTAGCCATAGGAATACCCCCTTTCAAAATGGCTCAAAGGTATGTTTTTGAATAAAAGGGGCTTTAATCGAACGGCTATTAGCATAGCTCCACGAGAATTTCACTCCTGCGTGGTTCTCACGCAGCCCTACCCATTGCCTGCGACGCTTCTAACGCTCGGACTGTGGCTGTAAGGGAGTATCATTATCCCTCTTGTGTGTCGTCGCCCGCAAGCTGCTGACTTGCTTTGCGGCGGCGGTGTTGTTCGCTCGTTCCCGAAAGGGAAGTCATGGCGCACCCGCCGTATGGCTCGGCACAAAAGGAACGTATCCGATTTGCCCTATACTGCGTCGCCGTTCTCTTGCGCCGCTTTCTTTTTCAAAGAACAAGATGGCTGTTCTGCTTGCCGTAAAACGGAAAAGGGGTTACAAGACGTTTTACGGTCATGCTCAACTATTCATCAGCCCGAAATGTGAGGATAGCCCTCATCAGTCTTGCTTGCAGCCGTTCCCGTATGTCCTCGTCAACGCCATAGTAGACGTTGCCGCGCTCGTCGTAGAGCTTCCGCATAGACAGGCTCGCTATGTAGCCGCTGAAATGCTGCAAGACTATTTTCATAGCGTCCGGGTCGCCTTTGCTCGCCGCCACAATGACGGGATAGGGAACAAGGGCGATTTCCGGGTAGTCGGATTGTTTACCATTCTTCCCATTCATCAGCGTGTCCCTCCAAATATTTCTTTAACAGTTCAAAAGAGCTTGTCCGTCTGTACTGTATCGTGCTGCGCGATGTATTGAACATCTTTCCGATTTCCACGTCGGTCATGTTCTTTGCTTCCGGCACAATGCTTTCAAAGACCGCGCCCCGGACGATAAGGCGGTGGCTGCGTGTCCGGCGTTCCTCTTTGGATAACTTCTGACGCAACATCTTTTCCCGGTTCTCAAACTGCCGGATTTTCTTCTTTCCGTCCTCAATCTCGGCTTGCAGCTCCTCGCGGGTTTTCTCTCTCGGTTTTGTCATAGTTGGTCGCTCCTTTCTGATCATAGGCAAACGAAAAGAGCAGCCGTTTTCTTGTGTGAAAATAGCTGCTCTCAGTTGGTGTATTCTGTTATTGAGTAGGCGTTATCTGCCCGATAAACTGGAAGTTGATGTTTACTTGTTAGTGAATCTGCCCAACTCTGCAAACAAAGCAGCAGCAAATATACATTCAACCAAGATAAGCGTGAGTGCAATAAAAAGTGCAGAAAAAATACACCCTATAACAAGTGATAAAACAGGGATGATAATTGCGAATATCCGATAGCTTATCGACTTATATAACCACGAATATGGCAATAAATGTGCACCAAATACCATTGCATAGACCATTACCATTTTATCGGGTACAGCATTAAATACCCACATTACAATCAATAAATACAAAAACTGATTACAGGTAAATAGAAATCCTACATTACCGAGCGGATTGCTTTTATCAAAGATATCAACCTTTAATATTTTACCAATCGCCCAAGAAATCGGTAATAACGGGCATGAGCAACAAAGCACAAGCAAATTCTCTGTATTTTGTGGCAAGTCCAACAATATTACAATTAGTATCAATAACCATATAATTATAGAGGCACATATAAACGGCAATCCTTTTTTCTGCTTAATTGCTATATTACTTCTTAATTCATCCAAGCACATCTTCTTTCCTCCAAACACCGATTTGTCGCTCCGTTGCTTGGCTAAAGTATAGCACAAAACTGTGAACCAGTCTACCTCATTTCAACCTGTCAGCGGCATTATTTTCTCTGGCATACCTTCGCGCTGCTTCCCGCCGTTCCTCGCTGTATGGGGCGGTCAGACGGAAAGAGAAACGCCCCTTGCGGATTTCAAACTCCATGCAGCCCGTGTCCGGGTCTGCGTCGGTCTGGCGGCACTGGTCGGGGTGCTGTCCGGCGTAGGCGGCAAGCCGCTTCTTTAAGTCGGTGTTGTGGGTGCGGATATGGATCAGCGGGTCTTTCTCGTCAAACCAAATATCGGTGGTCTTTTCCTGCTTGGTAAGCCCTGTTCTCATAAACTCTCCTTTCTGCGCCCCTGTTACGCAATAGGGGCATTTTTCGGGTGTTTTTCCCGGCTCTTGACGTGGGGAAAATGAGGATTTTCAAATAGAAACTGCCCGGACAGGGAGTGTATCGTCGGGGCGGCTGTTATCGCAAGATTTCTGTTTTTTCCGGCTCTTGACCGTCAGATGCGGATAAACGCGAACTGTCGGCAAGCACCAGTTTGAGCAGCTTGTCGCGGAATGTTTCTGTGCTGCTTTGATTGAAAAATAACTCCGCAACAATGGTCTGCCCGTTCCTCCGGGTCGTGATGATGCTGTCGGGGGTCTGTTCTGCCATAGGCGGCTCCTTTCTTTGGGCGCAAAAGAGGGATTTCCCGTAGTTCGGAAAATCCCTCTTGGTTGACGGTTATTCTGTTTTACTGTGTGGGCTGTGCGGCGGCTGCCTGTGCCTTTCTCCTTGCCCGGTATTCCCGCGCTTTCATGCGGTCATACTCCCGCTGCTTTTCAAGGTTTCTCGCCCGGTACTCCCTTGAATACTGCCGGTGGTAGGCGCGGCTCTTTTCCTTTTTGGCTTCTTCGATTTCCTCCCGCATTTGCCGGATTTCCTGCTCGGTCGGCTCTGCAAGCTGTGTCACTTCATTCTCAAACTTGCCGATATAATTGAAATATATGCTGATGTGCTGGATTGTGTATCTCGCCCTTTTCTGGTCGCGCTCATGCACTTCAATCCGGCTGATAAACTCGTTGAGAATGGCGGGGGTAAGCTCGGTAAAGGCAGCATGGCGTTCCGTCAGCTTCAAAAACTTCTGCACCCGTCCTCCCGCGTTCTCATAAGCGGACAGCTGCTCTTGGAGCGTGGCAAGCTCCGCTTTCAGCGTGTAGTATTCTTCCGAATACTTCTGCGACATCTGCTCATAACGGTCTTGCGGGATCGTGCCGAGGGCGTTGTCCTCATAGAGCTTATCCAGCACCTTGTCAATCTGTTCAAGGCGCGTCGTGATTTGCGGGATACGCTTCTGCTGCTTCTTGGTCTGGTCGGTCTGCTGCATGGCAAGGTTCTTTTTCACTAAGGCTTCAAACTCCGCCCGGTTGCTGATAGAATAGTCCTCGATTTTCTTCAGCACTTCCGCGATGGTCTGCATGAGCAAATCCGCGTCCATGATGTGCGGAGAATGGCATTTCGGATTTCTGGCTTTCCCCTTGTGGTACTCGCTGCAAAAAGCAACGTGCCGCTTGCCGCCGTTCCGGTAATCTATACGAATGTGCATTTTTGCGCCGCAGTCCTTACAGAAAAGCAAGCCGGACAGAGGGTGGATTTCCCCGTCCCCGTTGGGGCGTCTGACGGGTGCGTTTTCCAAAATCCGCTGTACGGTTTCAAAATCGCTGCGGCTGATAATCGGCTCATGCACATTTTCTGTGATGTGCCACTGGCTCCGGTCTACATAGTGGTTATGTTTATCCCGGAAATGCTTTGTAGTCTTGAAGTTGACTACATCTCCGCAATACTCCTGCCGTGTGAGGATATTGGTCAAGGTAACTTTGTTCCACTTGCAGCGGTTATCCTCATTTAGCGTCTTATTTTTACAGGTTCCCCGCCCGCGGTCTTTCATGTAGAAAGTGGGGGTAGGGATTTGCTCCTGTGTCAGATATACGGCGATTTGGTTGCGGTTCTTCCCACCGATAAACAGGCGGAAAATAAGGCGTACAACCTCGGCGGCTTCCTCGTCGATTATCCAAAAGTCCTTGTTATCCGGGGCTTTGATATAGCCGTAAGGGGCTTCGGTGACAATCGGCTTTCCACTCATGCCTTTGGTCTTAATGCCCGTTTTCACTTTCTTGCTGATGTCCTTTGCATACCACTCCGACATGATATTGATAAAGGGCGCAAACTCCAATGTGTCGGGCTTCTCGCTGTCAATGCCGTTGTTGACCGCGATAAAACGCACATTGTTCCGTCTGAATATCTCCATCGCGTTTCCGACTTGGAGATAGTCACGCCCCCAGCGGGTAAGGTCTTTCATAATGCAGACACCGATTTTCCCGTTTTCCACATCGTCCATCATGCGGGAGTATGCGGAACGGTCAAAAAACCTGCCGCTTTCGTCATCGTCGATGTAGTGCCGGATATTGGTTAGGTGCTGCCCTCTGGCATAGTTCTCCAAAAATATTTTTTGGTTCTGTATGCTGTTGCTCTCGCCGCCGTCCCTGTCCTCGTCGCCCACGGAAAGGCGGGAGTAAAGGGCTGTAATTTTGCTATAATCAGTCATGTGCATAACCTCCTGTGCGTCCATGTATGTGTCATTTACACTTAAAATTATGCACTCCAACGGGCAGAACCGTACTCCATGCCTTTGCGGTATTTCTTCGCGTTCTTGCCTTTCACATACACAAGCAGACGGATAACCGCTGCGCCCGCAATGCCTACCAGTAAATCCAACGGAACAAAGCTCGGCATGGCACTTTGAAAGGCGGCTGTAAAGCCGTCCCCAAGGTGCAGCACCTTTTCCGACATATCCAGTCCCGGAGAAAGGCGCACCGCCTGTCCGATTTTATCAAAGAGATAGATAAACAGGAGATACGGGGCGTTTAGGATAAGCAGCTTTTTGATTTCCGGCTTCATAAATCAATCCCCCTTTCCTTGTTTTTCAGCTTGCCGCGCTCGGCGTTCTTTGCTGCCGCCTTTTCTTTCATGGCGGTTATGGTCTGCCGGATAGAGGGCTTTTCCCGCGTATTCAGCTTCTTTTGGGAAAACTCCTTGAAAGCTGCGGTCAAAACATCTGCGTCCCGCCCCTTGAAAAACACAAGATACCGGGGCGGCTGCTCCGTTGTGTCTTTTTTAAGGGCAAAGTCTATCCCGTATTTCTTCGCGGTACTCTCAAAGGCTTTGATATTCCCGTCTGTGATTTCGATATTGGAAACGCCCGCGTTCTGCTTCATCAGTTGCTTTAAGGTCTGCTTGCCGCGCGGCTGCATGGCTTTTGTGGTCTGCTTCCTGATTTGAGAGAGCAGGAATTTCATGGATTTTTGAAGCAGCTCGGCGGTCAGCTTTGTTCCCTTGATAGACAGGGCAATCACTTTTTCGTTGACTTCCTCTTGCATTTACCGTCCTCCTTTCTCGGTCATGTGGCAAAAAGAAAGGGCAGCTGTTTTCATGCTGCCCGTCAAATCCGCACCAGTAAGCCGTTTAAGTCCTCGGCTCGGATACCCACAAGATACCAGTTGTCCCCGTACTCCATACGGGCAGGCTTCCATTTGCCGCCTGTGAATACTTCCATACAGTCGCCGCAGTCAAGCCCGCCGTAATACTCGGTAAGGTCAAAGCGAATGTCGTAACGGTCGGCGGTTTCGTCAAAAATCAAAGCTCCCTGTTTCATAAAATCGTCCTCCTTTTGGTTTTTACAGGCTTTCGTCCTCGTTGCAGGAATAGTCGGGTAAACGGCTGCCGCCGTACATATCGTGGTTGACAAGGGCGGTGTAATAGCTGTCAATGGTATTCGGTGCATTGAACAGCACCGCTTTTAGGTACTGCTTGATGTTGCGGATTTTCGTTGTGTTATTTTTCATGCAGTCAAACACAAATTCAATGTGGCTGCTGTTCAGCTTCATAAATTTTGATTTGACAAGCTCTGCCGGGTAATCGTCCCCGGCGATACGGATTGTATTTCTTCTTGTGCATACCGTTTCAAGCATGATAGAAACAATCTCGTCCAAACGGTCTTTGTCAATATCCGTATGCTTGATGAAATGCTCATACTCGATATTGTCCTTGATAATTTCTTCATAGATTTTGTATGCGTCATTCGTTTCCTTTCGCTTCCATTCCTCGGCTGCGCTTGCGCTGCCGTTGGCTCCTGCCGCTTCGTCCTCCAAAGGAAAGGGGTTAGGGGAAAGGATAGGAATGGAATGGGTATTTAATAAATCCGTATTTGATTTTTCTTTTTTTGGTAAGTTAGTTCTTTGTATCTCTTTATTTAATTGCATTGGATTTTCCGATGTCGGGTTATCCGTTGTCGGATTTTCCAATATCGGCTTACCCGCTGTTGGATTTTCCAATATCGGGTTTTTAGGCTCCGGCGGCTGCGGCTGCTCGTAAATGGTGTACTCAATGGCGGTCATTTTGCCTTTTTCGTCGCGTCCCTGTCGCCTTGTGATATATCCGGCTTTTTCAAGCTCCCATACGGCGGTACGAATTGCGTCGATACTTTCCCTGTTGATACGGGAAAGCCCTGCAAGGGTATAGTCCCAATCTTCGGGAAGTGAGAGCATTTGCGAAAGCAGTCCCTTTGCCTTTAAGGTCAAGTCCTTGTTGCGTAAGTGGTGATTGCTCATTACGGTATAGCCTTTGTTTCGTTCTACTCTGAAAACTGGCATAGTGTATCGGCTCCTTTGCTGTGGATTTGTTACGCAGTAGAACGCGGATTTTGAGGGGTAAGGTATCTTTTCCTTGCTTTCTCTGTTTTGCGTTCTGAAAGCCCGATAAATCAAGGCTTTTTTTGCCCCTACTGCGTAACATGAGGGCATAAAAATAGCGGCGTTCCTGTTCTCCCTTGTGGGAGTGAGAAACGCCGCTGTGCGGGTCGCTATTTCATTTCTTCCGCTATCAGTTCTTGCATGACTTCTCCAAAGTCTGCCATGAAAGAAAAGATGAAGTATTCCAAAACGTCGGGGTCTGCGTCCATAGGTTCGGCTTCCTCTGAAAAAGGCAAGCCCATTAGCCCATAAAGCAGTTTGATGATTTTGAACAGCTTGTCCCGGTCGGTGGGGTTGTTCATGGTTACAAGTACGTTGGTAAGGCGGTTGATTGTTTCCATGTCGCCGCCTGTCGTTACCCATACCATTTCCGCGAACGGCTGCGTGATTGCCCCGGCGACAAGGTTTATCTTATCCTTGCCGATTTCGCCGGACGGAAGTATAATACCCTTAGTCAAAAGTTCGTTTTTCATGTCGTCCTCCTTATATTCTGTGGTGCTAAAATGGTGCCCGGTCTTACAAAAACACCTTATGCGGAGATATGACAAGAAAAATGAAGATATGCGGAAAACCTTGATTTTAAGCCATTTTCACATTGGTTTATAAACATTTGTGAGGACTTATAAAAGGTTTTGCGTCTATCAAATCAATAAAAAATGATGAACAAATGTTCCAAATTGATGATGGTTTTGAAACATTTGTGGGCGATTGGCTTAATGTTGATAAAAGAAAATTTCCTCATGGATTAAATCCGCTATTTAATGATATTCGAAATAAAAAATTAAAAATTGGTTTATGGTTAGCTCCTTTTGTTTGTGAATGTAAGAGTGATATTTATCAAAAACATCCTGACTGGTTGGTTAAAGATGAAAATAATAAAATTATTTTAGCAGGTTGCAATTGGAGCAATTTTGCTGTTTTAGATATTTATAATCAAGAAGTTCAAGAATATTTAGAAAAAGTTTTTAATCATTATAATGAGTTAGGTGTTGATTTATATAAATTAGACTTTCTATATGCTATCGGTTTGATAAAAAGAAAAGATAAATCAAGAGCAGAGATTATGTATGATGGTATGAAATTATTACGTAAATTGATAGGTAATCGATATTTTTTAGCATGTGGAGCTTCAATTTTTTCGTGTCTAGGACTTGCTAATTATATTCGTGTTGGTGCAGATGTCTCATTAAGTTATGATGACAAACTTTATATGCATATTTTGCACCAAGAAAGACCTAGTACTAAAAATACGATTATAAATACTATTTGCCGTCATGAACTTAGTCGAAATATTGGCGTTGATGGTGATGTATATATTTTAAGAAAAAATAATACAACTTTAAGTGATGATCAAAAAGAGATTTTATTTACTGTAAATCATCTATTTGGTGACGTTATTTTAACAAGTGATGATATGGCAACATATAATCAAAAATCATTAACACTATACAATCACAAAGCATTTTTATTGAACTGCACAGTCGTTGATTATCGTCGAGTTGGTAATGTGTATGAAATTTTTTATCAAGATGATGCAAAAAATCAATATGTATTCAAATTTAATTATCTAAAAGGAAAAATACTAAAATAAAAAGCTTCAAATGAAGCTTTTTTTAACGTTGATTACCTAAATAAAAGATGGCGATAGTGCCTGGACCAGAATGAGATCCGATTGTTGGGCCAATATAACTAGTAATAATTTCTTTAGGGTTAATTTTTTCTTTAATTAAGGAGACAACATATTCCAAGTCTTCAATACAGTCACCATGAGAGATAGCAATAGTATCACTAATATTTAAATCGATAGTTTGAACCATTTTTTCAACTAATTTTTTTAATGAATTTTTTCGACCAATACATTTTCCATACGCTGTTAATTTGCCTTCGTTAGTTACATGCATTAAAGGTTTAATACTTGCAATTGTACCGATTAAAGCAGTAGTTTTTGAAATACGTCCACCACGACTTAGAAATTTTAAGTCTTCAACAGTAAATAAATGAGAAATATGCATTAAATGATTTTGATAAAACTTAACAACATCTTCATAACTAGCACCATTTTCTTTTTGCTTAAGTCCTAAATAACAAAGTAAACCTTCGCCTAAGCTTGCACATAAAGAATCAATACAAGTGATTTTTGCATCTTGATATTTATTTAATAATTCATCTTTAGCAACTAGACTAGAATTAAATGTTCCTGATAATCCACTGGAAAATCCAAGATAAATAATATCTAAATTTTGTTTTAAGAAACTTTCGAAAATCTCGATAAAACGATAAGTATTAATTTGACTAGTTTTTGAAACGCCACCTTCACGTAGTTTTTGATAAAAATCTTTGTTGGTAATTTCTCTTTCATCACTATAAGACATATAATTTATGCCGTCTAATTCAAGTTCCATTGGTATTACAAATAAATCATTATGATATTTTTGAACAATATCATTAGGTAAGTCTGAACCAGAATCACAAATAATAATAAATTTTTTCATATAACTCCTCCTATATTTCTATAATTACTTGTTTACGATATATTGGATGAACAAAACATAGTTTGTAACATTCTAGCAGTAAATCTTGTTGATAGTCATTTCCATATAAATCATCACCAACAAGTGGATATCCAAGATAAGAAAAATGTAATCTAATTTGATGTGTCCTACCGGTTAATAGTTTAATTAATACCGTTGTGACGTTTTCATTATAACCGATTACTTTAAAATATGTTAATGATTTTTTTCCTAATTGATTAATTTCTCTTTTAATATTTTGATTATGACAAATAGGGAATGATAAATATCCTTCATTAATTTGAAGATGATTATGAATTGTTGCTTTATAATATTTATCGATTGTTATTTGACTAAAAAGATGATGAATATATTGATGTTTAGCAAAAAGAACAATTCCTGAGGTTTTGTAATCAAGACGATTAATTGGATGAACAGTTGAATGAATATTTTTCGAATTAAAATAATACATTAATCGATTAGCAATGTTACTATCGTAATGTTTGATCGATGGAATAGTAGCAATATTTTTTTCTTTATTAATCGCAATAATATAATCGTCTTCATAGACAATATTTAATGGTTGGTTTTCAAATTTAATCGATGTTTCTTCGTTTGGTAATAGAATTGAAATTGTTTCATCTTTATTAATATAGTCAAGAGTGTATAATCCATTTTTTTCAAGCTTGCTAATTAAAGCAGGAGAAAAAAAGTTTGCTTT
This sequence comes from Bacilli bacterium, assembly GCA_034115825.1. Taxonomy (GTDB): domain Bacteria; phylum Bacillota_I; class Bacilli_A; order RFN20; family UBA1709; genus JAXESU01. Next base: position 264,996 of record JAXESU010000002.1, read on the forward strand.
TAATAATTCTTTAATAGTTGTATTTTTATCTGCTTTTAAAATAATTTTCATTTTATCACCGAGATTATTATAACATGATTATTGACAAATTAATATAAAGATAATAAACTATATATGAGCAAGTATGCATATATGGAGGCGATTTTTATGAAAGATATTTTAAATAATATGGAAAATGAAGATTTTTTATTTGATGTAGCCGACTTTTTTAAAGTTTTTGGCGATTCAACAAGAATCAAAATTCTTTGTGCTTTATATGACAAAGAGATGTGTGTTCTTGATTTAGCTAATGCAATAAATTTATCACAATCAGCGACATCACATCAATTATCTTTGTTAAGGATCAATCGCTTAGTTAAGTATCGTCGAGAAGGAACGACTTTATATTATAGCTTAGATGATGAACATATTATGAAAATAATTGCTATGGCTATCGAACATTTAAAGGAGAAGTAATTATGCGTTATTATATTAAAGGACTAGATTGTCCACATTGTGCGGAAGCTTTAGAAAAATATATCCAAGAAAATAAAAATGTTAAATATGCCAAATTAAATTTTACTAAAGGTTATTTAGACTTAAAATTATATGATGATGCGAAATTTGATGAAGTATATAAATATATTTTAAAAATGGAGAAAGTAACTTTATCTAAAAAAGAAAAGAATTATACATTAGATATTAAAACAATCATTTTAATGTTTGTATCATTAGTCTTTTTTATTTTAGCAAATGTTTTTAATAGTTTATATTTATATATTATCGCATATGTCGTCGTAGGTTATGAGGTATTATTCAAAGCATTTAAAAATATTATTAGAGGTAAAATTTTTGATGAAAGATTTTTGATGTCGATTGCTTCAATTGGGGCTTTTGTTATTAAAGAATACAATGAAGCAGTATTAGTAATGCTTTTATATACTTTCGGTGAGTTTTTACAAGATTTAGCAATTGAAAAATCGCGTAATCAAATTAAAAATCTAGTTGATTTTAAGGTAGAAAATTGTGATGTTGTAAAAGGTAATGTAATAATAAACAAAGATGTTAATGATGTAGAAATTGGTGATATTATTGCAGTTAAACTAGGTGAAAAAGTGGCTATTGATGGCATTTTATTAAGTGATTATGCAACATTTAATACTCAAAGTTTAACGGGTGAATCAAAGTTATATGAATTAAGCAAAAATGATGAGGTTTTAAGTGGATATGTCAATGAAGGTGATGTTATCTATGTTAAAACAACAAAAAATTATCAAGATAGTACTTTAAAAAGAATTTTAGATATGATTGAAAATGCTACTGAAAATAAAGCAACCAGTGAAACTTTTATCACTAAATTTAGTAAATATTACACACCAATTGTTGTTTTATTGGCTGTAGTTATCGGTTTTGTATCATTTTTTGCTTTTAATCAAACGATAAATGCTAGTGTGACAAGTAGTTTGGTGTTTTTAGTTGTGTCTTGTCCATGTGCTTTAATTTTATCTATTCCACTATTATATTTTGCTGCAATTGGACGATTATCTTCCTATGGAATATTACTCAAAGGATCTAGTTATTTTGAAGAAATTAATAAAGTTAAAGAAATTGTTTTTGATAAGACAGGGACTTTAACTAAAGGCGAATTTAAAGTTAGTGAATATAGTAGCATTGAAACGCTTAATATTGCTGCTAATTTAGAAAAATATTCATTACATCCTTTGGCTAAATCAATTGCTAAAAACATTAAAACACCATTAGAAGTTGAAGATTTTAAAGAAATTAAATCTCGAGGTGTAAAGGGTATTATTAATAACCAAGAATATTATTTTGGTAATGCTAATTTATTAAAAGAACTAGGAATTAATGTTGAGAAAAGTGATAATATTTTATATTTAGTCAATAATAAATTTATCATTGGTTATATAACTTTAGAAGATGAGATTAAAAAAGATGTTAAAGAAACGTTAGCATCGTTAAAACAATATAATTTAGTTCTTTTGTCTGGAGATGATGAGCAAGTAGTTAAAGATGTGGCTACAAAATTAAATATTAAAGAGTATTATGCTAACAAATTGCCAATTGAAAAAGCAGAGATTGTTAAACACAAGCAAAATGTTATGTATGTTGGTGACGGTGTTAATGATTCACTAAGTTTAGTAAATGCTAATGTTGGTGTAGCAATGGGATTAAAAGGTGCTGATAGTAGTATTGAAGTTGCTAATGTTGTTTTATCGAAAGATAATATTGCAAGTTTAAATGATTTATTTAAAGTATCGAAAAAAACGAGCAGGATTGCTCGCTTTAACATCGTATTTATTTTGACATTTAAATTATTATTTTTGATTTTAGGATCATTAAATTTAATTAATATGAGTCTAGCAGTTTTTGCAGATGTTGGTATTGCATTGTTAATGGTTTTGAGTTCGTTAAGAATATTAAAATAAGGTTCATATGAACCTTATTTTTTATATTAATGGGACAATTATGATACCTAAAATAGCCGAAATTACAATCAATAAAATAGGGTGGACTTTCTTGTAAAATAATTTAATAATAACTAAAATTGCCAGTATGATTAAATAAGGAATAACTATTGTTTCATTTGAAATATTAGTTACAAAAAGAGAAATAACAACAGTTGCAATTAATCCAGAAGTTATAGCTTTAATTCCTGCTAAAGTGTTTTTTACATGTTTATTATTTTGAAAGTTTAAAAATATTTTAGCAACTAAAATAATGATAATAAATGATGGTAAAATAACACCTAATGTAGTGAAAATAGCTCCTAAAATTCCTGCTTTTGTCGAACCAATAAATGTTGCAATATTAATAGCAAAAGTTCCTGGTGTTGATTCACTAATTGCAATGAAATTGATTAATTCAGCATGTGTAAGCCATCCCTTAGCAATAACCTCATCTTGAATCATCGGAATCATAGCATATCCACCACCAAATGTGAATAAGCCAATTTTAAAGAAAGTCAGAAATAATTCTAAAAGTAAACTAAACATTTTTATGTTCACCTACCTTAAGAAGCGAATATACAATTAATCCGATAATTCCACCAATAATTATTAGTAAAATCGAACTAAAATCAGTAAAATATGTAATTAGCGCAGCTCCAAGAGCAAGAATGATGGTAATAATATTTTTTCTAGTCGTTTTGAATATTTTTAAAAAACCATTAAATAATAATATTGTTACAGCAGCTTGAATACCAATAAAAGCATTTTTAACAACTTCATACTCAAATAGATTATTAAAGAATAATGAAATTAAAAAGATAATAATCAATGAAGGTAAAACAACTCCAACTGTTGCACAAATACTTCCTAATATGCCACTTACTTTATATCCAATGAAAGTTGCACCATTAATAGCAATTGGTCCGGGAGTTGATTCACTAATCGCAATAATATCAGCCATTGTTTCGTCATTAATATATTTAGCTTTCTCTACCATTTCTTTATGCATTAAAGGAATCATGGCATATCCACCACCAAACGTGAATAAACCAATTTTAAAAAATGTTAAAAAAAGTTTAAGACATGGATTTTTCATTCTGATCACCCGGACCTATTATACTATTTTTTACTTTAAAAAAATAGTAATAATTGATATAATAATCTAAATGGAGTGATTAATTAATGAAAAAACGTTACTATTGTACACATAAGGAGTATACGACATACCGACATCCGTATTTAACTTATCGCTTTTTTTATCATACTTTTAAAATTTTTATTCCTAAATTTAAAATTAAGTATGAACAACAATTAGAAGGACAAAATATATATGTATCTAATCACTCAAAGGCATTTGGGGTGTTATTTGCTTGTAAGTATTTAAAAAAAGATACACGTATTTGGGCGGACGGGGCTTTATGTTTTTATAAAACAGCGCCAAAATATATGCTTAATTTAATTTTCGGCGGTAAAAAAAGATATTATCCTTTAGCTTTTATTATTGGATATCTTTTGGTTGGTATTATGCGTGGAGCTAAAGTTATTCCTGTATATCGTGATGCTCGATTAATAACAACTTATAAAAAAACTATCGAGACTTTAAAGGAAGGAAAAAATGTATTATTATTTGCTGAAAATCCTACACGTTACAACAAGTATTTAAATGAATTGAATAAGGGATTTGTTGAAGTAGGAAGAATGGTTAATAAATATATGAAGAAAGATATCGATTTTGTACCGATGTATATTGCGTGGACAATAAGAGAAACGAGTATTGGCACACCAATTACTTTTGACCCAAGCAATAATTATCGTTTAGAAGTTGAAAGAGTTTCAACTTATATCCGTGATGAAATAACTCGTTTAGCCGAGGAATTACCTGAACATAAAGTTATCAATTTCAATTAAAGGAGGAAAATAAAAATGAATGATTTTCGTGGCACAGTTAGAAAACCATCAACATTTTTATATACATTTCTAGTATGGATGATTTATCCATTTTTACGCATTAAATATCATTTAAAAGGTTACAAAAAAGAGATTAAAAAAATTGATGGACCTGCTATTATTTTGTGTAATCATCCTTCTTTTCGTGATTTTTTGTTTGTTGGTCCATTATTATATCCGACTAAAATAAATTTCGTTTTGGGATATTCATTTTATAATATTAAAAAAATAACGAAGTTAGTTTATAAGTTGGGAGCTTTTCCTAAGATGCAATTTCAAAATGATGTAGGCTCAATGAAAAACATGAAAAAAGTAATTGATTCAAAAGGCGTTTTAGGTGTATTTCCAGTCGGCTTGGTTTCAGAATGCGGCGAAGGTGGAGATGTTCCTTTAGCAACAGCTAAATTATTAAAATGGCTTAATGTTGATGTTTATGTGGCAAAAACCAAAGGTTCATATATGTGTTTTCCTAAGTGGGCAAAAAACAAACGTAAAGGGAAAATTGATGTTACTTTTTCAAAACTTGTAAGTAAAGAAGATTTAAAAAATTATGAAACAAATGTTCTTCAACAATTAGTAGAAAAAATGCTTGCTTTTAATGAATATGAAGATAATAAAGGAAGAAAATATAAGGGGAAAAAATTAGCTGAAGGTCTTGAAAATTTAACTTATGTATGTCCTAAATGTCTTAAAGAGTACACTATTGTAAGTGAAAATAACAAAATTATATGTCAGCATTGTGGTAATGAGGCATTGATGGATGAATATGGCCATTTGCATAAAGTTAAAGAAGATGATGTCATATTTGAAACGCCATTTGAATGGTACCATTTTGAAAGATCATTAATAGCAGCAAAACTTAGAAATGATTCTTTTATTATTGAAGATGATGCAGAATTATATATGCCTAAAGATTTATATTCCCCATATAGTTATGTTGGTTCTGGTCATATTGTAATGAAAAAAGATAAACTAACATATTATGGTAAAGTAAATGATAAAGATGAAGTAATTGAATTGTCTTTAGTAGGGCTACCAGCCTGTGCATTTAATTATGGTCAAAGATTCGAAATTCAATATCATAACACTGTTTATGTTTTTTATCCCAAAAATAAACAAAGTGTATTAAAATATAGCATAGCAATTAGAGAAAGTTATAAACAAGAAGTATTGGAGAAAAGAGTATGTTAAAGAAACATTTTAAAATTAGTGAAAAAGTTTTTGTTGAGTTTTCTAATCGTAGTATGTTTAAAAGCAAAATGAAGATGATAATTTTAACAGGCATCATCTTATTTGGAACTGTTTTTGCTTTTAATTTTAAAGAAGGTGTTCTTCAAAGTTTAGGATTAGGTGCATTATTATCTTTAGCCTATTTTGTGATTGTTTTTGGTGTTATGTATATTTCAACACCAATTATTGCTAAAAAGATTTATTATAAAAACAATATTAATCAATATAATTTTGATTTAACATTTACAAATGAAGGTATAACACAAAATAAAGACCAAATTTTTCCTTATAGTATGTTTAACAAAATTATTGAAACAAAATTAGCTTTTTACTTTTATTTGCAAGAACGTCAAATAATTGTGGTAGGAAAAGATGTTTTAAATGATGAAGAGTATAATTCGTTAATTAACATAATTAACGATATTAAAGAAATTAAACAAATTAAATTATTAAAATCCAATAAAAAAGAAGATTAGAGCATTATATGAGTGAGAGGAGAATATTATTAATAACCCCTAATTAATAATATTTAAATCTTGCTAGTTTATTTTAAAAAAAGATAGGCTAGGTGATTAGAATGGCAAAGGAGCAGTTAGAAGAGTGCTTAAGACTCTTAAAAAAAGGTAACATTGATGCGATAACCCCCATATATCAGCAAATGAGTAAACCAGTTTATACTGTTGCCTTTGCTATTTTAAAAGATGAGGGACTAGCTCAAGATGTAATGGAAGATACTTTTTTAAAAGTAAGATCAAGCATTAACAATTATCAAGAGGGGACAAATCCAAGTGCGTGGATTTTAACAATTGCACGTAATTTTGCTTTAATGGAATATCGAAAGCGCAAAAAAGAAGTCGCTTTTGATCCACAAGAACAAGATTATATAATGGGATCATATCAGTTTGAATATAACGAAATAAATCCTGCTTTAAAACAAGCATTACAATCGCTTACTGATGAAGAAAGAGAAATAGTTTTATTACATGTTATTCAAGAATATAAACATAGGGAAATAGCAACGATGCTTAATAAACCTTTGGGGACTATATTATGGATTTATAATAAAGCAATGAAAAAATTAAAGATTGCTTTAAATAAGGAAGGAGTGAATGAGTAGTGAATAATGAAGATTTGAAGAAATTACTTAAACAAGAAATTTCTTTTGACATTAAAGATTGTCTAACTAACATAAAAAATACAAATGTTGATATTGAACCTTGTTCGATAACTGCTCATCGTTCTTATCGTCCCTTAATTAAATATTCAGTTTATGGTTTTTTGGGGTTATCAGTTTTATCTCTTTCTTCGTATCAAGCATACCGTTATGTTACTCCTAATACATTTGTTAGTATTGAAGTAAGTAACAAAATTGATGATATGTCAAATAATTTAGTCGGTAATACATCATTTATGGTTCATTTGGAACTAAATGATTTTAATCAAGTCATTGATTTGAATGCTCCTCAAAATCAGCATATTGAAGAAATGAATATTAATCATATGAATTATAAAGAAGCTTTACCAATGGTTGTTAATTATTTGTCAGACATTACTAATAATAGCAAAACAATCACTGTTACAGTTTTAACAAATGATTATAACAAATGTTATAACATCGAAAACAATATTCGTTCATTTAAGTTTACTTCTAATTTTAATAATTTATATATTAATGATTTTAGATATGATGAGAATAGTGATGTATCTTATGGCGTTCAAAGAGCAATATATGAAATAACAAGCAAAACCGATAAATATGATCCAGAATTTTTAAAGACAAAATCACTTAAAGAGCTAGTTGAAATTATTAAATGTCTTTAATGTAAAAACGTCTAAAATGTTTAAATTTTAGACGTTTTTTCGTTTTTATATAATTATAAAGAATAATTTGAATCTACAATAACTCGACATTTTAAACCAGTCAATTCCTCTTCATTTAACCACATTGTGTAGATCAAAAAATTATTTTTAACAATTTTATCTAAATTACAAAGATTTTCGATTACATAAACGCCATGTTTTTCACAAAAACGATCGGCTTTTTCGTGGTCTTGATGTTGACGAATACCAGCACAATCTATTCCAATAAAACGAATTTTCTTTTGGCACAACATAGAAATTAAATTGTGTGATAATTGAGGATGATTATCAAAATATTCTTTTTCTCCGTAAGAATATTTTTCAATATGCCCTGTTCTAAATATTACAAAACTATTTTCAGGAACGTCATTAAGATTAATATCTTTACATGATACTTCATCAATATTTCTTACATCAAATATTACGCCAATAGATTTAAAGTAATCAATAGGAATATTACTTTTTTCATAAGTATCTAAATGTGTTCCAATATGTCCCATAGCAATATAGGGATTTTCTTGCGATTTTGCCCATTGAATTAGTGGGCTTTTTTGAGAAACATTTATAGTTAAATCTAGATACATAACATAATCCTCCTTATTTATATGTATTATGTGTTAAATAATTGAATTTATTCAATGAAATTAACTATTTCATTTATTTCTAACCTTTTAGGTGCGATTTTATTATTTTCAATTGGGTAACCAATAGCTATTAAAGACATTACATCTTGATTTTCTGGTAAATTACAAATAACTTTAATCTTATCTTCATTGAAGTACCCTAAGATAACTGAAGCAACACCAAATTCATGTGCAGCTAAACAAAATGTTTGCGTAGCAATTCCAGCATCAAACGATTGCCAATGTAGGCCTAAATTTGTTGAAAATTCCCCATTTTTATCATAACCACTAATTTTAGTTATAGAACTAACAACTACCAAAGCTGAACATCTAGAAATAGTCTTTGCATTAAAAGTGTATCCAAGTACGCAATTATTACTTATTTCATCTAATATATTTTTGTTTTCAATGATAGTATATCTAACTGTTTGGGTATTTTTCCAAGAAGGTGCAAAACGAGATGCATCAATAATCTTGTTGATTGTTTCCCTATTAATTTTTTCTTCAGAAAATTTTCGATGACTTCTACGACTTTTAATGGCATTAATCGTTTCCATATTTTAATTCCTCCTTTAATTTAACAAATTAGCTGACTAATCTTATCATAAAAAAATAGCTCAAACAATTTAAAAATATCTTTAAAGTTCACAAAAAATAGCTCATAAAAATATAACTAAAACTTAATTTTTAACCACTTACGTGATTTAAAGCGATAGATATTTAAACTAAGACGAATAGCTTGATCAATAAACATTCCTATCCAAGCACCATATAGATGAAGCGGAGTTAAATAGCATAGTGCTCCACTGATAAGAGGTCTAACAATTGCTATACTTAAAAGGGAAGATTTAGCGGTGAATTTACTATCGCCACATCCTCTTAAAATGCCTGTTAAAACCCATTGGGTATTTTGAATTAATGTTGTTATAGCGGCAATAATCATAATATTTTCGGCCATTTTTAAAAGTTCATCGGTTTCTGGTTGATACATTAAAATTAAGTTTTTCTTAAAAATAATCATAATGATAGCTGCTAAAAAAGCAATAAATGTGCCAAATAGCATTGATACCCGTGAATACACAATTGCTAAATCCGCTCGTTTTTTGCCAAGTTTTTGCCCAACAATGGCACTAGCCCCAATGGCTAAACCATCTGCTAGAGTGAAAAGTAAGGAGTTTATATCACTACAAACACCATGAACGTAGGTGGCATTAGTGCCCAAGTAATTAACAATAATAGCAAACAAGATAAAGCCAATTCTCATAACCATTTGTTCAATTGTTGCGCTTGGTAATAGTTTTGTGACAACTTTAATATCATTGAGATTTATTGTAAATAATTTTTTGAAAGAAAAATGGATGTATGGATCTTTGTGTAAAGATATTAAAAGAGAGATAATAAAGGCAACAAAGTTACCAATAACAGTCGCAATAGCGGCCCCTTTTAGTTCTAAACGAGGGAATCCAAGTCGTCCCATTATTAAACAGTAATTAAAAAAGATATTAATAACATTAGCGATAATATTAGTATATAAAGAAATATGAGTATTACCAACACCGCGGAAATATGAGCAAATTGTAAGTCGTAAGGCGTTAAAAATAAAGCCAATTGTAATAATAGTTAAATAATCTTTAGCATAAGTAAAAGTGTCTTTATTTGCTCCCATTACCCAAAGAATCGGATCAATAAAAACGAGAAAAACAATAGTTAGTAAAAAAGATATTATTATTGAAATAACAATGGAAGTGTGAATTATTCTATTGGCACTATTACTATCTTGTTCGCCCTTTCGTCGAGCCATAAGAGCGGTAACGCAAATATTTAAAGCGGTAATAAACGATAACATTAAATAAATTGGTTGTTTGGTTAAGGTTACAGCGGCACTAGCACTATTTGAGATTTCACTGACCATAATTCCATCAAACATTGTGACCAAAGCAACTAAAAAAGCTTCAATCATTGCAGGCCAAACAATTTTAATGACATCAAGCAAAACTTTTTTAAAATGGGGTATTTGTCCTTGAATTTCATTTTTATGTAAATATCTTTCTGTATTAAATAAATTCATTTATTATCGACCTCTTTGCTGATATTATAGCATTTTTACTACTTTATATGGTACAATAAACAAAAGGAAGTGATATAGGTGGCAGTGGCATTTTTGGAAAATGTGCATGTTAAAGATATTGAATTAGTGGCCTATGAAGTATCTAAAGTATTTATTGATAAGGGTTATATTTGTAATGTAAAAAGAGAAAAAGAAACATTTGTTACTTATATCCTTAAAGAGCGGTTTTTAAAAGAATTTGTTGGAACTCCGAGTGCTTTAAAATGTTCTTTTAAACAAGAAAAAAATGGTATAACTATTGAAATTAAGGAAACAAGTGTCAAAATGAATGGCAAAAATGTTGTTAAAGAAATATTGGGAATAGTTACCATTCTTCCACTTATTTCAAAAGTTGGTGATTTAGTCAAATTAAAAAAAGAGGCGAAAAAAGCATGTCTTTTTGCAGTTTCTAAATATAAGGAGGAGTAATAAAATGAAAAAATTTATTACAGTTTTGATTACTATTTGTTTTGGTTTTTTAATATTATTATTGATTTATGCCAATACGATTAGAATCGGTATTACTTTACGCGACACAAGCATTTATTTGGAGTATGGATTTTATGCCGTAGTTATCATTATAACTTATTATTTTATTATATCGCCTTTATTTAAAGTGTTGTTTTCTCCATATTATTCTGTTGCTCGATATTGTGATGAAAATAATCATTATCATCTAAAAGCGCGTGCCAAACGCTTACTAAAATATGGAAATTTAAATGAAGAAACAATAAGTCAATTAAAAGAGGCAATGGGGGATAAGGATAAATTATCTAAACGTTTATATATTATTTACACAAATGATATTAAGAAAAATATCGATGATATTGTTATTCAATCTAGTAGAGATACTCTTGTTGTCACAGCATTTTCACAATCACATTTTGTTGATATGATGATGGTCTTAGTAAATAATTTTCGCATGATTAAAAAGATTGTCTTAATGTGTGGATTTAGACCGACATTTATTAGAACCTTAAAATTATATATTAATGTCTTTGCCTCTTCTTTAATTGCAGATGGGGCTCAACAATTAGAAGTAAGTTCATTAATTTCGACATCGATTCAAGGTAGCTTAAAACTTTTAACTGATAGTGCAGTCAATGGTGCCATTAATGCTTTCTTTATGATTCGAATGGGAATGTTAACCAAAAACTATTTGTACGCAAACGATCCTAAAAGGATGAAAACAACAATTCGTAATAATTCATTTGTGGAGGCTTTTAAAATGTTCCCATTAGTTATTTCATCATTAATTTCTTCTCCAATTAAAGGTGTAACGAATTTGTTTAAGAAAAAAGAAGATAATAATAGTGAAGTATTGCCAATCAGTGATGATATTAAAAATACTAAATGGAAACGTAAGTTTTTCTTTTTTAAATAGGTAAAATTTGCAATTTTTAAATAATTAGAGTATAGTTAATTTGCTAAAGGAGATTTAGATATATGAGTATTGAAATTAAACAAGTAACCAATAAAAAAATGTTAAAACAATTTATTAAATTTGGTGATGATTTATATAAAGATAATCCATATTATGTTCCAACATTGTTTATTGATGAAATGAATACTTTTAATCGTAAGAAGAATGTTAATTATGGATTTGCTGAAAGTGTTGAATTTTTAGCATATAAAGATAACAAAATAGTTGGTAGAATAAGTGGATTAATTAATCGTCGTTATAATGAATTAAAAAACGTTAAACATCTTCGTTTTAACCATTTAGATTTTATTGACGATTTAGAAGTTTCAAAAGCTTTATTTGATGCAATTAAAAAATGGGGTTTAGAAAAAGGAATGAGTGAATTTAATGGCCCTATTGGAATCACTGATTTTGATAAGCAAGGGATGTTAACTTCAGGATACGATATTAACGGAATGTTTATTACCAATTACAATTATGATTATTATCCAAAACATATGGAAGCATTAGGCTTTAAAGTTGATGTTGATTGGGTTGAATATTTAATTCCTGTTCCTAAAGAAGATGACGAACGTTTAAAGAAAATTAAACATTTAAATGAACGTTCAATGCAACGTTTTGGATTTAAATTGGTTAAACCAAAAAATAAAAAAGATTTACAAAAATGGATAGATCCATTATTTAAAATTTATAATGATGCTTTTGCTCCACTTCATGGCGTAACTAGATTAGAACAAGATCAAATTGACATGTATGTTAAAAATTTCTTTGGTTTTATCAATTTAGATTATGTAAGTATTGTTACTGATAAAGATGATAATTTAATTGGTATTGGTGTTTTAGCACCAAATATGACAAAAGCAATGCAAAAGTCTAAAGGAAGACTATTCCCATTTGGCTTTATTCATCTATTAAAAGGTTTAAAACATCCTGAAGGATTAGATATGTTTTTTGTTGCTGTTTCTCCAGAATATCAAGGATATGGTATTAATGGTATCATGATGATTGATATTATCGAAAATGCCCGTAAAAATGGGATCAAGTTTGCTGAAACAGGTCCGGAGTTAACAGGAAATGAAAAAGTTCAAGCAATGTGGAAAAATTTTGATGCTAAAATTATTCGCACACGTCGTTGCTATATTAAAGATATTAAAGATTAGTATTTTACTAATCTTTTTTAATTATATTATTTGCGAATTAAATTGATATAATTTATAATTTGTTTGGTAAGGTGGTGTTTTTATGACTGCACAACAAATGATGTTAGCCTTCAGTGGATTAATTATTTTTATTTTTGTGTCAGGGATGATACTTGGTTTTATTCGTGGCTTTAAAAAGACGACTTATAAAGTCATTGTTACTGTTATCTTTTATTTAGTTTTCTTTTTAACTTTAGATGTGGTAGCAACAAGAATAATTGAGTTACCTTTGATTGATTATTTACGACAAGCAAACGTTTCGTTACCTCCTGAAATCGGGGATGCTTCAACTATTAAAGAGGCATGTGAAGCATTTTTGTCGTCTCAAGGTGTAGAATCAAGTGAAATTGTCGTTGTTGCTATGTCATTTGCAATGACTATTGGAAAACTTATTTACGCACTTATTTATTCAACAGTTATTTGTTTTATTTATTGGATAATTACTTCGATTGTTTGGCTTTTTGTTCGACCTTTATTTGGAAAAGAATATAAGAAAGTTAAAATTAAGCAAAAACAAACCGATTTATTAAGCGATCCTACATATAAGGTTGTTACTAAGAAAAAAAATAAGCATCGTATATTAGGTGGACTTATGGGAGGATTTAAAAAAATTCCTCAAGCATTGATGATAATTGTTGTTACATCAGGGATTATTAGTATGCTTCCTAATTTCGATGATGGTTCATCAAATACTAATAAATTAAGTGTTGATATTAATGATGATGCTTTGAAAGAGTTTATTGAAAAATATAATTTGGGTGAATATATAAAATTTGTTGATATGTATCGTAACTCGATATATGTTAAGACTTTAGAAAATATAAAGATTAAAGATCAAACTATTGATAGTTATTTATTTAAAAAATTAACTAATGGTGTTTATGATGATTATGTTTTAGATTTTCAAAGTGAAATGGCTTTTATGCTAAATACAGGCTTAAAAACGTTAGTTATAACAGATGGTAAATTTGATTTAAATAGTCTAAGTGCTAGTCAACAAACTGAGCTTTGTGAATTATTAAAAGATTTAACCGATTCTAATTTGATTATGTCACTTATTCCAATCGGAGCTAGCGTAGCTTTATCACTTGATATGATAAAAGAACAGCTTCCAGAAGGATTAGAATTAGACCCATCAATTTTTAATAATGTTAATTGGGAAGAAGATATTTATAATATCGCTGATGCAGGAAAAGAATTGATTAATTTAAGCGGTGGATTCCAATATTTAGATAAATTAGATTTCTTTAATATGAATACTGAAACAGTAAAAACTTTAATGACAATTCTTTCTAATATTGGTTTGTTATTAAATGTTACTCCTGTTTTAGTTGACTATGTTTTAACATTGCCAGAAGTAATTGAGCAAGTTGGCGATTTAGCAATTGACTTAGAAAAAGTTATTTGGAGTGATGAAATTGTTAATATTGGCAATATTTATGAGGATTTTGCCAATGTTGGTTTGCAATCTTTTGATAATTTATTAGGTCAATTTGATAATTTTGCCGATGAACAATTTGATGCTACTAAGACGCTGATTGCTTCAGTTTTTGAATCAGAATTTATTTCACAAGCTTTCCCAGCAGCGGTAACTTTGGTTATGAATAAACAACCAAGTAATATTCAACAATTATTTACTGATGTTTCGATTACTGAATGGGAAAATGAATTTAATACTGTTGTTGATATTGCTCGTGATATTAAAAATAATGGTGGTAGTATTGCTGAATTTGATTTAAATATTTTACGTAATGTCCGTGTTGAAACATTAACTAATAGCAATTTACTAACAGGTGCATTTATTAATTTATTTAGATTTAGTGATGATCCTGATTCTTTGGGTGGATCAATGGGCTTAAACGAATTCGTTTATGTTCCAAATGAGTATAAACAATCTTTTAATGCATGGTTAGATACTACTGTTGGTGAGCAAAAACACCCGGGAGAATTAACAAAAATATTAACAGCAATGCAAAATATTTTATTAACTATGCCTGAAAATGTTACTGATTTTTCTATGATTCCTAATTATATTTTACAAATTGATGATAAGTATTTATCTGGTGAAAATTCAATTTTTGCTAGTGAAGTATTAAAAGCTTCGATTTCTAACTACATTGAAAAGACACCAAGTATTAAAGAAAATATTGTTATTCCATTAAGTGCTACAAAGCCAGTAGACAATATTCGTGTTATTAAGCAAACTGAATTAGAATTGATGATTAAAGGAATAAAAGCTCTAGGAATAAAAGATTTTAATAATATTACTTTAACACAAGATATGATTGATAATTTAATTATTAATCCAGGAGAAAGTAATGAAGATAGTACTAATTTAGATATCATTTTATCTTCGAAAATTGTTAATGCAACTTTCTCTAAAATGATTCTTGATCAAAGTGAAGGTAGTTTACTTGTGATTCCAAGTGAAGTAATTATTAATGAAGAAAACATCAATTATATTAGTCAAACAGAAATGAAAAATTTAATTCGTGCAGTATTGATGCTGGATATTGATATTACAAATCCTAATGTTACTCCACAAGCATTGTTTAATTTAGTCGATAATAAAACGAATTATCGATTAAATAAAATGTTAGAATCAAAGACATTGCATGCTTCAATCTCTAATATCTTACTAAATAGTGATGCAAGTAGTGCAATTAAAGTTCCACAAGAGTTAGTTAGCGAAGATAATGGAGTTAAGTATGTAGATAAAGATGAATTGGCTAATATGATGATTTCTATTAAATCGCTTGATCCTAATTTACAATCTTTCGATTCTTTAAATGTTGATGTTAAAGAATTAATTAGTCGTAGTGATAGTGAGTTAAATAACTTATTTGCATCAGCTACAATTCGAAATACAATTACAGACTTAGTTAAACAAGGTAATATATTAATTCCAAATGTTGCTTATGATAGTAAATTTAGTCAAACTAAGATTATTAGTAGTGATGAATTGGTTAAATTAATTAAAGTCATAGGTCCTGATGGGTTAAATTTAGGTGATTTTGTTTCAATTGAAATTAATCCAGTTTCATTAACAGATGCGCAATTAAATATTATTTTAGAAAGTAATATCGCTTATTATAATGTATCGAAGTTAATTGTTGATAAGAGCAATTTAACTATTGTTAAAGACATTATGACTGTAATTTCTAATCAAGATTTTATGACTAAAGATGAAATTAAGAAGATTATTAACATTTTAAAATCAATTAATTTAAGTGATATTGAAGTTAATGATAATGCAATTAATAGTTTATTAAATATCAAAGATAGTAATGTTCAAAATATGATTTCGAATACATTAACTGTTCGTGCAACTTTATCTAGTCATATTGATTACGATAAATTATCTGTTACTTTACCAACAGAAGAATTCATTAATTATAAAACAAATGAAGTTATCAAAGTTATTACCGAAGAAGGAATGAAACAATATTTCTTATTTGTTTCTAGCGGTAATTAAAATGATTATTAATTATTTAATAGTTGGCTTATTAATTTTAGTGTTAATTATGTTGATTGCCCTTTTATTAACAAAGGGCAATCATACTCATAATAATGACAAAGAGATTAATGAATTGAAAGATAAAGTCGTTCAACAGTTAAATGATAGTAAGGTTGAAAGTATTAGAAGTAGCAGTGAATTAAAAAGTGAAATTAGTCAAAGTATGGCCCAATTTAAAAATGATTTAAAAGAAGAAATGCATAATATTAATTATCGAATTAATAATAATATTGTGTCTTTAAATGAAAAAGTTGAGAATCGGTTAAAAGGAGGCTTTAATGAAACTAATAAAACTTTTGAAGATATCAAAGAACGAATGATTAAAATTGATAGTGCTCAAAAAAATATTGAAAATTTATCAACAAAAGTTGTCTCCTTACAAAATGTTTTGACTAATAATCAAGCTAGAGGCCAATTCGGTGAATATCAATTAAATCAATTATTAAAATCGTTGTTTGGGGAAGATGGTAAACTATATTCTTTACAATATACTTTAAGTAATAAAACCCGTGTTGATGCTTGTGTTTTTCTTGAACCACCATTTAATTTAGTTGGAATTGATTCAAAGTTTGCATATTCTTCTTTTGCTAATATCATTGAAAACAATTTAAGTGAAGAAGATGAAAGAAAAGCACTTCAATCATTACGTAATGATTTGAAAATGCATATTAAAGATGTCGCTTCTAAATATATTATTAATGATGAAACAGCTCCATTCGCGTGGATGTTTATTCCAAGTGATGCTTTATTATCAATTATTCATTATAAATTACCGGAAGTGATTAGCTATGCTAATTCATTAAAGGTTTCAATTGTGTCTCCAACATTATTATTGCCCCTTTTGACTTCTTATCACACACTTAATATCAGCGTTAAACAAGCAAAAAATGCTGAAATCATTCATCAAGAATTAATGGCTTTAGACAAAGAAGTTAAAGGGTTAAGTGAACGTTGGAAGAAATTACACAATAATATTAATACATTAGTTAACAACGCCAATGATGTTGATATTAAAGTTTGTAAAATCGATAAACGCTTTAACGAAATTAAAAACAACGATCAATTTAATGAGTAGATAAAACATGTGTGCTCACACATGTTTTTTTGATGTATAATATTACAAAAGGAAGATGATAAAATGGAACAAGAATTATTAACTTTAATTAAAGATTTAGTAGAAATTGAAAGTACTTATTTTGATGAAAAAAAGATATTAACTTTTTGTAGTAATTATTTAAAACAATTAGGTTTTGATGTAATTGATCATCACTATGATAGTTTTGGTTTAAAAAGTGGTAACATTATTGTTCATTTTAAAGGGAAAAAACCAGGCAAACATATTTTATTAAATGGACATTTAGATACGGTTAAAGTTTGTGCTTCATGGACTAAAGAACCATTTAAAGCAACAATTGAAGGCGATCGATTATATGGACTAGGTAGTCTAGATATGAAATCAGGTTCAGCAACGATAATGTATGCTTTAAGAAAATTTAAAGAACAATATTTAGATGATTTTGCTGGTGAGATTACGCTAGCTTTAGTAAGTGATGAAGAAGGCCCATATGGGTTAGGATGTAATGCCTTAATTGAAGAAAATTTATTAACTAATATTGATGTAGCCATTGTCCCTGAACCAAGTGCAGGTTTTTCAAAATATAATTTCCCAGTACTTTGTTTAGGAGCTAGAGGATCGATGGTTTATCAAATTGAGTTTTTTGGTAAAAGTGCGCATGCATCTCATCCTGAACTTGGACAAAATGCGATGGTTGAAGCTGCTAAGTTTATTGCTCATACAGAAAAGTTAAAATTAAAAAATGATGGTTTATTAGGAACAGGTGCTTTTAATATTTTAAAAGTTGAAGCCGATGGTGGAGCATGCAGCGTTATTGATTATGCTTTAGTAACTGTTCATCGTCATATGAATAGTTTAGAAAATGAACAAATTGTTTTTGAAGAAGCAAGACAATTATTAAAAGATAGTGGTGTTAATTGTCGCTTTAATTTACGTTACCGTCCTTATCCTAGTGAGGGTAGCAAATGTTATCAAGCATATGTTGTTGATACAGATAATCAATACGTTAAAGATTTTATTGGGGTAATTAATCAAACTTGTTCTAACAAAGTAAGTTTAGATTATCTAGATTCAATTGGTGATTTTAACTATTTAGGAACAAGAATCACTAATAAAGACGGAAATAGAGTACCTACATTTATTTTTGGACCTGATGGGGACAATATTCATAGCGCTGATGAATATGTTTTACTTTCTAGTGTAAGTGAAACATATGCGGCCATTTTTAACTTTTTAAAGAAAGAATTAAACGTTATTTGAAAATAAGTTTAGTTTATTGCAATAAGTGAAGACGTTATTTAAAATAAATGTATAAGGATGTGATTAAGATGAAAAAACAATTACTTGCCTTTTCATTATTTTCATTATTATTAGTCGGCTGTGCAAATACTAATAATAATTCTAGTAGTTCAAGTAGTTCGAGCTCTAGTAGTAGTTCGAGTTCAACAAACAATGAAGAAATTAGATTGCAATTTGAAAAAGACTTTACTAATTTTGAAACAGCAATTAAAGAAAAGAGTCAATTTAATATTGAAGCAAATGTAGTAGCACCTGATTTAGATAGTACGGGGATGTATGTTTATGAAGTATTAATGGATGCTGATACTAGTGCATTAACCCCTTATATGTATACAGGAGTAACTACGTATTTAAAAAAGGATAATATTGTTTCAACAACACCAACCAAGGATTATGATATTTTACGAGTAACAAGTGGTTTAGATGTTGTTGATTACTCTAAACGAAGTGATAACACTTACACTAAGACAATAAATCGTAATGGTCGTTTTACTTATACGCTTGCATTAGAAGCTATTATAAGTATGTTAAAAAATATTGAAATTACTGATTTCCCAAGAGATATTCAATATGGATATGATGGTGGTTTATATAGTTTAACATTTAAATTTAAGGATTTAAATGGAACGAAGATTAAAGAATATGCCGATTTATTGTTAGGATTAGTTCCTGAAATAAATGAAACAATTATGCTTTATAAAGATAATATTGTTGTAGAGGTAACTAATTTAAATTTAAGTAGCGTTAATACTATTTGTGATATTAGTTTAAAGTATAAACTTGATGGTGGATTACCAATGGAGTTTGAAGCAGTTAGTGCGCATCTTGATGTTAAATATAGTGTAAGTAAAAAAGATCCAAGTGGTTATGCGATAAGTGATACATATTATATGGCTAAAAATGGTAATAACAATGTCACCTTATCAATGTTAAAGGAAGAGACATATGAAGGCAAAACATGTTACTCAACTAGTTTAGTTGTATCACCACTTTCGATGCTTTCGATTTCATTGACTAATATTTCGATTGAAGAAATAATTAAGCAATTACAACCAAAAACATTTAAGGTAACAGCTTCAAATTCAATCAAAATTTTATTTTATAATCACTTTAGTGATGAACCTATCGAGAATATTGATAATACATTTAAAGTTGAAATAGTTGATACAATTAGAATTAAAGTGATTTATGAAACTAAATCAATTAATACAATTTCAATTGATGAAGCAAAATAAAAGGAAGGTTTATTTGCCTTCCTTTTCTAATATGAAATTATAAACACGACTAGCATTATCTTTAGCAATTGCCTTTTCATAAATTTTAATAACTTCATAATTTTTGCTTAAAATGAATGTTTTACGAATGATACCAAAACTTTTTTTGCCATATAAATTTTTCTCGCCATATGCTCCAAAGCGATTAATAACATCCATATTAGGATCACTTAAAAGCATAAATGGTAAATCATAATTATTTTTAAATTTACAATGAGATTCAATATCATCTTTTGAAATACCAATGATAGTAGTATTTAATTCTTTAAATTTATCAAAATAATCTTTGTATAATAAAGCTTCAATTGTACATCCCTTAGTATTATCTTTAGGATAAAAATAAAGAATAATGTAATCATTTTTAATATCATATAAAGATATGTCATTATTTTGATCATCTTTTAATGTAAAATTATCAATTTTTTGTCCTAATGTAATCATAAAAATTATTCACCTCGTTAATATTATCGTACAATTTATCAAAAATTTAAAGAAAAGTGCTTGTAAGCGTTTGCAAGTTTATAAGACTATATTGACTTAATTTTAGGAAAAATATAAGATTAAGACATATAAAATAAATGCGTTAGGAGCAATTACAAGTAGTATAAATAGTTCTTTTAAAGAGAGTAAGTGGCTGGTGGAAACTTATAAAGTGATTTATATGAAACTCGTTTTGCAAGCAACTCTTATGAGAAAGATTCATTAGTAAGAGTCGGAGTTAGTAGTCGTTATTCTACTAGATATAGTTTAATCTATATCGCTAAGGTGGCTTTTATAAAGCAATAAGAGTGGTACCGCAGAGTGTTTATTAACCTTTGTCTCTTTGATTAGAGATGAAGGTTTTTTGTTTTTTTGGGGGAGGAAAGAAATTATGAAAAAATTAGCAAAAGTTTGTATGTTATCAACAATGGTCCTTACAGCCTTGACTGGATGTGGTCAAAAAAATGATGATAAGATTCGTGTTGGATAT
Source organism: Bacilli bacterium (assembly GCA_034115825.1). Lineage (GTDB taxonomy): Bacteria > Bacillota_I > Bacilli_A > RFN20 > UBA1709 > JAXESU01. Next base: position 285,967 of record JAXESU010000002.1, read on the forward strand.
ATTGGACCATTAACAGGAACAACAGCTGTTTATGGTAATGCAGTCAAAAATGCTTACGAATTAGCAGTTAGTGAAATTAATGAAAATGGTGGCGTTTTGGGTAAAGAAATTGTAGTTGACTATATTGACGACCAAAGTAAAGTTCAAGATGCAATTAAAGCTTATGATAAATTATTATCTAATGATACTCATTTTATTTTAGGAGCAGTTACTTCAGGTTCAGCCAAAGCTGTTGCAGAAAAATCGAAACAAGACGGTATTCCAATGTTAACACCAACTGGTACTGATAATGATATCACTGTTGGTAAAGATAATGTTTTTAGAACTTGCTTTACTGATCCAATGCAAGGCAGAATCATGGCTGATTTTGCTAAAGAAATGGGATTTAAAAATATCGGTATTGTTTATGATTCGGGCGATCCTTATTCAACAGGTGTTGCCACTGCTTTTGAAGCTAAAGCCAAAGAAAATGCAATTAAAGTAAGCAAAGAAGCTTATCCATCAGGAACTAGTGATTTTAGTGCGATTATTACAAAAGTTAAAAATAATGAAGCAATTTTTATACCATCATATTATGAAGACGATGTTAAATTTGTTCAACAAGCTCGAAGCGCCGGTTTTACTGGAAAGTTTTTAGGGGCTGATGGTTGGGATGGCGTTATTCGTCAAATTAAAGGAGAAGATGGAAAAGGTGATCCAACTCCATTAAATGGTTCATATTTCTGCGCTCACTATTATGCAAAAGATGAAAATGTTAAAGCATTTGTTGAAAAGTATACTTCAACATATAAAATTGCTCCTGATTCATTTGCCGCTTTAGCGTATGATTCAGTTTATATCATGAAAGAAGCAATTGAAAGAGCAAATTCACTAGATTATGATAAAGTAGTTGAAGCAATGAAAAACACTGATTATAAAGGTATCACAGGACATATTAAATTTGATGAAAATGGTGATCCAATTAAATCAACAACGATTATTGAAGTTAAAGATGGTGAATATACTAAATTTACAAAATAGGACTCAAATTTTGAGTCCTTTATATTCATTTTTAGGAGGGGTAAAATGCAATTATTTGAGCAATTAATTAATGGATTGCAATTAGGGAGTATATATGCATTAATTGCGATTGGCTATACAATGGTATATGGTATTGCTAAACTTATTAACTTCGTTCATGGTGATTTCATTATGTTTGGAGGATATTTAACTTTTTGGTTGTTGCCGGTTTTTATTAGATTTAATATACCAGTAGTTTTAATTTTCATACCAGTAATTTTGGGATGTGCTTTATTAGGATTTATTGTTGAAAAAGTTGCATATAAACCTTTAAGAGAAAGTAGTCGTATTACTTTATTAATTACAGCAATAGCCCTATCATTATTTATTGAAAATGTTTTTATGGTTATTTTTGAAGGACGTTCGTCAACTGTTCAACCAATTTTTAATCTAAAACCAGTTGCTATTGGTTCGATTATGGTATCAATGAATTCAATCATTACGATAGCAATATCATTATTATCAATGTTAATTTTACACTTAGTTGTTAATAAAACTAGAGTTGGTAAAGCGATGAGAGCAGTATCACAAAATAAAGATGCCGCAAAATTAATGGGGATAAACATTAATAAAATTATTTCGATTACTTTTATTATTGGTGGTGCCTTAGCTGGTATTGCTAGTGTGATGTATGTTAATACATATCAATTTGTAAAATTTGATATGGGCTCGATGCTAGGGTTAAAAGCTTTCGTTGCCGCTGTTTTGGGTGGTATTGGAAGCATTCCTGGAGCAATGTTAGGTGGGTTTTTAATTGGTCTTGTTGAGGTATTAAGTGTCTCATATATTTCTTCACAACTAGCAAATGCTATTGTCTTTACTATTTTAATTATCATTTTAATTTTTAAACCTAATGGTATATTAGGTAAACGACAAAATATTAAAGTATAGGAGGGTAAAGTTAATATGATGTATGATAAAAAGAAATCGTTACGAAGTTATTTAATTAACTTTATCGCTTTTATAATTATTTTCTTTGTTGTTTGGTTACTAATTGAAGTAAAAATAATTGACCGATACTATCAAAGAATTTTACTAACTATTTTGATTTCGATGGTATTATCGGTTTCATTAAATTTAACAACCGGCGCCCTTGGAGAAATGGTTTTAGGACATGCTGGATTCATGGCGATTGGTGCTTATACGTCTTCTTTATTTGTGATGTATAGTGGAATGGATAATTTATTGGGTTTAATTATTGGTATTTTACTCGGTGGCTTAGCAAGTGCCTTAATTGGAATGTTAGTCGGAATTCCTGCTTTAAGAATTAGAGGAGATTATCTTGCAATTGTTACTTTAGGATTTGGTGAGATTATTCGTTCGCTTTTAGAATATTTTAAATTTACTGGTGGTGCTATGGGGTTAAGTGGTATTCCATATTTAGTTGACTTAAAGGTCGCACTTGTTATTACGATTATTTCGCTAGTGATAATTTTTGCCTTTATGCGTTCTCGTACTGGTAGAGCAATTAAGGCGATTCGTGAAGATGAAATTGCATCAATTTCAATGGGAATTCCAGTTACTTTTTACAAAACACTAGCTTTTAGTGTTAGTGCCTTTTTTGCCGGTGTAGCTGGTGCAATGTTTGCTTTTTCTAACGGTACATTAATTCCGTCAACATTTACATTTAATTATTCAATTGAAATATTAGTTATTGTTGTTTTAGGTGGTATTGGCTCATTTACTGGTAGTATTGTTGCTGCCGTATTTGTTTCTTTTTTACCAGAAGTATTACTATCACTTCAAATGTATCGTTACATTATTTATGCAGTTATTTTATTTTTAACAATGTTAATTCGTCCAACAGGTTTGCTAGATTCAAAAGAATTTAGTTTAGTAAAGTGTCTTGATAAATTATTATCGTGGATGAGACTTAAGCTAAGAAAGCGAGGTAAAGAAAATGGCTAATGTTATTGAATTAAATAACGTTTCTTTATCTTTCGGTGGTTTAAAAGCTGTTAATCATGTCGATTTTCAAATCAAAGAAAATGAATTAGTGGGCTTAATTGGTCCTAATGGCGCAGGTAAAACAACGGTTTTTAATCTTATGACAGGTATCTATACTCCTGATGAAGGAGAAGTAAAAATACTAAATAAAAATATACGAAAACTCCGCCCAGATAAAGTTGCACTTCTTGGGATATCTCGTACTTTTCAAAATATTAGATTATTTAAGAAACTCTCAGTTATTGAAAACGTGTTAGTGGCGTTTAATCATCAAATGAAATATTCATCATTCGAAGCAGTTATTAGATCTAATCGTTTTTTTAAAGAAGAAAAAAAATATCAAACTAAAGCACTAGAACTTTTAAAAGTTTTTCATCTTGATGATAAAAAAGATTTATTGGCTGAACAATTACCTTATGGTGAACAACGAAAACTTGAAATTGCTAGAGCGTTAGCTTTAAATCCCAAAGTATTACTTCTTGATGAACCAGCTGCAGGGATGAATGAAAATGAAACGCTTGAATTGATGAAGACAATTCATTTTATTAAAGAAAAATTTAATGTAGCAATCGTGCTTATTGAACATGACATGAAATTAGTCATGGGGATTTGTGAAAGGATTATTGTTTTAAACTTCGGTGAAATTATTGCTGTTGGTAATAAAGATGAAATTCTTAATAATAAAGAAGTTATTAAAGCGTATTTGGGTGATTAATTATGTTAAAGATAGAAAAAATGAATGTTTATTATAACCATATTCATGCAGTTCAAGATGTAAATTTAAATGTTAAAAAAGGTGAAATTGTTTCAATCATTGGTGCTAATGGCGCAGGTAAATCATCTTTAGTTAAGGCAATAATGCATTTAGTAAAATTTAATGCTAGTCTTTTTAAATTGGATGAAATTGATTTATTAAAAGGAAACGCTGATAAATTGGTTTCTTTAGGAATGGCATTAGTTCCCGAAGGAAGACAAGTATTTCCAGATTTAAGCGTTGAAGATAATCTTGAAATGGGGGCCTATACAGTAAAAAAACGCGAATTAGTTAAAGAAAAAATGAAAGAAATGTTTTTACTTTTTCCTCGATTAGAAGAAAGAAAAAAACAAAAAGCAGGAACTTTAAGTGGTGGTGAACAACAATTATTAGCTATGGCTCGAGCTTTAATGTCTAGCCCAAAATTATTACTACTTGATGAGCCATCAATGGGGCTTGCACCAATTATGGTCCAAGAAGTATTTAAAATTATTAAAAAAATTAATGAAAATGGTACAACTATTTTATTGATTGAACAAAATGCTTCAATGGCTTTAAATATCGCTGATTATGGTTATGTTTTAGAATCTGGTAGGCTTGTTAAAGAAGGAAAAGCACAAGAATTATTGAATGATTATGATTTAAAGAAGTCATATTTAGGAGGATAATATTCCTCCTTTTTTAATATTAATATTAAAAGCATATAGAAAAAACGTTTGCATTGTGATAGAATATGAAATTGAGAGGAGTTAATGCTTATGTCAAATACATTAACAAAACAAAAAGCAAGAAAATATTTGCAAAAACTTAATCATTTTAAACGCAATTATGTTAGTTTTGAAATGCTTGAAGATTCTATCGGAATTGTTAAAGACGTTTTAAAAGAAGATTTTGCTAATTTCGATCCAATGATTCGTATGTATGATGATGTTAATCTAATGGATTATGTTAGCGACTTAAATGACTTCATTAATGCTAAAAAAGAAGTTAAGAAAAAAGCAGTAAGACTTCAAAAATATAATAGTGTTAGTGAATTTATTTATCAAAACTGTACGACTTCAGGTGGTATTATTGATGTAAACTTTACTCTATCACCGACAAAACTTAAGGAACTCCGTAAAGTTGTTAATAAAGAACTTAAAGAGTTAAAAGAAAAAGGTTATAAGGCTTAAAAGCTACATAATAAAGGGAGGAAAAATAAAAATGGATAACGTAAAAAAGACTTATCGTTCTATGGATGGTAATGAAGCAGCTGCTTATGGTTCATATGCCTTCACAGAAGTAGCAGGTATTTACCCAATTACTCCATCTTCAACAATGGCTGAACACGTAGATGTTTGGGCATCTAAAGGTATGAAATCAGTATTTGGTAATCCTGTAAAAGTAGTTGAAATGCAATCAGAAGCTGGTGCAAGTGGTACTGTTCACGGTGCTTTACAAGGTGGTTCTCTTGCAACAACTTATACTGCATCTCAAGGTTTATTATTAATGATTCCAAACATCTATAAATGGGTTGGTGAATTATTACCAGGCGTTCTTCACGTTTCTGCACGTGCAATCGCAACTAGATCACTTTCAATTTTTGGTGATCACCAAGATATTTATGCTGTAAGACAAACTGGTATTCCAATGATGTGTTCACACTCTGTTCAAGAAGTTGCTGATTTAGCACCTTTAGCACACTTAATTGCAATTAAAGCAAGTGCTCCAGTTTTACACTTCTTTGATGGTTTTAGAACATCTCATGAAATTCAAAAAGTTGAATTATTAGATTATAGCGAATTAGAAAAATTATTAGATAAAGAAGCTTTAGCAAACTTTAGAAAAAGAGCATTAGATCCACGTACAAATCCTGTAACTCGTGGTGGTGCTGAAAATGATGATATTTATTTCCAAGGTAGAGAAGCTCAAAACAATCATTACGCAAATGTTGTTGATGTAGCAGATTACTACTTTAAAGAAATTTCAAAATTAACAGGTAGACACTATGCACCATTTACATATTATGGTGATCCAAACGCTACTAAAGTAATCGTTGCTATGGGTTCAGTTACTGAAACTATTAAAGAAACAATTGATGCTTTAGGTAAAGGCTATGGTTTAGTTAAAGTTCATTTATATCGCCCATTTAGTGCAAAACACTTATTAAGCGTTTTACCAAATACTATAAAACGTATTGCAGTTTTAGATCGTACTAAAGAAATGGGTAGTGAAGGTGAACCTTTATACTTAGATGTTTATATGGCTGTTAAAGAAGCTAGAAAAGATGTTGAAATTATCGGTGGTAGATATGGTTTATCTTCTAAAGATACTCAACCAAACCAAATTAAAGCAGTCTTTGATAATTTAGGCAGTGAAAAACCATTAAATCACTTTACAGTTGGTATTGAAGATGATGTTACTCATTTATCACTTCCTGTTGATAATAACTTCCACGTTGAAGGGGATTACACATCTTGTTTATTCTATGGCTTAGGTAGTGATGGTACTGTTTCTGCTAATAAAAATAGTATTAAAATTATCGGTGACCATACTGATAAATATATTCAAGCATACTTTGCTTATGACTCTAAAAAAGCAGGTGGTGCTACAAGATCTAACTTAAGATTTGGTAATTCTCCAATTAGATCAACATATTATATTAAAAATGCTGATTTCATTTCTTGTTCATTAGATTCATATTTATTCAAATATGATATGTTAAATAACTTAAAGAAAAATGGTACATTCTTATTAAATACTACATTTAGTAAAGAAGAAATCGTTTCTAAACTTCCTAATCGTGTTAAGAAAGAATTAGCAGAAAGAAATGCTAAATTCTATATCATTAATGCAACTAAACTTGCTGAAGAAATCGGTATGGGAAGAAGAACAAATACTATTCTTCAATCAGCATTCTTTAAACTTAACCCATCTATCATGAACTATGATGATGCTTTAAGATATATGAAAGAAGCTGCTAAGAAAGCATATAGCAAGAAAGGTGAACACATTGTTGAATTAAACTACAAAGCTATTGATATTGGTGGTCAAGCTATTGAATTAGTTGAAGTTGATCCTTCTTGGAAAGATTTAGTTGTTAAATCTCGTAAAGAAGAAGCTAATGATAAATACTTTGACTATTACATCGGTTCAATTGAAACATTAAATGGTTATGATTTACCAGTTTCAACATTTACAGAAATGGGCTTATTAGATGGTTCAATGCATAATGATGTTACTTACAAAGAAAAACGTAATATTGCTGCTGAAGTTCCAGTATGGAATAAAGAAAACTGTATCCAATGTGGTAAGTGTGTATTCGTATGTCCACACGCAACAATTAGAGCATTCTTATTAGATGAAAACGAAGTTAATAATGCTCCAGACATCGTTAAAAATGATTTAGCAGATGTTATCGGTGGTCCTAATGTCAAAGGTTTAAAATATCGTATTCAAGTATCTCCAGCTAACTGTGTTGGTTGTGGCTTATGTGTTACAGAATGTCCAGGAAAAGGTGGAAATAAAGCTTTAACAATGGTTGATGTTAAAACTCAAGTTGCTCAAGAAGCAGGTGCTGATTACTTATATAAACATATTAAATATAAAGCTAACTACTTCCCAATTACTACAGTTAAAGGTGCTTCTTTCTTAAGACCATATTTTGAAGTAAGTGGTGCTTGTGCTGGTTGTGGTGAAACTCCATATTACCGTTTAGCAACTCAATTATTTGGTAAAGATATGATTATTGCTAACGCAACAGGTTGTTCTTCAATTTACTGTGGTTCAACTCCAGCCACTCCATTTGCTACTGATGAAAATGGTGAAGGTCCAGCTTGGGCTAACTCATTATTCGAAGATAATGCTGAATATGGTTTCGGTATGCGTGTTGCAACAAATTATCGTTTAGAAAACGTTGCTAATATTTTAGAATCAAGTTTAGATGAAGTTGAAGATGAATTAAAAGCTTTAATTGAAGAATACTTAAGCAAACAACATGATATTGCTTACGCTCGTTCAATTAAAGATAAATTAATCGAATTAGTTAAAGCTTCTAAATCTAGCAAAGTTAAAGAAGTATTACCATTCGAAAAAGATATCGTTGATAAATCAGTTTGGATTGTCGGTGGTGACGGTTGGGCTTATGATATTGGTTTCGGTGGTTTAGATCATGTTTTAGCAAGTAATGAAAATGTTAATGTATTAGTATTAGATACAGAAGTTTACTCAAATACTGGTGGTCAAGCTTCTAAATCAACTCAAACAGGTGCAATTGCTAAATTCGCTGCAGCTGGTAAAAAGACTGCTAAGAAAGATTTAGCTGCTATCGCTATGAGTTATGGTCATGTATATGTTGCTCAAGTTTCAATGGGTGCAAATCCAATGCAATTAATTAAAGCTATGCAAGAAGCAGCTTCTTACAATGGTCCATCATTAATCATTGCATATGCTCCATGTGCTGAACACGGAATTAAGGGTGGCTTATCTAACCATCAATTAACACAAAAAGCTGCTGTTGAATGTGGTTATACTGCAATCTATCGTTATGATCCACGCTTAAAAGCAGCTGGTAAGAACCCATTAACAATTGATTACAAGACTCCTGACTTCAATAAGTTTAGAGATTTCGTCTTAAGTGAATTAAGATTTAACCAATTACCAATTGTTAATAAAGAACATGCTGAAGAATTATTAGAACAATCTCGTAAGCATGCCGAAGCTAGATTTGCTCGTTTAACTAAATTAGCACAAGACTAGTAAAAATTAAAAGAAGGGTATTAATTGAATACTCTTCTTTTTTTTGCTATAATACTTTTTGTTAGAGGTGAAAGTAATGAGAAAGTATCTTCCAATTTTAATTGGCTTAGGAATAAGCCTAGTAACAATGCTTTTTACATTTTTAGTATGGGGTTCTTTACAAAATGACTATTATATGTGGGGCGTTATGCAAGCGATATTTTCAATTGGATATTTTGCCTTAGGGTGGTTTACAGGGGGACTTATTAATCGTAATATTCGTAAAGAAGCACGAAGTAAATTAGCTGATACTTCATACCGTAATCCGACTAAAGCACAATATAAATTATTTATTCATACATGCTATTTTGCAGGTATATTTGGGATTATAATTAGTTTTATTGGTTATTATGCCTTTGGAATGGGAAAATATATTCCACCAATTGAAACAATTTTACAAATTTTATAAAAAAAAATAACACTCACCGGTAAATAAGAGTATAATAATACCGGTGATTTTTTTATGGTTAAAGATTTGACGACAGGAAAAGTAAGCAAGCAATTATGGTTATTTGCTCTGCCATTATTAGGAAGTGTTATTTTTCAACAATTATATAATATGGCTGATACGATAATTGCTGGCAAATTTATTGGGGAAGATGCTCTTGCGGCAGTTGGAGCTTCATATCCAATTACAATGCTATTTATGGCGATTGCTTTAGGAAGCAATTTAGGATGTTCAGTTATTATATCACGTTTATTCGGTGAGAAAAAAATAACGGAAGTTAAAGAGGGTATTTCGACTATTACAATTAGTGTAATTATTTTAGGAATATTATTATCTTTGTTAGGAATATTTTTGGGAAATTATTTATTGACGTTAGTTAATACGCCATTAAATATTTTTAAAGATTCGCTTGATTATTTTGTTGTCTATATGGGTGGATTTTTATTTGTATTATTATATAACGTTACTACTGGTATATTTAGTGCATTAGGTGATTCAAAAACGCCATTATATTTTTTAATTGCTTCAAGTTTAGGTAATATTGTTTTAGATATTGTCTTTGTAGTTAGTTTTAAAATGGGAGTTATTGGTCTAGCATTAGCTACTTTAATTGCTCAAGGTATTGCTGCTATCTTTTGTGTTATTACCTTATTTTATCGCTTAAGAAGTCTTCATTGTAATGAAAAACCCAAAATTTTTTCAAAAGGATTATTAATTGCTATGTGTTTAGTTGCTGTTCCTAGTGTTCTTCAACAAAGTTTTATTTCAATTGGGAATATGATTATTCAAGGTATTGTTAATGACTATGGCTCATCGATTGTTGCAGGATTTACGGCTGCAATTAAATTAAATACTTTTGTTTTAACTTGTATTACAACCGTTGGTGGAGCACTATCTAATTTTACTGCTCAAAATCTAGGAGCAAAAAATGTTAAAAGAGTCAAACAAGGAGCTAATGCATCAATTATTATGATGTTATTTATTGTTTTACCGTTTACGTTATTTTACTTAATATTTCCAAATACAGCATTACTAATTTTCATGGATGAGGCAAGTGAAGTTGCTATGGATGTTGGAAGAAATTTCTTATATGCAGTATCGCCATTTTATATTGTGATTGCTATAAAACTAATGTATGATGCCATTTTAAGAGGAAGTGCAAATATGAAGACTTTCATGGTGGCAACTTTTGTCGATTTATTTTTACGGGTAATATTATGCTTTATATTGAATGATTCAATCGGATTAGAAGGTATTTGGTGGAGTTGGCCAATTGGCTGGTTTATTGCAATGCTTGTTAGTGCTTATTTTTATTTTAATAATCGATGGTATGCAAAATATATCAATTAAAAAAACACGTTCAAACGAACGTGTTTATTTTTTGTTTTTATAATGATTTTCAGCAATTTTACGGTAATTTGCGATTTCGTCCTTATCACCTAAAACGAAATGTCCAGGCCATACTTCTTCAAACGTTGGAAGATTATCACGTGTATATTTACGAGGAATGTAGTCAATATGTTCTCTTGTCTTTTCAACGTGTGGATCAGGAACTGGGATAGCACTTAGTAATGATTGAGTATATGGGTGAAGTGGAAGATCAAACAATGTTTCTGCTTCACACATTTCAACAATACGACCCTTTGAAATAACAATAATTTTATCAGAAATAAATCTAACTACAGATAAATCATGAGCAATAAATAAGTATGAAATATTATTGCTCTTTTGATAATCTTTTAATAAATTTAAAACTTGTGCACGAATTGAAACATCAAGAGCACTGATTGGTTCATCAGCGATAATAAGTTTTGGTTTCATTACTACTGAGCGGGCAATACCGATACGTTGTCTTTGACCACCAGAGAATTCATGTGGATAACGAGATAAGTGCTCCTCAAGTAAACCAACAGATTTAATTGCTTCGCAAACTTTTTCGTATTTTAATTTTTCTTTTTCTTTGCGAGTTAATTTCTTTTCTTGACCTTCAGGGATGTATAATTCAGGATAATTAGAAATTCCTTCACCAATGATGTAGTTAACATTTGCTCTTTCATTTAATGAAGCAGCAGGATCTTGGAAAACCATTTGAATATTTTTTGGAATTTCACGCTTGATTTTACGACTAATCTTACCTGAAATAGTTTCGCCCATAAATTTGATTTCACCTTTGTGAACTTTATTTATACGAACGATAGCACGACCGATTGTAGTTTTTCCGCTACCAGATTCACCAACTAGACCGACAGTTTCACCTTCATTAATAGTGAAGTTAGCATCGTGAACAATTGTTGAAAACCTACCATTATAATAGAAACCAATATCGACATGATTTAGTTCAAGCACAGGAGGCTTCTTTTCATTTGTAGACATAACTATTTAACCTCCTTTTTCTTTTTGGTTGTCTTTTTTGCAGGAGTTTTTTTGTTTTTAATATTTTTTTCTTCTAAAGCAATTTTTTGTGCTTCAATATTAATTGCATTAGCGTTTTCAACTTTTGCTTTTAAATTTTGAATAGTTTTAGGCATTTCAACTTTAGGAGCGCGTGGATCTAATAACCAAGTTTTAGCAAAGTGTGTTTCACTAACTTGGAACATAGGAGGCTCTTTCTTAAAATCAATTTCTAAAGCAAAAGGGTTACGAGAAGCAAAAGCATCACCGATAATTTCTTGTTGAAGTGATGGTGGTGTTCCTGTAATTGCATATAATTTTTCACCTTTAATACCTAATTGAGGTAATGAAGATAATAATGACCAAGTATATGGATGCTTAGAATTATAGAAAATTTCATCGACTAAACCATATTCAATAATTTGGCCAGCATACATAACGCATACTCTATCAGCAACATTAGCGACAACACCTAAATCGTGCGTAATATAGATAGTAGAGAATCCATATTCTTTTTGTAAGTCTTTAATTAATTGTAAGATTTGTGATTGAATAGTAACATCTAATGCAGTTGTAGGTTCATCACAAATTAAAATTTTTGGGTGACAAGCTAGAGCAATTGCGATAACGACTCTTTGTCTCATACCACCAGAATATTGATATGGTTTATCTTTAAAACGTCTTTCAGCATCGTTAATACCAACACGTTTTAAAAGTTCAATTGCTTTAGCTTTTGCTTCTTCTTTATTTAAGCCTTGATGAAGACGAACAACTTCACTTATTTGGCTACCAATTGAAAGAAGAGGGTTTAATGAAGTCATTGGATCTTGGAAAACTGTGGCAATTTTTTTACCACGAATTCCAAGCCATTCTCTATTTTTCTTTTTAAGAGCTAAATTTTCTCCTTCAAAAGTAATTTCACCAGAATCAACCCAACCATTTGATTCAAGCATACCAGTGAAAGTTTTTGTTAAAACAGACTTACCACTACCAGATTCACCAACGATTGCTAAAGTTTCACCTTCATATAAATCTAATGAAACATTTCTAATAGCAGTTAGATTCTTATCTCTAACTTTAAATTTAACGACTAAGTCTTTAACACTTATAATAGGTTTTTTTTCTTCCATAACTAATACCTCCTAACGATGGTTCTTAGGATCTGTAGCATCAGCTAAGTTCAAACCTAAGTAATAGAATGATAGTGATAAGATTGCAATAATAATTGCAGGGAATAAGAAAACATGAGGGTAGTCAACGAAGACACCATAACCAGATTGTAAAACAGCACCTAAAGTAACATCTTTACCTGGTTCAAATCCTAATCCGAAATAAGTTAAGGCAATTTCTGAAGCGATTACAGCTGGAATCATATTAGCAGCAACAGTAACGATAACAGAGATTAAGTAAGGTAATAAGTTATGGTTAATCATTTTAGTAGGACCAGAACCTAATGTTTTACTAGCCATGTTATATTCACGATTGTTAATGATTAAAATTTGGTTTCTAATTGTAGAAGCTAATGGTAACCATCCAAAGATACACATAACAAAGACTAAAGTCCAGAATGATTGATCCATAACATATAATAAAATCATATAGAACAAGAATGAAGGAACATTTTCAATTAAGTTTCTAAATTCAATTAAAATTGGATCTAATTTTCTAAAATATCCCCATAGAACTCCCATTAAAATACCTAAAACAATGTTAATAGCAGCAACAGTAAAGGCTAATTTTAATGAAAGGTTAGCACCTAACCATGTTTTATTCCATAAGTCAACGCCATAACGGTCACAACCAAATAAGTGTGCCCAAGATGGTCCTGCATATACTAAATCAGGAAATTCTTCTGTTGGATAAGGATTAAAACCTGGATTTGCTAAAGGTACAACGATAGCTAAGATAATAATTAAAGCAACGAATACAAGAGCAACAATTGCACTTGGTTTCCTAAAAAATAGTCTAAAAACTGATTTCCAATATGAATAAGGTTCAACAACTAAATGTTCAGAAGAAGTTTCTTCTAGCTCTACTTTCTTAAAAAGAGGTGTTAGATCTTCTTCTTGTTCAACTTCTTGAGTTGTAACTTCAGTATTTAATACTTTTGTTTCTTCCATAAATCATAACCTCCTTTTATTATTCAGTAAGCGAAATACGTGGGTCAAATAATACTGTAACAATATCTCCGACTAAATAAGCAATTGTTGAAATACCAGCAAATATTAATACTAATGCTTGTACCAAAGCATTATCTTGCATTTGAATAGCAGTAATTAATAATTTACCAATACCAGGGACAGAGAAAACTGTTTCAGCAAAATATGCACCTAATAAAGTGTAAGCGATTGCTAAAGGAATGGTTCTAACAATAGGGACAACAGCGTTTCTTAAAACGTGTTTGAAGACAATTTGATTATCTGGTAAACCTTTTGCACGTGCAAATTTAACATAATCAGCATTTAGTTCATCAACCATAAAACGTCTTACCCACATTGCAGTACCTGTAGAGCCCATCAAGCCTAAAGCAAGAACAACAGGTAACCAACTTCCAGGGTTAGAGCTATCGAATGCTGGTTCGACTCCAAATCCTAAGAATAAATAATAAATAAAGAAATAATAGACTAGTGTTGGTATTGATGAAACAACAACAATATAAATGTTACCAAATCGATCAAACCATTTATCTTTATACTTGGCCATAAAAATTCCAAGTGGATAACCAATACCAAATTGTAAAATTAATGACAAAGCACCTACAGTGAATGACCAAGGCATTGCTGATGAAATAATATTACTAATAGGGACTTCTTTTGCATATAAAAATGAAGTTCCAAAATCAATTAATTTTAATTGATATTCAGCACAGCTTAATCCAGTTTCTAATAGTTCAAAACGCATACAAACTGATTTTGGAATAATTGGAATAATTTGGTAATAATAACGTATTAATTGTTCGAAAATTGGTAAATCTAGTCCCATACGTTCAAGTACTTGTTGTTGAATTATAGGCCTCATTTCAATAGGATATTTATTAATATAAGGACCATATATTTTTGCAGGATCTAACGTTCTTAAAAGAAGAAAGGTAATTGTTACTGCAAGTAAAATAGTTATACAAGCACTTCCGATACGTTTTAGGGAGTAAATAAATAGAGGGTGAGCTCTTGAAAACTCCTTAATTTTAGCCACAAATCCTGTTTCTTGATTATCTACAAATTCCATAATCATCTCTCCTCTTCTAAAAAAATTAAATCTTTGTGCCCATTACGGTCAAAGAAATTGGCACCGTCAATGGTACCAATTTCTATTTACCGTATTATCTTTTTATATCGGATCTACTGGTTAGTTTTTTCCAGCATTATATTTGTCAACAATCATTTTGTAGTTTTCTTTAGTTAAAACATCTTTATAAACGACTGCTGATTTTAATTTATCTCTACCCATACCATAAGGAGCAATTTGACCAGTGTATGGTTTGACTTTTGTAACATTAACTTCAAGACCTTGATAACGTTGAGTCATCGGAATGATTAATGCTTGATCGAATAATAAGTAATATTCAGCTTTAGCATATAATTCTAGACGTTTTTGTTTATCAGTTTCTTTATCAGCTGCTTCAACCATTTTAGTGAATTCACCTAATAGTGCTTGTTCTTGTTCTGGTTTGCTAGAGAAACCAAAGTTAGGAGTTAAGTCACCACCAACAACTAGGGTATTTAAGTATGATAATGGATCACCATAGTCAGGAGACCAACCGAAGTATGCTGATACAGAGTAATCATGATGGTAGAAGGCATTGTCCATTTGGATGTCAGTTAATTGTTTTGTTGAAACTTTAACGATTTGACCAGTTGGGTCTAAACTCTTTTGTAAAGATTCAGCAAATCTATTGTAGTAAACTGTGAATTGTTCGTTTTGTTGTTCAACAATTTCAAATTGAATTGGGTAAGTTACTGAACTACCTAATTCTTGTTTAGCTTTAGCAAGATATTCTTGAGCTAAAGTAGCATCATATAAACCATTCATACCAGAATCTAATGTTGCTTTAGCTTCTTCAACAGAGATGCCTTCTTGAGCTGCATATTCATCAAATAGATATTCAACATAATCTTTTCCGTGATCATCAACAGCTAATGTCTTAATTGTGTAAGTATTAGTTGTCCATTGATTTGGATTAGAAGGAGTTCTTCTAGAGTTATAAACACCTTTATCAACAGCGTGTAAAATAGCTTTACGGAAATTTGTATTAGCGATAGCTTTTTCGAAGTTTCTGATTTCACTTATTGATAAATTAGTGTTTTCAGTTAATTCACGGTTGAAGTTAAAACCTAAATAGAATGTTGTAGATTCAGGAGTACCTTGTCTTGAGTTAGCTAACTCGTGAACAGGGTTTTCAATTGATCCTGAGCCATCTTTACCTGTAACATATTTTTCCCAACCTTTAACATCAATTTCATTTACTCTAAATCCATCGATTGTACCAGCTTCGAATTTTTGTCTACCCCATGACATATCAGCTTCTTGAGGTGTTTTAATCATATGAACTTTATTTAATGTAACAACATCTTTATCCCAATAAGTAGGGTTCTTAACATAGTCAATATGGTTGTTGTTTTCTAAACTTGATAAAGCAAAAGCACCATTATACCATAAGTTGTTTTTACTTCTTTGACCATCTACAGTACCATACTTAGAAGTAATTGAGTTGTATAATTCTGTTGGTACAGGATAAAAACAAGAATAAGTTAAAACTGTTGGGAAATATTTCATATCTTTTGGTAAAGTGTAAATGATTTTATTTCCGTCAGCCTTTAAACCAACGTTCTTATCAAAGAATTCGTCTAATTCTTTTTGAGTTGGAGCAACCCAGCTTGGATCAAGAACTGGTTTACCATTTTCGTCTTTTATAATAGAACCATCAGGATTTTTTAATGGTGGTTGAACTTGCATTTGATAATATTCTTGAGAACCTTTAATGAACATAAAGTATAGGTAAGAAGAACCACCATCAAGTTTAGGGTTTAACGCAAGTTTAGCAGCAGTAACAAAGTCTTGGCCTTTAACATCAGCAGCTTTAACTAAGTTTTTGCCACTTTCATCCCATTTCATCCATTCTAGGCCATCTTTTAATTCGAATGTGTAAGTTGATTCACCAGTTTCTTTATTAACTACACCTTCTGGGATACTCTTTGCTAATGCAGGTTTTAAAACACCATAATTGTCGTTTTCAACTAAACCATCGATGAAGTTAGTAATATGCATCGCATTTGGTTGGTGATTTGTTGCATAAGCAGCAAAAGTAGTAGGGTCAGTACCATAAGTGGTATTGAAAACGTCTTTAGCAGTTAAGCCTGTGTCTGGATCTTCAAAATAATTAACTTTTTGTTTTGGACCACAGCTTGCAAGTAACATTGCAAATGCTAATGCAGAAAAGGCAAGATAACCTTTCTTATTCATAATAAATACCTCCTTTGAATAATGATAAGTTATAAAATTATTTTTTTGGTATATTTTATATTTGCCGTTCTATAAAATATGCCTAAAATATATACCACTAATGAAATTAAGTCAATAAAAAATGAGTGAAAAAGTATGTAAAAGTTATTGTAAACGTTTTCAAGTTTTACATTTTTTTGTAAAAAGACATATTTTTATGAAAGTAAACTAATATATCTTATAGATATAATTTATGTAAATAGTTAAAAAAAGATATTAAATAGAGTTATTTTTTATGTAAAAAGATTTTAAAATAACTAGTAGTAGTGTAAAATACTTATTGTTGAAAGGGTGAAGATAATGAATGATAAAATAATTATAAAGGGTGCTCGTGAAAATAATTTAAAAAATATCGATTTAGAGCTTCCTAGAAATAAATTGATTGTTATGACAGGTTTATCGGGAAGTGGTAAATCAACTTTAGCTTTTGATACGATTTACGCAGAAGGTCAAAGAAGATATGTGGAATCATTAAGTGCCTATGCTCGCCAATTTTTGGGTGGAATAGAAAAACCGGATGTTGATTCGATTGACGGATTATCACCATCAATCGCTATTGATCAAAAATCAACTAATAACAATCCACGTTCAACGGTAGGTACTGTAACGGAAATTTATGATTATCTTCGTCTTTTATATGCGCGAATTGGGACACCTTTTTGCCCAAAGCATAACATCCCAATTGAAGCCCAAACCATTAAACAAATGGTTGATCGTATTTTTGAGTTTGAAGTTGGTAGTAAAATGCAAATTTTATCACCGATTGCTCGTCAAAAAAAAGGCAGCCATAAAGATTTATTAGAAAATTTATTGAAAGATGGTTTTTTAAGAATCAGGGTAGATGGTAGCATTAAATTAATTGAAGATATTGAAGAATTAGATAAAAATAAAAAGCATGATATCGATATTATTATTGATCGTATCGTTTTAAATAAAGATGAACGTAATCGTATTGTTGAAGCTTTAGAAACAGCATTAAAATATTCAAAAGGTTTAGCAATTTTATTAGTTAATAATCAAGAAATATTATTTTCATCAAACTATTCTTGTCCTCATTGTGGTTTTTCGATTGGCAAATTAGAGCCAAAATTATTTTCTTTTAATAGTCCAATGGGAGCATGCCCTACTTGTAATGGTATTGGTGTTCGTCAAGAAGTTGATATTGATATTTTAGTTCCTGATAAAAAGAAATCAATTAATGAAGGAGCTATAATCTATTATAAAAATCAAACAAATAGTGATAATATCGAGTGGCAAGAATTAAAAATACTTTGTAAAGAGTATAAAATAGATATGGACAAACCATTTTATAAATTGAGTGATTATGAACAATACATTGTTTTAAATGGAGCAGATCGTCCGTTTAAATATGAAATACAAACTAAATCAGGTAATAAAATGACAAGGGAATTTTTAGAGGGAGTAAAACCTCGTATTGAACGTTTATATATGGAAACAAGTAGTGAAATGATGCGTTCATGGTATCAAACATTTATGCGTGAAACGACATGTCCTACTTGTCAAGGCAAACGTTTAAATGAAGAAGCTTTATCTGTTCGTATTGGTGGTAAAAACATTTATGAACTAACTATTATGTCGATTGAAGAAATTTTATTATTTTTAAATGATTTGAAATTAAGTTATCAACAAGAAGAAATTGCTAAATTGATTTTACAAGAAATAAAATCGCGATTGTCATTTTTGAAAAATGTTGGTTTAGATTATTTAACGCTTGCTCGTAATGCTTCTAGTTTAAGTGGTGGAGAAGCTCAAAGAATTCGACTTGCTACTCAAATTGGTTCAAAATTAACAGGAGTATTATATGTTTTAGATGAACCATCAATTGGTCTTCATCAAAAAGATAATCAAATGTTAATTGATGCCTTGAAAAATATGCGTGATTTAGGCAATACCTTAATTGTTGTTGAACATGATGAAGATACAATGTTACAAGCTGATTATTTAGTGGATATTGGCCCTGGTAGTGGTGTCCATGGTGGTGAAGTAGTCGCGTGTGGTACTCCAAGTGAAGTTATGAAAAATGAGCGTTCAATTACTGGACAATATTTATCACATAAAAAGCAAATTGAAATACCTGTCTCAAGAAGAAAAGGTAACGGAAAATCAATAGATATTTATGGTGCAAGAGGTAATAATTTAAAGAATATTGATGTTAAAATTCCTCTAGGTATGATTGTTTGCGTTACCGGAGTTTCAGGTAGTGGAAAATCAACATTAGTTAATGAAACTTTACGAAATGCAATATTAAGAAATCTAGGTAATAGCCGTATTAAACCCCTTCCTTATGATCATATTGATGGATTAGAATATATTGATAAAATTATCGATGTTTCACAAGAACCAATTGGCAGAACACCTCGTAGTAATCCTGCAACTTATACTGGTGTATTTGATCTTATTCGTGAATTATTTGCTTCCACAAATGAGGCCCGTTTAAGAGGATATGATAAGGGACGTTTTTCATTTAATGTTAAAGGTGGACGATGTGAAAAATGTTGGGGTGATGGAGTAATTCGTGTTCCAATGCATTTTTTACCAGATGTTTATGTTCCTTGTGAAGAATGTGAAGGTAAACGTTATAATCGTGAGACTTTGGAAGTTAAGTATAAAGATAAATCTATTTTTGATGTTTTAGATATGACGATTGAAGAAGCACTAGAATTTTTTAAAAATATTCCTGCAATTAAACGTCGTATTCAAACATTGTATGATGTTGGTTTAGGTTACATTAAACTTGGACAAAGCGCAACTACATTAAGTGGTGGAGAAGCTCAAAGATTAAAACTTGCTTATGAACTTCAAAGACGTTCAACAGGTCAAACATTATATATTTTAGATGAACCAACAACTGGCTTGCATATGGATGATGTTAAAAAATTATTAGAAGTTATCAATCGTTTAATTCTTTCGGGTGATTCGGTAATTATTATTGAGCATAATTTAGATGTTATTAAATGTGCTGATTATATCATTGATATTGGTAAAGACGGCGGAAATAAGGGTGGACAAGTAATTGCTTGTGGTACACCTGAAGAAGTAAGTGAAGTAAGTGAAAGTTATACTGGTAGATATTTAAAGAAAATTCTTATATAATATTGATATTATTATAAATAATTGAGGTGATAGCATGCGTAGAAGTATTGTAACAGTTGAAGATTTATTAGCTCATTTTAAATATGAGGTTATTTTTGCGACTGAGACGGCTTTAAAAAGAAAAATTACTACTCCTGAAACTAATCATCCGGGTTTAGAACTTGTCGGATTTTATGATGATATTGATCATCATCAAGGAATAATTTTAGGTAGTAAAGAAATAAAATTTATTAAAACTTTGTCAAAAGAGCAAAGACAAGCATCATTTGGTATTTTAACGCATGATGATACACCATTTATTTTAATAACAAGATCTCTTCCTTGCCCAGATGAATTAAAAGATTTAGCAATTAAAAAACAAATTGCGATATTACGTACATCATCTTCAGCGACAATTACATCAATTGAAGTTATGTTATTTATTTATGAAAAATTAAGCGAAAAGAAACTAATTCATGGAACTTTAGTTGAAATATATGGTGATGGTATTTTAATTATGGGCGATAGTGGTATTGGTAAAAGTGAAATTGCCTTAGAGTTAATTAAAAAAGGTCATCGTTTTGTGGCTGATGATGGTGTTTTAGTTAACCGTTTACAAAATCATGTTTTTGGTCAACCAAGTGAACATTTAAAAAATTTATTAGAAGTTCGAGGATTAGGTTTAATTGATGTATATGCTATGTATGGTGTTACTTCAGTTAAAGAATATTGTGAAATAAAGTACATTATTAATTTAACAAGTTTTGATAACATCAAAACTAATAATCGTTTACAAAGTAATATCAGTTTTGAAACAATTAAAGGAGTTAGTTTACCTAAAATTACTTTACCAGTTACGAGTGGTCGAAGTATGGCTAATTTAATTGAAGTAGCAGTTATTTCTCTTCGACTTCAGTCCTTGGGAATTAATCCAACAACTGATTTAATGAATAAGTATGATAAAATTTTAAAGGGTGGTGATTATAATGAATAATATTTTGGCTTTAGATCCGATTTTTATTGAAATAGGTCCATTTGTTATTCGTTGGTATGCAGTGTTTATTTTAATTGGAGCAGCACTAGCATATTATTTATCTAGAAGATTTTTTAAGAAAGCAAATTATAATCCGGAAATTGTAGACAATATGTTTTTGATTTGTTTTCCAATGGGAATTATCGGTGCTCGTATTTGGTTTGTTTTATCAAACATCCCTTACTATCAAGATGTTGGCTTTCAACACATCTTCTTTTTATGGGATGGCGGTCTTGCTATTCAAGGTGGTGTAGTTTTAGGAGCTTTAAGTGGTCTATGGTATTTAAAAAAGTATCATAAAGAAGTAAGTATTCTTCATGCTTTTGATTTGATTGTTCCTAATATTTTAGTGGCCCAATCAATTGGAAGATGGGGTAATTTTATGAATCAAGAGGTTTATGGTGCTTGTGTAAGTCGCGACTCTTTATGGTTTTTACCAAATTTTATTTTAGATCAAATGAGTGTCTGTGGAACAAGTGGAAAAGTTGCTCAACCTTTGTTCCTTTACGAATCATTGCTAACTTTAACGGCTTTTATTGTTATTAGTTTAATTTTACGTAAATATTGGACAAGTCGAAAAGTGGGTTATTTAGGTTCACTATACTTTATTGCGTATGGTGTCATTAGAGGGCCACTTGAATTATTAAGAGATCCAACATACATTATGACTATTTTTGGTATTCCAACATCCGTCATTACTTCAATTGCTTATGTAATTTTAGGAATATGTTTGTTAGTTTTTTGCTACAAAGTATCAAAGAAAAAAGAAAGTAAAGAAGGTGAATAGATGTACGATATTTTAATTATTGGTGCTGGTCCAGCCGGTATTACTTGTGCCATTTATGGTGCACGTGCTAATTTAAACGTTGGTATTATTGAAAAAGAAGCACCAGGTGGCAAAGTTTTAAAAACCGATGAAATTGAAAATTATCCTGGATTTGATAACGTTAAAGGAATCGATTTAGCTTCAAAAATGTTTGAACAATGTTTAAAGTTTGGTACTGAATTTTTATTTGGCAATGTTGTTAAAATCAATAATTTTGATAATTATAAAGAAGTTATTTTAGAAAGTGGCGAAACTTATCAAAGTAAAACAGTTGTTATTGCCACGGGTAATGATGTTAAAAAAATGAATGTCCCTAATGAAGATAAATTTTATGCTAAAGGTATTTCTTACTGTGCAGTTTGTGATGGAGCATTATATAAAGATAAAGATATGTTTGTTATCGGTGGAGGAAATAGTGCTTTACAAGAGGCTTTATTCTTAACTAAATTTGCAAAAAAAGTTTATTTAGTTCATCGTCGTGATGAATTTAGAGCCGAAAAACATTTGGTTGATAAAGTCAAAAACAATCCTAAAATCGAATTGTTATTATCATATGTTCCAGTTAGCATTAATGGCGAAGATCATGTTACTAGTATTACTTTACTAAACAAAAAAACAAGTCAAGAAGAAGTATTCGCTACTAATGTTGTCTTTCCATTTATTGGGTTTGAACCAAAAACAGAATTTTTACAAAATTTAGATATTTTAGATGATAAAGGTTATGTTATTGTTAATGATAAGATGGAGACTAAAATTAAAGGCATTTATTCAATTGGTGATGTAAATAGCAAACCATTACGTCAAATCACAACCGCAGTTAGTGATGGCGCAACAGCCGCTATTGAAGCAGAACATTATATTCAAAATGAATTAAAATAATCAACGAGAGGCTTTTTTATAAAAAAAGCTTCTTTTTTGTTGCAACGTTCACACTATGTGTGTTATAATCAACCCTGGCTAATTAAAAAGGGGTGATAGGATGTTTGAACAAGAAGAAATATCTTTTACAAAAGAAGTTAAAGATGAAGTCTCATTATTAGAATTAGAAAACATTGACTATATTAAATCCCTTCTTTCTGGCTTTATTAAAATTAATGGTAGTTTACTATTAAGAAATGGTGAATGGGGAATCCAAATCCATACCGAAAATAAAAAAACGGCTAAATTGATTCAAAAAGCAATTAAAACAAATTTTAAAGTAGAAACTAGAATTATCGTTACGGAAAAACGCCGTTTAAGAGTGAATAAGGATAATACTATTATCATTATTGAAATTATTAAAGGGGCTAAAGATATGTTATATTCTTTAGAAATTATAGATGATGATTTAGGATTTAAAACTTTACCTAGTAAAGAAATTTTAAAAGACAATGAATGTCGAAGAGCTTATTTAGCGGGATGCTTTTTAGCATCTGGAAGTGTTAATTCACCGAAAACTTCTAACTATCATCTTGAAATGGCAGTGAGCGATGAAGAATTAGCTTACTTTTTAGTAAAATTATTACATAAATTTTATATAGATGCTAAAGTTATTAAACGTCGAAATAGTTATGTTTGTTATATCAAGCGCAGTGAAAAAATTGCTGATTTTTTACGAATTATCGGTGCATATCGCTGTTTAATGACTTTTGAAAATGTTCGTATTCAGCGCGATCAATATAACTCAGTTAATCGGGTATACAATTGTGATATTGCTAATGATATGAAATCAATGAAAAGTGGTAGTGAACAATTAGAGATGATTAACTATATTGATAAGATGATTGGGGTTAATAATCTTGATGATAACTTAAAAGAATTAGCTAAAGTGCGTTTAGCTAATCCTGAAGCATCATTAAACGAAATTAAAGATATTTATGAAGAAACGACTGGTAAAAAGATTTCTAAATCGGGTATTTATCATCGTTTTCAAAAAATTAAAAGTATTAGTGAAAAATTAAAGGAAGGAAAAAGTTAGATGACTATTGAAGAACAATTTGGAAAAAGAGTAAGAACGTTAAGACAAAATTTAAACGTATCTCAAGATGAATTTGCATATATGTGCCATCTTCATCGCAATTATATTTCCGATTTAGAACGCGGAAGAAGAAATGTTTCTTTAAGAGCAATTAAACAAATCGCAGATGGATTAGGTGTTGAAATTGCTACTCTTTTTAAAGAATAGGTGATAAATATGGATTTTCATAAAGTTGAAATAGAGGATTTAGTTAAATTAGATGTAATCTTTAAACGTCAACCATATCGTATATGTGATTATACAATTAATACGATTTATGCATGGCGTGATTTTTATCACTATGAATGCGCATATGTAGGGGACGGGGTTATTTTTCGTTATGTTGATGATGGTAAAACAGTGTATAGTTTTCCGCTTGTTTTTGAAACAAATCCTAAAGAAATAATTGCTAAGCTTCCTTCTAAAGCACGTTTTGCAATGGTTCCAATCGAAAATGTTGAATTTTTAAAAGCTAATTATCAAATTAGTTATGAACTTGATCGTGATTTTTGCGATTATTTATATGATATTGATAGTCTTGCAACCTATAAAGGGAAGAAAAATAATAAATTACGTAATCATGTCAATAAATTTTTAAGTATTTATCAAGATAAACTAGTTTTAAGTGAGATTAATAGTAACGATATTAGCGATATTTTATTATTCTTAGATAAATATGAAGATAAAACAGTTGAAGATAAATCGTATCATTATGATTTAGCTAAGTGTCGTGAAATTTTTCGTAATTTTCAAATTTTTAAAAAGTATTATATTGGATTTAAGGTTGTTATTGATGGTATTTTAGCTGGTATTGTTCTTGGGAGTGTTATTTTGGATACCGCTTATATGCATATTGAAAAAGCTTTAAAAGATTATGATGGTATATACCCATATTTAACGAAAGTATTTTCAAGTGAAATTCAAAAACGTTTTAGTGAAGTAAAATATATTAATCGAGAAGAAGATGTTGGTAATGAAGGTTTAAGAAAATCAAAATTAGCACATCATCCTCTTCGACTTGTAGAAAAATATAATGTAGTAATGCTATAATAAAATAGTTAGGGAGTAGTGATATTAATGATGGATGAAAAAATGAAAGAAAGGTTGGAAACGATTTTACAACGTTCCACTTATTTAGAAAAGATGATGGAGCTTCCAAGTGTAGCTTCTGATTTTAATCGTTATAAACAATATGCAAAAGAACATGCTAATTTAGAGGAAGTTGCTGATTTATATAAACAATACAAAACTTTAGAGCAAACAATGGAAGAATCTAAAGAATTAATGAAAGATAGCGATAAAGAAATTGTTGAATTAGCAAAAGAAGAATATAGTGCTTGTGAAAAAGCAATGCCTGAATTATATGAAAAAATTAGAGTTGCTTTAATTCCAAAAGATCCAATGGATGAAAAAAATATTATTGTTGAAATTCGTGGTGCTGCCGGTGGCGATGAAGGTAATATTTTTGCTGGTGATTTATTTAGAATGTACACTCGTTATTGTGAAGAAAAAGGTTTTAGAGTTGAAATGCTTGGTAGTGAAGAATGTGAAGCAGGTGGTTTTTCATTTGTTTCATTTATGGTTAAGGGTCAAAGAGTTTATAGTGAATTTAAATACGAATCAGGCGTTCACCGTGTCCAACGTGTTCCAAAGACTGAAGCAAGTGGAAGAATCCATACTTCAACAGCTACAGTTTTAGTAATGCCTGAAGCAGATGAAGTTGATGTTGTCATTTCTCCAAGTGAAATTCAAATTGATACTTATCGTGCAAGTGGTGCTGGTGGTCAACATATTAATAAAACTGATAGTGCTGTTCGTTTAACACATATTCCAACAGGAATTGTTGTTACATGTCAAGATGGCCGTTCACAAATTGAAAACCGTGAAAAAGCTATGGCTACTTTAAGAACAAAAATTTACGATCAACGTCGTCAAGAAATGGAAATGGCACGTGGTAAAGAACGTAAATCAAAAATTGGTACAGGTGATCGCAGTGAAAAAATTAGAACATATAACTATCCACAAAATCGTGTAACTGATCATCGTATTAACTATACAATTCAACAACTTGATCGTGTTATGGAAGGCGATTTAGATAATATTATTAATGCTTTAATTAATGAAGACCAACGCTTAAAATTATCGGGCAGTGGTATTTAATGAAAGTAAGTGAATTTGCTCATAATTATAAAAGGTATTTTAATCAAAATACCTTTAATTTTATTATGAAAGCAGTATATGATATTGATAATTATTATCTAAGTGAAAATAAAGAAATTGATGAAACAAAAATTACCGACATTTTAGATAGATTTTTAAATGGTGAACCTATTGAATATCTTATTAATAAAGCATATTTTTTTCACCGTTACTTCTATGTTAATAACAATTGTTTATTACCTGAAGATGAGACCGAAGAACTTGTTTTAGAAGTTATTAAAAATGTTAAAAATCAAAATTTAATAGGCGTTGATATTGGAACTGGAAGTGGCTGTATTGCCATTACTTTGAAAAAAGAAATTAACGCTAATATTATGGCTAGTGATATTTCTAAAGATGCTTTAGAAGTGTTTGAAATTAATAAAAAAGATTTAGATATTCCTTATTTTTTAGGTGATGCCTTAAAACCATTAATCGATAATAATATTAAGGTTGATTATATTGTTTCTAATCCACCTTATATTGATTATAATGATAAGGATATAAGTGAAAGTGTTAAAAAATATTATCCATCAATTGCCTTATTTGCTAAAAATAATGGTTTAGAAATATATGAGCGTATTTTAAAAGATGCTTTAAAAGTCTTAAATAAAAAAGGAATGATCTTTTTTGAAATCGGTTATAAACAAGCTTCCTTAATTAAAGATTTGGCTAATAAATATTTAAAAGATTTTGATTTAACAGTAAAGAAAGATATTAATAATCACGATCGAATTGTGGTTATTAAATTAAGGTAAAAGTTATGTATATTATTTTTGATTTAGATGAAACATTATTAAATTATAAACGTGAAGTCGATGACTTTACTTTATGTACTTTACGTTACTTTCAAAATAAAGGACACCATCTTGTTATTAATACAGCTAGATCTTTAATTAATACTAAAAAACTTATCGATATTATTAAACCTGATTATTCAATTTTGTATGGTGGCTCTTTAATTGTTGATAAAAATCTGAATATCTTATTTGAATCAGCGATTGATCAAAAAGTTTTAAATAGTTTAGTTCAAGATATTTATGATTATGCTAAAGTTATAAGTGTTGAAACAATCGATGATATTTATAGTAGTGAGCAAAGTGAGAAATATAAATATTTCCCATTTAAAGAAAAGAAGTTTACTGAAAAAGTCTATAAATTTTTATTTTGTATGATTAACGATGAAGTAAAAAATAATTTGGCATTAAAATACAATTTAAATGTTGTTACTTATGCTAATTTAATTTGGCATCGTTATGTTAATAAAGATGTATCAAAATTTTTAGGAATTACTCATTTATTAAAAATAACTGGTGGTACATTAGCTGATTGTATTGCTTTTGGTGATGATTATGGTGATGTTGAAATGATTAATAAATGTGGTGAAGGTGTTTTAATGGAAAACGCCAGTGAAGAAGTTAAAAAAATGTGCTTTAAAAAGCAATGTTTAGATAACAATAATTTTGGTGTGGCACGCTTTTTATTAAATTATTTTAAGGAGGATTAAGTGATGTATAATAAACAAGAAAAAATGGCTAACAAGGTTACCTATCAATTCGTGATAAAGAAAGAAGAACCATTATTAGAGTTCTTACTAAGATCATTACATCAATCACGTAACAACACAAAAAACCTCCTTGCTAAACGTCATATTTTAGTTGATGGAGCTTTAGTAACGCAATTTGATTATTTATTACAACCTAAACAAATTTTACACGTAATGAAAGAATCAGTTTCTGGACCAGTAAGTAAAGTTAAGAAAAGTGATTTAAAAATCATTTATGAAGATGATGAATTTTTAGTAATCAATAAACCATCAGGATTATTAAGTATTGCTACTGACAATGAAGTTAATAACACCGCTTATCGTAAAGCGATGGATTATGTTCGCGAACGCAATAAGAAAAATCGTATCTTTGTTATTCATCGTTTAGATAAAGACACATCAGGAGTTTTAATGTTTGCTAAAACAAAAGAAGTTCAAGATTTTATGCAAGAAGATTGGAATAAGACTGTTAAAAAACGTGGCTATATGGCTTTAGTTGAAGGAACATTCAAAGAAAAAGAAGGCACATATAAATCATATTTAATGGAAACAAGAACGCATTTAATGTATTCATCAAATAATAAAAAAGATGGAGAACTAGCAATTACTAATTATAAAGTAGTTAAAGAAAATAAAAATTTCACTTTATTAGATGTTCATATTGATTCTGGTAAGAAAAATCAAATTAGAGTTCAAATGAAAGAACATGGTCATCCAATTGTCGGTGATGATAAATATGAAGCTAGTAAAAATCCAATTAAACGTTTAGGTCTTCATGCTTATGAAGTAGAATTTGTTCATCCAATAACAAAAAAAGTGTATCACTTTACAGTAGATACACCTAAAGATTTTTATAAAGTTTTTTAAATAACGGGTAACCCGTTATTTTTTTTCTTTAAAATCAGCATCGATAACATTATCATCATCTTTTTTAGTTTTAGTTTCACTATCACGATGAAGTAAAGTATTAAAGAACTCATTAAATTGTTCATCATTCAATTCTTCTTTTTTATTTAATGCCGAAATAAGTTTAACAATGCCATAAAACAGTAAGATAACTCCTAAAATAGTAATGAAAACACTAAGAGTATCAAATGGGTTAATGCATAAGATAATACCCATGACTGTTAAAATAATACCTGTGATTAAACTAACGTACCAGTATTTATAATAATTTTTTAACATAAATGAGTAGAATAAACGACTAACACCAAGATAGATAACACCAATACCAATCAAAATTAATAGAAGGCTAACGGTAGCACTTTGATTTAATAGAATAACGATACCTAAAATAATTAAAATAATTGAAGATGCATACCCATAAGATATTTTATTAACAATGGTAAAGATTAGTTTGTAGGCACCAATTGCTAAAAGTAAAATACCTAAAAAGATTGCAAGTGAATTAGCAACAACTCCTGGAATAAAAATAAATAAGGCACCAAAAACAAGATATAAAACCGCACTAATAATTTGTTCTTTCTTTGATTTTGGTTTAAAGTTTGTAAAATAGTACATTATCTTTCCTCCCCTTTGTACATTTAATTAATGATTATACGCGCTAATTTTATTGAAGTTTGTATATTTATATTATAAAATATTAATAGATAAATAGCAAATGTGAGGTAATAATATATGTATGTCATCATTTATAATCCCAAATCTAAAGGTGGTAAATCGAAAGAGGTCGTTGAGAAAATAGTCGATAAATTAAAAGAATTAAATGAAACTTATCGTTTTCAAAATGTTTTAGAAATTGAAGATGTCGGTAAGTTTATTTGTGCGTTAAATGAAGATGAACATCCGTTATTTGTTGGTGGAGATGGAACATTACATTTTTTAGCTAATAAGTTTAAAAAATATCAATTTGAACAAGATATTTATGCTTATCCTTCAGGAACGGGAAATGATTTTTTTAGAAATATTGATAACGAAGATAATATTGTCCATATTAATGAGTATATGGAAGACTTACCAACATTTAATAATGGTACACAAGAAGAAGTATTTCTTAATGGTTTAGGGGTTGGAATTGATGCTCTTGTATGTGAGTATGTAGCTGAAACAAAAGGTGGAAATGCCTTCTCTTATACTAAAAATACAATTAAAGCTTTTTTAAAATATAAACCTCGACCAATGAAATTAATTATTGATGATCAAGAATATGATTATAAAAAATGTTGGACGATTTGTTGTATGAATGCTATTCATCAAGGGGGAGGAATGAAATTTGCTCCTTTAAAAACACGAAATGATGGTACGCTTGATGTTTTAATTGTTCATACAGCTTCAAGACTTAAATTATTATTCTTGTTTTTATCAATTTATAAAGGAAAACATCTAAAATATAAAAAATACGTTAGTTACATTAAAGGTAAAAGTGTTAAAATAATAGCAGAAGGTAATCCTTCAATGCAAGCCGATGGTGAAGTATATACTAACATTAAAGAACTTAGTGTAAAAGTACATTAGGTTCTTTTATATGCCGATCTAGCTCCAATGGTAGAGCAATTCACTCGTAATGAATAGGTTGACGGTTCGAATCCGTCGATCGGCACCATAGTGAAAGTAATGCACTGATACACTATATTGGTGCTTTTTTCTTTATTTTAAAGGTATTTTAGTGTTTTTTGGTAGGAAACACCTTTTTTCTTTTAATATAGGTAGAGAAGTAAAAAAGAGGGGTATGAAGGAACCGTTTTAATCGAATATTTAATAAATAAGTGTATCTTATTAATTTTTTTCAGTCCATAGACCAGCTGTTATAAAAATGTTATAATAAATATACATTTTTAATCGAGGTTTTTATAATGAGTGATTATCAATCAATAAGTATTAAAGAGGCAATGAATAATATTGCTGTAAACAATTATTTACTTCCAGCTATTCAAAGAAAATTTGTTTGGAGCATGGGACAAGTTGAGACATTATTCGATAGTATTTTAAGAGGATATCCAATCAATTCCTTTATGCTATGGAAAATATCTGACTTGAATATTAAGCAAAATTATAAGTTCTATCAATTTATAAAGGACTATGTTCAAAAATTTGGTGAAGATAATCCAGATGCTCCTACACAATTATTGACTAATGATTTTTATGCCATTATCGATGGACAGCAAAGATTAACAAGTTTATATATTGGCTTAATAGGGTCATACAAAATAAAAAAACCATATAAACAATGGAAAGAAAACGAACATTTATCTCCAATGGAAAAAAAGGAACTATATATAGAATTAACATCTCCTCTTCCATCTAATATTGATAACGAAAAAATGTATAATTTCCGTTTTTTATCCAAAGAGGAATTAAAATATGAAAAAGAAAGTAATCCTGACTTGTATTGGTATAAAGTAGGTGAAGTAATTAAATTGCAAAATTTAGCAGCTGTAAATTCTTATTTGATTAAGAATAATTTATTTTCTAGTGAATTTGCGGTTACAACCTTAACAGAGCTGTTTAGTAAATTTAATACTGAAAAGATGATTAATTACTACTGCGTTGATGACCAAGATCAAGATAAGGTATTAGATATTTTCATTAGAACTAACAGTGGAGGTACTCCATTATCATTTTCTGATTTGCTAATGTCCATATCATCTGCAAACTGGAAAGCATATGATGCAAGAGAAGAGTTAAAATCAATTAAAGATAAAATATACTCATATGGAAATCCGAATTTCAATGTATCTCAAGATTTTATACTAAAATCTCTTTTAGTTTTGTCGGATGTGGATGTGAGATTTAAAATTGATAATTTTGGAAGACAAAATATTACTCTATTTGAACAAAAATGGGATAACATCAAAAAGAGCTTAGATGCAACATTTAATTTGTTGGATCAATTAAATTTTAATGACAGTCTTTTAAGAGCCAAAAACGCGGCCATTCCAATTGCATATTACATTTATAAAAATAATTTAGCCAATGAAATCATTAAGCTAAATTATGATAAAGTAGATAAGAAAAATATTTCTAAATGGCTAAGTATGTCTTTATTAAAAGGAATCTTTGGTGGAACATCAGATAGCATTCTAAAGGATATGAGAACTGTCATAAAGGAATCAACTTCTAGAAAATTTCCTATTCAAGAAATATTTGATAAGTTCAAAAATGACCCAGATAAGAATTATTCTTTTAGTGATGATGTCATTAAATCATTTCTTAATGAACAATATGGGTCTGGAACTTGTGGTATCGTGTTGAACCTTCTTTATCCAGATGTCGTTTTATCATATGGAAAAAATGTCGCTCAAGATCATATGCATCCAAAATCGGTTTTTGAAGATAAACGAAAATTGTCTGCAATAGGTTTAACACTAGAACAAGAGATTTTCTTTAGGGATAAAAATAATTACAACTCATGTTTAAATCTTCAATTACTTGAATGCTCTAAAAATGAGTCTAAAGGTGATGATTCTTTAAAAGACTGGGCTATTAAAGAAAATAAGAAATATATAGATTTATATATTAAGAAAAATACTAGTCTTGATATAAAGGAGTTTGAAAAGTTTATCAAGGCAAGAAGAGAAGTATTACTTGAAAAGTTAAAAGACATATTAAATATCTAAGATTATTGGAAATTGATTAATTATGACAAATTATAATTGTCAAGAGTTAATAATATATAAAGAAGAACTAGCGAAAATGCTCGAGGTCTCTTGTGTTTCGGTTAATCGCTATGAAAATGGTCATAATGAGCTAACAATTAAAGTTAAAAGAAGAATTATTAAACTTTGTAATGAGAATGGTATTGAGGTGGATTAAGGTATGGATTTTGATACATTTAAGATTAAATATGCAGAAACGATGTTTTATTACCAAGCAATTGAACATGATATCAAGTTTATATATGCTTTCATGAAAGTTGGAGATGTCAATAAACATTTTGCTGAGATTGAAAACAAAACATTAGGACATATGATAAGAAAACTTAAAGAACTAGATAATTCAGATAAGAAACCATATATCAGTTCTGGAGATTATAATTTTTTAACTCAAATTTGTGATAATAGAAATCATTGGGCGCATAGCGTTTATACGAAATTTATATATGAGAATGATTGTTTTAATTCAAAGGAATATCTAAAAGAATGTGCTAAATTAAAAAAAAGACCACGATAGAGTTCAATCTGCATCAAATATACTTGAGAAGATTAGAATAGATTATTGCACAAGCGTTAGAAAATAGGTGTAGGTATGCGAACATTTTATTATGAAATTATAGACTAGTTAGAGGGATTGTTATGCCATTTGAAAAAATACTTTGGGATTATACCGTTAAACCCATAGAATGTGCTAGTTTTAAAGATATATAATAATTGTGATGTATTAATTACTAATTTGTGTTTTTTATGAATTGTTGATAGTGGGTGATTTTATGAAAGAAAAAAAGGATTCTAACGAACAAAAAAAGGAAAGAAAGAGTTTATCAATTGTTGATTATAAATTTTCAGCAAACGGCAGATGGAATTATAGAAGAGAATCGGGTCAAGATGTTGGGTGTGATTGTATCATAGAATTTGTTGACGATGATGGAATATATAGAGGTAAAATATCTCGATGTCAAGTAAAAGGTAGACAAGATTTAAAATTTATTTGTAATAAATCATTAATATCATTCCCATTAGAATCCGCTACATACAATATGGCATTAACAGCTAACTATCTTTTTATTCTTTTAATAGTTGATTTAAGCAGTGAAGATATTTATTTTTTAAAACTTAATAATTTGGGAGATAAAACCAACAATAATAAAACTATTAATATTCATATTCCTGTTGAAAACATATTTCCTAAAAATGAAAAGGGTTTAGTAAATATTTTTAATAGTAGAATTTAAAATATGTAATTTTAAAAGGTGCTAAAATTGTATTAACTATCTATCACTTAGGCGTAATAAAATAAAGGTTTAATAATTTTTGCTTTTTTATGCGAATTATATAAAACCTTTTTATTTTGTGAAAAATAATATAATTCTGATAAGTGAAGATTAATAATATTTTTGTTCAAAAGTCGAATTAATGAAATGATTAAAATTTGTATAGAATAGTGTCTTAAAAATAAAATAGTACTCTATTGATACAAAAATATAGGTTTTTAAGTGTTATTAAAGGTTAATGTTGGTTCATTAACCTTTTAAAATATCTGGATAAATTTACTTTATGACATTTGGTATATTGTAAAACTTATTAAATTGTATTATTGGCATTGTTATGTATAACTAAACTGCCAATTATAATGTTATTTAATTGGTGATACATATGAAATTAAAGGAATTTAGACAAAATCTTAATATTGCTTTAATAGAGGCATCAATAATAACTTGTGTACCAGTTTTTACTTTAATTAAATATGAAAGTGATGACTCTTATGGTGATAATGTTAAAAAAAGGAAATTATTGAGACATTAAGAAGTCACTTTGAAGTAAAAGAAAATAAGGAGTTATTAAGTATTAGTAAAATTAAAGAATGATTATTTCCATTATTTGAAAAATATAATAAAGATATTGATAATTGTTATTTGTTTGGAAGTTATGCAAAAGAGAATAGCAATGTTTATTTACTAATTTCCACTAAATTATATGTTATAAATAATATTAATTTACTTAATGAGGGAATGAAAGACGGTATTAAAATTTATGGAAAATATTAAATATGATGATTATTTTGTTATTATTTATTAAACATATGATTATGGGAAAACCGATTATTATATTGTTTATGAAATTATTTCAAAAGATATAAATGATTTAAAGGATAGTTTAAAGTGCTAATTTTATCACTTTTTAATATTATAATATAAACTTATAAAGATGATATTTACATCCGTTATATATAATGCTAAACTATAATTAAGTAGATAATTTGTTTTTATAATTTTATATAAAGAGGTGAATAATATGATGGGATTTTTTTCTTTTTTTGTACAAGTTGATGAAATAATTTTAATTCTTTCCATACTCTTATTTGTTGGTTTCATAATTTCTTTAATAGCTTTTTATTCAACAAATAAAAAAATAAACCACAACTTAATGTTGCTTGCACTTGTTTGCCCGCTTGTTATTGGATCAATTCTTTTTAAACAAGAATTAAACAAATATACTGATGAAAAACTTGGAAGTTTAGTGCCGGAAAAGTTTTCTTTGAGTTATAATTCATTCGAAAATGAAGTTGATTATTTTAGTGACAATAATGGTAATATTTATAGTAATAATGTTATGAATAATAATATTGAAAAACCTGTCTTTTATATAGAAGAAGGGGCTTCTTTTGTTGCTTTTGCTGAAAAATCACATAGAGTGAATTATAAAATAAATATTTTTAGTAAGCATGGTACGCATGAAGTTTATCAAAGTGGTGATTTATCTAGAGGAAACTTAATTGATTCGGCGCCAAAAACAGGTGTAATTAATTACTACAATGTTTTAGATTTTGTGTATGAATTAGGCTCGTTAGCATATGATAGTTATAATAAAACAATTAATGTTATGTGTTATTCAAATATGAGTGCTGATAAATTAACACAAGAATATCAACCGAGCTACTTCTATCATGAAGGAAAATTAATTAAGAAAAACAGTTATGATTTTAGTAAAAATAAAACAATTTTGAAAGTTACACAAAATCTAAATACTGTTTATTTAGTTAAATAAGGGGGCTATAAGTATGACAATGATGATAATATTAGTGATTTTAGTAATTATTTTATTAGTTGCCATTTGGTTATTGAAAGTAAGATCTTCATATAAAGTTATTGTTACAGTATTGACTGTCATTGCATTTTTAAGCACTCTTTATTCAGGTGTAAGTTACTATAATGAAACTTTAAAAATACATAATTCAAACTTCCCAAATTATGTTTTTAATATTAATAGCGATGTAAATCTTTATAGTAATAAGGTGAAATATGAGATAAACAATCAAAATGATTTTTATATTGTTGTTGATGTTTTTACTATTAATGAATGTTGGACAATAAGATTTCATAATGGTTTTGATGAATATGAAAAGTTTTATCGTTATTCAATTGATAATATATCAGGGAATTTTTTGAAAAAAGACGCATTTATTGAAAAGATCAATAGTAGTTCAAATAAAGTTCAAATCCAAGAATCAATCAACGAATGTTTAGAAGATGAAAAAATTAAAACTTTTTATGATAATGGTGGTTACATTGTTATAGAAACTAGTTTACCTAGTTATTAAATAATGAAGGTTATAGGACCAAATTCTATAACCTTTTTGCTTAATTTTAGATACTTATTATTTTATAGTATTAGTCAATTATTTTTACCATAATTAGAAAATGTCTTGACATTCTCGGGGGGGGGTATATTAGAGTTAAGGAGGAAATAATATGGCTAAAAATACTGAAAAAATCACAAAAAGTTTAGGTGAATTCGAAAGTGTAATCGATGTTTATCAAAGAAATGGTTACAAAGTTAAAACTAAAAACGACAAAGAGGCTTTACTTGTAAAAAAGACAGTCAAGAAAAAATGGAGAACATTTAATTCATTTATTCTTTTGCTTCCTAAATTAGTTTTAATGTGTTGTACATTGTTTTTAATAATACCTCTTTATAATTATTTACACTCTAAACACGAAAAGGTAACAGTTAAACTTATTGGATAATTTTTGGAGATCTATAATGGTCTCCTTTTTGTATCGAATAAAAAAGAACAAGTTTAAATATTAATTCTACTTTTAGTTGCTTTATTTTTGACTAAATTGTGCTAAACTTTAAGACAAAAGAAGGTGAGATTATGAATAAAAAAAGTCATTTTTTTAAAACATTTGTTAAACAAATGAAAGCTATCGTTGATGCAAAAATGAATGTTGTTTTCTTAATTTTAATTTTAAATATGATTTTTGCAAGTCTTATCCCACTTTTACAAGTTTATATTCCTCGTATTGGAATTAATCTAATTGAACAAAATGCAAGTCAAAAAGAAGTTATAATTCAAATATTAATTATTTGTTCATTATTACTATTTTCGTTAGTGATGGTTAATATTTGTGAAAGTTATGCTAATTCGCGTTTTTTAGGAATTCGTCTTAGCGAATTTCGTAAAGTTATCCATAAACAGTTAAATGTCCCATTTGAAAAGTTAGAGGATGCTAGCTATATGGATTATTATAATTTTTCTTTGGAAGCTTTAAGTGGCGACAATATGGGCTTTCAAGGCGTTTATCATGAACTTTTTGCTCTCTTACCATTTCTTTTTTCAATCATTTTATATAGTTTCTTTCTTTTTAATTTCTCATTTGTAGTTACGATAATTGTTTTATTAAGTGGCGTTGTTACGCTTTTAATTAATAATTATGTTGCCAAGTATTTCTTTTCAAAGCGTGATGAGGAAAGTAAAGCAATTAAAAAAATGAATTATTTCCATAATACTTCTTTCGACTTTAGTTATGGAAAAGAAATTAGAGTTTATCATCTTCAAGATAAAATTAAAAAAGATTATCACTACTATGCTTTAAGTTATCTTGATGTTTTAAAATCAATGTATAATCGTGAGTTTTTGGTTGGTTTAATTGAATTATTTTTTCTTTTACTACAAGATGGACTAGCATATTATTTAATTATCACAAATTATTTCAATGCTGCGATTTCATTAGGTGAAGTATCATTTTATGTTGGGCTAATAATTGCTTTAAAAGAAGCTCTTAAAGGAGCATCATTACGTTTTTCTAATATGGTTAGTGCAATGCGATTAAGTATGTCATATTTTGCTTTTATGGAAGATAAAAGTTTAATTAGTAACGATGAAGGGAAAGAAGCTTTTCCTAAAGACGTAACTTTAAAAATCGAATTCAAAAATGTTAGTTTTAAATATCCTCGTAGTGATAAGTATATATTTAAAAACTTAAATTTAACGATTAATTCTCAAGAAAAATTAGCTATTGTTGGCGTAAATGGTGCCGGAAAAACGACTCTTTGTAAATTATTAGTTGGTTTATATAAAGTAAATGAAGGCGAGATTTTAATTAATGGGATTAATGTTAATGAATTTTCTAGAAAAGCTTTAACAAAAATGTTTGGCTTTGTTTTCCAAGACGTTAATATCTATGCATGTTCTTTATTAGAAAATGTTGTTGGTGATGAAAAAGATCAAATACCATTTGCTAAAGAATGTTTAAGAAGTGTTGGTTTAGAAGAAAAAATCCTCTCTTTACCGAATCAATATGATACCCAAATGTTAAAAACTTTAGATCCAAAAGGTGTCAGTTTATCGGGAGGAGAGAATCAAAAAATTGCGATTGCTCGAGCATTATATAAAGATGCTAATATGATTATTCTTGACGAACCAACCGCTGCTTTAGATGCTTTAAAAGAAGCGGAAATTTATCAATCTTTTGATAAGTTAGTTAAACATAAAACTGCCATTTATATTTCACACCGTTTATCTAGTACCAAGTTTTGTGACCATATCGCTCTTTTTGATCAAACAGGATTAAAAGAATATGGAACGCATAATGAATTAATGAAATTAAAAGGTTTATATTATCAAATGTTTATGACTCAAGGAAAATATTATCGAAAAGGTGGTGAATATTATGAATAAAGTAAAACATCCAACTTTGACATTTTTAAAATTTTCCTATAAAGCAAATAAAAAGTATTACTATGTAATGATTTTTAATTGTTTAGTTGGAGCTTTTGCAACTATTTTTAATGCCTATTCATTATCATTACTCATCTCTTCTTTAGAAACTAAAACTTATCAACAGACATTAATCGTTGGATTAATTATTGTAGTTATTAATTTTATTATCTTTTTCTTAAGTAAGTATTTGAATCAATCTCTCAAACTTGAACAAGAAAGAATGAATTTTAGAGTAAATGAAGAAATTTCTTATATCTTAATGACCACTGATTTTGAACATATTGAAGATCCTTATTATTTAGAGTTAAAAGAACGAGCTAAACTAGTTATTGAAAATCAAGGTAGTATTTATGGATTCATTAAGAATCTAGCGGATATTATTCAAGGAATTATCAGCCTGATTGGTTTAGCAGCAATAATTATTGCTTTTGATTATATCATTATTGTTGTGGTTTTAATATCATTCCTTATTTTTACAATTTTTACTATTTATTTAAATAAAACATTGGTTATTTTCTTTAATGATTTACTTCCCATCAACCATCATTTTGGTTATTACTATATGATTTTATCGGAACCATTATATGGTAAAGATTTTCGCTTTTATCCCGTTGGTAATTTAATGGAGAAACAATATAAAAGTTTTGCTGCATCATTAGAAAAGTATACAACTAAATTAGGTAAAAAAATTGCCAAAGTAAGTGCAACTCAATCATTCTTTAAGGTAGTAGAGAATGCTTTTGTTTATTGCTATATCATTATTAAAACAATCGTTTTAAGATTAAGTGTTGCTAGTTTTTCTTTATATGTATCTATGGCACTTAATTTATCAATGGTCTTACAATCATTAGTATCAACAACAACTAATTTTCTACGTTATAATAGCTATTTAATATCAATTATTGATCTTATTACATTACCTAATTTAAAGAAAAAAGGCTTAATTAAATTTGAAGGTGAAATTGAAACGATTGAATTTAAAGATGTAACTTTTAGTTATCCTAAAAATAATGAAATAATTTTAGATGATATTTCGTTTAAAATTAATAAAAATGAAAAAATATCAATTGTTGGTTTAAATGGTGCCGGTAAAACAACGATTGTTAAATTAATCTGTCGTTTATATCAAGTTAATAAAGGTGAAATTTTGATTAATGGTAAGAATATTTTAGATTATGATTATGATAGTTATATTCAAAAAATATCATGTGTTTTCCAAGATTATAAAATTTTTGCTTATTCGATTAAAGAAAATATTGTCGGTGATACTGGTACTGAACAAGATGCCCTTAATTTAGCTAGTAAAGTTGGATTAAAAGAAAAAATTGATAGTCTAAAAGACGGAATAAATACTTTGTATGGAAAATCATTTGATGAAAAAGGAGTGGAATTATCGGGTGGTGAAGCTCAAAAAATTGCTATTGCTAGAGCTTTACATTCCGCATCTTCATTAATAATTTTAGATGAACCCACAAGCGCATTAGACCCGCTTATTGAAGCTGAAATTTATGCATCATTTAATGATTTGGTGCAAAACAAAACAGCTATTTATATTTCTCATAGAATGTCTTCGTCAGTTTTCTGTGACAAAATATTGTTATTAAATAAAGGAAAGATTGAGGCTTTCGCTCCTCATAGTGAATTAATTAAAGATCAAAATAGTTTATATTATAAATTATTTAATGCACAAGCTAAAAATTATCAATCATAAAAAAAGTATGAGAAAAACCACTAGTTTTATGCTAGTGGTTTTAATTTTAAATTATAAAATTAAGAAGCAGATGTTTCTTTTGTTAAGACCATAGTAATTTTTAAGTCACCTAAGCTTGTAATTAAAGTAAATGAGTGTTTTTCTTTATTGTAGTCGGCAATCTCTTTGATTTCTGTACTACCATTTTTAGTAATTAAAGTAAGTTTTGTTAATTCTTCATCAATTTCATAAGTACCCTTTTGAGAAGTAATTGTAGAATCACCCTTTGCTTTACTTTCTAAGTAATAACTTCCATCACTTTTTAATTCAACATAACTGTATTCATAAAGTGTGACACTTAAACCTGGAGCTCCAGAAATAGAAGTAAGATTATACTTTCCTACAACTTCGCTATCTTTACCACAGCCGACAAGGCAAAGAAGCATTACAAAGCAAATCGACATAAAACTAATTACTTTTTTCATTATTATAAGTCCTCCTTAGTTTATGTCTACATTATAAACTAGAGTAGTAAAAAAAGCAACTAATCAAAAGTTGCTTTAATCATAATAATTATTACTTCGTAAAAGATGTCTAACGGTAAAAATAGTTACAAATAATGATGTTATACTACCTGCGATATCGGCAATTGGTTCTGAATAAAAAGCTGCTTCAGCGGTAAATAGATAAGGTAAAAGAATTGCTAAACTGAAACAAATAATTTTACGGTTTAATGATAAGAATAATGCTGGTTTTGGAAGGCCTAAAGCAGTTAAACCGTCAACTCCGGCATATTGGAAACCTAAAATTAAAAAACCAAAAGTGTATATTTTAATGCAACGACTTGAAAAGGCAATCATTTCTGGATCTTGCGTAAAGATACTAGCAAAAGGTTCTGGGAAGATTTGGAAAATTAAAAACATTGAACAGCAGAATGTAAAGCAGAATATCATATCATATTTAAAGGCTTTTTTAACTCGATCAAATCTTTTTGCACCAAGATTATATGATAGAAGCGGCTGACAACCACTAGATATACCAGCCATTGGCATTGCAACAATTTGGAATGTAGAAGTAGCAATAGTTGCTGCTGTAATGTACATATCGCCTTGCGCCCCACCAAAATTTTGAAGTGAGCTGTTTAAAACAATGATAATAACACCATCTGTAGCACAAATGATAAAAGGTGAAATACCTAATTTTAAAATTTTGCCCATTTTAGAAAAGTCAAAGGACATATTAATTCTAACGTTAGTTTTTTTACCAAAGAAGAAAGATACGGCATATAAAAGAGATAAAGCTTGACCTAAAATGGTAGCGTAAGCAGCACCTTTAACACCCCAGTTAAAAATATTAATAAAGACGTAGTCAAAAACGATATTTGTTAAAGCACCGATAGTGACACTTATCATCGCATTTTTAGAAAAGCCTTGAGCACTAATAAAAGTATTTAAACCTAAAGCAAAAATACCCAATGTAGCTCCTGAAACATAAATTAATAGATAATCATGCGCATATGGTAAAAGGGTAGATGAAGCCCCGAATAACATCAATAAAGGGTCTAAAAATAAAAGGAAGAAAAGAGTAATTGATAGAGAGATAATTAATAGCATTGAAATACAAGTTGAGAATATTTGTTGTGCTGCTTTTTTATCTTCACGTCCTAACTCCATAGCCATTAAAGGACCACCACCAAGACTTGCAAGATATGTAAAGGCTGAGATGACCGTTAAAATTGGAGCACAAATGCCAACTCCAGCAAGAGCTGTTTCCCCTATTATAGGAATATTGGAAATAAAAATACGGTCGACGATGTTATATAAAACATTAACAAATTGGGCTAGCATTGCTGGAATAGCTAACTTAAAAATTAAACTTTTAACATTTCCATTACGTAAATCGATAGACATAATCATTCCCCTTTTAATAACATAGCAAATATTATCATATAAAATAGAAGACTGCAACCACCATTTATAATTAAAAATTATAAAGGGTTGTTATAGTTATATAAAAATAGTATAATATTGAAATCGTAAGGAGGAATATTATGCATACAAAGAAAAAACATACTCCATTATTAAATATTGTTCTAAGCTTTGCAATTGTTATTTTAATTGGCACATTGCTTTTATTGCTTCCTTTTTCGACTGTGGAGGGCAAACATTTTACCTTTGTTGATGCTCTTTTTACATCAACATCAGCTGTGTGTGTTACGGGTTTGGTCCCAATCCCTTCTTTAGCAGAAAGTTTGACTATTTTTGGTAAAATTGTTTTAGCATTATTAATTCAAATCGGTGGTTTAGGATTCGTTACTATTGCTATTTTCGTTTTGGTAGCATTAGGAGCAAGAGTTGGGATAGCAAATAGATATTTAGCAAAAGAAGCTCTAAATCAATCTTCGGCTAATGGAATTGTTAAATTGATATTGTGGGTTATGAAAGTGACGCTAGTAATCGAGTTTGTTGGCTTTGTTTTGAGTTTAATTGTCTTTGCTCAAGACTATCCTTTCTTAGAAGCTTGTGGAATAAGTGCTTTCCATGCTATTAGTGCTTTTAATAACTGTGGGATGGATATTATTGGTTCGCAATCCCTTTTAGCTTATAAAGATAATATATTATTAAACATTACGACTTCATTAATGATCATTTTAGGTGGAATTGGTTTTATTGTTATGCAAGATGTCATTTCTCATCGTCGTTGGAGACGTCTTGCAACACACTCTCAAATTGTTATTAAAGTAACAACATCATTAATTGTTATTGGAATGATTTTTCTTAAAATAACAGAAGGTAATGATATTACCTGGTTACAAGCATTTTTCCATAGTGTAAGTGCTCGTACCGCTGGATTTTCAACTATTCAGTTTGGATTATTAAAAGAAACAACATTAATTGCTATTATTATATTAATGTTTATTGGAGCATCACCTTCATCTACAGGTGGTGGTATTAAAACAACTACTTTTTATGTTATGTATAAGTCAATTATTTCATTTGCTCGTGGTAAAAAGGCTGTTACAGCTCATCGAAAAATTTCTGAAGATACAAAACTTCGAGCTTTCACTTTAACTTCAATGGCTCTTGGAGTTATATTATTAACAACTTTTTTACTTTTAATGTTTGAACAAAATAGTAAAGACTATGTACCAACAATTAGTAATATTTTGTTTGAGGTTACTAGTGCTTTTGGTACGGTTGGTTTATCAGTTGGTATTACTCCATATTTGACAGACGCTTCAAAAATTATTCTCTGCGTTGTGATGTTTTTTGGTCGTTTAGGACCACTTACTATTTTAGGTTTATGGAATAAAAATTGGAATCGTGCTAGTGATAGTGACGATGTTGATTATATTAATGCCAAGATTATTATTGGTTAGGAGGAAGTAAAATGAGAAAAAGTATAGCTATTATTGGATTAGGAAGATTTGGTTTATCATTAGTTAAACATCTTTCTCGAAGCAAAGTTGATGTTATTGCAATTGATACTAATCCTAAAGCAGTTAATGAAGCTGCAAATTATGTATCACAAGCTCTTATTTGTGATTCCACTAATGAAAATGGATTAAAAGAAATTGGAGTTCAAAATGTCGACCATGCAATTATTGCCTTAGGTCAAAATGATCCTAATACAATTGTTACAACCATTGTAACAACAATTTTATTAAAAAATTTAGGAGTTCCTCTTATTACTGTTCGTCTTGATAACCCGTATTATGAAAAAACTCTATATAATTTGGGAGCTACGAGTATTTTTTCACCTCTAGAAATTGCTGGTGAAAAATTGGCTACTAAAGTAGCAAGTAATTCACTTATTGATTACTATAACATTACTGATGGATTCAATGTCTTTGACCTTGTTGTTGGAGATTCGGTAACACCAATTTCTTTAATTGATCTTGAAGCACCACGTAGATGGGGTGTTAATATTATTTTAATTAAAAGAAATGGTAAAGCTTTCGTTCCAAAAGCACAAGATGAATTATGTCCAAAAGATCATGTGTTTGCCTTTGGTAAAGATATTGGCGTTGCTGCTTTAGATACATTCTTACACGATTTAGAAGAAGAAAAGAGAAAGGAAACAAAATAGAATGGATAAATATATTGAATTAGCTGAATTAATTTTTCCTGATGTTAAAGAAACGATTGCTGATTTAGAAAAAAGATATCCTGCTCGTAATTTAAAAGAAGGTGCAATGGTTACACGTTTTGCACCATCTCCAACTGGATTTTTACATACGGGTTCTTTATTTACAGCTTTTATTTGTCAAAAATTTGCTACACAATCAAATGGGGTCTTTTACATTAGACTTGAAGATACCGATCAAAAACGTGAAATTAAAGGTGCTGGAGAAGCTTTATTGAAAGAATTAAAAGCTTTTAATGTATATCCAACTGAAGGATACTTAAGCGATACATTAGAAGAGGGAATTTATGGACCTTATGTTCAATCAAAAAGAGCTGATATATATAAGGTAGTTATTAAAGAATTAATTAAAAGAGGCCAAGCTTATCCTTGCTTTTGTTCAAGTGAAGAATTAGCTTCTTTAAGAGAAGTTCAAGAAGCAACAAAAGTTAGAACGGGTTATTATAAAGAGTATGCAAAATGCCGTTATTTAAAGCCAGAAGAAGCAATGGAAAAAATTAAAAATGGAGATAGTTTTGTCATTCGTTTTAAATCAAATGGTGATGAAAAAAATAAGATTGCTGTTTTTGATGAAATTAGAGGCCATTTAGAACTTAGCGAAAATGATCAAGATATCGTTATTTATAAAAGTGATGGCTTACCAACTTATCACTTTGCTCATTTAGTTGATGATCATTTTATGCATACAACACACGTCATTCGTGGTGAAGAATGGTTACCATCATTACCAATTCACTTACAACTATTTAATACATTAGGGTTTGAAGCACCAAAGTATGCTCACTTACCAGTTATTATGAAAGTTGAAAATGGTAATCGTCGTAAATTATCAAAACGTAAAGATGATGAAGCAGCTGTTTCATTCTTCTTAAAACAAGGATATCCAACAGATGGTTTCTTAGAATATTTATTAACAATTGCCAACTCTAATTATGAAGAATGGCGCAG
Source organism: Bacilli bacterium (assembly GCA_034115825.1). Lineage (GTDB taxonomy): Bacteria > Bacillota_I > Bacilli_A > RFN20 > UBA1709 > JAXESU01. The sequence goes on from JAXESU010000002.1 coordinate 330,938, forward strand.
TGAAAATCTTGATAAATCTTTATATGACTTTATTTTAACATTTAGTAAAATGTCATTAGATGGTGCATTATTTGATTTAGATAAAGTTAAAAATATTTGTAAAGAATTATTATCTAGATTAACTAAAGAAGAAATTACCGATCGTGCGCTAGCTTGGGCTAATGTTTATGATAAGGAATTAGAAGAAGTAATTTTAAGTGATCGTAATTATTTTGAAGCAATTATGAATATTGAAAGAGGTGGCGAAAAACCTCGTAAAGATTACACTAAATATGACGAAATTTTACCAGCTATTTCATTTATGTATGATAAATACTATAATGAAGCAACAAGAGAATCATTTAATGAACGTATTAGTAATGAATCTGCTAAAGAAGTTTTAACAAAGTATTTAGAAGTAATGGATTTAACTAAAGATGAAGTTAATTGGTTTAATGATTTAAAGAGTGTTGGTGTAATTTGTGGTTATGCTGAAAATAACAAAGAATATAAAAAGAACAAAGATGCTTATAAAGGACATGTTGGTGATGTGGCAGAAATTCTTCGTGTTGCCATTGCTAAACGTCGTCAAACACCAAATCTTTATCATTTACTAAAGATTTTAGGTAAAGAAAAAGTTAAGGCTAGAATCTTAGAAACAATTAGTGTATTATAGTGGCGTATGCCACTATTAATGGCCCGTTGGAGAAGCGGTCTAACTCATATCCCTCTCAAGGATACATTCACGGGTTCGAACCCCGTACGGGCTACCAGCTTGTTATATGTATAAACAGAACTATTCACCATAGTTCTGTTTTATTTTATATTAATAATTATAATTGTTTTTTATAATTTTTAACTAGTCGAAAAAAAGTACCTCTAGATACACCTATTAATTTAGCGGCTTCAATATTTGTCAATTTTTTATCAATGTATTTATGTAAAATATTATTTGTATTAAATGGGAGTATGACTTTAGGCCTACCAAATTTTACTCCTTTTTCTTTTGCAATTTTAATTCCTTCAGCTTGACGCTGTTTTATATTATTTCTTTCATTTTCCGCAACAAAACTCAGTACTTGAAGTACTATATCAGATATAAATTTTCCAATTAAATTTTTATCATCTATTGTGGTATTTAGTACTGGCATATCTAATACTTTGATGTTAGCACCTATGGTTTTAGTGATTCTAGACCATTCTTCAAGAATCATATGATAATTTCTTCCAAGGCGATCTATAGATTTAATAATTAATAGGTCATCTTTTTTTAATATTTTAATTAACCTTTTGTACTTTGTCCTATCAAAGTCTTTACCAGATTCTTTATCAATAAATATATATTTATCATCTAAGTTAAAGGCTTTAATTTCTTCGTATTGCCGATCTATATTTTGATTTTTTGTTGAGACACGAATATATGCATAAATCATATTAACACCCCCCAAGAGAGTATATAACCTCAAAGGGATAGTTTTATCAAGTTTTTAAATAAACTTATCATAGAATGATATAAAAAAGTATACCTTTTTATACCTAAAAATATGCATTTATTATAACAAAAAAATCAAAAAAATTTCAATATTTTTTATAAAAAATAACTATATAAATAAAAATAATAATAACAATAAGAAAATGATTATTATTTATGAATAGTTACAAAAACCATAGTATTTGATACTTCATCTAAATAATGAAAGGTGTATGACGGAAATTATGGTTGATATTATAAAAAATGTGTTTGATAACGAATTATATAAAGAGAATATTTTATCAATTGTTAATAATGATATTTTTTCGGTATGTAGAACCGAAGAAGATATAAGAAAAATGTTTGAAAATGAGACAAATAGATTATTAAGAATTATAGGGGCTATCAAAGAAGATGAGTACATTAATTTTAAGTCGGAGGTAGCGACAGAAAATGGTAGACGAATAGATAGCAAATTCAAGAATATAATTATAGAATATAAAAAATATAAAAAACTCCTTAATGACCGAGATCATGAAAATGCAAAAAAGCAATTAGCTGATTATATGAATGATTCTCAATTTAATGGAAAATCAGTATATGGAATATTATTTGATGGATATACAATGGAAATCTATCATAAAGACGAGGAAGGGTCTTTTACAATACCCAATAAAACATTAAATGGAGTTATTTCGGCAAAAAATTTGGATTATTATTTTAAGACAGCTTTTTTAAGCGGAAAAAAAGAAATGTCATCATATATGCTTAAGGAAGACTTTTCAATAAATACTCCATTAATTAAAAACACATATAGACTATTATACAACTCACTCTCAGAAAGAAGTAATACTAGAACCGGATTAATGCTTAAAGAATGGGAAAAAATGTTTAGATTATCAGAAAGCGATTTATCTTCTAATACTGCAATGCATCAAGATATTATTGAAAGAAGAAGAGTCTTAGCTGATTTAACTGGAACTATTATAGATAATTCTGAAAAAGAGTACATAGCTATTTTTTCTTTACATACTCTTTTTTCTTTAATTTTAAAGTTGATATTATGCAAGTCAATGAATGAGTTTAAAGATATATTAAATGGTGATTCTATTGAAAGTTTATGTTTAAAAAGTCCAAATGAAATTAAAAAATTCTTTATTGAAATGGAAAACGGTTCTTTATTAAAAAGAGCTGGATTAATTAACATGTTAGAAGGTGATTTCTTTTCTTGGTATGTGAAAGAGCAAAATATTTGGTGTAAAGAATTTATTGAAAATCTAAAGAAAATAATTGGATCTATTTCATTATATGAAAATGTACGTTTGAAAAATTATTCTTATATGCAGGATTTGTTTAGAGAATTGTATGAAGCATTTATTCCTCACATTATTAGACATTGTTTTGGAGAATACTATACTCCATATTGGTTGGCCGAGAATGTTATGTTAGAATCTTCATTTGGAAAAGACATTTTTTGTTCTATATTAGATCCTTGTTGTGGCTCAGGAACATTCTTGATTTCGGCTATTAATAGAAGATTAGCAGAAATACATAAAGAGGAAGTATTTGATAAAAAAATAGATTTTAGTATTTTAACTAAAGGGATATATGGTATAGATTTAAACCCATTAGCAGTATTGATGGCCAAAATTAATATATTAATTAATATCATTCCATATATTACTGATTATAATGAAATAGAGATACCAATATATAATGGTGACTCAACTTATTCACCAATAATAGAGAACATAGATGGAGTTGATATGTTGTCTTATAGTTTAAACACAACTTTAATAGGAAATTATGTATTTGAAATATTACTACCATATGAATTTGTTAAATCAAGCGAGTTTATTCAAGTAATTGACAAACTTGAAGAATATATATTGTTAAAAAATAAACAAAAAGCCAAAAAATTTATTATTAAAGAAATAGAAAAAAATATACAAATGTCAAACAAACTAAAATCTATAATAGGATCTGAAGTAGATAAATTAATTGAATTAGAAGAGAAAGAATTAAATGGTATATGGTTGAGAATATTTGCAAATTATTTAAAGACAGGTACTTTACCAAGAGTGGATTGTATATTGGGTAATCCACCTTGGGTAAGATGGAATGTTTTACCAGAGAATTATAGAAATACTGTAAAAAGTAAATGTAAATTGGAAGGCTTATTTAGTTCTGATACCAATTATGGCGGAGTTGATTTGAATATATGTGCTTTAATAGCAAATAAATGTTGTGAAAAATGGTTAAAACAAGATGGCAGATTATCTTTTTTAATGCCAATGAATTTACTTTTTAACAAATCATTTGAGGGTTTTAGAAATTTAGAAGTAGAAATTGATGGTATTAAATCAAAATGTTATTTTGAATCTATTTCGAACTGGAGCAAAGCAGGCAATCCTTTTGGTGATGTGGAAGAATTATTTTGCACGTATCATATAACTTTTTCTCCTGTTGATTATAAAAAGGGAATAGTGGAAAAATTTTATGTAAAAAACAATCGAAATAAGTTGAAAAATAACTCTTCGTGGAAAGATGTTGAAAACAACTTTAATATAATTGAACAGTTTTTATGTGTTTTTACAACAAATAATAACAATAATTTTACTAGAATTATAGATAATGAGACAAAAAATAAAATAGATTTATTAATTGGAATGAATGAATATAATTTTAGAAAAGGTGTAGATGCTCAAGCACCAATGAGATTAACATTCAAGAGAAAAGTTAATGATAGTGAATGTGAGTTTTATTTGTGGAAGAAGGAAGGCAAAAGATTAAAACAAACTACTAAAACGATAGTTTTAGAAACAAAATATATTAGACCATTTATAACTGCACCGATGATTGAAAAAAATAAATTGTATTGGGAGTCATTATATGTAATTTGCCCATATAAATCAAATAATGTACCAATTGATATGGATACTCTTATTAAAGAAGCACCTAAAACAGCTATGTATTTGTCATTAAATGAAACAAATTTATCGAATAGAAGTGCATTTAATCGACGCATACAAAATAATAGCGAGTACTATGCTTTATTAAGAATGGGGAATTATTCATTTTTAGATTTTTATGTAGCGATTCGAGATAATTCAAAGTTTGTAAGTTGTATAGTAGGAAATATAAAATCACATTGGGGAGAAGAATTAAAACCTATTTTTGATGGGCATGTATCTTACATATCAGAACATAATAAAGGTACGCAAGAGGGTATCACGTTTGATGAAGCGACTTATATAAATTCGATTTTAAATTTGGAAATTTGTAATTATTATATCATTAATTCTGCATCTTTGAGGAGCATAGGTACAAGATTCATGATTAAAATACCAAAGTTTAAAGATAATGAAAGATTTTCTAAATTTTTATCAATATACAAAAAGGAAGGCTACTCTGGAAAGCAAACAGAGAAAGCTTATTTTGCTCTAATAAAATCGTAAATTAATAAGACAATACGATGTATTGTCTTTTTTGTATGAGTCTTGACAGTTAAAACACTTGCTTATATTATATAGATAATAATTGGGGGGATAATTATGAAAAATAAACGATTTTTAAATATTATACCAGTTGTACTATCAATTGCATTACCACTTTTATATTGGATTCCTTGGTTTAGATATGAAACAATTGATGGTGTAGTTTTCTATGAAAATATTTATATACTTGATATTGCTTTTTCTGGATTAGGTGCATTTTTAATTTTAAGTTCACTTGCGTTGTTTATAGTGTGCTTAATTCTTAGTTTATATTTATTAATAAGTAAAAAAGATAATGAACGACTTCAAAGGCAAGCACGAATTTTTTATATCATTACAATAGTAATATATTTAACAAATTTTATCCTTGCAGTTATTGCTGATCCAAAAGTAAAATAAAGAATACCATTAGTGGTATTCTTTTTAAATATTTACTTATTTAATAAATGAGGTAAAATGATATTGGAGGATGATAATTATGAATAAAACAATTGTTGTAAGTGCTAATGCTAAAATGGATTTCAAGGTCGATTATATTAATATGTATTTAGATCTTAATAAAACGTTAAATACTTATGAAGAATGTGTGAATGATAGTAAAAAGGCATCAAGTTATTTGTCTAAATTAGTTTTAAAATTAGGGTTTAATGATAAAGATTTAAAATTATTGAATTTTGATATTCAACCTTCATTCGATAATAAGGATCATACTAGTATTGTTGGTTATCGTTACCATCAAAGTTATAAACTTAGTTTTGATTTTGATACAATTTTTCTAGGTAAGGTAATTGATTATTTTCAAACAAGTGAATATCCCATTTTATTTAATTTAGCCTTTAGTTTAAAGAATAGTAAATCTTGTAAAGATAAAGTCCTTAAAGAGGCAATAAAAGAAGCAAAAAATAAAGCAAAGGTAATTGCTTCAAGTTTGGGATTAAAGATAATTGATATTGCCAATGTTGAATATGGTAGTAATAATTATAATTATGAGCGTGTAAATAGTTACGCTAAAAGTGCTATGGCACTAAGTGATTTTACTCCTGAGGATATTAGTATAACGGATAAAGTAACCATTACATTTAATGTAGAATAAAAAGGCATTTTGAATGCCTTTTTTTAATCTAAATTTAATTTTAAATCTTCATTAGTATATAGTTTTAATTTATTGCATAATAGATAATCAAATAAATATGTAAGGACAATCGCTCCAATTATTTGAATTAAGAAAATTGATAAATAGGCATTTAAGTTGTTAAAGCCCATCGTTTCTAAAACAGCAATTTGTCCAACTAAGCCACATGTACCCATGCCTGCACCAGCACTTGTTGCTGTAGTGTTAAGTAAACAAACTCCTATTGGGCCTAAAATAGCGCTGCTTAAAATGGTAGGTAACCATATAGCGGGTTTTTTAATAATGTTAGGCCAATATAACATAGATGTACCAATACCGACTCCGATTGATTTACCAATACTATTTTTAGCTTTGATAGCTTGTGTAGCAAAGCCTATCATTTGAACACTACAACCGATTACTGCAGCACCGGCAGCTAATGGAATGTTTCCAATATCAATAGCAACACAGACAGCAACGCTAGAAATTGGCATAGTAAGAACCATTCCAACAATAATCGAGATAATAATTGACATTAATACTGGCATTAGTGGCATTGCATATTCAATTATTGATTGGATAGCGAAAATTAAATAATAGCAAGGGTAAATTAGTATAAAACCTAGTATGGTTCCAATAAAAACATATGATAAAGGAACAATTAAGATGTCGATAGGTGTTCTTTTTGTCAGAAGTTTATTGATTATTAGGAAAGAAAGAATTACTACTAAGTATATTAGTAGTGGGTTCTTGCTCCCGCCATTTAAGATGAATGTTGGTATTGGATTATTATAGGCTTTTAGATTTATTGAACTAGTAATACCTCCAAGAATCATAAGAGATACTAAATGTAAAATCGATTGATTATTTTTTATTGCTAGGGCAACTCCTAAAGCGATTCCAACACCCATTAAATTTATTAAAGTATTGGCAATATCAATTCCAAGTTGAAAATTACCTATTAGAATACTTAATTGTTTAATAATAGTTCCGATTATTAGGGTAGCGAATAGTCCCATTGACATTCCACTTGAAGTTTTACTAATAAAGTTAAATACATTTTTCATTGATGTTCACCCTCATTTCATTCTAATAATAGTCATAATGAAAACATTTGTAAATATTAAGTCGAAAAATAAATAAAAAGACTGGAATAATTCCAATCTTTTTTAGTTTACAAATAAAGTTGTTACTAGTGAAGGATAATCAATATATGGGTTACGATTACCTTGATATTCATAAATACGATTGTTACGTTGAATCTCAAAAGCATCAACAGGATCTTCGTTGTGCCATTTGATTAATAATGACAATTTTCCCATTTCTGTTCCTTTTTCGCTTGGGACTTCAACTAAAGATAAATCTTTATATCGAGTAACCATATAGAATAAAATACGGGCAACATCTCCTCTAAAATCGTCATTTTCATCACATTTGTAATTAGGGAAAAATGTATCAGTTGTATTATTTAAATCATAATATTTGTCATTACGATAATTATTTGTAGTACCAATACAACTTCTTAAATTATGTAAGTCACTACGATGATCTTTAGTACTTTCTTCTGGACGAGCTTCGCCCGTTAGATTCATTTTTGCACATGGCCAAACGTGTTCACGTTGCCATAATTTTCCACCTTCCCAATAGCCAGGAATTTCTTCACCATCATATAATCCATACATATAACCTGAATCAGTTAAACTTTCATCAGTATATGGGAGCATTGTTTTAGCATCCCCATAGGTTAGTGCTTTATTATTTGAAATTAGTTTTGTGATATCGCTCAATAAGTTGCTATTATTATCAAATTTTATATTTTCATAATATTCTTCTTTTGATATAACAGCATAATTAGTTTTACTAATACCATTTTGTCCTGGAACAATTGGATCTCTTCGAGTATCATCTTGACCAACTTTAAATGGAGGATTATCAAAATGAATCATTACTGATTTAAGATAGCTTCCACCTGTATTAGTTAAAGATAATTTAAAAGAATTGGCTAAAACATTTAAATCGTCCTTTGCGTAAGATGTTGGATCTTCATTACTAGAAGTATCACTATATTTAAATGATCCAAAGCTTACTTCAAATGTTGTTGTTTTTCCTTTGTTATTTGATAAAACAACGTCGAAACCTTTAATAGTAGCTTCTTGTGGAAAAGTTGTAGTTAATGTCCAAAGATTTTTTTGTGGAGTACTACCACTGCCTATTTGAACACCTTTAGCACTTGCTCCTAAATAATCAAATTTTGAATAATCAAATGATAGACCATTAATAACTGAAGTTGTTCCGCCATCCTTATTAAAATCATCTTTGATAAATGTGTGGCTAAAATAATTAGGGTCACCAAATGTAATGTCGCCACTACTTGAACTACTACTTGAACTGCTATCAGCATTAATAAAATCACGAATAAAATAAAGAGGATCATCATATTTAATGTATGAATAAAGACCTACACCAATGACGATTGCAATGACAATTAATATTAAACTAACTTTTAATTTTGTTTGTTTCTTTTTCTTTTTTCTTGACATAATCTCACCCCGGTATCATTATTATCGCATAAAAGTTTAATAGCGCATAGCATTTTATTTTTATGGCAAAAAAATATATAATAATATTACCAACAAAAAAAGAAATTAAAATGTTTATATGGTGAGGGGCAATAATCACCATTTAAAACTTAAAGGGGATGAGTTTTTTGGCACGATTAGAAAAAGCAATGAAAAACCTTAAAAAAGGTAATATGAAAGCTTTTGATGTTATTTATGAAGAAACTAAAAAGATTGTCTTTTTCACTATTTATGATATTTTGAAAGATTATTCACTAAGTGATGATATTATGCAAGATGCATACATTATGGTTGTTAATAAGATTCAACAGTATCAAGATGATAGCAATCCACGAAATTGGATAATTACCATTGCTAAAAATTTGGCACTTAATGAATATAATAAGCATAAAAAAGATATTTTGGTCGATTATAGTGAAAATGAACAATTAGCGGGGAAAAGTTATGATAAAGATGTTGATACACCTTTACTTAATTTAGCAAAAAAAGTTTTAAGCGAAGATGAGTATCAAATATTAACGTTAATTATTGTTGATTCATTCAAAAGACGAGAAGTGGCAAGTATGTTAAATATGCCTATTGGAACAGTGACGTGGAAGTATAATGAAGCGATTAGAAAAATTAAACAAGCATATGAAAGGATGGTAGTACAAAATGAAAGATAAAGATTTCATTAAAAAATTAAGAAGTGAAGTAGATTTAGTTGTTCCTGATAACAAAGAAATAATTAAGTCTCGTCTAGGAATTTATCAAGTTAAGAAGGGAAGAAATATTTCTTATAAAAAACCTCTTGCTGCATTATCGCTTGTTTTTGCACTTGTTCTTGGATTTATTATTTTTAAGCCTAATAAAAATGTTAATTTAATTGGTACTACATATTTATCAATTGATGTGAATCCATCAATTGAATTAACAGTTAATGAAAAACTAATTGTGACATCTTGTCTACCTAAAAATAATAAGGCTAAAGCTTTATTAGTTAATCAACAATTTGTAGGTAAAAGTATTGATGAGGCTACGACAATATTAGTTGATTTATTTAACGAAGCAGGGTATTTATCTATAACTAATAAGCAAAATGCTGTTATGGTAACTGCAATTAATGATGATAAGAAAACTCATGATTATATTGAAGAAAGAGTTAGTAATGAGTTTAATAACTTCTTTAATCAAAATTATATTTTTGGAGTAGTTGTTAATGGTCAAAATGTTTCTAATAGTAGTTTAGAAGAACAAGCAGCGTTTTACAATATTTCATTGGGGAAAATGCAACTTATAAATACTATTTTAAGTTTATATAATCGTAATGACAAAAATATTCCAACGATAGAACAATTAAAAGATAAAAGTGTCGCTTCTTTAAATGAAATGTTGGAAGACCTTATTGAACAAAAAGAAGATGAAATAGATGATTTAGAAGATGATATTGAAGATTTAGTTGATTTAATGGAAGATTATGAAGAAAGCACAAATGATCATAAAAACGAATTAGAAATTAAAATTAATAATGCATTTATTCAAATAAAGAATAAATATGGTGAGGAAATCTTTAAAGATGTTGTCATTAATTTTGATAATATAAGCGCAACAATTAGACAATTAGAAGATATTGAAGATTTTCTAGATGATTTAGAAGAAGATGAATTATTAAAATTAATTAACAATTCTAAAAATTATAATATTAATCAAGTCAATATGCTTAAAGAAAAAGAAAAAGACAAATTAAATGGCTTTAATTATGAACAAGCATATAAAGAATATGATGAATTATATGAAGAATGGTTAGAAGAAAACAAAATAAAATATGAAAATAATTGGTTTAGTTTAAAAGAGGAGTGGGAAAAATATTTTGAAGATTAAAAATATTTTTCCAACAAAATCATCTCTACATTTGTTTATAGGGTGAAAAGGATAAAAATCAAAAGGAGGAAATTATTATGAAAAAAATAAATATTGGTATTTTATCACTTACTTTATTAATGGGATTAGGTTTAGCGAGTTGTAGTAGTAATGAAAATAGTAGCAGTCCATCAGCTGGTGGATCTGTTATAAAAACTAAAGAAGAAGTTTTTGCTTATTCTACTTTCTCTAGTAGTGCATTATTATCAAATTCTATGCAAGCAACTACAATGTTAACTAAGAGTGAAGTTACTTCAGAGCAAATTGATAAAATTAATAATTATATTAATATTTTTGATGGTTTAGTTAATGGTGATGGATTAAAACAAGAAACAATAGTTAATACGGATGAAGATTATAAAGAATATGAAACAAAAATGATTGTTTCTTATCAAGATACGAATTATGTTGCTTATTATAATGAAACTCCGGTTAATGATACCGATGATGACATTGATGAAGTTGAGACAACTTTAGATGGTATTATGTTAATGAATGATATAACTTATAAGATTAGTGGTACTAAAGAAGTTGAAAGAGATGAAATTGAAACAACAATCAAATCTTATATTGATGAAAATAACTGGGTTATCGTTGAACAAAGTATTGAGAATGGTGAACAAGAATTTGAATATCATACAAAAGTAAATGGCGTTGAAGAGTATTCAAGCGTTGAAATTGAAATGGATAAAAAGAATCAAATTGAAGTAGAATTGCAATTTGGTAAAGATGATGATAAAGCTTTAATATATGAATTTAAAAAAGTAACGGCTAATAGTGGAAATGAAATTATGCATATTGATGTTTTTAATGGTGAAGATAATTTGGTTGAAAAAATCATTGTAAAAAGTTATATCAATAAAGAAACTGGAGAAAAAGTTAATGAATACATCTTTAAAGACGGCTCAAGCATTACTAAAAAAGATCGATTTGATGATTAAAAAAACTACCATTTGGTAGTTTTTTTTAATCAATTATACCAGCCAATTTCATTAGAAAAATAGCATTAGACGTTTTACAACGATCATCTTGAAGTTTATAGGTAAAATGGATCTCATCGTTTTCATAATACTCTTCAAAATGATAATTAACTATGTTGTCAAGATTACATAATTCAAAATCATGTGTCGAAACAATAATGATAACATTGTCTTTCGTTAATTTATTAATTCCTTCTGTAGCACCTTTTATACGATCTAGTGAATTAGTCCCTTTGAATATTTCATCAATAAGACAAATCATTGGCTGATTAGTTTTACTATATTCAATCATGGATTTAATTCGTTTAATTTCCGCATAGAATGTTGAAATGCCTTTGTTAACGTCATCATGTACACGCATTGAAGTAAAAATTTTAATATTAGTGAACTGTCCACTACTTGCTAAAATATTGGCTCCATTTAATGCTAAGACCAAATTGATGCCGATACTACGTAAATATGTTGTTTTACCAGACATATTTGATCCAGTGATTACGACGCTGTTTTTGCTGAAATTAACATCATTACTGACGTAATTTTTAATTAAAGGATGGCTTAGATTAGTAAAAGCAATTTTTGTTTTGTTAATAAGAGTTGGCGTAGAAGAGGGGAAAACTTCATTAATTGTTGTCAATGATATTATTTCTTCAATAGCTGCAATGGCATCAATACTTTGATATAAATCATTTTTGTATTTTTTACCCCATTTAATGAATAGTGTATAAACATTACCAACTAATGCAAAGAAACCAGAAAAAATAAAATCAGTAAATGGATTTTTAACAAAATTTGCAAGATTGTTAATGAAGATTAATTTTTTGAACGCAATTTGTCCTTTTAATAATTGCTCTTTTAATGAAACTAGATATTCGCATTCAAATTTTTCAGTATTAATTAATGATGCCAAATTATTATAAGTTTCGAATGTTAAACTTAATGAATCTAAAGCAGTTAAATATTCATCTAGTTCTTGTTTTTGTTTATTTTTTACCAAATAATTAAAAATAAATAGGATTAGTATACTCCACCAAGGAAAAATATTGAAAATGATACCTAAAATATCTATAAATCCTATGAGAAGTAATAAAAGATAGATGTCTTGATATTTGTTTTTTTCTTTAAAAAGATAATTTTCAAAATTGTATGAAATTTTTCGGCTTTTTTTCATTTTAGAATAAGCTTGAAATTTTTTGTTAAATACATTATGTTTTTCAAACATTTCCTTAACAGCTTGTTGTCGATTAATGATTTCACTATCACTAAACTTTGGTTCAGTTAAATGTTCAAAGAGGATTTTTTTCCCTTTATAAGTATAACCACAATTGATTAGTGAAAACAAATAATCTAAGTCTAAATCTTTAGCTAAATCATTGCTTTTAAAATCGGTTTTTATATAAGTGAATTCAAGATTTTTTTTCTGTTCTATTTCTTGATATATTTCAAGAATTGCTTGATAAAAACGTAACTTATTTATCACTTTATCATGAATTATTATTAACATAACAAAAGAAATTGTAAAGAAAATAGTGATTAAATAAAAAAAGTGATATTTAAGAAAAAATAAGCTTATCACTATTAAAGTAAAAATAATAAATCGCAAAACAGCAATTATATTATCGTATTTTGAAAGTTTTTTAATTTCATTTTGATACATAGTTATCAACTCCTTAAATTGTATGATATATAAAATAACTATAATTTACAACCATTTTATTTGTTGATATAATGATAACTAGAAGGTGAAATAAATGAAAAAAACATTTGGTGAAATTATTAAATATTTGCGATTAAGCAATAATTTATCGCAAAAAGATGTGGCAGATGCTTTAAATTTATCTGTATCGGCAATTTCTCAATATGAGACTGGTAAACGTAGTGTTAGCATTAATGAAATCAATTTGTTTGCAGATTATTTTCGTGTAAGTAGTGATTATCTTTTGGGTAGGGAAGAAATTAATACAAGTGATTTATTAGATAAAAAATTAAAAATTGCTTATGAGATAACCTTTAATCATAAAGAAGAGAGCACGACTTTAACTAAAATAATGATGTTGCTTTTGTTTATCTCTTCAATTATTGTTTTATTTATCCCTAGTAATAATTATTTGTTTCCTTTTGCCATTATTACGCAAGCGGTTTTTATCATATATGTTATAGTTAAACGTTTTTTTAATTTTAATAGTTATAAGAAGACATTTTCAATTCCCGATGATGTTTCAGTCTATTATGAATACAAATTTAGTGATGCTCGTTTTGAAAACATCGAGAAAACATATAAACTGTTTTTGTTTATTTTATTAGGACTTACTATTGTTATCTTGACTATGGCTTTTTTTATTGTTCCTATTTATGAAAACAATACGCTTTATTTTATGCTAGTCTTATTATTGATTGTGTATGCAATCTTTATTATTTGTGAAACATTTATAGTACCTCGAAAAATAAAATTTTATAAGCGTTTAGATTATTTTGCGTTTGGATCATATCTTAAGTATTCTTTATCTTTATTTTTATCAATTAGTAGTTATTCATTATTAATCATTTTTTTAATAACTTTTCTTGAAGAAAACATTTCGACCCCATTAATTATTGCTTTTGGCATTTTATTAGCAATTAATCAGCTAACTGCATATATATATCATTTGTTCATGAAACATATTTTGTATAGTTATGATTTAATGGCGATGGTTAATGAAACATTAGAAGTTAAGAAATTATCTTAGCTTCTTTTTTATTATTCAAATGTAAAAATTAGTTAACAAAATGTGAAATAACCTTCCTTTAAGATAATAAATATAGTATAAATGAGTTACTTTTAAAGGAGTGGTTATTTATGCAAAACAAAGTTTTATCAATTACCGAGAAGATTGTTTTTTCTATTGTCTTATTATCACTTATTTTAACTATCATTTTAAGTATTATTGCTATACCAGGTGCACCAACTGGTGATTTTGTTGGAAATATTAATGATAAAACTCAAAGTGACTATTTATTGATTTTGGTAATGGGCATTCCTGCTTTAATCGCTTTATTTATTCCTCTATTTTTAAAAAAAGTTTTTAAGATTGATATGCCTTTACCTATCATTATTATTTTTGAGATATTTTTATTTTGTGCTGTTGTTTTAGGGGAATATTTCTCATTTTACTATCGTTTTGGTAGTTGGGATAATATGCTTCATTTTACCAGCGCTGTTTTATTAACTTATTTATCTTTTTCATTGGTGAACGTGATTGTTGGTGAAGAACGAGTAAAACGTCATCCATGGATGCTTCTTATTTTATCGTTTGCTATTGCCGAAACTTTAGGCATTATGTGGGAACTAACTGAATTTACTATGGATGGACTATGGGGATTAAATTCACAAAAATTTATGGATGGAAATGGTATTAATTTAGTTGGTCGACAAGCATTGATGGATACGATGGGGGATATAATAGTCAATTCGGTTGGAATAGTATTTGCTTTAATAAGTGGATATTATTCTTTGCGCCATAGTCAAGAATTTTATAATTCATTATTGATACGAAATATTAAAGGAGAAGAGGTTTATGAAAATTACGCTAGTGATGGATCAGTATGGTTCAACAAATAATGGGACAACTGTTACAGCTATGCGCTTATGTGAAACTTTAAAAAAACATGGACATACAGTAAGAGTAATTACAGGAAGCAAAGTTGATGGAGAGGATGTTTTTGTTGTAAAGCAGTATCATATACCTCTTTTTCAAAATTTGATTGAATCTCAAGGAATGATTTTTGCTCGTCCTGAACCAGAGACTATAAAAAAAGCTATTGAAGGTAGTGATGTTGTCCATTTTTTGATGCCTTTTAGATTACAAAAAAAGACTAAAAAAATTGCTGATGAATTAGGAATTCCAACTACAGCAGCGTTTCATGTACAGCCAGAGAATATCACTTCCACTCTTTATTTAAATAAATCCAAAGTAGTTAATGATTTAATATATAGTTCCTTTTTAAAGCATTTTTATCGAAAATTCAACCATATTCATTGCCCTTCTAATATGATTAAGAAACAATTGGAGGAGCATAATTATCAAGCAAAGTTGCACGTTATCTCTAATGGGGTATCAGATGATTTTAAACCAATTGAAATCGAAAAACCAATTTTGTATAAAGATAAAATTATTATTGTTATGGTCGGAAGATATTCGCGGGAAAAACGTCAAGATTTAATTATTGATGCAGTAAAAAAAAGTAAATACGAAAAAAATATCCAATTATTCTTAATTGGTAAAGGTCCTATGAAAGATAGTTTGGTTAAGCAAGGAGCAGGTTTAACCAATCCAATTGTTTTTCAATATGTAGATCAACAAAATTTGTTAAAAATACTTAATTATAGCGATTTGTATGTTCATGCAAGCGATGTGGAAATTGAAGCAATTAGTTGTATTGAGGCTTTTAGTTGTGGGTTAGTACCAATTATTTCAAATAATGAATTATGTGCAACAAAGCAATTTGCTCTTAGTGAATACAATTTATTTGAACATGGTGATAGTACTTCATTGAAAGATAAAATAGATTTTTTAATTGAAAATAAGTTTATTCGCGATGAATTAAGTAAAAAATACATAGATTATGCGTCACAATTTAAATTAGATAATTGCGTTAAAGAAATTGAAAAAATGTTTGAGGAAGCTATTGAGGAAAAAAAGAATGAAAAAACGAACTAATCGAATATGGGAAATAGATTTTTTAAGGGGATTATCAATATTATTGATGGTTTTTGATCATTTTATGTATTATTTAATGACTATTCCATATATTTTTAGCAATTATCATAATGCGCCATCATTTATTGAAACATTAGTCAAATTTGCTAATAATTATTGGAATTCATCGTTAAGATTTTATGGCCATATAGTCTTTGTTACTATTTTCTTGCTTTTAGTTGGCATTTCTTGTCATTTTTCTAAAAATAATTTAAAAAGAGGATTACAAATTTTTGGAGTAGGTGTTTTAATTTCGATAGTGACGTTTATTTTGGCTAAGCTTGGATTCGATGATGTATTCATTTTGTTTGGTATTTTACATCTTATTGGAACGGGTATTCTTCTAAGTTGCTTGTTAGAATTAATTCCAGGTAATAAATTATGGTTTGTATCAGTTGGTGTAATTATATTTATGATAGGATTAAACTATAATATGTATTATCCACAAGGAGTAAATGATATTAAGGATGTTGAAACACTGATAGAAGTATTAATTGGATTAAAAGCTTTTGGTGCTGACTCGTTTGGACTATTTTTTGTTGGTTTGATTTTTATCGGAGTATTTATAGGAAAGACTATTTATGATAATCGCAAATCATTATTACCCTTTTTTGATGGTAAATGGAATAAACCTATTTGTTTTGTTGGGAGAAACACATTGGTAGTTTATGTTGTTTCACCAGTTATATTATATGTTTTGATTTTTATTGTTTGTTTATGTAGTGGTTTAAGATTATAGGGAGGGGAAAAAATGCAGATTAATTCTTCGTTATATGGTTCATTAAAGCAATGCGCCTTAAAACATTATAATAATCCATGCCTTTTTTATAAGGGAAAAAGTATTAATTATGATTGCTTTTTGCGAATGGTTGATAGTTTTGCGAATGGATTGATTACGTTAAATATTAAAAGAGGAGATGTAGTTACAATTTGCGCTCCCAATGTTGTAGAGTCAATTACCGCTTTTTATGCCATAAATAAAATAGGCGCAATCAACCATATGGTACACCCGCTTATGCAAGAAGAGACTCTAGTTAAAAACATGAATGAAGTTCATTCTAAATGTTTAATTATTTTGAATACAAGTATAAAAACTTACTCTAACATATTAAATAATTCAAATTTTCCTGTTATTATTATTGATCCAGCACGTATTTTAGGAAAAATTCCTAGTACCATATTTAAACGTCAAAACAAGATACCTAGTATTAAAGAGTATAAAAATTGTTTTGATTTTCATAAATTATTACACAAAAAAGAACAAGACTTTGTTGTGAATAATGTCTATGATGATTGTGCTGTATTGTTAAATTCCGGCGGTAGTAGTGGTGAACCTAAAATTATTCAATTATCTTCATATGCTATGAATAATTTGGTCGCTGAAGGGAATTATATTCTTAATGTTAGCGAGAAAGAAGTAAAAGGTTTATATATGTTGGCCGTTTTACCAATGTTTCATGGTTTTGGTTTATGTATGGGAGTTCATGCAATGTTAATGCACGGCGGTGCAATTAATGTAATGCCTAAGTTTCACCCATTAGAAGTAATTAAATATATCAAAAAACGTAAAGTAAACTATATTATTGGTGTTCCAGCTCTTTTTGAAGCTTTACTTGCTAAAGAGAAATTTAATGGTAAATTGTTACGTCATCTTCGTATTTGCTTTATCGGCGGTGATTTTGTTTCACCAAATCTAATTGCTCGTTTTAATAAGCGAATGGAAGAAAATAACTCAGACTGCCGTCTTTTTGAAGGATATGGGCTAACCGAAACAGTTACTGTCTGCACGGTCAATAATTTTCAAAATAACAAAGATGGAAGTGTTGGCAAAGGTTTGTCGTGTGTCGATATACAAATTGTGGATGAACATAATAAAATTGTCTCACCTAATACTATTGGAGAAATTGTGGTTGGTGGAAAAACACTAATGAATGGATATTTAAATGAGATAAATCCATTCATCAAAATTAATAACCAAAGATATGTTAAAACAGGTGATTTGGGATATCTTGATAATGAAGGATTTTTATTTTTTAAACAAAGAATAAAACGATTATTAAAAGTAAAAGGAATAAATGTTTTTCCTAGCGAAATTGAGAAAATGATAACGAACTATATAGAAGTTAAAGATGCATGTTTGGTATCGGTTAAAAGCGATACATTACGTTTATATATTGTCTTAAATAAAGGATTTAAAGATAATTTGGACGAACGAATAAAAGAGGATATCAAGCGTCATATATCTACTTTTGCTGTTCCAAAGGAAATTATTTATTTAAAATATATGCCACAAACAAATGTTGCCAAAACGGATTATAAAGTTTTAAGTAGATATGATTATAAACAATAAAACCTCATTGATGAGGTTTTTTTATTTTATTAAATTTAATATTACATGTCTTGCTAAAAGAATCCCGGCAACACTTGGTGTAAAGGCAATTGAACCGGGGATATTTCGACCATCCTCATTAATGCTACATTTTTTAGCTTCTTCTTTAGAAAAAAGTACCGTTACATCTTTAATATTTTCTTTACGTAAAAGGTTACGCATTGACTTGGCTAATGGACAGTATGAAGTTTTGCTTATATCATTAATTTCAAATTTGGCTGGATCTAACTTATTTCCTGTTCCTAAACAAACAATTAATGGGATATTAAATTGTTTACAAATTTTAATTATGCTTAATTTACTTGAAATAGTATCAATACAGTCAATGACATAATCATAATTTTTAATATCAATTAAATTAACATTATCATTATTAACAAATATGTCATATTTATTAACGATAATATTTGGATTAATATCTATTAATCGCGATTTCATAACATCGACTTTTTTATGACCGATTGTTGAATAAGTTGCAATAATTTGACGATTAATATTTGATAATTTAACAATATCATTATCAACAATTCCTATAGTAGTTATACCACAACGTGCGAGTGTTTCAATTGCGTGACCACCAACACCACCAATACCAAACACTAAAACTTTTTTATTTTTTAATTTATAAAAATCTTCACCTAATATCATTATTTCTCTTTCAAATATGTTATTCATTAATATCACCATTTTTATTTTACAAAATACTTTATTTAATTGAAAGCAAAATATTTGACTTTAAGGTTAAAAGATGTAAAATAAAAGTACGTACAGGGAGGATTTTAATTATGGAATTAAAAGGTTCAAGAACAGAACAAAATTTACGTATCGCATTTGCTGGCGAATCTCAAGCAAGAAATAAATATACTTACTTTGCTTCAGTTGCCAAAAAAGAAGGTTATGAACAAATCGCTGCAATTTTCGAACAAACAGCTAATAATGAAAAAGAACACGCTAAATTATGGTTTAAAGAATTAGGTGAATTAAAAGATACAGCATCAAATTTAGAATCAGCTGCAGCTGGTGAAAATTATGAATGGACAGAAATGTATTCAGAAATGGCTAAAGTTGCTAGAGAAGAAGGTTTCTTATCAATCGCTGCAAAATTTGAAGGTGTAGCTAAAATTGAAAAAGAGCACGAAGAAAGATATCAAGCTTTATTAAAGAATGTTAAAGAAGCTAAGGTATTTGAAAAAACAGATGTAGTTGTTTGGGAGTGTAGAAACTGTGGTCATTTACACATTGGTGTAAAAGCTCCTGAAGTTTGCCCAGTTTGTGCTCATAAACAAGCTTACTTTGAAGTTAGAAAAGTAAATTATTAATCATAATAAAAAGGTCTATTTAGACCTTTTTTTGTTGTTTAATAAATTGTAGACACATTCAGGAACATAATCTTTAAAATCACCGCCGAAATGATATAGTTCTTTGATGGCACTACTTGAAATGTAAATATTTTTGAAAGTTGGTAATAAGAAAACGGTTTGAATAGAAGTGTTTAAATGATCATTAAAGAATACTTGAGTTAACTCATTATCTAAATCATAACCATTTCTAATGCCTTTGACAATGTAATTGGCATTATTTTTTAATGCAAAGTCAACAGTTAAACCAGTGTTGATTTCAACGCTGATATTGTGTAAATGTTTAGTTGCTTCTAAGATTAATTGTTTTCTTTCATCTACGGTTAATAGGCAATGTTTGTGTTCATTAATTGTTATTGTGATAATTAATTTATCAAACAATTTACTCGCTTTTTCAATAATTTCAAGATGTCCATTACTAATTGGATCAAAACTTCCGGGATAAATCGCTATTTTCATTTTGTCTTCTCCTTAATTAAACCATTACGATAGCAATATAATAAATCTTTTAATTCATCAATTTGTTTTTGTAATTCTTTGCCAACATCGCTATCTTTAACTTTGATTCGTTTATCATTTGTTGAATAAACTACAGTCGTAGATATTATATCACGATTATTATAAATTGCATCCTCTAACGTTGTAAATTCTTGGTGAGCGGCTAATCTTATACCCCATGAATTGTAGAACATTGTATATCCGGCTATACCAGTAGTTTTATGATAAGCTTTACAAAATCCACCATCAATAACTATTACTTTACCATTGCATTTAATTGGACTTTCATCACGTTTGACTGGTATATGACCATTGATAATATGTGGAGTGTTATTGATATCTAACTCAAATTCTTTGAAAATAGCATTTACATAGTTTTCATTATTTATTAGGTGATAATAGGCATTTTTTGGCTCTTCGTGGGTGGATTTATCATCGATATATAAACGTTCGAATGTGGCTATTTTTTTTCGACCAACAGTTGGTGCATCTTTACCACACCATAAAAACCATAAAATGTCTTCACCAGATAATTTTTCATCACTATCAATTTTTGAATAAAAACCAACGCGAGCTTTTAAGTCAAGATAGTCTAACAATTCCTTACCTTTATAAGTTTTATTTTCAAAATGAAATTCTTTAAAACTTCCATCGTCATTTGAGGGGATTGAACTATGAAATAGTAAGTTGTTATTAAAGACACGATACAACGATCCTTTAGAGTAAAGAAATTTAATGTGTTGGCGAAGTTTGGTTGAATAACGGAAAGTATGGATTAAACGATTGATAATCGTTTGTTCATCTTTACTTAATGTATATGGATCATTCCAATCAATGGTTGGAAAATCTGTATCTTTTAATTGATATTTGTGATTTGCGATTGTAACCAAATTGTTTTTAACATCAATTTTATCGAGCAATAGACGATCATTCATATCAAATTCTGGATGACGTTTAATAATTTGGCCTTCAAGTTTAAGCATTAAAACCATCAATGCTTTATGGACTTTGGCTAATAAATTAAAGTCGCTGATGGAATAACTTAATCGTTCAACTTTTGGATAATATAGTTTATTAACTTTATATGTTTTATTAGCGAAACGGAATAATGGAAGTAAATTAATACCGTATCCATCTTCAATGAATTCTAAGTTGTTATATTTAATGGCGTTGATTAAAACTGTAACAATACATGCTGGGCTACCACTACATGCACCCATCCAAAGACAATCATGATTTCCCCATTCAATATCGACAGCATGGAAGGACATTAAATTTTCGATTATTTCATCAGGAGAAGGGCCACGATCAAAAAGGTCACCAACAATATGAAGATGATCGATTGCCAATTTTTTAATAACTTTACAAATTTGAATAATAAAAGCATCCGCACGATCGATATTAACAATTGATTGAATAATTTTATGATTATAATCAATTTTATTTAAGGTATTATCGCTATAGAGAAGTTCCTCTAAAATATAGGCAAAATCTTTTGGTAATGCTTTTCTTACCTTACTTTTAGTATATTTAGATGAACAATTTTGAAGAAGTTTTACTAGTCTAGTTAATGTTTCTTCATAAAACAATTCGATATTGTTTGTGTTATTTTTTAAAATTTCAAGTTTTTCTTTAGGATAATAGACTAAGGTTGCAAGTTCTTTAATCTGTTCTTCATCTAATTCATCCTTAAAAAGAAGGTGTAATTTGTAATGAAGATTGCCACTACAATTATTTAGAATGTGATTGAAAGCTTTACTTTCTCCATGAATATCGCTTAAAAAATGTTCGGTACCTTTTGGTAATTCTAGTATTGCTTCTAGATTTATTAGTTCGGTAGAGGCTTCTTGAATTGTTGGAAAACCTTTAGACAATAAACGCAAGTAATGTAAATCATATTGTTTCATTTTAATCACTTCCTTAAGTTTATATTAAAATGAAATGTTAAATATTACAACATAAAAATAAATATTTAAAAAATATTTAATCTATTATATAATAAAACAAAGGAGCTGATTATAATGGAATTAAAATTAACACCAGTGAAATATCGTATAATGGGTGCTGTCATTGATGGTTTAATTAATCTTGGAGTAATTTTATTAATATTAATTTTAACTTCTACGGCAGATATTATTACAATTCTATTTACTAAGAATACATCAGCAGTTTTGGATGCTGTTTCATTAATTAAACTTTTAGGAGCTGGTCTATTAATTGAAATTTATTTTATTGGTTATTTGGTTGTCTTGCCTCTTGTGAATAAGGGTGCAACAATTGGTCAACGTTTATTCCATATGGCGATGGTTAAAGAGGATGGGAAAAATGTTGATTTTAAAACACTTTTTGTTCGACAAGTTGTCGGTAACACATTAGTTATGGTTAGCACTTTTATGGCAGCTAGTATCGTATCTTTGCTTTTAATGATGTTTCGTAAAGATAATGCATCAATAGCTGATATTGTTGGAAAAACTTATGTAATTGATTGTAAATAGGAGGAAATAATTTTATGTCAACACCACATAATGCCGCTAAAGTAGGCGATTTTGCTAAAACAGTTCTTATGCCTGGAGATCCTTTAAGAGCAAAATTTATTGCTGAAAAATTTTTAAAAAATGTTAGATTAGTTAACGGAGTTAGAAATATGTTTGCATATACTGGTACATATAAGGGAAAAGAAGTATCAGTAATGGGTAGTGGAATGGGAATGCCTTCAATCGGCATTTACTCATATGAATTATTTAATAATTATGGAGTTGAAAAAATCATCCGCGTTGGTACTTGCGGTGCTTATAATGAAAAATGTGAAGTTTATGATGTTATCTTAGCTCAAGCAGCTTGTACAGATTCAAATTGGGCAAGCCAATATGATTTAAATAACGGTACTTTTAGCGCTATATCATCATTTGATTTATTGAATAAAGCTTATACATACGCTAAAGATAAAAAGATGAACGTTCATGTTGGTAACGTTTTATCAAGTGATATTTTCTATAATGCTGATAGCAATAGATGGAAAAAATGGAAAGATTTAGGTGTTTTAGCTGTTGAAATGGAATCTTATGCTTTATTTGCAACTGCTAGTTATTTAAATAAACAAGCTTTAACTATTTTAACTGTATCTGATTCATTTATTACCCATAAAGAAACAACAAGTGAAGAAAGAGAAAAGCACTTCCTTGAGATGATGGAAATTGCTTTAGAAATTGCATAATGGGAAATATTATTTTTATCCTTGTCATTGTTTTACTGTTGCTTCTTTCTGTATTATTTATCTTTAAAGACCAAATTAAAATGTTTAAGTTTGGTTTCTTTAAAAATGCTCCAATAAAGAAAAAACTAAAAAAAATTGCTAACGATTATGACTATTTATACATGTCTAATATTGTTGTTCGCGTCAATAATTCAAAAGATACGATTATTGATAATGTTTTGGTGACTAATAAATATGTTTATGTTATTAAAAATGTTTTTTGGCGTGGAATATTAAACGGAAAAGAAATTGATGATAAGTGGTTTCTAAAAGACGAAAGAGGATTAACGCATGTTGATAATCCTTTAAACTTAAACTATTTACGAATCAAAATTTTAGCGTCTAATGTTGATATTCCATTAGAAAGTTTTAAAAATGTCATTTTTTATGGTGATTCATTAGATGTTTATCAATTAGATTTAGTTAACAGTAATTCAATATTTATCAATTACAAAGATTTCGAAAAAACTTTGTTGCATATTGAAAAGAATAATGATAATCGTTTTAGTGATAAGGAAACTGAAGAAATTATTCAAAATATATATAAAATTAGTAATGCATCGCAATCGCATCGAAAAGGAAAATAATTATGGAGTCTTTAAGAGAATTATATCGTTTTGGACCCGGGCCTTCTTCAAGCCATACAATTGGCCCCAAAAGAGCCCTGTTAAAATTTATTGATAAATATCCTAATGCAACTAATTATGAAGTGATTTTATATGGCAGTTTGGCTCTTACGGGTAAAGGACATCTAACGGATTATATTTTACAAAAAACATCTAGTCCAAAAATGTGTAAAGTGATTTTTGATATTGAAAGTCAAGTCGAACATCCAAATACAATGGATTTAATCGCCTATGATGATGGTTTAGAAATTGCTCGTTTAAGAGCTTTTTCATTGGGAGGAGGACGTATTTCTTTTCAAAATGAAAAAAATGAGAAAACAATTGATGTTTTTCCATTCAATTCAATGAAAATGATTAAAGAGACACTAAAAAAAGAAAATATTGATCTTCCTACATTAGTTTATCGATATGATGATGGTATTAAACCATATTTGTACGAAGTATTAGAAAAAATGTTTAATTGTGTTGAACGAGGGTTAAATGCTACTGGTATTATTCCAGGTGCATTAAAATTAGAAAAAGTCGCTAAAGATTTATATTTAGAAGCTTTAAATTTGGATGTTAGTGAAAAAAATAGTTCTGAAAGAACGAAAATGTTAGTTACTTCTTATGCGTATGCTGTTAGTGAAGAGAATGCTTCCGGTGGAGAAATTGTAACGGCCCCAACGTGTGGAGCTAGCGGAGTTGTTCCAGCTATTCTTTATTATTTTTATAAGCACCAAGGAGTAAAAAAAGAAAAGTTAATTGATGCGCTAGCGGTAGGCGGGGTTATTGGTAATTTAGTAAAGACTAATGCTTCAATCTCGGGAGCTGTTGGTGGTTGTCAAGCTGAAATTGGAACAGCCTGTTCAATGGCGGCCAGTATGGCAGCTTATTTATTTGAGTTGAATATTCACCAAATTGAATACGCTAGTGAAGTGGCTATGGAACATCATCTCGGATTAACTTGTGATCCAGTTTTAGGTTATGTTCAAATTCCTTGTATCGAACGAAATGGAGTAGCAGCATTAAGAGCTTATGATGCAGCTATCTATGGACGATATATTTCTAAATATCGTCGAAATCGTGTATCTTTTGATGATGTAATTGCTGTAATGAAAGAAACTGGTGACCATTTAAAACAAGATTACAAAGAGACATCTTTAGGTGGTTTAGCTAAAAATTATTTAGAGAAAGGGAGATAATTTTGAAAGAATATATACAAAAAGCAAGTAAAACTTTTAACAAAAATAAAGGGTTATTATTAACTTTATCATTAGCCTTAGGAATTATTTTTGGAGTATCTTTCTTTGTTGGAATGATAAGCGGTACTATCGTTATTTTATTATTTTTAATTCTTCCATTCATAATTTCCATTTATGCCATTGCAATGAAGTTAGGAGATAATCGTGAGGTAGTTAATAAAGATTTATATTTTGGATTTAAAAATTTTTTAATGTCATTATCACTTGCAACTAAAATATTAGTAAAAGCCGTTTTGTTGGGTATCTTGGTATGGTTTGTTATATCAAGTATTGGTTATTCAATGATTATGATTGTTTTAGAAAATCAAGGACATCCAATTTTTGATATTATTAATTCAGGCGATATGCAAGCTATGATGGAAGCAATGTATGAACTTATAACAACTAACCCAATGTTTTTAGTTGTTAATTACGTAGCCATTTTAACATCATTGATTGTATCATTTAATATTTTTGTTAAACGTTCGTTTACACCATTTATTTGTTTTGAAACAACTTTTACTCTTGATTCGGCTAAAAAACTATCTAAAAATTTAAAGAGTAGAGGGTATCGTTTAATGAATAATTTGTTTTTAGTACTATATATAGTGTTAATCATTATTTTAGAGTTACTCTCAACACTTCTATATAATATCAATGTTAATTTTATGTTAATGTATTTTATTGTTGTAGTGGTAATTTTCATTTTAATGACACCATTATTTTTTATAAATGTTTTAGCAAATTATTACTATTATGATAAGAATCATCGTGAAAATATTAAAAAGATTTATAAAGAATATTTGAATGTTGCGATGAGAACTACTCAATCAAAATTAATCGATGACGAATTGAAAAATAATAGTGATAATCACTCAAACGATAATAAAAAAGATGAGTAATTTAAAAGCACCCAAATAAAGATTTTATTCTTTGATTAGGTGCTTTTTATCACTTTTTAAGACTTTATAAATATCGTTGAAGCAAATAAATACTAAATAATTTAGATTTTTTGAGCGACAATGAGTAACTCTCGATCACCAGTTGTTTTTTCTTCATAGTCTTCAACATAAGCAACAATTTTAAAATGATTTTGTTCTAATAAATTAACAACTTTTTTGGCATCTAAAGCACTATGATAGAATGATTCACCCCACATGGTGCCAATTATTTCACCATCATTTTTACCATGGGTAAATATAAATAATCCATTAGGAACTAGTAGAGAAGAGACAATTTGATATATCTTTTCTTGATTATCGTAATCTATATGCCAAATTGAGTCAAAAGCAATGATGGCATCGTATCTTTCTTCTGATTTATAATTTAAAAGATCCTCAACTATAAAAGAGGCATTAGGCAGATTGAGTTGCTGGGCTTTTTTAATCATTTCATTAGAAATATCTATACCTGTAACTTTAAAACCTAATTTTGACAAATATGAAGCTATTGGATATCCAGAACCACAACCAACATCTAAGATGTGCGAGTTGGGTTTTAACATTTTAGCAAAGTCAATAATACATTGGTTGATAGGGGTGTTATTACGAAATGTTGACCAGTGATCACAAATTTTGTTATATGCTTCTTTGACATTATTATCCATAATGATTCCTCCATAAAATAATAGTAAAAATATTTTATTTTAAATTATATCATACTATTATTAAAAACAACAAGTTATCAATATTATGTGAAATTAAGAAAATTAATAATATCTCTAATTATAAGAAAAACTAGACTTTTTTTCTTTATAAAAAAAATAGTTGTCAACATCTAAAAAATGTGGTATTATTAACTAGCACATTGGAGTAGTACTCAAGTTGGTGAAGAGGTATCCCTGCTAAGGATATAGGTCGGGTAACTGGCGCGCGAGTTCGAGTCTCGCCTACTCCGCCATCGATTTCGGTCTGTTGGAGAAGTGGCTTAACTCACATGCCTTTCACGCATGCACTCACGGGTTCGAATCCCGTACAGATCACCATTTGGTCTTGTGGTGTAGTGGTTAACATGTCTCCCTGTCACGGAGAAGATCGCGGGTTCGATCCCCGTCAAGACCGCCAGATATATGCAAGTGTAGTTCAATGGTAGAACTTCAGCCTTCCAAGCTGACTACGCGGGTTCGATTCCCGTCACTTGCTCCATTATGATAAAACCATCACTATATGTGATGTTAATGTTTAAATCAACTGAGAGGTTGATTTTTTTTATGAAAAATAAATCTTTAGTTAAAAAACTATCAAAAACCGATAATCTTTTTTTGATTAATCACTATTTAATATAAACAATTGTGGCAAAATTTCAATATTACTAATTTTGTCAATATATAGAATATGAATGAAAATCATCTTATAGTTTAGATTATTTTCTTTGTTGTATTTTAAATCATTAAAAAAGATATTATTGCAATACCAATTCCCGGCATTTCTAGAAGTTTTGACTTGATAATTATTTGATTCTAGCTTTTTTAATGACAGATAATTATAGTCACTCTCATAAATCTTACTTTCTTTTTTTATCAATAATTTCTATTCTAATATTATCTTGTTTTAGTGATGCTTGCCACAATGAAATTATTAAATCGCATTTATTTAAATTAATTTTCTTTTGCAGTCATTTATCGCTTGTATTAAAACTATTTTTTAAATATAATTTGTTTTCATTTGATAGTTGAATTTTATCTAACATTATTTTTGATGAATTATTTTGTCATTAAATGCAGTGTATAAAATATTCATTAATGTTCAATTAAAAATTATTTTTTTCGAATGTTGATAATAAAGTTAACCACATTTTGGCATTTTCTTCCTCAAAATAATGTTTTAGAAAAGCAATCATTAATGAATGACGATATAAAGCTTCTTTTTTTCCTTCTTCAGTTAGCATTAAGTTTTTTAATCTTAATAATTTTTCAAAAAAATGATTGATTCCAGTCGAAGTTTTAGTTGTATAAATATTTATATCAATATCGGCATTAGGAAGATTATTTTTATCAAAGAAAGGCCTATTTTTGTTTAAACCATATTGATAGGTTCTTAAAATACCATTGGCTCCTAAGGCATCACACATATCTGCATCAGAAACAATTTTGGCTTCTAGACTGGTTGGTGTTATACCTTTTAATCTTTTCGAATAACCAATTTCATTAATAGCTTTTAAAACATGATTTTTGGTTTCTACGTCAATATTGCATTTATTCATAATAGTTATTGCATTAGTTAAATTATCACTATCATATTTATTGCATAACTTATAATCGTCTACATCATGTAATAAGGCAATAAGATAAATTAATTGTGGATTACCTTTTTCTGTTTGATTAAATTTTAAGCTTAAATTAATTACCCGATTTATGTGCTGCATATTATGACCACTTTGATCACTTGATAATAAAAGCTCAACTTCTCGATAAATTTGATCCATTTAACAATACCTCTTTTCAAAGTTATTATATCATAATTAATAGTGTATTGACTCTATATTTAGTATAGAGTTTATAATATAAACAGAAAAGAGGAGAGATAAAATGAATATTAGTTATTATCAACAAAAATTAAATTATTCCAAATATTTGAAACAGCTTTTACCGTCGATTATTACGATGATTTTTGTTTCATTTTATACAGTTATTGATGGTTTTTTTGTTGTAAAAAGTAGTGGTGGAGAACTTGCTTTAGCTGGTATTAATATTGTACTACCCGTATTATCTCTTACTTTTGGAGTTGCTGTAATGCTTTCTACGGGAATCTCTGCAATAATTGGTGAAAAACTAGGTAGCGGTAAAGATAAAGAAGTAAATGGATATTTTTCGTTTATTGCTTTATTTCTTTTGATAATCGGAATATTATCTACTATCTTTGGAATATTATTCTTGGAAAAAATATGTATATTTTTAGGTGCTAGCGAATTACTTATGCCTTATGTTTTGCCTTATTGCCGAATGATGTTTATTGGTTTTGTTCCAGTCTCCTTTAAATTATTCTTTGAATATTTAGCCCGAACTGATGGGAATAGTAAAATTAGCATGATTATGTCGGGAATTGGTTTAATATTAAATGTTATTCTTGACTATTGGTTTGTTTTGGTATTTGATTTAGGGACGTTTGGTGCTGGCTTAGGAACGATTTTATCTATTGGATTAAGTGGTTTAATCGGATTAATGTATTTTCTGTTTTTTGGTCATCTGCATTTTGAGGTACCACTTGTTAATTTTAAAGTATTATTTAAAAGTATGAGTAATGGGAGCAGTGAGATGTTAACTGAACTTTCGAGTGGAATCACAACATTAATTTTTAACATTGTAATTTTAAAGTATTATGGTGAAAATGGAATTGCCTCAATTACCATTTTAATGTATTTATATTATTTCTTTTTATCATTTTATATGGGGATAGCAGTTGGGAGTAGCCCTCTTATTAGTTATAGTTATGGAGCTAATGATGCTAAAAAAATTAAACAAATAATTCGATATAGTATGATTACAATTGCTTATACAACTTTAATTATATTAGTCATATCTTATGGCTTTTCTTCAGCAATTATAAATATTTTTGCTGAAAGTAAAGAAGTCTATGACATAACGCTACATGGATTGCATTTGTTTGCAATATTATTTCTATTTGTTGGAGTAAATGTATTTATGTCAAGTTATTTTACTGCCTTAGGTGATGGTTTATCATCAGCTATCATTTCGACATTGCGATCATTAGTTTTTGTCTTAATCTTTATTTATTTTTTGCCAATATTTTTTAAAGCAGACGGAGTATTCTTAACAATGCCAATTGCCGAATTATTAACTTTGATTTTTTCTATTATCATTTATAAACACAAAAAGTTGCTAATTTAACTAATGAATTGGCACTTTTTTAATTCTCTAAACGTATCAATAAATAAAGTGGTGATAAAATGATAAAGTATAAATGCAAGAAGTATGATGCAAAATACGAGTTTCGAACAATTATAAGTGATTTTATATTTCCAATATTAGGAATGTTAGAAACCGATTTACAATATATTAGCTCAATTAATTTTGAGATTAAAGATTATGTTTATTTTTACAAAAATAAACTATTTTTCTTTCCATCATTATCTAGTGATTATGGCTATTTTGTTCCCGTTAATAATGTTTACAAAATTGAATCGTTTGCTTTTATTAATCAAATTTTACAATCATTAATCAAAATTTCATATAATAATTTGGAAAATAATGGTATCAAAAATAATTATTTAGGTATTGAGGATATTTTTTGTCATTATCAAAGAACGATTAAAAAAGAGATTTATGCATTCCTAAATATCGAGAATCTGAGTGCTTTTGATAATTTTCTTTTAAGTGCCTTGATGTTAATTAAAGATAATAAAATAGTAGGTCCGATTGCATGTGTATATAAACAACACGTTGTAGAAGAACCGATATTCACATTTATGGATGCTTGTAATATGAAAAGATGTTCTAAGCAACAAGTGTTCATAGTTAACAAAAATGGTGGAATCATTAATCGTGAAGAATTTTCAAAAGAAAAAATTGATAATTATCTAAAAAAGGATGATATAGGGATAATTTTTTCGAAAAGTGGAAATATTTTTTTGATTAAAGATAACTGCATTAAATTTATAATTAGAAATAATAATTTTTATACATTTAGATATCAGGATTTTATTTATGCAATTAAAAGTAATAAGTTGACTTCAAAAATTGAAGATGAAGTTTTAACTATAGTATATGTGCATGCTAAAAGCGATTATTTATAACAAAAATAAGCACATTACAATTATTAAAAATGATGGCTTCAGCAATTATGATATTAAGAAAATGGAGAAAGAAGAGATTGATCGAGTTTTTTGTGAAAGTGATAATTATACAATTAATGAACAAGGCTATTTATTAGAAAGTAAAAATAGCATTGAATTGCTCCAAATTGGGACTAAATCGACCGGAACACTAAAAGTTTGGGTAAATGGAATACTTAAATATTATGTAAAATAAAGTAATATGATGGTTATACTTAAGAAAATATAGTATAATAATCATATTGGAGGTATAAAAACATGAATGAAGAAAACAAGTGTTATGATGAAGAAGGTATTTCTCTAAATGATATATTTAAAAAAATAAAACAAAAATTGGTTATTTTAGTCGCAATTGTAGTTCTTTTTACAATTGGTGGTTTTTCCCTTGGAAAAATTCAAGGTCCTACATATACGTCAAGAGGTACAATGATTGTTTCATTTGATTCCGGGACAAACAACCCAACTAATGATTATAATTATTCAAAAAGTATTGCCAATTCTGTAGCTAGTTTTATCAAACAAGATGTTGTTTTAATAGAGGTTTCTAAAGATACAAATATTAGTTTAAATGAATTAAAAGCAAATTTAAACGTTTCCTTAGATAGTTCATCACTAGTAATTACCATTTCTTATACTAGTAAACACAACAAAGAAATGGTTCAAGAAGTTGTTGATAGTGTTATGACAAATGCATTGAAAGTTTCTAATAGTACCAACGAAGAAGGAAAACCAAACTACAACTTAATTTGTAATACTTTAAAGATAATGTCTAATGGCTCAGATCCAATTGTACAAACGCAAACAAAAAAAGATATTTTAATTTTCTTTTTCTTGGGAAGTGCAGTAGCTTTTGGCTATTTATTATATATAATATTTAGCGATAAAACATATCGATCTGTTGATGAAATTGAACATCATCTTGGGGTTAAAACAATTGAAATAATTCCTTATATAAAAGAAATTAAAAGGGAGGAAGATCACTAATGGTAAGTTCAGAGTTGTTGAATAATCCTCTTTCAAAGATGAATGAGGCTTATCGTCGAGTTAAAATCAATTTAGATAACCACAAAAATTATAAAAAGTTACAAATTACTTCAAGTAGTCAAGTTGAAAATAGTGTTAATGTTGCTTTTAACTTAGCGAAATGTTATATAGAAGAAAATAGAAGCGTTTTAATTCTTGACTTTACTTCAAGTCAAAAAGGACTTAGTGATTCCATTATTAATAAGACTAATTGTGAAGAAAATATTACTGATTATCAAGGAATTAAATATTTATGTGGAGGAAGTTTGCTGCCATCTTTAACAATTTTATTACAAATAAATGAAAACATAGAATTAATCAACATGATTTCTTCTAAGTTTGATTTAGTAATAATTGTTACATCGTCAATTATTTTATCATCTTTACCTCTTTTGATAGATAAAGTAAGCGATGGTTGTATATTTATCGTTTCGAAAGCAAAGACGAATAAAGAATTGGCAAAAGAAGCTATTACAAGTTTAAAAAGAAATAACGTGAAAATTATCGGAACAATTGTAACAGATAATAAATAAGATAATTAGCTCTTATTCAATAATTGAATAAGAGTTTTTTGTATGTTAGAATAAGACATAAGGTGATATAAATGATTAAATATGCAATTTCAGCTTGTTTATGTGGATTTAATTGTAAGTATAATGGAAAAAATAATCTTAATGCAAAGTGTCAAAGATTATTGGAGATGAATGAAGCAATTATAATATGTCCAGAAGTTATGGGAGGATTAAATATTCCGCGAAAGCCTTGTGAGATTAATGGTCACCGAATAATTAATATTGATGGAAAAGATTGTAGTAAAGAATACTATGATGGGGCTTTAATGGCTCTAGAATATATTAAAAAATTCAAAGATATTGATACAATAATTTTAAAAGAAAAATCCCCTAGTTGTGGTGTGAAATATATTTATGACGGAACTTTTTCTAAAACATTAATTAAAGGTAGTGGAATAACGACATCATTATTAAAAGAACAAGGATATAAAGTGATAAGCGAGGAAGATCTTGATGAATTATAGTGTAATAATAACTAGCGCTGGAAGTGGTAAAAGAGCGAATTTAGGATATAATAAATTGTTATATCAAATTAATGGAAAAATTTTGCTGGATTATACAGTAGCAAAGTTTAATGATGCAAAAGAAATCATTATTACGGCATCAAAAGAAGATTTCGAATTTTTAACTAATTATTATAAGGATGATTCAAAAATAAAAGTGATAATTGGTGGAGATAATCGAGAGGCTTCTGTTTTTGAGGGAGTCAAAAACATTAATAATGATATTGTACTAATTCATGATGGGGCAAGAGTTAATGTTTCAAGAAAAATAATTGAAGATGTTATTGATGGAGTTATTAATCTTTCAAGTAATGTGATACCAGTTATTAAAGATGAGTTGGATAAATCATCTAGAAGAATAGGAACATTAGTTGTTCAAACGCCTCAAGGATTTAGAAAAAAAGAATTAGTTGAAGCTTTTGAAATGTGTGATAAGGATAATAAATTTGGTGATTTTCGTGATGATTCCTCTCTTGTTTATCATTATCTAAAAAACCCTATAAGTTTTGTCCTTGGTGATATTAACAATTTTAAAGTTACTTTCAAAGAAGATTTAGAAAGGATGGAGAAAATATTGTGATTTATATAGTTGGTGGAGCCAATGTTGATGTTTTTATTTCTTCATATGAAAATATTATTTTAAATAATTCTAATCCTGCTTCTGAAAGCAAAGGTTATGGAGGAGTTGCGCGAAATATTTGTGAAAACTTGGCTAGATTAAAAGAAGAAATAAAGTTTATAAGTGTGGTAGGTGATGACGAGGAAGGTAAACGTATTTTAAATGATTTAGAAGAGTTGGGTGTAGATGCATCTTATTGTATAGTTTCTAAAAAATATCCGACTTCAAAATACTATGCTTTTTTGGATAAAAATAAAGATATGTATGTCGCAATGATTTGTATGGACATTTTAGAAGAATTAAGCTATAATAATCTTTCTTTTTTAGAAAAGGTAGTCAATGAGGATGATATTCTCGTATTAGACACTAATTTTAAAGAAGAAATTATTAATAAATTATTAACGCGAGTCAAAGGAACAAAGATATTGGACCCTATTTCTCAATCTAAGATTAAAAAAATCAGAAATAATTTAGCGTTTATTGATGTGTTAAAACCTAATATTTATGAATTGGAGGAATTGATTGGAACAAAAATTACAAACCAAGAAATATTTTTGAATGCTTGTGCGCAAATTCATCAAATGGGAGTAAAACATTTGTTTGTAACTTTAAACAAATATGGCGCTTTTTATTATGGCGATGCTGGTCGGTTTTATTTAAATGGTGAAGATGTAACAGTTGTAAATGCAACAGGAGCAGGAGATGCATTTAGCGCCGGTCTAGCTTATGGTTTTAATCATCATTTAAAGATTGAAGAAATATTAAAATTAGCGAATAAAATGGCTTGTGAAACATTAAAAGTAGATAGTGCAGTAAATAGTCAAATAGGAGGTATAAAAAATGAATATTAGAATTAATCAAGAAGTTAAAGAAGCTTTAGAAAAAGGTTTACCTGTTGTTTCGCTTGAATCAACAATCATTTCTCATGGAATGCCTTATCCTAAAAATGTTGAGACAGCTTTAAAGGTCGAAGAAGAAGTTAGAAAAAATGGTGCTATTCCTGCAACAATTGGCATTATTGATGGTGTTTGTGTAGTAGGATTAACAAAAGATGAGATTGAACAATTTGCTACAAGAAAAGATGTTGTAAAAGTAAGCCGTCGTGATTTACCAGTAGTCATGGCTAAAAAATTATGGGGTGCTACAACGGTTGCTACTACTATGATTGTTTCTAAGATGGCTGGAATCAAAGTGTTTGTGACAGGCGGAATTGGCGGTGTTCATCGTGGTGCTAATGAGACATTTGACATTTCAGCAGATTTACAAGAATTGGCTAACACTGATGTTTTAGTTGTTTGTGCTGGAGCAAAAGCTATTTTAGATTTACCATTAACTTTAGAATATTTAGAAACATTTGGAGTTCCAGTTTTAGGTTATAAAACGGATGAATTACCAGCGTTTTATTCTCGTCATAGTGGGTTAAATGTTGACTATAACATGGATACTACCAAAGAATGTGCTTTAGTAATGTATAATAAATGGAATAACGGTTTAAAAGGAGGCATTTTATTGACAAATCCAATTGAAGAGCAATATTCATTAGATTTTGATAAAATGGATGCGATAATCAAAGATGCTTGTATAAAAGCTACTAAAGAAGGTATTAAAGGTAAAAAGTTAACACCATTTTTATTATCATATATAAAGGATGTAACAAAAGGAGAATCACTAGAATCAAATATAGAGCTAGTTTTAAATAATGCGCGTGTTGGAGCTCAAATAGCAAAAGACTATAGTGAATTAATTCATGAGTAGAATAGAAATTTTGGCTCCTGCTGGAAATTATGAAGCACTTATTAGTGCTATTAAAGCGGGAGCAGATGCAGTTTATTTAGGAGGCATAAGTTTTGGTGCCCGTGCTTATGCTTCAAACTTTGATAATGAGAAGATTATTGAAGCGATACAATATGCTCATCTTCATAATGTAAAAGTGT
This sequence comes from Bacilli bacterium, assembly GCA_034115825.1. Lineage (GTDB taxonomy): Bacteria > Bacillota_I > Bacilli_A > RFN20 > UBA1709 > JAXESU01. The sequence goes on from JAXESU010000002.1 coordinate 366,975, forward strand.
TTGTTACTGTTAATACTTTAATTGATGAAGATGAATTTAATAAATGCTTAACTTTTATTGATTTTTTAGTTAAGCAAAACGTTGATGGTCTTATTATTCAGGATTTTGGTTTACTAAAAGTAGTTCGTGAAATTTATCCAACGCTTTATTTAGTTGCTTCAACTCAAATGAATATTCATAATGTTGAAGGAGCTCAAATGGTAAAGTTACTTGGTGCCAATAGAGTCGTTCTGGCAAGAGAAACATCTTTGGATATAGCTAAAGAAATCGCTGATAAAGTTGATATAGATGTTGAAGTTTTTGCTCATGGAGCAATATGTATTTCCTATAGTGGTCAATGTTTGATGTCTTCTTTTATTGGTAAAAGAAGTGGGAATAAAGGAAAATGTGCTCAACCTTGTCGTTTGGATTATGTTTTAATGGAAGATAAAAAGGAAATTAGTGACAAAGTTCCGCTTTTATCAAGTAAAGATTTAATGACTTTAGAACATCTTGAACAAATTTGTGATTCAAAAATAAAATCATTAAAAATCGAAGGAAGAATGAAGTCAAAAGAATATGTATATGTTACAGTAAAGGCCTATCGTAAAGCTTTAGATGGTTTGTTAAATGAACGAAAATTAATTATTGATAAGGATGATATTATCGATATCAAGAAAACATTTAATCGTGAATTTACAAAAGGTTTTTTATTGAACGATGATGATACGAATGTTGTCAACATCAAAACAAATAATCATCAAGGGATACGAATTGGGAAGGTTATAGGTTATCATAATGGTAAAGTAAAAATTAGTTTGTTTAGTGATTTAAAACAGGGTGATGGTATACGATTAATCAATAATGATAAAGAATGTGGTTTTATTGCTAATAAAATTTATTTAAAAGGTAAGTTAGTTAATGGAGCCAATAAAGGAAATATAATTGAAATTGAGTCAAAATATAAAATGATTAATGGAGATGTTTTAAAAACATTAGACATCAAGTTGAATGAAGAAATAGCAAAACATTTATTAGAGGAAAAACGCTTACCAATAAATTTTAAACTTACAGCACATATAAATCATCCAATCGTGTTAGAAGCTTTTTATAATGATATCCATCTAGAAGTCAAATCAACATACTTAATAGAAAAAGCTCAAAAAGAAATTGATGATGAAAGAATTAAACAACAATTAGCTAAACTGGGCAATAGTCATTATTTTTTAGCTGAATTTAGTCTTAAAAGAGATGAATATGTTTTACTCCCATTAAGTGTTTTGAATGATTTAAAAAATCAAATAGTTAGTAAAATGGATGAAATGCGTTTGGACTACATTCCTAAAGCAAAAAAGGAGTTGTCTTTACCAAACATAAAAGTAAAAAAAGAATTAGGGATAAGTGTAAGCATTTTGACACTTGAACAATACGAAGCGATTAAGGATATTAAAGGAATTAAAATTATTGTTCCACCGAATTTATACAAACTTTTAAATGATCGAAATTTAATTTTAGATGCTGGTCGTGTTATAAATACTTATTCGAGTTACGATCATTTGCTAATAAACGATTTTGGAGGATATTTATCAAATAGTAAGAACAAAATTGTTTCACCATATTTAAATGTTAAGAATGTTTATAGTTTGATTTATTCGTATTATTATGGCGCAAGTAAAGTAACGTTAAGTTTAGAGAATAGTTATTTGAATACTAAGCAAATATATGATGACTTTGTTAAAATGTATTCTTTTGAACCTAATTTAGAAATAGTTGTATATGGTCGAAATGATCTAATGCTTTCAAAGTATTGTCCTATTCATAAGGTGAAGGGAATTAATAATAAAAAATGTCAATTATGTCATAATCATCAATACTATCTAAAAGATCGTTTTAATTTTTTATTTCCACTTATAGGGACAAATAATTGTGATGTTGTTGTTTTAAATAATCGAGTTATAAATCTTATTGACGAAGTTAAAAAGATAAAACAAATTGCTTCTTTACGTTTAATATTTACTGTTGAGGGTAAAGAAGAGGTAAAAAAGATTGTTAATGCTTTTATAAATGCTTATAATGAAAAAGAAAGTAATCTTGATTTAATAAAATATCACGGTTATTTTGATGAAGGAGTGAATTAGAATGGAAATTGAAATTATTTCATCACTAGACAAGAAATCATTTACAGATTATATGATGTTTAACTTTACTCATCGTCGTTACTTTAAATACTTTGTTATTTTGTTAGTTGCTGCATTGCTTATGATAATAGCAACAATAATTACATCGATTGTTAAAGGCGTAGTTAACTTCAATACTTTTTTGCCATTAATTGTTTTAGTGGTGATGGTTATTATTTATACAGGATTATTTTATTTTTCAGCCAATCATGCTTATAAACAAAATAAGACTGTAAGTAATAGTAAAATTCGTTATTTCTTTAATGATGATTATTTATTTATTAATGAAAGCAAAAAAGATGTTTTTAAAGGAGTAAGAATAAAATATAATCAATTATTTAGTGTTTATGAAAATAAAAAATATTTTTATTTATATATTGATCAAACTCGTTCATATATTTTGCCTAAAAAAGATTTTACTAAAGGTAGTTATATAGAGTTGCGCAATCACTTGCGTTCTAAAATCGTTTGTGTTTATAATCAAAAATGTAAATAAGGAGAATTGTATGAATATTTTATTATTTCTAACACCAAAAGACGATGTCGTTTATGAGTATGAAAATCATAGTTTGAGGAATCTAGTTGAAAAAATGGATGCTCATAATTTAACTGCTTTACCAATTATCAATAGTAAGGGTAAATATGTTAAAACATTATCTGAAGGTGATATTTTACGTTTTTTAAAACAAAATGATTTAGATTTAAAAGGTAGTGAAAATGTTAAAATTAAAGATGTTATAGCTAGAAGAGATATTAAACCCGTAAAAATTGATTGTAATGTTGAAGAGTTATGTAATCAATCATTAAATCAAAATTTTATCCCTGTAATTGATGATACTAATATTTTCATTGGCATAGTTACGCGTTCAAGAATTTTGAATTATTTTTTAAAAAGTATTGATAAAAAATAATAATTAGGATTATAATAATTTAAGAAAGTTAGTGAGGTGATCTTTATGTTGAACAATATAACATCAACAAAGGTCACTTTTCCTTTTTTGAAAAAAGGAATTTTTAACTACCTTTTCAATATTACTTTTTAAGGGAATAAGTTTTTTATTCCCTTTTTTCTTTATCAAGAATATGGGAGGGGAAAAGGATGAAAGAAAAAATGATTTTAGGTGTACATGATCGTCCAAAATTAGGAAAATGGTTTGCGCTTAGTTTTCAACATGTTTTTGCAATGTTTGGAGCAACAGTTTTAGTTCCAATGTTAACGGGGCTATCTGTTTCAGTTGCTTTATTTGCTTCTGGTGTTGGTACATTAATTTATATTTTATGTACTAAGGGAAAAGTTCCAATTTATCTTGGCTCAAGTTTTGCTTATATTGCGTATATTCAAGCTGCAAGTAGTGCAACTGGTGGTGGATTTGGTGCAGCTTTAACTGGGCTAGCTGTAGTTGGTATAGTTTATGTTTTAGTTGCATTGATAATTAAGTTTTTAGGAACAAAATGGTTAGACAAATTATTGCCACCCGTTATTGTTGGTCCAATGATTATGGTTATTGGTTTAGGATTAGCATCAACAGCAGTTAAGAATGCTGGTTTTGTTGCTAATAGTGATTATCGAATTATATTAGTAGCCTTTCTTACTATGCTAATCACAGCTATTTTAGCAATTAAAGGTAAAGGATTTTTAAAGGTAATTCCATTCTTAATTGGCATTGCTAGTGGATATATTGTGGCTATTTTAATTGGTCTTATTCCTAATGGGGATTTTGGTCAATTAGTTAATTTTGATAAAGTACTAAGTGTTATTAAAAATCCAAAAGAATGGTTTATGTTACCGGATTTTATGATTTTAGGATTCAAAGATCAAGATCTGTTTTTAAATGTGAAGATGGTTCAAATCAATTTTGCGGCTGCTGTCTCGGTATTACCTTTAGCTATTGTTACTATTTGTGAACATATTGGCGATCATAAAGTTCTAGGTAAAATAACAGGTGAAGATTATCTTAAAGATCCAGGACTTCATCGAACTTTAATGGGTGATGGTATAGCCACTTTCGTGGCAAGTTTAATTGGGGGACCAGCCAATACATCTTATGGTGAAAACACTTCTGTTGTTGGGATTACCAAAGTTGCTTCTGTTTATGTTACCGGTGGTGCTGCCGTCTTAGCTATTGTTTTATCAACTTTTAATGTTTTCACAACATTGATTGAAACTATACCAAGTGCCGTTATGGGTGGTGTTTGTTTAATTCTTTATGGATTTATAGCTTCTAATGGTTTAAGAACATTGTTTGATGCTAAAGTTGATATGACTAAAACACGTAATTTAATTATAATTTCAGTTATGCTAGTTATTGGTATTGGTGGTGCAGTAATCTCTTATAATGGTTTTTCTTTTAGTGGTATGGCTTTAAGTGCTGTTATTGGAATAATATTAAATAATATTTTGCCAAAAGAAGAAAATGAATAAAAAGGTAGTACGAACTACCTTTTTAAATGCTTGCATTTTTCTTTTAATTGATTAATAAATTCTTCACTATCTTTTACTGATAAATAATAGCGTTTGACATCATTTTTCTTACCATATGGTGAATAATATATACAAACGGTATTGATTGATGTGATAGTAGTGGAAATGAATTTTCGCTCTTTTTTGATATTCATGATGCCTTTATATTTTAAAGTTTCTTTACTTAATCCACTTTTAATAATTAAGTTTTTATCATCTAGACAATAATTTATACTAAAATAGTTAAAAGTAAAATAAAGAATGAGTAAAGTTGATATGATGATTGATATAATATCAAATGCTCCAATTTTTATCTTATTCATTGTTGCTAGAGGATAAACAATCATAAATCCACAAATAGTTAAAACTAATAAATATATTAAAGCAATAACAACATCATATTTCTTTTTAATTTTCATAACTTAATTCCTTCTTTCATTGATTTATAATATAGTTTACAAAAGTAAACTAGATTTTTCAATATACTTCGTGTATAATGTAAAGGATAAGAGGGTGAAAAGTATGATTTCAATTGAAAAACTAAAAGATTTAGCTAATCGTATTAAATTCGATATGGAATTAGAAGAATATCAAACATTACAAGTGGAATTTGAAAATCTTTTAAATCAAATGAATTTAATTGGCGAAATTGAGAATATAGATGATCTTGAACCAATGACATTCCCTTATGAACTAATGGGAATTGGTTATCGTGAAGATATCGTTAATGATACATTAACTGTAGATGAAGTTTTAAGTAATGTAAAAGAAAAACAAGCAAATATGATTAAGACAAAAAAGGTGGTAGGTTAAGATGAGTTATTTAGATTTAACAATAGAAGAACTTCATAAACTTATCATTGAAAATAAAGTTAATTATCATGATTTAGTTTGTGAAGCTATTGAAAGAGCAAAAGCATCTTCTTTAAATGGTTTCGTAACTATTTTAGAAGAGGCTAAAAATTTAGAATTAGATGAAAAAAATATTGATTCACCTTTATTTGGAATTCCTTTCGGTTTAAAAGACAATTTTTCTACTAAAGGAATTAAATCAACAGGATGTAGTAATATTTTGAAAAATTATGTTCCTATTTTTGATGCAACAGCTTATACAAAATTAAAAGAAGCTGGTGCAATCATGATTGGAAAAACTACGATGGATGAGTTGGCAATGGGTGGAACAGGAACAAATGCTAATAATGGCATTGTTCACAATCCATATGATTATAATCGTATTACTGGTGGAAGTAGTAGTGGAAGTGCTGCTATTGTTGCTAGTGGAATTGTCCCTTTTGCTATTGGTAGTGATACTGGAGATAGCGTAAGAAAACCAGCTGCTTATTGTGGCATTGTTGGATTTAAGCCAACATATGGCCGTATTTCTCGTTTTGGGTTGTTTCCATTTGCACCTTCTTTAGATCATGTAGCATTCTTTACTCGTAGTGTTAAAGATGCTAGTTATGTTTTAGAAGCTTTACAAGGTAACGATGAATATGATGCAACTTGTAGTACTAAGAAATATTCAAAAATTACTCTTGATGGGAATTTAAATGGAGTTAAAATCGCAACTATTGAAGGAATTGATCGCGCTTTAAGTAATTCGAAGATTATTGAAAATTATCAAAGCGTAATTAATAAGTTAATTGAAAATGGTGCAACTGTAACTAAACAAAAAATCAGTTTTAGTTTATTGAAGGCTATTTATGCTGTATATATGGTTATTTCATGTGCTGAAGCAACTTCTAACAATGCTAATTTAGATGGAATTAAATTCGGTTTACAAGAAGATGGTAAGACTGCTGATGAAGTTATGATGAATTCCCGTACTAAAGGATTTGGAGAACTTATTAAACGTCGTTTCATTTTGGGGTCTTATGTTCTAGCAAAAGAAAATCAAGAAACATTATTTTTAAGAGCTCAAAAGGTACGTCATAAACTGGTTAATGAATTGCATCGTATTTTAAAAGATTTTGATGCTATTTTAACACCTTTCGGCGATCAAATAGCTCCACTTATTCAATCATCAAGTAAAGAAGTAATTACTTGTGATAAAGTTGTGGCAGAAAATCATTTATCACTAGGTAATTTTTCTGGTATGCCATCAATTACGATTCCATCAGGATTTGTTGATAACATGCCAGTTGCAGTAAATCTAATGGGTGAAATTTTTGAAGATGAAAAAGTTTTAAATATTGCATATGGACTTGAAAAAGTATTAGGATATAAAAATTTAATTAAAAAGGAGGACAAGTAAATGGAATTTGAAACAATTATCGGTATTGAAATTCACTGTGAATTAAAAACAAATTCTAAGATGTTCTCTGGTGCTCAAAATATTTTCGGTGCATTACCTAATACTTCGGTTTCAAAAATAGATATGGCTTTTCCTGGAACAATGCCAAGAGTTAATAAAAAAGCAATTGAATATGCCATAATGGCATGCACAGCTTTAAATTTGGAAATTGATCGTTATGTAGCATTTGATCGTAAAAACTATTTTTATAGTGATTTACCTAAAGGATATCAAATTACTCAAGATAAACACCCTATTGGAAGAAATGGCTATCTTGATATCGAAACAAATGGTGTAAAAAAGCGTATTGGAATTGAACGTCTTCATATGGAAGAAGATACCGCTAAACAATTACACTTTAAAGATTTTAGTTTAATTAACTATAATCGTTGTGGAGTCCCATTAATTGAAATTGTTTCTAAACCTGATATTCGTAATGGGTTAGAGGCAGCTAGTTACGTTGAAAAACTTCGTTCTATTTTATTATATACGGGTGTTAGTGATGTTAAGATGGAAGAAGGATCAATGAGATGTGATGTTAACGTTTCAATTAGAGAAAAAGGTAGTAATGTTTTCGGAACTAAAACAGAAATCAAAAATTTGAATAGTATTTCTAATGTAATGAAAGCAGTTGATTATGAAGTTAATCGTCAAAAGGAAGTTGTTTTGCGTGGTGAAAAGGTTAAGCAAGAAACTCGCCGTTATGATGAAGAACTTAAACAAACTGTTGTCATGAGAGAAAAAACAGATGCTGTTGATTATAAATATTTTACTGAACCTAACATTGCACCTATTGTACTAAGTGAAGAATTTGTTAAACGTGTACAAGCGATGGTTCCAGAACTTCCTGGTGCACGTTTTGAACGTTACGTGAATAAATTAGGCCTAACAGAGTATGATGCAAATGTTATTTTAAATAACAAAGATATTTCTGACTACTTTGATAGTATTGTAAAAAATGTTAAAAATGCAAAACTTGCATGTAATTTTTTAATGTCAAATGTTCTTGGATATTTGAATAAAGAAAATAAAGATATTAAAGAATTTATTATTACTAGTGACCATTTATCAAAATTAATCAATATGATTGATAATGGTGTTATTTCTTCAAAACAAGGAAAAATAGTTTTTGAAGAAATGCTTAAAAACAGTGATAATCCTGAAGATATTGCTAAACGCTTTGAAATGATTCAAATTAGTGATGAAGGATTTATTATGGAATTAATTAATCAAGTTTTATCTAGCAATGAACAAGTAGTGATTAATTATAAGCAAGGTAAAACAAATGTTTTAGGATTCTTGGTTGGACAAGTATTGAAATTATCTAAAGGTAAGGCAAACCCAGCTTTAGTTAATAAGTTAATGTTAGAAGAAATTAATAAAAGGTAAACATGGGAAGTCTTATTAATGGGGCACTGATTGCCATAGGTGGCATTATTGGTGTATTCATCAAAAAGGGTTTAAGAGAAGATATAAAAGAAATTTTAACCGATGTTTTAGGAATTCTTTTATTATTAGTTGGTTTAGTTGGTATTATTCCAACGATAATCAATGTTAATGATAGTAAATTGGTCCAAGGTGATCTATTACTATTAATAATATCAATGATAGTTGGAGCCTTTTTTGGTCAACTTATTGATATTGATAAACATTTAAATAACTTCGGTATGGCACTTGAAAAGAAATTACATCGTCCTGGATTTTCTAAAGGATTTATTGCAGGATCAATTTTCTTTTGTGTTGGAGCCATGGCTATTGTTGGTAGTTTAACAGAAGGATTAACAGGAGATCCAAGTGTTTTAGTTTCCAAATCAATTATTGACTTTGTAACTGCAATAATTTTGGCATCAACACTTGGGTATGGAGTTATTTTTGCTTCTATTCCAATAATTCTTTATGAAGGGGGAATTACCTTATTAGCTGGTGTTTTACAGCCATTTATGACCGAGTTATTAATAAATCAAGTTTGTATGGTAGGATATGCGATTATTTTCTGCATTGGTATTAATTTTCTGGAAATTAGAAAAATCAAAACAGCTAATTTAATACCAGCACTAATAATTCCTGTTATTTATTATCTTATTATGAAACTATTTTAGGAGGAAGGAGGACTATTATGCATACAAAGTTTGGCTTATTTTTAGTTGAATATCGTGAACGTCACAATTATTCTTTAAGACAAATGGCTAGTGTGTTAGGGGTCTCAGCCGCTTTCTTAAGCGCAATTGAATTGGGTAAAAAAAGAATACCTGATACGTTTTATTCTCGTCTAGTTGAAAAGTTTATTTTCACTAAAAAAGAAAAGGAAGTTTTAAAAGACGCAATTGCAATTTCGAATAAGGTTGTAGAAATTGAACTAGACGATTTAACTAAGTTAGAAACTGAAGTAGCTATTCTTTTTGCTCGTAATTTAACTAGTTTGTCTAGTGATAAATTAAGAGCTATTAAAGAAATGTTAAAATTAGAAGAATAAAGAGTGTTAATAAAACACTCTTTTTTTAAAATGATAGTATTTTACCTTTTTGTGTATTATTATATACGTAGGTGGTGATAATATGAATGATAAGGAAAAATATTATAATATTATTGAGAAAAATGTAATCAAAAGTATTTATGAAGATTCGTTGAGTAATAATAGTAATTATTTTGATTATTTTATGAAAGTTGCTTTAAATATCAAAGATGTTGAACCACATTATGTTTACTTGAAGAGATGTATTATTGGAAACGATTATCAAAGTTTGGTCTATTTTATAAATGCTAATAAACTAGTGGTTTTAAATGACAAAATAGTCGCCATTGTTAATCATCAAGTTAAAGAATTTATAACAGAAAAACTGGCATTAGATATAGTTAGAATTTTAATAAATAACAAACAGGTGCATTATGCTTTAAAAATAATGACAAGTAATGTATATTATAAAGTCCACAGTCTAAAAGATTTAGACTTTTTAGGTGATGATTTGAAACAAGTATATTTGTTTGGTCAAAATTATTTACCACCATATTTTGTGAATCAATTTAATGAATTAGAAACACAAGATGATAAAGAAAAGGTTGTAAAAGATTTAATAATGCTTTATGTAACAATTTTAAATGAAAGTAAAAAGTATTATTGTGGTATATTAAAAGATAACCATTTGGTACTAGAATATCCAAATAATATAAATAAACACGATAAACGATTTGAGTTTAATTTTGTTGATGAAGAAAAATTGAATTGTGACGAATATTATATCAATCAATTAAAGAGAATAAAAAAAGATATAGAGAAAACGATAAGGAGATAAAAGGTATGAATAAATGGGATTTTAGTTTAGTATATCAAAATGAAAAAGATTATTTAGATGATTTTAATTTTGTTAATGAAAGCTTAACGAAACTTGGAGAATTCAAAGGAAAATTAAATAGCAAAGAAAATATTAAAAATTATTTTATTTTAGACGAAAAAGTAAGTGCAAAATTAGTAAAAGTGTATGTATATAATGCAATGAAGTATGATTTAAATCAAAAAAATACATCTTCGCAAGCCGAATTTGGTAAAGCTTTCAGTTTGTATATGGATTATGTTAGTGCTACATCGTTTGTTTCTAGTGAATTAATTAATAATAAATTAGAAACACTACTTTCCTTTACAAAAGAAGATGATTTCTTAAAAAATTATGATTACTATTTTAATAAAACTTTTACATTAAAAGAACATATTTTGGATTCAAAAAGTGAAGAAATTATTGCTAACTATCAAAATGCTTTACAAAATTATAGTAATTTATATGATGCTTTAGCGAATGCTGATAACTTTGAAAAAGAAGTTAAACTTAGTGATGGAACGATGCTAAAAGTTAATGAAGCTAATTATCGTTATTATCTAGAAACGCTATCTAATCAAGAAGATCGCCGTATTGTATTTGAAAGTATATTTAAATATTACGAAGGTCATAAAAATACTTTTGCGGGAATTTATAATGGTTTAATTTTGGCCGGTATTGCTGAAATGAAGAATCGCAAGTATGATAACATTTTAGATGTTTATTTGAAAACTAATAAAATACCTACTTCTGTCTATACTTCTTTAATAGATACAGTAAGAGAAAATGTTAGTGTATTACATCGTTATTATGAATTACGCAAAAAATATTTCAAACTAGATAATTTGCATACATATGATCGTTTTTTAAAGTTTGCTTCATCAAATGAAGAATTTAGTTATGATTATTCAAAAGAATTATTCTTAAAGAGTGTAAATTCATTAAGTGAAGAATTTGTTAACAAAGCAAAATATGTAATTAGTGAAGGAAGAATTGATGTTTATCCAAGTGATGGTAAACAAACCGGGGCATATTCAAATGGAATTTATGATTGTGGACCATTTATTTTATTAAATCATAATAATACTTTAGATGCCGCTTTTACTCTTGCTCATGAAGCAGGTCATAGTATCCATACATCTTTTGCGAATGAAAATCAGCCATTAGTTAAATCTGATTATCCAATTTTTATTGCTGAAATTGCTTCAACATTCAATGAACAATTATTCCTAGATTATTTAATGAAACAAGATATTGATGTAAAATCAAAAATTGTCTTACTTCAAAGTGCAATTGATGGATTAATTGGAACATTCTATCGCCAAACATTATTTGCGGATTATGAATATCAAGCATTTAATAAAAAGATTAGTGGCGAAACAATTACTTATGAATTATTAAGTAATATTATGAAAGATTTATATAAGACATATTATGGTATAGATTTAAATGAAGAATTATATAAAGAGTATGTATGGGCATATATTCCTCATTTCTTCCATACACCATTTTATGTATATCAATACGCCACATCATTTGCAGCATCACTATTAATTTATGAAAATGTTAAAGATAACGTACCTAATGCATTTGAAAACTATTTAAAATTATTAAAAGCTGGTGGAAGTGATTTCCCAGTTGAATTAGTTAAAAAAGCTGGTGTTGATTTAACAAGTAAAGAACCTTTCTTGGCTGTTGTTAAACGATTAAACGATTTATTAGATATGTTAGAAGACACATTAAAAGTTTACAACAAATAAAGATTATGATATAATCATAAAGCGCTAAATGGAGGAATTTAGAATGAAATTAGAAAGATCATTAGTAAGTGTAGCATATGAAATTCTAGAAACTAAAGGAACGCAAGTTGATTTTAACGATTTATTTAATCAAGTTTGCGAAGTATTAAATATTGAAGATAAAAATAGTGTAATTTCTTATTTTTATACTCAATTGACTTTAGATGGTCGATTTGTTACTTTAGGAGGCAATGTTTGGGACTTAAGAAAGAGACATAAGTTTGATACTCTTCATGATTTACACGCCTTTGATTACGAAGATGAAGATGATGAAGAAGATATTAATGAAGAAAACGAAGATGAAGATGATGAAAATGAATTGGATAAAGACCCAGACGATGAGGATGAATTAGAAGAAACTAGCGAAGAAGACGAAGAAGATTACGATAGTCAAGACTATTAATATAAATGGGGAGGCATTATTGCATACCCATTTTTTGTTTTTTTAAAATAATAATTGCTTTTTTAGATAATACATATATCTATATAATTTGCAAAAACAACAATAATATGATAAAATCAACAAGATAAAGGAGGTTATACTATGAGAATTTATTTAAATGAATTTTTCGCTGATAATTTGTTTGCTATTATAGTTGTTGCCTTCTTTTTGTGTTATTTTGCTTTAAAATATAAAAGTATTAAACGTGTCTTTGTGCTAATATTTGTAACTCTAATAGGATTTGCATCAATTGCGATGCTATATAAATTAGGCATTGTTAGTGTCGATTTTTATATTTATACATGCAATGTTATTGTTAAAATATGTACTATACTTGAAAATATTTCTGTTTCAAGTGGTGAAGCACTATATCGAATATTTTATCGTATAATTCCAACTTTCACATTTTTCACATTTTATAATTCGCTATTTTTACATAATATAAATCGAGATATTATGCAAAATATTAAAGGATTAGTGGTTCAATTAGACTATCAATTTGATCTAAAAAAAGATGTTATTACAAAATTAAAAAACATTGTTATTCATACTAAAAATATACAATCAACATCAATGATTTTACTTTGTTAGAATACTCTTAAAAGCTATATAAAATAGCTGTTTTTGTGGTGCATTTAAATCATAGAATTTTTGTTAAGGAGTATATTATAATGGAAAAGTTAAATCATACGGATATAAAAGTTAATGGGGGCAAATTTTATTTATTTTTTAAAAGATTATTTGACATAGTTGCTTCTTTTGTTGCGATTGTCATTTTGTCTCCAATTTTACTTATTCTAGCTATTTTGGTCAAAAGTACATCAAAAGGACCAATATTATTTAAAGACGTTAGAGTTGGTAGACAAGGGAAGATTATTAAAGTTTTAAAATTTAGATCAATGTATGTGGACGCAGAAACAAACATTAGATCATATTTATCAGATGAAGAGTATCAAAGATGGTTAGTGGAAAGAAAAATCGATAATGATCCAAGAATAACGAAAATAGGCAAATTTATAAGAAAAACATCACTTGATGAACTGCCACAATTATTTAATATTTTTATTGGAGATATGTCGATAGTTGGAAGTAGACCAATAACCCAATTAGAATTAGAAGAGAACTTTAATGAAAAAGAAAAGGTTATAATTTTATCATCTAGACCAGGATTAACAGGATATTGGCAAGTTTATGGTAGAAGTGATGTTGATTATGCTTCAGGAGAAAGGCAACGATTAGAAATGGAATATTATAAAAATCGTAGTATATTTTTTGATTTTAAATTAATGTTTTTAACTATTCCTGCTGTCTTATCTCATAAGGGGGCACAATAATGGAAAAAGTTGATGTAGTTATTCCTCTTTATAATTCAATAAATATTTTGGAACCTTTGCTTAAAAATATACATAATCAAAAAAATATTATTATTAATAAAATTGTTTGTTCTTTAACAATTGGTAATGATGACATCGTAAAAAAAGAGAAGAATATTCTAGAGAAATACAACGTAGATTATTTTGAACTTGATAAAAATAGTTTTTCTCATAGCTTGACTAGAGAGAAAGCAATTATTGAAAAATGTAGTTCAAAGTATGTAATAATGCTTTCTCAAGATGTAGAATTAATAAATGATGATGCTTTTATTAACATTATCAATTATATGAAAAATAATGGTTTAGTATATTGTTATGGTAAGCAGGTAAGTAAATATAATAATATTGAAAAATACATTAGAGAAATTAATTATCCTAAAGAATCTAGTATTGTTTCTTTTGAAGAAAAAATGGACAAAAAGATTACATATTTATTTTCTTCTGACGCTTTTGCTATTTATGATAGAGAGATTTTTTTAAAAGAAAATGGTTACGATGGAAAAAATATGATGATGAATGAAGATATGTATTATTCACATAAAATTTTAACAAGAGGATATAAAAAGGGATATTGCGCATCGTCAATAGTCTATCATTCGCATAATTATACATTGAAAGAATTATATCGTAGATATTACGAAACTGGAAGATTTTTCAAAAATTTTGATGAATTTAATGAATATAATTTTAATAACTCTGGATTTAATTTAGCAATAAAAGTCTTAAAAAAGGCACTATTAAATTTTAATATACCTGTATTAATTAGATGGCTACCAGATATGTCCGCAAGATATTTTGGTATGAGGAAAGGAAGAAAATAATGAAGGGAATTATTTTAGCTGGTGGTAGTGGCACCAGATTATATCCACTAACAATGGTAACTAGTAAACAACTATTGCCTGTATATGATAAACCCATGATTTATTATCCATTAAGTATTTTAATGCTTGCAAAAATCAAGGATATTTTAATTATATCAACACCTGAGGATACGCCTAGATTTGAAACATTATTAGGTGATGGTTCTAAATTTGGTATTAATTTATCATATAAAGTTCAACCATCGCCAGATGGATTAGCTCAAGCATTTTTGCTTGGAGAAGATTTTCTTAATGGTGATTCTGCTTGTATGATTTTAGGTGATAACATTTTTTATGGTAATGGAATGAAAGCCGCGTTATCTAGAGCTGTTGAAAACAGTGAAAAAGGTATTGCAACTATATTTGGTTATTATGTTGAAGATCCAGAAAGATTTGGAGTAGTTGAATTTGGAGAGAATGGTAAGGTAATTTCAATTGAGGAAAAGCCAAAAAAACCAAAGTCAAATTATGCAGTTACGGGATTATATTTTTATGATAAACACGTGGTAGAAATGGCTAAAAAAGTTCAACCTTCCGAACGTGGAGAATTAGAAATAACAACTTTAAATCAAATGTATTTAGATGAAAATAAACTTGAAGTTGTAACTTTCGGAAGAGGTTTTACATGGTTAGATACAGGTACTCATGCATCATTAGCAAAAGCAACAGCTTTTGTCCAAATGATAGAAGATCAACAAGGAGTTAAAATATCTTGTCCAGAAGAAGTCGCCTTTAATAATGGATGGATTACAAAGGAACAATTGTTAAAAGGTGCTGAACCAATGAAGAAGAATCACTATGGTAAACATTTAATTAATGTTGCAGAAGGCAGGATTAGATAATGGAAAAACAATTTGGTAATTTTAAATTTATTGAAACTAGTATTAAAGATGTTGTAATTATTGAGCCCAAAAAATATGGTGATAATCGCGGATATTTTATGGAAACGTATAAAGAAGAAGATTTTAAAAAGGCTGGTTTAAATTATATTTTTGTTCAAGATAATCAATCTAAATCAAAGAAAGGCGTACTAAGAGGTCTTCATTTTCAAAAAAAATTTCCTCAAGCTAAGCTAGTTAGAGTAATTGATGGTGAAGTTTTTGATGTAGCTGTTGATTTAAGAAAAGATAGTCCAACTTATGGTAAATGGGAAGGGGTTATTCTTTCGGCAGAAAAAGGGAATCAATTTATGATTCCTAGGGGTTTTGCTCATGGTTTTCTTGTTTTAAGTGATACCGCTACATTTTGTTATAAATGTGATGAATTATATCACCCTGAAGATGAAGGTGGTATTATGTGGAATGATGAAAGTGTAGGAATAAAATGGCCACTATTTGATGGTGAAGTATTATTGTCAGAAAAAGATAAAGTACACCCATCTTTAAAAGAAAGCAGAATTGTTTTTGAGGTAAAATAATGAGGATATTAGTAACAGGTGTAAAAGGTCAACTTGGTTTTGATATTTGTGAAGAACTAAGTAAAAGAGGTTATAGTGACTTTAGAGGAATTGATATCGCTGATTTAGATATCACAGATGAAGAAGCAGTAAATAAATATATTTTGGAATATAAACCCGATGTAGTGATGCACAATGCAGCATGGACGGCTGTAGATAAGGCGGAAGAAAATTATGAATTAGTCTATAGAGTAAACGCTTTAGGGCCAAAGTTTATCGCAGATGCTTGTAAAAAAATAGACGCAAAAATGGTTTATATTTCTACAGACTATGTATTTGATGGAACTAAAAATGGTATTTATGAAGTTGATGATAAACCAAATCCGGTTTCAACTTATGGTTCAACAAAATTGGATGGAGAGAAATTTGTTAAAGAAATTTTAGATAAGTATTTTATTGTACGTATTTCATGGGTTTTTGGTAAAAATGGGAACAACTTTATTAAAACAATGTTAAAATTGGCTAGCATGGGAAAAAATGAACTAGATGTTGTAAATGATCAAGTTGGTTCACCTACTTATACTAAGGATTTAGCAATCCTATTATGTGATATGATTGAGACAGATAAATATGGAATATATCATGCTACTAATGAAGGTTTTTGCAGTTGGTATGAATTCGCTCAAAAAGTGTTCGAAGTTTCTAGTATTGACATGAAAGTTAATCCAATTCATACTAAAGATTATCTTTTAAAAGTTAGTCAACAAGCAAAGCGCCCAATGAATAGTAAAATGAGCAAAGATAGTTTAACGAAAGCAGGATTTAAACATCTACCATCATGGGAAGATGCGTTAGAAAGATATTTGAAGGAGTTGAAAGATAATGGCTAAATTTTTAATAACTGGCGGAGCTGGTTTTATTGGGGGTAATTTTTGTCACTATATGATAAATGAATACCCTAATGATAAATTTGTTTGTATTGATGCCTTAACTTATGCCGGTAATCTAGAGACTTTAAAACCAATTATAAATAAAGAAAATTTTAAATTTGTTCATGGAAATATTTGTGATAAAGAATTAATTTTTAAATTGTTTAAAGAAGAAAAATTTGACTATGTTATTAACTTTGCTGCAGAATCACATGTTGATAGATCAATAGAAAATCCACGTATATTTTTAGAAACTAATATTTTGGGAACACAAACTCTTATGGATGCTTGTTTAAAATATGGTATTAAAAGATACCATCAAGTTTCGACAGATGAAGTATATGGCGATTTACCTTTAGATAGAAAAGATTTATTTTTTACAGAAGAAACTCCAATACATACTTCAAGTCCTTATAGTGCCTCGAAAGCTAGTGCTGATTTATTGGTGTTGGCTTATCATCGTACATTTAAATTACCTATTACTATTTCAAGATGTTCTAATAATTATGGTCCATATCATTTTCCAGAAAAGTTAATACCTTTAATGATTAAGAAGGCTTTGAATAATGAACCATTACCAGTTTATGGAAACGGAGAGAATGTTCGAGATTGGTTGCATGTTTATGATCATTGTACTGCTATTGATTTGATTGTTAGAAAAGGAAGAGATGGTGAAATTTACAATGTTGGGGGACATAACGAAAGAACAAATTTAGAGGTTGTTAAAACCATTTTAAAAGCATTAAATAAACCTGAAACTTTAATTCATTATGTTAAAGATAGACCGGGACATGATTTGCGTTATGCCATGGATCCAACTAAACTTGTTAATGAATTAGGATGGAAACCAAAATATACTTTTGAAACTGGTATTTTACCTACTATTCAATGGAATTTAGAAAACCAAGATTGGATTAATCATATTTTAAGTGGTGAATACTTGCGTTTCATGGAAAAACAATATCAATAGAATGTTATAATTAAAATCTAGTATTTATAATTAACTTCATTAACTTTAAGATAGAATTTATTTCATTTTAAGAATTAATAACGATATAATGCTATGATGATTGGAGGATTTTAATAATGGGAAATACAAAAGTTTTGGCAATACATTTACCTGCTTTTCATAGAATTCCTGAAAATGATGAATGGTGGGGGGAAGGATTTACTGAATGGGATAACGTAAAAAGTGGTAAAAAATATTATAATAATCATTATCAACCTGTAGTACCTTTGAATAATAATTATTATGATTTGTCCAATATTAACGATATTAAATATCAATTTGACTTAGCAAATAAATATGATATTTATGGTTTTATATTTTATCATTATTGGTTTGGAAATGGAGAAATGATATTTGAAAAGCCAGTCGAATTGATACTTAATGATAATGCAATTCAAGGACATTATTGCTTTTGCTGGGCGAATGAATCTTGGATGGCAACCTGGCATGGTCAAAATAATAGAGTGCTTAAAGAGCAAAAATATCCAGGAAAAAATGATTGGGAGGCGCATTTTATGTATCTCTTAAAATTTTTCAAGGACGAGAGATACATAAAAGAGGATAACAAACCAATGCTATATATTTATAAACCATGTGAAATTCCTGATTATAATGAGATGCTTGAGTATTTTAATAATAGATTGATTGATGAAGGGTTTTCAGGAATATATGTTGTTGAGTATATTTCCTCAAAAAACAAATTAGAAAGTGGTTCTCCATATGCTAAGGCTGTTATGGAGTTTGAACCGCTATATACAACATTTTTTGATATTTCAAAATTAAATTTATTTAAAAGATTAGTCTGTAAAAAACTCAATTTAATTGATTATCAAAGTTATGATAAATTGTGGAAATATAAGTTAAAGCGTACAAGGACTTATAATGGAAAAATAATTCAAAAAAGTTGTTTTGTTGCTTGGGATAATTCATCAAGAAAAGGAAAAAATAGCATGATTGTAAAGAATTCATCTCCTGAAAAATTCAAAAAGTATTTAACTCAATTAATTAATACGAAAAGGGTAGATTCTCTTAATGATTATTTAGTAATTAATGCTTGGAATGAATGGAGTGAAGGTGCATATTTAGAACCTGATAATAGATACTATTATTCATATTTAGAAGCAATTAAAAGTAGTTTAGAAAATAATAATGAGGATTGCTTATGATACATTATATTTTGTTATTGATTTTTAATTGTTTACTATATTACTTATTTGGTAAGAAAAATAGGAAATTATATTTATTATTAGTATTCTTTTCACTATTATTTATGACGACTTTTAGAGATATAAATTTAGGATTAGGAGATACCGTAAATGTTCATATACCATTATTTGAAAAAGTAAAATCATTATCTATACAAGAAATATTTAATGAATATAGCTTCGTTAATGGAATATTATTTGCTCTTTTTGCTAAAATGTGCACTTATATTTCTGATAGTTATAGAGTTTTTTTAATGTTATCTGCACTCCCATTTATCATTGGCTCGTTCTTAATTATAAATAGATATTCAAAAAACACATATTTTAGTATGCTTATATTAATTACAGTCAATTATTTTTTCTGCTTTTTAGCTGTAAGGCAATATTTTGCTATGGGATTTATCTTGATTTCCTTAAATTTTATTGTTGATAAAAGACCTGTATGTTTTTTGCTTACTATCATCACCGCTTCTTTAATACATTTTAGTGCAATTATTTTTTTGCCGGCGTATTTTTACTATATGATGATTCAAAAAGGTTTTTTGAACATTATTCTTGTATCAAGTGGAATTGTAGTTTCTCTTTTTTTCAAAAATCTTATTTTTAACATCATCGCATATATTAGTCCTAACTATTATTACTATTATCTAGATAAAGGAATATATACGAAAGGTGATATGTTTTCATTGACATGGTTTTTAGTTTTATTGGTATATTTAGGGTTGTATTATTATGTGTATCATAGGAAAAACAATTTATTTGTCCTAAATAAGCATGAAAGAGTTGACAAAATATTATTCTCAATATTATCTATGGGAATAGTTGTTTTTTGTTTATCATCAGTTGTAGTTGAATTTTATCGAATAAGTTATTATTTTTCAATTTTTGCCATAATTTTAATTCCGAATCTGTTAGAAAAAATTAAAGATAGAAATAGTAAAATATTTTTTAAATTAAGTGCTCAAACATTATTCATTGCATACTTCTTCTTGTCTTATCTTCAAAATATTAATTGCCTTAATTTTGCATATGGATTGTAGGTGAAATTATGTTAAAAAAAACAATTAAAAAAATTTATAGTCGAGTTTTTTATATTAGCACATTTTTCAAAATAAAAAAAATAAATAATAAAAACAAAAAATGTTTACTAGTGAGTCATGATTTTTCACTAAGCGGTGCACCTTTAATGCTGCTTAATATTTATGAGTATTTGCGAAGCCAAGGATTTTATGTGATTTTAGTTGCAAATGATTATGGAAAAATGATAAAAGAACTTAGAAGACGAAAGATTCCACATATAGTCATATATGACAAAGATGAAAAATTATGGAAAAAAGTATTATCGTTTGATTACGAATGCATATTTTTAAACACGATTAAAACGTTGTTCGTTTTAAATTTTGTTGATTTGAGTAGTAAAAGATGTATCTCGTGGATCCATGAAGGAACCACATATATAGATAATGAAAAAGTTGATATTGATTTATCAAATGTGCGATTGTTTTTTGTTAGTAATTGGTCATTGAATTGTGCAAAGAGAATTTTAAATATCAAGAATTATCAGTTGTTACATTATGGAATAAAAAATAATTCTTCTAAATATATTTACAATAATAAAAATAACAATTTTGTTATAGTTGGTCAGATTTGCGCCAGAAAAAATCAAAATTATGTAATTAATGAATATTTAAAACTGGACGAAAGTTTTAAAAAAGTTCACAATTTAGTTATTGTTGGTAAATTGGGTGATGATTTGTATGGAGAAGAATTTACTACATTAGTTAAACAAAATAATGAATTTGTTAAATATAAAGGTGAATTATCTCATGATGAGGTATTAAATGTTATTTCTCAATCATCAGTTTTAATTTGTGCGTCTGTTGATGATCCATTACCAGTAGTCGTTACCGAGGCATTGATGATGCGAACAATTGTTATTGTTTCAAATAATGTGGGTCATTATGAAATGATACATTATGGTAAAAATGGATTTACTTTTAATTTGAATGATTCGCTTTCTTTAAAAAAAGCTTTTATAAATAGTAGTATTGCTACAAAGGAAGTTTTAGAAGAAGGTTATAAGTTGTATTTGCAATATTTTACTTTAGACAAGTTTTATCATCAATTAGAGAAAGGAGTATTTTATGATATTATCAAAAAATGATCTTTATATTACATTGGAAACAGAAAAAAAATTTTATATTTATTCGCGCAAAGATTATATTAAATCATTTTTAACCAAAAATGAGAGGTACTTGTTGTGGAAGTTTCAAAAAGCGCTGAGAAAAGCAGAATATCATAACAATGTCACAAAGAATAAATTGCTGTACTTTATTAATATTAGAAAAAAAGATAAATTAGGTATAAAACTAGGTATTTCGATAATGATAAATACTATTGATTCAGGATTGCACATTTATCATAGCGGGAATATCGTTGTTTCTCATCTAGCAAAAATAGGAAAAAATGTTGTATTTCATGGTTCGAATTGTATTGGTAACAATGGAATAAGTCTTGAAGTGCCAACAATTGGGGATAATTGTGATATTGGTTTTGGGGCAATTGTGATAGGAAAGATAGAACTTGGCAATAATATTATGATAGGATGTAATGCGGTAGTAAATAAATCATTCCCATGTAATTCCACTATTGTTGGTATTCCTGCTAGGTTAATAAAGAAACAAGAGAAATAAGATATTTTTAAAAAGGAATGAATAATTATGAAAGAAATTCATAAAATAATATTAGATATTTTTAAAGAAGTATCTAAGATTTGTGAAGAAAATAAAATATCATATTTTGCTATTGGGGGGACTTGTTTGGGTGCAATTCGTCATAAGGGTTTTATCCCATGGGATGATGATTTAGACATAGCAATTCCAATAGAAGATTATCAAAGATTTATTGATATATGTAAGAAGTGTTTGCCTCCAAAATATACTGTATTTGTTCCAAGAGATTTTAAACATAATAATTTGAATTTTATCAAAATAATTGATAATACAACAATGCTCACTCAAAAGGAATTTATGCAGTGGAAAGAAACATATAGTGGTGTATGGATAGATGTCATGCCTATCTCCGGTGTTCCTACTGATTCTAAAAAACGAAATAGATTTATTAAAAAAGCATGGATTCATGAGTGGATTGGTTATAAGGAAAAGGCATCGATGAAAAATCAAAGAAAATTAATCGGAAAAATTGCATGGATTGCTTGCAGGTTACCATATTATGTATTTCCAAAAGAGTATCAATGGGATAAATGGATGAAAATGCTTTTAAAATACCCATTAAATGAAAGTCAATATACGGGATATGTTTGGTCTAAAAATTTAAAAAGATTAATTTTTCCAACTGAATGGTTTTCAACCACGATAGATGTAAAATTTGAAGATACTACAATAAAATGTCCAATAGGTTGGCATGAATATTTGACGCAAATGTTTGGCGATTATATGAAGTTGCCTCCAGAAGAAAAGAGAACATCTGGTCACGATTTTGATGGCGGTTGTGTTGATTTAAAGCACTCATATAAAGATTATCAGGATGGAAAATATGAAATTAGGAGGGATTAATATGGTGATTGGATATACTGCTGGCGTATATGATTTATTTCATATTGGCCATTTAAATTTATTAAAAAACGCAAAAGGTATGTGTGATAAATTAATTGTTGGTGTAACTACAGATGATTTGGTAACGTATAAGGGGAAGCACGCAATGATTCCTTTTGAGGATAGATTAGAAATAGTGAGATCTATAAAATATGTCGATGCTGTTGTTCCGCAATATGATATGGATAAGTTAACTATGTGTAAAAAACTTGGCGCCACAATTTTATTTGTTGGTGATGATTGGTATGGAACTGATAAATGGAAGGCTTATGAAAAAGAATTTAGTGAAGCAGGAATTAAAATTGTTTATTTTCCTTACACAAAAGGCATTTCTTCTACTAAAATTACTAAAGCGCTTAACGCTGTAAGAGGTGAATAGAGCATGAATGTTGATAAAAAATATTGTATGAGTTCCTTTTTGATGTTTAGAACAATAGTAGATGATGAAAAGCAATTTACAGAAAAAATAGTTCCTCAAAAAATAGATATTAATTTTAACAGAGTACCTATCAGCTCATCTGATGAACTATATTTATCATTAAAAAATAAAGTTGAACAAGCTTGTAAAGATGGTAAAGCGGCATTAGCATTATCAGGCGGAATAGATTCAGCAATTTTAGCAAAATTTATGCCGAAAGGGTCAACTGTATATACTTTTAAGTGTATTGTACCCGGAATTAATGTTACTGATGAAACAGAAATGGCAGCTAAATATGCTCAAGAGTGCGGGTTAAAACAAAAAATAGTTGAGATATACTGGGATGATATTGTAAACTATGCACCAATACTAATGAAACATAAAGGCGCTCCAATTCATTCAATTGAAATACAAATCTATAAAGCATCCCTTCAGGCAAAAAAAGATGGTTTCGAGAGACTGATTTTTGGAGAGAATGCAGACATTATTTATGGTGGAATGGATGGATTATTATCAAAAGACTGGTTGATAGGGGAATTTATTGACAGATATTCCTATGTTCTTCCTTATAAGGTTTTGAAAAACTTTGAATTGATAAGTGAACCTTTTAAAAAATATACTATAGATGGTAAGTGTGATTCGTATGGATTTATTAATGAGTATTTTAGAAAAGAATCATTAGGTTCATATTGTAACGCGTGCGAAACTGCAGGAATTGAGTTTATCGGGCCTTTTAGTGAAACTTATCTTTCGATTCCTATTAATTATGAGAAAATTAGAAATGGTGAATCAAAATATTTAGTTAGAGAAGTTTTTAGAAAATTATACAAGAATACTGAAATACCTGTAAAAACGCCAATGCCTAGACCTACTAATGAATGGTTTAAGAATTGGAAAGGGCCAGAAAGAGAAGAATTTTACAAACATTGCACAGATAATATGTCAGGTGATCAAAAATGGCTAGTTTACATACTTGAACAATTTTTAAATTTGATAG
Organism: Bacilli bacterium; assembly: GCA_034115825.1. Taxonomy (GTDB): domain Bacteria; phylum Bacillota_I; class Bacilli_A; order RFN20; family UBA1709; genus JAXESU01. The sequence continues at coordinate 391,235 of JAXESU010000002.1, forward strand.
AGGAATAATCTTATGGGTTTAAAAAAAATAATAAATAAAACTATTACGCCAATAATGATGAAATTGGGCGCATCTAGTTTGTGGTATAGTTCACTAAAGAAAAGATTTTTTTATAAAAAATATTCATTAGAAATGGATGAATTAATTGCCAAATACATTTCTTATCCTATTACCAATAAACAAAGGCGATATCTAAAAAAAGATTATTTACATTTTTTGTGGAAATATGGCGGATCAATTGAGACTGATTATTTTAAAACACAAATGTATCGAAAAAGTGACTTTACTAGAATGGAATCTTTAGCAAATGAATCAAGATATGCTTGGAGAGATTCGTTTCAAGCAAAAAAATACTGGCCGATATTTAAAGATAAAAGAAAATTTTATGAATCTTTTTCAGATGAATTAGGTAGACTATGGATGATTGTTGATAAAGATAGTAAAAAAGAGGATTTTTTAAAGTTCATAAAAAAATGCGATTATAATGTTTTTGTAAAAGATCCATATGGATATGGTGGATCAAGTGTGAAGTTTTATAAAAATTTAACAATTGAAGAATCATTAAAGTTATTTGAAGAACTTAGGATGAAAGATTATAGTTACATTGTTGAAGAGCAATTAAAACAATGTGAAGAATTATTATCATTTTCAAATTGTAGTGTTAATACATTAAGAATTATTACATTGGTTAATACTAAAGGAAATCCATATGTAGGTTACGCTTTATTACGAATGGGCTCTGGAAAATCGGATGTTGATAATTTTTCTTCTGGTGGGATGGCAGCCTTAGTTGATGTTGATACTGGCATTTTGTGTACAACTGCAATGAATGGTAAAGGTGAAGAATTTGTATTTCATCCAGTGACAGGTAAACAAATTGTTGGATTCAAAATTCCTGATTGGGAAAAATATAAGACTTTTGCAATTAAGTTAGCTAGCTATTATCCTGAAATGCGATATATAGGTTGGGATATTATTAAGGATAGCAATAATAATATGTGTGTAATTGAAGGAAATAAGGATGCAGGGGTAGATTTGAATGAATGTCGCTTATTATATGGATTAAAGCCAGTTTATGAGCGAATTTTAAATTTATAGAGTAAGTTATGTTTGTAAAACTAAAAGAAAAGTACAGGTCTTTACCTGTTCAAGTAAAAGCATCATTTTGGTTTTTGATATGTTCTTTTTTACAAAAAGGGATATCAGTACTTACTACTCCAATTTTTACTCGATTACTAACTCCAGCCGAATATGGTAATTATAATGTTTTTAACTCATGGTTAGGTATTGTATCAATTTTTGTTTCTCTTAATCTTTCAATGGGGGTATATGGCCAAGGAATAGTAAAGTTTAGTAAAGAGAGAAAAGAATTCTCTTCTTCTTTGCAAGGATTAACGTTAGTTTTGATTACGGTATGGACTATCGTATATTTATTCTCCAAAGCTTTTTGGAATAATTTGTTTTCATTATCTACAACACAAATGTTAGCAATGTTAATTATGATTTGGACTTCAAGCATATTTGGATTTTGGTCTTCTGAGCAAAGAGTAGAGTATAAATATAAACTTTTAGTTTTGATTACGTTAATTGTATCAATAGCAAAACCTGTTATTGGAATTATTTTTGTAGTAAATGCTAATGACAAAGTTACAGCTAGAATATTAGGTATTGCTTTAGTTGAGTTAGCGGTATATTTATGGTTATTTGTTTTTCAACTTTATAAAGGAAAGAAGTTTTTTGTTAAGAAGTTTTGGATATATGCACTTGCATTTAATATTCCATTAATACCACATTATTTATCTCAAATAGTTTTAAGCAGTGTTGATAGAATAATGATTAAAGAAATGATAGGTGAAACTAGTGCTGGTATATATAGCCTAGCTTATTCCCTCTCGTTAATAATGACATTGTTTAATAATGCATTAGGGCAAACTATCAATCCTTGGTTATATCAAAAGATTCGGGATAATGATATTAAAAGTATATCAACTGTTGCATATTTTAGTTTGATAATTGTGGCATTATGCAACATATTACTTATTGCATTGGCACCTGAAGTTATCGCTATTTTTGCCCCCAAGAGTTATTATGAGGCTATATGGGTAATTCCACCAGTTGCAATGAGTGTTTTCTTTATGTTTGCATATGATTTATTTGCTAAATTTGAATTTTATTATGCGAAAACCAAACTTATAGCCTTAACAACAATCGGTTGTGCAGTTTTAAATATTGGTTTAAATTATGTTTTTATAAATTTATTTGGTTATATTGCAGCAGGATATACAACTTTAGTGTGTTATTTACTTTATGCATTATTTCATTATATGGCTATGCAAAAAGTATGTAGAGAAAAACTTGATGGTATTTATCCATATAACACAAAAATAATTTTTAGTATATCGTTAATTTTTCTTGCTATTGGATTTTTCTTTTTGGTACTTTATAACTATGCAATTTTACGATATTCAGCCATATTGTTAATTATAATTATTGTGTTCCTTAAAAGAAAAAAAATCATTAGTTTAATTAAGTTAATGATTGCAAATAAAGCAACTTTAACTAAATAGTTTTATAATATTTTCTTAATAATTTGATTGCAAACAAAATTATTATTTGATAATATATTTAAGGGCGCACTAATGTCTTCCGAGTGAAGACATTTTTTTGTTTTTTAAGGAGAGTGGAAATTATGGCTAAGTATATATTTGTTACAGGTGGTGTAGTTAGTGGTCTTGGTAAAGGTATTACTGCTGCATCTTTAGGTTTATTATTAAAAAGAAGGGGATTAAATGTTTTCGTTCAAAAATTTGATCCATATATTAATGTTGACCCAGGTAATATGTCGCCACTTCAACATGGTGAAGTTTTCGTCACTGCTGATGGTTGTGAAGCTGATTTAGACTTAGGTCACTATGAACGTTTTGTTGACACAGAGCTATCAAAAAACTCATCTACAACAACAGGTAAGGTATATTTAAGTATTTTAACAAAAGAAAGACAAGGTGGATATGAAGGTAAAACTGTTCAAGTTATTCCACATGTTACTAATGAAATTAAAGAAAGAATTTATCGTGCCGGAAAAGAAAGTGGCGCCGATATTGTTATTAATGAAATTGGGGGCACTGTTGGTGATATTGAATCCCTTCCATATATTGAGACTATTAGACAAGTAAGAAGTGAATTAGGTAAAGAAAATACATTATTTATTCACGCTACATTAGTTCCAATGATTGAAGTATCAAATGAATTAAAGACAAAACCAACTCAACACTCAGTTAAAGATTTAAGATCATTTGGTATTCAACCAGATATTATTGTTTGTCGTACGGGAAAATATCATTTAGAAGATAATGAAAAAGATAAATTATCATTATTCTGTGACGTTAAAAAAGGTTCAGTTATTGAAGCTTATGATTGTGAGACTTTATATGATATTCCATTAATGTTAAAAGAACAACATATGGATGATATTGTTTGTGAACAATTTGGTTTAACCACTAAAGAAAGTGATATTAGTGCTTTAATCGATTTATCTAATCGTGTTAAGACATTAGAAAATGAAGTTACTATTGCTCTTGTTGGTGAATATATTAAACTTCCTGATGCATATTTATCAGTAATTGAAGCTTTAAAACATGCTGGTTATAAAATAAGTGCAAAAATTAGATTTAAATGGATTGATTCTAGCGAAGTAAATAGTACTAATGCAAGTGAATTATTAAAAGATGTTGATGGTATTATTGTTCCTGGTGGTGATGGTGAAACAAAAGTTAATGGAATGATAGATGTAATTAAGTATGCACGTGAAAATAACATCCCTTTCTTAGGCTTATCTTTAGGCATGCAACTAGGCGTAATTGAATTTGCTCGAAATGTCCTACATTTAGAGGACGCAAATAGTGAAGAATATAGTAAAAAATGTTTAAATCCAGTAATCCATTTGATTAAAGATAAAGAATATGTAAAGGCGTATGGTAACTATCGTGTTGGTAATTATGAATGTGATCTAGTTAAAGATAGTTTAGTCGCTAAAGCATATAATGAAACTAAAGTATTAGAAAGACATCGTAATCGTTATGAATTTAATAATGATTATTTAAATGCATTTAATAATAATGGTTTAAAAATAGTTGGTATTAATAAAGAACGTAATTTAGTAAGCATGTTGGAACTTAATAATCATCCTTTCTTTGTTTTAACTCTACCTCACTTAGAATTTAAATCACGTCCACTTAGACCACATCCATTATTTTTAGAATTTATTAAAGCCTCATTTGATAATCAATTAAAATTGTTGTAAAATAATTATGTTGGAAATTAATTTTAGGAGGTAATAATATTATGTTAGTTTCTGCTAAAGAAATGCTTTTAAAAGCACATGAAGGTCACTATGCAGTAGGGGCTTTCAATATTAATAATTTAGAATGGACAAAAGCAATTCTACAAGCTGCTCAAGAAGAAAATGCTCCTGTTATGTTAGCAGTATCTGAAGGTGCTGCAAAATATATGACAGGTTTTAAGACAATTGTTGCTTTTGTAAGTGAAATGGTTAAAGCAATGAATATCACTGTTCCAGTTGCTCTTCATTTAGACCATGGTTCTTATGAAGGTGCTAAGCAAGCAATTGAAGCAGGATTTACATCTGTTATGTTTGATGGATCTCATTACGAATTTAGTGAAAACTTAGCTAAATCAAAAGAAATGATTGCATTAGCTCACGAAAAAGGTTTATCAATCGAATGTGAAGTTGGTGGAATTGGTGGCGAAGAAGATGGAACTATTTCTAATGGTGAATTAGCTGATCCAAAAGAATGTGGAGTTATTGCATCTTTAGGAGTAGATTTCTTAGCTGCAGGTATCGGAAATATTCATGGTAAATATCCAAGCAACTGGAAAGGATTAAACTTTGATCGTTTAGCTGAGATTCAAAAATCTACTAATGGTATTCCTTTAGTTCTTCATGGTGGTAGTGGTATTCCAGAAGATCAAATTAAAAAAGCTATTTCATTAGGCGTTTCAAAAATTAATGTAAATACAGAATGTCAATTAGTTTTTGCTGAAGCCACAAGAAAATATATTGAAGCTGGTAAAGATTTAGAAGGTAAAGGATTTGACCCTCGTAAATTATTAAAACCAGGTACAGAAGCTATTACTAAACTAGTTAAAGAAAAGATTCAAGAATTTGGATCTTCAGACAAAGCATAATAAGTTTAAAAGTGGAGGAATCCACTTTTTATTGTGTTATAATATAAATGTCTAAGACATTAGACAACTGTTAAAGGGAGGTGGTTCATATGAAAACTTTAATTAAAAAATTAGTTAAAGCGTTAATGCTGATGAGCAGAGGAGTAAAATCTTTTATGAATAGTTCGGCTCCCGCTAGGAGAATTTCCACGGGCACCTTCCTTTTCCCTTTGAATGTTAATGGCAACTATTATGTAACTAATAGTTGCTTTTTATTAACTTGCTTTTTTTAAGCATAAAACATACAATATAAAAAGATAATGTGAGGGGGAACATTATGATTTTTTCGCTTATAATTGTATCAATTATGATGGTTTTTGCTCTAATTGGTATTATAGATATAATATTTTTGCATAATAAATTGGGGCTAGGGAACGAGTTTAAAAAAGGGTTTGATTTAGTAGGCCCACTTATTTTGGGGATTACTGGGATTATTTGTTTTGTTCCAGTGATTGCTAATTTTTTAAATCTAACAATTACTCCTTTATACAAAGCGTTAAATCTTGATCCATCAATGGCCGTAACTGCAATTTTAGCAATGGATATGGGCGGCTTTCAATTAGCTAAAGAAATTGCTTTTGATTCATTAATTGGTGAATGGGCTGGAGTTGTATATGGTTCGATGATGGGAGCAACTATTGTTTTTTCTATTCCTGTTGGGTTAGCTACTATTCGAAAAGAAGATGTTACATATTTTGCAAGAGGTACTTTATTTGGTATTGCTGCAATACCATTTGGAACATTTATTGGTGGATTAATGATGGGGATCGATTTTATGATAATAATCGTTAATTTAATTATTCCTTGTTTATTATCACTGATAATAATTTTGTGTTTATTATTTATTCCAAAAATAACGATAAAAATATTTAAGGGATTTAGTGTTTTTGTGAATGGCTTTTCTTTAATTGCCTTATTTATTGCAATAGTTAAAGACTTAATAATTATACCGTTTACTAATATTGGATTATTAAACATTGGCGAAAATTCCTTTATAAATATGATTAATTCTACAACTGAAGGAATTTTAATAAGTGGCCAAATTGGACTAGTTTTGTGTGGTACTTTGCCTTTTGTGGCTGTATTAATGAAAATGGTAAAAAAGCCATTAAAAGTAATGAGTGTAAAAACAGGTATTAGTGAAATTGGACTTACATCTTTTTTAATTACTAGTGCCAGTAGTATGGGGATGTTACCATATATTGAAAAAATGGAAAACAAAGAAAAAGTAATGAATATTGCTTTTGCTACATGTTCGGCCTGGGTTATTGGCGATCACTTAGCTTTTTGCGCAACGAATGCGCCACATTTAATCGCACCAATGATGGTTGCTAAATTATCTTCTGGTGTTTTGGCTATTATCATGGCTTATCTTTTTAGTAGAAAATTATAGTTAAAAAATGGGGAAAAAATATGAATCAACAATTATTTGAATTATTATATTATATAAAAGTTAATCAAATTCAATCAATATCAATAATGGCTAAGGAACTTAAGTATAGTTATTATATTGTTTCTAAACTGAAAAAACAATTAATGTCATTAGGATATATTGATAATTATTCGATTACTAATGAAGGGATTAATGCTTTAAAGCCTTATAAGGTTGATAATGCTATTATTATGGCGGCTGGTATGTCCTCAAGGTTTGTTCCACTATCACTAGAAAAACCTAAAGGGTTATTAGAAGTTAAAAATGAAATATTAATTGAAAGACAAATTCAACAATTATTAGATGCAAAAATTAAAGATATTATCATTGTTTTAGGTTATAAGAAAGAAATGTTCTATTATTTAAAAGATAAATTTCCTTCTCTTACTTTAATTATTAATGATGAATATAATACAAAAAATAATACTAATTCATTATATTTAGTTAGAGATTATTTGAAAAATAGTTATATTTGTTCAAGTGATGATTATTTTAGTGAAAATGTTTTTAAAGAATATGTATATTCTTCATACTATTCATCTATTTATGTTAATGAAAAAACAAATGAATGGTATATGGAAAAAGATAAAAATAATTTAATCAAAAAAATCTCTTTATCTGGCGAAGATGGATATATTATGCTTGGGCATGTTTATTATAATCATCAATTTTCAGATAAAATGAAAAATTTATTAGAGGAAAATAAGCAGACGCATTTATATGATTCTTGTTTATGGGAACAAATCTTAAAAGATCATTTAGATGAATTCCCACCAATGCAAGTTAAAGAATATGATTCTAACATTATTCATGAATTCGATTCATTAGAAGAATTAAGACAGTTTGATTATAGATATTTAACTGACTCACAAAGTAACATAATGAAGAATATTGCTAGATATTTTAAGTGTTGTGAGAAAGATATAACTAACTTTAAATCAATAAAAGAAGGTATGACAAATGATTCATTTGTTTTTAAGGTTAATAATCAATACTATGTATATCGACATCCGGGTGATGGTACTAATGAAATAATCAATCGTGAGCACGAACAAAAAGCATTAGCCATAGCTAAATCAATTGATATTGATCCAACCTTTATTTACATGGATAAGAATGAAGGATGGAAAATATCTAATTTTGTTGATGGTTTTAGAATGCCTAATTACCAAGATTTTGAAGATACTAAAATAGTTATGCGTCTTTTAAGAAGACTTCATAGTAAAAATATTCAAGTTGATTGGATGTTTGATCCTTATAAAGAAGCATTAATTTTAGAAAAAAAGGTTCAAGAAAAAAGGGGTATAAAACTTGATGATTATCAAGAAATTAAAGATAGAGTAGTTAAGATTCATCAACAGGTAGTAAATGATGGTGTTACACCAAGATTTTGCCATTGTGACGTTTATAGTCCGAATCTTTTATTTACGGATAAAGAACCTATTTTAATTGATTGGGAATATGCTGGTAATGCTGATCCTGGATGTGATGTTGCTGTTTATGTTATGTGTGCAGTTTATTCTATTGATGAAGCTAAAAAATTAATCAAAGAATATTTACAAGAAACATACACTGAATCACTTGAATATCATTATTTAGCATATGTTGCGATTTGTTCTTTTTATTGGATGACTTGGGCATTATATCGTGAAATCTGTGGAAAAGATGTTAAAGAAGCTTTAAATAATTGGCATAAAATGGCTAAAGAATATAGTGAATATTTAATAAAAAAAGATTAACTTTCAAAGTTAATCTTTTATTTTGCTATGTTTAATTATTCCATTTTGATATTTAATTTTTAATTCTTTTTGCATTAATGGAAAAGCATATGTTTTAAATGCATCACTAATATAATTATTATTTATTATCCATGATGTAGGAAAGTATTTAACACCATTAGCAATATTGTCCAAATTTTCAAGCTTATATGAAATAGCATATTCTTTATTTCTTTTCATAATAACCATTTTGTTAGTATAGTCTTTTAAAGCATATTTAACAGCATATTGTCCGCATTTTATAGCTTCTTTAACATCAACTTTAGAAGCAATAAACGAAGAACAACGTTGTGGAATACTTAACTCAATCGCTCTTGATGAAATGTTAAGTTTTTCTTTGACTAAATTAGCTAAAAATAATGAAACACCACCGAGTTGTGTATGACCAAATTGATCAATTTCTTTGTCATTTTCATTGCTTAATTTTATTCCTTCCGAGACACAAACTAAACAATATTTTTTTTGTTGATAAATAGTGTTTACATCTTTTAAAAAATTATCAAGATTAAAGTTACTTTCTGGTAAATAGATTAAATCAGGATTGGCAAAAACACTACCGGCAGTTAACCATCCGGTGTCTCTTCCCATAATTTCGACAATAGTGACTTTTCCATTTTTATAACATTTAACATCTTCTTTAACGCATGCTAAAGTATTAACAACATATTTTAAAGCACTTCCAAATCCGGGTGTATGATCGGTATATAATAAATCGTTATCAATAGTTTTTGGAACGCCAATAACTTTGACAGCTAAATTGTTATTAAAACAATAAAGGGCTAGTTTATTAGCGGTATCCATTGAATCATTACCACCGATTACATAAATATAACTTAAATGATATTTTATGATATTATTTTTAATTAGTTCATAATCTTGATGATTAAAATCTTTTAAACAATATCGTGCACTACCTAAAATAGCGCCCGGAGTTTGTTTAAGAAGTTCTAAATTTTCCTCATCCAAGTCATTTAAATTAACTAAATCATCGTTAATTAAACCTAAAATACCATTTTTTGAGCCATAAATAATACTTTTTATTTTTTTGCTTTCTTTAATAATTCCATATAAAGATGAGTTAATAACTGGTGTTGGTCCACCGGATTGAATAATTAAACTATTTTTCATTTTTTAAGTTTTCCTTTTTTATATATTCGTTATAAGAGTATAAACAACCACAATAATGTTGTTGATATAAATGATATTTTTTTGATAATTCTAATCCTTTATCAATCCCTTTATTTTTTTTAAAGTTATGATATAGGTATTTAGTGTAAGAATATTTATTTTCTAATATTCGCCCAATTCGATTTAGTGTAGCAGCATCTTTTTGACGCGAAATAGTCATAACTGTAGTAAAATAATCAAAATGATGAGTATTGGCATAATTATATCCTTCATCCATACGTAAGAAGTAACAAAGTTTGCAACGACCATGTCCTTCTTTATCATTTTTTCTAATCGATAATTTGTTAGTGTATGAAAGGTTATCATATTCAGGAATTATTAGTTTAACATTTTGATTAAACTCACGATTAAAAGTATTGACATAATTGATCAACTCATTTAAACGGCGATGATATTCTTCGCTTGGATAAATGTTTGAATTGTTATAATAAAGAGTAACATCAAAAAATTTAACTAAATGACTTAAAGGAAATGTGACACAAGGTGCACAACAAGTGTGCATTAATAAAGCTTTTTTGCTAGTGAAAGAATTTAAGATATTTTCACCGATTTGATAATAATTAATTGCTTTTTCGTTTCGCATTATTTAGTAATAAACATTGCATCACCGAAACTAAAGAAACGATACTTTTCTTTAACTGCTTCAGCATATGCTTTAAAGATTAATTCTTTACTAGCGAATGATGACACTAACATAATTAAAGTTGACTTTGGAAGATGGAAATTAGTAATTAATCCATCAATTGATTGCACTTTATAAGGAGGATAGATAAAGATATCCGTATTATATGCGCCTTCCTTAAATTCATTAAATTTAGTATAATTGGCTTCTAGTGTTCGACAAGAAGTAGTGCCAACTGCGATGATGCGTCGACCTTCTTTTTTCGCTAAATTTAGTCTATCAGCCGCATTTTTTGAAATGGTATAATATTCACTATGCATATGATGTTCTTCAATTACATCAACTGATACAGGTCTAAAAGTCCCAAGACCAACATGTAAAGTCACATCTATAATTTCTACGCCTTTTTCAGATAGTTTTTTAAATATTTCATCTGTGAAATGAAGGCCGGCTGTAGGTGCTGCAGCACTACCTTCAATACGAGCATAAACGGTTTGGTAACGTTCTTTATCATCTAACTTTTCTTTAATATAAGGAGGTAAAGGTACATTACCTAGTGAATCTAACACTTCATAGAAGATTCCTTGATAAATGAATTTCATTAAACGAATACCTTCATCTTTAACGCCAACACAAATAGCTTCTAAAACATTTTCTTTGAAAATGATTTTTACACCTTCTTTTATTACGCGGGCATTGCCACATAAACAACTCCAAACATCTTTATTATCTTCTTCTTGATGAAGCAATAAAACTTCAACATGGGCATTAGTTACATCTTTTGTACCAAATAAACGAGCAGGGATAACTCGCGAATTATTTCGTACTAAAACATCACCTTTTTGAAAATAGTTAACAATATCATAGAAATGTTTGTGTTCAATTTTACCTGTATCTTTGTGCAAAACTAATAAGCGAGAAGAAGAACGATCTTTAATTGGCGTTTGGGCTATTAATTCTTCTGGTAAATAGTAATCAAATTCATCAACTCTCATAATTAAAATCCTCTTGGGTTTTTAACATTTAACCCATATTTTTCAAAAAATTCATTTTTAAAATCTAAGAAACGGTCTTCTTGAATTGCTTTTCGTATTTCTTTAGTTAAATTAATTAAAAAACGAATATTGTGAATTGAAAGAAGTCTTTTTCCTAAACCTTCTTCACATTTATATAAATGACGCAAATAAGCTCTTGTATAATTTTTACAAGTATAACAATCGCATTCTTTATCTAAAGGAGAGAAATCACGTTCATATTTTTTATCACGGATGTTTACGCGACCTTCACTAGTCATTAAAGCACCATGACGAGCAATACGCGTTGGTAAAACGCAGTCGAACATGTCAACGCCACGTAAAACCCCTTCTAAAATTGAATCATAAGATCCAACGCCCATTAAATAACGAGGCTTATCACTTGGAAGATAAGGAAGAGTGTAGTCAAGCATTCTTAACATTGTTTCTTTATCTTCACCGACAGAAGTTCCACCGATTGAAAAACCATCAAAATCAAGTTTTGTTAATTCTTCACAACAATATTTACGAATATCTTCAAAATCGCCACCTTGAATAATGCCAAAAAGAGCTTGTTTTGGATTATTGTGAACGGCTAATCCGCGCTTAGCCCATCTAATAGTGCGATTAACACTATTTTCCATATATTCTCTTGTACAAGGATAAGGAGGACATTCATCGAATGACATGATAATATCAGCCCCTAATTTATTTTGAATTTCAATTGATTTTTCTGGAGATAAGAAAAGAGGAGAACCATCACGATGGTTTTTAATTTTAACCCCTTCTTCGGTTATTTTTCTAAAATCAGAAAGAGAAAAAACTTGGAAACCTCCCGAATCAGTTAGCATTGGCCCCTTATAATTCATAAAGTTATGAAGACCGCCTGCTTCTTTGACAATATCTTCTCCTGGACGTAACCATAAGTGATACGTGTTAGACAAAATAACACCAGTTTCTAATGCGTATAAATCTTCAGGAGATAAATATTTAACTGTTGCTAAAGTTCCTACTGGCATAAACATTGGTGTTTCAACATCTCCATGAGGAGTATGAAGAATACCATAACGTGCGCCAGATTGTTTACATACATGTTTTAATTCATACCAAAAATCTTTATTCATAAAAATCACCTTTTTAGATTATACATAAAATAGTTGATATTAGCAATCTTTTATAAATATATATTTATAAGAGTTTGACAAATACCATTAAATTAGGTAAAATATTTTCGTGTAAAAAGGGAGTGTTTTTAATGGGTAGAGCTCATGAAGTTAGAAAGGCAGCTATGGCAAAAACTGCTGCTGCAAAAACAAAAGTATATTCAAAATATGGAAAAGAAATTTTAATTGCTGCTAAAGCTGGTGTCCCAGATCCAGCTATGAACTTAGCTTTAAAACACATCATTGAAAAAGCAAAAAAAGAACAAGTTCCAGCAGATATTATTAAACGTGCAATCGATAAAGCAAAAAGTGGAGTTGGCGAAGACTATTCACCTGTTACTTACGAAGGTTTTGGCCCAGGTGCTTCAACAATCATTGTTGAATGTTTAACTGATAATGTTAATCGTACTGTAAGTGATGTTAGAACATGCTTTAATAAATCTCATTCAAAGATGGGTGTCAGCGGTTGTGTTTCACATAGTTATCAACACGTATCATTACTTTCATTAAAGGGTATGAGTGAAGAAGAAGTTTTAGATGCTTTAATGGAAAAAAATGTTGATATCATTAATATTGAACAAGAAGATGATGAAATCATTATTACTGGTAGTGACACAGACTTATATAATATTAAATCGGCATTAGAAAAACCAGGAGTAGAATTTGATATTGAAGAAATCACTTGGGAAGCTGATGAAAAGGTCACTCTTGAAGGTGAAGATTTAGAATTATTTAATCGTTTATTATCTTTACTTGAAGAATGTGATGATGTTCAAGACGTTTATCATAATGTAGAATTATAATTAAAAAGAGGGATTAGGATCCCCTCTTTTTTTATAAATTATAAATTTTTTTATATTTATTAATTAAGTAATCTATATAATATTTAGAATTAAATTCTTCATTATTAATATTTTTAATTAATTCTTTTGATGGATATAAAGAGCCATATTGATAGATGTTTTTGATTAACCACTTTTTAATACTTTTTAAAGTATTATTGTTCAAATTTTCAAAATTTATTTCTTGAGTTAAATAATGAGCAATTTGTCCTGAATATGCATTCCCTAAGGCATATGAGAAAAAATATCCAAATGCACCACCAGCCCAGTGACTATCTTGTAAGACACCAACTTTATCACTTGTAACTGTTACCCCTAAGTATTCTTGATATTTTTGATTCCAAATAGAAGGAATATCTTTGGCGGTTATTTCACGATTAAAAATCATCTTTTCTATTTCATAGCGAATTAAAACGTGTAAACAGTATGTGACTTCATCAGCTTCAGTTCGAATTAGTGAAGGCGATACTTTATTGATTGCTTTATAGTATTCATCAAGTGATACATCGTCTAAAACGGGTTTAACTAGTTTTTGAATTTTTGGATAAGTTAGTTTTGTAAATTCGTATGAACGAGCGATGATATTTTCGTATAGACGTGATTGTGATTCATGAATCGACATTGAACAAGCGTCCTTAACAATACTAGGCAATTTGCTATTCAAATTTTGTTCATAAATACCATGGCCACCTTCGTGAGCACATGAATAAATATTGGAAATAAAATTATCTTCATAAATGTGAGTGGTTACACGAACATCATTTTTTGAAAGTTGATCCGTAAAAGGATGCATTGATTCTTGAAGTAACCCTCTTGATAAATCAAAACCGATTGTTTTTAAAATATAATCAGCAACTTTCATTTGTTTTTTCTTACTTACTTTGCGATTTAAAAAATCGTCTCTAATAGTAATATTAGATTCACTAATTCTTTTAATTAGTGGAACCAGATTTTCTTTTAAATTATTAAAAAAACTATCAAGAATTTCAGTAGTAATTCCTTCTTCATACATATCTAAAAAAGTATTATAATATGATCCATTAGTTTTTCCATAATAAGTAGCAATTTCTAATGTTTTATTAATCAATTTGTCAAAATAAGGTTCAAAAATACTATAGTCATCTTTTTCTTTAGCCGTATGCCAAAAGTGTTGCGTTTCATTGACCAAATTAACATATTTATTTTGCAAATTAATTGGAACTTTCTTTTCTAAGTCATATTTTTTACGTTCTAATTTAATTAAACGTTTGATCTTTTCATCATATTTATCATAATTCTTTTCAAGATTTTTAATAATATCATTGAATTCATCACTTAGTGATAAAGCTAAGTATTCATTGTTTAAGACACTTAATGCTTCACCTCTTTCTTGATACGCTTTTTTAGGAGCAATAGTTTCACCTTCAATGGTAATTACTCGCATTGCATATAGATACGTATCAAGACGGTTACGATATGCAAAATATCTTTTTAAATTATTATCCATTTAAATCATCCTCCTTGTTAATTAAATAATAATAGTTACAATCATAGAAACGATTTTGATAAAAGATATCATCTTTTCTTGTCCCTTCAAAAATCATCTTATTTTGGATCATTACTTTTTTTGAAGCTTCATTTTCGATAAAATGAGCACAAGTAACTTTGTGTATTCCTTGTGAAAATAAGAAACTGATAAACATCTTTAAAGCAGTAGTAGCTATCCCTTTGTTCCAATATTTTTCACCGATGGCAAATCCAATTTCAACTGTTTTATTAATTGAAGTTACATCATTTAGTTGATTGATTAATCCAACAACTTCATTTTGATAAAGGATTGTAAAACAATATAACTTATTGTTTAAATAATAATTGATTGTTTTATCTAAATTTAACTCATCTTCTTTTTCATAATAAGGAGCAATAAAATATTTCAAAACATTTTTATTATGGTATAGATTATTAAATAATGGTGTTTTATCAGCAATATTGATAAATCTTAAAGTTATATTTTCATCTTTTAAAATTGTATTTCCATTAAAATTTTCCATTTATTTACCCTCCTTTTCCTTTATTATATAATAATTTAATTGTTAAAACATTAAATATAGTTTAAAATTATATTGTTAGAAGGTGATACAATGTTTCGTATTGGATATGGTGAAGATATTCATCAATTAACAGAAAATCGAGAATTAAAAATTGGTGGAATTCAAATTCCATCAAACTTAGGGGGAAAAGCTCATTCTGATGGTGATGTATTGTTACATGCTCTTGTTGATGCTCTTCTTGGTGCTCTAGCTTTAGGCGATATTGGTGAATATTTTAGTGATAGTGATCCACAATATTTGAATAAGGAATCTTCTTTTTTTGTTATTGAAACACTTAAGTTGATTGCTAAAAAAGGCTATCATTTAGTTAATGTTGATTCATTTATTATACTTGAAAATATTAAACTTAAGAACTATAAAAAAATGATTCAAGAAAATGTTGCTAATTTACTCAATTTATCGATAGATGCAGTTAGTGTTAAAGCTGGAACTAACGAAAAGATGGATGCAGCTGGTGAAGGAAAATGTATCATAGCAAAAGTTATTGTCTTATTAGAAAGGGATAAATAAGATGGAGAAATTATTGAAAAATAAAGTGTATAAAGATCCGATTCATGGATACATTAATATTTCTTATAAAGTAATTAAAGACTTAATAGAAACAAAAGAGGTTCAGAGATTAAAAAGAATTCATCAATTAGGGGGAACTTTACAAGTTTTTCCAACCGCTGAACATTCTCGCTTTTCACATTCATTAGGATGTTATGAAACATGTCGTAAAATGATTGAAAACGTTCAAGGATTAAAAGAATCTTTAACTGAAAAGGAAGTTGTTGGCGTATTATGTGCGGCTTTACTTCATGATGTTGGTCATGGACCTTTTTCACATGCATTTGAGATGGTTCATGGTGTAGAACATGAGGAATATTCATCTTCTATTATTCGTAGTGATAGTGAAGTAAGTGATGTTTTAAGAAAATATGATTTAAATGAAATGGTTGCAAAAATAATTGATAAAACATATAGCAACAAATTATTGGTTCAATTGGTATCATCACAATTAGATGCCGACCGAATTGATTATTTAATTCGTGACGCATATTTTACAGGAACAACCTTTAGTTATATTGATCTTGATCGTTTAATTCAAGTGATGGTTGTAAAAGATGATAAAATCGTTTTTAAAGAAGCTGGAATTGCTAATATCGAAAACTTTATGCTTGGACGATATCATATGTACAAACAAGTATATTATCATCCAGCATCATTATGTTATGAAGTTTTAATTACAAATTTATTGAAACGTTATTTTGAATTATATCAATTAGGATATACTTTTAAAAACAATTATCATTATTTAAATCCATTTATTAACAATGTTAAAGTAAGTAATGATGATTATTATAATTTAGATGATTTTGTTTTACAATTTTATGCTAAACAATTTATGGAAGAGGACGATCATATTTTAAAAGATTTAGCAACAAGATTTATTAATCGCAAACTCTTAAAGAGGGTATATGCTAAAAAGGATGAATTGGGAAAATATTTAAATAATGTTAAAGAAAATAATTTAGATGAAAGATACTATTATTTTACAGCGCTTCCTTCACAACATGTTTATAAAAAATATGGTAATAAAAACAGCGCTTCAATTTATGTATTAACAAGAAATAATGAAGTTAAAGAATTAACAAAGATTTCAAAAGTTGTTAATGCCCTTAGTAAGGATGAAATCACAAATAGTGATGATTATGTAGTAATTTATGGC
Organism: Bacilli bacterium; assembly: GCA_034115825.1. Lineage (GTDB taxonomy): Bacteria > Bacillota_I > Bacilli_A > RFN20 > UBA1709 > JAXESU01. The sequence goes on from JAXESU010000002.1 coordinate 408,318, forward strand.
TAAATATAAAGTAACAATTAAGAATAGTGATGAAAGTTATAATTATAACTTAGAAGGTGAAAGACGTAAGGAAGGTTTGTTTTTAGGCAAATTTAATTTCATAATCAAAAATGAAGACGCATTAATTATTGAAAATAGTATTCCAATTACTAATAAAATACCTTTAAAGTTAAATAGTTTATTATCTTTCACATATATTAGTGAATATGGAAAAATGATACTATCGTCTAAATTATTAGAATTTTATGAAAGTGAAGACAAAATTTATATAAAATATAATTTATATAATAAAGATGAAATTGTTGGTGAAATAGAGATTACAATATTATATATTAAATAAAAAAGTATTCATTGTCGACTAAAAACAATGAATACTTTTTTAGAAATTTGAAGTATATTACATAAATGTAATAATAGAAATAGCCATTATTAACATTCCTAAGACAAAACCATAGATTGATATGTGTCCCTTATCATATTCTTTAGCTGTAGGAATTAATTCGTCGATTGAAATGAAAACCATTATACCAGCTACTGCACACAGAACCATTCCTAAAACGACATCATTAATAAAAGGTCTAAGAATTAAATATCCAATTAAACCACCTAAAACTTCAGCTAAACCACTGATTGAAGATAATAAGAATGCACGTTTTTTATTGCCTGTTGCATAATATATTGGAGTAGCAACAGCAATACCTTCAGGTATGTTGTGCAACGCGATTGCAAAAGTAATAGGTAGTGCTAAACTTAAGTCTTGAAGACCACTTATGAAAGTAGCGATGCCTTCAGGAAAATTATGAATAGCTATCGCGATAGCAGTTAATATACCAACTTTAAATAACCTTTTATTAGCGATATTGTTTTCATTATGTTGTATTTCATGAGGATTATCACTAGCAGGAATTACCCTATCAATAATTGCAATGAGAAGTATACCGCTGAAAAAAGCTATTACACCATAAATGGTAGCAATTTTTGGCGAGAAAGTAGAAGTCATATCACTTATTCCTTGTTGGAATAAATCAACAAGAGAAACATAAACCATTACTCCAGCAGAAAATCCAAGTGCAGCTGCCAAAAATTGTTTATTATCACGCCTAGAAAATAATGAAATAAAGGCGCCAATTGAAGTAGATAAACCTGCAAATAATGTAAGTATAAAAGCAACCCAAATACTATTCAAACTAATCACCAACCTTCAATAACACATTAATATTATTATCTTTTAAGATATCAAGCAAGACAAAAAAATTATTTTTTAAATTATTCAATAAATAATCGCTGTTTATAATTGTTATAGAGAGGCTAGGATATTCAAATAAAACATCATTTAAAGCATCAAAATTATTACCATAATAGTTAGAAAAATTCAATGTTTTTTTTAAAAACATATGTAAATCATTGATATTTTTAATTTTTTTTCCATCAATAGTAATATGCATAATTAATATAACCTTTCAAAATTATTATAATGATCGTGAGTATAATAAACTTCAAAAGTATTTGAAAAAACGATTCTATAAGCTCCACGAGTTGTTCTTTTTGAACCAATGTCACATTCAATATATGTTTTTCTTAGTGGTAAATATCCTTCACGATTATAAAATTTATCTCCTCCGATACTTAATTTGTTTTCGCTAGTCCATTCATTAAAAAAATCCATTTGACTTGCTTCAAACTTAGTATAATAATTGTTAGGTAATTTATTGAATAGATGAATGTATTTGGCCACTTCATATTTTGTGTTATAAAAACCATTAATTGTAACAATAATATTACTATCATCAAAGTCTCGACCATCTTTTAAATGAGCATTAGGTATAAAGTCATCGCTTGATGAACTAGAAGTGTTATTATTTGATGAAGAAGGGATATTTGGGGAAGAAGGCGGATTAGAACTTGAGGTTGATGAAGGATTACAACTGACAATTAAAAAAATAAAGATAAATGATAGTAGAAAATTAAATAATTTTTTCATAAAAACAACTCCTTAAAATAAGCCCACAATTATGTGGGCTTAACAAATTATTCACTTTTTTCTTTTTTGTTTTGAAGACTCTCTACATATAAGAATAAAACGAAACCTATTATAAATAAGACAATTAACGATAATACACCATAACGCATATCACCAGGTTGTCCTCCAGCAAGTAATGTTCCTAATGCTACTAAAGAAGGTCCCATGATAGCAGCAATTTTACCAAATATTGAATAAAAGCCAAAGAATTCATTTGATTTATCTTCTGGAACAATTTTACCAAAATAAGATCTAGATAATGCTTGTATTCCACCTTGAGAAGTAGCAATTAAAAATCCTAAAATCCAAAAGTGAGTCATATTTGTAACAAAGAAACCAAATATAGCAGTAATACAATATATAATAATTGTAATCATTAATAAATGCTTTGTTTTATATTTTTTTGATAGTACTCCAAAAATTAATGCAAAGAAGAAAGCTAGAATTTGAATAACGATTAAGACCGGTATCAATTGTGTTGAAGCATCAAAATTAGGATTACCATGGCCTAAAACATCATTGGCAAATGGAATAGCCATTGCAATAATTGTGTGAACCCCATCAATATAAAAGAAATAGGCAATTAAAAATAAGAAGACAATTTTATACTTTCGAATGTCTTTAAATGTTTGAGCTAAGCGTTGAAATGTTGCTTTAATTGGGTGCTTATCTTTTTCGACGCCATATTTTTGCTCAACATGTTTTAAAAGCGGGATAGAGAAAAGCAACCACCAAATGGCAGTGATAATAAAGCAAATTCTAAAACCATAATTTAATTGAAAATTCGGATCCCAATTTAACGCATCAGGTAATACTACAAGAAGCAAAAGAGCAATTATTAGAGGTATTGTACTTCCACCGATGTAACCAAAAGCATATCCAGCAGTAGAGACTTTATCCATTCTTTCATCACTTGTGACATCAACTATAAAAGAGTCATAGAAAATATTTGTGCCTGCATAACCTATCATACTTCCAGAATAAAGAATTAATGTTATCCAAATAAAACGTGAATCAATTGGATAAAAAGATAACAAAAATGTAAAACCTATTCCAGCTAAAAAGAAGGCTAAAAATAATTTTTTCTTCATTCCCTTATATTCTGCATATGTTCCAAGAATGGGGGATATGATTGCAATTATTAATGAAATTGCTGTCGATAAAAAACCATAAAGAACACCAGCAGTCGCTGAACCAGCATTATCTAAAAGAATTCCCCATAATATTGGAAAGATGAATGATCCTATAATGACGGTGTGAGCACTTTCAGCCCAGTCGTAAAAGATAAAACTCCATTCTTTTTTATTAAAATCAAATAATTTTTTAAGCATAGACATCACCATAAAATATACATTATTTTATCTACCTTTCATTTAATTATATTAAATCATAAAAACTTGTAATTGTAAAATAAAAAATTGTTTATAAATTGTAAAAAAATTTGTATAATATATAAGGGTTTGAGGTGATTATGTTGCGTTATGCCGGTTTACTAATGGCTATTTCTTCATTACCTAATCGATTTGGGGTAGGAGATTTTGGCCCACAAACATATCAATTTATTGATTATTTATATAAAGCAAAAATCAAGATTTGGCAAATATTACCATTAGGCCCATTAGGGTTTGGTTCTTCGCCATATCAATCATATTCTTCATATGCAATGGATGAAATATACATTTCTCTCGATTTATTAAAAAAAGATGGCCTTATTAAGAGTGATATTCCAAAATTTAATGATAAAAAAAATTATGTTGATTTTGGGGATTCAAGAAAATTTAAAAGAACATATTTATTAGAAGCGTATAATAATTTTATTGAAGATAGAGAGTTTCATCAATTTGTCAAAAAACATTTTTGGCTAGATGGATACGCCTATTTTATGGCAAGTAAACGCGTTAACTCATTACGTATTTGGTATGAATGGAAAAATCTTCCAAATGAAGATAATATACGTTATGAAAAATTTTTACAATTTATCCTTTATAAACAATGGTTTAAATTAAAAAAATATGCTAATGATTTAGGTATTCAAATTATGGGAGATTTACCAATATATGTTGGATTAGATAGCGAGGATGTTTATTCTAATCGTAAAGTGTTTTTATTAGACGAAAATAACAATCCGACTTTAGTTGCTGGTGTCCCACCTGATTATTTTTCTCCTACAGGACAAAGATGGGGCAATCCGATTTATGATTGGGAGTATTTAAAGAAAACGTCATTTAAGTTTTTGAAAGATCGTATTGAACAAAATTGTAAAATTTTTGATATTTTACGAATCGATCATTTTAGAGCTTTTGATACATATTGGGCAATTAATGCTGAATGTGATACCGCAATCGATGGAAAGTGGTGTTTTGCGCCAGGATATCAATTTTTTGAATATCTATTTAAAGTTTCTCCACATCTTAAAATTGTTGTTGAAGATTTAGGAGATATTCGTGATGAAGTTAGAATTTTAAGAGATCATTATTCATTTAAGGGGATGAAAGTATTACAATTTAGTTACACTATTAATCCGCTTTTTAAAGATGACAATGAAAATATGATTATATACACAGGTACTCATGATAATGAAACTTTAAAAGGTTGGTTTTATAATCATAGCAAGCAAGAACAAAGACAAATTCGTTTAGAACTTCAAAATAATAAGATTAATAAATTTGAAAATGTCATTGATAACTTAATTTATTATACTTTTTCAAGTGGAGCCAAAATTGCAATTATACCGATGCAAGACATATTGCATTTAGATAATAAAGCACGAATGAATACCCCTAGCACTTGTGGATTTCCTAATTGGACTTTTAGAATTACTGATTATAAATCGTTTGCAAAAAGGTTAGATTTTTTATATACTTTAATTAAATCAACAAGGAGGTAATTAGATGAAAAAAATTATTACTTATGGCACATTCGATTTACTTCATTACGGACATATAAATTTATTAGAACGTGCCAAAAAAATGGGAGATTATTTGATTGTTGGTTTGTCAAGTGACGAATTTAATTTACAAAAAGGAAAAAAGTGTTATTTTTCCTTTGCTGAAAGAAAAAGAATGTTAGAAGCACTTCGTTGTGTTGATTTAGTTATTGAAGAGAATTCATGGGAGCAAAAAATTAGTGATGTAAAAGAGTTTAAAGTGGATACTTTTGTTATGGGTGATGATTGGATGGGGAAGTTTGATTTTCTTAAAGATTATTGCGAAGTCATCTATTTACCGAGAACAAAGGAAATATCAACAACGCAAATTAAACAAGATTTAGGTAATCAGGAATAGCAGGTCTATTCCTTTTTTATTTGACTATAACAAAACGGTATGCAATAATTATTTTAGCTGGGGGAAAAATTATGAATCAAAAAAAGATTGATATTTTGAACGCGCTTTATTTAAAAAAAGACAATTTTTATTATTTAATTCAAAAATTGGGAGAAAGCGATAAAAATGTTCAAGAATTAATAAATGACGGCTATATAAATCAGAATTTCACTTTAAATTTAGACAAATGTCAAAAATATAAAGTTAAAAAAGCAATTATATTAGCTGCTGGATACGGATTAAGAATGCTTCCAATAAATGATACTATTCCTAAAGCATTAATTAGTATCAAAGGAGAGCGTTTAATTGAACGATTAATTGAACAACTGCATGCTGTAGGCGTTTATGAAATTTATATTGTTGTTGGATATATGAAAGAAAAATTAGAATATCTTCAGAAAAAATACGATGTCAAATTAATTGTTAATCGTTTCTTTTTTAGTGATAACAATTGTTTGAGTGCGCTTTTAGCTTGTAAATATATGGATAATGCATATTTATTACCGTGTGACTTATATTTTGCCGAAAATCCTTTTAATTATTTTGAATATCAATCATGGTATATGCTATCAAACAAAAAAGATGTGAAGGGATATTTTTCAATAACTAATGATAAACAATTGGTAAAGGGGAAAAAATGGTTTTATGATGCTGTTGGTTTAGCGTTTATTGATCAATATGATAGCAAAATACTACATAATCGTTTTCAAAAAATGATTGGATGGTGTAAAAAATGCTATTGGGAGGAAGCAATTGTAGATCATAAAGATTTGCATATAAAAGCACGATTCATTAATTATGATAGTTATAATGAAATTAACACATTTAATGATTTGCTAAATATCGATTGTGAATCAAAGAGTCTACTAAATAATGATATAAAGATGATACTAGATACTTTTGATGTCGATATAAAGCAATTAAGGAATATTAGGATTATGCGTAAAGGAATGACAAATCGTTCCTTTGTGTTTACAATTAACAATAAAGAATACTTAATGAGAATTCCTGGTTCAGGTAGCGAACAATTAATTGATCGAAAAAAAGAATATGATGTATATAGAAAAATCAATATGTACAATATATGTGATCCCGTTATATATATGAATCAAAAAAATGGGATAAAAATAACTGAATTTTTAGATGATGCTCGTAATTGTGATTCCTTAAGCGATAACGATTTAAAAAAGTGTATGATAATGCTCAAATATTTTCACGATAAAAACATTGGAGTAGACTTTAAATTCGATCTTTTTAGTAAAATACTTGAATATGAACAACTTAGACAAGATAAATCAATATTCAGTGATTATGAAGAAGTAAAAGAAGATGTTTTTTCGCTAAAATCATTTATAGAGGAAAATGTATCAAATTATACGTTATGTCATATTGATCCAGTTGCTGATAATTTTTTGATGCTCAAAGATGGTTCGGTTAAACTTATTGATTGGGAGTATGCAGCAATGCAAGATCCGCATTTAGATATTGCAATGTTCGCATTATATTCTTTTTTTGATAAAAACCAAACAGATAAATTGATTGATATGTATTTTAATGAAAAAGTTAGTGAAAACATTCGTTATAAAATATATGCGTATATTGCAGTGGCAGGGCTATTATGGTCGAATTGGTGTGAGTTTAAAATTAGACTGGGTAATGAATATTATGAATATGCGAATAAACAATATCAAATGGCAAGGGAATATTTATCATTAGTAAAAAAATTTTTGAATAAAAAAGAAAAAGCAGAGTAAATACTCTGCTTTTAAATTTATATAATTATTAAATTATTTCGTTATATTTGACGGTAACAATTTGATGGGGTACTTTTACAAATCGACCTTCGTTGCCTTGACGAAGATGAGCTATTTCTTCCATTGATAATTTAGCAATTAAATTAAAGTCTTGTTTGCATGTGTCAGTTCCCTCGGAAAAATATGCCAAAAGTTTAATGCCATCAAAACCACATACTGGTCTAAAGATATCTAATTGTTTTAAAGCTTTTGTAACACCGATAGCCATCATATCTGAAGCACAAACAATAACATCATAGTTATAAGCATCTTTCAAAGCAATTTCATAAGCAATTTTTTCTTTAAACTCGCCATTAATAATAGTCAAATCAAAATTTAATTCACTTTGCAAACGTTTGATACCTTCAATGCGCTTTTCGGTCACAAAACTATTTTGACGACCAGCAAGATATAAAATACGTTTACCATTATTTGCTACAATTGTTTTTTTAGCGACCTCATATTGTCCCAAGGCTTGATCTATTGAAATATAAGATGTACGATAATTTAGTAGTGGAGTATTAATAGTTACGACATTAAAAATTTGGTCATTGATGATATCGATAATTTTTCTATCATCTTTTGTTAATCCGAAGAAAACAATATCATTAATTTTTTGTGATTTAAAATAGTTTACTAATTCGTTTTTTGTTAAGCCATTAACTGCATAAGAAAAAATTGGAACTATATCAAATCCTTGTTGTTCGGCACCTTTAAATGCTCCTAGTAAGTTTTGCATATAAATTTCATCAATAGTTTGTTTATCAGTAATACAAATATAAAAAGCTACACGATTTGATATTTTGCTTGAAAGTGCACTAGCCATTGTATTCGGTACATAATTAAGATCTTTAACCGCTTTCATTACTTTTTCTCTTGTTTCTTTAGAGATTTTGCTATAATTCCTTAATACTTTAGAAACTGTGGAAATCGCTACACCTGCTTCATCAGCAACGTCTTTAATTTTTACCATGTTAATCACCCGTGTATTATAATAGCACAATTTCCACAAAAATGAGCAAAATATTTGAAATATTCACAAAAAAAAGTCTATAATATAAATATAAAGTATTAAGGAGGAATAAATAATGCTAAAATTTTATAAGTGTCCTGTTTGCGGAAATGTTATTTTAAAAGTAGTCGATCATAATATTCCAGTAGTTTGTTGTGGAAAACCAATGATAGAATTAAAGGAAAACACAACAGATGCCGTATTAGAAAAACATATTCCTGTTGTTGAATTTGACGGTGATGTAATGAAAGTAAGTGTCGGAAGTATTATTCATCCACATACTGAAGAACATCATATTGCTTTTATTGCAGTAGATACAATTGATGGTTTGTTTGTTAAGAATTTAAAAATTCTAGACGAGCCTATTGCTACATTTAAAGTTAATAAAGATGGTGTAAAAGCTGTTTACGAATATTGTAATTTACACGGCCTTTGGAAAAAAGAATTATAATTAAATCCCTTCGGGGATTTTTTTATTAACCTTTTTTTAAATTTGTGTTAAAATATATTGATTAAAGAGGGGATTGTTAATGATAAAATTTATAATTAAAAAAACAATTAAGGATTGTGAAAACGTTACAAATAATGATGTTCGTCAAAACTATACTATTTTAGGTGGCGTTTTAGGAATTATATGTAATTTATTTTTATTCATTGTTAAACTAACATCTGGAATTTTTTTGAATTCGATCGCAATTATTTCTGACGCATTTAATAATTTTTCGGATATGGGAAGTAGCATCGTTGCTTTGGTTGGTGCGAAAATGTCTTCTTTAAAGCCAGATAAGGAGCATCCATTTGGACATGGACGATTTGAATATATTTCATCATTTATTGTCTCATTTATTATTATATATGTTGGAATAGAATTATTTAGGAATTCACTTGATAAAATAATCAATCCGAGTGAAGTAAATTTTTCTTGGATTATATTTATCATTTTATGTTTATCAGTTTTAGTAAAAGTTTGGATGTATTCATATAATAAATATATGGGGAAAAAGACTAATAATCCGATTTTAAAAGCAACTGCTCAAGATAGTTTAAATGATGTTATTTCGACATCGGTTGTTATAGTTTCATTATTAATTATGAATTATGTGACTTTTCCTTTAGATGGAATTATGGGAGTAATTGTTTCTATTTTAATTCTTAAATCGGGATATGATATTGCAAAAGAAACAATTTCATTATTGTTAGGAGAAAAACCAAGCAAAGAATTGGTTGAGAGCATTGAACGAATTATTTTAAGTCATAATGAAATAATTGGTATTCATGACTTGTTAGTTCACGATTATGGGCCAGGAAGAGTATTTGCTTCTTGCCACGCCGAAGTTTTAGATACTTTTAATATCACTAAAGCTCATGAGGTAATTGATTATATTGAAGAAGAAATTAATCGTAAACTTAATATTATTATGGTAATCCATATGGATCCGATTAGTCTAAATAATGAAAAACTTAATATAGCAAAAGAAACAATCAAGGAAGTAATAAGACAGTATGGCAATATTGATGGTCATGATTATCGTTTGGTTGATGGAGAAAATCAAATTAATATCATTTTTGATTTAGTTATTCCTTTTGATGAAACAAAGGATAGTATTGATAAAATAATTGATGAAATCAAAGAAAAACTAAAAGAAAAAGATAATCGATATAATTTAGTTATAAAGATCGAAAATAAATATCATGAATAAAAGGTATGATTTTACTCATACCTTTTTTACAATACTTCTTTAATTTTTTGCATAATTATTTGACATTTATTTATTGGTAAAGAGCAAACTGCAATTCTTAACCCGAGATTAACTTTTACTAAATAAATGTCTTTGTCAATCAATTTATCAAATAAAGCGTCTCTTTCTATGTTGTTGTTACATTTAATAGTAACAAAGAAACCTTCTTTATATGGGTAAAGAGGAATTGAATATTTTTTAGCTTCACTCAATAATATACGACTTCGTTTTTTTAATAAATTGATATATTTTTGCTTTTCTTTGATGAATTGTTGATAATAATTTTCGTACATATTAACGAATGAATTCATCCCACCATTATTGACACATGACCATGTTGCTCTTGAGATTTTTTCTAATACATTCAAGATTTCTTGACCGTCATCATACTTTTTGGTTAGAATGATGCTAGCTCCATAACGAATACCATATGAAGTCATTGTTTTACTTCCGCTAAAAGCAACAACAATAGCAATATTTTCGTTGATATTATTAAATAAGCACATATATTCTTTACTCTTTTTATTAAAGGAATAATCTAAATAGGCTATATCGTTTAAAATAACAACTTTGCCGTTTAGGTTATTAGCAAAATTAATTAAATTAGACCATTCTTTCAATGTCATAGAATAACCAGTAGGGTTTTGCAAAGGATCATTGATAATGACTAAAGCTTTACCTTCGTTATTAACGACATTTTTAATTTTTACTTTTAAATCGACTAAATCAAATTTGTTATTTTTAAACATATTGTAATAAACAGGTTTTAAATGATTTTCACTAGCCATTAACGAATATGATCCCCAAGCTATGTTAGGAATAATTAATGAATTACCATCATCTAGGATAGCCTTGATAGTTGAGGATATACTACCGCTTCCTCCAGGGGTTGCAATTGTAAAATGATGTAGTGAAGGACAATTATCTTCGATAACGAAGTGATAAACATCTTCTAAAAAACGCTTATTTCCTTTTAAATCATCGGGGTAACTAGCTTTTAAGCGATTATCCATCTTATTTAAATCATTAAAAACAGTTTTATAAGCAACAAGATTTCCATTTTCATCACATAATGAACCGATAGTGGCATTGATAACATCATATCCGGCTTTTTTTCGTTCATTAGCTAATGTATTAATTTTAAAAACAGTATCAATAAATGGTTTATGGTCATGATTTTGTTTGACAAATGACATTTTTTTCATCTCCTAAACATCTTGGAAACATGATTCACCAATAAATTCTCTTAATAAAGAATTACATGGTACTAAACTATCATCAATATCACGATAATATTTTAAAAATTTTACTAAATGATTAGCAGTTATATAATTTGGTGAATCTTTTGGTATTTGTTTTAAAAGTGGTAAAGCATGTTTTTTAAGTACACATAATTCATAATCAAGTTCAGAGTTGAAAACAAAATCGACTCCTTCTTGGTTATCGTAAATCCATGTAAATTCCCCACGTCTAACTGAGTCCCAAATTTCTAAAGTTCTTTCAGCATCGAAAGCTCTAAATTTATGGTCACGAACGATTCTTCTAATCAATCTAAATTGTGTAATTGAAATTGGATTATGGTTATCTAGGTTAGTTTGAATTTGTGGAGCAATGTAGATTAAAAATTTTTGATCGCGTGGAATTGAAGGTGTAAGCATTTCATTTAAGGCATGGATTCCTTCAATAATAATTGGAGTGTTAGGTGGTAATTTAACTTTTTTACCTTTAACTCTTTTACCTTGTTTAAAATCAAATGAAGGCATTTCAACCTCCTCGCCATTAATGAGAGCAACTAAATGTTGATCAAATAACTTAATATCAATAGCATTAATGTGTTCTAAATCATATTTACCATTCTTATCTGGAATCATTTTATCACGATCAACATAGTAATCATCAATCGAAATTTTAACTGGTTTAATACCTCTAGTCATTAATTCAATTCTTAAACGATTTGAAAAAGTTGTCTTTCCACTTGAAGAAGGACCAGCGATAGCAATAAGACGAATATTATCAATGTCTTTTTCAATTTTATCGCCTAATTCACAAAGATCATTATTATGCTTTGTTTCACACATATTGACAAAGTCAACGATATTAGCTTGTGTATCTAAATGACTATTAATTTCAGCAACGGTCTCGGCATTTAAAATTCGAGCCCATTTGTTAGCTTGCTTTAAAGTTAAACCATATGTGCGTTCATTTTCAAAAGGAAGCATATTTCCTTTAGCTTCACTACGAGGATATTGCATGATGATACCTGGAGTGTACAATCTTAAAACAAACGAAGATAGATAACCAGTAGACGGAACCATATATGAATACATATAATTGACATAGCCATCACATTCATATAAGTGAACAGTTTTTTCAGGACGATATTGAAGAATATCGATTTTATCAGTTAAATCATATTGACGATAAATTTTTTCGACTTCTTCATTAGTAACGATGATTCGTTTTAATGGTAAATCTTGCTTGATAATGTTGCGCATCATTACTTCAATATTATCAACCATTTCTTGATTAAACTTGACGCCAGGATTTAATATTTTGCAAAAAATAGAACGAGAGATATGATAGTTAAATTTAATTTTTAAATCTGGATATAGTTTATGAGTTGCCATTGCAAAAATATATCTTAATGAAGACTCATAGATACGCATACATTCTTCCTCATCCAAACCTAATAGTTTAACTTCAGCATCTTGATTTAATTCATAATTTAGTTCGCGTAAGCGATTATTTACGCTACAAGCAATATATGAAAAGTTATGGTTTTCAATTAAATCTAGTACTTTAACTTTGTTATTACATTCAATAACTTTACCATTCATGGTAACTTTAAACATATAATCAACTCCTTATTATTGTAACTTTATTGCGTGAGAATATTATATAAGATATAATAAAAAAATACAATACGTATGCAATTGGAGTGATTTTATGGATAAATTTCTGAAAGTAAATTTGGATAGCAGTCGTCGTCTTGTTATGATAAGTGATATTCATGGTGAAAAAGAACTTTTAATAAAATTATTAAATAAGGTAAAATTTAGCGATAATGATTATTTATTTTTGTTGGGTGATTTTGTTGGTAAAGGAAAAGATTCACTCAACACACTTCGTTACATTATGGATTTAAGCAAAAAAGACAATGTCTTTTTAATTGTAGGCAATTGTGATTTGTTTTTTAATTCATTTGCGAATGAACAAGAATCGATTCATCCAGAAGCAAAAAATATTGCGAAAGTATTAAAGTATTATCATGCATTATTTGAAGAAATGCTTTGGGAGATAGGTATTAACGTTGAAAAGATCAGTGATTTTAATACCATTATAGAGCCTTTATATAAAAATTTTGGTGAAGAATTAACTTTTTTAAGAACGCTTCCAAGAGTAATTGAAACTGAAGAATTTATTTTTGTACATTCTGCTATCAGTGGTGAAAATTATCAAAACGATAGTGATTATAGTTTATTACGTACTAATAATTTTAGTAATATTGCTTCAACTAGATTTAAAAAATATGTTGTAGTAGGGCACTATCCGACAATAAATTATTGTGAAAAAATTCCAAAACTTAACCCACTATTTAACTATCAAAAGAACATAATTAGCATTGATGGTGGATTAAATACGGTTGAATATGGTCAATTAAATGCTCTTGTTTATGATAAAAAGCAATTTAGTAATTATTATGTTGATAAGTTAGACATCTATCAAGTTAAGAAAGATTATTTTCCTTATAATGAAAAGGTAATAACGATTAATTATATGAATAATAAAGTTGATATTATTGAAGAAAAAGATGAATTTTATAAATGTTATCATCCATATAGTCAAACTTTTATTGATATTGATAAAGATTATATTTATAAACGAAATGATTCATTTTATAGTTTAGATACAACAAATTATCATTTGGAAGTCATTAAAGGGGATTTCGTTCATTTAATAAGACAATATGAGAATTATTCTTTAGTAAAAAAATCGGGAATAATTGGATATATTAAAAATGAATGTTTAGGTTCAAAAATAAATAATTAAAAATAGTCTTTACAATAATCATTATTGTGATATATTATTTTTATTGAAGAAAAGTAGCTCTTTTGCTAGCGTCGTCAATACGGACAATATCCCGGTGCTAGCAGTTTTGTAAAAAACTTGCAAAATCTTCTTAACAAGTGGAGCTAGATATTGATTTTTAAATAGCAACACTTGTTGCTATTTTTTTGTTAAGGAGGAATAAAAATGTATCAAAAACGTATTGAAGAAGTATATGAATTATTAAATACTTCACAAAAAGGTTTAACAAGTGATGAGGCTAAAGAACGACTTTTAAAAAATGGTTTAAATCAACTTGAAGAAAAAAAGAAAGAATCTTTTTTCACAAAATTAATTAATCAATTTAAAAACTTGTTGATAATTATTTTAATTGTTGCGGCCGTTGTATCTCTTATTGTTGATCCCCATGAATGGGTTGAATCTTTAATTATTTTTATTGTTGTCTTTTTAAATGCTTTTTTAGGCGTTTTCCAAGAAATGAAAGCTGAAAAATCATTGGAAGCTCTTAAAAAGATGTCATCACCTCAATGTAAAGTATTAAGAGATGAACAAAAAAGAGTTATTAACACTAGTGAGATTGTTAAAGGTGATATCTTTTTCTTGGAAGCTGGGGATTTAGTTCCATGTGATGGTCGTATAATTGAATCATTTAATTTAAAATGTGAAGAAGCATCATTAACGGGAGAATCAGTTCCTAGTGAAAAAAATAATTTAATTATTGATAAAGAAGTTGGTGTCGGAGATCGAAAAAATATGGTTTTTGCTTCAACTGTTGTGACGATGGGAAGTGCTATTTGCGTTGCTACATCGACTGGTATGGAGACTGAAGTTGGTCATATCGCAAAGATGTTATTAACTGATAAAAATGAACCAACACCACTTCAAAGACAATTGGATCATATTGGAAAGATACTAGGAATTATTGCTATTGTTATTTGTGTTATTGTTTTTGGCTTAGAATGGTTAACAACCAAAAACGTACTAGAAGCATTTAAAGGGGCAGTTGCATTAGCAGTTGCTGCTGTTCCAGAAGGATTAGCAGCTGTTATTACAATTGTTTTGGCAATTGGTGTTCAAAAATTAGTTAAAGTAAATGCGATTGTTAAAAAATTACCTGCTGTTGAAACTTTGGGTTGCGCTTCAATTGTTTGCAGTGATAAAACAGGAACACTTACAAAAAATGAAATGACAGTTACTAAGTTATATTTAGATACTCTTAAAAAGATTGAAGATCCACTTACTGAAGAAGAAAAGATGATGTTAGCATATTTTGCGGCTTCAAGTGATGGTGAAGTGGTTAAGGAAAATGACAAGTACAAACATATTGGTGATCCAACAGAAACAGCTTTAGTTTTTGCCAATATGATTTATGGTAGTAAATTAAATAATTATAAACGTGTATATTCTTTACCATTTGATAGTGAGCGTAAATTAATGAGTGTTGTTTATCAAAATGAAGATAAATTTATCATGATTACTAAAGGTGCTCCTGATGTAATTATTACTCGCTCAATTGGTAATAATGATAAAGCATTAGCGATTAATGAAAAGATGGCTAGTGAAGCATTAAGAGTTTTAGGAGTTGCTTATAAAATAGTTAATCAACCAATCATAACTTTTGAAGATGAAAATGATTTGACTTTTGTTGGCTTAGTTGGCATGATAGACCCACCTAGAAACGAAGTTAAAATAGCTATAAAGGAAGCTAGTGGTGCTGGTGTTAGAACAATTATGATTACAGGGGATCATAAAATTACTGCTAGTGCAATTGCTAAAGAACTTGGCATTCTTCACGAAGGTGAAAAAGTTATTTCTGGTGATGAATTAACAACATTAAGTGATGAAGAATTATTTAATCAAATAGAAGAAATAAGCGTATATGCTCGAGTAAACCCTAGTGATAAAGTTCGTATTGTTGAAGCATGGCAAAAAAGAGGTAAAATCGTTGCTATGACTGGGGATGGTGTTAACGATTCCCCAGCTTTAAAAAGAGCTGATATTGGTTGTGCAATGGGTATTACCGGGACTGAAGTTGCTAAACAATCAGCAAGTTTAATTTTAACTGATGACAATTTTTATACAATTATTCGTTCAATTAAAGAAGGGCGTGGCATTTATGCTAATATTAAAAAAGTTGTTCAATTTTTACTTTCTAGTAATATTGGTGAAGTTTTAACGATTTTCTTAGCTCTTGTTTTGGATTTGGTATTTAATTTAGGATTAGGTATTCCATTATTAGCTATCCATTTATTATTCGTCAATTTAATTACTGATACTTTACCAGCTTTTGCATTAGGATTGGAACCTGTTGAAGATAAAGTAATGAGTCAAAAACCACGTGATAAGAATGAGAGTTTCTTTGCTAATGGTATGGGTGTATCAATTTTTGTCCAAGGTTTATTGGTTGGTTTACTAACTTTATCTTCATTCTTGATTGGTGAATTAATTTTAGGAAAAGGATTGCCAAGTGAAACACAAACACAAATTGGTCAAACAATGGCTTTTATCACGTTATCAGTATGTCAATTATTCCATGCATTTAATGTTAAAAGTAGTGATTCAATTTTAAATAAGAAAATATTCAATAATAAGTATCTATGGTTATCATTATTAGTTGGCTTATTAATTGAAAGCGTCATTATTTATGTACCATTTTTTGCTAATTTATTTGGCTTATATTCATTAACATTTGTTGAATTATTAGTTGCATTAGGTTTAGCAGTTTCAATTGTTGTTTTAATGGAATTATATAAATTAATTGTTAATAAAGTTATTAAAAGAAATAAGCATTATTAAAAGACACTTCGGTGTCTTTTTCATTTCTAGTATGATATAATGTAAATGTAAGGGGATGATTAAAATGATAAATAAATATAAAGAATACGCCCAAAAAATATTTAATATTTCTTCACCAACAGGTTATACAATTGATGCTATTGATTATTTGTATAATGAGATTAAACAATTGGGTTTTAAAGTTAGTAAATCAAATAAAGGTAATTTAAAAGTTGAAATTGAAGGAAGCGATCATTCAAAAGTTATCGCAACTAGTGCTCATGTTGATACGTTAGGATTAATGGTAAGAAGTATTGGGGCTAATGGAACATTAAAAGTTACTAAAATTGGCGGCCCGTTGATTCCAAGTTTAGATGGTGAATATTGTGTTGTTCGAAATCGAGAAGGGAAATTATTTACCGGAACAATTCTTTCAACATCACCATCAGTTCACGTTTTTAGTGATGCTTCAACAAAACCACGTGATATTGATAATATTGAAGTTCGTCTTGATGAAATAGTAAAAAATAGTAGTGATGTTACTAAACTAGGTATTAGTGCAGGTGATTTTGTTTTTATTGATCCAAAATTTACTATTACAGATACAGGATTTGTTAAATCACGTTTTATTGATGATAAAGGGTGTGTTGCAATTTTAATGACAATTTTAAATATGATTGCTTTAAAAATAGTTAAACCTCATTATGATACAATTATCTATTTTGTAGTTCATGAAGAAGTAGGACATGGCGCAAGTGTTTTAGATCCACGTATAAGTGAATTTGTTACAATGGATATGGGATGTGTTGGACTTGATTTAAATGGTGATGAAACAAAAGTTTCAATTTGTGCTAAAGATTCAAATGGTCCGTATGATTATGAATTAACTAATAGATTAGTTAATATTGCTAAAGCTAATAAGATAGATTATATTGTTGATATTTTCCCATTTTATGGTTCTGATATTGGTGCAGCTTATCATGCTGGTTATGATATCAAAGGAGCATTAATTGGACCAGGTGTATGTGCAAGCCATGGTATGGAAAGAACCCATTTAAAAGGTGTTGAAAATAGTATGAAATTAATGATTAAATACTTGGAGGACTAATATGAGAGCCTTATTAATAGTTGATATGTCGAATGATTTTATTAGTGATGATGGTAGTTTATCATTAAAGAAACAAGGTCAAGTTCTTGTTCCACATATTATGAAACATATTGAAGAGTTTAAAGATGATATTATCGTCTTTTGTAATGATACACATAGTGAAAATGATGAACATTTTAAACTTTGGCCAAAACATAATGTGGTTAATACAAGTGGTATTGAATTATATGGTGATTTAAAAAAGTATTATGATAATCATAAAAATGATATGAATGTATATTATGTTAAAAAGAGCGAATATGATGCTTTTTATAAAACGGAATTAAAAGATATTTTAAAAGCTTTGAAGATTGAAGAAGTATATGTTACAGGTGTTTGTACAGATATTTGTATTTTTAATACAGTGTATGGAGCTTATAAAGAAGGATTTAAAACATTTGTATATAAAGATTCAGTTGCAACATTTACAAATAACCAAGAAATATTTTTAAAACATATGGAAAATATCTATAAAACAAAAATAATTTAAAAAAATTTTTAAAATTTACCAATAAAATAAAAAATAAAAGCATTTATTTAGTGTGAAGGGAAAGGTGATGTATATGAAAAAAACTCATAAAGGTGTAACAATTTCATCAATGTTATTAACTATTGGTATTTTGAGTGGTGTTTATTCATTAAATTCATTTTTAAATGACTATTCAAAAGTTGTTACCGAAGTCAAAGAAGAAGCCTCCCCAACTTCAATCAATGATAGTAAAGTCAATGTTTCTCTTCATAAATAACCCCCCCATTTTGGCACTACTTATAAGTAGTGCTTTTTTTATTAACAAGTCGTAAACGTTTACATTGAAAATTTGGTTGATTTTTGTGCTTCTAGTCATTATATTAAGAGTTGTAATAGGAGTGGTATTTATGATTAAAAACTTACATTCATACTTTTACTTTTTTAGCTATTACCCAAGGCTATCGTGATAAATACCTTGGCTTTTTGCCATGAGTTATTACCACGATGAATATTATCTGGTAGTAACTGAAAAAATGAAACTTTTAAAATGTTATTACTGGGAAAAGTAATAACATTTTTTTATTTTTGAAAGAAGGGAATATATAATATGAAAAATCTTATTAGTAAAATAGTAATAGGGGCATTACTTGTATGCTCATTAACAATTATTGCTCTTAAGGGAAATGATTCAAGATTAACTGTTGGTATACTAACTCAAGCAACTCATCCATCTCTTGATGCCGCCATTAATGGATTTAAAGATTATTTAACAAATAATGGTTATAGTGACATTAACATCATAGTCAAAAATCCTGAAGGTGATGTCCAAACGATGAACAATATGTCGACAACTCTTGTTCGTCAAAGCGATTTAGTTTTAGGAATAGCAACTGATGCAAGTGTTTCTTTACAAAACGCAATTAAAACTGAGGGCAAAAAGATTCCACTTCTTTTTACAGCCGTCACCGACCCAGTTGAAGCTAAATTGTTAGAAGATCCAAATCATATTGATAGTAATATTGTTGGAACTTCTGATAAACAACCAATTGATGAACAACTTGATTTAATCTTTGAAGTTAACCCAACAATTGATAAAATTGGAATTTTATATAATATTGGGGAAGTAAATTCTAAAGTTCAAGCTAGTGAAGTTGAAACAATTTTGAATTCAAGAAACATTGATAATGTAACAAAAACGATTAGTAACGCAAATGAAATCGGTAGTGCTTTAGCTTATTTAGCTACTAATGGTTGCAAGGCTTTATATATTCCTACTGATAATTTGTTGGCAAAATATATGTCGACAGTTAAAGATTATAGTATTGAACATAAAATGCTTGTTGTAGCTGGTGCAAGTGATATGGTTAAAGATGGCGGAAGTCTTACATATGGAGTTGATTATTATAAATTAGGAGCACAAACTGGTGAAATGGCTAAATATATATTAGATGGAGGTGCAATTAGTGATTTGAAAGTAGAATATGCTAAAGAAGAAGATCTAATGTTAGTCGTTAACGAAGAGCATTTTGCAAGTATTGGGGTAGAAATACCTGATAGTATAAAAGAAAGGTTAGATGAATAGTTATGGAAAATATAATTTACTTATTAATTGATACACTAAAATATGGTATTCCGTATAGTTTATTGGCACTAGGAATTTTTATTTCTTATCGTTTATTAGATTTTGCTGATCTAACAACTGAAGGAACATTTACCTTAGGTGGTGTAGTCATTGCTGTATGTTTATATCAAGGAGTTGATCCATTTTTAGGAACAATTTTAGTGGTAATTTCAGGTTTTTTGGCTGGAGTAATAACTGGTTTATTACATACTAAATTAAAAATTCCTTCATTATTATCCGGTATTATTACTATGACATCCTTATTTTCATTAAATATGGTTATTATGGGGCTAGCAATAAATGAACCTTATAGTACTTTTTTAAACCTATCGACATTTAAAAATATTTTTGATAGTTTTTTAGCTTTATTTAATGTAACAAATTACAATATTATTTTGATTTCGACAATTATTGTTATCTTAGTTATTATACTATTATACTATTTCTTTGGTACAGAAATTGGTATGTCATTACGTGCTACAGGAATGAATGTTAAAATGGCTCGTGCACAAGGTATTTCAACTACAATAATGATGATTCTAGGTCTTGGTATTTCAAATGCACTTATTGCTTTAAGTGGTTCATTATTTGCTCAAATTAGTGGTAGTGCTTCTAATGTTATGGGGGTTGGTGTATTAGTTATTGGATTGGCATCAATTATGATTGGTGAAGTATTATTTGGTAAAAAGACATTTAAAAATTGGTTAATTAGTGTTTCACTTGGATCAGTTGTCTATTATTTTATCGTTGTTATTGCTTTAGGATTAGGATTACCTGATTACTATTTAAAACTATTATATGCAATACTAATTGTTGTAATTTTAGTTTCACCATCATTTAAACAAGTTGGAGGGAAGAAAAATGCTAAAAATAGTTAATGCTAAAAAAATATTTAATTTAACCGAAAATGTAGAAGATATTCGTATCGCTTTAAATAACTTAAATTTAGAAATTGAAGATGGTGAATTCGTTACTATTATCGGTGGTAATGGTAGTGGAAAATCAACATTAATGAATTGTATTTCTGGGGCGTATTTTTTGGATGAAGGGAAAATATATTTAGACAATAAAGATATTAGTATGGAAAAAGAGTATCAAAGAGCAAAATACTTGGGGCGAGTTTTCCAAGATCCAAATATGGGAACAGCAAAAGATATGTCAATCATTGAAAATTTAATGATTGCATCTAGAAGAAGTAAAAATAAAACTTTGAAATGGGGATTTGATAGCAAAAAGTATCAAGAATTTAAAGACAAATTAGCGATGTTAGATTTAGGATTAGAAAATCGTTTAGATAGTAAAGTTGGTTTGCTTAGTGGTGGTCAAAGACAAGCTGTAACATTAATTATGGCGACTTTAGAAAAGCCTAAATTATTATTACTAGATGAACATACTGCAGCTCTTGATCCAAAAACGGCTCGTAAAGTTCTTGAGATTACTGATAAAATTGTCACCGAAAACAACATTACAACTTTAATGATTACACACAATATGAAAGACGCTATTAAATATGGGAATCGTTTAATTATGTTGAATAATGGTAGAATTGTATTTGATGTTAAAGGAGAAGAAAAGAAAAATTTAACTATTGAACAATTACTATCTAAATTTGAAGACAGTATTGATGATAAGTTGGTTTTAGGATAATGAAAGTATTAGTTATAAGTGATGTTCATAATGATTTAGAAAAGTTACGTCGAGTAGTTTCGTTATATCCAAAAATGGATTTATATTTATGTTTAGGTGATAGTGAAAGTGGCGATATTTCTCCTTTCACTTCAATACGTGGAAATTGTGACTATTTTCTTGATTATCCATTAACAAAAGATATAGTTACTCCTTATGGAACAATGCATTTAGAACATGGGATATTAGGTAATAGTGAAGCATATGTTAAAACTAAAAAATGTAAGATTTTTTTAAGTGGTCATACTCATCGCCGTTACTTTAAAAAGTATGATGATATTTATGTCTTTAACCCGGGGTCATTATCAAAACCTAGAGATGGATATTATTCGTATTTAATACTAGATATAACTGAAAACGAAGTAAAATTCGAATTTAAATCATTATAAAAAAGGCAAATTGAATTATTTGCCTTTTTTCATTTCTTTTTTAATATCGTTATATAATTTTAAAGAGAAAGCATTACGATTTAGTGGTGTAATTGATACATAACCATGATTAGCACAATATACATCGGTATTTATTGGTGCATCGTCAAAAATTTCAATTCGTTTAGCATAATATTTATTATCAATTACTTCATAGTAAAATTTATCGGGTTTATTATATAGTTTAGTAAGTTTAATCCCTTTAACTTTATTAAATTGTTTGCGAGGAAAATTAACGTTAATAATACGATTGTTCTTGATAAGATTATTGTCGAGAATATAACTAAAAACTTCATCAAAATATTGATCGACAATAGTAAAATGATCAAAATCAGTACTAAACGCGATAGCAGGTATATTGTGAACTAAGGCTTCACTACATGCTCCAAGTGTTCCAGAATAAATTACATCATATGATAAATTTAAACCATTATTACATCCTGAAATTATGATATCAAAATCAAATAAATTTGACGTTAATCCAAACAACACACAATCAACTGGTGATCCATCTAAAGAATATATATTTTCTTCATATTTTTTTAGAGTAAATCCTTTATCTAAAGTAAAAGAAGCACTTGCACCACTATAATGATTTAATGGGGCTAAAAGAGTGACCTCTCCATACTTTTGTAACTTTTTATATAATAAGCGAATACCTTCGCGGTTATAACCATCATCATTTACTAATAATATTTTCATTATTTTTCCTCCGAATCTAAGTATTGAATTATTCTTTTAATTACGCCATCATCATTGCAACTTTCACAGACTTCTTTAGCAACTGTTTTGAGTTTATCACGGCCATTAATAGGAGTAATTCCATAGCCGACATTTTTGACCATCTGATAATCATTTTCTTCATCACCAAAAGCCATAATTTCATCATTATTAATTTTTAATTTAGATGCCAAATATTTAACAGCTTCGTATTTATCAACTTTCTTATTAACTATTTCTAAAAGAAAAGGATAACTACGAAAGATATTGTAGTGATGATAAAAATTTGGGGGGATGTTGTCAATAACTTTTTGAATTACGTCATCTTCGCCAACAATTGAAAATTTGATAATATCATCATCTATTGTGTAATAATTTTGATAAATAGGAGTAATGTTATTGGTGTTAGCAACGAATGTTGAATATTGATTTTCTTTATCAATATACATTTTGCTTTCGCTAGTGAAGATATGTGAATTAACATCATAGTCTTTAATAAATGATGATATTTCTTTTATGTTATCCATCGTTAAAGGGCAACTATAAATTAAGTTATCTCCTTGATAAATCATTGCACCATTAAAGACGATTATGTAATCATTGTCATTAAGTTCTAACTTTTTAATTAATTGTTTAATATATAACGCATATGGTCTTCCAGTAGCTATAACAAATAATTTTCCTTGTTTTTTAAGTTCTTTAATAGTTTTGATAGCTAATGGTGTAATTATCTTTGTATCTGGTAATAAAGTCCCATCGAGGTCAGAGATAAATAATTTAATCATTATTTTGCTCCTTTTGATAAATTTTTGATAGCTCGACAACTTTAAATAAAAATGATTGATACAATTTTTTTAATGTTGGATCATTTATATCATTTGTTAAAGAAGCAAAAATTTCTTTTTCACGATTAGCATCAAAAATTGGTAATTTATTTTGTTTTTTATATTCAGCAACATTCTTAGTTATTGCCATTCTTTTTAAAAATAATTGTTTCATTTCTTGATCGATTAAATCAATTTCTTTTCGATATTTATTAATCATAAAATCACCGCCTTTTTTAATTCTACAATAATAATATTATTGTGTAAAGCAATAAAATATATTAAAATTATAACAATAAAAGGGGTGAATAATTATGATTATTCAATATAATGGTCGTCATAAATATAATGTTGTCGTCGGAAGAAATATAATCTCTTCTTTAAATGATTATTATCACTTTAAAAATGAGAAAAAATTATTGTTTGTTGATGAAAATATTGCTGAAGAAGATGTAAAAAAAATCACTAATAATCTTAATAACTGTTTTGTTTATCGTTTTAAAAGTGGCGAAGAAAGTAAAAAATTAGAAGTCGTATATGACGTATTAGCATATTTAATTAATCATAAGTTTTCCCGTAGTGATTTTTTGATTAGTGTAGGTGGTGGAGTTAGCAGTGATATAGGTGGATTTGTTGCCTCAATCTATAAAAGAGGAATGAATTTTGCTATTATTGCAACAACTACATTAGCGATGGTTGATGCTAGTATCGGCGGTAAAAATGGTGTTGATTTTAACGGTATCAAAAATACATTTGGTACTTTTTATAATCCTAAATTAGTTATTTGTGATTTGGATCTATTAAAGACATTGCCGAAACGTCATTTTTATAATGGATTAGTTGAAGCGTTAAAAATGGGCTTATTAGTTGATGAAAAATTATATAATTTATTTCTAAAAGGCGATTTAGAACATGATTTAGAGCAAATTATTACTTTAGCAGTTACTGATAAAATTAATATAGTCAAAAAGGATGAAATTGATTCTTCTTTAAGAATGATTTTAAATTTTGGACACACAATAGGACATGCTATTGAAACTATTAATCTTGGTAATGTCTATCATGGTGAAGCAGTCGCTTATGGAATGCTTTATATGATAGATGATAAAAGACTTCGATTAGAAGTTAAAAATATTTTAAATAAAATGAATATTAATACAGATAGAAAAGAAAATAATGAATTAATTAAACAATATGTTTTACAAGACAAAAAAATACGTAATGGTATTTTGAATTTAATTTGCTTGCATAAATTAAATGATTTTTATGTATGTAAAATAAGAGAGGAAGATTTTGATGTCCCAAATTTACAAAGGTAATATAGAGTTAGAAATGTTTGGCTGTTCTCATGATGATTATATTGGCGTTATAGTTCATAATTTTCCTAAAGGATATAAAATTAATTATGAATTAATAAACAAAAATTTGGCTCATCGTCGTCCTAAATTTATTTTTAATACTCCAAGAGTTGAAGAAGATGAATACTTTTTTTCTAGTGGAGTAAAAGAAAATGTTACTACAGGATTAGACTTAACAATTATGGTTAAAAACAAAAATATTGATTCATCAAGTTATAAAAAAGGAAATATACGTGCTAATCATGCTGATTATCCAGCTTATATTAAATATCAAGATAAGTTTGACTTTCGTGGTGGTGGTCAATTTTCTGGACGATTAACAACACCGTTAGTTATTTTAGGTACAATGTGTCTAGATTTATTAAAAGAAAGAAACATTTATATCGGAAGTCGTATAAAAAAAGTTCTTGATATTGAGGATGATGAGTTAGGAAATGATTTATTAAATAAGATCTTTCAATTTAATGATGATTTTTTCCCAATGATTAATGAAAATAAACGTCAACAATTGATTGAAAAATTAACATCAATTGAGAATGATTCAGTTGGTGGAGAAATTGAGTCATATATAGTTAATTTACCAATAGGCCTTGGTGAACCATATTTCGGCTCTTTAGAGGCTAAAATTAGTTATAGTTTATTTGCTATTCCTAGTGTAAAAGGAGTTTTATTTGGGGATGGTATTAAGTTTACTAATTCTTTAGGCAGTAAGGTGTTAGATAAATTAGAATATATTGATGATAAAGTAGTTATTAAAACTAACCATATGGGTGGTATTAATGGTGGACTTTCAAATGGAAATCCAGTAGTTGTTCAAACTATTTTTAGACCTATTTCATCAATCAATCAATCATATGAATCAATTAATGTTTTCGATAAAAAAAATATAGTTTTAGAACCAAAAGGAAGACATGATAAATTTATTTTAAATCGTTGTTGTGTAATCGTTGATTCAATACTTGCAATTACGATTTTAGATATATTGTTAGGAGATTTAAAATAATGAAATATGGATTAATCGGTGAGAATATCAGTTATTCACTATCAAAAAGAATTCATCAATTATTTGGCAATGAAGATTATACAATATGCTCCATAAATAGTGTTCAAATGGATGAATTGTTATCTTCAAAAAGTTTTAAAGGAGTTAATGTAACGATTCCATATAAAGAAGCAGTAATTCGTTATTTGGATGAAATGGATGAAAGTGTTAGAAAGATAGGTTCTTGCAATTTGATTATCAACAAAAATGGTAAGTTAGTTGGATATAATACTGATTATTTTGGTTTTTTAGAATTAATTAAGCATAGTAAGATGAATCTTCAAGGCAGTAATGTCGTTATTTTAGGTAGTGGCGGTACTTCTAAAACGGTAAAAGCATGTTTAAAATCATTATATGTTAGAAATATTTATGTTGTTTCACGAAGTAATAAACCTTATGGATATGATGATTTATGTCATTTATCATATGATTATTTAATTAATACAACTCCAGTTGGTAGTATGAATAATGATCATTTAGTTACTCATTTAAATGAAAATATTAAAGGTGTAATTGATGTTATTTATCGTCCATTTAGAACGAAGTTATTATTAGAAGCTATCGATAAAAATGTTCCACATATCAACGGCCTTTATATGTTGGTATATCAAGCATATTTAACTCATTTAAAGTTTTTTAATCAAACATTTAACGAAAGTGAAGTAAAGGTTGTATATAAGACTATATCAAAAGAGAGTCAAAATATCGTTTTAATTGGAATGAGTCGCAATGGAAAAACTACTATAGGTAGATTACTGGCAAATAAAATGAACCGTCAGTTTATTGATGTCGATGAAGAAATCAAAAAACAAGAAAAGAAAGATATACCAAGCATCTTTAAAGATGATGGCGAACAATATTTTCGTAAAGTCGAAAGTCAAATTATTGAAAAAATTAAATATGTTAGCAATAGTGTAATTGTTTTAGGTGGTGGAGCTATCTTAAATAAAATAAATATTGATAATATGCGTCAAAATGGAATTATTTATAACATAATTCGCGATATCAATTTAATTACTTTTGATGATAGCCGTCCTTTAAATAAAAATAAATCGATGTATCAAAGCCTATTATTAAATAGAGAAAAGTTGTATAATAAGTACTCGAGTAAAAGTTTTTATAATAATAAAGACTTGGACTCATTAGTAAATGAAATGGAAAGTGATTTTAATGAAAATTTTAGTCGTTAATGGACCAAACTTAAACTTTTTAGGAAAACGTGAAATAGATATTTATGGAAAAAAGGACTATAATTCATTAGTTAATTATATAAAGACATATTGCCATCAAAACAATATTGAAGTAATTTTTTTCCAAAGCAATAGTGAAGGTGCAATTATTGATAAATTGTATGAAGAATATACTAATATAGATGGAATTGTTATTAATGGTGGGGCCTATGCTCACACTTCAATTGCAATTATGGATTGTATTAAAGGAATTAATATTCCAACTATTAATGTTCATTTAACAAACGTTAATAGTCGCGAACATTTTCGTCATATCGATTATTTAAGCATGGTCTCTTTAAAGACATTTATGGGCAAAGGTTTTGACTCATATATCGATGCTATTGTATATTTGAAAAATAGGAGGGATGATAAATGATTATAGTTTTTAAAAAAGGTGTAACAGAAATTGAACAATTTTTGATGTACTTTAAAAATTTGTCATTAGATATTTTTCAAACGGAATTAGATAATCAAATAATCATTAAGTTAGTTGGTAATACTTTTATGGTAGATGATAATTTTTTAGCATCTTTTAAAGATATCGAAAAAGTTATTCGTTTAGATAAAACATATGATCTTGTTAAATATAAAGGTGAATATTTAAATATTAAAATTAAAGACATTTCGATTGGAAATGATTCTAAATTTTGTTTAATAGCAGGCCCTTGTGCAATTGATAGTTATGATTCTTTACTTGAAACAACTACTAATATGAATAGAGTTGATGTAATTCGTGGTGGAGCTTTTAAGCCACGAAAATCACCATATTCATTTCAAGGTTTAGGGCTTGAAGGTATTAAAATATTAAATCAAGTAGGAAAAAAGACGAATCACTTAGTTATCAGTGAAATAATTAATGAAAGTGATTTAAAGTATTTTGAAGAAAATGTTGATATTATTCAAGTTGGTGCTCGTAACATGGATAATTATCAATTATTAAAAGTTTTAGGAAAGTCAAGCAAACCAATTTTACTAAAAAGAGGTTTATCAGCAAGTATTGAAGAATGGCTTTTAGCAGCAGAGTACATTGTAAAAAATGGTAATAAGAATGTTATATTGTGTGAAAGAGGGATAAGAACTTTTGAAACCTCAACACGAAACACTTTGGATTTAAGTGCAGTTAGTCTTATCAAAAAATTATCGAATTTACCAATAGTTGTTGATCCATCCCATGCTACTGGTCGATATGATTTGGTTGAACAAATGACATTAGCTGCCATCGCTGCTGGAGCTGATGGCATTGTTTTAGAAGTAAGTCAAGACGTTGAAGGATTAAAAAGTGATGGAAGTCAAACAATTTCTTGTAAACGTTATAATAATTTATTAACGAAAATTAAAAAAGTTTGTGAGGCTGTTGAACGTGATTTTTAATCATCAAGAGTTATCATATAATTTAAATCCTTCAAAAAGCTATTTACATCGTTATTTAATTGTTGCAAGTTTTTTAAATACTAGTTTAAAGATTAAGAATTTTGTTTTAAACAATGATATTTTAGAAACGATAAATGTTTTAAATAAAATTGGAAAAAAAATAATTATTAATAAAGATTATCTTCTAGTGATAGGAAATAATGATAAAAGTGTAGTTGATCAAGTTGAAATAAATGAATCCGGTACAACATTAAGACTTCTTTTACCACTTTTAGCAAATATTGGTGTAAAAGAAATTAAAGTTGGTGCACGTTTATTTAATCGACCAATTGATGAGTATAGTGAATTTATTAGGAAAAAAGAAAATTATACATTAGTTTTAAAAGAAGGGAAGATTAATACAATTGATGCTTCAATATCTTCTCAATTTGTTTCAGGATTATTAATATATAATGCTTTGGCACAACAAGAAAAAATCATACAAACAAAAAGCAAAAAAGTCTCAAAAAATTATATAGAAATTACAATTGATGTTTTAAAGCATTTTGGTTATAAATACGCTATTGATGGCGATAATTATGTTTTAAATATTAATGAAAAAACGATTAATGAAATAACGATTGAAAATGATTATTCTACTTTTGCAAATTACTTTATTCATGCACTTTTAACAAACAAACATTGTTTTACGGGATATAATTTAAATTCATTACAGGGAGATAAAAAAATTTTAGATATTTTTAAAGATAACTTATCTTTAGAAAATGATATTATTTGTATTACTAATCAAAAACTTAAACCTCTTAACATTGAACTGGATAATATAATTGATTTGGCTCCAATTTTGTTTGTTTATGCTTCTTTTGTAGAAGAAGAAAGTTATTTTTATGAGTTTAAACGGTTAAAAGATAAGGAATCTGATCGTTTAGATTCAATGCTTCAAAACTTTGATATTTTAGGTGTAGATTATACATTAAGTGAGGCGTGTTTAATGATAAAAGGGAAAAAAGAATATCCTTTTAGAAGTGTTAAATCATACAATGATCATCGAATAGCAATGGCTTTTATTGTATTTGGTCTAATAAATAAAAATGGTATTGATATTGATGAGGTAAAATGTTTAAATAAGTCGGTCATTAATTTTTTTTAAAATTAATTAAGTTTATTTTTTTCTTGCATTTGTACTTTATCTTCTTTATTATATTAGTCGATAAGATGTTACCTTGCCTAAACCATCTTAACAATAAAAAACAAGGAGTGATACAATGAAAATTAAAATGATAGCTAATAACGCATTAGTTGCAGCCTTATATGTCGGAATTACTTTTCTAACTTCATCATTTGCATATTTAGGAATTCAATTTCGCATTGGTGAGATTTTGTTGTTATTAGTTTTTTTTCGTAAAGATTATAGTGTAGGCTTGATTTTAGGGTGTTTAATAGCTAATTTGTTTTCACCATTAGGTGTATATGATGTTGTTTTTGGAACATTAGCAACAGCATTGAGTGTTTTTTGCATCAGCAAAAGTAAAAATCTTATTATTGCTAGTTTATTTCCCGTTGTTTTTAATGGTTTAATTGTTGGCTTAGAACTATATTATGTACTAGAATTGCCATTTTTAATTAATGCTTTAACTGTTGCTTTAGGCGAACTAGTAGTAGTTACTATTTTTGGAACAATAATTTTTACGATATTACGTAAGAAAAAATATTTCATGGAATTAATTGGTGCAAATAACAACGTATAAGGAGATAATTTATGAAGGATATTGATACAATAATTTTCGATTTTAATGGAACGATTTTAGATGATGTTGATTTATGTTTGAATATTTTAAATAAAATGTTAACAGAGCGAGGGTATTCTCCAGTGAGTAAAGAAAAATATTTAGAAATCTTTACCTTTCCTGTTCAAGATTATTATGTAAAAGCTGGTTTTGAATTCGATAAATATCCATTTAGTGAATTAGCTGTTGAATTTATTGACTTATATCAAAAAGCTTCATTAAATTGTGATCTTTATCCATCTCTTATTCCTTTTTTAAACAAACATCAAGACAAGAGATTGTTAATTTTGAGTGCTTCTCATATTGATAAGCTTAATGAACAAGTAGATCATTTTAAAATACGTAAATATTTCGATGATATTCTAGGAACATCTACAATTGAAGCACCTGGAAAACTTGATGTTGCCTTGAAATATATTGAATCGCATCATGTTGATCCTAATAGGACTGTTTTTATTGGTGATACATTACATGATTATGAAGTTGCAAAGGCTTTAAATGTTCATTGTATTTTAGTTGCAAAAGGGCATCAATCAAAATCTCGTTTGATGCAAAGTGGAGCAATTGTTGTTAATGATATTAACGAAATTAATTTTTAATCTTGACCTTTATTAGTCTTATCTATATAATAGTTTTGTCAATGGCTATCGTATATGATTCAGATATGGTGAATCGTTTCTACCTCTAACCGTAAATTAGAGACTATGATGGATGTACAAAACGTCTTTTGTCGTTCATCTATTTGAAGATGAGCGATTTTTTTATTTTTGATGGCAATTGACAGCAAGGTTTTGAAAAGGAGGAAAAAAACGTGAAAAATTTCAAGACTGCGATTGATAACTTCTTTGGTATTTCTCGTAAAGGTTCGACTATTGGAAGAGAAATATTTGCAGGGGTTATTACATTCTTATCAATGGCCTACATTTTATTCGTTAACCCTTCAATTTTAGGTGATGCTGGTATGGATACAGGTGCTGTATTCCTAGCAACAGCATTATCTGCAGGTTTAACAACAATTTTAATGGGTGTTTTTGCAAAATATCCTGTTGCTTTAGCTTCAGGTATGGGTGTTAATGCTTTCTTTGCTTATACAGTATGCATTGTTTTAGGAAAGTCTTGGCAATATGCTTTAGGTTGTGTATTAATTTCTGGTATTATCTTTATCTTAATTTCTGTAACAGGTATTAGAAAAGTTATTATCAATGCTATTCCAAATTCAATGAAATATGCAGTTAGTGCTGGTATCGGTGGATTTATTGCATTCATCGGTTTAAAAAATGCTGAAATTATTGTTTCAAATGATTCAACTTTTGTTGCTTTAGGTTCGTTTACAAATCCAGTTTTAATCGTTGGATTATTAGGTTTAATTTTAACTGTAGTTTTAATGTGTCTAAAAGTTAAAGGTGCAATTTTAATTGGTTTAGTTGGAACATGTGTTATTGGTTTAGGAGCAAATTATATTACTGCTGCCATTACTGGTGAAGCACTATTATCAACTTTACCTTCATTCAATATCTCATTTAGTGGATTACCATCATTATCACCAATTTTTGGAGAATGTTTTAAAGAAATTGGTAATATTTTTACTGAATTAGATGGTTATGTAATTATCTTTATGTTTTTATTCGTTGATTTCTTTGATACAGCAGGTACTTTAGTTGCGGTTGGTCGTCCAGCTGGTTTAATCAATGAAAAAGGTGAATTAGAAGGTGCTGAAAAAGCATTATTAGTTGATGCAATTGGTACTGTTGGTGGTGCTGTTTTAGGTACTTCAACTGTTACATCTTTCGTTGAATCTACAACAGGTGTTGAAGCAGGAGGTAGAACTGGTTTAACAGCTGTTACAACAGGTGTTTTATTACTTTTAGCTTCTTTCTTAGCTCCATTATTAGCTTTAGTTACAAGTGTTGTTACTGCTCCAGCATTAATTGTTGTTGGTGTTTTAATGGCTAGTAACTTAAAAGAAATTGATTGGTCTGATTTCACAATTGCAGTTCCAGCATTTACAACTTTTGTAACAATGATCTTAACTTACTCAATCGCTACTGGTTTAGCATTAGGTTTCATTATGTATTTAGTTACAATGGTTGCTTCAAAACGTGCTAAAGAAGTTTCAATTGTTATGTACATTTTACCAATCTTCTTTATTGCTTATTTCGTTTTAAGTGCTGTTATTGCATAAAAAATCATAATTTAAGGGTTAGTAGTCAACTAGCTCTTTTTTTTTGCTAAAAAAAGAGTAGAATTAATAAAAAAGGGGAGTTAAATAATATGGAAGCTTTATTTATTGTTTTAAATGATTTAGATAAGTTTGAAAAACTATGCTTAGAACTTGTCGAAAAAGATGTTCATGGGGGTACAATATTAGACTCAACTGGTCTTGTGCATACAGTTAATGATTTAGATAGTCTTTTTCATTTTGGAGGTTTAAGAAATTTATTAAATCCAAAAAGAAAACAATCAAAGACTTTATTCTTTGTTGGCAATGAACAACAAATTAGTGTAATTATCGATACAGTAAGAGAAGTTATTGATATTGATGCACCAGACACAGGGATGATGTTTACTTTCCCAATTAAAAACATCTTTGGCGTTAAAGGGGTAAAAAAACATGATTAATGCAGAGTTTATTATTTTAGGAATCGCTGTAATTTTATTTGCAGGTTTGATTTTTAGCAAATTAGCAAGAAAGTTACATGTTCCCGATGTTACTGGGTATTTAATCGCAGGTCTTCTTATTGGACCAGGCTTAGTTACTTTATTTAAAGATAATGCTTTAGGAATTATTGGTGAAGATTTAATTAAAGTATTAAAAGTTATTGTTTCAATGGAATTGGGGTTTATTGCTTTTAATATTGGTAGTGAATTTAAAAAAGAATATGTTAAAAAAGTTGGTATCAAACCAATTGTCTTAGCAATATTCGAATCACTCTTTGCCATTATTTTAATATTTGGTGGTGTAATGGCTGTTTCACCAATAATTATGAATAAGTTGAATTGTAGTATAATAGATGTGGTAACTTTAGGTTTGGCCTTAGGAGCTATTGGTAGTGCAACAGCTCCTGCTGCTACAATGATGGTTATTAAACAATATCGAGCTCGAGGAAAAGTTACCGATACTTTAATGGCAGTTGTTGCTATTGATGATGCAACAGCATTAATTTTTTTTGGATTATCAGTTGCGGTTATTCAAATAATAAGTGGTACAGGTAACAATATCGTATTACAAATTATTATGCCATTTGTAGAAATATTTTTATCAATGGCTTTAGGAATAATTTTGGGAATAGTTTTAGCCTTCGGTGTTAAATTGTTCAAAGGCAAGGCCAATCGCTTAATTGTTAGTGTTGCATCTGTTTTTTTATCTGTTGGATTGGTTGAGTTAATTAATATGCACTTTGGAATTAATATATCTGATTTATTTACCACGATGATTTTGGGCGTTACTTTTACTAATATATCCGATATGGATAGTAATGTTGTTGATGATATTGATAGTTTTACCCCACCTTTTATTGTTATCTTTTTTGTTTTAAGTGGTGCAGAAGTTGATTTTACTAATTTTAGAGATTCTAGTATTTTTGTTGCATTAGTAATTTTAGTGCTTGTTTATGTGTTATGTCGTTCATTTGGGAAATTTTTTGGTGTATTAGGTGGAGGAAAAATTGTTCGTTGTGATAAAAAAGTATGTAGCTTACTATCCTTTGGGTTAATGCCTCAAGGTGGTGTTGCTATAGGTCTATCACTTTTGGTATCACGTCTAGATGCATTAGCTAAATTTTCTTCAATCATCGCAACTGTTATTATTGTTGCATGTTTCATAACCGAATTATTTGGCCCTCTAATGACAAAATATATGATTATTAAAGCCAATGAAGCTCATATAGAAGAATAGGAGAAGTTTTATGAAAACACTTTATTACAATGGTACTTTTTTAAATTTTAATCATCAAGTAATTAATAATCTTTTAGTTGAGGATAGTAAGATTATTGGAATTAATGTTGATATTGAAAAATCATTTAAATTATTTGATTTAAAAGGAAAGACGTTAATGCCTGCGTTTATTG
This sequence comes from Bacilli bacterium, assembly GCA_034115825.1. Classification (GTDB taxonomy): domain Bacteria; phylum Bacillota_I; class Bacilli_A; order RFN20; family UBA1709; genus JAXESU01. The sequence goes on from JAXESU010000002.1 coordinate 442,801, forward strand.
ATCCACACTCACATATAATTGCTTTTTCGAAAACATTTGCTATTTGTGACTTAAATTATGTAAAAAATTTTGATGAAATTATTGAACGATTAAAGAAGTTTAAAAATGATAATAATTTAGGCGAAAAAGATTTAATTGTTGGTTTTGGTTATGATCATAATGATATTATTGAAAAAGAACATCCAAATAACAAAGTGTTAAATAAAGTTAGTGAATCTAATCCGATTTTAATTACACATAAATCGGGACATATGGGAGTAATTAATGATGCATTTCTAAAATTGACTCCTTATAAAGATGATTCATTTAATGGTTTTTATGCTGAAAATGAATTCTTTAAGTTTATGGGGTATTATAAGGAACCATCTAAAAAAGTTAAAGTCAAAAATTATTTAAAAGCACAAGAAATCTATAATTCATTTGGAATTGCTATTTATGATGAAGCTAAAGTGCTTTTTGATGATTTTGAGTTTTTGAAATATTTAAACACTAATCATCATATAAAAGGATTAATTAATTCTCATTTAGTAATTGATGATATAAAAAATGATGAATATCTGTTATATAAAGATTCTTTAAATGGCTTTAGAGTTGTTTCAAGCAAAATATTTTTAGATGGATCTCCTCAAGGTAAGACAGCTTATTTATTAAAGCCATATGAAAAAAGCAATGAATATGGCATCTTAAATATGAATGATGAAGAATTGTATCAATTAATTAAAAAATCAATTAGTTTAAAACTAAGAGTTTTTGCTCATTGTAATGGCGATGGAGCATGCGAACAATATTTACGAGTTTTAGAAAGATTAAAAAAAGAAGGAGTAGATATTAATAGTCAACGTCCTGTTATGATACATGCTCAACTTTTGCAAAAAGATCAACTTAAAAGAGTAAAAGACTTAAATATGGTTACATCTTTTTTCGTTGATCATACATACTATTATGGTGATGTTCATTTAGTAAATTTAGGTGAGAGAGCTTACAATATCTCACCAATGGATAGTGCCTTAAAAGAGGGTGTTGTAATAACTTTACATCAAGATACTCCAGTAATGCTACCACATATGTTTGAATCAATTTATCATAGCATGACTCGCACAACTAAAAATGGTATCGTTTTAAACAAAAATGAATGTTTGGAAATTGAAGATGCCTTAAAGTTAGTAACAATAAATGCTGCATACCAAATGGGGATAGAAGATAAAGTTGGTGATCTAAAAGTTGGCATGTTAGCGAACTTTATTATAATTGATGAAAACCCATATTTAATTGAAAAAGAGAGAATTAAAGATATTAAAGTATTAAAAACAATAATTAATAACGAAATTGTTTATGAAAAAAAGGCTTAAATTAAGCCTTTTTATTTTCATCTATATCTGTTGGTTTTGGAAGATTCATAATAACAGTTTCGATTCGACGATTAGTAACTTTAGCGACTTTAAAACGAATGCCTTTGTAAACAACTTCTGGAGTTTCTTTATCATCTGGAATACGATCTAGAAGATAAACAATAAATCCACCAAGTGTATCGTAATCTTGTGAATCTTCATCTAAATCAATATGCAATTCATCATTAATTTCTTTAATTGTTGTAATACCTTGAATTTTATAAGTGAAATCACCTATTTTTTTGATTGTTGTATCTTCATCATCAAACTCATCATCAATGTCACCCATAACTTCTTCGACTAAGTCTTCATTAGTTACTATACCACTAAAGCCACCATATTCATCGATTAAAATAGCAAGGTGAGTTTTTGATACTTGAAGTTCTTTAAATAATTCATTAATCTTTTTGCGAGCGGGAACAAATAATGGTTCACGAATGATTTTACGAATATTAACATTTTCAAAACCAACTTTTCGTGCTTCTAGCAAGAAGTCTTTAAGATACAAAATACCTATAATATTATCAATATCTTCATCATAAACTGGAATTCGTGAGTAACTTTCGTCTAACATTTCATCGACATAGTTTTTTAATGGCTCATTGATATCAATCATATAAACATCTTTACGAGGTGTCATTATTTCTTCACAAGAAATATCATTAAACTCAAATACTGAGTCAATCATTTCTTTTTCGCTCTCACTGATGCCACCATCTTCAACTAATTCCATAATTTCATCTTCACTAGCTTTTTCATCATTTTTAATTGTTTTGATACCGACTAGTCGCAAACAAATTTTAGAAAAAGTTTCGATAATAACATAAAATGGAGTATATAATATGACTACAAAATTGGCATATCCCATAAGTTTCATAGCCATTTTTTCAGGATTAATACTTGATGATAAACGAGGAATTACTACTCCAAATATTAGATTGATAAAAGAAATAATAATTGTAATGATAAATGCAGAAAGATAATATGCTAATGTTTTGTCCATTCCCTTAAATATTGAAGCAAATGGAGTAGTTAATGTAATAACAGCAATAGCACTAGTAAAGAAGGCTTGAATAACAATAGCAATATTCATGATTGCTAAAACTCTTGTTTCATTTTCTAAAAGTTTTAAAAGTCGATTGGCCTTAGCATTTCCTTCTTCAATCATTTCTTTTACTTTACTTTTATTTGAAAGTGAGATGCTAGTATTACTAGCAATTAAAAAACTATTAAAAATTGTTAAAATAATTAATAAAATAATAATATAAAGCGGTTCCGGATCCATATAATTTAATAATCTCCTTTTATTTACTTAGTAATTATAAATTCATTTTAGTATAAAGTCAAATAGATATAAGACTAATTAATGATATATTATTTTGATTTTTGTTAACAAAAATAGTATAATTAATTAAACAAAATGGTAAAAAAATTATTTTTTGTTCAAAAAATCTTTGATTTTATCAAATGTATCATTTGATATGATGTGTTCAATTTTACAAGCATCTTGTTCAGCAATTTCGCTTGTAACACCTAAGTATTCCAAGAATTGTCTAATTGTAGTATGACGTTCATATACACTTTGTGCTAATTTGTAGCCATCATTAGTAAAATTGATATTATGATTATTGTCGATAGTAATTAAATTTTCATCTTTTAATAGCTTTAAAGCACGACTAATTGATGGTCGTGAATAATTCAAATAATTAGCAACATCAATTGGGCGAACCTTATCTTTTTGATTTTTAAGAATTAGTATTGTTTCTAAGTAATCTTCTTTAGATTCATGAAATTTCATACACTTCACCTCACAAAAAGTATAACATATTTACAATAAAATTCAATTCTTAGGCATTTAATATATGGATTATCGAAAGGAGGAAAGACTTATGGACGATAGATATAAAAAAACGAAAAAACGAATGTTTATTTTTTTGGGAGTTTTTGCAATTATATTAATACCGACATATACCATTATTTTTGCAATGGCGGCAGATAATATTTTTGATTTCAGTTTGTCATTTATTGGTAATTCTTTAGGAAAAAAGAAACAATTAATTATATGGGGTATCTCTTTAGCAGTTTTCTTTTTTATTTTTCTTGGATATTTATTTAAATTAACAAATATGAAAAATAAACGAATTAATAGACTTTTAATCGCAACATGTTTTTTACTAGTTTTAACTGTTTTTACACCATTTTTACCAGAATTATATCCTACACTTGCGGAATTTCATAATATGTTTGCTGTAGGAAGTGTTCTTTTAACATTAATCACATTATATGCTTATGTCTTTACTTTAAAAGATATTGATACCCCATTATATCGTAAAACTTTATTGGCTATTAATATTGTTACTTTGTTGAACGCAATTGTTTACTTCTTGGTTGGAATGAGTAGTGCAATTGAAATAGCATTTGTTATTTTAGTTTGTGGTTTTTTGTTTTTAACTTTGTATAGAGTTTATCGAAGCGAAAAAATTAATGTAGAAGGACGACTTAAAGAGTATACTGAAGAACGTGAAACGAAAAAAAATAAAAAGTAGATGCTGTGTTGCTGTATCTACTTTTTATTTTTTTGAATATCAATTAGTCATTATGATTATATGTAATATATCCGCTTGAGTATTCAACTGTTGCTAATATAATCACATATACTAGTAAGAAATTAAAGTTAAAATAAGCGACATCTATTAAAGCGTAAAGGCCGCTTGAAATGAAACCTACAAGAACAAACCATTTATAGACTGATCGATCTCTTAAAACTTGGAGATATTTAATGGTAAAATGGGTAATAAAAGCAATTAAACCAACGATACCTAATTGTCCGATGATATCAAAAAATGTTGAATGGAACCATCCTTGCCAAATTACGCCATTAACAGGGAATAAAACTGTTCCCCCACCTAATAATGGAGAGTTAATAAATTGTTCCCAAGCCTTTTTCCACAATTCAAATCTTCCTGAATCACTTACTCCATCTTCGATTAATAATGATAAAATACGTGAAATTTCAGAGGAGAATAAAATCCCTAAAATGGCGAAAAAAGATAAAACGATAAAAAGCCCGCAAATAAACTGTTTACGATTACTATACTTTCGATAATTATTAATAATTAAGCCAGTAATTAAAACAGGCATAACTAAAACCCCCCCTCGAGAAAGGGTTATAATATTCCCACAAAGCATAATTAAGATGCCAACAAGATAGATTGCACGTTGTTCTAAAAATAAACAATATGCAGCAATAGGTATAATTAAAAGTAATATTAGTGAAGCATTGTTTGATACGCCCCAACCTAATGCTGGATAGAACGAACTTGTCCCTGAGAAATCATAGTTGATTGCATAATCGGCCACTAATTGAAAAGATATCAAAATCCCTACAAAGAAAATGGTTTTAGAAAAGTAAGGTAAAACATCACTCTTGAAAGATAGATAATTTGTTGTTTGACGAAAAAAATAAAAAACGATAGTAAGTAGTCCGATTAAGACAAAGTTGTAAGCGGGTTTAACAAAAATATCTGTCAAGAAAAAAGAAATGGTTAATCCAACTAGAGTTAAACCAATAAGAGAATGTTTGACTATCATTTGTTTTTGTCTTATGTAAAAATACAAGAGAAAAAGTATATTAATGATACCTAAAGCAATAACAAACTTAAAATCTACTTTTTCCAGAATACCACTAACATTATGAACATTTCGATTAAAATTAAATATGTCACAAAAAACTAATGAGAATATGACTGGTAACAAAGCTTTTGAATCTGTACAAGTAAAAGTTATTATGCCTATTAATAAAGTCGCAATTACCAATGTGATGTGATAATCAATATCAAAAATCCAATTTACAAAGGTATAAAGCATCATTAGAATAATAAAAGCTTCAGAATTCAAAAATTGTTTGATTCCTTTCCGCACGTTATCCCTCCTTAATTATCGTATCTATTATGATATCACGCTTGATAAGCTATGTAAATTATTAATTGTTGTCAAATTTGTTTTAAAAGACTATAATCAATTAATGAAAGAGAGGATTGAAAAAATGGAAAAATTATCAGTTCGTGAAAAAATAATGTATGGTGCTGGTGATTTAAGTGGCAATATTATGTTTGCTGCTATTAGCTTCTATCTTTTGTATTTTTTCATTAACGTTGTTGGAATTAATGCTTTTAATGCTTCAATTATTTTTATTGTTGCTCGTGGATGGGATGCTATCAGTGATTATTTAATGGGAAGAATAGTTGATAAGACTCATTCTAAATGGGGAAAACGACGTGTCTATTTATTGTTTGGGTCTTTACCATTTGGCATGGCTTTTTTACTATTATGGTTTAATCCATTTGGTATGGATGCAAATCAATTGGTTAAAACTATCTATTTTACTGGTGCGTATTTGATTTTTAATACAACTTGGACAATTGTTTATATACCATATAATGCACTTACAGTAAATATGACAAAAGATTATGACGAACGAACTTCATTAAATGGTTATCGAATTGTAATGGCTAATATTGGAATTTTATTAGGAGCCGCTATATTCTCTTTATTATGCGAAGGAACTGAATCAATATTATATGGTTTTTTTCACGACTTAAATAAAGCTTATGCTATAAGCGGAGTTATTTTTGGTACATTGGCGTTTGTAATAATGTTGCTTTGTGCATTAAACGTCAAAGAACGCTATGAAGAAGATGTATTAGAAAATGACAAAGGATTTTTTAGAACCTTAAAAGAATTCTTTTCCTTAAAAGAATTTAGAAACATTTCTGCCTACTACTTATTTTCGATGATTGGTTTTGATGTCATTATGTCATTATTTATTTTTTTGATAAACGATACTTTAGGTTTTGGCGGCGGAGCTACTGCAATGGTTTTTGTGGCGATTCCGCTATTAGTTGCAATTGGATCTTCTTTTTTCTGGGTTAAATTAAGTGAAAAAATGTCTAAACATAAAGTTTATTTAATTGCTGTTATAGAGATTTCGCTTGTGTTGTTGACAGTCTTAATTATTCCAGAAAAAAATTATATTACTACAGGTTTAATGTGCGCAGGAGCGGGTTTTGGTATGTCAGCAATTCAAATACTACCATTTGCATCATTGCCAGACGTGTGCGAGGTCGATGAGTATGTAAATGGTGTTCGTCGCGAAGGAGCATATTATGGAATAACTCAATTTATGTATAAACTAGCGTCAGGAATTGCAGTTGCATTAGCATCATCAATTTTGGGAGCATTTGGTTATATTGAATCGACAGGTGCTACTATTATCGAACAACCAGAAAGTGCATTAATGGCAATTAGGATTGTGCTAGCATTATTACCTTCAATTTTCTTTATTATATCGACAATTTTTGCTTATCGCTCACATATGTCTAGAGATCGTTTTAATGAAATTAAAAGAGAATTAGAAAAAAGGAAAAAATGTAATTCTTCATCAGAAACGAAATAGAAAAAGTTATCATTTATAGGAGCCGAAACATTTTGAAAATGTTGATGTACATAATATAATGATAATTTATACTCAAATTTACATTGTTTAGAAAATGTATAATTGATATTTTTTATAATCAATTAGTAGTTTTATAAGTTGATTAAAAAGAAAATTTGCTCACTTACTAAAATAAATTAACGTATTAACTCATATTTTTTCCATACTTATTGAAAAATATTCCAAAAATTATTAAGAATGACTATAGTATTATATTTAGACATAATGCTGTTCAATCAATACAATGAGTTATAAATGGAAAGGATCAGTTTATCAAACTTTATTAAAAAAAGTATTTAATTTTGAGTAAAATAATAGTATTATATAATAAAGAAAAAGGGGACGATGTTATGAAATTAATTTTTGCAATCGTATCTAAAAACGATACAAATAATGTTGTACAAGCATTGGTTAAAGAAAAATATTATGTTACTCGTTTAGCCACAACAGGAGGCTTTTTAAAACAAGGCAATACAACATTATTAATGGGTGTTGAAAATGAACAAGTTGAAGATGTTTTAAATATTTTAAAAAATAATACAAAGGAAAGAAAAGAAGTTACCGATACTCCATATGAAGGTGCTTCACAAATTAGAGTTGGCGGAGCAACAGTTTTTGTAATTAAAACCGAGAAATTTAAAAAGGTTTAATAAAGGAGGCAATCCAATATGAAACTTATTTTTGCAATTGTGTCTCGCCAAGACACTAATACAGTTTGTGATGCATTAATTGATAGAGGTTATTATGTTACAAAATTAGCCACAACAGGAGGCTTTTTAAAGGTTGGTAATACAACATTACTAATTGGTGTTGATGAAACACAAGTAGATGATGTATTGAAAATAATTGAAGATCACTCAAAAACAAGGAAAGAAATTGTTCCGTTAATTTCGCCTAGTGAAATTGGGATATATTCTTCACAAACAATGGAAGTAACTGTTGGTGGAGCAACAATTTTTGTGGTTGATGCTGAACAATTAGTTAAAATTTAAATAAAAAACGGTAATTGCTACCGTTTTTTATTTATTTATGATAAAATTCTAACGTAATGAAAAGGGGAATATAAGATGATTATTGCAAAAAAGTATAAACGTATATTAGCTTATGTTGTTGATTTATTTTTATTATCGTTATTTTTAATTTTAGTTTATTTTTTGTTACTGCATGATTCTAATATTACTGATATAATCAAACAAGCCTTTAATGATTTTAAAAATGGTGATATGAACTTTCAGGATATGATAAGTATAATTTATTCGGTAAGCAATAAGCATACATTTTTATTATTTTTAATTTATTTAATGTATTGTTTTTTATATTTTGTTTTTATGCCAATGGTTTTTGAATTTCAAACTTTTGGACGTTTTCTTTTTAAAGTTCGTGTGCGAAAATTAAATGAAACAAAATTATCATTTGGAACACTATTTTTACGTGAAATAGTTGGAAAAGGGCTTTTTACTATTTTTACTCTAGGAATTACAAATATAGTGTCTTTTGTAATGATATTTACATCACGTAGTGGTCGAACTATTCATGATCGTATTGCTAATACCGTAGTTGTGGGGAAATAAATAATGCGAAAAATTATTGTAACGATAAAAAATATAAAAGAAATTGATCTTTATCAAAATGCAGATGTTTATGTCGTTGCGAATAAAGATTATGCTATTAAGTATCCTGCTTCTTTTTCAACTTGCGAAATTAATGAAGCTGCTAGTTATATTCACTCTATTGGTAAGGAGATTTATTTGAGTATAAATAAAGTTTTTTTGAATGAAGAAATTTTTGCGTTAGAAGATTTTTTGAATAAGATCAATCATACTATAATCGATGGCTATTTAGTTGCCGATTTAGGTGCTTTTTATCTTTTGAAAAAAAGAGGATTGAAAGATAAGGTTATTTATTCTCCGGAAACATTAATTGTAAATTATTTTGATATGAATTACTGTTTTGATTTAGGAATGAAAAGCGTAGTATTATCGAAAGAAATGACTTTAAACGATATTAGAACTTGTATAAGCAAGGCTAAAAGCGATGTAATTATTTATTCATTTGGATACTATCATATGTTTTATTCTAGACGTAAGTTAATTAAGAATTATTTTGATCAAATAAATGATGATAATAAGCATCAAAATGAACACTTATTATTAAAAGAGTTAACACGAAATAATATGTATCATATTTTTCAAGATGAAAATGGCACAATTATTTGTAATAGTGATATTTTTACTAATATTGATTATCTGAATCAATTAGATGGTGATTATTTTATTGATTCATATGATTTGGATGAAAGTTATGTAAAACAAATAATTGACATTTATTCAAATAAAATAAAGAATGGTAATGGCTCAGTAAAAGATTTGGAAAAAATTGATCATTCAAAAACTTTTACTACAGGTTTTTTGTTTAGGAAGATTGGGGTGAGATAATGACAGAATTATTAGCTCCTGCCGGTGATTTAATAAAACTAAAAGTCGCTTTAATGTATGGTGCAGATGCTTGTTTTATCGGTGGGAAACGATTCTCATTGAGAGCTAAAGCTTCAAATTTTGAAATTGAAGATATTTTAGAGGCATGTAATTTTGCTCATAAATTAAATAAAAAAGTTTATGTTACTTGTAATATATTTCCTCATAATGATGATTTAGATGGGTTGGATGATTATTTAATTGCATTAGATAAATGTGGTGTTGATGCAATTATCACTTCATCGTTTTATATAATGGAACATGCCAAAAAATTGAACCTTTCATTTGAAATTCATGTTTCGACTCAAAGATCAATATCAAACATAAATGAAGTTAAATTTTTTGAGGAATATAATGTTGATCGGGTTGTGTTGGCACGTGAGTTATCACTTAAAGATATTGACTACATCAAAAGTAATTCATCAATGCCTTTAGAAGTGTTTATTCATGGCGGAATGTGTAGTGCTATCAGTGGTCGTTGTACGCTTTCTAACAATATGACTGATCGTGATGCTAATCGTGGAGGTTGTGCACATTCATGCAGATGGTATTATGACTTATATGATGGAACAAAAAAAATCTCTAGTGATGAGTTAGAATTTAGAATTGGTTCAAAGGATTTATGTTCTTTTGAGGTTCTACCTGAATTATTAAAGATGAATATTGATTCTCTTAAAATTGAAGGTCGCATGAAATCTCTTCATTATATTGCTAACATTGTATCAATATATCGTAAGGCGATTGATGATTATCAAAATGGTTTTTACAACAAAGATTTGTACTATGAATTATTAAGAAGAGCTGCGAGTAGAGAAACTTGCAGTGGCTTTTTCTTACATGATATTTCTAATAAAGATGGCATATATGGTAGGGATAAAGAGATACCATCACAAGATTTTATTGGAATGGTCATTGATGATAGCGGATCTATGCCATTAATTGAAGAGCGAAATTATTTTGATCAAGGTGATAGAGTAATTATAAAACGTCCTTTAAAAGATGATGAAATTACTACCATTAAACATATATATGATATTGATGGTAATGAAATTATTAGCGCTCATAAAGCGATGGAAAAGTTATATATTGATATTGGAAAAAGGTTGGAAAAATTTTCGATTATCACAAAAAAAAGAGCATAAGCTCTTTTTATTTTATTTTAGGCATATAGAAACGTCCTTTTAAAGTTTCGACATTTTGTATTGTAAGGAAAGCATTTGGATCAATTTCATAAACACTTTTAATGATTTCTTTAACTTGATCTTCACGAACAACCGATTCTAAAATGTAGTGAGGTTTATGGGTATAAGCTCCTTCTCCTTGAGTGATGGTTACACCATGATGAATCTTAACACAAAGTAGTTGAACTATATCATCTTTATTATCACTAATTATTTTAAGTAATTTTTTGTTGTTTCGACGATGGAAAATATTGGTAATTTGAGAATACATAAAAATATAGACGACAGTGTAGAGCATACCACGTAAATCATTCAAAATGATTCCACCAGATAAAAGTATGGCACCATTGATATAAAACATGTATGAACCTAGACTTTTCCCAGTTTTAGTTGCGATGTAAGCACTTAAAATGTCTATACCACCCGTAGAAGAGTTGAGTTTTAAAGCAATCCCTGCACTAGCTCCTGAAAAAATGCCAGCAAACAATGCGGTCGCGAGCAAATCGTTGCTCAAATCAATATTGGGAAAAAAATTTTGAGGTATACTACCAATAAAAAAAGATGTCAATAAAACATTTAAGAAAGAGAAGAGACAAAATTCTTTACCAACTCTTCTAAAACCAATTAAAAATAAAGGTAGATTTATTAAAACATAAACTATCGAATAAGCTATTGTTTCATTAGATGCAAAAAACTTACGTGAAATTATAATTGCTATGCCACTTGCTCCTCCCGATAATAATTGACCACTAGGTTGAATAAAACAACGGATGCTGATGGTATATAATAATGAAGAGATAAATATTCCGATAATAGCCCATATTTCATCGTGGAAATGTTTATAAAAATTTTTCATATAATCACTCGCCTTTGCTATAATAATAAAATGTTTTATGATAAAATACAATAAGAAAAAGGAGTGATAATAATGAAGTATCCACATTTTTTAAAAAGAGGAAATACAATTGGAGTTTGTGCACCATCGTTTGGCGTTAGTGAAAATCCATACCGAATTCGATATGATCGCTCAAAAGAATATTTGGCTAGATGCGGTTATAAGATTAAGGAAAGTAAAAGTGTATACTTGCTAAATAAAGATGAATCAACAACTGCTGTTAATCGTAGTCGAGAGTTCTTGGATTTATATTTTAACAATAGTGTAGATTTTATTATGTCGGTTGCTGGCGGAGAAATGATGTGCGAAATTTTACCATACATTGATTTTGATAAAATTAAAAATAGTCAACCTAAATTTTTTATGGGGTATAGTGATAACACAATTTTAACATTTACATTAACAACTATTTGTGATATTGCAACTATATATGGGCCTTGCGCATGTGATTTTGGATCATCTAGATTAGACAAATCTTTTTTAAACACTTTAGAAATTATTAAAGGAAATATTATTCCTCAGCATAGTTTTAGAATGTATGAGGTTGAATCAAAGAAATATGAAAATTATCTTGCTCCTTTAAATAAAACGAAAAAAGTAAAGTGGTATTGCAAAGATAACGATATAAAAATCACCGGACGATTGATTGGTGGTTGTTTAGATGTTTTAACAATGTTTTTAGGGACAAAATACGATAAGGTTAAAGAATTTAATCAACGATATAAAGAAGATGGGATAATCTGGTATCTTGAAACGTGCGATTTACATTCGATAGCTACTAAAAGAGCGCTTTTTTGCTTAAAAGAAGCAGGGTGGTTTGAAAATGTTAGAGGATTTATTTTTGGTCGCCCTAATAATACAAACACACCATTTGATGTTAGTTATAAAGAGGCTGTTTATAAACATTTAGAATCATATGGAGTGCCAATTATTTTTGATGTTGACATAGGGCACGTTCATCCATCGTTTACGATCATAAATGGATGTATTGCAACAATTTATTATAAAGATAACAAAGGAATTGTTGAACAATACCTTAAATAGAAAAAAGCATCTGAATAGATGCTTTTTTTATTATTATCAAAATAAAAAAATGGCGTCCACAAAGGGATTCGAACCCATGACCTACGGCTTAGAAGGCCGTTGCTCTATCCAGCTGAGCTATGTGGACACTTTTACTGGCTCATTTATAATAGCAAAATGCAATAGAAAAATCAATATAAAAATTAAAAAAAACTCAAAAAAATTTAAAAACAAAAAAATGTTTTCTTTTTGTAAAAAAACTATTGCACTTATAATAAAAAAGTGGTATTATAATCTTGCTCGAAAATGTGCCTATAGCTCAACTGGATAGAGTGTTAGACTACGAATCTAAAGGTTGCGGGTTCGACTCCTGCTAGGCACGCCATTGGTAAATTAAGCATCATTTGATGCTTTTTTTATTTTTTCTTTTATTTATAATAAAAGTATGATATAATAATTAACGTTATTTATGCTTTTTTTAAAAGGAGGATTTTGCTATGAATAAAATTGAAGAAAGCTTAAAGTCAATTGTTAAGGATAGTGTCAAGAAAGTTTACGACATTGAGTTATTAGACACTGACATTGTTGTTGAAATTCCAAAAGATCCATCATTTGGTGATTATTCAACTAACGTTGCAATGCGTTTAACAAAACAATTAAGGCAAAATCCACGCGCAGTCGCAGAAAAAATAGTTGAAGAATTAAAGAAAAATTCATATTTTGAAGATGTAACGATTGCTGGCCCAGGTTTTATTAATTTTAGATTAAGTAAGAAAGCTTTTACAAGAGTTATTAATGACGTTTTGTTACAAAATAATAACTATGGTAAAAATAGTTCTGGTAAGGGGTTAAGAATTTTAGTTGAATATGTTTCAGCTAACCCAACTGGCGATTTACATTTAGGTCATGCTCGTGGAGCTGTATGGGGAGACTGTATTACGCGTTTATTAAATGCGTCTGGTTATGATTGTTTAAGAGAATACTATGTAAATGATGGTGGCCACCAAATTGATATGCTATCTGAATCATTATATTCTCGTTATTGTGAATTATTTGGTATCGAATATCCATTACCTGAAGATGGTTATCATGCGCAAGATATCATCGATATTGCAAAGCAAATTAAAGAAGAAGATGACGATAAATGGTTGCATGTTGATCCGAAAGAAAGATTCTTGATTTTCAAGGATAAAGGTATCAAATTAGAATTAGCTAAAATTGAACGCGATTTGAGCAACTATAATTGTGAATTTGATTCATGGATTAGCGAAAAGTCTTTATATGATACAGGATATGTTCAATCAACATTAGAATTAATGGAAAAAATGGGATTAACATATGAACAAGATGGTGCTTTATGGTTGAAAACAACTTTATATGGTGATGATAAGGATCGTGTTTTAAGAAAACAAGATGGAAGTTATACATATTTCACCCCTGATATTGCGAATCATATTTATAAACTTGAAAGAGGTTACACAAAGTTGGTTAACCTTTGGGGTGCCGATCACCATGGTTATGTCCCAAGAATGTGTGGGGCGTTAGATGCACTTGGAAACCCTAAAAACACATTAGAAGTTGATATTATTCAAATGGTTCGTTTAGTTGAAAATGGTAAAGAAGTTAAAATGTCTAAACGTACAGGTAATGCAATTACAATTAGAGAATTATGTGAAGAAGTTGGTGTAGATGCAGCTCGTTATACATTTGTTTCAAGAGCAGTTGATACACATCTAGATTTTGATATTGGTATTGCTAAGAGTAAAACAAGCGAAAACCCTGTTTACTATGCTCAATATGCACATGCTCGTATCTGCAGTTTATTAAAAGAATATCCAATTTTCACACCTGTTCCATCATATGATTTAATCGGTGATGAAAAAGAAAAGTTATTAATTAAACAAATGAATGAATTCCCTGAAATTGTTGCTGATGCAGCATTAACAAGAGCACCTCATAAAATCTGTAACTTCATTCAAAAATTCTCTCAATACATTCATTCTTACTACGGATCATTTAAAATTAAACAATTAGATAATCAAGAATTAATTAATCAACGTTTATGCTTATTAAAAGCTTGTAAGATTACTTTGAAAAATGCATTAGGTTTAATTGGTGTTAGTGCACCAGAATCAATGAACAGAGAGTAAAAAAATGAAAGGAACTCAAAGAAAACGAGTTCCTTTTAATTTTTCATATTATCGGTGTTAAATGCTAGGCATTTATAAGATAATATACAAGAAAAAAGGTTGAATATTTCCTACATACCAAATCGCAAGATAGTAAAATATCAATGTAAGGGTATACATAGGAGAGTATCATATATATTGATTTTAATGACCAAAGTTTTTGTCGGTATATATAATATAAATCTATGTAGCCGCCGAAAAGAATAATCTTACTATCATACCTCAAGGGAGGGTCGAGATTTGTAACGATGTTTCTTTTTAGGTACATATTTTTTAAACGAAAGGAAGTTGTAAAAATGAAAGGTATTAGAGTTACAAGCGAAATCGCACCTCTAAAAAAAGTTTTATTACACAGGCCAGGCAAAGAGTTATTAAATTTAACTCCTGACACATTAGGAAGATTATTATTTGATGATATTCCATTCCTAAAAGTTGCTCAAGCAGAACATGATGCTTTTGCAAAAATCTTAAGAGATAACGGTGTTGAAGTTGTTTACTTAGAAGATTTAATGACAGAAGTTATTAAAGATGATGAAATCAAAAACAAATTCTTAGACCAATGGATCGAAGAAGCTGGTATCCATACTAAAAAATGGCACAAGATTATTAAAGATTACTTACTAGCAAATTACGAAGGTAAAGAATTAGTATTAAAGACAATGGAAGGTATTAACTTAGATGAATTTGAAGCTAGACCAGCTAACTCATTAGTTGATATGGTTTCTGAACCATCTAAATTAATCGTTGATCCAATGCCAAACTTATACTTTACACGTGACCCATTCGCATCAATTGGTAATGGTGTAAGTTTAAATAAGATGTACTCTGTAACAAGAAATAGAGAAACAATCTACGCTGAATACATTTTCAACTACCACCCAGATTTCAAAGGTTTAGTAGAAAAATTCTATGATAGATATGAAGCTTTCCATATCGAAGGTGGAGATATCTTAAACATTAATGCTGAAACATTAGCTATCGGTATTTCTCAACGTACTAGCCCAGAAGCTATTGAAGGTTTAGCATATAATATTTTACACAATGAAAAATCAACAATTAAAACAATCTTAGCAATTAATATTCCTGTTTCAAGAGCATTCATGCACTTAGATACAGTATTTACACAAATTGACTATGATAAATTCACAGTTCACCCAGGTATCATCGGTGAAACTTTACACGTTTTCGAAATTACAGCAGCTAAAGGTGGAGACATCAAAGTTGTTGAACTAGAAGGCGAATTAGCTGAAATCTTAACTAAATACGTTGGTCGCCCAGTTCAATTAATTCAATGTGCTGGTGGTGACAGAATTGCTTCTGAACGTGAACAATGGAACGATGGTTCTAATACATTATGTATTGCTCCTGGTGTTATCGTTGTTTATGAAAGAAACGATGTTACTAACGAAGTATTAAAGAAAGCTGGCATCAAAGTATTAGAAATGCCATCAGCTGAATTATCTCGTGGTCGTGGCGGCCCACGTTGTATGTCAATGCCATTAATCAGAGAAGACTTATAGTCTTCTTTGATTGATAATATATTTGATCAAAAGCTTAAAATTTTATTAGGAGGATATTTTAAATTTTATGGCAGTCAATTTACGCGGAAGAAGTTTCTTAAAGTTATTAGATTTTACATCTGATGAAATTAGATACTTAATCGATTTATCAAAACAATTCAAACACTTAAAGTTAACACGTACACCACACCGTTACTTAGAAGGTAAAAACATCGTATTATTATTTGAAAAAACTTCAACTAGAACTCGTTGCTCATTTGAAGTAGCTGGTATGGACTTAGGTATGGGCGTTACTTACCTTGATCCAGGAAGTTCACAAATGGGTAAGAAAGAATCAATTTCTGATACAGCTAAAGTTTTAGGTAGAATGTACGATGGTATTGAATATCGTGGTTTCTCTCAAGAATTAGTTGAATTATTAGCAAAAGATTCTGGTGTTCCTGTTTGGAATGGTTTAACAGATATGTTCCACCCAACACAAATGATTGCTGACTTATTAACTATTGAAGAAAACTTTGGTCACTTAAAAGGCTTAAACTTCACATTCATGGGTGATGCAAGAAATAACGTTGCTAACTCTTTAATGGTTGCATGTGCAAAAATGGGTTTAAACTTTACAAACTGTGCTCCAAAACACTTATGGCCTTCTGAAGACTTAGTTAAAGTTTGTGAAGAAATTTGCAAAGAAACAGGTGCTACATTAAGATTTACTGAAGATGTAGTTGAAGGTACAACAGATGCTGATGTAATTTACACAGACATTTGGGTTTCAATGGGTGAACCAGATTCAGTTTGGGCTGAAAGAATTAAATTATTAAGACCTTACCAAGTTGATAAAGCTTGTATGGAAAGAGCTCATAAAGATGCAATCTTTATGCATTGCTTACCATCATTCCATGATTTAAATACTACAATTGGCCAAGATATTAATAAGAAATTTGGCTTACCAGAAATGGAAGTTACAAACGAAGTATTCTTATCTAAACAATCAAAGGTATTTGATGAAGCAGAAAACAGAATGCATACAATTAAAGCTGTTATGTATGCAACATTACAATAATAGTTCAATAAGCATTTCGTTTTAAAAAATAGTCTAGAGGACGGCGGTATGCTGTCCTTTAGATTTTAGTAATTACATTTAAAAAAAGATTTGAGGTAAAAATTAATGAGTAAAGGTAGATTAGTTATTGCTTTAGGTGGTAATGCTTTAGGTAATACTCCTGAAGAACAATTAAAATTAGTTAAAATCACAGCTAAAACAATTGTTGGTTTAACTGTTGATGGATATGATGTAATCATTGGCCACGGTAATGGTCCGCAAGTAGGAATGATCAACCTAGCTTTCGACTATGCTGCTAATGGGACAGCAGGTACTCCTGCAATGCCATTCCCAGAATGTGGTGCAATGAGCCAAGGCTACATTGGATATCATTTAACACAAGCTATTCAAGAAGAATTAGCTATTAGAGGTATTAAGAAAGAAGTCGCTTGTGTTGTAACACAAGTCGTCGTTGACAAAAACGACCCTGCTTTCGTAAAACCTACTAAACCAGTTGGTATGTTCTACACTAAAGAACAAGCAGACAAAATTGCTGCTGAAAAAGGTTTTACATTCAAAGAAGATGCTGGTAGAGGTTATAGAAGAGTAGTACCTTCACCATTACCAAAAGAAATCGTTGAATTAAACGTTGTTGAACAATTAGTAAAACAAGGTGATATTGTTATTACTGTTGGTGGCGGCGGTATTCCTGTAGTTAGAACAGAAACAGGTTTACAAGGTGTTGCTTCTGTTATCGACAAGGACAGATCAAGTGCAAAACTTGCTCTAGATATCCATGCTGACAAGTTAGTTATCTTAACAGCTGTTGATCGTGTTTGCATTAACTTTAACAAACCAGATCAAAAAGCATTAGCTAGCATGACAGTAGCTGAAGCTGAACAATACATTGAAGAAAAACACTTTGCTCCAGGAAGCATGTTACCAAAAGTTGAAGCATGTTTAGATTTCGTAAGAAATTCAAATGGCGAAGCTTTAATTACATCTCTTGAAAAAGCAAGTGCTGCTTTAAAAGGCGAAACAGGTACAATTATTAGAAAATAGTTATTTTAGATTAACGTCGATTTTTGAAAATTAAATATTTTTAGTTATTAGGAGGAAAATTTAAAATGGCTGAAAAGAAAAAGAAGGGATTTAGTTTAACTCCTTTCTCAATTATTATGATCCTTTTAATCATTGTTGCTATCATTACTATGTTCGTTGCTGGTCAACCAACTGGTATTGAAGATGGTACTGTTACAGGTGCTACATTCTCAATGATTATTATGTCAATTGTTAACGGTTTTAGCAATGCTATGGAAGTTATCATCTTCGTATTTATCTTAGGTGGTTTCTTAGGTTTAGTTGCACACTCTGGTGCTCTTGAAACTGGTATTGCTGCTCTTGTTAAAAAATTACACGGACATGAATTAGTTATTATTCCTGTCTTAATGTTTATTTTCTCTATCTGTGGTTCTACATATGGTATGTTAGAAGAATCTGTTGGTTTCTATGCTTTATTAGCTGGAACAATGGTTGCTGCAGGTATGGATACAATCGTAGGTTCTGCAGTTGTATTACTTGGCGCTGGTTCAGGTGTTTTAGGTTCAACTGTTAACCCATTTGCTGTAGGTGCTGCTCTAGATGCTGCTAAAGGTGCTGGTGTTGAAGTTAACTCTGCAATCATGATGGCTATTGGTGCAATCTTATGGGTAGTTGCTTATGCAATCTCTGTATTCTTTGTTTATTCATATGCTAAAAAGGTTAAAGCTGACAAAGGTTCAACTTTATTATCACTTCAAGAACAAGAAGCTATGATGGCTGAATATGGAAACAAAGAAGTTGGTGAAGATGTTAAATTAACTGGAAGACAAAAAGCAATCTTAGTATTATTTGCTATTACTTTCTTAGTAATGATTGTTATGTTCATTCCATGGTCAGCATTTAATGTTGATATGTCTTGGTCTTCATGGTTATTCGGTGCTGCATTTGGTGACACTTACATGTTAGAAGCTGCTACATGGTTCTTAATCATGGGCTTAATCATTGGTGTTATCGATATGGCTGGTCGTGAAAAGAATACTGAAAAGAAAGTTGTTGATACATTCATTGCTGGTTGTACAGATATGATGTCAGTATGTTTAGTAATCGCTGTATCAAGAGGTGTTTCAGTATTAATGAGCGAAACTCACTTCTCAGACTACTTAGTAACTAATGTTGGTGGTGCTTTAGGTAAATTACCAGAAGCTGTATTCACACCACTTAACTATTTATTCCACGTTGTATTATCAGTATTAGTTCCATCATCATCTGGTATTGCTGCTTTATCAGGTGGTATTATGGCTCCAATTGCTAGTGGTGCTTCATTCTCAGTAGAAGTTACACTTATGACAATGGTTGCTGCAAACGGTTTAGTAAACTTAATTACTCCAACTTGTGGTGCTATCATGGGTGGTTTAGCATTAGCTAGAGTTGATTACTCAACATGGGTTAAATTTGCTGCTAAGATTGTTGCTGTCATTGGTGTTATTTCAATGGTAGTTTTAACAGTCTGTACATTTATCTTTTAATCGATAAATAATTTATATATTAACTATTTTTAAAAATAACCTGTAAAATTAATATATCCTAACTTTGAGGGCTAGCTGATCACTAGCCCTCATTTTTTTATATATCTAATAATTTTATACAATAAAAACTATAAGATTTTTACTTTTTACTTGAAAAATATTATAAAATTGTATTAGAATAGTATAAAGTAAAGGGGGAATTTTATGCATCGTTTAGCAATTTTACAGGATCAATATATTTCTGAACAAGATAAGTCTAAATTATGTAGTTTTGATTCTGAGGTTATTGAGCACCCCACCAAATCTTTAATTCACCAAGCTGCTAGATTTTTATTTATCAATAAAGGTGAAGGAAAAATTATTATTAATGAAAAAGAATACGAACTTCATCCACATAGTTGGATTGCAATTTTGCCTTGGGAAATATCAACTATTACTGAAGTTGTAAAGCCTCTTCAATTTTATAAAATTGTTTATAATTTTACTTCGATAAACAATGCTTTAAAAACAGAATATAATGCCGATAATGAATATATATCGCTTATAAATACAATTTCGAAAAATCCAGTTTTAGAATTAAATTATAAACAATATGTCCAAATTAAAGAAAAAATCGAAGAAGTTAAGGAAGAAATAGGTGTAGAATCAATTTTTGATACTCACAATTTAGGAAGTTATAGTAGTGTTCTTGTAACTGCAAAAATTATTGAACTTTTAATATTTTATTATCGATTTTTAAAAGATAAAAAACCTATTTTTCAAGTTGATGAAAAAAATGTTGAAACTAATGATAATATATTTAAATACATATATTCTCATAGTAGCGAAAAAATCACTTTAGAAAAATTATCTAAGATTTTCTATATGTCTGAATCTGCTGTTTCTAAATATATTCAAGAAATAACCGGTTTAACTTTTCCTGAAACATTGAATCAAATTCGTATTGGCAAAGCAGTTGATTTTTTAACACATACTGATATTGCTGTATCAGAAATTGCTGAAATGTTAGGTTATGTTGATGCACCTCATTTTTGCAAAACATTTTTAAATGAAATTGGTATATCTGCAAATGAATATCGAAAAATTTATCGTCATGTTGATAATGTTTATGCCCGAAAAGGTAAAAATATTGCTTATAAAGTCTTAGATTATATTTATAGTGAATATGTTAAGGAAACTTTTTCGATTCAAGAAGTTGCTAATAAGTTTGATATCAGTATTATTGAAGTCAATCGTTTATTATTGTTCCATGTTGAGCGCAATTTCGATTCATTAATTCATTTTTTACGTATTAATAAAGGTTGCGAATTATTATTATCAAGTGATGCTGCTATTAGTGATATTGCAGTAGAAGTAGGTTACAACAATTCGAAAACATTCTCATTAAATTTTGTTAAGTTAAAAGGAATGACACCTGGTGCATTTAGAAAAGCTGTATTATTTCAAAATGCTGATGGGGTAGTTTTTAGCAAATAAAAAAGATATTAGATCTTTCTTAACTTATAAGATAAATGTAGACACAAAAGTGTGTCTACATTTTTTGTATGAATGAAGTGAGATTAAACCCCTAGATTGTCTAGGGGAAGGAAAAGACTTATAGTTTTGCCCAAAAAGAAAAACTCCTCTAAAATATATTTGCGGACCAACGCTAATATATTTTGAGAGGAGATGTTCCATATGGACAACAATACTTTATCACATAGTACGTGGAACTACCAGTATCATATTGTATTTGCACCAAAATATTAAAGATTAGTATTCTATGGTAAAAAGCGACTCGAAATAGGAACTATACTAAGAAAACTTTGTGAGTGGAAGGGAGTTGCAATACATAAAGCAGAAGTGTGCCTAAATCATATTCACATGTTAATATCGAAACAGTCAATTTTGGTGCATAGGATATTTTGTAGATACAGTAGGAAAAAAAGTAAAGAAGATAGAAGAATATATAAAGAATCAATTGCAAGAAGATAAAATAACAGGACAAATGTCAATAGACTTCGAACAAGTTACGTTCACGGATTGTTAGTAGGAGTGTTCGTATTTGCCCTTTGAAAAGGGGTGCTAAAAAATAGGCCTTAGCTGGCCGAAAATAAAAACTATTAGTTTAACTAGTGGAAATTTATTAATTTTGAGAATTTGTCTTCTTTTTTTGAATATAATTATCGAGTAATATACCAATGATAGTTAGGATAAATGTTATACCATAAACAATAATCGCAATATGATAATCACCTTCTAAGATTGATTCACCTGCGATTGTTGAAGTAATAATTGAAGGAATTCTAGCAATGGTTGTTATTATTATATAACTACTATATTTAATAGGCGTTAATGGTGCAAAATATGTTAATAAATCTTTTGGTGTTCCTGGAATTAAAAAGATTATAAATAGTAATCTATTTCGATTTCGTTCACTATTTAAAAATTTATATTTTTGCATTTTTTCTTCGCTAAAAAACTTATTTGTAATTCGTTTACCAAATTTTTTGACTAAAAGGAAGACTATGGTAGAACCAATGAAGGCACCGATTAATGAAATTAAAAGGCCACCAAAGGTTCCATACATAATGCCAGCTAATAATTCAAATGGTTCTCCAGGAATAAAAGCGACAATTATTTGAATAACAATAACTAGAATATAGACAAATACACCAAAAAAGCCCAAACTTTCAATAAAATTTTTAAATTTTTCTCGTAATGCAGGATCTTTAAAATAGTTTAATACACGAGGTCCATAGATGATTAATAGTACAATTACTGCAATAATTAAGATGCCAATGATTGACCAAATTAATATTTTCTTTTTATTCATATTTTAATCCTTCAATAATATTTAAAACTATTTCAATGGCTTTATTTGCTTCGAATAAATCTAAGAATTCATAGCGACTATGATAGTTTCTTCCACCTGTTCCAATATTAGGACAAATTAATCCGTTTTTTGATAAAGTAGCACCATCAGTACCACCTCGAATTGGAACGTATTTTGGCTTAAGTCCCACTTTAACAATAGCATATTCAATTAATTCTAGAATATCTTTTCTTTTTAAAACTTCATTTGCCATATTATAATATTGATCAACCATAGTTAATTTGACTAATTCTTGATTGTAAATTTGATTAATATAATCTTTAATTTTAATAAAATTTTGCTTTTGAAGATTGAATAAATTAGTATCGTGATTACGAATTATGTATTCCATACTCGTATTTTCTACAGTTCCACAAATGTTGTGAAGATGATTAAAACCTTCATAGTTATCGGTTTTTTCTGGTACCATCATTGGATCAAGCATTGAATTAAATTGCATAGCTAAAGATATGGCATTAATCATTTTATTTTTAGCACTTCCAGGGTGAGTAGAACGTCCAGTGATATCAACTTTAACACTAGCAGCATTAAATGTTTCATATTCAATATTTGAAACATTGTCACCATCTAAAGTTAATGCGAAATCGCAATCTTTAAAATAATCATAATTAAAATCTTTTGCACCCATGCCAACTTCTTCATCAGTTGTAAAGGCAACTTTTATATTACCGGTTTTGATATTATTTTTAATAATATATTCTAAAACATCAAAAATAATACATATGCCAGCTTTATCATCAGCTCCTAATAAAGTTGTTCCATCAGTAACGATTAAATCATGATTTTTGTGCTCTTCTAAAAAAGGAAAATCACTAATTCTTATTGTATTATGATTATTTAATTTAATATCATTCCCATCATAATTATTAATAATTCTTGGTTTTATATCGCTACCTTTAGCATCGCAAGATGTATCTATATGGGCTACTAAGGCAATTGTTTTGTAATCTTTACTACCAACATATGTGGCATATACATTTCCATTATTTTCTAAACAAATATTATTTAAACCTAATTCTTTTAAATCTTCAACTAAGACTTTAGCTAGATTAAGTTGATTTAATGAAGAAGGCTTATTTTCATTATTTTGATCGCTTGTAGTATCAATTTTTACATATTTAAAAAAACGTTCGAAGTTAAACATTATAATCTCCTCCTTATTAAAATATACAATTAATCATTAGTAATTACAATAGTAATTACGTTGACTAAAAGAATTAAAAAGCGTAAAATAATTAAGGAAGGAAGGTAATAAATATGAAAAAAGTTATAATAGAAACATCAGCTAGACATGTCCATTTAAGTAAGGAAGATTTAGCTTTATTATTCGGAGAAGGTTATGAATTAACTGTCAAAAAAGAACTTTCACAACCAGGGCAATTTGCATCTAATGAAAGAGTAGATGTTATTGGTCCAAAAAGAGAAATTAAAGGAGTTTCTGTATTAGGTCCTGTTAGAAAAGAAACGCAAGTAGAACTATCTTTAACTGATGCTAGAAGTATTGGTGTTAGTGCTCCAATTAGAGAATCTGGCGATATTAAAGGTAGCGCAAGTTGTATTTTAAGAGGTCCTAAAGGTGAAATTACTTTAAAAGAAGGTGTAATTGTTGCTAAACGCCATATTCACGCTACAACAAAAGATGCTTTAGAATTAGGGGTTAAAGATAAAGACATCGTTAGTGTTAAAGTGACTGGATATGGTCGTGATATTATTTTAGGTGATGTTGTTGTCCGTGTAAGTGATAGTTATGCATTCTATATGCATGTTGACACAGATGAATCAAATGCAGGTGCATTTAGTGGCACTGTGTATGGTGAAATAATTAAATAATATGTGGGGTGTTTTCTGCACCCTTTTTTTGAAAGAAGGTTTTTGTTAATGGATAATTTAAAATATACGAAACAAATTAAAGTTAAAGCAAGTCATGTAGATATGCATCAACAAGTTACTTTTAAAGATTTATTTGTTTATCTTGAAGATTGTGCTGATGAACATGCTAAACTTTTAAATTTGGGTCGAGATAGTTTATTATTACAAGGTTATGTATGGGTATTAGCTAGAGTTGAAATTGATATGCTTCGTCTTCCAACTTTTGATGAGGAAATATTTATCACAACTTGGCCAGGAATAACTAAAAAATTTTTATTCCCAAGATATTTTACAATTTATGATAAAGAAATGAAAGAAATTGGAAAAGTAGCAACTGTTTGGACTATTTTTGATATACATAGTCGTAATGTTGTCAGTGATTTATCAAATATTGTACCAATAAATGATACTTCAAAATTCATTCAATATCCACTTCCAAGTAAAGTAAATGTGGTTCCATATAACTATGAAATAACTTATCGACCAACATATTCTGATTTTGATTGTAATCAACATATGAATAATGCTCGTTACATGGAACTTGTTTATAATTTATTAGGATTTAACTTTTTTGAGAAAAATTATATAACACATATGGTAATAAACTACGTTCATGAAATAAATGATAATAGTGAACTAACTATCAAATATTCATTTATAGAAGATAAAGTATATGTGTTTGTAATGAAAAATAATGTAACACATTTTGCATGCGAAATAACATACAAGGAGAGAAATTAATGATTCTAATTATCGGGGCACAAAGAGAAGAAGTAATAGAAATTAAAGATAAAATGATTGTTTCTAATCATTATAATTTTTTAAATTATGATGTATATGAGGGGACATTAAATGGTGTTTCAGTTGTTTTAACAAGTGGAGGAATTGGTAAAGTTGCTTCAACAATTATTTTGACATCAATGTTAAATAAATATCAAATTGATCGTGTAATTAACGTCGGTACTTGTGGTGGTTTACATAATGTTAAAGTCTTTGATATTATTATCGCTAATCGTTTAGTATATTTAGATGCTGATGTAACACCATTTGGATATCGATATGGTCAAATGGCAAAGTGTCCTCCATTTTTTGAAAGTGATAAAAATGGTGTTGAAGTCTTTTTGAAATACGATGGTATTATGGGAGATATGATTTCAAGCGATTCATTTTTTACTAAAAATCATATTTTGGCGTCTAAGTTAGATGAATTTAAAGACTTAGATTTGAAAAGTATTGATATGGAATCAACAAGTATTGCACAAACATGCTTTACATATGGCGTAAAATTTAATATTATTAGAACGATAAGTGATTGTATTGATGATCATAATCAACTTATAAGTTATGAAGAAGTTTTAAAAACTTCAAGCAAGAAAATTGCGAATATTTTATATAGTGCCATAAAAGAGTTATAGGAGGATAATATGGAAAGTTTACGTAGTCCAAAAACATCAAAACGTTTTATCGCATTTTTAGTTGATATTATTTTAGTTTTTTTAGTGATGCAATTAGTTGCAATTGTTTTTAAAGATCAATTTGAAAATTGGTTTCATGCTCAAGCTTTATTAAATCAATATCATGAAATAGGTATTTCTATGGGGGTATTTGATAGTTCATTAAATCCAATTAGTAGTGTAGATTCAGCTACTGTTGAAGCTTTTAATAAAGCAGTCAGTGATATAGTGATTCAATATCAAAATGCTAATTTTTATATAACTGCTATTTCTGGAAGTGTAGGTTTTATTATCTTTCAATTTATTGTTCCTTTAGCATTAGGTGAAGGTCGTTCGTTTGGCAAACTTTTAATGAAACTAAAAGTTGTTAAAAAAGATAATTCAAAAATCACATTTGTTAATTTATTACTACGTAATATCGTTGGTATTTTATTAATCGAATTTGTTTTATCAATTAAATTTATGTTTTTACCACTTACTATTTCGGCTTCTTTAGTTTTAGCTACAATGTCACATAAGGCTTTACACGATTATATTGGTGGAACATTAGTTGTTGAAGTATATGATCCTTCAACTATTGTCAAGAAAGAAGAGGAAAGAGTTAATCCCTATCATAAAAAATTTAAAGGATTTGAAGTAATTGATGAAGAAGGATTAAAAAGACAAGAAGAAGCCAAAAAATCAATTGATGCTCAAGTAAAAGAAAAAAGTAGTGAAATAGTTAACTCTCAAGAAGTAAATAATTCTCAAGAAAATAATAGCGAACAAAATGGTTAATTTTTTTAACCATTTTTCTTTTTTTTGTATATAATAATGTTAGGTGAATAAATATGAAAATTTGGCTAATTATTTTAATTGTTGTTATTTTATTAATATTATTAATCTTATCATATATTGCTCGTTTTGCTTTTAATAAAGTCTTAAAAGTTACAAAAAGACGAGATTATTTTGATGAAAAATATTTACGTAAACGTTATATTGATGGTAACTTTGAAAAAATGAAAGAGTATAATCAACAAAATAATTATATCGATGTAAATGTTGAATCTATCGATAATTTAAATTTATATGGTCGATTGCTTTTAAAAAGCAGAACAAAGTTTGTTATTTTAATTCATGGTTATCATTCAATATCTAACCGTTTACTTGAGTTAGCTCAATTTTATGAGAAAAATGATTTTTCGGTTCTTTTGGTTGATTTAAGAGGACATGGTAAAAGTGAAGGCAACTATGTAGGAATGGGATACATGGATAGTTTTGATATAGAAAAGTTTATTGATTATCTTCAAAATAATTATGGTTCAAATATTCAAATCGTTCTTCATGGTTTTTCAATGGGTGCTGCTACAGTTATGAATGTTATCAAAAATAATTCTCCACTTGTTAAATTTGCGATTGAGGATTGTGGATTCTATGATGCTAAAAAAGAATTAAAGTATAAAATTCGTCATGATTATCATTTTCCGGCAACACCTGTATATGAATTTACTTATTTAATATATTTATTTAAAACGCATCATGATTATCATAAATTTAAACCTATTGATAGTGTTAAAAAGACAAATATTCCATTATTAATTGTCCATGGTGATAAAGATGATTTTGTTCCAGTGGCACATGCATATAAAATTAATGCAGCAACTAATTCTTATCATAAATTATTAATCATCAAAGATGCTGGTCATACTTTATCTTATAAAACCAATCAAAAATTATATGAGGAAAATATTAAAGAATTTATTAATCAATTTATAAAATAATTATTGCATTTTTATTAATATTAGAGTATTATAAATAATGCAATTGGACCCTTAGCTCAGTTGGTAGAGCAACTGACTCTTAATCAGTGGGTCAACGGTTCGAATCCGTTAGGGTCCACCATCTTAGTTATTTAAGCACTAGTTAACTTCTAGTGCTTTTTTTGTGCCAACAATATTGAAAAAATAACCAAAGCAGTTTATAATGTAAGTAAGTTAAAAAAGTATAAAATAGTTTAATAAAAGGTGGTGTATTTATAATGAAAAAAACAATGTTTTTGCTTTTTTTGTTTTCATTTCTTTTATTATTAACTTCTTGCCATAATAATTCTAGTAGAGAAAGCGATTATAGTTTAGAAGTTGGCGTATTTACTTATGGTGAAGACACTGAAATAAAAGAACATAATTCGGATTTTTTTAAAAATAAGACAAAAGATGAAATTATTAATTTATATTACGATTATCATAAAGAAACAAACCAGTTTGAGCTTTTTGTTAGTTATTATATAAACGAAAGTCGTAATAATAACATTCAAGCGTTAGAAATTGATTTTCTTCAAGGTGAAGATTATTATCTAAATTTAGTCGAAGAAAAAGATTTAGTTGTAAAAAATAATGCTTTATATGTTGTAACAGATTTTACAGTTTCTTATGATAAAGTTTATAAAGATGGCACAATTGAACAAGTTGTTAATGAAATCGATGTAGTTAATTATTTACCTAACCCTACATTTACTTTTCAAACAATTTCAACTAGTGATTATAGAGTAGAAAACATATATGCTTCGGGAAAACTTAATTTTAATGTTTCAACTCTTCCTAAAACAATTAAAGCTAAGTATATTAGTAATTATCAAAAACTTGATGTTGATGGAGCTCCAATTATGAGTCAAGTAAGTAAGGATAATTCATATAGTGAAGTTGTAACTATGTATAATGGAAATTTAATTCAATATCGTTATAATGTTGAAACGATTGATGAAAAGACATATAAATATGTGTATGATTTTAATTATCAAATAGATAAAATAGACAAAGAACAGACAATTAATTTATTGTTTATTAATCCAATGGTTAATTTAAAAGAAAATATAATTGTTGATGAAAATGATAAACAATATTATAAGTTCGCTACTATGATTGTTTCATATACTAATAAAGATGGAAAAGAAATTCATGAAGAAATTGATAAAGTTTCTTTTGGAACAACAAAATATCCAACTTTTAGTTATAAATTTAGTAAAGGTGATAAAAACATTAAGATATCATTAAAAGCTAATTTAATAAAAACTAAATTTTATTCAAATCAACAAGAAGGAATAATAATCGCTTAATTAAAATGGACATTTGTTTGTCCATTTTTTGTTTTAAAGGATTATAATAAAAATGACACATCTGGTTGCGTGCTTTTTTTAAAATAACTTTTACAATATAAGTAAGGAGGCGGTAATAATGATTGATTTATACAAAGTAGGAGCTAAAATAGCAACTCTTCGAAGAGTAAATCAATTAACTCAAGATGACCTGGCGGAAAAGATGTTTGTTTCTCGTCAATTAATCTCAAAATGGGAAAATGGAATAGGACTTCCAAATATTGATACCTTACTAGAGTTGTGCAAATTATTTAAAGTAAGTTTTGAAGAAATTTTGTGTTTAGATGAAGACATAATAATCAATCACGATAATATTTTTCAAGGTCATGATCGAATGTACATAATTAAAAGTATTATAAATAATAAGCTTCAAGTCGATTTAGCTGCTATTTTTTATCAATTATCAAATGATGAAAGAATGCTTATTTTAAAGAATATTAAAAAAGGTATTATTAAGTGTGATTTAAATGAATTGTTTCCAAAACTTACAATAAAAGAACAAAAATATTTATTAAAAGGAGAGAAATAGTATGATTTTAAAGAAAGTTATTAATAATGATGGAAAAGTTAGTTATGAAGAAATTAGTTATGAAAAAGCTAAAAAATTAGAAAATGATGAAGAATTACATGAACTTGTTTTTACAAGTGAAGATGAAAAAGCAGATTTTTTTGATAGTTTAGAAGATGAAGATGACAAATTGGTTGATGAACAAAAAGAAGATAATTTTAATTTTGGAAACATTTTTAATTCTTTTAAACAAGGTTTTAACTTTTTTGGTAAGGAAGGTAAAAATATTGTTGGGGCTTTTCCATTTATGGATGAACAAGATTTATATCAAATTGCCATTAGTGTAATTGAGGATGATCCAAAATATAAACAAGTAAAATTAGTAACAATTATGCCATTCTTAGATGATAGTCATTGTGACCAAGTGTTACTAAAACTGTTAGAAAATAAAAACAAATATAATGAAATTAATAGTATTATTCCATTTGTAAGTGAAGATGGATTAAGTAAATTTGTTGATGAGTATGTAAGTGGTAATTATCAAGATATTAATATGGACGCTATTTATCCGTTCTTGAAAAGTGAAGATGTTAAAAAAGTATTTAATTATATAATTAGTAAAGAATAATAAAAAAAGGCATTTTGTAACATAACAAAGTGCCTTTTAATTAATGTATTTGATTTCAAGTTCTAATAAAGCTTCTTTTGATTCATCAAACATTCTAATAACCTTTTTGAATAATTTTTTCATATAATGTACCTCCTTTATCACCCACTATTTTTAGTGAGTGCTCTATAATATAACAAAATTCAAAAATATGCAAGAGAAATGATTAAAATAATTTTGATAATTAATATTACAATTAATTATAAATTTTATTAAAAAGTTGTTGACATCAATATTTAAAGTTGATATTATAATAAAGCCGTACCAAAGGGTATGTTTAGATATATTTTTATTGTGGTCTTCTACTTGTTAGGAGCCTAAAAAAATATGAATGAAAGAAACACCCGGTATTGTGTGAATAAATATCGAAGGGTATTGAAGGGAGGATTTTTTAATGCCTACAATTAGTCAATTAGTACGCCATGGACGTGAAACTACAGAATTCAAGTCTAAAGCACCAGCATTAAATAAAGGCTGGAACTCATTACAAAAGAAAGTAACATCAACTAGCTCACCTCAAAAACGTGGGGTTTGTACTCGTGTTGGTACAATGACACCAAAGAAACCAAACTCAGCTTTAAGAAAGTACTGCAGAGTTCGTTTATCAAACGGTTTTGAAGTAACAGCTTACATCGGTGGTGAAGGACACAACCTACAAGAACACAGTGTTGTTATGATTCGTGGTGGTCGTGTTAAGGATTTACCAGGTGTTCGTTACCACATTGTTCGCGGTACACTTGACTGTGCTGGTGTAGAAAAACGTCGTCAAAGTCGTTCTCTATACGGTGCAAAAAGACCAAAAGCTAAATAATTAATAGAAAGATAAAGGGAGGAAAATATATGCCACGTAAGGGAAGTGTTGCAAAACGCGATGTATTACCTGATCCAATTTATAATTCAAAATTAGTTACTAGATTAATTAACAAAATTATGATTGATGGTAAACGCGGTACTGCACAAGAAATTTTATACTCTGCATTTGCTGAAGTAGAAAAGAAAACAAATAGACCTGCTATCGAAGTATTCGATCAAGCTATCAATAACATTATGCCTTCACTTGAATTAAAAGTACGCCGTATCGGTGGTGCTAACTATCAAGTTCCAGTTGAAGTATCTCCAGAACGTAGAATCACATTAGGTTTACGTTGGTTAGTTAACTACTCAAGAAGTAGATCAGAAAAAGCTATGTATCAAAGATTAGCTGCTGAAATCATCGATGCTTCAAACGGCACAGGTGCTTCAATTAAAAAGCGCGATGACACTCACAAAATGGCTGAAGCAAATAAAGCATTTGCTCATTACCGTTGGTAGTGTGAAACTTAATAGAACGAGAAGGGAGGAAATGTTATGCCTCGTCAATTTTCACTAGACCACACACGCAATATTGGTATCATGGCCCATATTGACGCTGGGAAGACTACTTGTTCTGAACGTATCTTATTCTTCACTGGAAGAATTCACAAAATTGGTGAAACTCACGAAGGTGGAGCTACAATGGACTGGATGGAACAAGAAAAAGAACGTGGTATCACAATTACATCTGCTGCAACTACTGCACAATGGAATGGATATCGTGTTAATATCATCGACACTCCAGGACACGTTGACTTTACAGTAGAAGTTGAACGTTCATTAAGAGTTCTAGATGGTGCTGTTACAATTCTAGATGGTAAAAGTGGTGTTGAACCACAAACTGAAACAGTATGGAGACAAGGTACTACTTATGGTGTACCAAGAATTGTTTTCGTAAATAAAATGGATGCTACAGGTGCTGATTTTGATATGTCATGTGAAACATTACACTCAAGATTAGACGCTAATGCACACCCAATTCAATACCCAATCGGAGCTGAACAAAACTTTGAAGGTTGTATTGATATTATTAAAAGATGTGCTTACTACTTTGAAGGCACTAAAGGTGAAAAAGTAGTAGTTACAGATATTCCAAGTGAATATAAGGATAAAGTTGAAATCTTAAGAGCTGAATTATTAGAAAAATTAGCCGCTTTCGATGATGACTTAATGATGAAAGTCTTAGAAGGCGAAGAACCAACAGTTGAAGAAATCAAAAAGGTAATCAGAAAAGCTGTTATCGCTTGTGAATTCTTCCCAGTCTTATGTGGTTCTGCTTATAAAGATAAAGGTATTCAACCTTTATTAGACGCTGTTATTGATTACTTACCTTGTCCAACAGATATTCCTGCAACAAAAGGTACAACATTAGATGGTGAAGAAACAACAAGAGAAGCAAGCGATGATGCTCCATTCTCTGCTTTAGCTTTCAAAATTATGGCTGACCCATTTGTTGGTAAATTAGCATTCTTTAGAGTATATTCAGGTAAAGCACAAGCTGGTACTTATGTATATAACTCAACAAAGAGAAGCAAAGAAAGATTAGGTCGTATTGTTCAAATGCACGCTAACAATAGACAAGATATTACTGAAGTATTTGCCGGTGATATCGCTGCTGCTGTTGGTTTAAAGAACACTACAACTGGTGATACTTTATGTGATGAAAATAACCCAGTTATCTTAGAATCAATGGTATTCCCAGAACCAGTTATTTCTCAAGCTATTGAACCAAAATCAAGAGCTGATCAAGATAAATTAGCATTAGCATTATCTAAGTTGGCAGAAGAAGACCCAACATTCAGAGCATCTACAAACAATGAAACAGGTCAAACAATCATTAGTGGTATGGGTGAATTACACCTTGATATCATTGTTGATAGATTAAAACGTGAATTTAAAGTAGAAGCTAACGTTGGCGCTCCTCAAGTTGCTTATCGTGAAACAATCACAGTTGCTGCTGATTGTGAAGGTAAATATATTAGACAATCTGGTGGTCGTGGTCAATACGGTCACGTATGGATTAAATTTGAACCTAACCCAGGTAAGGGTTATGAGTTCGTTGATAAGATCGTTGGTGGAACTGTTCCACGTGAATATATCAAACCAGTTAATGATGGTTTACAAGCTGCTTTATCAAATGGTATCCAAGCTGGTTATCCAGTTATTGATATTAAAGCAACATTGTTTGATGGTTCTTACCACGATGTTGACTCTAACGAAATGGCATTCAAGATTGCTGCTTCTATGGCATTAAAAGAAACAATCAAGAAATGTAAGCCTATCATCCTAGAACCAATCGAAAGAGTTGAAATTACAGTGCCTAATGAATACATGGGTGATGTTATGGGTGATGTAAGTTCTCGTCGTGGTTCTATCGAAGGTATGGAACAACGTGGTAATGCTCAATTAATTAGAGCCTTCATTCCATTAGCTGAAATGTTCGGTTATGCTACAGATTTACGTTCTTTCACTCAAGGTAGAGGAAACTACTCAATGCAATTTGAAAGATACGATGAAGCACCAAGAAATATTTCAGAACAAATTATCAAAAAGAATAGTGCACAATAGTGCATATTCTTGTTGATTTATTTAATTAAATCTTATAAAATATTAATGACCAATTTAATAGGAGGAATTTTAAAATGGCAAAACAAAAGTTTGACAGATCTAAAGAACACGTTAATATTGGTACTATCGGTCACGTTGACCATGGTAAAACAACATTAACAGCTGCTATTACTACATGTATGGCTCAAAAATTCGGTGGCGAAGTTAAAAAATATGATGAAATCGATGCTGCTCCAGAAGAAAAAGCACGTGGTATCACTATCAATACTGCACACATCGAATACGTAACAGCAAACAGACACTATGCTCACGTTGACTGCCCAGGACACGCTGACTATGTTAAAAACATGATTACTGGTGCTGCTCAAATGGATGGTGCTATCTTAGTTGTTGCTGCAACAGATGGTCCAATGCCACAAACTCGTGAACACATCTTACTTTCAAGACAAGTTGGTGTACCAAAGATTGTTGTATTCTTAAACAAATGTGACCAAGTTGATGATCCAGAATTAATCGACTTAGTTGAAATGGAAGTTCGTGAATTATTAAGTTCATATGGCTTCGATGGCGATAACTGCCCAGTAATTAGAGGTTCTGCATTAATGGCATTACAAGGTGATGCTGCTAATGTTAAAGCTGTTGAAGATTTAATGGATGCAGTTGATGCTTACATCCCAGCTCCAGCTAGAGAAACTGATAAACCATTCTTAATGCCAGTTGAAGACGTATTCACAATCACTGGCCGTGGTACAGTTGCTACAGGTAGAGTTGAACGTGGTGTATTAAAATTAAACGAACCAGTTGAAATTGTTGGTATTAGAGAAACTAAACAAACAGTTGTTACAGGTATCGAAATGTTCCGTAAGTTATTAGACTTCGCTGAAGCTGGTGACAATATCGGTGCATTATTACGTGGTGTTAACCGTGATGAAATCGTTCGTGGTCAAGTATTAGCTAAACCAGGTTCAGTTCACCCACACAAAAAATTCACTGCACAAGTTTACGTATTATCTAAAGACGAAGGTGGTAGACATACTCCATTCTTCAAAAACTACAGACCTCAATTCTATTTCAGAACAACTGATATTACAGGTGTTATTGAATTACCAGAAGGCGTAGAAATGGTAATGCCAGGTGATAACGTAGCTATGACAGTTGAATTAATTCACCCAATTGCTATCGAACAAGGTACTAAGTTCTCAATCCGTGAAGGTGGTAGAACAGTTGGTGCTGGTAACGTTACAGCAATCATTGAATAATTTATACCTTAAAAATTAAAGGGGCTCTTTAAGAGTTCCTTTTTTTATTATATAATGTAGATGGTGATATTATGTTACAAACTAAAACATGGATTTATATTGGAATAACATTATTTATTGGTATTTTACAATTTGTTATTTCGCTTATTTTACGAAAAAGAAGTGGTGAAACTAGAAGGGAAGAATTTCAACGTATTGCCTTTAGACAATGGGGGAAAAGATCTTTAGTTTTTGCGCTTGTTTTACAAGCGGCATTCTTCTTAAAAGAAAGTGAAGCTGATTTTATTTTGATCATATACTTTTGCTTAATAGTATATAATGGATTTTTACTTAAAAAGATGTCTAAAAGAATTGACGCTATTTATCCACTTAATGATCCAAATGGAGAAAAAACAAGTGTTAAGTAATTTTATAAAAAAATAGTGGTAATATTTCTCTTAGTGTGATATTATATATAAGCACTATGTGAAGAAGTGTAACTCTTTGTTGTTTGGAGAAAAAAACAACCGCATTTAGACCATAAGGAGGTGCCCGTATATGAAAAAATACGAAACAATGTTTATTCTAAACGTAAATTTAGATGAAGAAGCACGCAAAAACTTATTAGAAAGTTTATTAACAACTTTAAAGGATAATGGTGCTAACATCACAGACGTTAATGAATGGGGTGTTCGTGATTTTGCTTATGAAATTAATAAGCAAACTAAAGGATACTATGTTGTTGTTAATTTTGAAACAGAAAATTCTAACTTAAACGCAGAATTTACTCGTGTTTGCAACATTAACGAAAACGTCGTTCGTAATATCGTTATTGCTCTTGACTAATTTTTAGGAGGAATAATAAATGATTAACCGTGTAGTTTTAGTAGGAAGATTAACTCGCGATCCTGAACTTAGAAGAACAAATAGTGATTTAGCAGTAACAAGCTTCACAGTTGCTGTTGACAATCGTTTTTCTAAGCAAGAAGAGAATAAAACAAGTTTTATATCATGTACTGCATTTAATAAAAGTGCAGAATTTGTTACAAGTTATGCTCGTAAAGGTTCTTTAGTTGGTATTGAAGGACGTTTACAAACTCGTCAATATGATGACAAAGATGGTAAACGTGTTTACGTTACAGAAGTTTTATGTGATAATGTTCAATTATTAGAATCAAAAGCTCAACAAGAACAACGTAATAATCAAGGATATCAAAACGATTCTTATGCTAATACTAGTTCTTATGAATCACAAACCAAAAAGAATGATGATTTTGGAGGATTCAATATTTCCGACGATGATTTACCATTCTAAGTAAAGGAGGACATTAAGATGGCTTTTAAGAAACAACGCTCAAGAAAAAAGGTATGTTATTTTACAAAAAATAAAATCACATATATTGATTATAAAGATGTAGAATTACTACGTAAATTTATTTCTGCTAATGGTAAAATTGCTCCAAGAAGAGCAACAGGCACTAGTGCTAAATACCAAAGAATGTTAGCAGTAGCTATTAAGCGTGCACGTCAAATGGCTTTATTACCATACGTACAAGAATAGTTAATAGTTTTTAAAAAGGCAAATTACTTGCCTTTTTTTTATATTTGTTTTATTATTGTTTTCGTAAAGAGAGGAAAAAGATATGAAAATTTTTGTTGCTAGTATTAAAAATAATGTTGCTCCAAGGTTAGGAAAAAGTGAAGAATTCCATGTTTATGAAGTTATTGATCGTAAAGTAATTAATAAAAACATTTTAGTTAACCCAGGTAGTGATGCTAAAACTGTTACAAGTTTTTTACTTGCAAATGATTGTGATATTTTAATTTGCGGGGGTTTAGGAGATTCGGCATTACGTATTTTGGCTACTAATGGTGTTCGTATTGGTGTTGGTGCTACAGGAGGATGTGATGAAATTATTGATAAATTATTAAATGATTTATCAATTGAATTAGAGGCTCATTCTAGTCATAGTTGTTGTCATGATGAAGAACATCATTGTTGTGGTGGACATCACCATAATGGATGTTGTGAAGATGATGATTGTTGTTGTTCACATGACGATTGCTGCTGTGAAGATAAAGACGATTTAGATGATGAAGAGGAACATTGTTGCTGTTGTCATCATGAATAAAATAAAAAGGATGAATCATTCATCCTTTTTTTAATATATTAAGTTTGGTTGTAGTTGTTTTAATTCATCAATATGTTTTTCAATAGTAAATTTATTTAAGTGATTTGCGTTAACAACATTCTCATATCCTTTTTTAATAACTTGTGGTATGTGATAAAAATTTAATCGCCATAATTTAACGTTATTTACGCTATTTAAGAGCGATTTTAATTCATCGAGGGTCATTGTTGGGTAGAGTGTTGTTCGAAGCTCATACGGGAAATTTATCCTATTTAAATAATGGAAAGTTTGTAAGATGTTAGCAAAATAATTATTACTACCAAGGACAAATTTTTGATCTTTTGGTAAACATTTAAAGTCAAGCGCTAGATAATCAATTAATTTTTCTTCAATTAAGTTTTGAACAACTTTAAGATTCTGCCCATTAGTGTCTAGTTTGATTGAATAGCCAAGTTCTTTAACTTTTTTAATAAAGTCTATTAAATCCTTTTGAAGAGTTGGTTCACCACCACTAATAACGACGCCATCTAAAAGATGACGTCTTTTTTTTAGAAAATATAGAACTTCGTCTTCATCAATTAATGGTGCATTTTCAATTAATTGTCGATTATGGCAATAAAAACAATCAAGATTGCATCCTATAGTAAAAATTACACAAGATAATTTAGAAGGATAATCAATTGTTGAACTTTTTTGCAATCCACCTATTAACATAATTGGCCTTCTTTAATTTGATATTTGACACGTTCTTTATATTCTTGACGTTTTCCTTTGTTGAAATTTTGAACTGGTCTTAAATAACCAACAACACGTGACCATACTTCAGTAGGTTCGCCACATTCAGGACAAGAGAAGACTTCGCCATTAATATATCCATGATTTGGACAAACACTAAATGTAGGAGTTAACGATAAATATGGTAAACGATAATTGTTGAAAGCTTTTTTAAGAAGCGATTTAGCAACATCAATATCTTTAATTTGTTCTCCTAAATAAAGGTGTAAAACAGTTCCACCTGTATATTTGCATTGAAGTTCATCTTGTAAATCTAGGGTTTCAAAAATATCATCAGTGAATCCTACAGGTAATTGAGAGGAATTTGTATAATATGGGTTATCTTCTGTTCCTGCAGTAATAATATTGTGATATTTATCTTTATCTAATTTAGCCAATGAATAAGATGTACCTTCGGCAGGGGTGGCTTCAAGGTTATATACATGTCCAGTTTCTTCTTGGAATTTAGTAATGATCTCACGCATAAAATCTAAAATTTCGCAGGCAAATTTTTGACCTTCAGGTGTAGTTAAGTCACGGTGAATGAAGTTTAAACAAGCTTCATTCATTCCTAATAATCCAATTGTATTAAAGTGATTATACCAATATTCACCTGTACGAGCCTTAACATCTTCTAAATAGTGAGCACTGTAAGGATACATACCTCTACTAGTTTGTTCTTCAACGGTTTTACGTTTAATTTCTAATGATTCTTTAGCTAATTTCATTAAATAAGCTAATCGAGTTTTAAAGTCATCTTTATCTTTTGATAAATAAGCGATACGAGGTAAATTGATAGTTACAACACCAATTGAACCAGTTAATGGATTTGAGCCAAATAATCCACCGCCTCTTTTACGTAATTCGCCAGTATTTAAACGTAAACGACAACACATTGATAAAGCATCTTCTGGAGATAAATCACTATTTACATAATTGGAGAAATAAGGAATACCATATTTGCATGTAGCCTCCATAATTTTGTTTACAACTGCTGAATCCCAATCAAAGTCTTTTGTTACATTAATTGTTGGAATTGGAAAAGTGAAAACTCTTCCTTTAGAATCACCCTCCATCATAACATCAAAGAAGGCTTTATTAATCATATCCATTTCTTTTTGGAAGTCACCATATTTTTCATCTTTTATTTCGCCACCGATAATAACATTTTGATCTTTTAATAAACGAGGGACTTTAATATCAAGAGTTAAATTTGAAAAAGGACATTGAAAACCAACACGTGTAGGAACATTTAAGTTAAAAATAAATTCTTGCATTGCTTGTTTAACTTGCGTGTAATTTAAATTGTCATATCTAACAAATGGGGCACAGTATGTATCAAATGAAGACCATGCTTGAGCGCCAGCTGTTTCACCTTGAGTAGTGAAGGTTGAATTTATGATTTGCCCTAAAAAACTTCTTAAATGTTTAGCTGGTTTTGATTCAACTTTACCATTGACACCACCAAATCCAAGAATTAAAAGTTGTTTTAAATCCCATCCAGCACAATATGGTCCAAAGAAACCTAAATCATGAATATGAAAGTCGCCTGATAAATGAGCTCGTCTAATAGCTTCAGGATAAATTTCATGTAACCAATATTGTTTAGTGAAAGTCTCGCGAATATAGTTATTCATGCCATTAACTGATTTTTGAGCATTGGCATTTTCTTTAATACGCCAATCATTATCTCCAATGTATTGAGAGAACATATTAATTGTAGCTCCAATAAGAGCATTAGATTCACGGGCGCTACGTCTTTTCTCACGATAAAGAATATAGGCTTTTGCCGTTTTAGCGTGTCCATTTTCAATTAAAACTTTTTCGACGATATCTTGAACATCTTCGACATCAATAACGCCATCAGGATGCTTTGTTTCAATTAAATGAATAACTTGATTAGTTAATTCTTCGCTTTTTTCCCAGTCATTTCCACCAACAGCATTAGCTGCCTTATATATAGCTCTAGTAATTTTTTCACTTGTGAAAGGAACAATTTCCCCATTACGTTTGCGGATTGTTTCTACCATAAAAATCCCTCCTTGTTTTTGTTAAAATTGTCGTAAATTAATTAACTGAGTAATTTCTATAATAACTTAAATATAAATAAATACAATAGCAAAGTAGTAAAAAAGTTATGTAAGGCTTTTCAAATTTTTAGGCTAGGAAAAAGGCACAAAAAAAAGATATACATAGTATATCTTTTTGTAAAAATTTACATTTATTCTTTTTTATCTGTTACAATTTCCTTAAAAGATGCTGCTAAAGTCGTAAGATTTTGAATTTCTGATGGAACAATTAATTTTGTTGCTTGACCATTAGCAACTTTTTCTAAAGCTTTAAAACTTTCAAGTGTAACATATTGTTTTGAAGGATTGGCATCATTGATTAATTTAATGGCTGCTGCTTGAGCTTCATATAATGTTTTTAATGCTTCTGCCTCACCTTGAGCTTGTTTAATTTTTGCTTCTTTTTCAGCATCTGCTTTTAAAATCATTGATTCTTTGATACCTTCAGCTTCAAGAATAGCAGCTTTCTTTTCACCTTCAGCACGTAAAATAGCTTCTCTTCTTTCACGTTCAGCACGCATTTGTTTTTCCATTGCATCTTGAATATCTCGTGGTGGAAGAATGTTTTTAACTTCGACACGATTAACTTTAATTCCCCAAGGGTCGGTTGCTTCATCTAGAATCATACGCATTTTAGTATTAATTGTATCACGTGATGTTAATGTTTCATCGAGTTCAAGTTCACCGATAATATTACGAAGAGTAGTAGCAGTTAAATTTTCAATTGCACGAACTGGATTATCAACGCCATAGCAATATAATTTTGCATCAGTAATTGAATAATAAACAACAGTATCGATTTGCATTGTAACATTATCTTTTGTGATAACAGGTTGTGGTGCAAAATCAGCTACAATTTCTTTTAAAGAAACTTTTAGAGCAACTCTATCAAAGAATGGAATGATGAAAGTGATACCAGTTCCGGCAACACGATGAAATCGACCGACACGTTCAACAACAAGAGCAGTAGATTGACGAACAACACGAATAGAAACCGAAATTAAAATGATAATGAATAAAACGACAATAAGTGCAAATATCCACATAATAAAACCCCCTTATTTTTTTGTGACTATTAATTTATTTCCTTCAATTTTTTTAATGACTACGATATCATTTGGAATTATTTTTTCATTATTTTCACTAATAATTGTCCAAATAAGGCCATCAACTTTTCCTTCGCCACGATTGAAAGAATCACAACCAGTTAAAACTAAAACTTCTTTTCCTATCATAGCATCAATATTAGTTGCGTACTTCTTGATTAAAACTTTCTTCATCACTTTTCTTAGTGATAAAAGTAAGATAATCGATACTGCTAAAAATACACCGAATTGAAGCAAGAATGAATCAACACCTAGTAGTGACATAACTAAACTCACTGCTCCACCAAATGAAAACCATAATGATGTAAAATCTTCTGTAAAAAATTCAACAATTAGCATTAGAATTATTACAACTACCCAAAAAATTTGGATATGTATAGGATTAATAGCGAGTAATGGCATACAATCCCTCCTTTTTAATTATTATAACAAAATCTCTTTTTTTTGTAAAATATAGGCAATATAATGTAAATAAGAGGTGATTAACGATGAAAAAATATAATACACCGAGTGTTTCTGTGAGAACAATAATTATGAATGATAAAGATGAGTTTTTAATGGTTAAAGAAAGGAAAGGATATTATTCATTACCTGGTGGATATTGTGAAATTAATGAATCTTTGAAGGAAGCAGCAATTAGAGAGTGCTTAGAAGAAACCGGATATTTAGTTACGATAACTAAATTAGTAGCAGCTTTAAATATCAATAAAAAAGATGAAAATGAGTATGCATTCTTCTTTGTTGGCGAGATTATTAAATATGTCCAAGAACATGATGATGAAATAATTGATGTTAGATATTTTAATAAAGATTGTTTGCCAAAACTATCACCGGTTTTTGGTAAAGATCGTTTAAAAAAAGTGCTCGAATCTATGAAAAATAATGATGTTCTTTTTGAATAAAAAAAGTGTGATTAACTCACACTTAAAATGTTAAAATAAGCCCACCGGTATCACCATAGGCACATGATAATCCATAAGCATCATAAATTTTAATATCTTTAAATTGATATTTTTCACTAATCAATTTTTTTAATTGCTCAGCTTTTTCACGGCATTTAATATTAGTAATTGTTAAAATACGATCATTAAGTTTTTCTTTTGAATCGGCTATGGAATCAACAAGTTTTTTAAATGCATTTTTATTTCCTCTTGCTAGGTGTTTTAAAGCAATCTCGCCATTTCCATTATCGCCCATAATTGGAACGATTTTTAAAAGAGCAGCTCCTTTGGCAACTATTGATTTCATACGTCCATTTTTAACAAGATTATCATATGATTCAAGAATAAAATATGTTTTCATAGTTGAAATGAAATGATTGACTTTTTTAACAATTTCATTAAAAGATAAATTTTTTTCAACTAATTCTTTGATTTTCAACATTACTAAATTTTCCCCACATGCGGCGGATTTTGTATCAAATACAGCAATATTGGTGCTCTTATTTTCCTCATTAAACATATCTCTAGCAACTAGAGCAGAATTGTAAGAGCC
This sequence comes from Bacilli bacterium, assembly GCA_034115825.1. GTDB lineage: Bacteria > Bacillota_I > Bacilli_A > RFN20 > UBA1709 > JAXESU01. The sequence goes on from JAXESU010000002.1 coordinate 485,307, forward strand.
ACTTAGTTTTGAAGAAATACAAACAACATAATTATCTTTATCTTTGTCAAATTGGTTATAAAATAAAGTTGGTGCTGGACAAGAAGTTTTAATTCCTTGTGAACTTTGATGCATTGTATTTAGTAAAGCATCAGTATCTAAATCCTGATCAACATATTCTATATTTTCAATTTTAATATTAAATGGAACACGAGTATAGAAATTTTCGTTACTACGTAGATCTAAACCACTATCCCCAATAAATTTAGCGTTCATAATGTTTTCTCCTTTATTTCTTCCTATACAAATTAATGTAAAAAGTAGGTTATTTTATTGGTGAAAACTGATATTATCTAGTTTTCATAACTAGGTTATCACGTTTTTTATATGTTGTCAATCGCTTTTATTGAATATTACGTCGTATTTTGATATCATATTAAGAGGTGATAATTATGGCTAAAAAGCAAATGATTGATAAAATGGAATTAAAAGAGTGGCTTTTATCTTTAAAAGATTTTACCTTACCTAAACTAGATGATTTTCCAACACTGGATTTATATATGGATCAAGTAATTACATACATAACCTCTAAATTAACTCCATTATTGGATAAAGAAGATTTTTTAACTCCATCAATGATAAATAATTATGTAAAAGGAAAGGTCGTTAATTCTCCAAATGCAAAAAAATATAATAAAGTAACAATTGCTCAATTATTTTTTATAAATTTGATGAAGCAAATATTATCGATAGCAGAAATTAAAGATATTCTAGATAAAGAATTCATAGAACATTATAATGAATTAGTGACTTTTGAAGAAAGTATTATAAATAAGAATGTTAGTTATCTGTTAAATGAAACAAATTTAGATGACAAACAAAAATTATATCACTTAGCATTAAATTTGGCTATTGAGGCAGAAGTTAAGAAATTAATTGCTCATAAAATATTGGAGAATTTGTAAGAATGAGAAACTTAGTAGTTTTTTACTCACGTAAGGGAGTAGCATTAAGAATTGCCAAAGATTATCACATGTATAAAAATGCTGATTTATTAGAAATTAAAGTAAAAAAGAATTACTTGGGTCCTTTTGGGTATTTTAAGTCCCGAAAAGATAGTATTAGCGGTATTTTGCCGGAGATTGAGCCATATGAAATAGACTTTAAGTTATATGATAATGTCGTTATTTTAGGGTCAGTATGGTCTAAAAAAATTTGTAGTCCATTATTAACATTTTTACATCAAAGTCAAAGCAAAATAAAAAATGTAGAGTATATTGCTATTGGTAAACGTAAAGGTGTTGATTTTAATTCAATTTTTAATGAAATGGATTATATTTTAAATGTACATCATAAGCGAGCTACAGCACTAGTGGTTCGTTTTAATCGAATTGAATCAGTTCAAAGATTTTAAGTGGTAAAATGTTTTTTTTGAGTTAAAAAACGTTTTTTTACCACTTTTTTAATTTGTACTATCTTTTTATTTATATTTATTGTAGAATATAAAAGGAGAATATTTTTTATTTTTAGAGGTGATACTATGAACGTTAAAGTTATATCTCGAAAAGTAAACAACATGGATTTTAAAGTGATTCGTGTTCAAAACAATAATAATTTTCAGGTTGACTTATTGAATTATGGTGCGACCATTAAAAGCGTTTTCTTGAATGGTAAAATTATGAATTTGACACCTGATAATTGGAGTGGATTTATTGATTGTGCTCCATTTTATGGAAAAACAGTTGGAAGATATGCCGGCCGTATTGAAAATGGTTTATTTCGACTTAATGATGTTCAATACGAACTAGATTTGAATAATGGTGGAAATTGTTTGCATGGTGGAATTAATACCATTTCTAATAAATTATTTAATTATCGTATCAATCAAAGTGAAGATAACGTTGAAGTTATTTTTTATTTACATGACGAGGAGAACCTTTTCCCCGGAGATGTCGATTTTAAAATCACTTATACAATTGCTAGTAATGAGAACTCCATTTTGATTGATTATAATGCAACATCAAATGAAGATACTATTTTGAATTTAACCAATCATACATATTTTAATTTAAGTGGTAATTACAAAAAAACCGTTCTAGATGAAATAATGTATATAGATGCTGATCGATTTACAAAGTTAAAAGAAAATATGTGTTTAGAAAGTATTGAAATGGTCAATGAAGTAATGGATTTTAGAACGCCAAAGAAAATTGGCCAAGATATTGAACATGGATTTTTACAAAATCATCCAACTAAAGGTTATGATCATTGTTATGTTTTAAATAATAGAGATTTTGAAGAAATTAAAGCTAGTTTATATGATGAAGAATCAAAAATAAAGTTAAGTGTATATACAACTTATCCTTGTGTGGTTATTTATACATGTAATTATCCGAGTGATAAATTAGTTTATCATCATAAAACAGTAAGAAAATATGATGGCGTTTGTTTTGAATGTCAATATATGCCAAATAGTATTAATTATAGTAATGAAACTATTTTAAGAAAAGGACAAATTTATCATGAAAAGACAAAATTTGTCTTCGAAAGTGAGGAATGTAGCTTATGATTACAAAAACAATTGAACAATTATTAGAGTATGCATCTTTCCATTTAAATATGGAAGAAGTTGATCGTATTTACTTAAGGAACACTCTTTTAAGAAAACTTCATTTACAAGAGCCATACGATGGGGAAATTGATAAAGACTACATCCATCAATTAAAAGTTCCTGATGAATTATTAGATGAACTAAAAAAATATGTTATTGATAATAATATTAGTGAAATACCAGATTTGTTTTTGGTAGAAATTATGGGTGATTTAACACCACTTCCATCAAAAGTTATTGAAATATTTAAACAAAAATATAATCAAAGTCCAGCTAAAGCTTGTGATTATTTATATGATTTATCAATCAAAAATAACTACATTCAAAAAACTGCTGTTGATAAAAACTTGTATTGGAAAGCAAATTTTCCAAATAATTTTCTTGAAATTACAATTAATCTTTCAAAACCAGAAAAAAATAATAAGGATATTAAAAAATTATTAACTAGTGTCTCTAGTTCTTATCCAAAATGTTTATTATGTAAAGAAAACTTGGGGTATGTCGGAAGAAGTAATCATCCAGCTCGTGAAAATATTCGTATTATTCCTTTAAAGTTAAATGGTGAAAATTTCTTTATGCAATATTCGCCTTATGTTTATTATGATGAGCATTGTATTGTTGTAGCAGATAAACATGATTTTATGAAAATGGGAAAAGATACTTTTATTAAGTTAAGTGATTTTGTTGATATTTTCCCTAACTTTATGATAGGTAGTAATGCAGAACTCCCAATTGTAGGTGGTTCTATTTTAAATCATGAACACTTCCAAGGTGGGCGTCATCGTATGCCAGTAATGTATGCAAAAGATCGTTATACTTTTGCAAGTAATCGTTTTAAGGAATGTAAAATCTCATATTTAGACTGGTATAACTCAGTATTTGTAATTAAATCTAATAATAAAGAACAATTAATTCAATGTATGACTTATATTTTTGAGAAATATCGTACATATAATGATGAAGAAATTGACTTAATTAGTAAAACTGATGTTATTCATTCAACTGTTACTCCAGTTTTAGAAAAAATTAATGGTGAATATAAGGCATATTTAATTTTAAGAAATAATCGTTGTAATGAAGAACATGAAGATGGTATTTTCCATGCTCATAAGGAATATCATAATATTAAAAAAGAAGGAATTGGATTGATTGAAGCAATGGGACTATTTATTTTACCTGCTAGATTAAAACGTCAATGCCACGAGATTGAACAATTATTAGTTGATGAAACAATCAATATTGATGAATATATTAATCAACACGAAGGATTAGATGTTCATCGTACAATGATTGAACAATTAACTAAAAAATATGGTCGTAAAAATTCAATTGGTTCCGCTCAAGAAATTGTTAAAGAATATATCAATCAAACTTGTAAAAGCATTTTAGAATGTACAGCAATATTCAAAAATGATGAAAATGGTCAAAAACATTTAAAAGATTTTGTTAAGTATTTAGCATTATAGGAGGAAAAAGAATATGAAAAAAGTATTAGTTACAGGTGGTGCCGGATATATTGGTTCGCACACAGTTGTTGAATTAATTAATGCAGGATATGAACCTATTATTGTTGATAATTTAGTTAATTCGAAAGAATTAGTTTTAGATCGTATTCTTAAAATCACAGGAGTAAAACCAAAATTTTATAAAGTTAATTTGTGTGATTATGATGCTTTAGAAGAAGTATTCAAAAAAGAAAAGTTTAATGATGTTATCCATTTTGCTGGTCTTAAAGCTGTTGGCGAATCAGTTAAAATACCTTTAAGATATTATGCAAATAACATCGATTCTACATTAAATTTACTAGATTTGATGATTAAATATGATGTTAAAAATATTGTATTTAGTAGTAGTGCAACTGTTTATGGTACTCCAAAACATGTCCCTTTAAAAGAAGAAGATGATATTGGTGGTACAACTAATCCTTATGGTACTACAAAATTAATTATTGAAGGGATTTTACAAGATGTTTATAAAGTAAATCAACAAATGAATGTAATTATATTACGTTATTTTAATCCAATTGGTGCTCATAAATCAGGACTAATTGGTGAAGATCCAAATGGCATACCAAATAACTTAATGCCTTATATAACACAAGTTGCAGTTGGCAAATTAAAAGAACTAGGTGTATTTGGTAATGATTATAAAACTCATGATGGAACAGGAGTTAGAGATTATATCCATGTCGTAGACCTTGCTTTAGGTCATGTTGCCGCATTAAAGAAAATGGAAGAAAATAAAGGATTACTTATTTATAATTTAGGAACAGGAAAAGGAAGTTCAGTTTTAGATATGGTAAAAGCTTTTGAAACAGCTAATAATATTAAAATACCATATGTGATTAAAGAAAGACGTCCTGGTGATGTTGATGCTAATTATGCTGATTGTAGTAAAGCGTTAAAAGAAATGGGCTGGAAAGCAAAATATGATATAGTTGATGCTTGCAAGGATTCATGGAATTGGCAATCACATAATAAGAATGGATATGAGGAATAAAATATGACAAACGAAGAAATTTTATATCAAAATGATGCTAGTTATTTAGCAAGAAAAAAAGAAGTTACAGATTTATATATTGATAAATTTGGCGTTGAGCCAACTGATTATTTTTCATCATCTGGTCGTATCGAACTTTTAGGTAATCATACTGACCATAATCATGGTAAAGTACTAACAAGTGCTGTTAATTTAGATATGTTAGCTGCAGTTTCTAAACGGGATGATAATAAAATAGTTGCTTATTCAAAAGGTTATGATGCAATGGAAGTTGATGTTAATGATTTATCCCTTCATCCCGCAGAACTTTCGAAATCAATAGGAATGATTCGCGGTGTTTGTAAAGGAATGAAGGATTTAGGTTATAATGTCGGTGGTTTCAACTTATTTATGACTTCAAATGTTTTTGGGGGTGCTGGAGTTTCTTCTAGTGCTGCATTTGAACTATTGTTTAGTGAAGTAATTAATTACTATTATAACGATGATAAAGCTAGCAGAGTTGATTTAGCTAAAGCTAGCCAATATAGTGAAGTTAATTATTTTGGAAAGCCATGTGGACTACTTGATCAAATGGCTATATCACTAGGTGGAGTTAATCATATTGATTTTAATGATGTAAATACTCCTATCATTTCTCATTTAGAAGCTAGTTTGAAGGATTATGAAATTGTTATTGTTAATACTGGTGGCGATCATTCAAATTTAACATCTCATTATGCAGCAATAAAAGATGAAATGAAGAAAGTGGCTAATTATTTTGGCAAAGAATATTTGAGAGATGTTGATGAAAAAGAATTTTATCAAGAATTATCTCGTTTAAATAAATTTGTCAAAGGACGTGCTATTTTAAGGGCTATGCATTTCTTTGATGAAAATAAACGTGTAGATTTAGCATACAATGCTTTAAAAGAAAATGATGTTGAAACATTCTTAAAATGTATTAATGGATCAGGGGAGTCATCATATAAACTTTTACAAAACTGTTATTATGCTGGTGATAAAGAACAAGGTGTTACTTTAGGTCTTACTTTATCGAAAAAGATATTAACTAAAGGAGCTTGTCGGGTTCACGGTGGAGGCTTTGCAGGCACTATTTTAGCATTTGTTCACAAAGATAATTTTGAACGATATATGACTATAATGTCTAGGGTTTTTGGTGAAAAAAATTGTGTTCGTGTTGAACTACGTAGTTTAGGAGCTACACATTTATAATCTAAAGAAAAAAAGCTGGTGTTTAATTGTAAAATGCCAGCTTTTTTTGTCTTTTTTTATGTTTTTTATTAAAAAATTCTAAAAAATTTGTTATAATATTAAAGAAGTGGTGGTGTAACGATTATGTATAATGTTATTGTTATTGATGATGATATTCAAATTGCCAAAAATGTAAGCAAGATGATTAATTATCAAGAACTAGGTTTTAATGTTGTTGCAACTTTTTCAAATGGCTTTGATGCATTAGATTTTTTGAATAAAAACGAAGATATTACTTTAGTTATAAGTGATATTGAGATGCCATATATCGATGGTTTTTCTCTTTGCAAAGAAATAAAAAGAGATTACCCCTTAATCAAGGTAGTTTTAATGATGGGATATGGTGCATTTGAATATGCTAAAAAATCACTTGATATGGGTGTATCAGGGTTAATCAAAAAGCCGGTAGTAAATGATGAACTATTTAAAATATTGAATAAAATTAAAATTCAATTTGATGATGAAAAAAATATTTTAACAAATCTAGAAATATTACGTACATATCAAAAGGAATCACTGCCGATAGTTAAAGATGCAGTTTTATATTCGCTAGTTAGAAATAGTATAACTCCACCATTTGTTGAAAAAAAATTGCAATTTTTAAACATTGATTTAGATTATAAAGAGTTTATTTTGGCGTGTTTAGAATTTGATGATCTAGGTACTCGTGATAGTTTAGATGAAGTAGAATTAATGTTAATGAAAATTAAAACAATTTGTAATGAGTATTTAAAACAAGTGTCTAAATATGAGTTGTTTACGGTAGATGAGAAAATTCTATTCATATTTAAATTTGATAATTTTTCATCTACATCATTAACTAAAATAGATACAGCTTTTACTGATATATTAATGAAGACAAAAAAAGTATTAAATGTTTCTTGCTCTATTGGCGTTTCGCTTTTATGTGAAGATTTAAAGTCTTTAAAATTAGCATATATTCAAGCCAAACATGCGTTAGAATATCGCTTATTTATGGGAAGTAACAAAATATACTACTATGGAAATTATACAAATAAAGTAAATTTAGTTACATCACTTGATTTACAACAAATAAGTTATGCTATTAACTATAGTGATGAAGAGGTAATACGTCAAATATTATATACTATTAAAGATAAGATTAAACAACTTGGAAATATTAATGATTATTATTTAACAATGACGAGAATTCTTAATGAAATATTGCTGACAAGTGAAAATGTTTATAATGTTTATCAAAAATATGGGATTGAAGGAGATTTTTATGGGACTATCATTACCAATAGGGATATTGATATAATTTTTGAAATGCTCATAAACGTTTGTTTATATATAAAAGATGATAATAAAAAAGTATTATTAAATAATATTCAGTACAACGCAAAGCAAGCACTAGAGTATATTGATAATCACTTTGACGAATTGGACTTGTCGCTTGAAAGCGTTGCTGAACACATTAATTTATCTGTTTCATATATTTGCTATTTATTCAAAAAAGAAAAAAATACGACATTTGTTAAATATTTGACTGATTTGCGTATTAATAAAGCAAAGCAATTATTAGAGAATACAAATTTAAAAATATCAGAAATAGCTGAAAAAGTCGGATATGGAGATTCATATTATTTTTCGCATATTTTCAAAAAAAATACTGGTTATTCGCCAAAAGATTATCGTAATAAATCATAAATTGAAAGCACGTTTAATGAAAAAATACAATAAAAAACGTGCTTTTTTTCCTATAAAAACGCTTTTTATTAGTTTTTTGTTTTTTAGGACACATTTTTTAAGGTTTTTAAATAAAATATTACATTGTTGTAAAAACGCTTACATTTTATAATTACTTTGGAAGAATTAGTTAGGGAGTATTTATATTAAATAAATAACCCTTAAGCTATCTTTTATAAGGAATTACAGGAGGTATAATTACAATGAACAAGAAAATAATTCCATTTTTTGCAATGGCACTTACTGCTGTTACATTAACTGCTTGTAGTGGGACTACAGGTACAATTAAGTACGAAGCTAAAGATCCTACTACGACTTATGCATGGGATCGTAATCACGATGGTACATTAGGCTATTTAATGATGATTGGTGATAAAGGTCACAATGACTCTTTAGCTCGTACAGAAGGTGCAGAGAAAGCATTAATTGGCTTGGGCCAAGAATTAAATGTTACAATCAATGAATTAGCTAATAAGGAAATGAAAAATAACTCTGGTGCAACATGGGATGCTACAACAGCTGGTGATACTATGGGTACTTGGTTATCACAATATGGTGATAAGATTGACGTAGTTGTATCAAATAACGATGGTATGGCTTCTGCTGCATATGCTAACTCTAACTGGCCAAAAGGCTTACCAATCTTTGGTTTCGATGCTTTACCAAGTGCTGCTAAAGATATCGTTGATGGTAAATTAGCAGGTTCTATCACTCAAAACGGTGATGCTCAAGCTCGTGCAATTGCTCAATTATTAAGAAACTATGCTGAAGGTGTAGAAAACCCATTAACAGCTGGTATCAGTGAAGCTGATAGCGCAGGTAACAAAGTTGAACGTTGTACAGTTGATTATGATAAAGCAGAAAAGAAATTATTAGTACCTTGTGGTATTGTAACTGAGGAAAATGCTGATCAATACTTATCAGGTTCATTCGAAAAAATTAATGATAATAAAGGTAGTAAGACATTAAATGTTTTAGTAACTGTTTATAACCAAGGTGATAACTTCTTAAAAGAAGTTTATGTACCTGCATTCAAACACTATGGTGCAGCATTAGGCATTAACTTTACATTTGTTGAAGGTGATGGTTCTCAAGAAGGTTCATGTTTAGATAGATTTACTAACTTAGACCAATATGATGCTTATGTAATTAATATGGTTAAAACTGATTCTGGTAGTTTATATACTGAAAAATTAACAGGTGAAAACGCTAAGAAACCAGTTATCTTCTATAATAGACAACCAATGGTTAATGGTGAAGTTGACCAAAAAACTATGAACTTCAATGATAAGACACACTATGTTGGTGTTAATACTGAAGGTTCAGGCGAATTACAAGGTCAAATGATTGCTCAATGGTTAAAAGATCATAAATAGTTTAAACTACTAAGTTACCTTAACAATTAAATAACAAGGTGACCTAGATAATGATATTTAGGTCACCTTTTAATTCATTGAAGTGCTATATGTATTTGTTTGCACTAGATATAGCACTTCAATTTGGTTATCTAAAAGAAAACCATTTCATAAAATGTTAGAAAGAGGATGTTTATATGGAAAAATATGTATTACAAATTAGTAATCTTTCTAAATCATTCGGTAAAAACCATGTTTTGAAGGGAATAAATTTATCAATTAAACCTGGTACAGTTGTTGGTTTAATGGGTGAAAATGGTGCTGGCAAATCAACAATGATGAAATGTTTATTTGGCATTTATGCTAAAGATGATGGTGAATTTAAATTAGATGGAAAAATTGTTGATTTCAAAGATCCTAAAAATGCTTTGGAAAATGGTGTAGCAATGGTTCACCAAGAATTGAATCAATGTTTATACCGCTCAGTAATTGATAATTTATTCTTAGGAAGATATCCTACAAAACACGGAATTATTGATGAAAAGAAAATGCTTGTAGAAGCTACCGAGTTATTTAAGAAACTTAAGATGGATGTTAATCCAAAAATGATGATGAACAAAATGTCTGTATCACAACGACAAATGGTAGAGATTGCTAAAGCTGTTTCTTACGATGCGAAACTTATTGTTTTAGATGAACCTACATCATCGTTAACTGAAAGAGAAGTTAAAAAACTTTTCTCAATCGTTAATGATTTGCGCAAACGCGGAGTAAGTTTTGTTTATATTTCTCACAAGATGGATGAAGTATTTGAAATTTGTGATGAAGTCGCTGTTTTACGTGATGGTCAAATGATTTTCCAAAAAGAAATTGCAAACACTAATATGAATGATATCATATCAGCTATGGTTGGTCGTTCATTAGATCAGCGTTTCCCACCAGTAGATAATACTCCAGGGGATATTGTATTAGAAATTAAGAATTTATCAACAAAATTCTCCCCATTCCTAAAAGATATTAATCTTGAAGTTAAGAAAGGTGAAATTTTAGGGATTTATGGTCTTGTCGGTGCAGGACGTAGTGAATTCTTAGAATCATTATTCGGCATAAGGACATTATCTAGTGGTACAATTAAATACAAAGGTAAGAAGATTCGTTTTACTTCCCCTAGTGATGCAATTAGACATAATTTTGCATTAGTTACAGAAGAAAGAAAAGTTGATGGATTGTTCTTATCTAGTAACTTAATTTTTAATACATGTATTGCAAATATGAATAATTATAAGAGTAAGGGTGTTATTTCCGATAAATTAATGGAAGAAGCATGTGCTCGTCAAATTAAAAATATGCATACAAAATGTATGAGTGGCCATGATTTAATAAGTTCTTTATCTGGTGGTAACCAACAAAAAGTTATCATTGGTAAATGGCTTGAAAGAAATCCAGAAGTTTTCTTATTAGATGAACCAACACGTGGTATTGATGTTGGTGCAAAATATGAAATATATCAACTAATTATTAATATGGCTAAAATGGGAAAAACTTGTATTGTTGTTTCAAGTGAAATGCCTGAAATTTTAGGCATCACTAATCGAATTGCAGTAATGTCTAATCATAGATTAGCTGGTATTGTTAATACTAAGGAAACAAATCAAGAAGAATTATTAAAATTAAGTGCTAAGTACTTATAGGAGGAAATTTATATGATAAGAGAAAAATTATCAGTTGTAAAAACAATTGATGAATTAAAGGCAACATATAAAACTCTCAAAGCAGATTTAAATAAAGAATGTGCTGAAGAAAAGAAAAAGTATGTTACCAAATATAAAAAAGATTTAGAAAAATGTAAGAGTGATTTTAATAAAACAATTAACGAGTTGAAAACGAAATTAAAATCAGCAAGTCAAGAAGAAAAAGAGCATATTAAATTCGATATTGATAATGAGAAGTATTATCAAAAGCAAAAAGTATTTGAAATTAAAAATGAACATCATGAGAAATTACAAAAAATTAAAGATAAGAAAAATGATGCATTCATGGCATATTATCGTAAAGCACAAGAATTGACTGATGGTAAAGTTGGTATTGGTGTTAAACTTCAACGTAAAGTAAATGATTATGTTTATTCATTTAATACCAAACAATTTATTTTAAGTAATGGTTTATACATCATTATTTTAGCATTTATTATAGCTTCTATTATTCTAGCTCCAATGATGGGAAAAGGTAATTTATTAACAACTTCAAATGTTTTACAAATTCTAGAACAATCTTCAACAAGAGTATTTTTTGCCCTTGGTGTTGGTGGATTAATCTTACTTGGTGGTACCGACTTAAGTATCGGCCGTCATGTTGGTATGGGCGCTGTTGTTACTTGTATTATTCTTCACCCAGGTGTAAATATTATTAAAGTATTTGGATATGCTCCAAATTTTGATGCAATTCCAATGTTCTTAAGAGTTTTAATGGCATTAGCAATTTCAATAATTCTTTGTGTATTATTTAGTGCGATTGCAGGTTTCTTCACTGCAAAGCTTAATATGCACCCATTCGTTACAACTCTTGCTACTCAATTAATTATTTTCGGTTTAGTGTGTTATGCTACAGGTACCACTTCTTCAGGTACAATTGATTCAAGTATTAAAAACTTATTAGCTGGACGTATCGGTAATTTCCCAATATTAATTATTTATGCTATTGTTTGTATAGCTGTTGTTTGGTTTATTTGGAATAAAACAAGATTCGGTAAAAATATGTATGCAGTTGGTGGTAATAAAGAAGCTGCTGCAGTATCAGGTATCAATGTTTTCAAAACAACATTATTAGTATTCGTATTTGCAGGTGTTTTATATGGTATTGGTTCATTTTTAGAAGGTCTAAGAATTGGTACTGCTGTTGCAACAACAGGTACAGGTTATGAACTTGATGCTATAGCTGCTTGTGTTGTTGGCGGTATTTCTTTCTCAGGTGGTATTGGTAAAATTAAAGGTGCTGTAATTGGTGTATTATTATTTACTGCAATTACTTATATCTTAACTTTCTTTGGTTTAGATACAAATATCCAATTCATTTTAAAAGGTATTATTATCATGGCTGCAGTTGCATTAGACTCAGTTAAATACTTAAAGAAAAAATAATATAAATAAATTATTAAAGGCACTTATCAAAGTGCCTTTTATTGAAAGGATTAGAATATGGCTACTTTAAACTTAAATTATTTAGAAGATTTAAATATTTTTAATGTAAATAAACTTGATTATTATAGTGATCATAAAGTTTATAAAAGTAAACAAGAGTATTTAAATAAACAATCATCATTTTATCAATCGTTAAATGGTGAATACAAATTTAAATATTTTGCCTCACCTAAACTTATTGGTGAAGAATATTTAAAAGAAGATTTCGATATTTCTAGTTTAGATATCATTAACGTACCTGGATGTATTGAACTTAATTATACTCACGCTCCTCAATATGTTAATCAAATGTATCCTTGGGATGGATCATTTATTTCCAATCCTCCACATATAGATATGGATAAAAATCCAACAGGAATTTATTTTAAAGATTTTGATGTTGCTAATATAGATGAAGATTTAAATATTTCCTTTGAAGCTGGGGCAATGGCTTTATATGTTTATTTGAATGGTGAATTTGTCGGGTATAGTGAAGATTCATTCTTACCAGCTCGCTTTAATATAAATAAATATTTGAAACATCATAATCGTTTAACCGTCGTAGTTTGTTCCTATTCAAAAGCAGCATATATCGAAGGGCAAGATTTTTGGCGCTTAACAGGGTTATATCGAGATGTATATTTATATTCAACACCAAAAGCACATATTTTAGATATTAAAGTTTTAGCTAATTTAGAAAATAATTATCAAGATGGACATTTATTGTTAAATGTTAAAAGTAAAAATGTAAAAGAAATAAATGCTACTTTATCTTATAAAGGAAAAGAGATTTGTAAAAAATCTTTCAAAGATTTATTAGATATCAAAGTAAAAAACGTTTATTCATGGAGTGCTGAAGTACCTGATTTATATGATCTTGAATTAGAAGTTATTGATGAAAATGGTGAAGTTAGCGAATATATTCATCAAGATGTTGGCTTTAGAACTTTTGAAATAAAAAATAAAGTAATGTTAATCAATGGAAAACGTGTTGTATTTAGAGGTATTAATCGCCATGAATTTTCTAGTATTGGTGGCAGACATGTTACTAAAGAAGAAATGGATGAAGATATCCGTTTCATGAAAGCTAATAACATTAATGCTGTAAGAACTTCGCATTATCCAAATGATACATATTGGTATGAATTGTGTGATAAATATGGTATCTATTTAATTGATGAAGTAAATATGGAGTCACATGGTTCATGGACAAAAATGGACGTTTTTGATCCAAGTTGGAATGTTCCAGGATCATTACCTTCATGGGAAAAGATTGTTTTAGATCGAGTTAAACATACTTTTGAAAGAGATAAAAATCACCCTTCAATTGTTATTTGGTCAATTGGTAATGAATCTTGGGCTGGAACTAATACAGTTAAAATGCACGATTTATTTAATGAACTTGATAAGACTCGTCCTGTTCATTATGAATCTTGTATGCATGTAAGAGAATTTAGAGATTCAACAGATATTGAATCTTATATGTATGCTAAAGTGCCTGAAATTGAAGACTATTTAAATAATAATCCTGATAAGCCATATATTTCATGTGAATATTCACATGCTATGGCTAATTCACTAGGTGGTATTGATGAATATATTAAGTTAGAAGATAAATATGAATTATATCAAGGGGGATTTATCTGGGATTATATGGATCAAGGCATTATTGTCGATGATAAATGGCTTTATGGTGGAGATTTCTTTGATCGTCCTCATGATAATAGTTTCTGTTGTAATGGAGTTAGATATTGTAACCGCACTGATTCACCAAAAGTATGCGAGATGAAACAAGTTTATGCTCCTGTTGTATTAACAGTTAAAAAGAATAAAGTTGAAATTTATAATAAAAACTTATTTATTTCGACATCAATCTATAATTTTGTTGTTACAATTTTAAAAAATGGTAAATTTTATCGTGAGTATAGTTTTAATGAAGATGTAGCACCATTAAGTAAGAAAGTATGTTCATTAGATTTAGAAGGTATTAATGAATATGATGAGTATGTTGTTAAAGTTAGTGCTCATTTAAAAGATGATTATGGATTACTTCAAAAAGGTCACTTAATTTCGTTTGGTGAAGATGTAATTGGTCAATATAAACACTCTGTTGATGAAAATGATAATAATTACAAGGTATTTAATAGTGATTTAAATATTGGTGTTTATGGTGATAAATTTAGCGTATTATTTTCTAAAAGAGAAGGCGGAATTATCTCATTAAAATATAATGGTCAAGAGTGGGTTAATAAACCACTTCTTCCTACATTCTTTAGAGCTAATACTGATAATGATCGAGGTAATCGTTTCAATATTACTTCTTCTATTTGGTATAGTGTTGATCAATTTTTAAATTACACTAACAAGCAATATAAAGTGATTGATGATGAAAAAGTATTTACGATTGTTTATACATACATTTTAATGAATTCGATGCAAAATAAAGTAGATGTCACTTATAAAGTATATGGTGATGGAAATATTGAAGTTAACGCACATTATTATGGAGCTAATAATTTGCCTGAATTTGCTTTGTTTGGTATGAATTTAGCCATTCCTTTAAAGGTAGAATCATTTAAATATTATGGATTAGGTGAACAAGAAAATTATATTGACCGTCATAATGGTACATCTTTAGGAATATATCAAACTACGCCAATGGAAAATGTTTCCAAATATATTGAACCTCAAGAATGTGGAAATCGTAGTGAAGTAAGATATTGTAAATTATATTTAAACAATCATCACTCATTAAAAATTTATATGAAAGATAAACCTTTAAATATATCAGTTCTTCCTTATTCTAATATTGAGTTAGAATTTGCTAAACATATACATGAATTAAATAAATCACCAAATTATACATATTTACGTGTATGTGGATTTATGCGTGGTGTTGGTGGCGATGATAGTTGGGGTGCTCCAGTTTTAAGTAAATATTGTTTAGATGCAACTAAAGACTATGAATTTAGTTTTTATATTCAAGGTGAATAAAATAAAAGGTTTAAAGTAATTCTTTAAACCTTTTTTATGGTTATTATTAGTTAGTTTTGCTAAAATATTAATAAAGAAAGAAGGAATAACTAATGGGTAAATACGATTTATTAACTGGAAGAGGAAATTGGTTTTTTAAATCAGATATAAAAGAATATCGTGACGTAGTTTGTTGTGATGGACCGTATGGGGTTAGAAGGCCAACTAATATTAATGAACTAGGTATTGATAGCAAAGTAGTTGCAACGACATATCCAACTCCTTCATGCTTAGCATGTTCTTTTGATAAAAAATTGTCATATTTTGTCGGTCAAAATATTGCAAAAGAAGCTGATTATTATGATGTTGATATTATTTTGGGCCCAGGTAACAATATTAAAAAAGATCCACGTTGTGGCCGAAATTTTGAATATTATTCTGAAGATCCATATTTATCTGGTATAATGTCGGCTAATTTTATTAATGGTTTAGAAGAATATGGTATAGGGAGTAGCCTAAAACATTTATGTTGCAATAATCAAGAAAGTTTTAGAATGTTAAATGATTCAATAATAAGTGAAAAAGCGCTTAGGGATATATATTTAAAAACATTTGAATATGCGTTAAAGTATTCTAATCCGACATCAATTATGGTTTCTTATAATTTGTTGAATGGTACTTATACAACTGAAAATAGACATTTACTTCAAGAAATTATTCGTGATGAATTAAAATTCAATGGTATTTTCATCTCTGATTGGGGAGCTTGTTATCAAAGAAGTAAAGGGATTAGAGCAGGATTAGATATTGAAATGCCTGAAAGAAAAAGAAATGATGAATATTTTGAAAAGCGCTTAGGAATTGATTTTACTCAAGAAGATTTGGTTAATTGTCAACAACGAATAAGAAATGTTATTGAAAGATTTAATAAGCGTACCAAGAAGAATAATGAAATTGATTTTAAGAAACAATATCTTGTTGCTAAAGATGCTTGTAGTGAATCAATTGTTTTAGCAAAAAATGAACATAATTTTTTCCCACTTACTAGTCAAGATAAAGTATTATTTATTGGTGATTTTGCAATTAATCCCCGTTATCAAGGCGGAGGTAGTTCTAATACAAATAGTTATTATGCACCAACGTTTATTGATATCTTAAAACAATATAATTCTTCATTTGATTATATTCGTGGATATGATAAAGCGAATATTCTTTTAACTGAGAAAGAAATAGAAAAGTTATCATCTTATTCAAAAATTATCGTTTTTTTAGGTGTATATGATGAAGATGAATATGAAGGTAATGATCGTGAGGATATTAAACTAAGACTAAATCAATACCAAATAATTGATATTTTAAAACAATATAATAGCAATATTGGTGTCGTTTTAATGTCAGGATCGGTTGTTAGCTTATCATTTAATGATGACATAAAAGGTTTGTTTATAACATATTTAGGTGGTGAAGGCGTTTGTGAAGCCTTATATGAAGTAATGTATGGTTTGAAAAACCCATGTGGTGCATTACAAGAAACTTGGATAAAATCTTTAAATGAAAATAAATACTTTAAATACTTTCATGAAAATCCTTATTTTAGCTACTATGATGATGATATTTATGTCGGTTATCGATATTACGATACTTTTAATAGTAAAGGTTATTATTATCGTTTTGGTCATGGACTAAGTTATAGTAATTTTGAAGTCAATGTAAAGAAAATTGAAAAAGAGATTAATAGAATTAAGATAATAATGAATGTTTTTAATAATTCTAATGTGAAAGGTAAATATATTGCTCAAGTATATATTGGAAAAAATGATAGTCAAATTTATCGTGTGCAAAAAGAACTAAAAGCATTTGAAAAAATATCATTAAATCAATATGAAAATAAAGATGTAGAACTTTACATTGATATTGATGATTTAAAAGTCTTTAGTAATTTATTAAATAGATATGTTCTTGAAGATGGTGAATATGAAATTTATGTAAAAAATGGATTAAATGATAATTATTTAGTCAATAAAATTCAAATTGAAGGTGAAAAAATTGCTAAAGAAGATAAATTAGAATTACCTCGAAAAGATTATCAAAAACAACCATTTGATGAAAATACGCCATTTTTTGAATTAGTAAAAGACCCAAAATTCGTTAAATTATTAGAGAAATATGGAATTAACTATGATGAGTTCAAAAAGTCATCAACTTATGATTTGTTTAAAGATGCTCCATTAAGAATAATGATAAGTTTAGCATCTTTAGATGAACAAATAGTTGAAGAATATCGAAAGGAGTGCAAATAATATATGTTTTTTTTAGCAGATGGCAGTACACAAATTACGCTTGATTCATTTTTGCAAAGTGTTTTACATTGGTTAACTACAACAGGTGTTAAATTAGTTTTTGCGATAATTGTATTAATAATTTCGTTTAAGGTTGTAAACTTTTTTGCTAAGAGAGTAGACAATATTTTAATAAGAAAAAAAGTTGATTTAACAATTAGAAAAGTCGTTAAACATGTTATTCGTAAAGGGTTAAAAATTTTATTCTTCTTGGTCTTTTTAGGATATATAGGTATTGAAACAGGAAGTATTGCAGCCGCTATAGCTTCACTAGGTGTGGGTATTGGTTTAGCTTTACAAGGTTCATTATCAAATTTAGCTGGAGGAATCATAATAATTGTTATGCGTCCATTTAAAATCGGCGATTATCTAGAAACTGGTTCTTTTAGTGGAACTGTTGAAGATATCAAAATATTTTATACATATTTAGCAACACCTGATAATAAGGTTGTAATGATACCTAATGGTAGCTTAGCAAATTCACCGATGGTTAACTATTCTACAAAAGAGTTACGACGTGTTGATATAACTTTTTCGACATCTTACAATGAAGATTTCCGTCGTGTTGAAAAACTTATTGCTAATATTTGTGATTCAAATGAATTAATTTTAAAAGAACCAAAACCATTTATTAGAGTTAGCGCACATAGTGCATCTTCAATTGATATCGTTTGCCGTACATGGGTTAAAAATCAAGACTATTGGACGGTCAAACATTATTTGTTAGAAGAAGTCAAATTACAATTTGATGCTAATAATATTGAAATTCCTTATCCACAAATGGATATTCATGTTAATAAATAAAAAAGGGAAATTCATTTTCCCTTTTTAAAATTTTTAACTATTTCGACATAAAGCAAACTACCATTAATTAAAGCTTTTTCGTCTAATGTAAATGTAGGAGAATGTAAGTCTTCTCTTACATTATTTGAATTATAAACCCCCAACCAAGTCATACAAATAGGAGCAATGCGACGATAATAAGAAAAATCTTCACCTACCATATTTGCCTCTTTTAATTCAACAAAATTTAAATTAATGTTTGAGGCAATATTTTTAATAAATTTAAATAAGTTTGGATCATTATATAATGGATCGTAAGCATATAAGAAATTAAAGTGACCGATAGCTCCACATTTTTTGGCACTATCTTCAACAATTTTAGTTAAGTTTCTATTTAAACTATCTCTTGTTTCATTTTTAAATGACCGAGCAGTTCCTTCAAATTTTATTTTATCAGGAATGATATTTTTTGCTCGTCCCCCTTCGACATGGGTAATACTAATAACGACACGGTCATTAGGGTAGTTATTATTTTCATCTTGGAATTTTAATAAAACTTCTCCCATTGGAATTAATGGATTTATTCCAAATTGTGGAGTTGAAGCATGACAACCTTTGCCAATTATTTCTCCTTCAAATAAATCCGGTGCACTAAATGCTTCTTCGTTTTTGATTCCTATCTCTCCAGTATTTAAAAGATTAGTAACATGGAATGCAAAACAAGCAACAATATTTGGATAATTAATTTCATCAATTAATCGGAGTGCTCCACCAGGAAGCGGACCTTCTTCTGCTGGTTGAAAAACAAAAACGATGTTATAATTTAATTGTTTTTTGATATTGAAAATCATTTTGGCCGCGATTAAAAGCATAGCAGTATGGGCATCGTGTCCGCATGCATGCATATAATTGTTTTTTGATTTATAATCACATTCAAATTGTTCAACAATTTCTAAAGCATCAATGTCACTGCGAAGCAGAATTGATTCTTCTTTTTGATTATCTAAAAAACAAATAACACCTGATTTATTTACGACATATTTTAGGTTGCGATAACCAATATCATAAAGATAATTATATATATATTCAGCGGTATTATAACAATTAATACCAATTTCTGGGTTTTGATGGATATGTCTACGAATTGTAATTAATTCTTGTTCTAGCATAAAATCACCTCTTTGTAATTATAGCAAAAAAATACTTGCTATTTCTACTGATATATATTACTATTAGTGCATAAGCAATGAAAAGAAGAGTAGTTTATTGGAAGATTTTAGAGAGCCTTTGGATGGTGTAAAAAGGTATTAGAAAATAAATGAAGATGATCTTGGAGCTTCTTTATTGAATTTTTTAGGTAAAGACGTGGTTCGTACGTTATAACGATAGGATATGATAGTATCTGAAAATGAGGTAAGTTAAATTAACTTATAAATTAAGGTGGTACCACGGGAATAACACTCGTCCTTTTATTAGGACGAGTTTTTTTATTATTTAAAAGGAGGAAACTATATGATTGAAATAAAAAATGTCAATAAAAGTTTTGAGTCTTTTAATGTTTTAAAAGATATTAATTTAACAATCAATGATGGTGAAATTATTGGAATTGTTGGAAAATCAGGCGCTGGTAAATCGACATTACTAAGAACATTAAATCGTCTTGAAGAAATTGATAGTGGTGAAATCATTGTTGATGGAATTAATATTTCATTACTAAAAGGTAGAGATTTGCAAAATTATCGCAAGACTGTTTCGATGATATTTCAACATTTTGCTTTGTTAGAAACGCAATCAATTTATAACAATATTGCATTGCCACTACGATGCAATAAGAAATATAGTAAAGAAGAGATTGATAAAAAAGTTAAAGAATTGGCGAGTGAAGTAGAAATTTTAGATAAATTAGATCAAAAACCACGTTCGTTAAGTGGTGGACAACGTCAACGTGTTGCAATTGCTCGTGCTTTAGCAACCAACCCTAAAATTCTTTTAAGTGATGAAGCCACTAGTGCTTTAGATCCAAAAACAACAAAACAAATATTATCCCTTTTAAAAAGATTACAAAAGAAATTACATTTTTCTTTAATTATTGTTACTCATCAAATGGAAGTTGTTAAAGAAATTGTTGAAAATGTCGTTGTTATGGAAGAAGGACAAATTGTTGAAAAAGGTAAAACCGTTGAGTTATTTTTGAATTCAAAATCAAAATTAAATAAATTATCTGCTGAAGAAGAAATCTTACCAACAACTGGAGTTAATATTAAATTGTTGTTTGATGATAATGTTTCAAATGAACCTATTATTACTTCATTAGCTCGTGACTTAAATATTGATTTCTCTATTTGTTGGGGAAAGTTAGAGAAGTTTTCTGATGAGGTATTAGGTAGTTTAATTATTAATATTAATGAACTTGATGAAGAAAAAGTAATTAATTATTTAAAAAATAAAGAAGTAAAGTGGGAGGTATTATAATATGCAAAAACCATTTAATGAATTTTTCTTTGATGAATTAATCCCAGCTTTGCTTGAAACATTTAAAATGGTTGGTATTGCTGGTTTAATTTCAACTATTTTAGGAATTTTAATAGGAATTGTTTTATTCATATTCCATCCAACAAGAGGATTAATTAAGAACAAATACGTTTATCCAATTGTATCATTTTTAACTAACTGTATTCGTTCTATTCCATTCTTAATTTTGGGTGTTTTATTAATCCCGTTAACAATGTTTATTACTGGCATTTTTACTCGTCCAACATTTTTTGGAAGTGATGCATCCATTATTCCATTAACGATTGCTTCAACAGCCTTTATTGCTAAACTAGTTGAAAACTCATTTGTTGAGGTAAACGAGGATATTATTGAAGCAGGTAAGTCACTAGGTATGTCAAAATGGCAAATCATTTCGAAAATTTTAATTAAAGAAGCATTACCATCAATTTGTAATGGTGTTTGCGTTGCCTTAGTATCATTGCTTGGAATTAGTGCTGTTGTTGATTCTTGGGCTGGTGGCGGTCTTGGTGGTCTTGCAGTATCACTTGGTATTCAACAAGGTCGTAATGTCGAAATGATTTATATTGTATTAGTCATCATTATTATTGTTCAAATTTTAAATGTTTTAGGTAATTTTATGTATAAAAAACTTAAATATGGTGAAACATCATTTAAAAAATTACCTTATCTCTTAGTCGTAATTTTATTACTTCCTTTATTAACATTATTTAACAATAAAGAGACAATTATTATTGGTGTTATGGAAACTCCTGGACGACCAATTTTAGAATATATTGAAGAAGATTTTGAAAAATTAGGTTATGATTTAGAAATTCAAGTGTTCTCTAAATTTGAATTAGGTAATCAAGGATTACGTAATGGATCATTTGATGGAAATCTATTCCAACACACACCATATTTAAATACGCAAAATAAAGAAGGCGATTTAGCGGTTGCGTGTGAAATGTATTATCCAATTTTTGGTGGATACTCAAAAACATTTAAAGTAGAAGAAGGCCAAAAATTAATCGATACTATTAAAGATGGCGCTAAAATTACAATTCCAAATGACGATGCAAATAGAACACGTGCCTTAAAATTATTAAAAGAAGAAGGATTAATTGATTTTAATGATAAGACAATTGTTACTTTAAAAGACATTAGTTATAATCCTAAAAACTTAGTTATTGAAGAAGTTGATAGTGGTTTAATTGGCAAGGCAGTAAATAATAAGACTACTGATCTAGGCATCGTTTCAAATTCATATGCAGCTATTTCAAATTTAGATGGTAATTCATTAGTTACAATGGAATCACTTGAAAAACAAAAAGAGAATGTTAATATTTTTGTTGTTCGTAAAACTGATTTAAATAAAAAATGGGTTAAAGATTTAGTTGATATTTTAATTTCCGATAAAACAAGTGAATTTATTAAGGATTATTTTAATGGTACATTATTACCAATTCCTGAAAGTAAATTATAATGAAAATGGTCTTAAGCAATCTTAAGACCCTTTTATTTTATAATCGTTTGATAAAAGTAGTATAAAATTCGACAACTTTAAATGCTTTTGAAAGTGGTAAACGTTCATTATTTCCATGAATCAGTGCTCGTTCTTCTTTTGATAATTCTAAAACACTAAAACGATAGACATTATTACATATTTTATTATAGTGGCGAGAGTCACTTCCAGCTAACATTAAATATGGAGTAACAATAGTGTCTTTTCCAAACACATCTTTTATAGTAGTTGCTAATTTAAGATATGATTCATCTAAAATACTAGTGTTAGAAGGATTTTCACCATATATAACTTCAATAGAAATACGATCATCCTTAACAATTTTTTTAATACGATTAATCAAAGTTTCAATTGTTTCGCCACTAAGTAGTCGAAAATTAATTATCACTTCAGCATTAGTAGATAATACATTTGGCATTTTAGAAGCACTTGCCATTGTTGGTGCAGTAGTAGTATGCAATAAAGCAGCCATTTCTCCGCCACTTTTTTTACACATTAATTTTAATAGTGGTAAAAATAACCACAAATTGGCAAAAATCATTCTAATCAGAAAACTTTTAGAGTATGGTGCGACATTATTAAATAACATTTTAGGAGCATATGTTAATTTATATGGAAAAGGATGCTTTTCTAAACGATAAATAGCTTTAGCAATTATTCCTAAAGGTGTTTCTTTGTTAGGGGTAGATGAATGGCCACCATTGGAATCGATACTAAGTTTAATATTAACAATTCCTTTTTCAGCTATTCCTACTACAGCGACATTTTCACTTACTTTAGGGAAGAAACCATTAACAATTGCCCCACCTTCATCCAAAACTAATTTCGGTATAATATTTTTTTCTTTAAAATATAAAGCCATTGTCAAAGCATCATTTCCATTAACTTCTTCTTGACCACTAAAACATAGATATAAGTCATTTTGGGGAACGAAGTCAGTTTGTAATACTTTTTCTAAACCTTCCATTATTCCTAAAAGAGTTACTTTTGTATCAATACTTCCACGCCCATAAATAATATTATCAATGATTTGCGCTTCAAATGGTGGGACTTTCCATTTATCTTCACTGACTTCTACAACATCATAATGGGCCATTAAAACAGATGGTGAAGTGTGTTCTTTACCTTCTAGATGATACATAATACCTGTTTTACCAAAATATTTTAATTCACATTTTTGGTTAATAAGTGGATAATTTTTCATTAAAAGTTGCTTAAACTTTTCAAATTCATTATAATCAACTTTTTCTTCATCACTATTTGAAATAGTTTTTAAGCGAATCATTTCTTGAAAGTGAACAGTAACTTTTTCTTGATCGACACTTTCTTGTTTATAATTAGTAGTTTTAATAATTTGTGGTTTAAAATTAAGAGTTCTTATTAAAATAACAATTAATAGTAAAATAATTAAAGATAATATGAAATAAAGGAAAATCATTGTTTTTCATCTTCTTTCTTGATTTCTTTTTTACCGCCGATTAATCCTTTCTTAAATAAAAATCTTGCCCAAACAATAGCGATTGCTGCTGATACGGGAACAAAAATCGAAACGGCACTAGTTAGTGATGGGAAGATAATGAATAATAACAACATAAAGGATAAAGGTAAGACAGCAATTTTATAATCTTTAGCTAAAAATGCAACTCCTAGAGCTCCAAAAAGAGCAGGTAAAACATTATCAAACATTGGTGCTAACATAGGCGATTCTAGAATCGGTGTTAATGGAATTAAAAGTAACATTCCAAGAGTTAAAATAATAGTATTAACAATAGTCGAAGTAGCAATAGCAATTGTTGAAATAACATCGCCTTCTTCGGTATCACTTACTACTCCGCACGCATTCATTGCATTAATTGAACAAGGTACTTTTAAATTAGTTAAGTTTCCTGTAACAAATCCTAAGTAAGTCCCATTAGCTCCAAGCATTGGCGCAAAAGTAAAAACTTCGATAATACCAACTGTCCAATAAATAGGGGCAACTCCTAAAAGACCAACTAAAACTTTTTCTATTGGAGGCCAAGCATTAAAAAAGATACAAATTCCTAGCGGAACTGATAGCATAAGGATAAGTGCAATAATCATCCAAATACGACCATAAAAATGAGTTTTATCATTATAGTTCATTTTCAAAACCTCCTTAAATTAGAAAGATACAGGCATATAAATTTGGCCATAAATATGCGTATAATACTGTTAAAGCCATTGAACCAAGCATAGAAATAGGAATAGCATAACTTTCTAACCAACTAACTTTTTTCACTTTGATAAAAAAGCCACAAATAGCCATAATCAATGCGCTAGTTATTAAAACAATTAGCGAACCCCAACCTGATCCAACAACCATTCCGCTGAATGCACAAATCATACCAATGAAAAGGGCTGATTGAAAGATTGGACTAAAAGCGCTATCGCCTTTTTTAAGCTTAGAGAATCCTTTTAAGATTTTTTTCAAAAAGATTGGAATAACAATTAAACCAGGAATGATTCCTAAAGTCATAACAATACTAACACTTGCGAAAGCTTCAGGAGTATTAATGTAATCAAGAACATTACTAACTCCAGCTGGTGCAAATGGAATAGCAGCAGCAATGGCAGCTGGTAATTCATAAGTTAATGCCCCTAATACAGAAAGTCTAATCCAAGGAAGGGGTTTACCAAGAGCATCACTAAGTGAGATTAGTCCAACTAAAATAGCAATAGAAGGAATGATTGAAAAAACAATACTAGAAATAATTGCTTTATTCATTTTTTGTTTACTTAATCCAATTTGAGTGCCGTGTCGATACGCTCTAATTAGAAAAAATAACGATTGTGTAATTACAAAAATTACAATAATGCTTCCCATTACATAAAGAATGGGACTGTTTTTTATATCGTTCATAAAGTACCTCCATTATTTGTTGCATATTATAACATATTATTTATTGTTAAAGATAGTTAAAAATGTTAAAATTAACAAAAGAAACAAGGTGATAATATGTTTGAAAAAGATTTGTCTTTAAAGGAAAAAATACGTTTAACGAGTGGTAAAAATAATTGGGAATTTAATGGAATAAAAGATACGGGGATTAAAAGTGTCCGAGTTAGTGATGGTCCGAGTGGATTGCGCTATGTAGTTGGTAATAATATTCAAACAAATGAGCAATCAGATAATGCTATTTGTTTTTTGAGTGAAAGTAGTGCTGCTAGTACTTTTAATAAAGATTTATTGTATAAATTAGGAGAGGCAATGGCTAACGAATGTCGTAAGAAAAAAGTAGATATTTTATTAGCTCCAGGAATGAATATTAAGCGTCTACCATTATGTGGACGAAATTTTGAGTATTATTCTGAAGACCCGTTTTTAACTAGTGAGTTAGCAACTTCTTTTGTTTTAGGTTTACAAAATAATGGAGTTGGTGCATGTTTAAAACATTTTTTATGTAATAATCAAGAAACATATCGATATACTATTAATAGCATCGTTGATGAACGTGCTTTAAATGAAATTTATACTTATGCTTTCCAAAAGGTTATCAAAGCGACAAATCCTATTTCAATTATGACTTCATATAATAAAGTTAATGGTCTTTATCCAGCTGAAAATAAAGATTTATTATTGAAAGTTCGAAAAGACTGGGGATTTAATGGCCTTTTTATGTCTGATTGGGGAGCAGTTAATGATCCGATTAAATCGCTAGTATCAGGGTTAAATGTTGAGATGCCTAGTAATGAGCATAGTGTTGAAACTATCTCTAAAGCTATAGATGATAAAACATTATCAAAAGACGTATTGGATAATAATGTGAACGAATTACGTGATGTATATAAACGAATTGGCGAAAACCGTAATATGAAAGTTAATTTACGTTCTGATAGTGAAATTAAAAAAGTTGCCTATGATGTTGCAAAAGAAGCAGTTGTGCTTTTAAAAAACGAGCATAACATTTTACCTCTTAGTTCTACAGACGACATTATGGTTATTGGCGAATTATTTCAAACGCCTAATACTCAAGGATATGGTAGTTCACGTATAAATTATGATAATAATACAGATTTTTTTAAAGAATTTTCTAAATTAACCAAATCTTTTACTTTTAAGCAAGGCTATAATTTAAAAAAAGAAAAAGATTGTTCTTTAATGAAGGAAGCTCTTTATGAGGCTTCTAAGCATGACAAAATTATTGTTTTTGTAGGTAGTCAAATTGGTGATATGGAAGGTAATGATCGCTCAAATTTATCTTTACCATACAATCAATTAGCAATAATTAATAAATTGATTAAAATGAAGAAAAAAATTATTGTTGTAATAAATACTGGTAGTGTAGTTGAATTACCTTTTAAAGATGATGTCGAAGCAATTATTCAGTCATCATTATTAGGAGAGGTACATGAACGAGTAGTAAGTGAAACCCTTTTTGGTAAAATTAATCCATCAGGTAAATTGGCTGAAACATACCCAATTTTATACGATGATACACTACTAAAAACAATAGCATTACGCAATTCTCATGATTCATTTTATTTAGATTCGATTTATGTTGGTTATCGTTATTATGATAGTTTTAAAAAGGAAGTAAGTTATCCTTTTGGACATGGATTAAGTTATTCAAAGTTTATTTATCAAAATTTAAAGGTAGATAAAGTAGCTGATTTTGACTATGAAATCACGTTTGACTTAACGAATGATAGTGACTATGATGGACAAGAAGTTTGCCAAGTTTATATTAGAAAAAAAGAAATGAAATCATATCATCCATATCAAGAATTAAAAGCATTCAATAAAATACTAGTTAAGAAGCATCAAACAATTAATGTTAAAATTAACTTAAGTCGTGACGCTTTTGAGTTTTATAATGATGCAAGTCATCGTTTCGAAATTGAAAGTGGAGTCTATGAAATCGCAATTGGCAGTTCATCAAGAGATTTGCGACTAGTAAAATTTATTAAAATTATTGGTAATGATAGTCCTTTACGATTTAGTCGTGAGCAATTATTATCGTATTACAATTGCCAAAATTTGGAAATGTTTGAATTTGTAAAAATATTAGGTAACATTGGTAAAAGTAATATTGATAAGCGATATAGTTATAACTCAACTATTTTTGAATTACGTCATCATGTTTTAGGTAAGATTATGTATAAAATGATAAAGAAAGAATATTTAAAACAAAATAGCTTTATTCCAAGTAGTGAAGCCTTGAAATTATTAGATTACTTACCTTTAAGAATGATTGTGGCTTTTTCGAATGGTGCTTTACCTTATAGTTTAGTAGATGATATATTGTATGCAATGAATGACAATTTCTTCAAGGGAACTTATCGCGTTATTAAGGGATTAAAGGAGATTAAATAATGAGTGGTATTCAATTAAAAATAATTCATGGAATACAAAGCATTTCGAATAATTTTTTAGATTTTATTTTTGAATTCATAACTTTTTTTGGTGAAGCATTTGTAGCAATCGCCGTCGTTGCTTTCTTCTATTGGATTTATAACAAAAAAGAAGGTCAAAAAATGGCTACTATTCTTATAACATCATTAACATTTAATGGTGCGATAAAAGGAGTTGTAAAAGCTAATCGTCCTTTCATGGACGATAGTAGTGTTATTAATAAAAGACCTAGTACCGCGACAGGATATTCTTTTCCTAGTGGACATTCACAAACAGCGGCAACTTTTTATACATCTTTAATGGTTTATTTTAAAAAGAATTGGCTTAATGTTTTATTGTCGATTTTAATCTTTTTAGTAATGTTTTCACGTTTATATTTGGGAGCTCATTATCCTGTTGATGTTATTGTTGGTGGAGCTTTAGGTATTTTATTCGCCTTATTAATGCCTCTATTAATTGATAAAATTCAAAATCAAACAATATTATTAACTTTTATTTTAGTAATTTTTATTCCTTTTGCTGTATATTTTTTAATTGCTAAAAATGATTTAAATGATGATTTTTTTAAGATGTTTGGCCTACTAGTTGGAACATTATGTGCGTATGTATATGAAAGAAAATTTGTTAATTTTACTACAGATATATCACGTAATAAAAAAATAATTAGGTATATTACTGGAATTATTATTTTATTAGTAATACAATTGGGGTTGAAAAGTTTATTTGGAGTTATTTTTCCTAATCCATCATATTTTGTTAAAACGATTTTAAATATTATTCGTTATGGTTCAATTAGTTTTGTTGGCTTGGGATTATATCCTCATTTTTTTACAAAATTAAAATTTTAAGGGGGAGAAGTTGAGATGAATCAAAAATTACATGAAAGATTATTATGGATTTCTGAAACAGCAATTTTTTTAGCATTGCTTGTTGCTTTACAATACGTTTTAGGATTTATTGGTGGTGCTCCTTTAGTCGGGCAAATTATTACTGGTAGTATCGTAAATTTACTACTAATATTATCAACAATGGTAGTTGGATTGACTAGTGGAATTACAATTGCTATTATTTCACCAGTTATGGCATATGTACTAACAGGTAAGCCACCTTTTCCAGTATTTATTCCTTTTGTAGCAATTGGTAATGTTGTTTTAGTCTTGATTACAGGATATTTCTTTAGAAAGTATTTAGAGAAAAATCAAAAACAAGATATTGCATTAAAAAGTGGTGTATTAGTCTTAGGGGCTTTTGCTAAGTTTGCTACTTTATATTTATTGATTGTTGTTTTGGCAATGAATTATTTAGTACCTGATATTAAAGAAGCTCAAAAAAATGCTTTAACATTGATGTTTTCTTGGCCACAATTATTAACAGCTACAATTGGTGGAATCTTAGCACTATCATTAACTAAACCAATTAGCAAGGTAGTTGCAAAAATTAAGTAATTTTGATACAATGTTAAATGTAAATCTTAAGTAAGAAAGAAAAAAGAAATTTATTTTTAGAGATAGTTTGGTTGGTGAAAAAACTAATTAAGTTCTTTATAAGATGCCCTTACTAGAGCTTTTTTGAAGTTAGTAGAGAAAGACGTATGATTAGCGTTAATAATCAATATTCTATTTTTAGAGTGGATAAATGTTTAATTATTAAGCATCTCTATTGAGGTGCTTTTTTTAGTGATAAGGAGTGAAATATAATGCGTGAAGTAAAAATTTATAATAGTATGACAAATAAAATTGAAGTACTAAAAACGTTAGAAGAAGGAGAAGTGTCAATGTATGTATGTGGACCTACTGTTTATTCTTATGTTCACATTGGTAATATGCGTCCTGTTATTACGTTTGATACTTTTAGAAGATTTTTAACTTATATTGGTTATAGTGTAGTTTACATTTCAAATATTACTGATGTTGATGATAAAATAATCAATCAAGCAATCAAAGAAGGTACTACTGAATATGCAATTGCAACAAAGTATGCTGATAATTACTTTATGTGTTGTAATAAAGTTAATGTATTAAGACCAACTTATACTCCTAAAGTTACTCAAACGATGGATCAAATCATTGAATTTATTGGTGATTTAATTAAATTGGGATATGCCTATGAAACTGATGGAGATGTGTATTTTAGAGTATCAAAAATTGAAGACTATGGTAAATTAGGTAATTTCAAAATTGATGATTTAAAAGTTGGTGCTCGTATTGAAGAAAATAGTAAAAAAGAAAATCCTTTAGATTTTGCTTTATGGAAAAAAACTGATATTGGTGTTAAATGGGAATCTCCTTGGTCTTTAGGACGCCCAGGTTGGCATACTGAATGTGTTGTTATGATTAATGATCATTATGATAATGCTCGTATTGATATCCATGGTGGTGGTTTTGATTTAAAATTCCCACATCATGAAAATGAAATTGCTCAAGCAAAAGCATGTTTTGGTAATGAAATAGCAACATACTGGATGCATAATGGCTTTATTAATATTGATAATGAAAAAATGTCAAAATCATTAGGAAATGTAATTTTAGCTAAAGATTTATTAGATAAGTATGATGGCATTGTTATTCGTTTAGTTATGTTAAATTCTTATTATCGTGCACCATTAAACTTTACTGAAGAAGGATTAATTGCGGCTAATAAAGAAAAAGACAAAATTATTCGTGCCTTAAGACAAGCAGATGTTAAATTGAAATTAAATCATATTAAGGATAGTACTGTTGTTGTTGAAGAATTAATGAATCCTTTCTTAGAACAAATGGCTAATGACTTAAATACGCCAAATGCTTTAACAGAACTTTATAAAGCAATTAAAGAACTTAATACTTTAGTAAGAACGAATGATTTAAATAAACTTGCTGATGTATTTAATACTGTTTTAGATATGATGTACGTATTAGGACTTGATTATCAACGTGCTGTAGTAACAAAACAAGATGAAAAATTGTTTATGTTATGGGATGAAGCAAAGAAAAACAAAGATTTTGCTAAGGCTGATGAAATTAGAAAGAAATTAGTTAAACATGAATTAGTATAAAATTGAAAAATAAGGAGGCGTAAATATGGCACAATATATTTATGGGAAGAATACTATAATGTCACGAATTGCCAAAGAAGCTGACATTGAGGAAATCTATTTAGTTAAAGGATTTAAAGATAAACATATTTTAGACAATCTTTCAAATTACAAAGTATCATTTGTATCCATGGATAAAATTAATCGTTTAGCTAAAGGAAATCATCAAGGAATTGTTGCCAAAATTCATACTTATGAATATACGCCGTTAGACAAACTTAAAAGTAAAATCAAAAATAAAGATGATGCCTTAATTCTAGTTTTAGATGGAATAGAAGACCCACACAATTTGGGAGCAATTATAAGAAGTTGCGATGCAATTGGCGTTGATGGTGTCATTGTAAAGAAACATGGTGCTTGTCCACTTACATCAACAGTAGCTAAGGTTTCGACAGGAGCATTAGAATTTGTCGATGTTTGTGAAGTTACCAATTTGACAACTTTTATCAATGATATGAAAAAAGAAGGGTTTTGGGCATTTGGGGCTGAAGCAACAAATAGTGTCGATTATCGTTCTTTAGATTATCGTGGAAAAACAATTTTAGTTGTTGGAAGCGAAGGGAAAGGAATATCACGTTTAGTATTAGAACAATGTGATTACAAGATTGCTTTACCGATGGTAGGTCATGTTAATTCGTTAAATGTTTCAGTCGCAACCGCAATCCTTTTGTATGAGATTTATAGTAATCGTCACCCATTAAAATAAGGGGGATGAATCAAATGGATTTTAATGATGATTGGTTAATCTATTATGTCCATTTAAATAACAAAAGTGCATATTTATTAATTAAAGAAAAGTATCAGTCAATTATTCGAATTATGATAGCCAAATTAATGATTCATAAGCAAATTCTTGTTAATGATTATGAGGATATTTTAGATGAATGTTTGTTAATTTTAGAAAAAGCTATTTATGGATATCGAAATGAATCTGGTACTTTTTATGCATATATGAAGATAATTATTACTAATTATGTATATGCTTACAATCGAAAAAGGTATCAAAATCGAAACAAACTTCTTTTAGAAGCTGATTTAGGAGATGAAAATCCAACTTTTGAATTACTTAGTGATAATGTGACACTTAATCATTTGTACAATTATTATGATTTATTTAGCTTAATACTTAATGAATCCAATACTCTGTTAAAGCAAGTAATTTACTATCGAATATTAGGTTATAGTTATGAAATTATTGCTGCAAAATTAAATATTACCAAGAAAAAAGTCGATAATTTATTAAGTGAATTAAAAAAGAGGTATAGTAAAATACTATAAATGTTAAAAAATATTGAAAAAAAAGCATTTTTATGATAAATTATTTTAACGAGGTGATTTTGATGCGTAAGAAGATTATTCTAGTTTGTAGTGAATGTTTATCAAGAAATTATGTTACGACTAAAGATCCATATGCTTCAAAAGATCGCTTTGAAGTAACTAAGTTTTGTAAAAAATGCAATAAGCATACAATTCATCGTGAATCAAAATAAGGAGTGTGGCATTATGTCAAAAATTAAAAATTATTTTATTGGGGTTTTTAAAGAAGGAAAAAAGGTGCGCTGGGCAAAAGGTGAAGAATTTGCTAAATCAGTCGCAACAGTTTTTGGCTACGCAATTTTCTTTGGTTTATTCCTTGTAATTGTTGACTATTTGATTATCAATATTTTAAAAGTAATTCAATTTGCATAGTGGAGGGTAAATAAATGGCAGCTACTGGTGAAAAAAGATGGTATATTGTTACAACAATACCAGGACATGAAAATAAAGTAAAAGATAGTATTGAAAGACGTATTGAAAGTTTAAATACACAAGAATATATTTTTCAAGTTATTGTAGTTGAAAAAGATGAACCATGTGTTAATAAAGATGGTATTCCTAATGGTAAGACTAAAAAAGTAAATTTATATCCTGGTTATATTTTTGTTGAAATGATTATGGATGATTATGCTTGGTATATTGTTCGTAATACTCAAGGTGTTACTGGTTTATGTGGTTCAAGTGGTAAAGGAACTAAGCCAACTCCTGTTCCAAAATCACAAATGGATGCAATTTTAAAACAAGCAGGTATTGTCAATAAAGATATGTATGAAAGCTATTTAGAAGGTACACAAGTTAAAGTTCTTCGTGGACCTATGGCTGGATCTTTAGGACAAATTACAAGCGTTGATATGGATAAAGGCACAGTCAAAGTTTTAACTGTTATCTTTGGCCGTAGTCAAGAACTTGAAATTGACTTCCAAGATATTGAAAAAATTTAGTGCACTTAGTGCACTTTTTTGTTTATGATACTTAATGGTATACATTACGAAATAAAGAATAATTCAAATAAAGAAACGCTTGTATTTTTACATGGTAACAATGAAGACCATCACATATACGATGAAGTTACCAAATATTTTAATAATTACCGATTAGTTTTAATTGATTCAAGATTACACGGCCAATCCGAAAAAGAAGACCGTCGTATTTATTTAAAGGAAATAGTTAATGATATTATTAACATATTAAATTTAGAAAGAATTACTAAAGCAACATTTATTGGCTTTAGTGATGGGGGAAACATTGCTTTGCTATTATCAATAATGTATCCTACTTATGTGAATAAAATAGTAATTATGGGAGCAAATTATTGTCAAACTGGACTAAAGTGGAATTATTTGTTGGCTAATTATGGACTATATACTTATTATTCAATAATGAGTATGTTTAAAAGTGAATATCGTATCAAAAAATGGATATGTGCAATTATGACTTTGGAACCAAATATTCAAGATGATGATCTTAGTCGTATTAATTGCCCAACTTTAATAATAACTTCCAAAAAAGATTGTATCCGTTTAAAGCATAGTCAAAAGATGGCAAAGTTAATTAAAAAATCTAACTTAGTATTAATAAAAAATAGTAGTCATTTTTTCTTGAAAGATAACCTAGAAGATACTGTAAAAGCGATTATTAATTTTTTAAATTAGTATTTTCAAAAAGATAAAAAAATGATAAAATCTAGATAGTCTTGGAGGAAAATTATATGTTTAAAGAAATAAAACTTGAAAGACTTAGTATTAATCCTTTTACAATGATTAATGATGATTGGTTTTTAATTACAGCAGGGTCTAAAAATGCGTACAATACAATGACTGCTTCATGGGGAGCTATGGGGGTTTGTTTTAATAAAAATATGATAACTGCATATGTAAGAAAAAGCCGTTATACGTATGAATTTTTAGAAAAAGAAGAATATTTTACTATCTGTTTTTTTGATGAATTATATCGTCATAGTTTAAATGTTTGTGGTACATTATCTGGAAGATCTTCAAACAAAGTTGAAGTAGCAGGATTGACGGCAGTATTTGATGAAAAAGCCCCATATTTTCATGAAGCCAAGTTAGTTTTTGTTTGCAAAAAAGTATTAACAACTGACTTTACTCGTGATGATTTTGTTAATCCTCGTTATGATGATGATTTTTATCCAAAAGGTGATCGTCATACAATGTTTATGGGACAAATTGTTAAAGTTTTAATTAATGAAGAAGAAAATTAAAAAAATAGTTGCTTTTATATTTATATAATGCTAGAATTATGATTGCACAATTACGTGCAATCTTTTTTTGCGCTGTGGGAGACCTAAGTGAAGTCGAACCACGCACGGACAATTTTTATAGGAGGTGTCGTCACG
Organism: Bacilli bacterium; assembly: GCA_034115825.1. Taxonomy (GTDB): domain Bacteria; phylum Bacillota_I; class Bacilli_A; order RFN20; family UBA1709; genus JAXESU01. The sequence continues at coordinate 520,118 of JAXESU010000002.1, forward strand.
TGAGTAAAAAAGTCGCAAAAGTCGTTAAATTAGAAATCTTAGGTGGCCAAGCTAAACCAGGTTCTGCTTTAGCTTCTGCAGGTATTAACATGCCTAAGTTCTGTGCAGCTTTCAATGATCAAACTCGTGATCGTATGGGCGAAGTTGTACCAGTTGTTATTACAGCATACGAAGATAAATCTTGTGATTTCGTTTGTAAAACAACTCCAGCTGCTGAAATGTTAAAGAAAGCAGCAAAAATTAAAGCTGGTTCTGGTAGTCCAAAAGCTACAAAAGTAGCAACTATTTCAGAAGAAGATTTAAGAAAAATTGCAGAATACAAAATGCCTGATTTAAATGCTAATGACATTGAAGCAGCAATGAGAATTATCGAAGGTACTGCTCGTCAAATGGGTATTGTTGTTAAAAAGTAGGAGGAAATTAGAATGGCTCATGTAGGTAAAAAATTCATTGAAGCTTCAAAGAAAGTTGAAAACAGAGTTTATTCAATTTCTGAAGCTGTTGCAAAATTAAAAGAAATTAGTTTTGCAAAATTTAACGAAACAGTTACAGTTTCATTTAATTTAGGTGTTGACCCACGTCAAGCAGATCAACAAATCCGTGGTGCTATGATTCTACCAAATGGTACAGGTAAAGACAAAAAAGTTTTAGCTATTACTAATAAAGTAGATGAAGCTTTAAGTGCTGGTGCTGATTTCGCTGGTGGTAAAGAATTATTAGACAAAATTAAAAATCAAAACTGGTTTGATTTCGATGTCATCGTAGCTACTCCAGATATGATGGGTGAATTAGGTAAATTAGGTAAAATTTTAGGCCCTAAAGGTTTAATGCCAAACCCAAAAACAGGTACTGTTTCTCCAGATATTGAAAAAGCAGTAAAAGAAATGAAGGGTGGAAAAGTAACTTACCGTGTTGATAAAGAAGGCAATATGCACATTATCGCTGGTCAAGTTCAATTCGATGCTGAAAAATTAGCTGAAAATATTAAAGCAGTATGCAATACAGTTATCAAAGTAAAACCATCTGCAGTTAAAGGTGTTTATATTAAAAACTGTGTTGTATCATCAACAATGGGTCCAGCTATTCGCTTAAACCCAGAATCAAATTAATCTTTACAAATTTAGATTGATTTGCTAAAATAGTAAAGTCATCAATATACCATAGACAGTAACGGCCAAGTGGCTTAATAAAGTTACCGAGGTGTGAAGAAAGAGTTTTTAATATGCTTTTTAGCCCACACCTAGTGTGGGTTTTATTTATAACCTTAAGTATATTGGTTTCTTTAATAAATTTTTTATGAGGAGGTGCCGATAAGTGAACAAAGAGATTATGGCTTCAAAAGAAGCAGTAGTAAGCACTATTGTTGAAGCAGTTAAAACTTCTCAATCTTTCTCAGTAGTTGAATACCGTGGTTTAACAGTTAACCAATTAGAAACTTTACGTAAAGAATTAAGAAAAGAAGACGCTGAATTAAAAGTTTTCAAAAATACTTTAGTTTCTAAGGCTAGCGAACAATTAGGTTACAATGAATTAGAAGAAGTTTTAAGTGGTCCTAACGCATTCGTTATTTCACATAAAGATGCTGTTAGCGGTCCAAAAGTCTTAAGCAAGTTTGCTAAAACTAATGACAAGTTAGTCATTAAAGGTGGCGTTGTCGAAGGTAAAGTAGTTAACGCTAATGAATTAAAGGTAATTGCAACATTACCAAACAAGGAAGGTCTATTATCTATGTTATTATCTTGCTTAACTTCACCAGTTAGAAGTTTTGCATGTGCTGTTAAAGCAATCGCAGATAAAGAACAACCTGCAGAATAATTTAAATTAAATATAGGAGGAAATTTAAAATGGCAAAAATCGCAAATGCAGATATCATTGCATCATTAAAAGAAATGACAATTTTAGAATTAAACGAATTAGTTAAAGCTATCGAAGAAGAATTCGGTGTTACAGCAGCAGCTCCAGTAGCAGTAGCAGCAGCTCCAGTTGAAGAAGCAGCAGCTCAAGGACCATCTGAAGTAAGCTTATTCTTAAAATCAGCTGGTCAAAACAAAGTAGCAGTTATTAAAGCTGTTCAAGGTATCACTGGTTTAGGCTTAATTGATGCTAAGAAATTAGTTGACAAAGCTCCAGTTGCTATCAAAGAAAAAATCTCTCCAGCTGAATGTGATGAATTAAAAGCTAAATTAATTGATGCTGGTGCAGAAGTTGAAGTTAAATAGTTTATTCTAATTAATTTTACGTTTGTATTTAAACCTGTCTAAAATATTTAGGCAGGTTTTTATCGCTATTTAAGGAGGATTTAATAAATGTCTCATTATTTTGACTTGGATAAAGATTTAAAAAGTGTGGAGTTTTTCGTTGATTTTGATATTTTTAACCATCATTTTAAACTTATTTCTGACTTAGGTGTTTTTTCTAAAGATGAATTAGATATTGGAACGGAAACATTAATTAAAAGTAGTATAAATGAAGGTGTTTTTGGCGATGTTCTAGATCTTGGATGTGGTATTGGAACAGTTGGAATTGTACTTCAAACATTGTTAAAAAAACTAAATATCGATATGGTTGACATAAATGAACGTGCTTTAAATCTTGCTAAAAAAAATATTGATAATTTAAAATTAGATAATTGTCATGTTTTTTTTAGTAATGCTTATCAACAAATTAATCGACATTATGATTTTATTTTAACCAATCCTCCGATTAGAGCGGGTAAAGATGTTGTTAATACTTTTATTTTAGAATCATACAACCATTTAAAAGAAAACGGTGTCTTATTAGTTGTAATGCGTAAAAGTCATGGCGCTCCAAGCGCTAAAAAGCGTCTTGAAGAAAAATTTAATAATTGTGAGATAATTACGCGTAATAAAGGCTTTTATATTTTAAAATGTGTAAAAAAGTAAAATATTTCTTTTATATATATTGACAAATATATATAAGAAGACTATAATTTTAAAATGCCTTAATATTATATAATTAGGTTTATTGCGCCTTTTTTTAGGCTTAAAGGAAAGGAAAAAACGGGGTGAATGCTAGTGGCAAATCAAATTTTTAATAATTCTAGCGAAGCAAATAAAAGAATTAGCTACGCTAAAGTTAGTGGTACTTTAGAATTACCTAATCTTGTTGAAATTCAAACAGATTCTTATAAGTCATTCATTAATGAAGGTCTTAAAGAAGTTTTTGAAAATGTCTATCCTATTGTTGGCCCAAATCTTAAGTTATATTATAAAAGTTTAAGTTTTGGTAATCCAAAATATGATATTGATGCTTGTCGTGAAAGAGGTATGACTTATTCTAAACCATTAAAAGTTGTGTTAGAGTTACACAATGAAGAAACTGGTGAAATTCGTGAAAGTGAAGTCTTTATGGGCGATATGCCTTGGATGACTGATGTTGGTACTTTTATCATCAATGGTGCTGAAAGAGTTATCGTTTCTCAAATTGTTCGTTCTCCAGGTGTATATTTATCAAAAGAAATGGAAAAGGGCAAAGTTTCTTATCATGATGATATTATTCCTGCTCGTGGTACTTGGCTTCAATTTGAAACTGATGCTAAAGATATCATTTATTCACGTATCAACCGTAATAAAAAAGTTTTAGTTACAACCCTTTTTAAAGCTTTAGGCTTAACATCACGTAACCAAATTGTTAATTTATTTGGTTTTAATAAATATATTGAAGAAACATTTAACAAAGACGACACTTTGGCCGATAAAGAATGCGATCCACAATTAATTCATGAGGCTTTATTTGAAATTTACCGTCGTTTAAAACCAGGTGAACCAGCTACTGAGGAAGGTTCAAAGAACCATTTAATTCAACATTTCTTTGATCCTCGTCGTTATGATATTGCTCGTACTGGTCGTTATAAATTCAATAAAAAATTATCTATTTACAATCGTTTAGAAAATCATATTATCGCTGAAGATTTATGTGATGTAAATGGTGAGATTTTATATCCTGCAGGTACATTAATCACAAAAGAAATGATTTTGGACATGCAAGAAAAGAAAGTTTTTGAAAGCGGAGCTCATACTATTACTTTAAACACAAATACTGAACTTGAAGAATCTAATACAGTTCAAGTAATTGAAGTTTACACAAATGAAAAGAAAGAAAATAAAGTTAAGATTGTTGGTGTTGATTTACGAATCGAAAAAACAAGTTTAACTATTTCAGATATTTTAGCTGCTTTCTCTTATATGATGAACTTAATGGAAGGTATTGGTAGTGTTGATGATATTGACCATTTAAGTAATCGTCGTATCCGTACTGTTGGTGAATTACTACAAAACCAATTTAGAGCTGGTCATGCTCGTATGGAAAAAGGTATTAAAGAAAAGATGTCAACATGTGACATTAATACTGTTACAGTTGCACAATTAATTAATATCAAACCTTTAACATCTGCTGTTAAAGAATTCTTCTCATCTTCTCAATTATCACAATTTATGGATCAAATTAACCCATTAGCAGAATTAGCAAATAAACGTAGAATTTCAGCTTTAGGTCCTTCAGGTTTAACTCGTGAAAGAGCTAATATGGAAGTTCGTGACGTTCACTTCTCTCATTATGGTCGTATTTGTCCTATTGAAACTCCAGAAGGTCCAAACATCGGTTTAATCAATAACTTAGCTACATATGCTAAGATTAATGAATATGGTTTCTTAGAAACTCCTTATCGTCGTGTTGAAAACTTAAAAGTTTTAAATGATTCTGATTATTTATCAGCAGATGAAGAATTTAATAAAGTTATTGCTCAAGCTAACATTAGACTTGATCAAGATGGAACTATCTTAGATGATAAAGTTTTCGCTCGTTATCGTGGTGATAACATTATGGTTAATAAAGAAGATGTTGACTATGTTGACGTATCACCAAAACAAATTGTTTCAGTTGCTGCTGCATGTGTTCCATTCCTAGAAAACGATGATGGTCAACGTGCCTTAATGGGTTCTAACATGCAACGTCAAGCAGTCCCACTTTTAAAACCTTCTGCTCCAATCGTTGGAACAGGTATGGAAGCACGTATTGCTAAAGATTCTGGTTCAGCAGTTGTTTGTAAGGAAAGTGGTGTTGTAACTTATGTTGATGCTAAACGTATTGTTGTTACAACTCCAAGTGGTGAAGAAATGAACTACAAGTTATATTCTTATGCAAGAAGTAACCAAGGTTCATCAATTACACAACACCCAATTGTTCGTGTAAATCAAATTGTTGAAAAAGGTCAAGTTATCGCTGATGGTCCAGCAATGGAAAATGGTGAACTTGCTTTAGGTCAAAACGTAACTATTGCTTTCATGACTTGGAATGGTTACAACTACGAAGATGCTGTAATCATGTCAGAAAGATTGGTTAAAGATGACGTTTATACATCAGTTCATATTGAAGAATATTCAATTGAATGTCGTGAAACAAAACTTGGACCTGAAGAAATTACTTATGATATTCCTCAAGTATCTGCTTCAAGCAAAAAATACTTGGATGGTCATGGGGTAATTGTTCCAGGTGCTGAAGTTAAAGAAGGCGATATCCTTGTTGGTAAAGTAACTCCAAAAGGACATGAAGAACCTTCTCCAGAAGAAAAATTATTAATCGCTATTTTAGGTGAAAAGTCTAAAACAGGTAAAAATACTTCATTAACAGTTCCTCATGGTGGTGCTGGTATTGTTGTCGATGTTAAAATTTTCTCTCGTGAAAATGGAGACGAATTACAACCAGGTGTTATTGAAGTTGTTAAAGTATATATTGCTCAAAAGAGAAAAATCTCTGAAGGTGATAAGATGGCAGGACGTCACGGTAACAAAGGTGTTATCTCTCGTATCCTTCCAGTTGAAGATATGCCATTCTTACCAGATGGTACACCAGTTGATATCATGTTAAACCCACTTGGTGTTCCTTCTCGTATGAACATCGGTCAAGTACTTGAAGTTCACTTAGGTATGGCTGCTAAAAAATTAGGCATGAAAGTTGCTACTCCAGTTTTCGATGGTGTATCTAATGAAGAATTAATGCAATTAATTGAACGTGCTGGTATGCAAAAAGATGCTAAAACTATTCTTTACGATGGACGTACTGGTGAACCATTTGATGAAAGAATTACTGTTGGTGTTATGTATATGATTAAGTTAGCACACATGGTTGATGATAAACTTCATGCTCGTGCTACAGGTCCATATTCATTAGTAACTCAACAACCATTAGGTGGTAAAGCTCAAAACGGTGGTCAAAGATTTGGTGAAATGGAAGTTTGGGCTCTTGAAGCTTATGGTGCTGCTCATATCTTACAAGAAATTTTAACAATTAAATCAGATGATATGATTGGTAGAAGTAAGACTTATGAAGCTATCATTAAAAATTTACCATTCCCTAAACCAGGTATTCCAGAAGCCTTTAGAGTACTTCAAAAAGAACTTCAAGCTTTAGCAATCGATGTAAGATTACTTGATAAAGCAGGTAATGAAATTAGTATCGATAATATGGCTAAAGAAAGTGAAGAAGAAGTAAATCGTGTTCACCAAGAATTAAAACAACGTTCTAATGGTGAAGAAACTCAACAATATGATGAAGAAGATTTAGCTTCATTTAGTGAATATAAAGATATCGTTGACGCAACAATGGGCGTTGATGATTATGAAGAATAAGGAGGTAATTAACAATGTTTGATGCAAGTCGTTTTAATGCTATTCAAGTTGGATTAGCATCTCCTGAAAAAATTCACGAATGGTCTCATGGTGAAGTCTCTAAACCTGAAACTATTAACTATCGTAGTCAAAAACCTGAAGATGATGGTTTATTCTGTGAAAAAATCTTTGGTCCATCTAAAGATTACGAATGTAAATGTGGTAAATACAAACGCATTAGATATGCTGGTGTTGTTTGTGAAAAATGTGGTGTTGAAGTAACTACTAAAAGTGTTAGAAGAGAAAGAATGGGTCATATTGAACTAGCTTGTCCAGTTGCTCATATTTGGTACTTTAAAGGTACTCCTTCTCGTATCGCTTTAGTCTTAGATATACCTCCAAAAGATTTAGAAGAGGTTATTATCTATACTTCACATATTTGTACTAATCCAGGTACTTCTAAGTTTTTAATGGCTCGCGATGTTTTAGATGATCGTGTTGCTCGCCAACGTTTTATTTCTGTTTTCCAAGAAATTGCTGAAAACTTAACAAATGAGTTTGGTGAAGACAACAGTGAAGTTGTTTATGCTCGTGAAATGATTGCTTCCTTAGAAGATCCTAAAAATGTCTTTGATTTTGCAACTTGTGCTGAATTCATCAACAAACATACTGGTGCTGAATTCGGCATGGGTGCTGAAGCTATCTTAAAATTATTACGTGAAATTGATGTTGAACAAGAATTTAAATCAATTCAAGAAGAATTAGCTAAATTACAAGGTAGTAAAAACCAAAAAAGACAAAAATTAATTAAACGTTTAGATGTTATTGAATCATTTAGACAATCAAATAACAAGCCAGAATGGATGATTTTAACTTGTGTTCCTGTCATTCCACCTGAATTACGTCCAATGTTACCTCTAGATGGTGGTCGTTTTGCTTGTAGTGATTTAAATGAATTATATCGTCGTGTTGTTTATCGTAACAACCGTTTAAAAAGAACATTAAGTCAAATTGCTCCTGATGCAATGATTATTAACGAAAAACGTCTTGTTCAAGAAGCCGTTGATAGTTTAATTGATAATGGTAGAAGAGCAAAACCTGTAACTGGTTCTGGTCAAAGACCACTTAAATCATTATCAAATATTTTAAAAGGTAAACAAGGTCGTTTCCGTCAAAACTTACTTGGTAAACGTGTTGACTATTCAGGACGTTCAGTTATCGCAGTTGGTCCAGATTTAAAAATGTATCAATGTGGGTTACCTCGTGAAATGGCTATTCAATTATTCAAACCATTTATTGCTGCTCGTTTAATGGCTGATAAACACTGTTTAGGTCATCGTCAAGCAGAAGCAATGATTGAAAAATATGATGAAAGAATTTGGCCAATCTTAGATGATATTATCAAAGAACATCCAGTTCTTTTAAACCGTGCTCCAACTCTACATAGACTTGGTATTCAAGCTTTCGAACCAAAACTTGTTGATGGTCGTGCTATCCGTCTACATCCACTTGTTACTCCAGCCTTCAACGCTGACTTCGATGGTGACCAAATGGCTGTTCACGTACCACTTTCAAAAGAAGCAATTGATGAAGCACGTACATTAATGTTAGGTAGTAAAAATATTCTTGGTCCTAAAGATGGTAAACCAGTTGTAACTCCATCTCAAGACATGGTTTTAGGAAACTATTACTTAACAATGGAAGAAAATGTTGAAGAATTCTTAGAAAAAGCAAATGAAGCTGAAAAATATGGTAACTTTGAAAAAGCTGATCGTTATACTATCTATGCCGAAAGTGAAGGTAAAGTCTTTAATGATGTTAACGATGTATTATTAGCTTATAATACTAAACAACTTCACTTACATAACCGTATTGCTGTTAAAGCTTCTTCAATCGGTAACTTAACATTTAGTGAAGAACAAAACAAAAAATTAATTATTACTACTCCAGGTAAAATTATTTTCAATAGCATTTTCCCTAAAGAAATGCCATATTTAATTACATTGAAAAAAGGTGAAAATAACTTTGAAAAAACACCAGATTGTTTCTTTGTTGAACTTGGTAGTAACGTTAAAGAAATTATTAAAAATATGCCAATTAACCCACCTTTCAAGAAGAAAGATTTAGGTTTAATTATTGATGAAGTATTTAAACGTTTTGGTACTTTAGCTACTTCTACAATGCTAGATAAATTAAAAGACCAAGGTTTCTATTATGCTACATTAAGTGGTATTACTGTTTCATTAGATGATATTGTTGTCTTAAAAGATAAGGAACATATTTATGAAGAAGCAGAAAATACAATTGCTAAAATCCGTAACTTCTATGAAAAAGGTGCTTTAACTGAAGCTGAAAGACATCGTCGTGTAATTAAAGTTTGGAACGATGTTAAAGAAGATATTCAAAAGAAACTAGTTAAAGAATTTGAATCTAATATTCATAACCCAATCTATATGATGAAAGATTCTGGTGCTCGTGGTAACGATTCAAACTTCTTACAACTTGCTGGTATGCGTGGTTTAATGTCTAAACCAGGCGGTGATACTATTGAAATTCCTATTAAATCTTCATTCCGTGAAGGTTTAACAGTTGCTGAATTCTTTATTTCAACTCACGGTACTCGTAAGGGTGGTGCCGATACTGCATTAAAGACTTCTTCATCTGGTTACTTAACTCGTCGTTTAGTTGACGTTGCTCAAGACGTAATCGTTCGTGAAGAAGATTGTGGTACAGATCATGGTACTGTTGTTAGTGCAATTATGGATTCTAGTGTTGGTGATAAACCAATCGAATCGTTTATCGATCGTTTAATCGGTCGTAATGCTTTAAGAGATGTTATTGATCCAAAAACTGGTGAAGTTATTGTTAAAGCAAATTGCATGATTTCTGAAGATGATGCTCATCGTATTGAAAACGCTGGTATTACAAGTGTTGAAATTAGAACATTATTCGGTTGTCAAACTGAAGGTGGCGTTTGTAAGAAATGTTATGGACGTAACCTTGCTACAGGTTTAGAAGTTGAAATTGGTGAAGCTGTTGGTGTAATGGCTGCTCAATCAATTGGTGAACCTGGTACGCAATTAACAATGCGTACATTCCACACTGGTGGTGTTGCTGGTCAAAGCGATATCACACAAGGTTTACCTCGTGTAGAAGAATTATTTGAAGCTCGTAATCCTAAAGGTCAATGTTTAATCTCTACAATTAGTGGTGAAGTAATTGATATTAAGGAAGAAAAAGATGGTAAAGGTGAAGTTGTTGTTTCAAACGAAATTGAAACTAAATCATTTACTATTCCTTATGGCGCTCATATTTGTGTTCACGTTGGTGATAAATTAATTCATGGTGATAAGATTACTGATGGTACTATTTCACCTAAAGAATTATTAGAAGTTGCTGATGTTGAAACTGTACAAAACTACATCTTAAAAGAAGTTCAAAAAGTTTATCGTCCTACACAAGGTATCGAAATTTCTGATAAACACATTGAAGTTATGATTCGTCAAATGTTTACTAAATTATTAGTTACAGATGGTGGAGATACTAACTTACTTCCTGGTACAAAAGTAAGTATTAATCGTTTCACTAAAGCAAATGAAATTGCTTTAATTGAAGGTAAACGTCCAGCTGTTGCTCACCCATTAATTCTAGGCATTACAAAAGCTGCTTTAGAGACAGATTCATTCTTATCAGCTGTTTCATTCCAAGAAACAACTAAGATTTTAACTGATGCTGCTACTAAAGGACGTGTTGACTACTTACATGGTCTAAAGGAAAATGTTATTATTGGTAAACTAATTCCTGCAGGTACTGGCTTAAAAGCTCGTTTGGAAGAAGAACAAGAATAAATTAAAAGGAGGGTTAACCCTCCTTTTTGATATATGTTTGATAAAAACGTAAAGCTCGCTTTTTTTTCATTTTAAAAATTTTTAAATAAATGTATTGATGATAAAGATTATAAAAATGAAGTGCCCAATAAGACCATAAGATATCCTCAAAAATATAGTAGTAAATAACTTTTTTAAATTTATTTAAATCGTAATCTTTTTGATAATAACATTTTAAAAAATATTCGATGTTTTTTAAACTTTCAATATTGTTTTCACTAAGTAATGAAGCTAAATCAAATTCAAGATAATTATTACTAGCATATTCATAATCGATTAGATATAGTCGATTGGTAAATAATAAATTTCCTTTAACTAAATCATTATGACATAATACTAAAGGATCATTTTTTTGAATTGTTTTTAAATGGTTAATTATTTGTTCTTCAAATGGAAAAATAGTTTGTTGTTTTCCTTTGTATTCAATAAGTTTATTAAACATATTAAAGTTTGCATTAGTTTTTAGTGAATGAAGTTTTTTTAAAGAAGTAGCAATGTCCTTTAAATCCTTTTTACTTGTATTTTTGAAGTAACGATAGTTTTCAATATATTCAGTTATTTTTTCACCAGTATTAACATCAAAATTTATTAAAGGGACGTCAAGATTTAGTGGCTTAATTAGATTAATAACATTATATTCATGGTGATAATCAAAATTTAATTGATGCTTTTTTGGAATACGATAAACAACTTTTTTGTTATTTTTTAAAGTTAATAAGTAATTATCATTACTTAATCCTTGTTCAATATATGTTTTTTCAATGTAATCTAATTTCATCTTCATCACCTTAAAATATTATACCACATTATAATAAATTTATTATATAATTACTTACAAGGGAGTGATAATTAATGTTCTTAGATCAACAAACAAAAGATTTTTACCAAAGTGAAAAAGGTAAATTATATCTTTCATTAAATAAAATCGCATGTGAATTAGGTAATCTTATTAATAACTTGGATTTTTACTATGAAGGTAAAATTGCTTTAAATGAAATTATTAAGGATATTATTAACATTACTAACGATATAAAGAATGAAACTAATTCATTTGATTATCGTCGTCATGTTTTAGTTGATAATTGGGTAAAAGATTATAAAATTGATTATTTACTACCTTTAGGACATAAGACAAGTCTTTTGGCTTTACAAATTTCTTATTCAATTGATGAACTTCTTAATCAATTAGATGATGAGTATTGCCAATATATGTATGGAGTTAGTTGTTATTTAAAACAACTTTTTAAAGTGATTAATGAATTAAAAGGAGTAAGTGTATTAAGATGAAAAAATTAGTTTTTGCTACATCAAATGAACATAAATTGATTGAAGCTAAATCAATCTTAAATAAGATTGGGTATGAAGTAATTTCACTTAAAGAAGCAGGAATAACTTCATTAGATGTTAAAGAAACAGGAACAACATTTAAAGATAACGCCTTAATTAAAGCTCGTTATGTATATGATTTAGTTCATTTACCAACAATTGCCGATGATTCAGGCTTAGAAATTAGTGCTTTACATAATTTCCCAGGGATTTATAGCGCGCGTTTTTTAAATGATTTAGATTATCATAAAAAAAATAATTATTTAATTCAAATGCTAGAGGATGTTTCTAATCGTAAAGCTCGTTTCGTTTGTGCGTTAGCTTACATTGATGAACAAGTTGAAAAAGTATTTATGGGATATGTATATGGTCGCATTGCCTATAAAATTGAGGGTGAAAATGGTTTTGGTTATGATCCAATTTTCTATATGGATAAATATCATACAACTTTAGGTAATATTCCAAGTGAAGAAAAAAATAAAGTCTCTCATCGTTACAATGCCTTAAAGAAGTTAGGAGCTTATTTGAAAAATGAATAGTATAATTTTATATCAACCTGAAAAACCTGCTAATATTGGTAATATTATGCGTAGTTGTGCCTCACTTGGTGCTAAATTAATTATTATTGGTCCATTAACTTTTGCTAGTGATGAAAAAAGTTTACGAAGAGCAGCAATGGATTATATCAATAATTTAGAATTAGAATATTATGATAATTATGAACAATTTGATCATTTTTATCATAATAAAAATATTTATTATGTTACTCGTTATAGCGATAAAACCATTGATAGTTTTGATTATAGTGATGTTGTAAAAGATTATTATTTGATGTTTGGTAAAGAATCAACGGGAATTCCATTGGAAATTTTACAAAAGAATTTAGATCAATGTATGCGTATTCCAATGAAGGCTTTTGCTCGTTCATTAAATTTATCAAATTGTGTCGCTCTTTGTTTATATGAAGTATTACGTCAACAACATTATTTTGGTTTAGCAACTAAAGATAATTTAAAAGATGAACATTATTTAAAATAAAAAGGGAATGAGTTTCATTCCCTTTATTTTATATACATTTTTTTAATAACAACTTTTTCTAATGGGCGATCACTTGGACTAGTTTTTACATTAGCAATTTCATCAACAACTTCAATACCATTAACAACTTTACCAAAAGCAGCATATTGTCCATCTAAATATGTAGCGTCTTTATGAACAATGAAGAATTGGCTAGAAGCACTATTAAAATCCATCGCGCGAGCCATTGAAATAACGCCACGTTTATGAGAAATTGTGTTATTAACCCCATTAGCTTTAAATTCACCTTTGATATTTTTTTCACTACCACCCATACCAGTTCCGGTAGGATCGCCACCTTGAATCATAAAGTTTTTAATAACGCGGTGAAAGATTAAGCCATCATAGAAACCTTTATTAACTAATTCAATAAAATTAGCACAAGTTATTGGGGCATTTTGTTCATCAAGTTCAATTTCAATCTTTTTACCGTTTTCAAGTTCTAAAATAATCATTTTAATTTCTCCTTTGTCTTTGCTATAATTATACTATAAAAAAATAGGGGCGTGAATTAAAATGAAATATTTTATCAAAAAGAATTTTTTGGTTTTTTTGTTGGCAATTGTCATTGTTGCTGGTTCTTTTATTGCTAAAACCTTTTTGGATAGTGGTTATGATATTAACTATATGCAATTTGATTCAATGACATTTGAGGCTAATATTAATAGTAATGGGGATATGAATGTTAAAGAAACATTTGAGGTTGCTTTTAATAAGAAAAATCTTCATGGTTGGACTAGAGATTTAGTAACAAGTAAAGATAGTGATCGACATAACTCCTATCTAGATACAGATAGTGTAAAAGCTTATATCTTAGATGAAAATAAGAAGCAGATTAGTGAAGATGATTATATTATTTCAACTTCTTTTAATGGCGATCGTTATCCTGATGGAAGTGGCAGCGTTGGATGTGTTGGATATGATGGTCCTTGTGAAGCTATTGATTATTTTATGTTAAAAGGATTAGGTGATAAAAAATACTTTGTATTAGAATACACAATGAAAAGTGCTATTACGACGTATAAAGATATTAATGATTTTAACTGGAGATTTTTCTCTCCAAATGAATCAATTAAAATTAAGAATGTAAATGTTACTATCACTTATCCAACAATGGATAAAGATAACATTGCCTTTTATGGACATGCTAGTAAGGGTAAATTAAATTATCTAGAAAATGAGAAATTAAATTTTACAATTAACAAAATGTATGATGGTGATTTAGTAGAGTGTCACATCTTATTTCCTAGAAGTGCCATTACTTCGAATCATTATTTTGATTATAATAATGAACAAAATTTAATTAATTTTGAAAACGATATTGCTCGTAAAGATAAATTAGTTTATTACGCGAATTTTTATGGATCAATTGGTGCTTTTTTAATCGCTGGAATATTAATTTTAATTGGTTTTGTTATTTATACTAAATATGATAAGGAACATAAATCAACTTTTGAAGATGAATATTATCGTGAATTAGTTAAAGATTATGGACCAGCAGTTATGGGTTATCTTTATAAATTTAGAGATACTGATGCCAATGATTTACAAGCAGTTATTATGGATTTAATTTATAAAAAATATATTGAAGTCGATTATAGTGGTCAATCAACGATTGATCAAAATGCCGATTACTTATTAGTTCGTCAAGAAAAAGATATAACGTTACTAAAAGAGCATGAACGATATGTTTTAAATTGGTTATATAATCAAGTGTCAAATGATCACAAAACATTTAGATTATCTAGTTTAGAAAATTATGCTTCTTCATATTCAAAAGCGATGGCTTATACTAATTTTTCAAATACGTTTAAAACATTAGTTGCTAAAGAAAGTAATCAATATCATTTCTTTGAAACACGCAGTGAAGTAGTGTGTAAGTCATTTAGTGGTGTATTTGGTTTCTTCTTTGTCGTTTTTATGTCTTTAACTGTTTTAACCATTTTGCAAGGAAGTAAAATATTAAATTTAAGTTTTGCAGTCTTAGCTAGTGTCAACGTTATGTTAGCTTCATATTGCTTCCATATTAAACGTCGTAGTAAAGAAGGAAATGAAGACTTTGTTCGTTGGGAAGCCTTTAAACGTTTCTTGTGCGATTTTTCTAATATTGATGATTATTCAATTCCAAGTATCATTGTTATGGAACATTATTTAGTTTATGCAACTTCATTTGGTGTTGCTGATTTAGTCGAAAAACAAATGAATATTAAATTAAAAACACAAAACATTAATCCAGAAACTTATTATCAAGGAAGACCAATTTTTGTTAATACATATTTTAGATATCGTATGTACTCAACAATGTCTCGTGTTTCAATGAGTTCAAAGAAAGAAATAGTTGCTCACCGTGCTAAAAGTGTTACTTCTAGTGCCGGAGGTAGAGGTGGTTTCGGCGGCGGATCATCATTCGGCGGTGGTGGTGGCGGCGCTCGAGCTCGCTAAAAAAGATTTACAATTATTTAAAATAGTGTACAATAGAGAATAGAAAGAGGTGTAAAATATGGAAAAATATATCCCATGGATTATTATTGGAGTAATTGTTCTAGTCATTATTATTCTTGTTATTAGTATTGTTAATATTTATAATAGTTTAGTTAAGTTACGTAATCGTGTTAAAAATGCTTTTTCACAAATTGATGTTCAATTAACACGTCGATTCGATTTAATTCCAAATCTTGTTGAAACAGTTAAAGGTTATACTAAACATGAAGAGTCAATTATGGGTGAATTTGCTCGTGCAAGAAGTTTATATGATCGTGCTCGTGCAGGAAATTCAGTAAATGGTTTAGCTGAAGCTGATAATGCTTTAACAACAACTTTAGGTAAATTAATGGTTGTAACTGAAAATTATCCAGAATTAAAAGCCGATAAAAACTTTGCTCAAATGATGGAAGATTTAAAAGATACTGAAAACAAAATTTCTTTTGTAAGACAATCATATAATGATGTTGTTTTATCATACAATAACTACCGTGAAGTTTTCCCTAAAAATATGATTGCTAATTCATTTGGTTTTAAAGAAGCCGAATTCTATAAAGCTAGTGAAGAACAACGTAGTAATGTAAAAGTTCAATTTTAATTAAAGAAGGATAAAATTCCTTCTTTTTTTTATTGAAAACTTGTGATATAATACTACAAATCAATATTTCATATAAGGCAATGATATGGATTGCTGTTTCTACGTCTTACCATAAATAAGGCTGCTATGAATGCTTTTTTTTGGCGTACCGTAGTAATTTGTATGATTATTGATTAACCATTTTTTAAAAATTTTAGGGAGGGGCAATTTACAATGGTTGATTTATCTAAAGGAATTCAAGAAAGTTATACATTTGATGACGTCTTATTAGTACCAAATTATTCAGAGGTTTTACCAAAAGAAGTTTCATTAAAAACTAATTTAACTAAAAATATTGTGTTAAATACACCTATTTTAAGTGCGGCTATGGATACAGTAACAGAAGCAAAGATGGCTATCGCTGTTGCTCGTATGGGTGGAATTGGTATTATTCATAAAAACTTATCAATTGAAATGCAAGCGTATGAAGTAAGCAAAGTAAAACGTGTTGAAAGTAAAATTATCGAAAATCCTTTCACTGTTAAAGAATATGATACAATTGCAAAGGTTTTTGAATATGCAGAACTTTATAATATCTCAGGTTTACCTGTTGTTGATGATGATAATAATTTAAAAGGTATTGTCACTAATCGTGATATCAAGTTTGTTGAAGACAAGAATACTTTAGTTAAAGATGTCATGACGATTAAAGTTATTACTGGTCGATATGGTATTGATATTAGTGAAGCACGTGATATCTTAATTAATAATAAAATTGAAAAATTGCCAATCGTTGATGAAAATAATAAATTAAAAGGATTAATTAATTTAAGAGATCTAGAAAATATTAAAAATTATCCTGATGCATGTAAAGACAAAGAAGGACGTTTAAGAGTTGGTGCTGCTGTAAGTTGCAGTGCTGATGTTTATGATCGAGTAAAAGCTTTATACGAAGCAGGCGTTGATGTTATTGTTGTTGATAGTGCTCATGGACATTCTAAAAATATTTTAGATGTTATTAAAAAGATAAAAGCAATGTATCCAACACTAGATATTATTGGTGGAAATGTTGTAACAAAAGAAGCATGCAAAGCATTAATTGAAGCCGGTGTTGATGCTGTTAAAGTTGGTATTGGCCCTGGTTCAATTTGTACAACACGTGTTGTTGCTGGTGTTGGTATGCCTCAATTAAGTGCTGTTAATGAATGTGCTTTATACTGTCGTAAATATAATATTCCAGTTATTGCTGATGGTGGTATTAAATTATCTGGTGATATAGTTAAAGCTATGGCAAGTGGAGCTAGTGTAGTAATGCTTGGAAGTTTACTTGCTGGTTGTAAAGAAGCACCAGGTGAAGAAATTATTTACAATGGTCGTCGTTATAAAACATATCGTGGTATGGGAAGTTTAGGAGCTATGCAAAAAGGATCAGCTGATCGTTATTTCCAAAGTAAAAATACTGAACTTAAAAAATTAGTACCAGAAGGAATTGAAGGAAGAGTTCCTTATAAAGGCGAAGCAAGTGATGTTATTTACCAACTTTTAGGTGGCTTAAGAAGTGGTATGGGTTATTGCGGTAGTAAAAATTTCGAGGAATTATGGGAAAAGGCTCGTTTTGTTCGTATTAGTGCAAATGGTTTAAAAGAGTCTCATCCACATGATGTTGAATTAACAAAAGAAGCCCCAAATTATTCTAGATAGGAGATATATTAAATGGAACATATTATTGTTTTAGACTGTGGTCATAAAGACGTTACTCGATTATTAAAAACTATTAGAAAAGAAGGTAGTTTTTCGATTTTACAAGATTATGATCAACATATTGATTTTAGTGAAGTTAAAGGTGTTGTTTTAGCCTTAAGAGATGTTGAAATTCTTAATGAAATTGAACTTGATGAACGCATCTTTAATTATCCAGTTTTAAGTGTTGTTTGTGATAACAATATTGATTATGTTTATAATAATGAAAGTTTAGTTAAAGAAAATTTAAATACAACTTTAAAGAAATTTGTTAAGGAATGTAAATTAACAAAAAAATACAGTGTTCGTAACTATGTTAACCAAATGATTAAAGATATTAAAAGTGAAGTTGGTAATGAAAAAGTATTATTAGCTTTAAGTGGTGGTGTTGATTCAAGTGTTGTTTGTGCGCTTTTATCAAAAGCTATAGGCAATAATCTAACTGCTATTTTTGTTAATCATGGTTTACTTCGTTTACATGAAGAAGATGAAGTAATTAATAACTTTAAAGATTTTAATTTAAACTTTAAATATGTTGATGCAAGTGAAAACTTTTTAAATAGACTTGCCGGAGTTATTGATCCAGAACAAAAACGTAAAATTATTGGTGATGAATTCATTAATGTTTTTGTAAATGAAGCTAATAAATTAGAAGGAATTAAATATTTAGCACAAGGTACTATTTATCCAGATATTATTGAAAGTGGTACAAAATTCCATAAAGTTGTTAAATCTCACCATAACGTTGGTGGTCTTCCAGAAAAGTTAAACTTTAAATTAATTGAACCATTAAAAATGTTATTTAAAGATGAAGTTAGAGAAGTTGGAAGATATCTTGGTTTAAGTGATGATTTAGTCTCACGCCAACCTTTCCCAGGACCAGGACTTGGTGTTAGATGTTTAAATGGTATTACAAAAGAAAAATTAAATTTATTAAAACAAGCTGACTATATTTTAAGAGAAGAAGTAAAGAAAAATAAATTAGATAAAGCTATTTGGCAATATTTCTGTGTTCTTCCATCTGTTAAAGCAGTTGGTGTAAGAAATAATAGTCGTAGCTATGAAGATGCTATTGTTATTAGAATGGTCAATAGTATTGATGCAATGAGCGCTAAATTCTATGAAATGGAATATGCTTTATTAAGACATATCTCATATCGTATTACTCATGAAGTAGTAGGTATTTCTCGTGTTTTATTAGATATTACTGATAAACCACTTGGAACAATTGAATTTGAGTAGAAATAATAATTAAAGATAAAGTATTAACTATTGTAAGTCATACAACAGTTGTTTTTAGTATGATTTTTATTAATTTAATATTGAAGATAAAGTTATGTATTGAATTATGATATATTATTAGTAAAGTTTTTAATTTAAAATATCGAGAATCGACATAATATATATTAAATAAAATTAAGTTTGAAATACAATTTGATTAGGAAAAAATTTATTTGTAAAAGTCTAGTTGTATTCAATATTCATTAAATTATTGAAAAATAATAAATATCTTCACCCAAATGATTAAAAAACAGGAAAAGAGGGATAGCATGAAAATAGATTTGCACTGTCATACTAAGAAAACTAAAAAAGGTGATCCTGATACAAGGGAAGTTGATGCCAAAACTTTTAGAGAATCTGTTTTAAGTGCAGGAGTAAAAATAGTAGCTATAACAAATCACAATGTTTTTGATATTAAACAATATTATTCATTTGTTTCAATTGCTAGTGATGATTTTCAAGTTTGGCCAGGTATCGAACTAGACGTAGAAGGTGAAATTCAAAATGGTCATGTTATTATTGTTAATAATCCAAAAACAGTAGGAGTTTTTGATGAAAAAGTAAAAGAATTGATTGGTGATAGAAATCCTGATGAAGTATTAATTAGTATTGATGAGTTAATTTCTTTTTTTAGTGAATTAGATGCAATTGTATTACCGCATTATTATAAACCTAAGTCCTTAGATGAAAATTCTATAGAAAAAATTAAAGAGTCGATTATTGATGATTATAGATTCTTTTATGAGCCAAGTAGTTATAGAACAATGGGTATTTTA
The DNA here is from genome assembly GCA_034115825.1 of Bacilli bacterium. Classification (GTDB taxonomy): domain Bacteria; phylum Bacillota_I; class Bacilli_A; order RFN20; family UBA1709; genus JAXESU01. Next base: position 539,889 of record JAXESU010000002.1, read on the forward strand.
ATTAATCATAAACAATCTTCTTTAATGGGATCTGATGTAAAAGATTGGAAAAAATACGATCAAAATATTTTTTCGGAATTAAAACTGGATGTTGATACTTTTGATCAGTTTATATTATTAGCTAAAAAAGATCCGATTTTAGTTGATACTTTATTACACAAGAAAAATCAAACTATGATTGATATTGGTTATAAAGGAACTGGAAAGAACAAAAAGTATTCTGTTGAGGAATACGCACCAATATATGATGATATAAATATTATTTTTGGAACTAAAGGAACTGGAAAAAGTAATGTGTTAGAGCAAGTTAAAAAGTATTATATATCTAAAAACATTGATTTTAGTTATTATACTCCAAACAACACAAATGATGAGATTAATTCAAAACTAAAAGTATTTGATTCAGAGAGATTATTAGAAAAGTATTCTCTAAAAAATTTTGCAAGTGAATTTGAAAAGATTTCCAATTGGACAGAAGCGTCTATTACTCAGTTAAAAGATTTCATTGATTATTCAAAGTGTACTAAAATTAGTAAGAACAAAGAAAAACTAAAAATATTAGATACCAATATTTTTCTTGATGTCAGTGAAAAAGAAATAGATAAACAAAAAAAATATTCAGAATCTTTAAATGATATTTGCTCAAAATTAGATAGTATAGAGTTAGAAAAACATCTTGATAGTACAGAAATAGAGACATTATATACTATTTTAGGCAAGATTAATTATAGTATATATTCATTTTTGAAAGAAGCATGGATTGATTATGAAACTAAAAAACATTCTAATTTTACTATTGAAATGATGAAAAAAATTGTTGAGGAAAATACAGAAACAAAAACTAAACCAAGTAAAACTGGATTGTTTGATTTTGTTAATAATAGATTAGAATTAATTATTAATGTTAATCAAGTATGTAAAGGATTTGAACATAATTTTGCTTGTTCACCTATTAAAATAGGTAAATTGGAAGAAAACAAGATTTTATATATGGTAACTAAACATAAAATGCTTGATTCAAAAAGTAAAACAGATGAATTTAAGCATAATATCACACAACTTAGAGAAACAAAAGATAATTTGTTTAAGTTACAAAAGCATCTTTTTGATGTAAATATCAATGAAATAATTAGAGAGTTAAGTGATAATTTGACGAGTTATTCAATTTTATCACTTGATGATTTTCTTGGAGTAAAAAAGGTATTTACGTTAGAACCAACAAAATTAGATGAAATAGAAGAATATATTCCATCTACTGGAGAAGCTACTATGATAATTTTACAGGAAAAATTGAATGATAATAAGGATGTATTTATTTTGGATGAACCGGAAAAAAGTTTAGGAAATACATATGTAAACGACATTATTGTACCTAAATTAGTAAGTTTAGCAAAATCTAGAAAAGTTATTATTGTAGTAACACATAATGCGAATATAGCAGTTCGTACTTTTCCCTATACTTCTATATTAAAAAAATACCAAGAAGGGAAATATGAAACTTTTATTGGTAATCCTTTCGTCGATAAATTAACACAAATTGGTAATGAGAGTAATTGTTTAAATTGGAAAGAGGAAAGTATTAAGATTCTTGAGGGCGGAATACTTGCGTTTGACGAACGAGGTGAGATATATGGCAGAAAATAAGTTTGTAAAAGTGAAATTAAATTGTATTGATGAGAAATATTTACTTGAGTTCAATTTATCAGAAGTTAAATCTATTAGTTTATATGATGAAAATATGGAACAATTAAAAGAATTATTCACTCAAATTATGAAGGATTTAATCAAAAATAATTTAAAATTTAAATTAGAGATATCTGAAGAAGCTAAGAATGGCTCTAATCAATTGGCATGTGATGTCGCAATCACATATGTTGATAAATTGAACACTGAGATTGAGACATTAATTCAAACTGATAACTTAAAAGAAGTGCGAGAGCATTTTAGTTAATTTGCTTTTTTGATTATTAGAAACTATCTATATAGACTATCATATAAGATTTAGTGAATATTATATTTTTAACGAATTTGTATGTATAAAAATTAATAAAGTAATTATTTTTAAAAAGAAACATTTAAAATTAACTAAGCTAATTACAATATAATTATGATACTATTATTGTTAGTTTAGTGATTTTAATATGATACTATTAGTTTGTTACAAGTATACGCATTGTAAAAAATATGTGACAAAAGTAGATGTTTTATATAGAAACAAACTTAATTTGGTTAGAGAAGATAGAACTGTTAAGAGGGTTTGAATAGTACAATAGTATTTTATCTATTTTATGTGGTAAGTAGTTTATGGGATTGTTTGTTTTATTAAATATTTTTTAAGAATATTTATTTAAGTGCCAAAAATAAATATTAAAAAGATAAAAGTTAAGTATGAAAAAAAGTTTTACAGATGAGTTATAAGAAAATAATATGACGGTTATTTTGGGTAAAATGCTAGAATTAGAGAAAGAAAAGTATAAAGATAAACTAATAAATATAATTATATGAGTTATTGGTGGAAAAGGAGCTCTTATATCTATTGGTTTGTTATGTTATAGGTTAGTAAGAATAAACTTTTCTTAGATAGTATACTATCTACTTTATTGACATTCTTTTCGGACTTCTTTTAATACATACATTGATTATATTGATTCAATTAATTGTATTAATGGTTCGGTTTATGGATTTAAAAAGATGAAGATATTGGAGGGATTTAAAATGACAACCAAGGAAATAGTATACAAATATGAAAAGAAAGTATTTAAAAGAGCTTTATTAACACATTTAAAACCAATTACAATTTCAACATTTAGTCAATGCTTTATTGCTATGGTTTGTGGCTTTATTTACCTTAATGCTTATATGAATAATGATATTGTTTTATTCAATATTACTGCAATACCAGCGATGATTTGCTTACTTGGGGCAGGTATTGGATTAGTAATTTACATTATCTTTTTTAAAAATTTATTAATAACAGCATATAATTGGTCATATGATCATTACCTAACTATTGATAATAATCAAGTAGTATTATTACTAAAATCGAGTGATGGTTTAAAAGAAGAAAAATATAAATTTCCGATTAAAAAAATTAAATTGGAGAAAGATAATTATTTAATTTTTAAGAATAATAATCATTTTGTTTATGTTCCAAAAGAACTTTTTGATGCTAGTAAGCAAGATTAATTATATTAAAAATTTTGATTATTTAAGTACATATAGAAGAGTATGTAAATAGAAGTAAGTTCAAAATAATGCATAACTTAATTAGTTAAATGTAATAATAAAAAACAGTTACTGTAATGTTACAGTAGCTGTTTTTTTAACTAAATATTATCTATATATTTTATTTAAAATGATTAATTAATTCTTGTAAAGTATTTATAAATTTTCCAACATGATAGCCATCACAAACAGCGTGATGAACTTGAATAGCAAGAGGGATAAAACGTTGATTATTATTTTCAAAAAATTTGCCGAAGGTAAAAATAGGTAATAAATATTTTCCATCATTATAAATATTGATGTTAAATGATGTAAAAGTAAACCATGGAATCATCGATACATCAAACGTATTTAATGGACGATCTTTTTTTGGCTCAAATGAAGTAGTATTTAAATATTTTTTTAAATCTTGATGATAATTTTCTAAAAACACACGATAGTCATCATTATATAAAGTATAAATTGAAGAAAAAGTTTCACTTTCTTTATTAAAAATAGTATATGCTGGATTCATTTTATCAAAAATAACTAACTTATCATTAATTGAAGTTGTTTTAAATTCATCAATGTTATTTATTGTTTTAGTTAATAAATAAAGAAGGGTAGGATATAATTTAAAATTTTTAAGATTAGTAATATCTAGATTAACTACTGTTGAATATGTGCAAGGACACTTTGTAGTATAATGCTTAAAGTGTTCTTTTCTTTTATAAGTATTTAAATCAATTTCTTTATAATTCATAACTTTTTTCCTTTCTTTCAATGCTATTTATATAACAGTTTAATTCCTTAAAAGTAAGATTAGCAGGTAAGTGATTAAATATTGTAGTAGGACTATTTTTCCCGCCACGAAGGCTAATATAATAATCAATAATTGATTCTTTAGCTTCGTTTAATGAGGAATACTCATGAATTCCTTTTGTTTCACTATTTGCGGTTTCAAGATGATAATATTTATTATTTAATTTATAAATAACAAAGCAATGCATGTGTTCATTTTCATCAAAGTTATTAAATGTTTCATCTTCGTAAATTCGACAACAATATAAATAGTTTTTAACTTTTATTTTGTTAAGCAAATAGTGAATTAAATAAGCTTGTTCAATACAAGTTCCACATCTATATTTAAAAATTGCTTTTAAAGACATTGTTCGATAAAGAAGACGGAAACCTTTCATTTCTTTATTACTATGATAAATTTTATTGTTATCAATAAAACCATAACTAATATTATTGCTAATAAAATTATAAATATCTCTTGGAGTTTTAATATTTTCAATTTTATTATAAAAAGAAGGAGAATAGTCAAAGGAGATACGTTTATCACCATTTGCTAAATAAATGGTTCCACATTGTTTAAATCCATAATTAAAGAGTGCTTTTTGCATTACTAAATTGTCTTTGTGAGTATCGATTCGTAAATAATTACATTTAGTTAGACAATAGTTAAAAATCTTTCTTGTAATATTAGGTATATTTGATTTTTTAGCAACTTTATGAATGACTCCATATTGCTCATTTTTATTCCAGTTTCCTTCAATATAATCGTAGGTTGGATCATTAGTTATCGCAAAAGAAAAGCAGGCTTCAATATTATCATTTTCCTTTAAAATATATAAAATTTTCTTTTTTATATCATTTAAGATCATTTCTTTAGTCGGATATCCTTTTTGCCATTGATTAATATTGTTTGTTATAACCATAAAGTTTTGGGCATATACATATATTTCCATGATTTTATCAATATCTTTTTTAGTTGCTTTTTTAATAATCATTTTTATCACCATTTATTATTATACCTTAATTTATTTAATGTATTAAATAATATTTACAATTTTATACTCATTTACTATAATAGATATAATTACTATCGACAAAAGTAATTAGTTAGAAAGAAGGAAGTAAAATTATGAATAAGTATTATGATAATTTTGAAATCACATCTTTAGACACAGAAATTTTAGAAGAAAAAGATGGCTATTATGTTTTTAAAGACACTATTTTTTATGGTGAAAAAGGTGGAATGCCAAGTGATGAAGGAACAATTAATGGTTTAGAAGTAGTTGAATTAAAATATGATGGTGACACTTTACTTCATAAAGTAAATGGAACTTTAACTAATCCAATTCATATGGAAGTTAATAAAGAAGTACGTGAAATTAACACTTCTGTTCAAACAGCTTTCCATATTTTAGATGGTTACTATGCTAAAAGAGGTCAATATTTACCTGCTGTAGGAGTTCATCCAAATAATCAATGGTTTGAAGTAAATAGTAAAGATATTACTAAAGAAGATTTAATGGAAGTTCAAGAATTTATGAACAAAGTTATTGATGATGATGTTAAAGTTACTTTTGAGTACATTAATGGAAAAGATTACTATAATGAAAAGTATCAACATTATGATTTAGTACGTATTGTTAATATTGGTGATTTAGATAGTCAACCATGTGGAACTCTTCATCTAAATCATACTTCACAAATTAAAAGTTTTGTTATTTTAGACTTTGAAAAAACAAGTAAAGGTACAAGAGTTTATACTTGTGTAAATAAAGTTTGTGATGAACATTTAAAAAATTATTATAATTTATTAAAAGAAACAGGTAAAATTTTAGGTGTTAAAAAAGAAGAAGTAATTGAAAAAGCTAGTGAAGTAACTGCTTCCAATAAAGCTTTAAAGAAAGAAGTTCAAGATCTTAAAAAAGAATTGATGGATTTAAAAGCTAACTCCATTTTACAAGACGAAAATTTAATGTATAAGTATGAAACTAGTGATGCTAATGATTTACGTCTAATTGGTCAAAGTTTAATGAATCGTGTAAATGGTAATAAAATAGTTTATGCCTTAATTAATGATGAAATTAACTTTGCAATTGTTTCTTCAAGCAATGAAGCTCGTAATTATTTAGAAAAAGTTAAAACTTTAGGCAATGTCATTGGTGGAGGTTCTCCTAAAATTGTTACTGCTAAAGTAAAAGCAAATGAAGAAGACTTCTTAAATTTATTTTAGTAATTAAGTGAACTAATATTAGTTCACTTTTTTGTTTAATGTGAAAGTTTTAACAACTTTGTGAAAAAACTTATTGAAAAGCACAATATCTTTTTTTATAATATAAATGTAAGTCAAACTGACATTTATTACAAAGGAGATTATAATTATGTCTTTATTAGATGTTCGCAATCAAAATATTGAAAAAGTTACTAAAGAAGCTTTAAAGATGTTTGTAAGTAAAGGAATAGAGAATAGTAAAGTAAGTGATATTGCTAAAAATTGTGATTTAGCAGAGCGCTCATTATTTCGATATTTTCCGACTAAAGCTGATTTAGTATTAGCGGCAGCAAAGTTGTTTTGGCATGAAATGGTTAAAAATTCATATAATGTATTAACTCAAATCGATAATTCTTTAGATGGTATTGATCAACTATCAATTGTTGTCAAAACTTATGCCCATCAATTTTTTGATAATAAAGAAAAATTAATATTTGTTCAAGAAAGTGAAGTTTATTTATATCGATATAATAAAGGAATATTAAATCCTGTTGATTTATTAAATAATCAAGATGCTCCTATGTATCAAGTGATACAAAAAGGAGTTAAAGATGGTTCAATAAAAAATCAAAATATTGAAGAATTATATCTAATAGTTTATGACAGTTTATTAGGGTTTATGCAAAAAATGGCTACAGGAATATATGCTAAATCACTAAGTAAAGCTGAACAATTGCAATATTTAAATCTTTTTTGTGAAATGTTAGTTAATTCATTTAGAAAATAAAGGAGAGGAAAAAATGAATAATGTATATGATTGCATCATTATTGGTGGAGGTAATGGTGGACTTGCTAGTTGTGCCACATTAGCTAAAGAAGGTAAAAAAGTTATTTTATTTGAAAAACATAATATTCCCGGTGGATGTGGGACAAGTTTTAGAAGGGGACGTTTTGAGTTTGAAGTTGCCCTACATCAATTAAGTAGTATGGGTACAAAAGAAAAACCAGGACCTTTAAGAGAACAATTTAGACGTTATGGTATTGAAGATCAAATTGATTGGATTGAAATAAAAGAATTATTTAGAGTTAATTTTCCTGATGGAACTGGTGTTAGTTTACCTGCTGATAAAGAAAAATGTATTGATTTTTTAAGTAAAGAATTCCCTAATGAAAAAGAAAATATTAAACGTTATTTTGATGTTGTTTATAAGTTTTGTTTTGAAGCTAATGATTTTGCAAGCAAAAGTGCTAAAAGTAGTAAAGAACCAAATGCCCTTAAAAAAGGTGTAATGAAATTTGCTTTCCCTAAAAAATATAAAACTTTAGCTAATTATGGTCTAAAATCAACTCAAGAAGTTTTAGATGAATTTTTTAAAGATCAAAAATTACAATTAGCTTTAAGTGCATATTGGTGCTTTATGGGAGTTCCACCTAAACGTTTCCCGTTTTCGATTTTAGCTAAATGTACGTGTTTTTATTTAGAAGATAAACCATTTTATTTAAAAGGAACATCAATGATGATGAACCAAGCTATTATGGATGCAAGTATTAAAATGGGGGCAACTGTTAAACTTAATTGTGGTGTTAAAAAGATTATCGTTAAAAATAATGAAGCTGTTGGAGTTGTTTTAGAAAATGGCGAAAAATATTATGCTAAAAAAATTATTTCTAATATTTCTCCATTACATACTTATGGAGCTTTGATGGATAAAGAAGATGTACCAGAAAGCGCTCGAGAATATTTAAAACCATATACAGTTGGTATTAGCGCATTAACATGTTTTATTGGTTTAGATTGTCCACCGAGTGAAATTGGTTTTAAAACATCATTTACATTAAATTATAAGTCGATGGATGCTAACAATGATTTTAAAGATGCTTATAAATTATTACCGGAAAATGATCCACTTGTAGCTACTTGTTATACGGTTGATGATGAAAGTGTTTCACCAAAAGGAACGAGTGTTATTACAGCAGGTGTTTTAAAATATGCAACTGAATGGGAAAAATTAACAGCTGAACAATATTATGAAGCTAAATATGAAGCTGGTAAACGAATCGTAGACCGACTTGAAGAAATGTATCCAGGATTTAAGAGTCATATTGAAGAAATGGAAATTGCTACTCCATTAACTCATATGCGCTATTTAAACCATCCAGGAGGCGCAATTTATGGCTATGAACAAGACTTAAATCAATCAGTCTTTTTCTTTCCATCTGAAAGTAAAATTAAAAATTTAGAATTTGCTAGTGGCTGGGTTAATGCTTGTGGATTTGGGCCTAACTATATGTATGCTGATAAAATTGCATTAAAAGTAGCAAAGGAGATTAAATAATGAAAAAGGGAATTAAAGAAACATTACTAGGAACACTAGTACATGGAAAAGAAGTTTTAAATAATATAGATGTCTTACGTAAAACAAGTAATGATAAAATTGTTGAATATAATTTAGCTGATAATGTTATTAATAAATTACATCAAAAAGAATTACATTTAGTTGTTAATGAAATAATTGATACTCATAAAAATGCTAAAATATTTCGTTTAGTAAGTGAAGATAATTACTTACCTCCTTTTGAAGCAGGGCAATATATTAATTTATTTGTTGAGATTGATGGAGTTTATACATCTAGACCATATAGTATTTCTTCATCACCACTTCAAAGAGCTTATTATGAAGTTACTATTGCAAGAGTTAATGATGGATTTGTTTCTTCTTACTTTTTAGATAAAGTTAAAGTAGGTGATAAATTAATTGCTAATGGTCCAAGTGGAGTATTTCATTATAATAAAGTATTTCATTCACCTAAAGCACTTTTTATTGCTGGTGGTAGTGGAATTACACCATTTATGTCAATGTTACGTGAAATTTTAAGCGCTAAACATGACCGTGATGTTGTTTTACTTTACGGTTGTCCAGAACTTAAAAATGCCTTATATCATGATGAATTAACATATTTAAGTAAAACATATAATAACTTTAAATATCATTTAGTTTTATCAAATGAAGTTAATAAAGATTATGAGCATGGATTTATTTCTAAAGAATTAATTACTAAATTAGTTAAAGATTATAATGAAAGAACTAGTTATATTTGTGGGCCACAAGTTATGAATGCTTTTGTCGAAAGTAATTTAAAAGAATTAAATGTACCACTTAAACAGATTCGAAGAGAAATGTTTTCATCAAATAAAAATGTTATTAAAGAAGAAGGTTTCCCTAAATCATTAACGGGGGAAGAAGTATTTAATGTTAAAGTAAATGACCAAATGATAAAAGCTAAAGCAAATGAATCATTATTAGTTGCTTTAGAAAGAAACCATATTAGAGTTAATGTATGCTGCCGAAGTGGGGAATGTAGTTTATGTAGAGTAAAACTTGTTAAAGGTAAAGTATATTTAGCAAAAGGTATTTTACTACGTAAAGCTGATGAAAAATTTGGTTATATTCATTCTTGTAAAGCTTATCCATTAACTGATCTTGAAATTATGTTATAAAGTAAGTGACAAGGTTCACTTACTTTTTTAATTGACAAAAATTAATAATCTTGATAAAATGAACATTGTTCATATTGGTGGTGAGAAGATGAATAAACAAGTTATTAGTAAAGAAAAAATTATTGAAATTAGTAAAGAAATGATTGCTCAAGATGGTTTTAATAGTATCAGTATTCGATCAATAGCCGAAAAAGGTAATGTTTCGATTGGGGTTATCTATAACTATTTTCAAAATAAAGATGAAATATTAATGGCAACAATCGAAGCCATTTTTAAAGAAATAGGTAAAGAATTATTACTTAATGATGATATTTCATTTATAAAGATGGTTAATGATATTTTTAATACTTTTAAAAATGGTAGTAATAAATATCCTAATTTTTTCTCCTTGCATACGTTAATGATTTCTTCAAATGAACGTCAAAAAGGAAGAGAAGTAATGAATGATTATTTTAAAGAATTAAAAAAACATTTATTAAAGTGTCTTAATAATGATTTAGATGTTAATCAGTCAATATTTAATAATCTAGATAAAGAAAAGTATGTTGATTTTGTTTTTACTAATATTTTAAGTTTATTAATCAATCATGAAAATAATTGTGAAGTATTACTTTTTTCAATTAAACACACTATTTATTAATGCTCATTGAGCATTTTTAAATGAACAAATATGAACAATGTTCACTTTGCTTGATAGGAGGTATATATATGCAAGGAATTATTGAAACTATTTTCGATGTTTGTTACCTTACATTAGTAATTAGTATTGGTATTTTAATGATCGTTAAAAGTAAAGGAAACAAACAATATTTATTATTTGGAATTATGGCTGTTACTCTAGGATTTGGTGATTCATTTCACCTTGTTCCAAGAATGATTGCTCTTTTAACTACTGGTTTAGATAGTTATACCAAAGCCTTAGGTATAGGTAAATTTATTACTTCAATTACGATGACTATTTTCTATGTAATTTTATATTATGTTTATCGATTACGTTATAAGGTAAAAGGTCAATTAACAACGACAATTTTAGTATATGGATTAGCGATAATTAGAATTATTTTATGTTTATTCCCACAAAATGAGTGGTTAAGTGCTTCTCAACCTTTAAGTTGGGGTATTTATCGAAATATTCCATTCGCTTTACTTGGTATCCTAATTATTGTGTTATTTTTTAGAGGAAGTCGTAAACATCAAGATAGTAACTTTAAATGGATGTATTTAACAATTGTTCTAAGTTTTGCCTTTTATCTTCCAGTTGTTTTATTTGCTGATGTTTATCCATTAATTGGAATGTTAATGATTCCTAAAACATGTGCTTATGTTTGGACAGTATTAATTGGTTATTTTGATATGAAAGCAGTGAAGTAGGATGAAAAAATATTTTAAAATTGCCTTTATTTATTTAATTTTAGTCTTAGTTAGTGGTGTCTTTTATCGTGAATTTACAAAATTTAATCAATTTGATGGTAAAACAACTTTAGCAGTTACTCATTTACATTTCTTTGTTTTAGGTACATTATTTTTCTTGATTTTAGCCTTAATAAATAATATTATTGATCTTCAACATCATAAATTATATAAGCCATTTATGATTTGTTATAATATAGGACTTCCATTAATGGTTATTATGTTTTATGTAAGAGGTATTATTCAAGTCTTAGAAGTCAATATTTCTAGTTCTATTTCATCAATGATTTCAGGATTTGCAGGTATTGCTCATATTTTAGTTGGAGTATCATTAATTTTTATTTTTACTATTTTAATAAAAAAAGCAAAATAAACTCTTTTAAAAGGGTTTATTTTTTTGTATTTATGATAAAATAAAATTATCGAGGTGAAGTTTTATGAAAATTGGAATAATGGGTGCTGGTAAAATTGCTCATACAATGGCAAAGACAATTGTAAATATGCATGATAATAATATTATTTTAGAAGCAATTGGATCACGAAACATTCGAAAAGCTCAAGAATTTCAAAATCAATATAATATTAAAAAAGCATATGGAAGTTATTTGGATTTAGTTAATGATAATGATTTAGATTTAATTTATATAGCGACACCTCACTCCGAGCATTTTAATAATGCTAATTTATGTTTGGACCATAATAAACATTGTTTAATCGAAAAACCAATGTGCGTTAATTATAAAGAAGCAAAATATTTATTTGATAAAGCAAACCAAAAAGGACTATTATTAACTGAAGCAATTTGGACAAGATATATGCCATCAGCCAAGTTTTTTAAGCAAATAATTGCATCACAAATTATTGGGGAAGTAAATAGTGTTGAAGCAAGTTTAGGATATAATTTAGTCAATGTTCCTCGACTAAATGATCCTTATTTAGCCGGTGGAGCATTATTGGATGTTGGTATTTATCCACTGACATTTGCGTGTTTAGTTTTTAATTCATTACCGATTTTTGTCGATGGCAATTGTGTTAAAACTAAAAACAATTTAGATGCAAGTGATAATATAACTTTAATTTTTGAAAATAATAAAATAGCCTGTTTACATGCAACAATGATTTCGAAAACTAGTCGAAAGGGTTTTATTTATGGTAGCAAAGGTTATTTAGTTGTTGATAACATTAATAATCCTTCTAAAGTAAGTCATTATGATAATGATGATCATTTAATTAATGAACTTAGTTTCCCTAAACAAATAACTGGTTTTGAATATCAAATTTTAGAATGTTTCGATGCTATTAACAACAAACACCTTGAATGTCAAAGTGTTAAACAAATTGAAGTTTTAACAATTATGCAAACAATGGATACTCTAAGAAAAAAATGGGGAATTATTTATCCATTTGAAAAGGAGGAAGATTTATGATTATTACCGTAAGCCGAGAATTTGGGGCTTCAGGAAGAGAAGTTGCTAAACTTTTAGCAAAAGAATTAAATTATCAATATTTTGATAAAGAAATTTTAAAGGAAACAAGTAAAGTAAGTGGATTATGTTTAGATTATTTAGATAAACAAGATGAGAAAAGTTTTAATAGTTTTTTATCTTCACTTATGTCATCAACTAGTGCTATAAATGGCAAAGAATCAATGGAAGACATTATTTTAAAAGCTAATAAAGAAGCAATTATTAATATTGCTAATAAAGATAATGTTGTTATTGTTGGCCGTTGTGCTGATTATATTTTAAAAGATTATAGTAATGTACTACGTGTATTTATTGTTGCAAATGATGAATATCGTATTAGTCATGTTGCTAGTCGCGATAATTTAACTTTAATTGAAGCGAGTAAAAAAATCCGTAAAATGGATAAAATTAGAGCTAATTATTATCAAAATTATACTGATGCAACTTTTGGTGATCCAAGTAATTATGATTTATGTTTAAATGTTGCTTCCTTAGGCAAAGAAAAGGTTGTTAAGATAATTAAAAAATTAGTCAAAGGAGAAGAATAATGAAAATAGGTTTTATAGGTTTTGGTAATATGGCGAGTGCCATTTGTGAAGGTTTAATTAAAAGTGGATTTAATAGCAATGATATTTATGCTTCAAGTCTACATTATGATAAATTAATCCAAAGAACAAATAAATATCACATTAATCCTTTAAAAGATAATAATAGTGTTGCTAAAACTTGTGATGTTATTATTTTAGGAGTTAAGCCATTTCAAATGGAACAAGTTATTAATGAAATAAGTGATAATTTAAATAATCAATTAATTATTTCCATTGCTGCTAGTTTTACTTTTAATAGTTTAATTAAGTTATTTAATAAAAAAGTAAATCTTGTTGTAACAATTCCTTCAACTCCAATTGCTAGTTTAGAAGGAATAACTATTTGTGATCAAAAGACGAGTTTAACTAAGACACAATTAGAAACATTTCTTTCTTTATTCTCTAAAATGGGTTTAGTCGAGTTTGTTAGTGAAGATAAATTAGATATTGCATCAACATTAAGTGGATGTGGACCAGCTTTTATTAGTATGGTAATTGAATCACTTAGTGATGCTGGAGTAAAACATGGATTAACTTATGAAGAAAGTTTTCGTTTAGTAAGTAAAATGGTTTTAGGTAGTGCTAAAAAATGTTTAGAAACAAAAACTCATCCGGCTATTTTAAAAAATGAAGTATGTTCTCCTAAAGGAACGACAATTAAAGGTGTTGCAAAACTTGAAGAGTTAGGACTTAGAAATGCTTTTATTAAAGCGATAGATGAAATAGTTGGATAAAAAAGGAGTAAAATGCTCCTTTTATTTTTCAATTAATTTAATTGTTTTATCAATAAATTCATCAATATTAATATTATTATTTAACTTTTGTTGAATAAATAAGCCATCAGAAATAATAATCAATAGAGTCGATAAATATTTGGAATCAGTATATTTACTCGATAATTTATCAGCAATTAAATCGATAAATTGATTATAATGACGAATTAATTCTTTTCGTAAAATTAAATTATTTGTTGTTGCTTCTAAAAAAAGTTGAAGTCGACTATTAAGAGTTGAAATATTACGTTTAATAATATAAGAAATAGCACGATGAAGTGAAGTATCTTTACTTAAATCATCGATCCAATTAACAAAATCATTATATTGTTTATCTAAATCCTTATTTGCTATATCAATAATAATATCGTTTTTCGTTTTATAGTAATAATATAATGTACCACATGAAATATTTGCTTCACTAGCTATTAATTTTAATGAGATACTATTTAAAGGACGATTTTCACATAGGTTGATTAAAGTATCTTGAATCAATTCTTTGATATTTTCATTACGAATTTTTGCCATTTTCATCACCAATTTTATTATACTATATTGACAATAAAAATAGTAGGTATTACTATTATATTAGATAGTCGGTCAAACAACCGACAAGAAGGTGAAAATATGCATAAAAGAATAGTAAATGATGTTATTTATTTAACTGGTGAAGTTTCTTCATATGAAGAAAAATTAAAGTTGGGTAAACAAAATGTCAAAAAAGGATTCCATGTCGTTAATAATATTGTTGTTAAAGGTTTAAAAGAAGAAAAAATTCGTAAACCAAATATCTATGATCAAAGTTTAGATGGTTTAAATGTTGACGTTTTAATTATCGGCGGTGGGATTAGTGGATGTTCTTTACTCCGTGAATTAACTAGATATAATCTCAATGTTTGTTTGATTGAAAAAGAAAGTGATGTTGCTTTTGCGGCTAGCGGAAGAAACGATGGTGAAGTTCATCCTGGTGTTGATTTAAAAAAAGGAAGTTTAAAACAAAGCCTAGTTGTTAAATCAAATAGAATCTATGAAAGTGTTTGTAAGGAATTAGATGTCAAATTTAAACGCGTTGGTCAACATGTTATTTTTACTAAATCTTCTTATTTACCAGTTATTCAATATTATAAACATAATCGAGTCAAAAAATGTGGTGTAGATGATACTAAAATTATTAAAAAAGAACAATTATTTAAGATGGAGCCACATATTAATAAGGAAGCAAAATTTAGTTTATATAATAGTATGGCTGGAATTGTTTGTCCATATTCTTTATGTATTGCTTATTGTGAAAACGCAATTAGTAATGGGGCAAAAGTGTATTTAGAGACAATGTGCTTAGGATTAAATTTACAAAATGATTCAATTAAGGAAGTTATAACTAATAAAGGAAAGATTAAAGCTAAAATTGTCGTTAATGCTAGTGGAACATATGCTGAAGAAATTGCCAAAATGGCCAATGATCAATTTTATTCAATCCATCCTCGAAAAGGGACAGATTTAATCTTTGATAAAAAAGCTTTTGGCGAATTAAATAGTATTGTAAGTAAAAAAGATTTAAAGAAAAATAAAGCGCATTCAAAAGGTGGAGGGATTATTTTAACTGTTGATAATAATATTTTAGTAGGCCCTGATGCTATTGAAACACCATTTAAAGAAGATTTTAGTGTAAGTAAAGAAAGTATTGATAACATTTTTAATAAACAAAAAGAAGCATATCCAAATTTAAAAAGAAGTGATATCATAACTTATTTTAGTGGAGTTAGAGCTTGCACATATGAAGAAGATTTTGTTATTGAGTGGGGAAGAAACTGTCATAATTTATATCATATAGCAGGTATCCAATCACCTGGTCTTACAACCGCACCTTTGGTTGCTAAAAATGTTAGTAAAGAAATAGCTTTAAAATTACATGCTTCAATTAATGAAAACTTTAATCCAATTAGAAAAGGATATGGTCATTTAAATGAATTAGATGAAATTAGTCGAGATAGATTAATTAAACAAAATAGTGATTATGGAATTATTATTTGCCGCTGTGAAGAGGTTTCAAAAGGTGAAATTATTGATTGTTTAAAATCACCTTTACCAATCAAAAATATTGATGGTATAAAAAAACGTGTGCGTGCTGGAATGGGGCGCTGCCAAGGAGGTTTTTGTTCACCTTTAGTTTCAAAAATTATCGCGGATTTTTATAATATTCCAGTTGAAAAAGTAACGAAAAATTCATTAGAAAGTTATATTTGCCTAAAGTCAAATAAGGGTGGTGAAAATGATGGATTATGATGTAGTTGTTATTGGTGGGGGACCAAGTGGATTAGCTGCTTCTATTAGTGCATATGATAATCATCAACATGTCCTTCTAATTGAAAGAGAAGCACGATTAGGGGGAATATTAAAACAATGTATTCATGATGGATTTGGTCTAATCACTTTTAATGAAAAATTAACTGGACCAGATTATGCCACTCGCTTTATTAATGAAGTTTATAAAAGAAAGATTGATGTTTTGTTATTAACATTTGTTACTAAAATAATTAAATTAGAAGATGGTTTTGAATTACATATTGTTAATGCAAATGGCGTTAGTAAAATAACTTCAAAAACTTTAATATTATCTTCTGGGTGCCGTGAAAGAACGGCTCGCCAAGTTAGTATTGTTGGAACTAGACCAAGTGGTTTATTAACCGCTGGTACTGCTCAAAACTATATCAATTTACTTGGTCAAAAGGTGGGTCAAAATGTTGTTATCTTAGGAAGTGGCGATATTGGTCTTATTATGGCAAGAAGACTTACCTTAGAAGGTAGTAAGGTGCTTGGGGTGTATGAAATAAAAAATACTCCAAGTGGTTTGAGTCGAAATATTAATCAATGCTTAAAGGATTTTGATATTCCTTTATATTTATCACATACAGTTACCAAAGTGTTTGGAAAAGATCGCTTAGAGGCTGTTGAAATAGCTAAAGTTGATGAAAATTTAAAGATTATTCCTAATACGAGTGAAATAGTAAAATGTGATACTTTAATTGTTTCAGTCGGTTTGATTCCTGAAAATGAATTAATTGAAAAACTAGGCGTAGTAATTGATAATAGAACAAAAGGGGCAAAAGTTGATCAAACATTAATGACTAGTATTGATGGTTTATTTGTTAGTGGTAACTGTTTGCATGTTTTTGATTTAGTCGATTATGTAACTGAATCGGCTATTAAAGCAGGAAATAGTGCAAGTAGTTATCAAAAAGAAAAACGTAATTTAATCAATATTGAAATTAAAAATAATTTAAGCTATGTTGTTCCACAATGTTTAGATTTAAATAAACAATTAGATGTTACCTTTTATTTTAGAAGTAACAAAGAATTAAAAAATGCCAAATTAATAATTAAAGTTGATGAAAAAGTTGTTTTAGAAAAACGCTATCTTAAGTTATTACCGCCGGAAATGGAACGCTTGGTATATACGTTTAAAGATTTAACCAAAGAAAGCAAAGTATCAATTGATGTGGAGGAATTAGGTAAATGAAAGAGTTAATTTGTATTGTTTGCCCTAATAGTTGCCTTTTAAGACAAGATGAAAATGGACAAATAAGTGGTAATAAATGTCAAAGAGGTCTTGCTTTTTTTGAAAATGAATTAAAATGTCCTAAAAGAACTTTGCAAACAACTGTAAAAACAATTTTTAAAGATGTTCCAGTAATAAGTGTTAAAACAACGAATGAAGTAAATAAAAAAGATTTATTTTTAATAATGAAAGAGTTAAATAAAGTTACTTTAGATAAATACTATCATTATGGTGATGTTATCATTAAAAATATTTTAAATAGTGGTGTAGATATAGTTATTACAAGTAATTTACTTGAGGAGGAAAGAAAATGAGTCATAAGCCATACAAAGGATTTGAGCCTAAATGGGTTAAAGAAGTAGCACCTAAAAAAAGCTATCGTTCAATATTTAGATGGGGAGATCCAGAATTTTTTAAATTTCCTAAAGAGACATTATATAAAATGATGAAAGAAAAGTTTAAAATGAATGATGATGATTTTAAACAATACATTTGTAATAATGATGTTGGAATGGATGAAGTTAAACTTGATCAAGCAAAATATGCACCTAAAATTGATCAAAAACACGTTGATGCTTTTAAACAAATTGTCGGTGAAGATAATGTTAGTCAAGAAGATTATGATCGTTTAAGTGTTGCTTATGGACAAACGGGTTTTGATTTATTAAGATTACGTCATAAACAAATTGATTCTTTGCCTGATGTTGTTTTATATCCGTCTAGTCATGATGAAATTCAACAAATTGTTGATTATATTGCTAAAAATAATTTGAAATTATATGTTTATGGTGGTGGCAGTAGTGTAACTAGAGGTGTTGAACCAGTTATGGGTGGAGTATCTTTAGATATGCGTAAAAACTTTAATAAAGTAATTGAGTTTAATGAAATTGATCAAACAATTACTGTTCAAGCAGGGATGTCTGGACCAGATTTAGAAAAACATTTAAATAATGCTATAAGTGAATTTGGTGCCAAAAGACAATATACATGTGGTCACTTTCCTCAAAGTTTTGAATATTCATCTGTTGGTGGTTGGGTCGTAACTCGTGGTGCTGGTCAAAATTCAACATATTATGGTTGTATTAGTGATATTGTTATGTCTCAACGTTATGCAACAATAAGAGGTGAATTTAAAACTTCACCTTATCCACGTGAAGCAACCGGGCCAAATTTAAATCAATTAATGATGGGTAGTGAAGGAACTTTTGGTATTTTAACCGATGTTAAATTAAAAGTATTCCGTTATATGCCTGAAAATCGTAAACGTTTTAGTTTTATCTTTAAAACTTGGACTGATGCGATGAATGCGGCAAGAGAAATGATGCAAAAAGAATGTGGTTTTTCGTCTGTCTTTAGATTATCAGACCCAGAAGAAACAAATTTAATGTTAAGATTATATAATGTTGATGAAACTCCTCTTCAAAAAATATTAAATCTAAGAGGTTATAAAGATATGGAAAGATGTCTATTCTTAGGTTTTACTGATGGTGAAAAAGGCTTTTCTAAAAACGTTTATAAAAATATCAAACGTATTGCTCGCCAATATGGTGGTATGTCTCTTACAGGATTTGTTTGTAAAAGTTGGGAAAAAGGTCGCTTTAATGATCCATATTTACGTGATTCATTAATGGATTTTGGCGTTACTATTGATACAATGGAATGTAGTGTAAACTGGTCAAATATGGCACAAGTCCATAAAGATGTTCGTGAAGTATGTCATAAACTTCCAAATATGATTGTTACAACTCATATGTCACATTGTTATCCTCAAGGGGCTAACTTATACTTCATTTTTATGGGAAAAATTAGTGAGGTTGAAGAATTTAGAAAATATCATGCCTCTATTTTAGATGCTATTCAAAAATCGAAAGCTGCCATGTCACATCACCATGGCATTGGTAAAATGTTTGGACCATGGCTTGAAGGACAATTAGGACATAATGAATATGGTGTTATTCGTCATTTAAAAGAATATTTTGATCCAAATTACAATTTAAATCCTGGAGGTACTTTAGGATTAGATGTTAAAGAAGAAGATAAACATTATACAAGAGATGATATAAAATAATCATCAATAAAGGTAATCTATCAAAAGATTGCCTTTTTTTGTCAACAACTTATGGTTGCAATTACACTTATAATATGATACATTAAAATTAAAGATATTTACTTATAATAATATGGATGTGATTAAAATGAAAATATAAGCTAATAATAAGGAAAAATTAATTAAATGAGGAGGGAAAACTATGAGTGAAAAGTATCAAAGATGGATAAAATATTTATTAGCTATAGCAATTGTTATTATTGCAAATAGAGTTGTGTATAAAGTAATTATGGAAGAATTAATGGGGAATGTTGTTCAAAATTATTTTATAGTTATTTTGGGTGCATCTTCAATAATTATATATTTAATCATTAATTATAAATATATTTCAGCAATTATTAAGGAGAAGTTTTCTTATTTAAACTATGTAATACTTGTAATTGGAATAATTCCATTTATATTTTATTTAATTTACTAAGTTATAAAATGTTATTTTGGCAACTAGTGGAAGCTAGTTGCTTTTTTATTGTAAATATGGAAAAAAAGTTTATAATTTAAAATAGGTGATTACATATGAAAATTAATGATTTTTTAGCTTTAGTTGATCAAGAAAAACAAGATAAAGTAAAACCTTTATTAGATTATTTAGATAAATACTATTGTTATGATGAAAACATGAGTGACAAATCAAAAATGCCTTGTTTTACTTTCAATCATAGTTTTATTAAGATTGGATGCCGCAAAAACTATTTAAGTATTTATTTTAGTAATAATAATGCTTTTAGTTTTATTAAAGAAAATTATCCATATTGTAAAATTAATGAAAAGTGTATTAATTTTTCATATGATAGAAGTCTTCCTTATGTTTTATTATATGTCGTTTTTGATAAAACATTAGATGTTTTAAATATCGATGATAAAGACATTAATTATTCTAAAGTTTATGATTTAATTTATAATGATTTAAATAAAGAAGAAGATGTAAATTATGTTAAAAAAATTCATAAATACAAAGTTTTAGAATTAGTAGCATATAAAGATAACCAAGAAGTAGGTTATATAATGTTTTCTAAAATCAATAAGTTTATTTTAGTGTGTCCACTTGTTGTTAAAAAAGAATATCAAAAAAGAGGGATTGGCACTAAATTAATGAATATTGGTTTAGAACGATTTAAAGAAGAAGATATTTATTTAGTGGGCGATATTAATTATTATCAACGTTTTGGTTTTAAACAAGTTGAAAATAGTTTAAATAAAAGTAATTACCCTAATGAATATGTCCTTCATTTAGGAATAGGAAAAGAAGTGTTTAGTTTAGAAGGGGTTGAATAAAATGTCATATACTGATATTAACTCAAAAGTTTTTGATAAATGGAATAAGGAAGATTGGGAATGGGGAAGACCAATCAGTCATGAAGAGTTTATCAATGCCAAAAAAGGTGATTATAATATTAAATTAACCCCAACTAAATTTGTTCCTCATTCTTGGATTGGTGATGTTAAAAACAAAAAAGTTTTAGGGTTAGCAAGTGGTGGTGCTCAACAAATGCCCATAATGGCTGCTTTAGGCGCAAAGGTAACAGTTTTAGATTATAGTGATAGTCAACTAGAAAGTGAAAAAAAGATGGCTATAAAAGAAGAATATGATATTAAAATTGTTAAAGCAGATATGTCAAAACCACTTCCATTTAAAGACGAAGAATTTGATTTAATTATCCATCCAGTTTCTAATTGTTATATTGAAGAAGTATTGCCACTTTTTAAAGAATGTTATCGCATTTTAAAAAAACAAGGACGATTAATAAGTGGACTTGATATTGGTTTAAATTATGTTTTTGATGAAGATGATGAAACAAGTGTGAAGTTTGGCTTACCATTTAATCCCTTAAAAGATAAAAACTTATATAATTTATGTTTACTAAATGATTGGGGGATTCAATTTTCTCATACGATTGAAGAACAAATTAGAAGTCAATTAATTGCAGGTTTTACTTTAGAAGATTTATATGAAGATTATAACGGTTATGGCAAATTAAATGAATTTAAAATTCCAACCTTTATTGCAACGAAGGTGATTAAGTTATGATTAATTTTATTAAAAAAGTTTTAAGTTTAGAAATTGTTAAATTTTTAATTGTCGGTGGTATAAACACGCTTATGGGAGGAATTTTAATTCCTTATTTAGTTCGACTTTTTTTACAAGGTGAGCCAAGATTTTATGGTATTGATATATCATTAACAGTAGGGTATTTAATTTGGTTCACTTTTGCCTATCTTTTACAAGTAAAATATGTATTTAATACTAACTTTAATATTAAAAGATATTTATTATATCCTCTAACACAAATCCCGAATTATTTAATCAATCAAGGATTCCTTTATCTTTTTGAAAAAGTACTTAAATTATCGTCACTTATTTCATTATTTTTAGCGGCAATTTTAGCGGTTCCAATTATGTTTATTATTGTTCGATTGGTGGTGAAAGATAAACATGAAAGAGTATAAAAAACCTTCAGTAACAGCAGATAATATTATTTTTACTTATAAAGATAATCAATTATATGTTTTATTAATTAAGCGAAAAAATCCTCCATTTAAAGATTACTATGGGTTCCCTGGAGGGTTTTTAGAAGAAAATGAAAATTTAGAAACTTGTGCTAAACGAGAATTATTTGAAGAAACTAATGTTAGTAACGCTAACTTAATTGAATTAGGGATGTTTAGTGATCCAAATCGTGATGAACGAGGATGGATTATAAGTGATTGCTTTATGGCAATAATTAATTATGATGAATTAGTTTATAAAGCAGGCGATGATGCTAGTGAAGCTAAATTATTTAAACTAGATTATTATCATAAAGACGATAAACTATATGTTACTTTAAGTAATGGTAATATTGTTTTAGAAAATATTATTGATGAAAAGAATAACATGATTAAATCAAGTTTATGTTTTGATCATTTAAAGATGTTAAAAAAAGCTTTAACAAAATTAAAGACAATATAAAAAGACTCAATCAATTACGATTGAGTCTTTTATTTATTCACTATTTCTTGTTTTTAACAGCAGCTTGAGCAGCAGCTAAACGAGCAACTGGAATACGGAATGGTGAACATGAAACATAGCTTAAACCAACTTTGTGGAAGAATTCGACAGAAGAAGGATCGCCACCAGTTTCACCACATACACCGACCTTTAAGTCAGGACGTGTTTCTCTACCAAGTTTAGTAGCCATAGCAACTAATTTACCAACGCCAGCTTGGTCTAAGTGAGCAAATGGATCACTTTGATAAATCTTATTGTTATAGTAAGCATCTAAGAATTTACCAGCATCATCACGTGAGAAACCGAAAGTCATTTGAGTTAAGTCATTTGTACCAAAACTGAAGAATTCAGCTTCTTTAGCGATTTCATCTGCAAGTAATGCAGCACGAGGAATTTCAATCATTGTACCAACATGGTAGTTTAAGTTAACGCCAGCTTCTTTAATGATGCTGTCAGCAGTTTCAACTACGATGTCTTTAACGAACTTCATTTCTCTTGGTTCACCAACTAATGGAATCATAATTTCTGGAACGATATTCCAATCAGGGTGTTTCTTATTAACGTTGATAGCAGCTTCAATAACAGCGTGAGTTTGCATCTTAGCAATTTCAGGATAAGTTACTGCTAAACGGCAACCTCTATGACCCATCATTGGGTTAAATTCATGTAAACGAGCAATTGTTTCATGGATTTCATCAACTGTTACATTTAATTCTTTAGCTAATTCAACGATATCTTCTTCTTGAGTAGGTAAGAATTCATGTAGAGGTGGATCTAAGTAACGGATAGTTACTGGTCTAGTTTCCATTTCTTCGTAAATAGCTTCAAAGTCACTTCTTTGCATTGGAAGAATCTTATTTAATGCAGCTTCTCTTTGTTCAACTGTTTTAGCTAAGATCATTTCTCTTACAGCCTTAATTCTTGAAGCTTCGAAGAACATATGTTCAGTTCTTGTTAAACCGATACCTTCAGCACCAAAGTTAACAGCAGTACGAGCATCTTTTGGAGTATCAGCATTAGCACGGACTTTTAATGTTCTTAATTCATCAGCCCAACCCATTACACGACCAAAGTCGCCAGTGATTGATGCTTCAACTGTAGGAATAACACCTGCATAGATGTTACCAGTAGAGCCATCTAATGAAATGTAGTCACCTTCATTGAAAGTAACACCATTTAATGTAGCAGTTTTAGCTTCTTCGTTAATTACAAGTTCAGTACAACCTGCAACACAGCATTTACCCATACCACGAGCAACAACAGCTGCGTGAGAAGTCATACCACCACGAGCAGTTAAGATACCTTGAGCATAGTCCATACCTTCGATATCTTCTGGTGAAGTTTCAAGTCTTACTAAGACGACTTTTTCACCATTTTTAGCCCATGCAACAGCGTCATCAGCTTCAAATACAACTTTACCACAAGCTGCACCTGGAGAAGCTGGTAAAGCTTGACCTGTAGGTTTTGCTTTCTTTAATTCTTTAGGGTCAAACGTAGGGTGAAGTAAAGTATCTAATTGAGATGGTTCAACTAATAAGATAGCTTCTTCTTTAGTTACTAAACCTTCATCATATAAGTCACAAGCAATCTTTAAAGCTGCTTGAGCTGTTCTTTTACCATTACGAGTTTGTAACATGTATAATTTTCTATTTTCAATAGTAAATTCCATGTCTTGCATGTTCTTGTAATGTTTTTCTAAGTTTTTAGCTGTTGTACAGAATTGTTCATATACTTCAGGCATAATAGCTTTTAATTCGTTAATGCTTAATGGAGTTCTAATACCAGCAACAACGTCTTCACCTTGTGCGTTGATTAAGAATTCACCATAAATAGCATTTTCACCTGTAGCTGGGTTTCTTGAGAAAGCAACACCAGTACCACAGTTATCACCCATGTTACCGAATGCCATCATTTGAACGTTAACAGCAGTACCGATATCGTGAGGGATATCATTCATCTTACGGTAGTAGATAGCACGAGCGTTGTTCCAAGATCTAAATACAGCTTTAACAGCAGCTAATAATTGGTCTTGAGCATCTGTAGGGAAGTCTTCACCTTTTAATTCTTTATATTTAGCTTTGTATTCAACAACGATTTCTTTTAAATGTTGTGCAGTTAATTCAGTATCATACTTTAATCCGTTAGCTTCTTTTTTGCCATCTAAGATTTTATCAAAGTTTACTTTTCCTAAATCTTCAACAACATCAGCATACATTTGGATGAAACGGCGATATGAATCGTATGCGAATCTTTCATTATTAGTTAATTTAGCTAAACCTTCTGCAACTTTATCGTTCATACCAAGGTTTAAAACTGTATCCATCATACCTGGCATAGAAATTCTAGCACCAGAACGAACAGATACTAAAAGTGGGTTTTCTGGATTACCAAATTGTTTTCCAGTTAATGCTTCAAGATCTTGCATTGCTTTCTTAATTTGTTCAACAATTTCAGGAGCAACAGTTTCTTTATCAGCATAATAGCGGTTACAAGCTTCAGTTGTAACTGTGAAGCCAGGAGGGACTGGTAATCCAGCACAAAGCATATCAGATAAGCCAGCACCTTTACCACCTAATAGGTTACGCATTGCTTGCATGCCGCCTTTTTTTAGGACTTCTTGGCCTTCACTAAAAGCATATACATATTTTTTGTTCATTTTAAAAAATTTGTTATTTTTTTAGCAAAAATAACTTCTCCTTTCTTTTTTACCGATATAATTATACAATGTTTGAAAACGATTTTCAATTTTTTTGTGTTAAAAAAACGATTTTCTTACCCTTTTAAGTATATAATAGTAGATTTTACTCGTATATTACTTTATAATATACGGCATAGAGGGAAAGGAGAATTTGATATGGAAAAAATAGATAGTAAGAAAAAATCCCACAATATTTTAAACGTTTCCCTTATTTTTATTTTTTCAATTATAGTCGTTTTCTTTTTTGTAAAAGATGATTTTAATGGGGTAGTTGATGTTTTGAGCAAAGCTCAATGGATATTTGTTGTTTTAGCAATCGGAGTTTTTTCATTTATGTATATTTTTGATGCACTAATATTGTTTGTCTTAACACGAAAATCCAAAAAAGATTATACATTTAAAGAAGCCATCTTAAATGCGATGGTTGGTTCTTTTTTTAGTGCTATTACACCTAGTGCAACCGGCGGACAATTTGCTCAAGCTTATGTGTTTGAAAAGCAGGGAGTTCATATAGAAAATTCGGGTACAGTATTAATTCTTAATTTTATTGCATATGAGTTAGTACTTGTCTTATACTGTTTTGTTACAATATTATTTCGTCAGGGAAATTCAATGAATATTGTTGAAATATTCGGCTTAAAGATTAATTTTTTAACTTTAGTAATAATTGGTTTTGGTATTAATTTGTTTGGTATTTTTGGCGTTATCTTTTTGGCATATTTTAAAGGTGTTGAAAAGTTTGTTAAATGGATTTGCAAAATATTATATAAAATTCATATTGTTAAAGATTTAGAAAAAATGAATCGCAAAGTTGATCATAAAATTAAAAAGTTGCGTAAAGAGTTAAGTGATATAAAAGGTAACTTAAAACCGTTTATTATTGCATGTTTATTGTATGTTTGCCGATTTAGTTTTTATTTTTCTATTCCATTCTTTTGTGCATTAGCACTCAATGTTAAAGTCGAACCAATTCAAATTTTTACTGTTTTAGCGTTGAGTTCATATATTTCACTTTTAGCCTCATTTGTTCCAATTCCAGGTGCAAGCGGTGGAGCCGAGTTTTTCTTTGGTTTAGTGTTTGCTAATTTTTTTGGTAGTAAAACACTATTGGCTTCTGGAATGTTAATTTGGCGATTTGCTACTTTCTATTTTGGTTTAATTATAGGATTCTTTGTAGTAATGAATTTCAATCATAAACGCCGAGTAAATATCTATAAAGAAGTAAAAGATGAGTATCGTTGGATGGTTTTAAAACGTAAATATGTTAATAACCAAAGTATTAGTAACGAAGAATCAAGCAATAGTTCAATTTAGCAATAATCAAGAACTTGAAGTAAGTATAAATACTTATCTTGATTTACATTTACGTGAAGGTTTAGATATTGAACTTAAAGAAATTAAGGCCAAAGAAGATTACTATAAAGCATTAGAATATGGTCTTAAACTAACTAGAAAAAGAGAATATTCCTCTTTTAAAGTTAAATTAATGATCAACAAAAAATATAGTGAAATAGTTACTAATCAAGTAATTAAAAGATTAGAACAATTAAGCTTAATTGATGATGAATATATTATTAATAAAACAATTAATAAATGTTTGACTCGAAATTATGGTAAATTAAAAATTATTCATCAGTTAGAGATGGATGGTTTTAAAGATGTGGACAAGTATTTTACTTTAGAAGTAGAAGAACAGATTAATGAAAATATAAATCAAGCCGCATATAAGTATATTAAATCGCATAAGCGTTATAACAATGATAAAATGAGACAAAATTTATATCGATATTTATTATATTTAGGGTATAATAATGAAGAGATAAATCATTATATGTCATTGTTTGGAGGTGAAAATAATGGTTATTGATTTAAAAGAAAATACGGAAATTAAAGAAAAGTTTTTGATTGCCAATATGACAAGAGGAGTAACAAATGCTGGCCTTAGTTATTTAAATATTGTTTTTCAAGATCATACTGGTCAAATTGAAGGTCGAAAATGGGAAATTAAGGATAATGATGAGGAAGTTTTTCAAATAGGAAATATTGTTGAAATAAAAGCCCAAGTTATCAAATATCGCAATGTTTTACAACTTAAAGTTGGACAGGGTGAAATTGTAAAACCAGAAGATATTGATATAGCTGATTATATAGCTAGTGCTCCAGTTAGTCGAGAAGTGCTTCAAAGAAAATTGTTTGATTATGTAAATAGTATTGAAAATCTTGAAATTAAAAAAGTTGTTGAATCAATTGTTACACAAAATATTTTATCATTAGTTATTTATCCTGCTGCAAGTCGTAATCATCATGAATATGCATCAGGATTAATTCATCATACAGTTTCAATGCTAGATGATGCAAATGCTTTAGCAAAGTTATATAAAAATTTAAATCGTTCATTTTTATATGCAGGGATTATTTTACATGATATTGGTAAGACAATTGAATTATCAGGTCCAGTGTTACCTAAATATACTTTAGAAGGAAAGTTAATTGGGCATATTTCAATTATTCAAGCTTTAATAAAAGAAACATGTGATAAACTTGAAGTAAGCGATGAAGTAGCAACTATTTTACAACATCTAGTTTTATCTCATCATGGGAAAAAAGAATTTGGTAGTCCAGTATTACCTCAAATTTTAGAAGCAGAAGTTATTTATTTAATCGACAATTTAGACTCTAGAATCAATATGATTGAAAAGATGCTACAATCAGTTAATGAAGGGGAATTTACACAACGTGCTCCTTTTTTAGAGGATCGTTCATTTTACAAGCCCAAGATAAAATAAAAAAATTCATCGTAATGATGAATTTTTTTATATATTACTATTAATACTTTTTGCTAGTTTTGCTAATTTATCAAAATTAATATTATTACTATTATCAAGATGGTTAATACTAAAACCATCATTATCATATCTAGGAATTAAATGTAGATGATAATGCATAACAACTTGGCCAGCTTTTTCACCACAATTATTAATAATATTAATTCCTTTTATACCATCTAGTGATTTCATCATTGCTTGAGCAATTTTTTGAGCAACGATATTTAAATGAGCTAAAACATTACTATTAATATCTAAAAAATTTGTAAAGTGTTGTTTAGGGACAACTAATGTATGACCATCTGTTATTTGAGAAATATCCATAAAAGCAACGACTAAATCATCTTCATAGACTTTTGTTGATGGAATCTCACCATTAATAATTTTGCAAAATAAACAATCCATTTTAATACCTCCAAAAAAAGGAAGACGATAACGCCTTCCTTTTAAAATTAATTATTTTTCAAAACCGTAAGTTTCTTTTAAATAATCATATAGTGCTTGTTCATATACATTAACACCATATTGTTCTAAATAATAAGAAACAGCGTTTTTAACGTTTGTTGAGTTTTTAGTTAAAGCATTAGCACCTTCAACTTTTAAAGCCTTGTCAGTAGTAGTTTCATCAATGATTTCATAACGGACAACATAATATGAAGTACCTGATTTGAATACTTTACTACCTTGGTCAGTAAAATCTAAGAAATTTGATTTTGCTTCATCTTCACGAGTTGTTTTAAATAATTTTGTATCAATACTTGCTTCAACTAAGGCGCCAGTAGTATCATCGTTAGCCATAGTTTTTTCTTTATAACCAAGTGTATTATATACTTCAAGTTGTTTTAATAAATAACCAAATTCTTTAGAATAAGCACCATTATTAGTATAAGTGTTCATAGCATCTTTAACTTTTGTTTTTTGTGTGTCACTTAACTTATCGTTAATGACCATATTTCCATTGCCATCATCGACAAAGTAATCTTTAATGTATAAATCTTTATATTTTAATTCGGCTTCTGTTGTTGGATTATCGTTAATAACTGCGTAATCTTTAGCAACTTTATCTAAAGCAACTTTTTCATAAGAAGATTGGAATTTAGTTTCAGATAAAGTTTTAAACTCATCAAAACTCATCTTATCATTAGTTAATTCTTTTTCTAATGCTTCTTTAATTTCAATTGCAGCATTTGAATCATTAGGTGTAAAAGTGAAGTATTGAACTTTTCTAATTTTCTTTGTTTTAAAATAATCTACCTTTTGAGTTAAAATATATTCTTCTTTTAATAATTGAGAATAAATATCATAGTCAGCTTTTTTAGCAAAATAATCACTGTAATCAGCTTTTAAAACTGAATGTAATCCTTGATACTTAACGAGATTAGATAAATCTTCAGTTTCTTCAAATAATTTTCCATCTTCTGGAACAATAATTTTATAACCTTTTGATTGTAAATCTTCGACTAGTAATCTTTCTTGGAATAGACCATCTTTTTTATATGAAGAAGTATAAAATTCATCTAAAACATCATTTTTACGTTCTTCATAGATATTTAAATCTTTAAAATTTTCTGATTTATTATAAACATCTTTTGAAACTTGTAAGATAAGCTCTTTTGCAGCATATTCTGCTCCGATACTAGCATACATTTCATCATAAAATTCTTGATATGTAGTACCATTATCACCTACAATTGGATTTTTACCATTACTTGGTCCAATACTACTAGAAGAACAACCAACTAATAATAAAGCAGCTAGAGCAAATGGAATAACTTTAATACCTTTTTTCATTTTTCATAACCTCCTTATTATTTATTGCCATATATTTCTTCGTGAAGTGAAATATCAGCTTCAACTTTGCGAACATAAGTGTCTAAAGTTGATTCGATAGCGTTGTTAATTTTTGTTTTATGAGCATCTAATTTTAAATCAACGTAATCATTGACAGCTTTTGCAATTTCTTCATCGTTAACTTTGACTTTATTTTGATAAACTTTAAACATTTTATATGACATAATTTGTTGATCAGCACTAACAGAAGTGGCGTATCCACCTTGTAAGAAGTTTGTTACACGACCTTCAATTTCAGATTTACGATTTTTTTCAAGTGTAGCAACTGATTCAGAATAACCTTTATTGAATAATGGGTTTTTATAATAACCATTTTCGATACCTTCTAAATTTAAGTTAGTCATGAAGTATTCAACCGAATCTTCAAGTGTGTGATCTAAAGAAGACCAAGTAACAGAGATGAAATGAATCCCATATTCACTACGTGTTACAACAATAGGATTATTGTTTTCATCAACAACATATCCTTGATCATTAGTGCGAACATCTTTTTCATTACCACTACCTGCAAGTGTAGTTTTGTTATTAACTTTTAAATATTTGAATCCAGAGAAATTGAAATATTTATTAAAGGCCATATTTCTAGGGTAGCGAGTGTAATCTTCATCTTTTCCAGGGACTTGATTACCAACGCTGTGAGCGTTATCAATTAAATCTTTTACAACATCTTCAACTACAATGTAATCAACAGTTTCATAAATTCCATTAGTTTCAAACATAGTTTTATCTAAATTCAATGAAGTAACAATGTTATTGTATTTTTCATTATTACCACTTGCTTTTGCATTATAAGCAATAGAAGAATAAACACCTAATTTAAATTCATTAACAAATGAAGTGTATTCATCAACAATGCCTAAGTTACCGCCATTTTTAGCTGAACCATCATCACTTTCATCAACCGCAACTTCAGCAAATGAATTGCTAGTTTTGTTTCCTAAAGCTAATCTTTTAACAACTGTACCTAATTTGATTGATTCTTGTTCTGTAATGTTTGCTTGAGCAAAAACATTACCAGTATCAGCAGTTTTAACTAAAACATGTTTCATAATCATTGGAGTAGCATTTGAAACATAGTCTTTTAATAATGAAGCTTCATTAATATCGATTTTGCCATCTTTGACTTTTGGTTCAAGGTTGTTAGCTTGATAGTTTTTGTTTAATTGAGTTTTTTGTTCAGCTAAAATATAACTATCTTCTAAGTCTTTACGAGTTTCAAAACCTTCTTGAGCAAGTAAAGCTTTTTCAGCCATTCTTTCAGTTAAACCATTTTCAGTAGCATATGTTTTAACTTTTTCTTTCCATTCATCCATTTTAAATGCAACGGCATTTTTAATATTGTCATCGACTTCAACTTCTTGTTGAATAATTGCTTTTTCAATAGCGTTATATAATTCTCTAGCGCCTTCTTCAGATTTCAAGAAACTATAAGTGTATGAACCTTCATTTCCAAGAAGATCATCAGCAGTAAAGTTTTTATCACCATAACTGAATAAGACATCTTTACCATCGATTACTAAAGGTTTAACATTACCACTATTACAAGCAGTTAAAGTTGTTGCACCCAATAATAAAAGTAAAGAGAGTGAAATTGCAGATTTTTTCATAATTTTCCTCCTTAAAAATTCCAATGCAAATCTATTTTACTCTAAAAATGGCCCTTTTTCAATTAAAATATTAAATAAATTATTTATTTAACAAAAAAATTATTATATTATTTGTATTTTGCTTTCAAAAAATATAAAATACATTTTGTTAAGGAGTTGATTTTTAATGTCAAAATTAAAAATTATTGATTTACACGTAAGTGTAGATGGAAAAGAGATTTTAAAAGGAATAAATTTAGAAATTAATGAAGGCGAAACACACGCCCTATTAGGGCCAAATGGTCACGGTAAATCAACATTATTAAATGTAATTATGGGTCATCCAAAATATGTTGTTACTAGTGGACAAATTTTATTAGATGATGAAGATGTTTTACAAATGAGTGTTGATGAACGTGCTAAAAAAGGATTGTTTTTAGCTTTTCAATACCCACAAGAAATTAATGGCGTTTCTGTTTCGGATTTTTTAAAAAGTGCAATTAATGCCAAAAGAGAAACACCTATTTCTTTGTTTAAATTTATCAAAGGATTAGAAGATTCTGCTAAAGAAGTTGGTTTTACCCTAGATATGGTTCATCGTTCAATTAATGAAGGTTTTTCGGGTGGAGAAAAGAAACGTAATGAAATTCTACAAATGCGCTTACTTGAACCTAAAATTTCATTGTTGGATGAAATTGATTCTGGTTTAGATGTAGATGGTTTACATCAAGTTGCAAAATCAATTAATGCTTTAAAAGAACGCACAAATTTAGGGCTAGTAATTGTTTCTCACTATGCTCGATTATATACGTTAATTAAACCACAATTCGTTCACGTTATTGTAAATGGTAAAGTAGCAGTTAGTGGCGATGAATCTATCATTAAAAAGATTGATGAAAAAGGTTATGAATGGATTAAAGAAGAATTAGGTATTGAAATAGTAAAAGAAGAGGTAAAACCAGTACTTTTAGAAAGTTGTGCTCGTAAAGAGGTAAAGTAAAATGCTTATCAATTTTAGTGAAATTTTAAACCATAATTTTCCTAATTTAATCTATCAGAACAATACTTTATTTTTAAATGGAAATATTGATATAAAACTTAACTATGATGTAAAGGTAGAAGAATTGAAAATAGTTGCTAATAGTGGTGAAATATCGCTTGTCGAATTTAATCCTAGTTATTCGCAAATTGATATTGTAGTTAACGTTTCAAGTAGTTTAAAGCATAGTAGCATTTATAGTAATAAGTCTAATTCCGATAATGTTAAAATTAATGTTGAAAATAGTGGAATTTACAAACGAATTTTAATTGATTTGGTTGTATCAAATTTGAATATTAATTCATGTATAAATTTAGTTGCAGATGGTTCGGAAAGTGATTATCAATCGGCAACAATCAGTTATGATCAAAATATTAAACATCATACAGTGACAACAAATAATTTAAGTCGTTTTAGCAAAGGTAACATCTTAAATTATGGAATTGTTTATGGCGATGCTATTTTAGATATTACTGGTATTGGGGATATTAAAAAAGGTGCCAGTGTAAGTGAATCGCATCAAAAGACGGTTATTGTTACATTTGATGAAAAGTCAAAAGGTTATGCTCGACCATTTTTATATATTGCTGAAGATGATGTAAAAGCAAGTCATGATACAGCAGTAGGTAAAATTGATGAAGAAGTAATATTTTATTTAACTTCACGTGGTGTAAGTGAAAAGGAAGCAAAAAGATTTATAGCACTTGGATATTTTAAACCGATTATTAAAGAGTTAAATGATGATGAAACTCAACAAAAAATTATTGATTATCTAGAGGGAGTGATCAAATAATGCTTAATGTTAAGGAAATTAGAAAAGATTTTCCAATGCTAAATAAACAAATTCATGGTAAAAATGTTATATATTTAGATAATGCAGCAACAACTCTTAAGCCACAAAGTGTTATTGATGCAGTGTCATACTATTACACTGATTTAGGTGCAAATGCGCATCGTGGCGATTATGATTTATCACATGATGTTGATGTTTGTTATGAAGAAGCTCGTAAAAAAGTAGCTAATTTTATTAATGCTGATTATAAAGAAGTCTTTTTTACTTCAGGCGCGAGTATGTCTTTAAATAGTGTTGTTTATGGTGTAAGTGAGAAGTTTTTGAATGAAGGCGATGAAGTCTTAATTACTCAAGCAGAACACGCTTCTAATGTTTTACCTTGGTTTAAAATGCAACAAGATAAGAAAATAACAATAGGATACATTCCGCTTGATGAAGAAGGAAGATTAACAGTCGAAAACGTAAAAAAAGCAATAACTCCAAGAACTAAAGTCATTAGTGTGGCTCATGTTACAAATGTTTTAGGTTATTGTGCTGATATAAAAGGGATTTGTGAAGTTGCACATCAAAACAATATTTTAGTTATTGTTGATGGTGCACAAAGTGTTCCTCATCTTAAGGTTGATGTGAAAGATTTGGATTGTGATTTTTTATGTTTTTCAGGGCACAAAATGTGTGGACCAACTGGAATTGGAGTCGTATATGGAAAATATAAACTCTTAGAAGAATTACCACCATTAATGATGGGGGGCGGCATGAATTCTAGATTTGATACATGTGGTGATTATATGTTAGTCAAGCCTCCTCATAAATTTGAGGCTGGTACTCCACATATTGAAGGGGCAATCGGTTTAGGTGCAGCTGTCGATTATTTAATGAAAATTGGAATGGATAACATTCAAAAATATGAAAAAGAATTGCATGATTATGCTATTAAAAAAATGAAAGAAATTCCAGGAGTTAAAATTTATAATGAACATGGTGACACTGGAGTTATAACATTTAATTATAAAGATGTATTTGCACAAGATATTGCGTCGCATTTAAATAAATATGGCGTTTGTGTTCGTGCAGGTCAACATTGTGCTAAAATTTTAATGGATTATTTGGAAACTACAGCTACTGTTCGTATGTCTACATACTTCTATAATACTTTTGAAGAAATAGATGCCTTTGTTGAAGCTTTAAAAAAAGGAGATGACTATTTAGATGCCTTCTTTGGATGATAAAATGTTGCGTGAAATTATAATGGATCACTATCAATATCCACGCAATAAAAGAACAATGACTGATACAAAATACGATTCGATTCATATGGATAGTGAGTCTTGTACCGATGATATTCATGTATATTTGTGGTATGAAAATGGTATTATCAAAGATGTCGCTTTTGATGGAATTGCTTGTACAATTGCAACATCTTCCACTTCAATAATGACTGAACTTTTAATTGGAAAAACCAAAGAGGAAGCAAAGAAAATTATTGATAATTATATGAATATGATTTATGAAAAACAATATGATGAAGATTTGTTAGAAGAGGCAAATGCTTTTAAATATACATATCGTCAAGCTAATCGAATTAATTGTGCAACAATTGGTTGGAAAGGAATTAACGAGTTATTAGATAGAAAGGAGTAATAGCTTATGGATAAAAAATACATCGATGATGAATATAAATATGGTTTTAAAGATGAAGACGTTTCCATTTATAAAACTAATAAAGGACTTAATGAAGATGTAATACGTGCTATTTCTCATAAGAAAAACGAACCAAATTGGATGCTTGAGTTCCGTTTAAAATGCTTTGAGTATTTTAAAAAAGCCCCACTTCCTAATTATGGACCGGATCTTTCTAATTTAGAATATGATGATTATACTTATTTTATTCGTTCTAGTGAAGATGTTTCTAATAAATGGGAAGATGTTCCAGAAACAATCAAAGATACATTTGATAAATTAGGTATTCCTGAAGCAGAACATAAGTTTTTGGCAGGAGTATCAACTCAATACGAATCAGAAGTAGTTTACCATAATATGCTTCAAGAGGTTGAAGAAAAAGGGGTTATATTCCTTGATACAGATAGTGCATTAAGATTATATCCAGATTTATTTAAAGAATATTTTAATACAGTTGTTCCATATTATGATAATAAATTCGCTGCCTTAAATGGTGCTGTTTGGTCCGGTGGTTCATTTATATATGTTCCAAAAGGTGTAAAGTTAGAAAAGCCTTTACAATCATATTTTAGAATCAATTCTGAAAGAATGGGACAATTTGAAAGAACACTAATTATTGTTGATGAAGGAGCAGATGTCCATTATGTAGAAGGTTGTACCGCTCCAATTTATTCTAAGGATTCTTTACATGCAGCAGTAGTAGAAATTGTTATTAAAAAGAATGGAAAATGCCGTTATTCAACTATTCAAAATTGGTCAAACAATATAGTAAATTTAGTAACTAAACGAGCTCTAGTTATGGAAAATGGTATGATGGAATGGATTGATGGCAATATTGGCTCAATGCTTAATATGAAATATCCATGTTGTGTTTTAAAAGGAAATGGTGCAAAAGGATCATGTATTTCAGTTGCTGTTGCAAGTAAGAATCAACATCAAGATGCTGGAGCAAAAATGATTCATTTAGGCGAAAACACATCTTCGGTAATTATTTCAAAATCAATTGTCCATGATGGTGGAATTTGTAATTATCGAGGAAAAGTTCAACATGGTCCTAATGCAAAAAATGCAAAGTCTCACGTTGAATGTGACACATTAATTTTAGATAATCAATCTATTACTGATACAATTCCAATGAATTTAGTTAATAATAATAGTTCGTTCATTGAACATGAAGCTACAGTATCAAAAGTTAGTGAAGAACAATTATTTTATTTGATGTCGCGTGGTTTAAGTAAAGAAGATGCAACTCAAATGATTATTATGGGATTTATTGAACCATTTTCGAAAGAGTTACCAATGGAATATGCGGTTGAACTAAATCGTTTACTAAAACTTAATATGGAAGGATCGATTGGTTAATTAGGCACTAGATTGTGCCTTTTTTAATAAAATATTTTTTAGCACTCTATTATTGACAGTGCTAAAAATGGTGCTATAATTATTGGATGTAGGGAGATGATTTTATGGAAATCAAACAATTTAAAACAGAATCAAAACGTTTGTTAGATTTAATGATTAACTCAATTTATACGAATAAGGAAATATTTTTACGTGAATTAATTTCTAATGCATCAGATGCTATCGATAAGTATCACGTATTATCTTTGAATGATGATAACTTAGTTAAAGAAACTAATTATCAAATTAATATTGAGGTTGATAAAAAGAATCGTACTATTACAATCAAAGATAATGGTATAGGTATGAACAAAGAAGAACTTGAAGAGAATTTAGGAACTATTGCTAATTCTGGTTCAAAAGCTTTTTTAGAAAAAATCAGTGATGAAAAACTAAAAAATGAAATGGATATTATTGGTCAATTTGGTGTAGGTTTTTATAGTGCATTTATGGTTGCTAGTAAAATTGAAGTTAAAACTAAATCACCATATAGTGAACAAGGATATTTATTTTTAAGTGAAGGTGAAGAAACATATTCAATTGATGAATGTGAAAAATTAGAACATGGTAGTGAAATCACTTTATATTTAAGAGAAAATAATGATGAAGAAAATTATGATAAGTTTATGGAATCATATGAAATAGAACATTTGGTAAAAAAATATAGTGATTATATTCGCTATCCAATTTTAATGATGGTTGAAACATCTAAACCAAAGTTAGATGCTAACAATGAAATTATTGAAAACGAATATGAAACGGTAAGTGAATTAAAAACATTAAATTCAATGACTCCTATTTGGAAGAAAAAGAAAAACGAAGTTAGTGAAGAAGAATTAAATGATTTTTATAAGCAAAAATTTAATGATTTTGAAGACCCATTACTTACAATATTTTTTAATGTTGAAGGGATGTTAACTTATAATGCACTTATCTATATTCCAGCAAAAGCCCCTTATAATTTATATAGTGAGAAGTATGAAAAAGGTTTACAATTATATACTAAAGGTGTCTTTATTAAAGATTCATGTAAAGAATTAGTGCCAGATTATTTGCGTTTTATTAAAGGCTTAGTTGACTCTAGTGATTTATCATTAAATATTTCGCGTGAAATGTTACAACACACACGTCAATTAGAAAAAATAGCTAACTCAATTGAGAAAAAAGTTTTAAGTGAGTTAACAAAATTAAAAGAAAATGATTATGATAAATACTTAAAGTTCTTTAAAGAGTATGGAATAAACTTTAAATATGGTATTTATAATTCATTCGGTACTAATAAAGATAAATTACAAGATTTGTTAGTTTATAAATCAATTAATCAAGAAAAAGAGATTACTTTAGAAACATATGTTAATAACATTAAAGAAAATCAAGAATTTATTTACTATGCTTCTATGAAAACAAAAGAACAAGTTTTAGCAATGCCACAAATGGACAAGATTAAAAAACTTGGTTATGATGTCTTAATTTTACAAGATGATATTGATGAATTTACAATTAGTATTCTTCAAGAATATAAAGGTAAAAAATTTAAATCAGTAAATCAAGGAGATTTAGATGTTTTATCTAAGGAAGAAGAGGAAGCATTTAACTCATTAAAAGAAACTAAACAACCATTATTAACAAAAATTAAAGAAATTCTTCAAAGTGAAGTTAGTGACGTTGTTTTATCAAAACGTCTTCAAGACTCACCAGTATGTTTGGTTTCAAGTGAAAATGGCGTGTCTTTTGAAATGGAAAAAGCAATTAATGCAATGCCACTCGATGATAAAGTACATGCAACTAAAATTTTAGAAATTAATCCTAATCACGATTTATTTAAGGCGATTGAAAAAGCTTATGATAATAATAGTGAATCATTAAAAGATTATGCTACTTTATTGTATAATAATGCATTGTTGATGGAAGGATTTAATATAAAAGACCCAGCTTCATTTACTAACTTAATGGCAAAATTAATTATTGAAAATGCAAATAAAAAATAGAGAGGAATTTCCTCTCTATTTTATTTCTTGACGAGTTAAATCATTTTTTAATTTACTAATTGCATAGGTTAGTCCTAATTCAATTTGCATATATTCATCATGTGATAATTTATTTTTTAAATCATAATATTTGATAATATTATATGATAGTCTTTGTGTTAATTCATTAATTAAAAGTAATGGTTTTACTAAATCAAAATTTATTTGTGTTGGATCAAATGCATAAGGAGTGATGTGTGTGAAAGCATTACTTTCTTCATAGAATCCTAATAAATAATGAGTTATTTCTTTATTATTTAATAAGTTATTTCCTAATAGGTCAACAAAGAAAGGGGAATTAGGAACATTCTCATTATTAATATTTTTAAGATATAGTGCCCAACCATTTAGGCGAAGAATTTTATTGTCATCTACAATAACATTAAAGTTTTTACGGTAGTATGAACGAATTTTTTCAACATTTTCAATATGAACGTTATTTACATCAACTGGATCTTCTTTTCCTCTCATATTATATTGAATTAAAAAATTGATAGCAGTTATTTTAGCATCATAACTTTTAATATTTTGATGTAAATAATATATTTCTGAACGTTCATCATCATCATTAAGTAAACAATTTATTAAAGAAAGTGATTCAATAACATATCTTGCTTGCGCGTAAAACATCATAACATCAAATATATAATATGACATTAACATATCGTCATAATGTGATGACAAATCATATAATAGATAGGTAATACTTAATGATTTATAACTAGCATTGTTGATACTTGACGCCAATGAGATAATTGAATATGGTAGTGAATGAACATATTCACTTATCTGTTCTTTATTTTTAAGATATGTTTGGCGGATATCGTGTTCTTTAAAATCATTAATTTTATTTTTTAAAATATCATCAAGTAAAGAATAGCACTCTTTATCAATTAGATTTTCATAGACGGAAGCTAAATTTGATAGAATATTGTAACAACAATCATAGACAATACCATTAGAAATAAATAAAGCAGCTATATTAGAAATTTCTTCACCTACTTTTTTATCTTTAATTGATTCGGCAAATTTAAATGATGGGTGTACAAAAGTATCAAAATTTTTGATTAATGTTGAATAATAATATTCATAATTTTTATTATCACCAAAGTCAACAAAATGTAAAATGTCTTTTAAAGCACTGCATTTTTTCCCCTTTACTCGAGGAAGCCAACTAAATCTTTTCATATATTTTTTTAAATCAATTGATGTTTGATCAATTTCAGTATATGTTTCATCGATTCTATCAACGTCACTTTTTAATGTTGCATAATACTTTTCGGCAAGCAAAGGGTTGTTTTGAATGATATTTAAGATAAGATTGGATTCAAGGCAGTTTCTTAGTAAAATTCTATTTGCATTAGCTTTTGGCATCATTGTGTATTCTTCTTGGTCGATGTCATCATATACAGATAATAGATATGATTTTAAAGAATGAACAAAGCCATTAAAACATACGTAAGCTGATTTATAGAAATAAGTGTCTTTTGTAGAACAATTTTTAAAAGCAATTTCAATAATATCAGCGAAAGCAAAATATTTTTTTACTTCTTTTAAAATATTTTCCTTAATTTTATTTATCACAACTATCACCTTCTTATATTTTCTTAATTATATAATAGTCAAGAAAAATTATAAATACTAATTTATAAAAAAATATGTTATTATTAAAAAGGTGATAGTTATGATTAAAATGATTGCAACTGATTTAGATGGAACATTATTACATCCTAAAAGGCCATTTACTCTTGTTTCAAAGCAAAATATCAAATTTTTACAAGGCTTTGGAAGTGCAGGAGGAAAAGTAACATTAATCACTGGCCGATCAACTGAATTTTGCCATAAAGTAGTTAAAAAACTTAAGGTTCCATGTGATATAATCTCATACACTGGTTCAGTAATAATCAAAGATGGAAAAGTATATTCGGAAGAGTTTATTCCTTTTGAAGTGGCTAATGAGTTACATAAGGTATTAGATAGTGCGAAATTTCGTTTTGCTCGTGTTTATATGCTTAAAGATAAACCATTTTTATCTAATGGTTTCGAATATAATTTTTTTGTTAGATTTATTATGTTTTTAATGAACGTTAAAAAAATAAGATATTATGATCCAATAAAATTTTCTAAAAAGTATTTTAAAAATAATTTCAATGAAGATGGAAAAGTATGCAAAATGATGGTTTTATACTTTAAATCAAAAAAGAAAAAGGTGTTAGAAGAACTGGAACCAGTATTTAAAAAATATAATGATATTTTAGAGTTTCAAGTCTCACAAAATTGTATTGAAATTACTAAAAAAGGTTGCAATAAAGGTGAAAGACTAGAAGAATTAGTAAAATCATATGGAATCAACAATAATGAAGTGGCTGTAGTTGGAGATGATGGAAATGATATTTCAATGTTTGAACGTTTTCCAAACTCTTTTGCAATTAAAAGTGGTACAAAAGAATTACAAGAAATAGCAAAATATAAAGTTAAAAATATAAGTGAGTTAGCAAAGTATCTCACAGAATTAAATGTTGATTTATAATTGATTTTATATTAAAATATAAAGAGTTATTGAGGTGTTTATTATGAAAAAAAAGTTGTCTATTATTGAAATGGTTATTATATCTATTTTTGTTTTAATTATTTTGGCTTCATTGTTTATAGCTGCATCAGCTGTTTTTCGCGCCGAGTATGCTTTACAATTAGAGTATTACATCCAAAAAACATACGCTTATTATGATTTTAATTTAGTTAATGTTGCTACTGTTGTTGCTATTGTTACATGCATAATTGCTGTTTTTGTTTTAGTAGTTTTAGATAATAAATATAAAATTGTTAAGCGAAAAGTGGTTAGAAGATAAAAAAATAAGAAGGCGTGACCTTCTTTTTTTTGAAATTTGTTATATGGCGGAGGAAGAGGGGTTCGAACCCTCGCGACCTATTAAAGTCCTACGAGCTTTCCAAGCCCGCCCCTTCAACCACTTGGGTATTCCTCCAACTTTTAAGATTATACTAAATATTTTTTTTGATGTAAAGGGTGGAAAAAATGAAAAAATGTCATGTGTGTGGGAAAGAAATTAATGAAGTTGATGTTTATTGTCCGCATTGTGGGCAAAAATTAATTGATGAAGTTCAAACTAATAAAGAAACAAAAGAAATTCCGTTAAAAAAACGAAGTGTAACATTGATGTTAGCCTTCTTTTTAGGTGCTTTTGGCTTTGAGGATTTATACATGCATCGTTTAACGGCATTTTATTTAAAATTTGGTTTAGCTTTTATTTCAATGGGATTACTAGTTATTCCTTTAATGATTATTGGTTTTATTCATTTTTTGATAATTTTATTTAATAAAGAATATAAAGATGGATTAGGGAGAAAATTAATATGAGGGAATTTTTTGTTAAAGATAAAGAAGAAAATCAACGATTAGATAAATACTTACGTAAAAATATGGATGATGTAGCATTAAGTAGTATTTATAAAATATTTCGAAAAAAAGATGTTAAAGTAAATGGTATTAGAGAAAAAGAAGATTATTTAGTTAAAGTAAATGATAAGATAATTGTTTATGTTGAAGAAAAAAAGCATAATGATCATCAGGAAATAAAAAAATATCAAAAGGAATTTGATGTGATATACGAAGATAATAATATATTGATTGTTAATAAACCAATAGGCTTAGAAGTTCAAGATGATGGAAAGAATAATTTGACTTCTCAAGTATTGACTTATCTTAATAGTAAAAATGAGTATTTTTACGAAGATAATTTTAAACCAAGTCCAGCCCATCGATTGGATCGAAATACTTCAGGACTAGTTGTATTTGGTAAATCAGTTAAAGTTTTGCAAGAATTAAATGAGTGTTTTAAGAATAGAATAGGAATAGAAAAATATTATCTAGCATTGGTTTTGGGAAAGACAAAAGAAAAAGAAACGCTTTCTTTCCCTCTACTTAAAAATGAAAAATCTAAAATTGTTAAAGTTGATTTTGAAAAAGGTTTAACTGCTAAAACCAAGTATCAATTAGTTTGGACAAATAATAATTATTCTTTGCTAGAAGTTCAATTAATGACAGGACGAACACATCAAATTAGAGTTCATTTGTCATATATTGGACATCCATTAATTGGTGACGAGAAATATGGTGATTTTAAAGAGAATAAATTATTCTATAATCAATTTAAATATCGTTATCAGTTTTTGCACGCCTATAAAATGTGTTTTACTAATTTAAATGGTGTACTTAAGTATTTAAACAATCGTAATTTTATGGCACCATTAACAAGTGATAAAATAACTATTTTAAAAGCTTTAGGTTATAAAAATTCTATTTAAGATATCTTACAATTTAGTGGTTTTGTGTTATAATTAAATCATGGTGGTGATAATATGTTTCAAACAATAAATTTTGATATTATTTTTGCAATTGTATTGATAACTTTACTAATTTGTTCAGTTTTTAAAAATAGCCGTAAAATTAAGGTTAATTTTGTACTAATGTTTTTTAGTTTATTAATCGTGGGGTGCTTAAGTTATTTTAAAGCAATCGATTATTTGGTTTTGCATTTTGGTAACTTTTTTAATAAAGTAATTGGCTATATACCAGATAGTCTAGTTAACGAAAATACATATGGTATTTTGTATTACATAATTCTTTTACTATCTACTTTAGTTATATTCGGTTTTTTTAAACTACTAGGACTTCTAATAAGAACAGAGAATTATCGTTATAAAGAAGATCCTACTTATGTAACTTTACATTCACCTGTTAGTGCAATATTTGTTACTTTTTTCAAATGTTTAATAATTATGTATTTGTTTGTTACTTTAATAGTTCTTTTAAATCCAATTTTACAATTTGATTTTGCAAATTCATATGTAATTGAAGCATTTAATCGTTATGATGTTTTAGTTAAATATTTATTGGATAAAGGGA
The DNA here is from genome assembly GCA_034115825.1 of Bacilli bacterium. Taxonomy (GTDB): domain Bacteria; phylum Bacillota_I; class Bacilli_A; order RFN20; family UBA1709; genus JAXESU01. The sequence goes on from JAXESU010000002.1 coordinate 583,311, forward strand.
ATTCCATTTTTATGTCATTGATTTAAGGAGGTATTAATCATGAGAGAGTATGATAAAGTTGCTTTATTGTTCGAGATGTTAATTGATACCGATTTAGCATCAGTTAATCGAAAAATTACTGAAATTAAAATGAGTAAGGAATACAATAGATTGTCTGAAGCAATTGTTGCGTTATCGACTACAGAATCAATGAAAGATGTTGTTCGACGTTATAATAAATTAGATATAGAAGGTATATTGACTTTTGAACGTGCTTTAGAAGTTGAAAAAGAAATTAAAGAATTAGATAAGAGAATTGGTTTTTTAGGAAATTTCAATCCATATTTAGTAAATGAAGATAATGCTCGACAATATGGTATAAAAACTGTTGGGGATGTTAGCGTTGAAGTATCTGCCAATAATATGAAAGTGAATGATTTTACAACTAAAGAAGGTGTTACGACTAATCATCGTCGTAAAATAATGAAAATTAAAGCATTCAACTGGTATAAAGAAGCTAAAAAAGCAGTATACTTAATTATTGAAAATACTAAATTGTATTTAACAAGAATTCGAAAGTCAAAAGTTAGATTTAAAAGCTTAGGACTAGAATTTATTATATTAAGTCTTTTATTATGTGCTAGTTTAGGGTTAACCTTCTTTTCAAAAAATATGGAGGCATTCAGATTAGGTGCCCTTAATAATTCAATGATGATCCTTGGGTTAGTTAGTTTGTATACGTTATTAATCTCGTTTATGTTTGTCTCTATTATTAGAGTCCATTATCGTTATTATGGATTTAGAATGGCTTCTAAGATGCGAAAAAATTTAAAATATCAACAACAAGTAATTCGTGAATTAGATGAATGTTCAATAAAGTTCGAACGTGATTTAATTTCACAAGTTAGAAAACCTCGAAAAGTTAAAACATCGCTTGTTTCAACGGGTATCTTAAATGAAAAAAATAATTTATCATTTAATGAAGTATTCGAATATATGTATAGTGAAAAAGAGTATTATTATTCAAAACATAAGACAGTATTAGTCCTAAGTAATATATTCTTTATGATTGGCGTTTTAGCAGCAGTAATATTAATATCTTTACCATTAATTATTGCATTATAGGAGGACGATTTTATGGAAACATTGAATAAAATGCTAGAAGATTTAATTAATAAAGGTAGTTATTTTGTTGATGAAGATAATAAAATTGTTCTTACACGTGAGCATTTAGGCGAAACTCTAGCAGGTAATTATGAAGCTAGCATAATGGCTTTACAAGATGGCAATTTATTAAAAGCTTTTAAAGCTTGTGATTTAGATGCATATAATTATTTAAATGAATTACAAAGTAAAGATTTAGATTTATCACTTGTTTTATTTCATTTACAATATTTCTTAAACAAAAATTTACCTTTATCATTTAAAGAGACTGTTTTTAAAGATTTAAAATCATTTGGGCAATTACTATTTGATAATAGAATTGATGATTATATTATTGAAGAAATTTTAAAAAATCAAATAACAAGTAAATATTTAAAAATAAAAGGCATTGATGAAGTTAGTAAAGTAATGTTTGATAATATTGTTTTAGCCGAAAATTTAGTTAATGAACAATTTGAAGTTGCAAAAAAATTAGTTGCATATGCACTTTTAGAGAAAGAAGATTATACTTATGCTTCTAAGAAATTTAATAGCATTGAAGAGTTATATGATTTCTTATTGCAAAAGAAAAAATTAATGCGTTTTTCAAAAACATTTAAAGAAGATTATAATTTCATGGCTTGGATAATTTATTTAGGAAAATATGATTTAGTTAAATTATGGAGCGAAAGAATCCAATATTTTGATTAGGTTAGAGAGGATGTTTTACACATGAAAGAATTAGAAAATTATAATTTATGGTTAAGCAAAAGTGATTTAGATAAAGATCTTCGTGAAGCAATGCAAAAGATGAGTGAAGATGAGATTTATGATGCTTTTTATTGCAATCTTGAATTCGGTACGGCCGGTATTCGTGGCGTTTTAGGCCCTGGAACAAATAGAATGAATAAATATGTTGTTCGTAAAGCTAGTTATGCTTTTGGTCAATATGTTTTAAAATATGTGAATAATGCTAAATCTCGAGGTGTTGTTATTGCTCATGATAATCGTCATATGTCTCGTGAATTTTGCATTGAAACTGCAAGAGTTTTATTAACATTAGGTGTTAAGGCTTATATCTTTGATTCTTTAAGACCTACTCCTGAACTTTCGTTCGCTGTTAGAGATTTAAATTGTGCTGGTGGTGTAGTTATTACGGCTTCGCACAATCCTAGACAATATAATGGATTTAAGGTCTATGATGAACATGGATGTCAATTAGTACCTCATTTAATTGATAAGTTATTAGAATTTTATAATGGTGTTCATAATGTTTTTGATGTTAAAGTCGATTTAACTGTTGATGATAGTATCATTACTTTAGATCATTCTTTAGATTTACGTTATTATGAAGCAGTTGATAAAATTAGACTAAATCGCAATCTTAAAACAAAAGATTTCACAGTCGTATATACTCCTGAACATGGTACGGGATTAAAGGGTGTTGAATATTTATTATTGAATCAAGGTTATAACTTACATTTAGTTAAAGAGCAATGCAGTCCTGATCCGGATTTTTCAAATACTAAATCACCTAACCCAGAAGAGAAAGGGGCATTTGAAAAAGCTATTGAACTTGCCAAAAAAGTTAAAGCTGATTTAATAATTGCTACAGATCCAGATGCAGATCGTTTAGGTGTTGTAGAACTTCATAATGATGAACCTGTATATTTTACTGGTAATCAAACAGGTGCAATGTTAATTGAATATATTATTAATTCACATAAGCAAAATGGCACTTTCAAGGATAATTATGTTGTTTTTAATACAATTGTTACATCTTCTTTAGGTGCTAAAATTGCATTGGCCTCGGGAGTAGATGTTAAATCAACACTTACCGGTTTTAAATTTATCGGTGAGCAAATTGATATTCTTAAAAAAGAAGATAAACAAAGATTTTTATTCGGTTATGAAGAATCATATGGTTATTTAATTTCTTCAATTTGCCGTGATAAAGATGCATTACAAGCATCAACATTAATATGTGAAATGGCATGTTATTATAAAGAACAAGGTTTAACATTAAAAGATGTTCTTCACAATATATATGAAAAATATGGCTATTTCTATGATAAAGTAAAATCAATTTCATTTAGTGGTGAACAAGGTTTACAAAAAATCAAAGATATTCTTCAATATTTTAGAAAATCAAAATTAAAACGTTTAGGTGACATGAATGTAATGTATCTAGAAGATTACTTGTACAGTGTCAAAGAAGGAAATCATGAAAAATACTTATTAACTTTACCTAAGTCAAATGTTTTACGTTATATCTTTAGTGATGGTAGTTTTGTTGCTATACGTCCAAGTGGTACTGAGCCTAAATGTAAATTCTATTTTAATGTAATTGGAAACAATAAAGAAGATGCATTACAAAAAGGCTTGTCACTTGAAAAGTTTATTGATGATCTTGTAAAAACAATATAAAAAGAGTGGATATTTTCCACTCTTTTTTAATAATTAAATCCAATTTTATTATAAACTTTTAATAATTTTTTGTGTGCAATATAAGAAGCTTTTGCTGCTCCTTCTTTAAGGATGTCATATATTATTTTTGATTGTTTGATATCATTATATTTTTTTTGGATTTCAGTTAATAAATTATAAACGATATCACCTAAATCTTTTTTAAAAGTACCATAATTACTATCAACATATTTTTTTTCTACTTCGTCAATTGAAAGATTAGTTAATGCACTATAAATAGAAATTAAATTGGAAATACCCGGTTTATTAATAACATCATATTTAATATGGCAATCAGAATCGGTTACCGCAGACATAATCTTTTTTCTAGCAATATTAGGATCATCTAATAAATAAATACAACCTTTATCTAGTTCATCATCACTTTTTGACATTTTTTTTGATGGGTCTTGTAGTGACATAATTCGACTACCTGTTTTACTAGTAAGGGGCTTTGGAATTTTAAAAGTTTCTCCATATTTGGCATTAAATCTTTCGGCTAAATCACGTGTTAGCTCAACGTGTTGTTTTTGATCATCACCAACAGGTATATAATCAGGATCATAAAGAAGAATATCGGCTGCCATTAAACATGGATAAGTAAACAATCCTACAGTATGACTTCCATTCGGATTTTTAGCGATTTTATCTTTATATTGAGTCATTCTATTTAATTCACCCATGTAAGCATTACAATTCATTATGAATCCTAAATTAGCATGTTCTAAAACATCTGTTTGAACAAATAGCGTAGTTTTGTTGGGATCAAGACCACAAGCAACATAAAGCATTGCTAAATCTAAAGTGTTTCTTTTTAATTCTAGTTTATCTTGTGGAACAGTAATTGCATGCATATTGGCAATGAAAATAAATAGTTCATATTCATCTTGATATTTGACAAAATTTCTAATAGCTCCTATATAATTTCCTAAAGTGACTTTTCCTGATGGCTTAATACCCGATAACATTCTTTCCATAAAATCATCCTCCTAAACAATAAAAAAAGCACCTTTTTAAAGGGACGATTAATCTCGTGGTGCCACCCTAATTGATACTCTTGTTTCTTTAACGCAGAATTTACGATCAAGTTAATTAAACATCCATTTTGATAATTAAATTGTAATAGTTTTCATCAACCACTATTTTTCTAGAAGCGAATTTAATATCTACTCTTGTTTATTGATATATTAATTATAGTTAATATATTTAATTTGTCAAGGTTAACCTTGTAAGAACACTAAAAACGTTGTAATATATTAATAGGTGATAATTATGATTAGAGTATATACTTCTCCTTCTTGCTCATCATGTCGCAAAGTGAAGGAATTTTTAAAGAAAGAAAATATTGAGTTTGTAGAAAAAAATATATTTGCGTCAGTTTTAAATGAAGATGACTTAAAAGACATTTTAGCTAAATCGGAAAATGGTGTTGATGATATTATTTCAAAGCGTTCAAAAATTATTAAAGAGAGTAATGTTAATATTGATGATATGAAATTACCTGAATTGATCGACTTTATTAGACATAATCCAACGGTATTAAAACGTCCAATTATTGTTAATGATCGTCTTATTCAAGTTGGTTATAATAATGAAGAAATTCGTGTCTTTTTACCAAAAGAGTTGAAATGCTTAATTAATGACAATTGTAGTCCAAATTGTCCCGGATATGCTAAATGTAGTCAAGAAAAAGATTGGCCTAAATAAAAAACTCGTGTTATTCACGAGTTTTATTTTTTGCCTCTATACATCGTTTAATTTTAGAATAGCCTTTATGAAAAGAAGTAATATTTATTTGCTTAAATAATGTATTTAAATCATTATAAGCATCTTCTAAATTTGTATTAACTTCGTATTCGATCTCATAATCAACTATATTTAAATAAGAAGATTCATCGAAGAATAGTTCACCATTTTTATATGGAATAGTGGCTCTTTTTGTTGTTAGACTAGCGATGAAGTGTAAGTCCTTCAAGGAAAGATTTAAATTATGTAGTACATTTTCTAATTCTTTAATTTCAACATTATCGTTTTTAAGAAGCTTATTAAAGGTAGTTTTATCAATTGCTATATTTGTTTCAAGAAGGCCTTCTTTATAAGGAATCTTTGTAGTTGCTTCATATGTATTATCTGGTAATAATCTTACTCTCATTGCCGCATGATGATTAATTAAATCATAATTAATAGTATCAAAATAATAATTTGTTTGGATGAAGTAGGAATCAATTTTAAAATGGTTAACAAGTTTAAGATAATCATTTTTATCAATTAAATATTTTGCTTCAATTTCTAAATTTTTTGCCATTTATATATCACTCCTTATTTATATATGATACAATAATAAAAGTAATTTAGAAAGGGTGAAGTTATGAAAAGATTTTATATTATTGCTAAAACGGATAATTTCTCTCAAAGTATATATCGTACATTGCGTGATAAATTAATTGCTGCTAGTTTAATTGAAGATAAATATAATCCTGAACTTTTAATTGTATGTGGTGGAGATGGTAAAGTTTTAAGAAGTATTCATCATTATCTTAGAACAATTGATAAAATTAAAATTATGTCGATATTAACAGGAACATTAGGTTTTTCAAGTGATTTTCTTCCAAATGAATTAGAAGAATTAGTTAACAATATTAAAAATGATAATTATTTTGTCGAACAACATAATTTGTTAAAAATTTGCGTAAATAAGAATCGCGGAAATAGTGAAGTGTATTATGCCTTAAACGAATTTAGAGTTGAAAATCGTTTTAGAACATGTGTGGTCGATGTTTATTTAAACAATAATTTATTCGAAACGTTTAGGGGTAATGGCTTAATTGTATCAACTTCTTTTGGCTCAACAGCATATAATCGTTCACTTGGAGGAGCGATAGTTTCCCCATCTTTAAAAGTTATGCAATTAACAGAAATTGCTGGTATTCATCATAATTCATATCGCTCATTAAATTCACCTTTAATTTTAGATAAAGATACAATTATAAAATTTAAGGTTTATGAAACCAAAAAATGTATTCTTGGTTTAGATCATCTAATTTTAAATAATGATTTTGTTAATGATATTGAGATAAGTTTAAGCGATAAACAAGTTTCATTCATCCATTATAAAAATATTACATTCATTGATCGTTTAAAGAAAGCATATATTGTTGAAAAATAAAAGACATTGTTAATCAATGTCTTTTTTCATCATGATATGTTCAATATTTGCATCCATGAAAATATCTCCATCACATTTATAGCCGAGTTTTTCATAGAAACATTTTATATAGTATTGGGCACCTAGTTCAATATGTTTAATTTTACTTTCTTTTAATATTTTTTCAAGATGAGTTATAAGAGCTGTTCCAAGGTGATGACGACGATATTCTTTTAAAACACAGACTCTACCAACGTGAGCTGTGTCTTTTGATGGGAAGAGAACACGTAAAGTGGCACAAGGAATATTTTCATAAAATAATAATAAATGAAGGGCGTCACAATCATATCCATCCATTTCAAGTTCGAGGGGAACATTTTGCTCTTCGATAAAAACTTTAGTTCTAATATCGAGACATTTTTCAAAATCATCTTGGGAATTAACTTCAATAATTTTAATCATAATTTTACTCCTAATTTAATTAATGATTCATAAACTAAATTTACTGGAAGGCCGACAATAGTAAAATAATCTCCATTTATTTTTTTAATGAATTTTGAACCTAGTCCTTGAATAGCATAAGCTCCTGCTTTATCAAATGGTTCAAGTGAATTTATATAGTCATCAATTTCTTGATCATTTAATTTTTTAAAATACACTTTGGCTTTCTTGGCTAGGCATATTTTTTTCTTTTTTGATAAAATTGTTAATCCAGTTATAACCTCATGTGTAGAATTACTAAGTAATGTTAGCATTCTTTTAGCATCATCAATATTTTTGGGCTTTCCCAAAATTTGATTATTTATACATACAATAGTATCTGAACCTATTATAATATCGTTTGGGTAATTTTTTTGGACTGTTAATGCCTTATAATATGAAAGTAATTTCACTAATTGAAGAGGATTTTTTTCATCAATGAGAGATTCATCAAAATTTGATTCACATATAATAAAATCTTTTGTAATTAGTGATAGAAGTTCTTTTCTTCTTGGAGATTTACTTGCTAATACTATCATCTTTTTTACTCTTTATTGTACGACGACGTTTTGTAGAATCTTTAGCATCTTTGACAACATATTCAAAGCCATCGTCATTCGTTACACGTTTATTAAGTATAACAGGCATAATCATTGGATTACGATTAGTTCTCTCATAAATAAGACTGGATAAACTATTTTTAATAGTATTTTTAATAGCACCAAAAGTTACTTTTCCTTTCAAAAATAGTTCGTTCAAATCTTTATTTAATATGTCACTAGCTTCATCGATGAATGATTGTTGTTCAGTAAAATATGTGAATCCACGTGAAATAATATTTGGTTTGGAAATTAAACTATTGTTACGAGAATCCATAACAATGACAGCAACTACAACACCATCACTTGATAGAACTTTACGATCTTTAATAACAGCAGTAGAAAGACCTGAAGTATCTTTTCCATCAACATAGATATCATCTGTATCAACACGACGAAGTGGACGAACAATGCCATTTTCTAAAAGTAAAACATCACCATTAGCACATACAAAAGTATTTTCTTTTGGAATACCAATAGTTTCTGCTAATTGAGCATGTATTTTTAACATATGATATTCACCATGAATAGGCATAAAGTATTTAGGTTTAAAAAGAGTTAACATCATTTTTAATTCTTCTTTGTTAGCGTGTCCTGATGCATGGATGTTAGTTAAAATTGATGAAGTTAAAACATCTGCGCCATTTCTAATTAACAAGTTAACAACTTTATTGACTGATTGACCATTTCCTGGAATTGGTGATGAGGAGAAAACAACTGTATCTCCAGGAAGAATACGAATATGTTTATGTGAGCCATTTGCAATACGAGATAAGGCAGCCATTGGTTCACCTTGAGAACCGGTACATAAGATTAATAATTCATCACTTCGATAAGTTTTAACGTCTTCTGGTTGAATGATGAAAGAATCAGGACAACGAATGTATCCATAATCACGCCCGATTGAAACGGTTTTTTCCATTGAACGGCCGATAATACAAATTTTGCGATTAAACTTAACAGCAGCTTCAACAATTTGTTGAATACGATGGATATTTGAAGCAAAAGTAGCAACAATTAATCTTCCAGGAGCATTACGGAAAACTTCATGAATAGACTCAACAACACTTTTTTCGCTTAAAGAAATCCCTTCTTGTTCAGCGTTTGTTGAATCAGACATTAATAGCGTTACTCCTTCTTCACCGATACGCGCGATTTTATGAAAGTCAATATGTTGACCAACTGGAGTCAAGTCTAATTTAAAGTCACCAGTTGTAACGATTCGACCACCAGGTGAGAGAATAGAAATTCCCACTGAATCAGGGATAGAGTGGGTTGTTGAAAAGAAATCAACTTTAAAAGCCCCTATTGTTAAAGAGGAGTTACCATCAATTTCGACAATTTTTACTTTTTGTCGAACGCGATTTTCTTCTAATTTATTTCTAATTAAAGCAGCAGCAAGACGTGGAGCAAAAATCATCGGAACATTAACTTTTTGAAGCAAGAAAGGAATGCCTCCAATGTGATCTTCGTGACCATGAGTAATAACTAAAGCTCTAATTTTATATTGATTTGTTTGTAAATATGCATAGCTTGGTATAACATAGTCAATTCCAGGTAAATCATCTTCGGGGAACATAACACCTGAATCGATAATTAATAAGTCATTTTCGCTTTCAATACAATACATATTTTTACCGACTTCGCCTAATCCACCAAGCGCAAAAACAGCAGTTTGATTATGAAGTAAAACTGACATAGTTCTCATCTCCTATCTATATTCAACTATTATCATATGTAATAACATTTCATAATAACTCTATTTTATATTATATATTAAAAAAAAGGATTTGTAAATAAAACAAATCCTATTCTAAACAATTTTTATAAATATTAACAACATCTTGAATTGTTAGTTTCTTAAATCCATTTATAACTCCATCTTTATTACAAGCTTTTGTTGCCATTTCTAAGAAGTAAGTTTCATCAATATTAACTTCTTTTAATGATGAAGCGACATTTAAACGTTTATAGAAGAAATTTTTTGTTTCTTCAATTGCTTTTTTGGCTACAACCCATTTATCGTCATCATTGATATCAAAAACATTGCGACCATAAGCAACAAAACGATCAATAGTGGATTCATCTAAGATATATTCCATCCATCGAGGAGTTAAAATGGCAAGTCCAACACCATGAGTGATATCATAATAAGCACTCAAACTATGTTCCATTGGGTGACAAGACCAAGCATTATTTTCTTTTCCACATTCAATAAGACTATTAATTGCAAGGGAAGAAGTCCACATTAAATTGGCTCTTGCTTCATAATTATTAGGTTCATGATAGGCAATTTCACCATATTTAATAACGGTTTTTAATAATCCTTCAGCAATTTTATCACTTACAAAGGCATCTAAACGATTGTCAAAATAGACTTCAATAATATGTGAAAAAATATCACAAGTACCAGCGGCAGTTTGATATTTAGAGACACTCATTGTATAAGTAGGGTCCAAAACACTACAAGTTGGAATAAATAACTCACTTCCAACTCCAATTTTTTCTTTTGTATTTAAATTGGAAATAACAGCACCACCATTCATTTCGCTTCCGGTTGCACTTAAAGTTAAAATTGTATAAATTGGTAAACATTCTTTAACAGCGACTTTACGCTTTACAATATCCCAAGCATCACAATCAAGTTTACTTGCTCCGGCAATAACTTTAGAGCAATCTAATACGCTACCACCACCAACGGCTAAAATAGCGTCAACATTATACTTTTTACAAAGTCTAGCACCTTCATTAACACTGGTAACTCTAGGATTTGGTTCGACACCACTTAATTCAATAATGTTTTTATCATTTAATAATTTATATACTTCATCATATAAACCACTTTTTTTAATACTTCCACCACCATATACTAACAATATATTGTGATGATTTTTCATTTCATCTTTTAGTTGTAAGATAGCATTTTTGCCAAATAAAATTTTTGTAGGAACATGGAAATCAAAATTTTTCATAAAATACCTCCTTATATTTCAATAGCGCCATCAATTTTTTTCCAAGGTGTTTCTTTATTAATGTGATCAAAATACAAAACACCATCTAAATGGTCAATCTCATGTTGAAGCACAATTGCTTCATAGCCTCTAAATTTTTGTGTAATCGTTTTTTTGGTTAAATAATCATACCCTGTGACGGTTATAAAAAAATATCGAGGGACAAAACCTTCTTTATCTAATTTAACGCTTAAACATCCTTCTCCACCTCTTAGATAAGCAAGGCGGGCAGAGTGGGAAACTATTTTAGGATTAATTAGTACATATTCAAGTTTATTAGTGACCTTATTTTCTTCATCAAAATATTCAATAAAGATAGCAATCATTTTTTTGGATATCCCTAATTGTGGTGCAGCTAAACCAACACCTGGTCGCAAATTATATTTGATTGCATTTTCTTCAATACTTGCAAAACGAAGGTAGTCAATTAAATACAAAGCAGTTTCTTCGTCTTCCTTGCTAAGAGGAAATGAAACATCACTCGCTTTTTTTCTTAATATTTTATTTTCATTTTTATTACTTTCATCTAGAATTTTTCGTATATTAAACATACAATCACCCATTTGTAATTATAACACTATTAATTGAATTAAAAAATATAAATGTGATAAAATATGATAGGAGGAGTCAAAAATGGATGAGTTATTGATAAAAATAAGTGAATTAAGAGAGATGATAATTAAAAGTGAACTTTACCAAAAAGTTAAAGTACTTGAAAATAAATTGTTAGATGAAGAAAGAGCATTAATTATTGATTTTAAACAAAAAGAAGATGCTTATAATGATGCAATTCGTTTAGGATATTACAATGATTCTTATTTAATCTCGCTTCAAAAAAGCAAGGAGAAATTATATAGTACAACTAATTATCAAAATTATAAAAATGCTCTTAATGAAATGAATGATTTTTTAAGTAAAGTTAGTCAATTAATTTATCAAGGGGTCATTCGTGATTTAGATTAGTATGAGAGTAATTGCTGGTAAATATCGTGGTATGATTTTAAAAACACGCGAAGGTTTAAAAACTAGACCTACATTAGATAATGTGAAAGAAGCGATGTTTAATATAATTGGTTTTAAAATCTATAATAGTGTAGTTTTGGATTTATTTTCTGGAAGTGGTGCTTTAGGGATTGAAGCATTGTCTAGAGGAGCAAAAGAAGTTGTTTTCAATGATGCCGATAAAGAAGCTATAACTTATATCAAAGATAATTTAGAACGATTAAAAGTTGAAGAATCGTACAAAATTTATAATTTGGATTATAAAGAATGTCTTAATAGAATAAATAAGCCAATTGACATCGTTTTACTTGATCCGCCATATAAATTATATGTTTATGATGAAATTCTAAAATATTTAGAAGAGCATAATTTATTAAATGAAAATGCATTGATTATTTTCGAGTGTGAAAAAGAATTTCAATTTAGTACTGAAAAATATAAAGTAAAAGAGTATAAGTATGGGAAGAAAAAATTAATTACATTAAAGAGGTAAAAAATGGAGAAAGTCGATTTACATATTCATAGTTATTTTTCAGATGGAGTAAAAAGTGTTGAAGAAATTGTTGAGTTAGCTAAAGATTTAAAGTATTTTGCTATTTGTGATCATAATGAATATCTAGGTTCCTTACAAGCAACAAAATTATCAAATAAAGCTATTTTAGGATGTGAAATAGACTGCGTTTACGATAATACATTAATTCATATACTGGGATATAACTTTGATTACCAAAATCAAGAGTTGATAAAGCTATTAAGTGAGAGCAAGGAAAGAATTGAGAACCAAGATTTTAATACATTAGTAAAAATGAGTGAAAAATATCCTAATATTGATTTATCTTATTATAAAAATTATCATTATGATAAAACACGTGGTGGATTTAAAATGTTAAATTATTTTATTGATTTAGGGATGGTTAACAATATGTATGATTTTTTTACGTTAATTGAACCATTTGAAGAAGAAAAAAATGATTTATATAATGTTAAAGAAGTTATCGATATTATTCATAGAGCAAATGGCGTTGCTATTCTTGCTCATCCAATTAAAATGATTAAAAAAAATAATCTTGAGGACTATATTAATCAATTTATTAAATTTGGTATTGATGGAATTGAATGTTATTATCCATCTCATTCAATAGATGATATTGATTATTTGTTATCTATTGCAAATAAGAATAATTTAGATATTACTTGTGGCTGTGATTTTCATGGACATTCTAATACAATTAAAATAGGGCAATTAGATGTAGATTATCAAAAATTAAGATTAAAAAAAGTGACTGGAAAATAGTCACTTTTTAAATATTTTCTATATTTGGGTCGATATAAATGGTTTTGTAATTTTTAAGAATTACTTTACCAATTTTGCCACCATTAATTTTTTTGACATTTTTGATATTAGTATAATTTACTGGTACAGTAGAAGAGTAACGTGCCTTTGAATAATATGCTGCAAGGTTAGCTGCATAACGAATGATATTTTCATCCAATGTTGAAACTTTAACTAAAATATGGCTTCCTGGATAGTCTTTTACATGGAAAAAATAATCATTATAATTAGCTAAGGAAAATGTGATATATTCATTTTGTAAATTATTTTTGCCAATATAAAATATGGCGCCGAATTTTTGAAATTCAGTAACTTTTATTTTCTTTGAAACTGGTTTTTTGTTTAATTTCTTCTTGCTCTTGATATAACCATAATCAATAAGCTCGTTTCGTATTTGTTCAATATCATCTTTATTGCCAACTTCAATTTGATATTGAAGGTTTTCAAAATAGTTAAGATCATCATTAGCTATTTCAATTTGTTCTTTAATAAAGGTTAATGATTTTTGTGCTTTTTGATATTTATTGAAGAAGCGAACGGCGTTTTTGGAGACATTAATTTTATCATCTAATGGGATAATTAAGTTTTCTTCGCTAATTTTTATCTCTTTTAAACGCATATTTAATTTATCATTTGCGTAGGTAAAAATAGCATCACCATACTCCATATACTTTCTAGAATTATTAGCATCTTCTATTTCTTTGTTTAATTTATAAAGCTTTTCTTTCAATCGTTTAAGATTGGTCTTAATAATATTGTTCAAATCACTAATTAATTCTTGATGTTGAATATAATTCATTTTTATCTTTTGAAAGGCAACAATTCCTTCATTAATTGAAAATGTATGATATTCTCCTAAATGGCTTAATGGTATTAAGTGATAGTCTTTTTGATGAACATAAAGAGTATTTGAATTAATTATTGAGTTTATAATATCGTTAAAAGACTCGTGTTCTAATCGATGTGCAATTTCTATCTTAACATTTTTACTTAATGTCGGGAATTCACTATTTAAGTCCTTATTAACATCATATTTATCAATTAGAGGATTTTTTGAAGTAAATAGTGGTGGAAATTTGTATCTAGCTCCTGGCATTAAAGTTCGATTTGTATTTTCATTTGGGCCTTGCTTATTTAAACAATCGATGATGATATTATCATCTTTCGTTAATATGAGATTTGTTTGTTTGCCAGTTAATTCAACAAATAGAAATTTTAAATGTGGATCACCTAAGTCATCAAATGATTTGATGATAAATTTTAAAATACGATCATTATTTATTTGTTCGATATCAATGATAATTCCACCTTCTATTTGCTTTCTTAAAAAATAAGTGAAGTGGTTAGGAAAAGCATATTGATTATTATCTTTAGTAAACGAAATAAAAGAATTATTTGTATTTGTTGCTAAAATTAAATCATAAATATTTTTGTCCTTATATAAAGTGAAGCAATAATCTAAATTGGAAATATTATTAATTTTATTAATACGGGAATTAGAAAACTCATTTTTAAGAAGATGAAACATTTTTTCAAAAATAATAATATCAAAAGCCATAAAATCACCATGATTATTATATAATTTTATTTAAATTATGTAAATAATATTGACATCAAGAAATCGATTTAATATAATGGTTTTTAATATATTAAAAGGGGGGAGTAAAGATGAAAAAGGGTAAATTAATAATTTTAAGTGGACCTAGCGGTGTCGGTAAATCAACAGTTAGAAAGGAATTGTTCAAGAAAGATGAGCTTAATTTAAAGTATTCTATCTCAATGACAACTAGAAAGCCACGTGAAGGTGAAAAAGATGGTGTCGATTATTTTTTTGTTACTGTAGATCAATTCAAACAAGCAATAAAAAATGGTGAATTATTAGAATATGCAGAATTTGTTGATAATTTTTATGGAACGCCAAAATTCTATGTCGATAAGTTGCTTAATGAAGGTTATAATGTCGTTTTAGAGATTGAAGTTGAAGGCGCAAAACAAGTAATGGTTCAATGCCCTGATGCTATTTCTATCTTTATTATTCCTCCAACATTTGAAGCTTTAGAAAATCGTATTAGAGGAAGAAGAAGCGAAAGTGAAGATACGATTCAACTTCGTTTACAAAAAGCTCGTTATGAGTTACTTTTAACGAAAAACTATCAACATGTAATCACTAATGATTCTATTGAACACACATGTGAAGTGATTGCTGATATTATTGAAAATCATGATTAAACCA
Source organism: Bacilli bacterium (assembly GCA_034115825.1). Taxonomy (GTDB): domain Bacteria; phylum Bacillota_I; class Bacilli_A; order RFN20; family UBA1709; genus JAXESU01. The sequence continues at coordinate 598,702 of JAXESU010000002.1, forward strand.
TTTGTACCTAGTATCCTTGATGTAATAGATAATGGTGTGTTCATTTTGTATTTTTCTAATACAGATTGCGCTCCGTGTATTATGTTAGAAAAGATTTTATTACAAATTGATGAGTGTGATTTTTATAAATTAAATATTAGTGAATACTTAGAAATAGCTCAAAAACTTGATGTTACATCAATCCCTTCAATAAAGATATTTAAAAATGGTATAAATATATCAAACATAATTGGGGTTAGAAGTGAAAAAGATATTCGCAAAATCTTAAAACATTTCAATATTATATAAAATAAAAATCTTCTTGTATTTCAAGAGGATTTTTTATTTTTGTTTCGCTAATAATTTTGAGTTTAGTAAAACTAATATAAAAGTTTAGAAAAAAAACAAAAAAATATATTGCAAATTAGCAAAAAAAATATATAATAATCACGTAATAATAAAAAATAAGTTTTATATTACTAAACAAAGGAGCGGTTTGATGGATATTGGTAAAAAGATTAAAGAACTACGTTTAAAGAATAGTTTAACTTTACAGGAATTAGCTAGTAGATGTGAATTAACTAAGGGTTTTTTATCTCAAGTTGAAAATGATTTAACTTCACCTTCTATTTCGACGCTAGAAGATATACTAGAAGCTCTTGGAACAACTTTAAGCGAATTTTTCCAAACACATGATGATGAAAAAATCATTTTTAAAAAAGATGACTTTTTTGAAGATGAAACTGAGGATTATAAAATAAGTTTTATTATTCCTAATGCTCAAAAACATGATATGGAACCAATTATTATCGAAATTAATCCTTCATGTTCATCTAAAACGATTTATCCTTATGAAGGAGAAGAATTCGGTCTTGTTTTAAGTGGCATATGTAAATTACGTTATGGAGATAAAGACTATGTTTTAAGACAAGGGGAGACTTTTTACGTTTATGGTGATAAAGAACATGTCCTAACAAATATTGGATTACGACCTTGTCGTATTTTGTGGGTTTCTAATCCACCATCATTTTAGAAAGGGGAACATTTTTATGAAAAAAAATAAAAAAGTTTTAATTGAATTGAAAAATATTCACAAAGTATTTGAAGATGGGGTTACGGTTTTAGAAGATCTTAATTTAAAGATTTATCAAAACGAATTTGTAACATTTTTAGGACCATCAGGTTGTGGTAAAACAACAACTTTAAGATTGATTGCTGGATTTGATATTCCAACAAGTGGACAAGTGTTATTAACCGGCGAAGATATTGCTAATCTTCCTCCATATAAACGTCCAATTAATACAGTTTTCCAAAGATATGCTTTATTTCCACATTTAGATGTTTACGATAATATTGCTTTTGGTCTTAAACTAAAACGTATTGAAGAAAAAGTAATTGATAAAAATGGTAATGAAGTAATTAAAACACGTAAATTAACTCGTGATGAAATTGATGCTAAAGTAACTAGAGCATTAAAAATTGTTGACCTTGAAGAATTTGAGTGGCGTGACATTACAACGCTTAGTGGTGGTCAACAACAACGTGTTGCGATTGCACGTGCAATTGTAAATGAACCACAAATTTTGTTACTTGATGAACCTTTAGGTGCTTTGGATTTAAAGATGCGTAAAGATATGCAACTTGAATTAAAAGAAATGCACAAAAAATTAGGTATTACATTTATTTATGTTACTCACGATCAAGAAGAGGCTTTAACAATGTCTGATACTATTGTCGTTATGAATGATGGTGAAATTCAACAAATTGGTTCACCAACAGATATTTATAATGAACCAAAGAATGCTTTTGTTGCTGACTTTATCGGTGAATCTAATATTTATAATGCGACAGTTGTTGATCAATATAAAGTTCGTTTTTTGAATCATGTATTTGATTGTGTTGATGATTTCCCAAAAAATGAATTAGTTGATGTTGTCGTTCGTCCTGAGGATGTTATTTTACTTGAAAAAGATAAAGGTATGGTTAACGGTAAATTAGTATCTAAAATTTTTAAAGGTGTATATTATGAATATTTAGTTTTAGTTGGTAAAAATGAAGTTTTGATTCAAGATACAACTAATCGTGAAGTTAATCAAGAAGTTAGTATTTCAATTGATAAAGAAAATATTCATTTAATGAATAAAATCTTCACAGAGAATAGATACGATGCAACAATTACTAGTGATTATAAAGTTTGTTTTGCTGGTGGAGAATTTGAATGTGATGTTACGCAATTATTTAAAGGAAGTAAAATTAATGAAAATGGTCTTTTAGTTGATGATAAAAATAATGAAATTGATGTTACTGATTTAGAAGTAATTGCAACTGTAAATATGAAAGATATCGAGATTATTGATAATGAAGAAGATGGTGTAGTTGCTGGTGAAATTATTTCAATTATTTATAAAGGTGACCACTATCAAGTTATCATTAGAACTGAAGATGAAGATGACTTTGTTGTTGATACTGAATGGACATGGAATGAATTTGATAAAGTAAGTGTAAAAATTGCAAGTAACAAAATTAAATTAAAATTAAAGGAAGAAAATAAAGCTCATGCTAAAAAGTAAACTTCATTTTCAAAGAAAACAATTGACAATTCCTTATGCATTGTTTTTACTTTTCTTTGTTATTGCTCCATTAATTTTGGTTACTTACTATGCATTTACTGATGGTGTTACAGGTAGTTTTACTTTCAATAATTTCATTAAGTTTTTTAGTTCTACTGATAGTTTAAATACATTTTTAGTTTCTCTTCTTATCGGAGGGGGGAATACGATTATTTGTCTTTTAATTGGTTATCCAATCGCAATGATTTTAGCAAACAAAAAATATAATAAGAGTTATGTTATCGTCTTATTATTTATTATGCCAATGTGGATTAACTTTGTTCTTAGAACAGCAGCTTTAAGAGATGTTTTGTTCTTCCTTGGAATTAGAGGTGGCGAAAATCCTTATTTAACTACAATGATTGGTATGGTCTATAACTATTTACCGTTTACTATTCTACCATTATATACAACAATGTTAAAAATGGATCGCTCTCAAATTGAAGCCGCTAGCGATTTAGGTGCTAATCCTTTCCAAACATTTTACAAAGTTATTTTACCAATGACTTTCCCTGGAATTGTTAGTGCAGCCACAATGGTATTTATGCCAACAATGTCTTCATACGTAATTTCAGATGTAATGGGTGAAAGAATGATTAGTTTAATCGGTAATTTGATTCAATTGAATTTCGATCAAGGTATGTGGCATGATGGAAGTGCTATTGCTTTAATAATGTTAATTATCATTGCTATTAGTGCTTTCTTTACTCGTAATATGGATAAAGAAAAGAATGCGAGGGGTAGTTTATGGTAAAAAAATGTTTAGCAAAAGGTGCTATTTTCCTTACATTGTTTTTAATGTACCTTCCAATTTTAGTATTGATTGTTTTTAGCTTTACAGATTCAAAAAATATTGGCGTTTGGAATGGTTTTAGTTTTAATTTATACGTTTCTCTTTTTAAGAATAAGGAGATATTACAAGTCACTTTAAATACGATTATTGTTGCATTATCAAGTGCTTTAGTAGCAACAATCTTAGGTAGTTTAGGTGCAATTGGTATTTTTTATAGTAAAAGACGCACTAAAAGAGTAATGGATTTTGCTGGTCAAATTCCAATTATGAATGCTGAAATTGTTACAGCTCTAAGTTTAACTATTTTATTTGTTTTCGTTGGTGCAAAGTTCAATTTTTTAACATTATTAATTGGCCACGTTGTATTAACGGTACCATTTGTCGTTTTAAGCGTTATGCCAAAATTAAAACAAATGGATCCTAATACATATGAGGCCGCATTAGATTTAGGTGCGACTCCAACATATGCTTTGTGGAAAGTAATTATTCCTGAAATTATTCCTGGTATTATTTCTGGATTTATGTTAGCAGTTACATTGTCATTAGATGATTACATTATCACAGCTTTTACTAAAAATGATTCATTTCAAACATTATCTACATACATATATGGTGTTACAAGTAAGAAAGGATCATTACCTCCACAATTAAGAGCTTTAACAACAATTATTTTCCTAATTATTTTAGGTGTCTTATTTATCGTCAATTTTAGACATAAAAAAGAAAGTAAAGGAGGCAATCGATAAAAATGCAAAGTTTATTAATTTTATCACTATTATCAACAATAATTACTCCTTTAAATGATGCTAGTAAAGCCCCACGTGGCGTTGATACTTTAGTTATTTATAACTGGCAAGATTATATTAATGAAGGTTTAGATGAAGATGGCAATAAAGTGACTACTTCTTTGCTTGAAGATTTTCAATCATGGTATAAGATTGAATATGGTAATGATATAAAAATCACCTATAATACTTTTGAAACTAATGAAACAATGATGAATAATTTAATGACTGGTAAGTCTCATTATGATTTAGTATGTCCTTCAGATTATGCTTTACAAAAAATGATTAAAAAAGATATGTTAATAAAGCTAGATATTGATGAAAATAATCAATATACAAACGTACCAAATTATAATCAATATGGATCCCCATATATTAAGAATTTGTTTATCGAAAAAGGATGGAATGAATACTCTATTCCTTACATGTGGGGGACAATGGGATTAATGTATGATCCAAGTGTCGTTAACGAAGAAGATGTTTCATCATGGAATGTCATGTGGGATACAAATTATCAAAAGAAAATTTCAATTAAAGATTCTGTCCGTGATACATATTTTACAGGCGTTTTGCGTGCCTATATGGATGAGTTAGAAGTTATAATGGCTGATTATGAATCTTCCAAAATAAGTGTTGAAGAATATAATGCTAAAATAACTGAAATCTTTAATCGTTGTGATGATGAGACATTAGAATTGGTAGAAATTGAGTTAAAAGCATTAAAAAGAAATATCTATGGACTTGAAGTTGATAGCGGTAAAAATGATATTGTTACAGGTAAAATTGCTATGAACTTAGCTTGGTCTGGTGATGCTGTTTATTCTCTTGATTTAGCTGAAACCGAAAATAATAAACATTTAAAATATAGTGTTCCTAAAGAAGGAAGTAATATTTGGTTTGATGCTTGGGCAATGCCTAAAGGCGCAAACAAAAAAACGGCACAAGCTTTCTTAAACTTTTTATCAATTCCAGAATATGCAGCTAAAAATATGGAATATATTGGCTATACAAGTGTAATAGCTGGTGATGAAATTTTGGCTTTGGTTAAGGACTGGTATTATGAAGAAGATGGTGAATATAGCGTAGATTTAGGATATTTCTTTGATGGTACTTTAAAAGGTGAAGACCAAGATACTGTTATAAAAGTAAGTGAACTTAATCGTCAATTTAGCGCTCAATATCCTAGTGAAGAAACGATTGCTCGTTGTGCCATTATGGAAGACTTTGGTGATCAAACAACTAAAGTTTTAGCAATGTGGGAAAGTTTTAAATCAAATACAATCTCACCTATGGTTTATGTAAGTGTTACAATAATGTTTGGAACTCTTATATTTGGATATGTTTTCTTTAAAGTGAAAAAATATCGTAACAAAAAACGTCGTTTAGAACGTTATAAGAACAATAAGGCTAATATCTAAAAAATATTTTGCATTTATCAATATAAAAGGACAGGAAGAGTACTATTACTTTCTGTCCTTTTATGCTTTATCTCTCCAATCTTTAGAAATTATAATGTTTATATAAAATTTAATAATTGGAAAGTTTTTGTTTAATAATAGTGTTGTCTATGTATGCAGCTATGTATTGATATTTGATAGATTAGTATTGTACAATATAAATAGTTTAAATTACTTTTTTGTAAGGATTAAGAAGCTTCAAATTGGATAGATTTGATTAGTAATATTATAAATTTTTTAGGAAAGGAGATTCACCATGGAAACAAAAGACTATATAACAAATTATTACGAGAAATATGATGAGAATGATCGTTTAACTTCAAAACATGGAATGGTAGAATACATTACTACTATGAAGTATGTTGAGAAGTATCTAAAGCCTGGTATGAAGATTTTGGAAATTGGTGCAGCAACAGGTCGTTATAGCCACGCTTTAGCACAAAGAGGTTACCGAGTAGATGCAGTGGAGTTAGTTGAACATAATATTGAAATTTTTAAACAAAAGACTGTTAAAGATGAACCGATTACAATTACGCAAGGTAATGCACTAGATCTTTCTAAATTTAAAAGTGATACTTATGATATTGTTTTGTTGCTAGGGCCAATGTATCATCTATTTACAATAGAGGATCAATTGAAGGCAATGTCAGAGGCAATCCGTGTATCAAAGAAAAAAGGAATAATTTTCGTGTCATACTGTATGGGTGATGCTAGCATTTTGTCATATGGCTTTATTCGTGGTGAAATTTACAATATTATTGAAAAATGCATGCTAAATACAGAAACCTTTGATACTTTTTCCAATCCATGGGATATATTTGAACTTTATAGAAAAGAAGATATTGATAAACTGCGTTCTAAATTTAGTGTTACTCAACTGCATTTTGTTGCCACAGATGGGTACACCAACCATATAAGAGAGACGATAGATAATATGGATGAGCAAATGTATAATCTTTATGTTAAATACCATCTTGCTACTTGTGAAAGACAAGATATGGTTGGTTATTCGCACCATACATTAGACGTTTTTAGGAAAAATTAAATTAATGTAAAACTGTTTGAAACATTACAATTAAAATTAATATCTAAAAAATAAAGAAACCTCATTAAATGAGGTTTTTTTAATTCAAAATAAATTTATAACTCTTTTTTTATAAAATGCTTGATATATATATTATATTTTGCTATAATGACAAAGCGATGGTTCCTTAGCCAAGTGGTAAGGCAAGTGACTGCAACTCACTGAGCGTCGGTTCGACTCCGATAGGAACCTCCATTTTTTTTGAAAAATATTTAAAAAACTTATTGCATTTTTTTAAATATTTTGCTATTATTTACTAGCACGTTAGTGATAACGAAATCGGGATGTAGCACAGCTTGGTAGTGCATCTGGTTTGGGACCAGAGGGTCGCAGGTTCGAATCCTGTCATCCCGACCATTTTTAAATGGGGTCTTAGCTCAGCTGGGAGAGCACCTGCCTTGCACGCAGGGGGTCAGGGGTTCGATCCCCCTAGGCTCCACCATTTATTTTGGCGGTGTAGCTCAGTTGGCTAGAGCACTCGGTTCATACCCGAACGGTCGTGGGTTCGAGTCCCACTGCCGCCACCAATCTTTTTTATAGTGAGACTTTGATTATTACATTCGGACCCTTAGCTCAATGGTTAGAGCTACCGGCTCATAACCGGTTGGCTGTAGGTTCGAGTCCTACAGGGTCCACCAACAATTCTATATTTTATGGAGGCGTACCCAAGCGGTTGAAGGGATCGGTCTTGAAAACCGACAGTAGTGTAACAGCTAGCCAGAGTTCGAATCTCTGCGCCTCCGCCATTTTTATTAGCTAATCATATCGCGGGGTAGAGCAGCTGGTAGCTCATCGGGCTCATAACCCGGAGGTCGTTGGTTCAAATCCTTCCCCCGCAACCATGGTCTTGTGGTGTAGTGGTTAACATGTCTCCCTGTCACGGAGAAGATCGCGGGTTCGATCCCCGTCAAGACCGCCATTTGGCTCGATAGCTCAGTCGGTAGAGCAAAGGACTGAAAATCCTTGTGTCGCCAGTTCGATTCTGGCTTGAGCCACCATCTCAAAAAAATAAGAGTAAACAAATGTTTACTCTTTTTTTATTTCAATTTAATTACAGCTATACCATCACCAATATCATAATGAAAAGTAACTTCATACTCATTATTTGTTGATAAATAACTAATTAATTCTTGATTAATTTTATCATAATAATCTTTCTTTTTTGGCTTTGCATTGGTCCATAAATCATCTAGATTCATATTATCGATGATTATTGTTCCATTTGCATTTAAATTATTTTTAAATTTTTCAAGAAAAAATTTGTTTTTCTTTTTAGCAGCATCGATAAAAATTAAATCAAACTTGTCATCAAGTTGATAATTAAGTGCATCTTCTTGTAAAAAAGATAATTTATCTAAAAGATTAAAATCATTAAAATTATCAAGGGCTAATGATATTCGCTTTTGATTTTTTTCAATCGTTACTATTTTAAGATATTCAAATTTTTGCTTTAAAACAATTGTTGTATATCCAATTGCAGTTCCAATTTCTAAAAAAGACTTATAATTATTTTTTGAAATTATATCAATCATGAATTGAACTGTTTTTTTCCTTGCGATTGGAATATAGTTATCTTTAGCAAATTGTTCTATATCCTCAATTTTGTTCATATTTATCACCATACAATATATTAACGATTTTTCTTTTAATAAGCAATTATTTTTACTCTTTTATATTAATATTAATTATAGTATAATTAATAAATAGATTGGAGTGATTACTATGGCTCAAAAAGAGTTACCATATTACACTAAAGGAGAAGAAATATTTAATGCTGTAACCCACATTGTCGGTGGTGCATTTGGTATTGTCGCGCTTGTTTTATCAGTTATTTATGCTGTAATTTACAAACATGATGCGTTAGGGATATTAAGTGTGGTTTTATATGGCGTTTCAATGATTTTATTGTATACCATGTCATCTATTTATCATTTTTTACGTCGTAATAAAGCCAAAAGAGTGTTTAGAATTTTTGATCATTGTACAATTTATCTTTTAATTGCAGGTACTTATTCACCAATGTGTTTAATTGTCTTAAGAGATACTACAATCGGCCTTCCTTTGTTTATTGTTGTTTGGGTTTGTGCAATAATCGGTATTACTTGTAATGCAATTAATATGTATGCTAAACCAATCAAGATTCTTTCAATGATATTATATCTTTTAATGGGTTGGGCTGTAATTTTTGGCTTAAAAGATTTATTAGCAGTGTTTAAAGGACCAGGTTTTTATTATTTATTAGCTGGTGGTATTGCATATACGATTGGTGTTGTTTTTTATGCCTTTGGTAAGAAACAAAAATATATACATAGTATTTGGCATCTTTTTGTATTGCTTGGAACAATTTTGCAATTTATTTCAATATTCTTTTATGTAATTGTGAGGTAGATAGTTATGATTAAATTTTTATTGTTTGATGTGGATGACACTCTTTTAGATTTTAAAAAAGGAGAATTATTTTCACTAAAAAAGGCATTTAATGATCATAATATTAATGTTACTGATGACATGTTAAAAGACTACATTAAAATTAATAAAAGTCTATGGAAAAAATTAGAATTAAATGAGATTACGAAACAAGATGTATTGGATAATCGTTTTAAGATTTTCTTTCAAAAATATAATATTGCTTTAGATCCAATTGGTTTTGAAAAGGAATATCGTAATAATTTATCAAATTATCCTTTTTTGATGGATGGTTGTTTAGAGTTGTTAAATGATTTAAAGGAAAGTTATGAAATATATTTAGTTACTAATGGTGTTAAAGAAACTCAAGTTAGAAGATTATCTTTAACTGGAGTTGATAAGTTAGTTAGAAAGGCTTTTATTAGTGAAGAAATTGGTTATAATAAGCCTGATATTAATTTTTTTAACTACGTTTTTAAAAATATTCCTAACTTTAAAAAAGAAGAAGCATTGATAATTGGTGATTCATTAAGTTCGGATATTAAAGGCGGAATTAATGCTGGAATTAAAACGGTTTATTTTATGCATGATGATAACAAAGACTATTTAGACAATAAGATTGACTATGTAATTTCACATTTATTTGATATCTATGATATTTTAAGGAAGGAGAATCAATAATGAAAAAGTTTTTTAATGAATTTAAAGCTTTTTTAAATCGCGGTAATGCATTTGAGATGGCAATTGGTATTATTATGGGGGCTTCTTTTAAAACAATTGTCTCAAGTTTAGTCGATGATATTATTATGCCACTTATTAGTAGCATTGGTGGTGTAAATATTAAGGATTTATCGATTGTTTTAAAAGAAGCAGTTATTGAAAATGATGTAGTTGTTAAAGCTGCCGTAACTTTAAACTATGGTAGTTTTATTCAAGCGATTATTGACTTTTTAATTATTGCATTTACGATTTTTATTATTGTAAAAGCAATGAATAAGTTTAATGCCAATGTCGAAAAAATGCGTCAAAAACTTTTAAAAGAGCAAAAAGAAAAAGAAGAACAAGCAAAAATTGAAGAAATTCAACATAAAGAAACGATTGAAGATATTTTAAAAGATATAAGGGAGGAATTAAAAAATGGAAAAACTACTTCCTAATTATCATCGATGTTTAACTAATATTTCTTCTTCAATTTTACATCGTTTTGGAATTGATGATCATCACACCACTATAAATGAAATTGATCAAATAATTAATAACTATAAAAAAGTAATTTTTGTCTTTTTTGATGGAATGGGTAGTTGTATATTAGATAAGCATTTAAATGAAAATAGTTTTATTTTACAAAATAAAATTTGTGATTTAACAAGTGTTTTTCCACCAACGACAGCTGCAGCTACAACAGCCCTTCTATCTGGTAAAAACCCAAATGAGACAGGATGGTTAGGATGGCATTTGTATTTTAAAGATATTGACGAAGATTTGTGCCTTTTTTCAAGCACTGGTTATTATAATCTTGATTATTTTAATGATGGATATACATATACGAAATTACCTTATATTTCTATAGTTGATCAAATTAAAAATAAAGGATATCTTTCTTTACGAATTGATTCGTTTAATGGTTACCAAGATTTAAATGTATTTAGTGATAAAATTGTTCAATTTGCTAATCAAAATAGTGAAGGTTTTTTATACGCTTATTATACAGAACCTGATCATTTGATGCATGAATTTGGTGTTAATGATGAAAGTGTTCATCAAAAAATTAGTGCAATTAACAATGCTTTGGAAAATATTTATCAAAAAATTGATAATGATACTTTAGTTATTGTAAGTGCTGACCATGGCTTAGTTGATGTTGAACCAATTAACTTGTATTACGATGAGGATATTAAGAATAACTTAATTGTCCCACCTTATTGTGATGCTAGGGTTAATATGTTTAGAGTTAAAGACAAAGAAAAATTTGTTCGCGATTTTATACATAAATATGGTGGTGCTTTTGATTTATATTCAAAAGAAGAAGTTATTGATAAAAAATTATTTGGTAATATGAAAAATAGTGAAGTGTTTTTAGAATTGCTAGGTGATTTTGTTGCGATTGGTAAAGATCGATATTATTTGTCATATGCTAATAACGAAGATTTGATTTTTAAAGCTCATCATTCAGGGTATAGTAAAGACGAAATGATGATTCCTTTAATTTTATTACATAAATAATTGCATTTTTTGGGATTATAAAAGATAATTTAGATAGAAGATAAAAGGAGGCGATAATATGCCATCATCAATTACACATTTTCTTTTTGCTAAAAGTGTCTTGAATAATTTAAAACAATCATTGCCATTTATTAATGGTGACGATTATCAAAATATAGTATTTGTAGGTGCTCAAGGCCCTGACCCATTATTTTTCTATGGTCAAATCCCTTTTTTGAAACGTCCAAGGAAAAAAGAGATTCAACAAGTTGGCTCGTTTTTGCATGACCATAAAATGGATCAAAAATTTATTGATATGATTGACTATGCTAACAATCAAGAAGGAAATCAACGTAATGTCTTATTTAGTTATATTTTTGGCGCAATGCTTCATTATTGCTTAGACCGTGTGGCTCATCCTTTTGTCTTTTATCGTTCGGGATTTAAAATTAATGAGGATGATCAAACAAATTATGAAGTTCATCATGCAATGTATGAAAGTTATATAGATGCTTTAATGCAATTAAATTTTGGAACTAATTTTAAGAGCAAAAAAGTTGTTAAGGCTAATAAAACAATGATGTCACTTGTTTCAGTTATGTACGCTGAAAATGAAAAACTTGATCGTAGAGATTTTTATGTGGCGTGGAAAGATATGTGCATGTGTGAGAAAATATTGAATGATAAAATGGGAATAAAACGTTTTATTCTAAAAAAGTTACATAAGGATTCTAGCTTACAATATGCAATGATTCAACCTAAAAAAAATGATTTAAAAATTGATTTCTTAAATTTGAATCGAAAAGAATATTTAAATCCTCAATCTTTAGAAAAACATGAGCATTCTTTTATTGAGTTATTTAATATTGCACTTAATGATTCAAAAAATGTTGTCAAAATTATTAAAAAAGCGTACAATAAAGAAGATGTAGGTGAAGATATCGTTAATTTTTGTAAAAAAATTACTTATAGTGGCACATTAGAAGGTAGTAAAATGCAAAAGTTTGAATCGGTATTTTTAAATAATAAATAATTGGAGGTTAGTTTATGGGTATTTTAGCTAGTAAAGGTTCTCGCCATATCAATGGTCATAAAGAACTAACAAAAGATGTTGAAGTTGAACAAATTTTTAAAGGAGAAGTTGTTAAGAACATTTATATTCCTGTGGTCAACAATAGTGCTAAAGAACATACTCTTTTAGTTAAAGAAGGCGATGGAGTATGTGTTGGCACAAAATTGGCTGTTCAAGAAGGATTTTTATATGTTCCCGTTTACTCACCTGTTAGTGGAAAAGTAATTGGAAAAGAAAATCGCTATAGTAATTTAATTGGAAGAAGTGTTCCACATTTAGTAATTGAAAACGACTTCAAATACACTGAAGGGGAAAAATTACCAACTGTGACTCTTGAAACTGCTACAAGAGAAAACGTTGTAAATTTAATTAAAGAAGCAGGAATTATTGGTCAAGGTGGTGCAGGTTTCCCAACATTTATTAAATATGAAAATGTTGAAAATCTTCAAACTTTAATTATTAATGGTTGTGAATGTGAACCATATTTAACAACTGACTATACGCAAGGTATTGCTTTGGCAAATAAAGTTGTTAGTGGTACTGAATTATTATTAATTGCAAGTGGCGCAAAGCAAGCCAAAATTTGTATTAAGCACCATCGTAACAATCCTTTAAAACAAGCATTAGAAGAAGCTATTAAAGGTCATGAAAAAATTTCACTTTTTGAAGTAAAAGACATTTATCCAATCGGTTGGGAAAGAGTATTAATTAAAGCTGTAACTCATAAAGAATACGATCGTTTGCCAAGTGAAATTGGTGTTGTTGTTAATAATTTACAAACAGCAATTTCTGTTAGCGAAGCTCTTTTAGAAGGCAAAACAATTAGAACTAGGGTCGTTACTATTTCTGGTGATGGAGTTGCTACAAATAAAAATGTTTGTGTTCCTGTTGGTACCCCTGTAAATAAAATTGTTGAGCATTTAGGCGGATATACTAGTGAAGAAGTATCTTTATTAGCTGGTGGTCCAATGACTTCAAAAGCACAAATGAAAGATGAATTTGTTGTTGAAAGACAAACAGGTGGTATTACTGTTTTAAAATATCATAAGATTAATGCTGAACCATGTTTAGGCTGTGGTGAATGTACATTACATTGCCCAGCTCATTTACAACCAGTTGAAATTGTTCGTGCTGTTAAAGCTGATGACATTAATCGTATTAAGGCATTAAATGCTGATAAATGTATTGAATGTGGAATGTGTTCATATTCATGTCCATCACATATTGATGTAACTGAATATATGCGTAAAGCTAAATTAAAATTACGTATTGCAGCTGCTAAAGCAAATCCTAAAAAATAATATTAAGTTGAGGGATAATCCTCAACTTTTTATTTTTAGATAATATTTGTTGACATTGAAAAATATAATATATATAATATATTAGCGAAAACAAAATACTCTTATTAAGAACCACGAGATTGAGGGAATCGATGATGTGGTAGCAACCCATTTTTGAATGAAGGTGCTAAAACCCCAGCAAGAATTAACTTGAACGATAAGAGGAAGGAAAAATGTTCTTTTGACTTCCTTTTAAGGGAGTCTTTTGTTTTTATAAAAGGGAGGAAAAAGAAATTATGGAAAAGAAATTATTTACATCTGAGTCTGTAGGTCCAGGACATCCAGATAAATTATGTGACCAAATTAGTGATGCTATTTTAGATGAGATTATGTGTTTAGACCCATATGCTCATACAGCAATTGAATGTTTAGCAACAACTGAGTTTGTTGTAGTTAGTGGTGAAGTAAGTGGTAACTTTGACAAGAATAAGATTGATTACGAAAAAATTGTTCGTGATACAATTCGAAATATTGGCTATACTGATAGAAAATTAGGAATAGGTGCAGATACTTGTGAAGTTAAAATAGTTATTAAGACACAAAGTAGCGATATTGCTCAAGGAGTAAATCGCGAAGATACAATTGGAGCAGGTGACCAAGGTATTATGTTTGGTTATGCTTGTGATGAAACAAAAAATTATATGCCTTTAGCAATTGATATGGCTCATCGATTAATGAGAAAAGCTAATGATTTACGTCTTAGTGGTGAATTTAAAGGCGCACGTCTTGATATGAAATCACAAGTTACCATTGATTATACAAATGAGACAAAAATTGATACTATTTTAGTCTCTATTCAACACGATGAAGATATTGATGAAAAACAATTTAAACAATACATTAAAGAAAAAATTGTCGATGAAGTTGTTGATGAATACGGATTAAATCATGATTATCGATTATTAATCAATCCTACTGGTCGTTTTGTTATTGGTGGTCCTGAAGGTGATACTGGTTTAACAGGTCGTAAGATTATTGTAGATACTTATGGTGGTAGTGCTAGCCATGGTGGTGGTGCCTTCAGTGGTAAAGATTGTACTAAAGTTGATCGTAGCGCAGCATATGCTTTACGTTATATTGCAAAAAACTTAGTAGCTAGTGGTTTATGTAAAAGAGTTCAACTTCAAGCCTCATATGCTATTGGTGTAGCTGAACCAACATCAATTTCAGTTAATACATATGGAACAGGTGTTTTGAGTGATCAAGAGATTTTACACATTGTTAAGGAAAATTTTGATTTAACACCATTAGGTATTATTAATACATTAAACTTACGTCGACCAATATATTTACCAACAGCAACCTTTGGTCATTTTGGTCGAAATGAAGGAAGCTTTAGCTGGGAAAAACTTGATAAAGTTGAATTATTAAAAAAGTATTGCACAAAATAAATAGTGTGCTATTATATCATAGTCATTATTAACAATGATTTTATCCACATAGTGGATAGAGGGGAGAAAAATTAAAGTAATGGACAAAAAGAAACACGAACAAACCCCATATTTTACAGCATTGATGAATTATCGCGATGAAGACGTTGCCCCATTTGATAATCCTGGGCATAAGCTTGGACGACTTAACAATGAATTTAAAGAAGCAATGGGTGAAACAGTTTTACAATGCGATATTAATATTCCTCGTGGTATGGATACATTAATGCATCCTACAGGAGTAATTAAAGAAGCACAAGATTTAATGGCAGATGCTTTTGGTGCTGATCATTGTTTTTTCTTAATTAATGGAACTTCAGTTGGTATTTTAGCTATGATAATGACTGTTGTAAGAGCAAAAGAAAAAATTATTTTGCCTCGTAATGTTCATAAATCGGCTATTAATGCCCTTATTTTATCAGGCGCAGTACCTGTTTTTGTTGAACCAGAAATTGATGATGTATTAGGTATTGCTAATGGTGTTACAGTTGAAGCAATGACTAAGGCTATTTTAGAAAATCCTGATGCCAAAGCTGTATTTGTAATTAATCCAACTTATTTTGGTGTTGCGAGTAATATAAAAGAGATAGTTAAAGTGGCTCACGAACATAAAATGGCGGTTATTATGGATGAAGCTCATGGTACTCATATGGCCTTTTCATCAAAGCTACCTCCAAGTGGTATTTCGATGGGAGCAGATATGACTACAGGATCAATTCATAAAACAGGTGGTAGTTTAACTCAATCATCAATTCTATTGATGAATGATAATGAATATTTTGAATTTAGTCGTGTTCAAGCAACATTAAATATGCTTCAATCAACATCTCCAAGTGCATTATTAATTGGTTCATTAGATGTTGCTCGTAAGCATTTAGTACTAGAAGGTGAAGAAATGCTTGATAACGCAATTAATTTGGCCAAATATGCTTGTGAACGTTTAAACAAAATTCCTGGAATTCAAACTTATAGTGATGACCATTTCCAAAAGACAGGTTATTTAGGTCATGATGTTACAAAGGTTATAATTAAAGTTAATGAATTAGGTTTAAGTGGTTTTGAAGTTCTTGCTATCATGAAAGATAAGTATCATGTTGTTCTTGAACTTGCTGAAGCATATGTTGTTCTAGCAATTTTTTCAATTGGTTCGGATATTAGAAGTGTTGAACGTTTAATTAATGCTTTTGAAGAAATTTCTTATGATTATTATGGTCATAAAGAAGTATATACAATTCCAAAGTTTAAATATCATTATCCACCAATGATTTCACGTCCTCGTTATGCTTTCCATGCTCCTAAAAAGTTTGTTTTAATTGAGGATGCAGTTGGTGAAATTGCTGGTGAGTCAGTTATGGTTTATCCTCCAGGTATTCCTCTTGTTATTCCTGGTGAAGAAATAACGCAAGATTTTGTTGATATGATTAAAATGTATCGAACACAAGAAAGTAAAATTATTACTGAAATGAATAATGGTTACATTCGTGTTATTGATAAAGATAAATGGGAAAAGTGGACTGAAGACGATGAAGCTTAAGAAGAGTGAAAACTCTTCTTTTTTTGTTGTCAAAAAAGCATAAATATAATAAGATAAAGATATATGGAGGATATCTCTTATGAAGAATAATATGGATATGTTTAATGAATTAGATAATTATATGCATGAACTCAATTATGATGAGAAAGAATTGATTGCGATTTTGCATAAGGCACAAGAAATTTTTGGCTATTTACCTCGTAAAGTGCAAGAATTTGTAGCTAATAAATTGAATATTTCAGTATCAAGAGTTTATGGTGTTGTTACTTTTTATTCCTTTTTTACAATGACTCCTAAAGGTAAATATGTAATTAATGTTTGTTTAGGTACAGCATGTTTTGTTCGTGGAAGTGATAAAATTTTGCAAGAATTTGAACGACTTTTAAAAATTGAAAACGGTCAAACAACGAGTGATAACAAATATACTTTATCGACTCTTCGTTGTGTCGGTGCCTGTGGTTTGGCTCCCGTTGTAAGTGTTAATAACAAGACTTATGGGAATGTAAAAGTAAGTGACGTTATTAATATTTTAAAAGAGAACGGATGGGAGGAATAAAGTATGTGTTTAAGAAAATTATCGACTTATGAAGATTTAAAAAAGTTTCATTTAGAAGTTAAAGATTTATTAAATACGCGTTTAAATTATATTGAAAATGAGAAAGAAATAACTCATTATCATATTTCAATATGTAATGGTACCGGCTGCTTAGCTTCAAAAGGAGACGTCATTAAAAAACGCTTTGAAGAGATAATAAAAGCAAAAAAATTAGAAGATAAAGTCAGTGTTACTTTAGCAGGTTGTTTTGGCTTTTGTGAAAAAGGTCCAATTGTTAAAGTTTTTCCTGATCATATTTTTTATTGCAAGGTTAAAGTTGACGATGTTGAAAAAATCGTGGAACAACATTTAATCAATCGTCAAGTAGTAGAAGAATTACTATATGTTAATAGCGATAATGCCCGAATTAAACGCCAAGAAGAAATTCCTTTTTATCGTAAGCAAAAGCGCATTGCATTACGTAATTGTGGATTAATTAATCCAGAAAATATTTTAGAGTCAATTGCAAATAATGGTTATTTAGCATTAGGTAAAGCTTTATTTGAAATGACTCGTTTAGAAGTAATCGAGTCGATTTATGAAAGTGGTCTTCGTGGTCGCGGCGGCGGTGGTTTTAGAACTGGTTTAAAATGGTCATTTGCGTATAAAGAAAAAGATACGAAAAAATATGTTATTTGTAATGCGGATGAAGGTGATCCAGGAGCATTTATGGATCGTTCGATTCTTGAAGGTGACCCTAATAGTGTTATTGAGGCAATGATTATCGCTGGTTATGCTATTGGAAGTGATGAAGGAAATATTTATATTCGGGCTGAATATCCTTTAGCTGTTAAACGTCTACAAATTGCGATTTCCCAAGCTAAAAGCATCGGTCTTTTAGGTGAAAATATTTTAGGCTCGGGATTTAATTTTGACATAAAAATTAAATATGGTGCAGGAGCTTTTGTTTGTGGTGAAGAAACGGCTCTTATTCAATCAATAGAGGGAAAAAGAGGCGAACCAACAACTAGACCACCTTTCCCTACAACAAGTGGTTTATATGGACATCCAACAATTGTCAATAATGTTGAAACATTAGCAAACGTTTCTTATATCATTTTAAATGGTGCTCAAGAATTTAAAAAAATTGGAACAATTGCTTCTCCTGGAACAAAAGTATTTGCTCTTGCCGGTAAAATTAATAATGTTGGGCTTGTTGAGGTACCAATGGGTATTACTTTAAGAGAAATTATTTATGATATCGGTGGAGGAATAAAAAATGGTAAAAAATTTAAGGCTGTTCAAACAGGTGGACCAAGTGGTGGATGCTTGCAAGAAAAAGACTTAGATACACCTATTGATTTTGATAATTTATTAAATAAAGGATCGATGATGGGTAGTGGTGGTATGATTGTCTTAGATGAAGATGATTGTATGGTCAATATTGCTAAATTCTACCTAGAATTTACTGTCGAAGAATCATGCGGTAAATGTACGCCATGCCGTATTGGCAAACATCGTATGTTAGAAATTTTAACTCGTATTTGTAGTGGTAAAGGTACGTTGGAAGATTTAGAGAAATTAGAAAATCTTGCTAATGTAATTAAAGACACAGCTCTTTGCGGACTTGGGCAAAGTTCTCCAAATCCGATTCTTTCAACTATTCATAATTTTAAGGATGAATACATTGAACACGTTGTTGATAAAAAATGTCGAGCAAAAGCTTGTAAAGATTTACTAAGTTATAATATTGTTCAAGATAAATGTATGGGTTGTTCAATGTGTAGTAAAAAATGTCCTGCTGATGCTATTTATAAAACAACAACTTTAACCAAAAATGGCAAAATGTATACATATCAAATAGATCAAGATAAGTGTATCAAATGTGGTACATGTATTCTAAATTGTAAATTTAATGCAATAACGAAAGGATGATTTAGTTATGGAAATTAAAATAAGAATTAACGACCATGATTATATTGGTTATGAAGGTGAAACAATTCTACATGTTGCTAGAAGACTAAATATACATATTCCAACATTATGTTATATGTTTCATGATGAAGATAAAACAGAACATCATCCTGCTTCTTGCCGTGTGTGTGTTGTTGAAATAAAGGGAAGAAGAAATTTGGCCCCGGCTTGTGCTACGCCAATTGTTTCCGGTATGGAAATATATACTCATAGTCCACGTGTTAGAAATGCAAGAAGAGTAATTGTTGAATTATTATTAAGTGATCATCCTGCAGATTGTTTAATCTGTGCCAAAAATGGTAAATGTGAGTTACAACAAATTGCGAGTGAATTAGGGATTAGACAAGTTTCATATGATACAGATTTATCAAAGGTAAATAAATGGTTTTATTCAAAATCTTTGAAAAGGAATCCTGGAAAATGTATTTTGTGTGGGCACTGTGTTGATATGTGTGAAAATATTCAAACAGTCGGTTCATTAGGTAATATTGGAAGAGGATTTGGAACACTTGTTGGATATCCATTTAATGAATGTGCTGATGATTCGAATTGTGTTTTTTGTGGACAATGTATAAAAGTATGTCCAACTGGAGCACTAACTCAAGTTAATCAAACTGAGGAATTAGAGAAGATATTACTGGATGATTCAAAATTTGTTGTTTGTCAAACCGCTCCAGCTACTAGGGTATCTTTAGGAGAAGAATTTGGACTACCAATTGGAACGGATGTAACCAAAAAAATGGTTATGGGTTTAAGAGAATTAGGCTTTAAACGCGTTTTTGATACTAACTTTAGTGCGGATTTGACTATTATGGAAGAAACAACAGAGTTTATTGAACGTATTAAGAATAAAGAAAAACTTCCGATAATTACATCTTGCTGTCCAGCGTGGGTTAAGTTTTTAGAAGGTCAATATGATGAATTAATTCCACATTTATCAACATGTAAATCCCCTCAACAAATGATGGGGGCGGTTATTAAATCGTATTATGCTGATAAATATAATATTGATCCAAAATCGATATATGTTGTCAGTGTTATGCCATGTATTGCGAAAAAATTTGAATGCGATCGTGAAGAATTAAATTGTAATGGTTTAAGAGATGTTGATATGGTCATTTCAGTTATGGAACTTGCAACACTATTAAAACGCCATGGAATTGATATTCGTTATTTAGAAGATAGTGAGTTTGATGAGCCGTTAGGTGAGTCAACAGGTGGCGCAGACATTTTTGCTTCTACAGGTGGAGTTATGGAATCAGTTTTACGTACAGCATCAAAAATGTTATATAATCAAGACCTTCAAATAGATTTTAAGGAACTTCGTGGTGAAGTTGGTATAAGAGAAACAAGCGTAAATATAGGTGGAGTAGAACTAAAAGTTGCAGTTGCAAGTGGACTTGGTAATGCTCGAAAATTAATGAAATTGGTTAAAGATGGTAATTGTCCATATCAAGCTGTTGAAATTATGGCATGCCCATCAGGATGTGTTAATGGTGGCGGTCAACCTACACATTTGGGTATATCAAGAAAAGAAATAATTCGTAAGCGTCAAAAATCGATATACAATATCGATAAAAATAAGACTAAACGTGTGTCTAGTGAAAATAAAGATATAACTAAACTATATAATGAGTATTTTTCACGTCCTAATTCATATAAAGCTCATGAATTATTACATACAACTTATTATTCTAGACGTCCAAAATAAATTTTTTGAGGAGAATTTTGTAATTCTCCTTTTAATTTGATTGTGAATTTTTTCACAAATAAAACGATTTTTTAACAAAACTATTGCAAAAATAAAATTATTATAATATAATTATAATGATTTAAAAAAGGAGAGATAATAAGTATGAGAAAAAACCTTTTCTTTTTCTGTGTGTTAGCACTGTTATTTTTAACAACAGGTTGTTATATTACAATTGGTAATGGCAGCAATGTTGATGTTGTTGGAACAAGAATCGTTAAAGGCGAAGTTGTTGAATATACAGAATATGGAAATTATTCTGCTTATGTTACTGTTGAAGTTAAACACGGCATTATTTCAAAAGTAACTTTAAGTGATGATTCAAAGCCAGTAACTGGTATTGTAGATTGGCAAGATCGCCCTGATGAATATTATTCTGATTTAAGGGAATATTTAAATTCATTTAAAGGAAAGTCTGTTGATGAAATTAAAAATTATGATAAAACAACAGTTGAAGATGAAAAGCAATTAGATTATATTTCTGGTTGCACAATCACTACTGATCGTATTTTAAATGCCGTTAAGAATGCTTTAACTCATTTATAATTAAAAGGGGGACAAAATTATGGAATTTAGAGTTAGTCCTGCTCCTTTCCAACGTGGAAAACGTACAACACTTCAAATTATGCTTGAATTAAGTGCTGTGCTTTTAGTTGTATTAGGAGTATCAATTGCTTTTCACTTTATTAAAGGTGGAATTGATTTAGGTGTAAAAGCAATTATCATTGTTGTTACATCGTTATTAACTGGTTTATTAACTGATGTTGCATGCGCATTAATTTTCAAAAAGTTCAAGATAAAGGAAATTCTTGATTATGTCTTACATAGCTATACTTATGTTACTGCATTAATTTTTGCAATGACTTTAACTGCTGGTACAAGTGTCTATGCTGTTATTGTTGGTATGGTATTTGCTACTGTATTAGGCAAGGTTATATTCGGTGGCTTTGGTCAAAATGTTGTTAACCCTGCTGCAATCGGTCGAGCATTTGTTGGTTTATCATTTGGCGCTTTAGTTTCGACTGTCCCGGGCGTAAGTGGTACTGTTGATATTGTTACAGGTGGTACTGTAACATCATCAATCAATTGGATTACTGGCGCTATTCCAAGTGGATTTACAATTAAGGATTTATTCTTTGGCAATTATATTGGCGCTTTAGGAGAAACATTTAGTTTTATTTTAATTCCTGCAGGTATCTACTTAATGGTTAGAAAAATCATTGATTATCGTATTTGCTTATCTTATGTATTATCAGTATTTGTAATGACTTTTATTTTAGGATTTGTTTTAAAAGTTAGTTTCCCACTTACATATGCTGTAACACATTTAGTTGCTGGTGGATTATTATTTGGTGCAGTATTTATGCTTACTGATCCTGTAACTTCACCAACATCTCAATTAGGCAAGATTATTTTTGGTATTGGTGCTGCTTTCTTTACAGTATTAATTAGAGTATTCGGTTCTTTACCAGAAGGTGTTGTATTCTCGATTCTTTTAATGAATTTAATTACACCAATCATTTCTAACTTTGTCAAAGGCCAAACTCATACAAATCTAGTTAAAAAATATGCAGTTATTGCCGTTTTATTTGTTGTATGTTTAGCTATTCTATGTGGAATTAGCTTAATAAAGGTAGGTGTTTAATATGAAGAAAATGATTAAATTCCCACTTGTTTTAGCCATTACTGGTATTGTTTGTGCAACATCATTAGGTATTGTATATCAAATTACTAATCCAATTATTCAAGAAAGGGTAAATGCAGCCGCTAATGAAGCAATTGGAGCAGTACTTCCTGGAGCAAAAGGAAGAGATGTTACAGAAGATTATAAAAAGCAAAAAGAATTACTTGCTAAATATAAAGTTTCTACTATTTATGAAGTAAGTCAAGACGGAAAAGATATTGGTTATGGTTACAAATTATCAGCTACTGGTAGAAATGGTGCTATTGAAATGATGGTCATTTTAAATGATACTGAAATACTAGGAGTTAAGATATTAAGCCAAAGTGAAACTTCAAGTTACTATGATAAAGTTATTCAAGCTAAATATGAAGAGTCATTTAAAGGTGCTAAAATTGAAGATTTAGAAGACTTTGATACTGTTACAGGTGCAACTTTATCATCAAAAGGTATTAAATCTGGTGTTATTGCAGCAGCTAACGCCCATAAAGAAATTGTTTTAGGAGAGTCATTAGGTCCTGTTGAAGTTGTTAAACCTGAAGAATTTGCTAAATTAGGTTATAGTGATTCAACATTTGAGGATGCTACAGAAGCATTTAAGAAAGTTCAAGGTAAAGCATACGAAACAACATTTGTTGGTACAGGTAAAGAAAAGAATGGTATTACGAATGCATACTATCGTAAAGATAAGAGTGGTAATATCGTTGGTTATGTATATTACTTTGAATCAATCTATAACTGTGAAGTAAATCACGGACAAAGAGTAAATCAAACTCATCGTGGCTTATTTGCTTTTGATAAAGATGGTAATAATACTAAATTAGTTATCTTAGAATCAGGAGATTCAATTAAAGATATTCCAAATTCTGATTTGCCATCACTACCAGACATGGATTTAGTAAAACAATTTAATGGGTTAAATATCAATGATATTAAGTCTGGAGTATCTGATGTCCCAGATCATATTGCTGGAGCAACATTTACTACAAAAGCTTTAGTTAAAGCTATTTCTGCAATTTGTGTTGGTCATAAGGATTTCTAGGAAAGGGGGACAATGATTATGAAAGAAAAAGTAAATTATAAAAATATTTTTAAAGATGGTTTAATCACTTCTAACCCTGTTCTTGTTTCTCTTCTTGGCTTATGTCCAGTACTTGCTATTACCACATCAATCGATAATGCTATTGGTATGACGTTTGCTGTATTATTAGTTTTAGTCCTATCAAATATAACTATTTCAGCAATTAGAAAATTGGTTCCTGATGAAATAAGAATTCCTATTTTCATTATTGTAATTGCAACATTTGTTTCTTGTATAGAATTATTAATGAATGCATTTACTCCTACATTATATGAATCATTAGGTTTATTTATCCCTTTAATTACAGTTAACTGTTTAATTTTAGGGAGAGCCGAAGCATTTGCTTCAAAAAATAAAGTTCTTCCATCAATCGTTGATGGCGTTGGTATGGCTTTAGGTTATGGTTTAGCTTTATTTATTGTTGCTTTCTTTAGAGAAATTATAGCAACTCAATCATTAACTATTTCTAATCCATTTAATACAGCTCAATACATTACTTTTGCTTTAAATAAAGATGTTATTAATTTATCTATTAGCTTCTTTGCTACTCCTGCTGGAGCATTCATTATGTTAGCAATTGTTATTGCAGTAATTAGTGCTATTCAAGGTGCAGTAAGTAAAAGAAAAGCATTAAAGAAAGGAGATAAATAATTATGGAATTAATTTCTTTAGGTTTTGGTGCCATTTTAGTTTCTAACGTTTTATTATCTCAATTCTTGGGTATTTGTTCTTTTGTTGGTGTTTCTAAGAAAAGATCAAGTGCTTTAGGCATGTCATTTGCTGTTTTATTTGTTTTATTGTTTTCATCAATTATTACTTGGGCAATTTATAACTTTGTATTATCTCCACTTGATATTACATTCTTATATTTAATTGTCTTTATCTTAGTAATTGCATCATTAGTACAATTTACTGAATTAGTTTTAAAGAAGTATGTTCCTTCTTTATATAAAGTTTTAGGTATTTACTTACCATTAATCACTACTAACTGTGCTATTTTAGGCGTATGTACAACAGTTATGTTACAAGGGTATGATTTTGCTCAAACAGTTGTATATGCATTAGGTATCGGTTTAGGTTATCTTCTTGTTATGTATTTATTCTCAGCTATTAGGGAAAAAATTGAAATTGCTCCAATTGCTAAACCATTTAAAGGCGTTGCAATTGCACTTGTAATTGCTGGTTTTATGGCTATCGCATTTAGTGGTTTTGCAGGAATTTTCTAATGAAAGTAGTTTATGCAATTATTGTTCTAGTCGTTTTAATTACTGTATTTATTGTTACATTTTTATTAAATAAGAAAGTTGAACGACCAGATGGTTGCGAAGAACTTAATGAACATTGTGTTCATTGTAATATAACAAGCTGTTTGAATAATAAAAAGGAGGTAAAATAAAATGAATTTTAATTTTGTTAATGTATTAATTGGTATTGTTACGTTATTAGTAATTGCTGGTTTATGTGGACTTTTATTAGCAGTAGCAGCTAAATATTTACAAGTTAAAGAAGATCCACGTAAAGAAGTGGTTACATCATTACTTCCTGGATATAACTGTGGTGCTTGTGGTTGTGCTGGTTGTTCACAATTTGCTGAACAACTAGTAACGGGTGAAGCAAAATCAGTTTCAGGATGTAAAGTTATTAAAGCAAATAAAAAACAAGAAGTTGTTGATTATTTAACAACAACTCCAGGTCCCGATGGAAAAGTATTAGATACAAAATTATAAAAAAGGGTTCAACGTTTAGCTTAATCGGCTAAAAGGCTAAACGATAACTATATTATTAAACATTATTAATATTTATAGAAATAATTTAAGGAGGATTTAATTATGTTTAAAAAAGGTTTTGCCTTATTAGGCACATTAGCATTAGTTCTTACTTTAGCTTCTTGTGGTGGTAAAAGTGAAGAACAATTAATGGAAGAAGGATGGGTTAAGAATCCAGCTGAAAATGGTTGGGTTAAAAATCCAGAAGACAATGGTTGGTTACAATTAAAAGAATTACCAGCAGCACGTGATTTAAATAAAAAAGATAAAACTGGTCAAGCTTGTACAGTTGGTAATTATACATTAGAATGTACAGGTATTGATCAAAAAAACTTAGGCGACTACATGAATAGACCAGATGTTGTTTATATCGATTTACGTGGTATTGATAATGGTTATTTAGGTGAACATATTAATGGTTTCGAACCAGTTGAATATTTCAATTTCATTTGTGGCGATACTTATCAATTATTTGCTAAGGATTTCACACCTAGATATGAAGAATCTATCGGTTATTTAAATTTATATTTCCCTAAAGATAAAACATTATTCTTAATGTGTCAATCTGGTGGTCGTGTTGTTAGCATGATGCAATTATTAGAAGCAAATGGTTACGACATGAGCAAAATTTATAATGTTGGTGGATTCAATCAATTAGGCGATAAAGATTCTTCAGTTTACAAATATGCTGTAAGAACTGGTTTAGAAAAAGTTACTGTTGATTATACTGCAACATTTAGTAACTTAACAAAAATTGAAAAATAGTTAACTAATCTATAGAGGTAGGTTATTGTCTACCTACCTCTATTTATTGACTTGGAGGTCAACATTGTGAAAAAGTTTATTATTCTGTTTATTCTATTATTTTTAACTTCTTGTGCTCCAAGACGAAATGAAATAAAGGAGATTCCTATTAAAATTAATCCTAACGGGTTAGATGTGAGTGATAGTTCAATAACAACATTAAATCTAGATGATTATTTACTAAGAGATGATGTATTTTATTGTGATTTAAGATATTATAGTTGGGTTTTAAAGGATGGATATATTCCTGGATTTACTTTTGTTCCTTATTATAATTTTATATCTGCTCGAAGTGGTATTAATGCCTTTTTTAGACAAGAAAAAAAAGAAGGAATTAACGAAGGGGATATTGGAAGTTACCGTCCATTATACCAAGAATCAATTTATGTTTTAAATAGTCTTTTTCCAAAAGACAAAAAGATTTTTTTAATCTCACAAAGTGGATTAGAGTCATATTATATGGGGGCATTATTAACTCAATTTGGTTATGATTCTAGTAAAATTTATAATGTTGGTGGAGTTAGTGTGTCAACTAATTTTCCTGCATATGTCAAAGTTGGTAATAACTTTGTTAAAGGCAACAATACAATTCCAAGTGATGTAAATGGTTCATTATTTGAAGTTGATTTTACTAAACTTGATATTACTTTAATTGAAGAATAATTAATTTTTTCACAATGTTGATTGTGAAAATAGAGGAGGTATTATTATGAAATTTAAGAAAATTTTTGCTTGTTTATCAGCACTTTTATTAGCAGGCAGTTTATCTTCTTGTGATGTTTGGGGCGAAAATGGAGAAGGTTGTACTGGTCTTCCTGGTAAAGATGAATGGACAATAGATGATGTTAATGAATTTTTAAATGATTATGAAAACGGACCTTTCGACATTGCATTAAATGGTAACCCTGTTGCTATTATTCCATTTAATCACATTAATGGTCCACGTGCTGAATGGAAATTCTTTGCTTTAGTTAATTATGAATATGATGCTGTTTTCTATTGGAAATATCAAGTCACATTCTTATCATGTACTTGTAGAACAGCTGATGTTAACTATTGGTCAACTGTTTTCTTAACATTATCATCTGGCTCAGGTGATGCTGATTCGGTTAAATTAAGAAAAATTTCATTTGAAGAAGATGATACAAATCATTATCAAGCTGGATTCTGGGGCGATTCAAATCCAATCCCTTCTTCTAGCGGTGGTAGCGCTGAAACAGGTGAAGTAACATACGAAGATATTAGAGATGGATTCATTAAACATTTAGAAGGATTAACTTATGGAGATATTAAAGATTGGTCAACTGAAGATGATATTGATCATGCTAAACATCCAGAAATTGGTGCTTCTTTAGATGCTTGGAGTGGTGCATCTGTATCAACAAACAATATTATCCGTATTTTACAAGCAACTTGTGAATATCATATTAAACAAGGTAGAGCTTAATAATTATATAGTAATAGGGGGATTTTTTCTTCCTATTACTTTTTTTGAAATAAAGGAGAAGTTTTATGAAAAAAATATTTGCTATAACTTTATTAGGACTACTATTATTAACTAGTTGTAGTAATGGGTATAAAATTGGTGAAAAAGTTAGTTATTATGCCGAACCAGTATTAAATAAAGATGGTAAACCTATCGAATTATATAACTCATCAATTACATTAACAACATATAGTCAACGTTTCTTGGATGAAGTTTCGCCTTTATTTCAAGAAAGAGTCGAAGATATTCATATTGCTTCTGATCGTTATAACTATTATGTTGATGAAAATAAACAAATAATTAATAATTTACGTGTTGTAAATGAATCATATGGATCAGATAAAGCAATAAAAATAAGTGATGATTTATACTATCTATTAGACTTATCATTAGACTTAGTTGAATTAAGTGAAGGATATTTTAATCCAACAATGGGGAGTTTAATTGACCTTTGGACTGATACAATTCCTACTTATCCAGGATACGGAAAAGTTGATATCGTCGGAAGTGAAGAATTCAATAAGGCTTTTAATGAGATGATTCCATATACCAAAGAAGATTCATTAAGAAATTATATTGTTTTAAATGATGAAGATAAAACAGTTACTTTTAAAAAATATAAAGATGTTGAAAATATTGAAATATCACTCGGTGGTATTGCTAAAGGATATGGCATGTATGAAGCAGAAAAAATGCTTAAGCAATATGATATGCCAATGACAATTGATGGTGGCAGTTCATCACTTGCTTTAATTAATGATAAACCAGTTGATAAGTTATATAATATTGGTATTGCTTCACCATATAGTAATGGCCCATTTGGACAAAAGATTTTATATCTTACTCCTCTTCCAGCCGGAACTAATATTTCTACATCAGGTGATTATTTACATTATATGTATGTAACTGATAAAGTTTGTAATGAAGATGATGAAGTACAATGTACTCGCTTAAAAGAAGATTTAGGAAATGGTAAATTTAGATATATTAGACGCCACCATATTTTAAATCCTTATAAAGGACATAGTGAAAATTATTATCGAGTTGTTAATATAAATGCCAATGATCGTGCAGACGTACTTGATGCATTAACTACTGCTTTATTTAATATTGATATTGTAAATGATAGAGATACTTTTTTACGAGTCATCGATAACTTTGAAAAAGCATTTAATATTGAAATTGATTATTTATTAGAGCAAGAATTTTCATATTATAATGTAGAGGGAAAAGAATGGTCTGCTCTCGATGTATATATGAATAAAGGTATGAATGAAAAAATTGATTATTCATATGATAAAGGATTTGATTTAATTAATAAAGAATATATTATTGAATAGTAAAGGAGAGTGAGAACAATGAAATTTAATTTAGTTAAAAATAAAATCGATTATTTAATTTCAATAATTGTAATTTTAGCTATATTGATTATGGTTGTTTTTTCACTTACTTTAAAAGCAGATAAAAATAGTATTGTGTCAATTCGATACTATAACAAAATCGTCTATCAAATGAGTCTTAATAAAAACGAAATATTTACTCTTGAGAAAGAAAAGTATCCTTTACTTTTAGATGATTTAGTTATTGAAGTTAAAAATGGTAAAGTGCGAGTTGTAGAGGAAGAATCACCTCGACATTATTGCTCAATATTAGGATTTGTTGACACTAAAGGAACTTCAATTATATGTGCCCCTAATGGTGTTGTTATTACAATTGAAGGACAACGTGATGACGATATTGATTGGGTTCCAGGAGGTGTTAATTAATGAAAACTAAAAATATTGCTTTATTTTCTTTAATGTTAGCACTCGGAGTCATTGTAAACTATATTGAATTTATGGTTCCACTTCCATTTTTATTTCCAGGAGCTAAACTAGGGATTGCTAATAGTTTAGGTATTATTCTTTTGTATTTTTTAGGAGTTAAATATTATTTTGGTTATAGTTTTTTAAGAGTTTTACTAAGCGCAATATTATTTAGCGGATTCGGAAGTACTTTTTTAATTTCTCTTGGTGGAACAATATTGGCAGTTATTTTTACTCTAATAGTGGCAAAGTTTGTTAAATGTTCTATTTATGGAATTTCAATTACTGGAGCAATTTTTCATGGGTTTGGTCAAGTAATTGTTGTATCTATTTTATACCAAACAGTTTATATGTTAACGTATATGCTAATTTTAACAATTAGTGGTTTAATCTCGGGAATATTGGTTGCATATTTATCAAAATCTATCATAACAAAAGTAAAAATATTTGCGTAAACTTCCTTTTTAGGTATATAATAGAAGTATAAGAAGGGAGTGTAACAATATGAAATATCAAATAATAGGTAAAAATATTAATGTTACAGAAGGCATCGAAGCCAAAATCATTAAAAAACTTTCTAGTTTAGAAAAGTATTTAATTATTAAGGATGATTGTGAATGTCGTGTTGTTGTAAGTGTCACAAACATCGGTCAAAAGGTCGAAGTTACAATTCCTACGAAAGTTGCCATCCTAAGAGGAGAAGTAGTTGATAAAGATCTTTATGCAGCTATTGATTTAGTTGTTGATAAGATTGAAGATCAAATTCGTCGTGCTAAGACAAAGTTAGATAGAAGACATCGTGAGAACTTAGGTAAAGCATTTGTCTTAGAAGCAATTGAAGATATTGAAATGGAAGAAATTCCAGTTAAGACTAAATCAATTAGTGTTGATACAATGGATTTGGATACTGCTATATCCAATATGGAACTATTAGGTCATAATTTCTATATTTATCGTGATGATGAAGAAAATAAGATGGCTGTAGTTTATAAACGTCATAGTGGCGGTTATGGTCTAATCGAAATTGATAATTAAAAGACTTAAAGTAGGGAGAAATCCCTACTTTTTTATTGAGAGTTCTTTGATATTTATATATAATATTGTTGTATTAAGAGGTGAAGATTATGTATAGATATAAAACAAAAGGAACGTGTTCACGCGAAATTTCTTTTGATATTAATGATGGAAAAATTTACAATTTACACTTTGTTGGTGGTTGCGATGGTAATTTAAAAGGTATTTCTAAATTACTTGAAGGTGCTGATGTATTAGAAACGATCTCTAGATTAAAAGGAAACACTTGTGGTTTTAAAAAAACATCTTGTCCAGATCAATTAGCTATTGCTCTTGAAAGTGCTTATGTCTTTAAAACTTTGGAGGAAGAAAAATAAATATGATTAATAGTGTTATTGAAAAAATTATTGTAGCTCGTAATAATGTTAATCTAGAAATGAATGAAATGATGAGCGTAAAAAAATATCTGTTTGGTGAACTATTAAAAAGTAAAACAAATGATAAAAAATTAGTTGAAGATGATATTAATTATGTTAATGAATTAAATACATTTGATCCAAATAGTGTTGATAAAACAAAAATTTCATTATTAGGATTAGAATTATTATATACAATATTTGGAAGTTATATTTCAATTATTAGTTCAAAAAAATGTGAGGAAGTATTTAATATTGATACTGTAACTTTTGAAAATGAAGTTGATTACAAAGAATACAATGTAAATGTAAGTAAAAGAATGTATTTACGTTTTAAGGCTCAAACATATAATTTTACTAATGAAGAAACAATTAAAATGGTTCGTCAGCAATCAACAATTATGGAACATTTTGGTGAAAACTTTTTTGTGTTCAAATTAAATGAGCATCGAGCAATTTTATTGGTCAATTCTTTTTTTAGACTATATTTTGATTCTTTTGCAGATAAAAAGGCATTTAATGATATAGATATAACAAAATTTAGTAGTATCCCATCTTTTAGCGCACTTAAGCCTAATGAGGTAGTTCTAACAGCTAATCGACGATATAAATACGATATTATTGAATTAGATTTAGATAGTGTCGATTATCTTAATAGTTTATGCAAATAAAAAAAGCTATTATTTTACTTCATGGGTATGCTACTGATAAATACGATTTAATGAGTATAAAAGATGAGTTAGAAAAAAGATATGATTATGTGCATTTAGAAAATTTGCCTGGACATGGTGATGAAAGTATAAAAGAGTTTAATGCCATCGATACGATTATTTATTGTCGAGAACAATGTATGAAATTATTTAAAGAATATTATGTTGTTGATATTTTGGGGTTTTCGATGGGTGGTGCCATTGCTACATATCTTGCAACTCAATTTGAATTTAATCATATTATTTTGTTGGCACCAGCAAATAAATATTTAAATTTAAATACTGGTTTTTCACGAATCAATATCCTTTTTGAGTATTTATCGAAATCAAAAGATAATTTGCAAAATAAAGAAAATATTGAAAGAAAATTTGATTATGTTGTTAAAAATGATAAAAAATCTTTTGATATTGCACTTAAACAATTATTGCCTAACTATACGCTGCATTCATTAAGAGCATTTAGAACAATTATTGACTATTGTGATTATAATTTAAAGAATAAGGTTATTAATACCAAGACATTATTAATTTGGGGAAGTGTTGATCAACTAGTACCGAAAAAAGTAATTAAATTTTTACAACCACATTTTCCAAATATGGAAGTAAATATTATGGATGGAATGTCACATTTGATGCTTAGAAGTGAAAATTATAATGATATTAATCAAATCATATTAAATTTTATCGATAATAATTAAAAAAGACTTTACAAATTGCTGTATTTAAGGTAATATAATATAGCAATCGTTCTGGCGGATGTGGCGAAGCGGCCTAACGCACCTGACTGTGACTCAGGCATTCGAGGGTTCGAAACCCTTCATCCGCCCCATATAGAAATTTAAAGCTCCAAGTGGAGCTTTTTTTATTTCTAATATGGAGTGGATGAACATAAAAAGAGTAAAAAATAAGGATAAAATTAGTTAACTAAAAATATATTTATTATCAATACAGGGTTAACTAATGAGAAGGAATTTATTAATGGCATAAATAACAAAAAGATAGATCAAATTGAAAGTAAATTTTTAAAATATTGTCTTAATAAAATTTTTTCAATTATTAAAAATGATGATATTTTTTACTGTAGAAAAATTTATGGTAATAAAAAAACAGATTTACAAATTTCAAAAAATAATGAGTTTTTTAAATAACTATAATTTTGATTATATTTCCTCAATACACTTTGGATCATTTATTTATCAGAATTATTTACGTTTTTCTTTAAATAAAAAGCGACGAGTCCAAATGCAGTTGGAATGGATATCAATTTTAAGCGATATAGAATTAATTATAAGTAACAAAAAGTTTAGTAAAATTTTTATACTAGACTTTTTTTGTGAGTTAGTAGATAATGTGATATAATATTATCAATATATATATTGGGAGGTTATTATGTTTAAAAATAGTTTTAAAGAGTTTTTTAGAAATTTACCTTATATCTTCATTCCTATGGGAATAATCTATTTATTTATAATAGCCTTTGTATTTAGCTTTATATCAAGTAGTACAAACGACGTTATTACTCTTGTTAACCATGTTTCTAAATATACAGGTGAAGCAGTTAATATTAATCAAGATGCAATTATAAATTATTTGCAAGAAGCGTTAAAAAGTATTAATTTTGATGGCGATTTTATTGATGTTGCAGGGCAATTGTTAAATGGAAATTTTTTAATGAATACTTTAGATGGTTTATTAAATGTTGTCTTTGTTGGTTATGAAAATTACAGCAGTGAGGTAAGTGGAGCGTTGTTTCAAACTATTTCAAGTATTAAAGGTAATTTAATTACTGGCGGTGTATTTTTGAGTTTAAGTTTACCATTGTCTTATGTATTAACAAGTTATTTAATTAAACGAAATTCGGTAAAGAAAAATTTAAA
Organism: Bacilli bacterium; assembly: GCA_034115825.1. Taxonomy (GTDB): domain Bacteria; phylum Bacillota_I; class Bacilli_A; order RFN20; family UBA1709; genus JAXESU01. The sequence goes on from JAXESU010000002.1 coordinate 632,292, forward strand.
ACAAAAATTAATTTCTTATCTATTTGAACCATTGTTGATTTTATTAACTGCTATTGTCGCTTTTGTTTTATTCGTTTTGTGGAGACCTAGCATCTTTATTGCCTTATTTGTCTTTCTAATATTTAGTAATTATATTAATCTATTTGAAGCTTATTATCTTCGCAAAGATAACAAGACAAAATTTGGCAATATTGTCTCAGTAAAAAACTCTATTCTTATGACTTTATCTAATGTGTTCATTGTTGTAATCGCTTTATTATTAGTTTATTTAATGTTTCTTTTAACAACACCTATTATAGGGATTTTACTTATACTACCTGTGGCAATATATTTATTTATAATTATTCAAATTAATGCTGAAAGCTATGTTAAAGAAAGGGTTGGCAATTAAAGTGGGATATATATTAGATTTACGGAAAAAAATTGGTCATTCACCAATTATTATGACTAGTGCTTGTGTTATTGTTATTAATGATAAGAATCAAATTTTGTTACAAAAAAGAAAAGATAATGGATTATGGGGTTATCCAGGAGGATCTTTAGAACTAAAAGAAACATTTGAAGAGGCTGCTAAAAGAGAATTGTTTGAAGAAACTGGTCTTGAAGCATTAGAATTAAATTTTTTCGAAATTAATTCTGGAGAAAAAATGCATTATGTATATCCAAATGGTGATGAAGTATATATAGCTGAAGTTATCTTTTTGTGCCGAAAATATCAAGGAGGATTAATGGCTCAAGAAGCTGAAGTTATTGAACAAAAATTTTTTGATATAGATAAGATACCTTCTAATATGTTTAGTGTTAATAAAGAAAGTATAATGCGATTAATCGCAATAATTAAGGAGAATAATTATGAAAAAAAGTAAAATAATAGGAGTGGCTTTAACGACGTTACTATTAACTTCATGTTCAAATAATGATCAATCCTCATCTTCAAGTCCTTCTTCTAGTAGTCAAAGTTCATCAACACCACCTAGTTCATCTATTGATGTATATTTACATGATAGTATTAAACTATATAATGAAGTTGAACGTGTTATGAAAAATCAAGTTTATGAAATTATAACAAAAGGGATTTCAATAAATGATGCTGCCAGTTCGCCATTAACAATTTATGGATTATATCAACAAAATAACGGTGAAATTTATTTCGAAAATGTATCGAATGGGAATGCGATATTGTTTTTTAATGTTGCTTTTGCGGAAAGAGCATATGTTAATAAAGATGTTATTCATCGTCAAAGTGCAACAACAAATAAAAAGTGGCCTGAAGACGATGGTGTTGTTACAGTAAATAATTATGGTGAGGTTCGTGACTCTACGCAACAAGAATTGATAAATGAATTTGGCAAAGAAAATGATCAATTATGTAATTTTGTTATTGATTATGATACAGTTAAGGATATTAATAATTCAGTTGTTAAAGAAAATGATAATTATTTATGTCATTATGATATTTTGATTGATCCAAATGATAGTCTAAATTCAAAGGGTGTAAAAGGTTATGCTAATCAAGTTTATACTATGTCAAAAAAGACTGTCAAAAAGATTAATAAGATTAGTATGGATTTTGTGATAGATAAAGATTTTAAAATTATTGAGTATAAAACAAAAGAAGAGTATGTTGTTAAAACTGGTATGCCACTTATATCGGAAGCAAAAGTAACAAACAATTTAACATATTCATTTAAATATTATGATGATGGTGATTTAGTAGTTAAAAAATTCTAATTTTATGTTATAATTTAAAAAGAGGTGAAGTGATTTATGTCTACGATTATTAAGGGGAAATTTAATTGCCCTCATTGTCAAAAAGAATTTGAAAGTGATATGTATAAAGTTATAGATATTAGCGAGAATAAGGAGTATCGCACGCGTTTTATTAATAGTGATTTTTTCAAATATACTTGTCCACATTGTGGAAAAACTTTTGCGGCATTTTATCCTGTTTTATATATCGATCATTCTAATAAGTTTATGGTTCAATATACGCCAAAAGAAATGTTTGATGAAATGTTAAAAATCGTTAAAGCAAATGGTGAAAAATTAAAATCAAATTATACTTTAAGAATGTGTGAAACAGTTTATGATGCTGTTGAAAAAGTAATAGTTTTAGAAAATCGTTTAGATGATCGTGCATTAGAGTGTAGTAAAGTTATTATTCATAAATCATATTTAGAAAAGTTTAAAGATAAACGGGTTCATCACATATATTTTAATGTCGATGAAAAACATAATTTCTATTATGATGTTTTGGTTTTAAATGATGATAATACTAAAATGCCTGTTCGTGCAAATTTTGATTTTAATTTATATAATACAATTTATAAAGATTTTCGCCGTGAATTTAAAGATGATGACTATGTTGTAGATTATGGATATGGACTAAGAATGATGAAAAAAGGTCCAAACAATATCAACGGGAAAGCAAGTTAACTATGTTTTATGCAATTTTTGATTTTCAAAATATTGCTTCCTTTTTCTTAGGATTGTTAAGTGGTGCCATTTTAATGGTACTACTTTATTTTTTACTAGTTATGTTAACATTACGAAAAAGGAGTTATATTATTGAAACAAAATTAAATAATATATCAGAAGATGATATTAAAATAATGATAAAAGATAGTCAAAATCGATATCTATTAGAGCGTAATGATGATAATGAAGAAATTAAGAATAAAGCACTACAATCAAATACGATAATGCTAATTCAAAAGATTGCTGCTAAATTCTATCCAAAATCTAATAGACCTCTTGCTGAATTAACAATAGATGAATTAATTTTACTTGATAAATATATTATAAAAAGAGTAGAAGAAATTATTGATCGCCCTGGGCTTAGAATAATTAAACGTTTCCGTCTTAATACGATAATTAATGTGGCTAATATGAAGAAAAAGGTTGATCAAAGTAGTATTGTAAAGACTAGTAAAAAGTTAAGGGTAAAAGAAATTGCCAATGGTGTTTTAATGGCGGTTAATTTTATTAACCCTGTTTATTGGTTTAAAAAATTAGTTCTAGACAATGTGGCTTCACTAATTATCAAAAAAATATCACTCTGTGTTATATCGATTGCGGGTGAAGAGACATATCGAATTTATTCAAAACAAGCATTTAAAGAAGAAGATGAAGAATTACAAAAACTAGTTAATGAACTGGAAAATGATACTAAATTAATTGAAGATAGTAATAAAAAAACCCCATAAGTCTTTCCAATTTTACTTGGCCCAACTTATGGGGTTCACTTTAACATTAGGGGTTTAATTTTTTTCCACAGTTTTTACAAAAATGGGCATCTAAATCATTTAATGTATGACATTTTTCACATTCAATTACACTATGTAATCGAATATAATCATCCATTTTTTTAAGTTCATTGGTTCGATATAATCGAGATGAGATTATGATTAAGACAATTCCCAAAACGATGAAGCAAATTGAAAAATAAATATCCAAAGAAATTGTAAAGGTTAATATAGCAGCAAATAATCCGCACCCAAATGAACAAATACCTAGGCTTGAAATTAGTTTTGATAAATCTACTTTCATAAAATCACCTCTTTATTTTAATTTACTATTGTTATAATCGATTTTCAAGTAATTATATATTTATAATTATAAATATGATAGTATTAATAAGAAAGGAGGGAAGAAAATGGTTTATTTATTAAAAGTTATTATTGAGCGTTCTAGTTTATCGTTAGATCAGCCATTTACATATTATAGTAATGAAAAAGTTTTTGCGAAAACAAGAGTGATTGTTCCTTTTAATAACGTGTTGTTAACTGGATATGTTTTAGAAGTAACTACAATAGAATCATTACAAGAATATGAAAATAGTGTTGGTTATGCAATAAGTGAAATAAAAGAAATAATTGATAATAAACCGATTTTAAATGATGAAATAAATAGTCTAGTTTCATATATGAAGTATGCATATGCAACGCCATTAATACAATGTTATAAAGTTGTCTTACCTCCTAGTTTAAAGCCGACGTCTAGTAAAAAAATAAGGATAAAATATCAAAAATATGTTCGCTTAGTTGATGATACAATAACAAATAAATATAGTAATAAACAACAACAAATCATTGAACTACTAAAAAAGGGTGATATCGCCCAAAAAGATTTACCTTTTAGTATTGATAGTTTACTAAAAAAAGGGGTTGTTGAATCATATGATAAGGAAGTTTATCGAAGTCCATTTTATTCAAATTATGAAAAAATTGCCGATTATCAATTAACAAATGATCAAAAAAGAGTTGTTGATGAATTTTTAAATAGTGAAGATCATATTTATTTATTACATGGTGTAACCGGTAGTGGAAAAACGGAAATATATATCAATTTAATCAAATATTATTTAAAAGAGAACAAAAATGTTTTATTTTTAGTTCCTGAAATATCATTAACTCCTTTAATGGTAAAACGAATTAAAGAGCGAATTGATGAGCCTATCGCTGTTTTTCATTCAATGCTTTCAAGTGGTGAAAAATACGATGAATATCGCCGTATTAATGAAAACAAAGTTAGAGTTGTTGTCGGTGCAAGAAGTGCAATATTTGCTCCTCTAGATAATATTGGTTTAATCATTATGGATGAAGAGCATAGTGAATCATATAAACAAGATGATTCATCACCAAAATATCATACTTTAGATATTGCCTTAAAAAGAGTTGAATACCATAATTGTAAGTTATTATTAGGAAGTGCAACTCCAAATTTAGTTACGATGACAAAAGCTAAGAAAAAAATTTATCATTATCTACAATTACCTAAAAGAATTAATAATAATCTTGCAACAACGACAATTGTAAATATGTTAGATGAAGAAAAAAAGCATAATTATAGTTTTATCTCAACACTTTTAAAAGAAAAGATAATTGATCGATTAAACAAGAATGAACAAATTATTTTATTACTTAATCGACGAAGTTATGCCCCTTATATTGTTTGTAATGATTGTAGAACAGCAGTTAAATGTCCACATTGTAATATCTCTTTACACTATCATAAAAATGGTAAACTAAAATGTCATTATTGTGGTTATGAAATACCTAAAATGAATCATTGTTTAAAATGTGGTTCCCCTAATTTGAAATTACGAGGATATGGTACGCAAAAAGTAGAGGAACAATTACAATCAATGTTTAATTGTAAGGTTGCAAGATTGGATTTGGATTCAATTAAAGAATACCAAAAGATATTAGAAGATTTTGAAAGTCATGATATTGATATTTTGATTGGTACCCAAATAATAGCCAAAGGGTTAGATTTTAAAAATGTTACTCTTGTCGGTGTCATTGATGCCGATATTGGTTTAAATGCTAGTGACTATCGTAGTAGTGAACGAACTTTTGATTTATTGTATCAAGTTATTGGTCGAAGTGGACGTGGTGAAAAAAGTGGGGAAGCAGTGATTCAAACAATTAATCCTGATAATTACGCTATTGTTCATGCATGTAATCAAGATTACGATAGCTTCTTTAATGAAGAGTATAATTATCGACGTTTAATGAATTATCCCCCATTTAGGTATATAGTTAGTTTAATGTTTTTGGCTAACACAAAAGATTTAGCTGATTTTTATGCGTCTAAAATTAAAAAGATGCTAGAGGAGTATAATCTAACTAAAGTTGAGATTTTAGGCCCTAGCGAGCCTTATATTGCTTATTTTAATAATAAATTTAGAAGCAAATTAATTGTTAAATATTTTGATCATCGACAAATGCGTGATATCATTAATAGTATTCAACAAAAATTAGATAATCGAGTTACAATGTATGTCGATTATAATCCATTAAAAGAGGAGTAAATATGCAAGTAAGAGAAGTGGCTTATCTTACATTAAGTAAGATATTTAAAGAAAAACAATATAGTAATTTAGCTTTGAATGAAGCTTTTACTAAATATGAATTAAACAATTTAGATAAAGGTTTTTTGACTAATTTAATATATGGAGTTTTAAAAAAGAATATTTATTTAGACTATGTTATAAAACAAATTGCTAGTGATAAAAAAATTAAAAATGATATGCGTACTTTATTAAAAATGAGCATTTATCAAATATTATTTATGGATAAAGTACCAAATTATGCCATAATCAATGAAGGAGTAAATTTGGCTAAAAGTTATTTTGGCTATGATGCTTCACGATTTTTGAATGCTTTATTAAGAAAAGTTAGTAGTGATGATTTTAAATTAGTCTTACCTTCTGAACGCGATGAATATTTAAGTGTATATTATTCGACCCCTCTTTATATTATTAAAATGTTTAAAAAACATTATGGTGAAGAAAATTTAATTAAATATTTGGAAGAGAATAATTTGCCTCGCGTAAACCATTTAAGAGTCAATTATATTAAAACAAGTAAAGAAGAGATGTTAAAACTACCTTATTTTAAAGAAGGAAGTTTATCTAAAGATGGTTTAATTTATACTGGTAAGGATGGATTAAGTGAAGTTAAGGAAATTAAAGAAGGTAAAGTTGTTATTCAGGATGAAGCTAGTCAAATGGTGTCGTTTTTAGTTGATCCTATTGATAATGATAATATCTTAGATATGACGGCTGCTCCTGGTAGTAAGTCATTTCATATGGCTTCTTTAAATCAAAAATGTCATATAACTAGTGTTGATTTATATGAACATCGAATTAATATGCTCCGAAATAAGGCAAAGCTACTTGGAATAAAAAATATTAATTCAATCGTTTATGATGCCTTAAAGTTATTAGATCTTTTTAAAGAAGAAAGTTTTAATAAAGTTTTATTAGATGCGCCATGTTCTGGGCTTGGGGTAATTGGAAGAAAACCAGACATTTTAATTCAAAATAAACAAGAATCATTAGATGAAATAATTTCCTTACAAAAAGGCTTGATTGATGTTGCAGCAAAATTAGTCAAGAAAAATGGCTATTTAATATATTCAACTTGTACTTTGAATAAAAAAGAAAATGATTTACAAGTTGACTATATAATATCTAAAGGCTATCGTTTAATTAACAAACAAACAATTTTTAACTTTGAATATCATAGTGATGGCTTTTTTATGGCTAAATTAGAAAGGATTGAATAAAATGCGCAATATTTATGATTTTACTTTAGAAGAATTTAAACAAGAGATGGTTGCTTTAAACCAAAAAGAATTTAGAGCAGTTCAACTATTTAATTGGTTATATATTAAAGAAGCCAAAAGCTTTGATGAAATGAGTGATGTTTCAATTAAGTTTCGTGAAGTTTTAAAAGAAAAATACTCATTATTTTTGCCTAAAATTTTAGTTAAACAAGAATCGCTTGATGGAACAATTAAGTTATTGTTAGAAATGGAAGATGGGGCAAAAGTCGAGACTGTTTTAATGCGTTATGACTATGGAAATGTTCTATGTGTTACAAGTCAAGTTGGTTGCAATATGGGGTGTGCTTTTTGCGCCTCAGGATTATTAAAAAAACAACGTGATTTAAAAACATATGAGATAGTTTCACAAGTTATGGTTATGAACTCTCTTTTAGAGAAGGATGATAAAATCTCTCACATTGTTGTTATGGGAACTGGTGAACCCTTCGATAATTATGATAACGTAATGCGCTTTATTCATATTTTGAATTGTAATAAGGGTTTAAATATCGGTGCTCGTCATATTACGGTTTCAACTTCTGGATTGACTGAAAAAATTAAACAATATGGAAAAGAAGGCTTACAAGTTAATTTAGCTATTTCTTTGCATGCTCCAAATGATGAATTACGTAGCAAAATCATGAAGATTAATCGAGCATATCCGTTAGAAAAATTAGTTGAAGCATTAAAACAGTATCAAATTGATTCTAATAATCGTCGTTTGACTTTTGAATATATCATGCTTGCAGGGGTTAACGATAATTTAAAAGAAGCAGATGAGTTAGTTCATTTTATTAAAGATAATGAATTATTTGCGTACGTTAATTTAATTCCTTATAATGAAGTTAAAGAAATGCCATTTAAACGAAGTGATAACACACGTGTTCATCGTTTTATGTCACATTTAAAAAAGAATGGTATCAATGTTACAGTTCGTAAAGAATTTGGTACTGATATTGATGCAGCATGTGGGCAATTGCGTGCTAAAAAGGAAGGGATTATTGAATGTTAGAGGGTTTTATTTCAAAAATAGTTTCGGGACGATATGAAGTAAATGTTAATGATACAATTTATCCTTGTCGAGCACGTGGACTTTTTCGATTGCAAGATATAACTCCTGTTGTTGGTGATGAAGTAATTTTTGACGAGAAAGAATTATATCTAAACGAAATTAAACCTCGAAAAAATCATTTCTTACGTCCTCTTATCGCTAATGTTGATCAAGTTCTTATTGTCGCAAGCGCTAAAGAACCAGTGATTTCTGTTTCGCATATTTTAAGATATATTACTTTATCAATTATCGCAAATGTTAACCCGGTTATTATTATTTCGAAAATTGATTTAGACAATAAAAAAAATTATCTTGAAACAAAAAAAGAATTAGAAACAAAAGGATATCAAGTAATTCTTTATTCAAAAGAAACGAAAGAAGGATTAAATGATATTAAAGAAGTCCTAAAAAATAAAAAGAGCGTTTTTACAGGGCAATCTGGTGTTGGAAAGTCTAGTTTAATTAATGAATTATTAGGAGAACAAATTCAACAAACTTCAAATATTTCCTATAGTCGCGGAAGAGGTAAACATTGTACTCGTGTTGTTGAGTTAATAAAGTATCAAGATGGTTATATTGGTGATAGTCCAGGTTTTTCATCAATTGATTTTGATATTGATCCGATATTTTTAGCCAATAATTATCCAGGATTCAGTATTGGAAAATGTAAGTTTAGAAACTGTTTACATGATAAAGAAATTGGATGCTTTATTAAAGAAGAAGTTAGTAAAGGAAATATTTCAACTACATATTATGAAAATTATCTTTCAATATTACATGAACTGCAAAAAAAGGAGCGATATTAAATGAGTATTATTATTTCCCCATCAATTTTAAGTGCAAATTTTGATCACTTAGGAGATGAAGTCAAAAAATGTGTCGATAGTAAATGTGAATGGCTTCATTTTGATGTTATGGATGGACATTTTGTTCCAAATATTTCCTTTGGCAGTGTTGTTTTAAAATCAATTAATCATTATGACATTGTTTATGATGTCCATTTGATGATAAGTGATCCATTAAAATATGCGATTGATTTTATAAAAGCAGGAGCCAATATTATTACTTTTCATTATGAAGCTTATGAAAATAAAGAAAAAATATTGGAAACAATTAATTTTATTAAAAGTCACAATGTTAAAGTTGGTTTATCAATTAAACCAAAAACTAGTGTTGAAGCAATTAAAGAATTCTTACCTTATTTAGATTTGGTTCTTGTTATGTCCGTTGAACCAGGTTTTGGTGGACAAAAATTTATGGATAGTGCTTTAGATAAAATAGAGCAATTAGCTGCATTAAAGCAAGAGAACCACTACCTTATTGAAGTTGATGGTGGAATTAACGATGCTACTGGTGCTTTATGTAAACAAAAAGGAGTCAATGCTTTAGTTGCTGGATCATATTTATTTAATGCCTCTAATTTTAAAGAAAAGGTTAATTCATTACGATGAACGTTTTATTGGTAGGACCAATAAGAGATAGCATAAATATTGATAAAATAAATTATGATCTATGCATTGCTGTTGATCGTGGAGTTGTTCGTGCTAGTGAACGAAAACTAGATGTTGATATCGCAATCGGTGATTTTGATTCATTAAATGATAAGGAAAAAGACTTGCTATTTGAAGTGAAAAAAGTAATTAAGATGAATGCAAAAAAAGATAGTTCGGACTTAGAATGTGCTTTAGAATATTTAAGTTTAAGACATGACATTCATCATATTTATGCTTTTGGATTTTTATATGGAAATCGTCTTGATCACTTACTTACTAATATTTTCTTATTGTACAAATATAAAATGTTAAATGTTTTATTATTGGCAAAAAAAAGTTGTATTTATTTATTAAAAAAAGGAAACTATTATTTAGAAAAAAACGGATATAAATATATTTCGTTTTATAGTTTAAATAGAGCATTGATTAATTTGAAAAAAGGCTTTAAATATCAAGTAGAAAATGATATCATTTCTCCAGTTCATTTAAAATACTTATCGAATGAAATAATTTTAGATAAAGCTTATATTGAAAATATGGATGATATTATCGTTATTCAAAGTAATGATTAAAATAAAAAGGGAAGCAATTTGCTTCCCTTTAATTATTAACCAACTTTTTTGAGGGTTCTTAGAGCTCTAGTAGAAATTCTAACTGTTTGAACTTTACCGTCGATTTCTAATTGAACTTTTTGTAAGTTAACGCCCCATCTTCTTCTTGTGGCAACAAGTGAGTGTGAACGAGCATTACCGCTTTTTGGACCTTTTCCAGTTACAATACAAACTCTTGACATTTTTACTGCCCTCCTTAAATCGTAATCATTTATACGCTTGAATATAATACCAAACTTTCGTTATTTTTGCAATATTTTTTTGATGTAAATTTAAAAAAACTTGCAATATATACATATTTAGTGTATAAATGAATAGTATGTTTATGGGGCTTACGCTTGAAAAAATCCATAAATATATATATAATATATATAATGCCATATTAGGAGGTGCATTTTATGTCAGTTTCTAAACGCGCTCGTAGGGGTCGTATTGAGGTTTCGCTTAGTGCAATTACCACAATTGCTGCTAATGCTGCTTTGGAGTGCTATGGTGTTATTGGAATGGCTAGCAAAAAACCTATTAGAGATGGCCTAGCTCAACTTTTAAATGCTGAAAATTATAATAAAGGTGTATTTACTCGCCGTACAAAAGACGGCATTGAAATAAATATGTATATCATTGTTGCTTATGGTGTAAAAATCACCGAAGTTGTTAGTGAAGTTCAAAAGAAAGTTCGTTACGTTTTACGCAAAACACTTGATTGTGATTTTAAAGCAATTAATGTATATGTACAATCTACACAAGTAATCCAATAAAATACAAACCCGTGGGAGGAAAGAAAAAAATGAAGGCTTATGACAGTAAGACGATTAGTGGGGATATATTACGTCAGATTTTAATATCTGGTTCAAATAATTTATTTAATCATTATCCAGAAGTCGATGCTCTAAATGTTTTCCCTGTACCAGATGGTGATACAGGTACAAATATGAATTTAACTATGACTTCAGGATCAAAAGAAATTATGAATATTCGTTCTAACAACATCTATGATGTTGCTAAAGCATTTTCTAGAGGTCTTTTGATGGGTGCTAGAGGTAATAGTGGCGTTATTTTATCACAAATATTCAGAGGATTTGCGCAAGCATTAGAGGGTAAAGAAACAATTAATGTTGATGAATTCGCACAAGCTTGGGTGAATGGTTCAAAAGTTGCTTACAAAGCTGTTATGCGTCCGGTTGAAGGAACAATTTTAACAGTTATTCGTGAATCATCACAAGCATTAAAGAAAAATATTGCTAAAGCTAATTCAATTGGTAAAGCAATGGATATTTTAATTAAAGAAGCTAAGGTATCTCTTAAACATACACCAGAACTTTTACCTGTTTTAAAAGAAGTTGGTGTAGTAGATAGTGGTGGTACTGGTTTATTAAAAGTTTTCGAAGGTATGCTAATTGGCTTAAAAGGTGAAGTTATTGAAAGAAAACAAATTTCAATTGATCATGATGAAGCACCTAAAATGGCTGGTAGCGAAATGGAAAATGAAGAATTTGGTTATTGTACTGAATTTATTTTACGTTTAGGTGATGAAAAGAAAGCTTTTAATCAAGTTAAATTTACTGCAACATTAAATTCATTAGGCAACTCATTAGTTGTTGTCCGTGATGAAAATATTGTTAAGGTTCACGTTCATACATTAAAACCTGGTGTAGTTTTAAACTATGCTCAAGCTTATGGTGAATTCGTTACTTTAAAAATTGAAAATATGCAAGAACAACATTCACATTTAGTTGAAAATAATGCTGATCCAATGGCTAAAAAAGAAGATAAAAAAGATGAAATTCAAGAAGCTAAGGAATATGCTTTAATTACAACTAGTGTTGGTGATGGTTTAACTGAAATGTTTGAATCATTAAGAGTAAATTATATTGTTTCTGGTGGTCAAACAATGAATCCTTCAACAGAAGATTTTATTAATGCCATTAAAGTTGTTAATGCTAAAAATGTTTTTATTTTGCCAAATAATAAAAATATTATTATGGCTGCTTCTCAAGCTTGTGATGTTGCTGAAGGCGTTAATGCAATCGTTATTCCTTCAAAATCAATTCCACAAGGTTTAACAGCTTGTATGATGTTTAATGAAGATGCTTCTCCTGAAGAAAATGAAGAAGTAATGAGAGAAGCAATTACCCATGTTAAAACTGGTTCAGTTACATTCTCAATTAAGGATACTAAAATTGATGGTGTAAATATTAAAAAGGATGAATTTATGGGTATTAATGATTCAAAAATTGTATGTTCAGAAAAAACTATTGAACAAGCTGCTAAAAAGCTATTAGATGCAATGATTGATGAAGATTCTTCGATCGTTTCAATCATTTTTGGTGAAAATGTTAGTGAAGAAGAAGCTAATAAATTAAGTGAATATTTACAAGAAAAATATACAATTGAGGTTGAAGTTCATTTTGGCGGTCAACCAGTATACTCTTATATTTTTAGTGTAGAATAAAATAGGAAAGAAGTAATACTTGGGTGGTATTACTTCTTTTTTTCAAAGGAGATGATTAAAGATGAAATTTACATTTACGGAAAAACGACGACAATACTTAGATGAATTAGAATTACATTCATTAGAGGATATATTAAATTATTTTCCAAGAAAATATGTGTCTTACAATTTATCGAAAATTAATCAAGATAATGACGGAAATCGCGTATGTGTTCGTGGAATTATCACATCTAAAAGTAAATTATTTCGCTTTAATAAAAGTTTAGATAAATTTAGTTTTAGAATAAATTATGATGGATATAGTGTAAATATTGTCATCTTTAATCGTTCTTATTTATACAAAAATATTACGCTTGGTAATGAAGTATTAGTTGCCGGAAGACTTGATTTTGCTCACAAAGATATTAATGCTAATGAAATATATTTAAATGATTTAGATAGTTATGTCATTCGTCCTGTTTATAAATTACCAATTGATGTTACTTTAAAAGAGTTTCAAAAAGTAGTTCTATATGCTTTTAATAATGTTGGTGAAGAGTATTTTAATCAAATTATTCCAAATAATTTAATGACCAAATATCATCTAATTAGTAAAAAAGAAGCAATCTATAATGCTCATTTTCCTTCCTCACAAGAAAGTATTCGTCAATCTCTAAGATATTTGAAGTATCAAGAATTATTAAAATTTGCCACTTCAATGATGCTTAATCGTAAACGAATTAAAGGCAATTTAAAAAACAAAAAGAAAACTATTAATCGTCAAAAAATTAAAGAGATTCTATTAAAATCAAATTTTACTTTAACTAATGATCAAGTTAAGGCTTGTAAAGAGATATATCAAGATATTGAATCAACTTCATCAATGTATCGATTACTACAAGGCGATGTTGGAAGTGGAAAAACTTTAGTAGCTGCTATTGCACTTGCTAGTATTTGTTTTCATAATTTTCAAGGTGTTTTATTGGCTCCTACAGATATTTTGGCTCGTCAACATTTTGAGTTTTTAACTGAATTTTTAAAGGATTTTCGTATTGGCTTATTAGTTTCTAGTATCAAAAATAAAAGTGAAATTAAAGAGAAATTGTTTAATCATGAGATTGATATTATCGTTGGTACAACGGCTTTAATTGAAGATGATGTTCAATTTGATAATTTAGGAATTATTGTTATTGACGAACAACATCGTTTTGGAGTAAATCAACGAGAAAAATTAATTTTAAAAGGAAATAATGTTGATGTTCTTTCGATGAGCGCAACACCAATTCCACGTTCACTAGCTCTATCTCTTTATGGTGATATGGATGTTTCAACATTAAAAGAATTTCCTAATAAAAAACGTGAAGTTAAAAGTGAGGTTATCGCTACTAGTAGTATTAAAAAGTTAATTAAGCCGATTAAGGAAATGATTTTAAAAAACCAAAAAATCTTTATCATTTGTCCACTTATTGAAGGTGAAAGTAAAAGAAGTAGTGCTACTAATGTTTATGATGAGTTAAAAGATATTTTTCAAGATGATGTTTTACTACTTCATGGAAGAATGAAAGATGAAGAAAAAAATGATGTAATGTTAAAATTTAAAAAAGATTCTTATCATATTTTAGTATCAACAACGGTTATAGAAGTAGGGATAGACATTAAAGATGCTTCAATGATGATTATCTTTGATGCCAACTCGTTTGGTTTAGCACAACTTCACCAACTTCGTGGACGAATTGGCCGAAATGGTCAAGAATCAATTTGTTATTTTTTAAGCAATACTAATGATGAAGAAGCTATAAAAAGATTACAATTTTTAGAAAGTAGTAATGATGGTTTTGAAATTGCTCGTTTTGATCTTGCTTTAAGAGGACCTGGTGAAATAACAGGTGTAAGACAATCAGGAATTCCAGATTTCTTTTTTGCTGATTTAGTAAATGATTTAAAAATCTTAGAAGTCGCACGTGATGATGCTAAAATGATTATTGAAGAAGCAAATAAAAACGATGAATATCAAAATTATCTCAATAAATTATAGATATAATTTATCGATTTTGATAATATTAATAAATAGAGGTGAATTTATATGATTAAACTTGCAATTGACGCTATGGGTAGCGATTTAGGAAGTAAAGTTGTTGTAAAAGCTATTAAAGACTTTTTACGTGATTATAATGATGTTAGTTTTTATGTTTGTGGTAAAGAAAGTGAACTAAGTGAAATTAAAGATTTGGTTACTATTATCCATACTGATGAAGTTATGACGATGACTGATGGTGCTTTAGAGGTCATGCGTAAGAAAAATACATCGATGATGAAAGCAATTGATTTAGTAAGCAATCATACATGTGATGGTGTTGTTAGTGCTGGTTCAACTGGAGCATTTTTAACTGGAGCTACAATTAAGTTAAAAATGATTGAAGGTGTTTCACGCGCTGCTTTAATGTCACCATTCCCAACTCGTGATGGTAAAGGTGTTACTATTTTGGATATTGGTGCTAATACTGAAAATACTAAGGAGCATTTACTTCAATTTGCTAAAATGGGTAGTATTTTTACTGAAAATGTTCGTAAAATTGCTAATCCAAAAGTATACTTATTAGCAAATGGAGCTGAAGATAAAAAAGGAAGTCATGTTGGTAAAGAAGCTTTTCCACTTTTAAAAGAATGTAGTAGTATCAATTTTATTGGTAATATGGAAGCAAGAGATGTTTTAGATGGTAAAGCTGACGTTGTTGTTTGTGAAGGTTTTAGTGGAAATGTTTTACTTAAATCAATTGAAGGAACTGCTTCAATGATGAATGATGCTATTAAGAAAGCCTTCAAGCGTTCATTTGTTTCAAAGATAGGTTATTTATTTGCTAAAAAAGGTTTTGATGAATTTAAACAAGTCTTTGATTATCGTAAATATGGTGGTGCCATGCTTTTAGGGGTTAATGGCGTTGTTGTTAAAGGACATGGTAATAGTAATGATTATGCATTCTATAATGCTATTCGTGTTGCTTACGAAATGGTAAAAGCCGATGTTTTATCTAAAATGAAAGAGGCGATGAAAGATGGCGAGTAAAAACATTAAATCATTATTTGATGAATTAGGAATTAAAGTTAAGAACGAAAAATTATATTTACAAGCGTTAACTCATCCTTCATTTAATAATGAACATCATACTGATTATGGAAATTATCAACGTCTTGAATTTTTAGGAGATGCTGTTATTCAACTTGTTATCTCTAAATTTATTTATGTTAACTATAAAGATATGGATGAAGGTGATATGTCACTTTTAAGATCTAATTTAGTTAGAGAAGAATCATTAGCAAAAGCGGCGAAAATGATTGATCTTGGCTCATATATTCAATTAGGTGTTGGCGAAGAAAAAAGTGGTGGAAGAAATAGACTTTCACTTCTTTGTGATGTTTTTGAAGCACTAAATGCTGCAATCTATTTGGATTTAGGAATTGAAAAAAGTTTTGAAATTGTCAATAAAATGTTCGCTAATTTAATTAATATATATGGGATGGATTCTTTTTTAGAATTAAAAGACAGTAAAACTAAATTACAAGAATTAGTTCAAGCAGATAAGAAAAGAACTTTAAATTATATTACTGTTGATACTAAAGGCCCTGCTAATCAACCAATTTTTGAGATGGTCGTTACAATGGACGACATAGTTTTAGGAAGAGGCTTTGGTCATTCTAAAAAAGAAGCTGAACAAATGGCCGCTAAAGACGCCTTAAATAAAATGGTAAAGTAGGTGATAAAAATGGGCTTATTTAAATCGTTAAAAGAAAAGATTTTTGGTAAAAAAATTGAACAAAAAGAAAAATATCAAACGGGTTTAGAAAAATCTCGTAGCAGTTTAAAATCAAAATTAAATGCCCTTTTTGCTCGTTATCGTAAAGTTGATGATGAATACTTTGATCAACTAGAAGAACTTTTAATTGGTGCGGATGTTGGTGCTAGTTTGGCTATGGAAATTGTAGATGCCACAAAATATCAAGCACGTTTAGATAAGATAGATGATCCAAAAAAGATTAGTGAAATTATGTTTGAAAAAATTTATACGATGTATAATAACCAAGAGTTTGATGGTAAACTAAATTTTGCTAAAGAAGGAGTAAGTGTTTTCTTATTTGAAGGTGTTAATGGTGTTGGTAAGACAACTTCGATGGCTAAATTAACATATTTCTTAAAAAATCAAGGAAAGAAAGTTTTGTGGGCAGCAGGCGATACTTTTAGAGCTGGAGCAGTAGAACAACTTGAAGTTTGGGCTAATCGTGTTGGTGTCACAGTTGTAAAAGGAAAATTAAATGCTGATCCTGCTTCGGTCATTTATGATGCTACAAAGAAAGCTAAAGAAGAAGGATATGATGTATTAATTTGTGATACAGCAGGTCGTCTTCAAACTAAAATTAATTTAATGAACGAAATTGGCAAAATTAAGCGTGTCATTCAAAAAGAAGTAAGTGATGGTCCACATGAAGTTTTCCTTGTTTTAGACGCTACTACAGGTCAAAATGGGATTTATCAAGCTTCATCATTTGTTGAAGCAACTGGAGTTAGTGGAATAATTCTTACAAAAATGGATGGAACTAGTAAGGGTGGTATTATTTTAGCGATCAAAGACAAATTAAACATTCCAGTCAAATTCATTGGACTTGGTGAAAAAATGGAAGATTTAATGGAATTTGATTTAGAACAATACTTATATTCACTTATTGGTCTAGAAGGAGAAGATAGTAATGAGAAATAGTTTTTTATCAATGATTTTGTTTTTAGTCTTTTTTATATTGTTTCAATATGCCTTACAATATGTTTTGGTAATGCTTGGTTTTTCAGGAGTTTGGTTATATATCATGTTTGATTTTATCTTAGCTTTTGCTTTTGCATATTTCCAATATCCAAGTGTCTATCGTAAAGAAGCATTTAAAAATCCTCGTTTTCATATGTCTGTCGCAATATATTTTGCCTTATTAGTCGGTTTAGATTTATTGTTTAGATTATAAGATGGATTTATTTAATAAAGAAAGAATGTGTCGTTTATTTGCTCTTTATCAAGAATTATTTACTGATAATCAAAAAGAGTTATTTACGGCATATTATTTTGATGATAATTCTCTTCAAGAGATTGCAACTAATCTAAATATTTCTCGTAATGCGATATATTCACAGCTTAAAAGAATTGAAAATCAATTAGAATTATATGAACAAAAGTTACATTTAAAAGAGTATTACGATAGCCTTAATAAACTTTTAGATAGTAATTTGACTAAAGAACAATTAATTAACGAAATCAAAAAATTGGGAGGGAATATGTAATATGGCTTTTGAAATGTTACAAGACAAATTACAAGGTGTTTTTAAGAAATTAAGAGGACAAGGACGATTAACTGAAAAAAACATGGACGAAATGTTAAGAGAAGTTAAAATTGCTCTTATCGATGCTGATGTTAATCATGAAGTTGTTCGTACATTTATTAGTGAATTAAAGGAAAAAATGATTGGAACGAAAGTTTTAAATCAATTAGATCCTTCACAAATGGTTGTTAAACTAGTGAATGAAGCTATGATTGAATTACTCGGCGGTGAACAATATGGTATTTCATTTGCATCAAATAAACCAACGATTATTATGATGGTTGGTTTACAAGGTGGCGGTAAAACAACTACTAGTGCCAAATTAGCTAATTTATTAAAAACTAAAAATAATCGTCGTGTAATGATGGTGGCGCTTGACGTTTATCGTCCTGGTGCTATCACTCAACTTGAACAATTAGGTAATAAATTAGATGTTTTTGTTTATAAAGATGAAGTTAGTAAGGATGTCGTAAAAATTGCTAAAGATGCACTTGCTTATGCAAAGTATAACAATTATGACACTTTAATTTTCGATACTGCTGGTCGATTAGCTATTGATGAAGTTTTAATGGACGAATTACATCGATTGGATAATGAATTTAAACCAGTTGAAAAATTATTGGTTGTTGATGCTATGAGCGGTCAAGATGTCGTTAATGTTGCTAAAACATTTAATGATTTACTTCATTTAACTGGCGCTGTTATGACAAAACTTGATGGCGATGCTCGTGGTGGTGCCGCTTTATCAATTGCTAAATTAACTGGTGTTCATATCAAGTTTGTTGGTATGGGTGAAAAAGTAAGTGATTTACAAGCCTTTAATCCAAAAAGAATGTCTGAAAGAATTTTAGGCATGGGTGATATTTTAGAGTTAGTTGAAAAAGCTCAAGAAAATATCGATGAGAAAAAAGCTACTAAATTAATGAATCGTATGCTTTCAGGTAAATTTGATTTAGAAGATATGCTTTTCCAATTTGAATCAGCTAATAAAATGGGCCCTTTAGGTGGCCTTGCTAAACTTATGCCTGGAATGCCAAAAATTAGTGAAGAAGATGCTTTAAAAGCTGAAAAGAAGATGGCTAAATCAAAAGCAGTTATTTATTCAATGACGAAAGAAGAAAGAAAAAATCCAGATATTTTAAAAGCCTCTCGCAAGCAACGTATTGCTAAAGGTTGTGGTTTAGACGTTAGTGATGTTAATAATGTTTTAAAACAATACGAACAAACAAAATTAGCAATGAAACAAATGTCACAAATGATGCGCGGTGGTCGTTTCCCTAAATTTTAATAAGGAGAATAATTTATGAAAAAATTAAAGAATGGTTGGTTACACAAAAATAATTACATTAAATCATTAGTTGTAACGACAGTAATTTTACTTATTGCGATTGCTTTTTGTGTCTATTCTAGTTTGGTATTAGAAGCAGGCTCAATGACAATCTTATTGTATGCTATTTTAGGCTTTTTAGTTGGTTCTATCGCATATATGTATTTTTATTCAAAAGATATTCGTGAATTATCAAATGAAGTTAATAAAGTCTATTATAGTATGGATCCAAATAGTTTTTATGAATTTGTTAATAGTTTAGACGTTAATATTCTACATCCTGAAACAGTTGCAAAATTAGAATTCTTTACTATTTGGTTTAAACATTTTGAAGGTAAAGATGATGAAGCACGTGAAATGTTTAAAAAATACGATGTTAATCCTTTCCCTTATCCAAATATGCTTTCTTTAAAAGTATTAATTCAAATTTATTTACTTGAAAATAAAGAAGAAGGCTATCCTTTAATTACAGAGACACTTACAAATATTCAAACTTTAAATATTAAACCGCGTTTAAAACAACAATTACTTCAAGAAGTTGAAGCTCTAAAAATTAGAATTGATGCTTTATCAGGTAAAGAAGTTGATGAACGTTTAATTGAAGCATTAAAACAACCTATGTCACCATTTGAATATGTACAAAATCAAACATTATTAGCTTTCTTAGTCAAAGATAGTAACTATAAAACTTGTACTGAAGCAATTAATTATGTTAGAGAAAACTATGGTCAATTTAAGTCTTTTAAAACTGAAGTTGATAATATTGTTGTAACAGCTGAACCAAAATTAGTTGAAGAAAATGAATTGATTGAAAATGAAAATCACGATAGTGAAGAAACACTAAATCAAGTTCAAGAAGATAGTGCAAATAAAGAAGAAAAATAATTTTTTTAATGTTATACATTTTTGCTTGACAGTTATTATAAATATGGTATAATGATTAAGCGAAATTAATGGAGGATATAAATTATGGCAGTAAAAATTAGATTAAAAAGAATGGGTCGTCACCAATTAGCTGACTACCGTATTGTTGTTGCAGATTCTCGTTCACCACGTGATGGTAGATTTATTGAAGAAATCGGTTATTACCAACCAACAAGAGGCGAAGGCTTAGGTGTTGTTAAATTTGATTCTGAAAAAGCTATTAGTTGGATCAAGAAAGGTGCACAACCTACAGATACAGTAAGAACTTTATTAAGCAACGCTGGTATCTTAAAACAATTACACGAAGAAAAGAAAGCTAAGTAGTTTTGATGGATATCGTAAAATTAATTAGGGATATTGTTACTCCTTTAGTTGATAACAAAGATGCTATCATTATTAAACAATTACCAAATAGTGAAGAAAATGAAGATATCTATTTAGTAGTTGCGGATAGTAAAGATGTTGCTAAACTAATTGGTAAAGGTGGCAGTGTCGCTAATTCGATTCGTGAAATCGTTCATATCGCAGGCAAATTAAACAATCGTGTTATTCGTGTTAAATTTGAAGCTTTCCAAGATAGTGATTTAGATTAATACCTAGCTTTGCTAGGTATTTTTTGTATAAAAGGAGAATAAAAAAATGGAAGTTGCACTAGGTAAAATTATTAATGTTCGTGGACTAAAAGGTGAATTAAAACTCGATTTGTATACTGAATTTTATAAGAAAAGATTTAAGAAAGATGAACAAGTAATTTTATATAATGAAGATAGTAATGATCGAAAAGTTGTTACATGTTTTTCTTATAGTTTAAATGGCAATTTTCTTTTTTTAAAGACAAATGAAATTAATGATGTTGATGAGGCAAATAAGTATCGTGGTTATTTAGTATTGAAAGATGTTAATGATAAATTACATGATGGTTATTACTACTTTGAATTACTTAATAAAAAAGTTTATATGGAAGATAAATATTTAGGTACTGTTAAAAATATTGAAAGTAATGGTGTTCAAAAAATATTACGTCTTGATAACAACAAACTAATTCCTTTTGTTAAAGCTTTTATTAAGAGTGTTGAAGAAGATAAAATTATTATTAATGAAATTGGAGGGCTATAATGAAAATTAAAATTTTAACTCTATTTCCCGAGATGTTTACCTCATTTTTAAATACTTCAATTATTAAAAGAGCCTTATCAAAAGAAGTTTTTGATATTGAAGTTATTGATATTCGTTCTTATAGTTTAGATAAAAATAAAAGAGTAGATGATTATCCTTGTGGTGGTGGTGCTGGATTAATTATGCGAATGCAACCAGTTTATGATTGTTTAATGGATAATAAAACCGAAAATAGTTATGTTTTATTAACTTCACCAAGAGGAAAAACGTTTAATCAAAAACATGCAATTGAATTAAGTAAAAAAGATGAATTAATTTTTGTTTGTGGTCATTATGAAGGAATAGATGAACGATTTAACAAATATTGTGATGAGTTAATCTCAATCGGTGATTTTATCTTAACTGGTGGAGAAGCAGCATTAATTCCTATTTTGGATAGTATTATCCGTTTATTAGATGGAACAATTACTAAAGAATCGCTTAGTGAGGAATCCTTTGATAATGATTTATTAGAGTATCCTCAATATACATTACCTTATGTATTTAATGGTGATCAAATACCCGATATTTTATTTTGTGGAAATCATGAAGCGATTAGAAAATATCGCTTAAAAGAAAGTTTAAGATTAACAAAAACATATCGAAAAGATCTATTTGAAAAGCATCATTTTAGTAAAGAAGAATTAAAGTTATTAAAAGAAATAGATGAAAATAATGATGAACCTAAATGGTATTTAGATGCTTTAAAAAATGGTCAAAAATTTATTAAAAAGAATGTTGAAAATAATCAAAAGTAATGATATAATTTATAAGCACGTAAAATGCAGTGATGATCCGCTAAAGGCATGTCACCCTTTATGAACATCATTTACAAACATATATGATATAGGAGAGTGAAATTTATGAACATGAATTTAGTAAGAGAAGTTACAGAATCTCAAATTAGAAAAGACATTCCTGCAATCGAAACTGGTGATACTGTTAAAGTTCACGTTAGAATCGTTGAAGGTAACAAAGAAAGAGTCCAAGTATTCCAAGGATTAGTTATTGCTCAAAAAGGTAGTGGCGTTTCAAAAACTGTTACAGTTAGAAAAATGTCAGGTAACGTTGGTGTTGAAAGAATTTTTGCTATCAACTCACCAATGTTAGCAAAAGTTGAAGTTTTAAAACACGGTATTACTCGTAGAAACAAATTATACTACGTTCGTGGTTTAAACGGTAAAGCTGCTAAAATTAAAGAAAGAAAATAAGTGACAATTATTAAACCTTAAGTTTTTACTTAAGGTTTTTTATTTTATATGATATAATCTTGAAGTAAGGAGTGATTTAAATGGCTGAATATAGTAAACAAATTCAATGGTTTCCTGGGCATATGAAAAAAGCTCTTGTGGAAATGCAAAATAGTATAAAGTTAGTTGATATTGTTATTGAAATTGTTGATGCTCGTGCCCCATATTCATCATCAAATCCTGAACTAAAAAAAATAATTAATAATAAGCCACATTTAATAATGTTAAATAAGGCTGATTTAGCTGATGAAATAAAAACTAAACAATTTATTGAAAGTTATAATAAACAAGGTATTTTTGCTTTATCTTGCTCAGTCATGAACTTGGATTTTAAAAAGTTAAAAGATAAATGCCAAGATATTTTAAAAGAAAAATTTTTAAAAGAAAGAAGTAAAGGATTAAAACCTCGTCCAATAAGGGCGATGATTGTTGGTATTCCTAATGTTGGAAAATCTTCATTTATTAATAAAATTGCAAAAAGAAAAGCCGCCAATGTTGGTAATAAGCCAGGTGTTACTAAATCGCAACAAATGATTAAGATTGATAAAGATTTTGAATTATTAGATACTCCAGGAGTTTTATGGCCAAAATTTGAAGATTTAAATGTTGCAACTAATTTAGCCCTTTTAAATTCAATTAAAATGGATATTTTACCAAAAGATAAACTTATTATTTCATTAATCACTAAGTTAGTAAATGATTATCCTAATACTTTAAATAAACGATATGGTGATGTTGAAATAATAATTAATGATGAGAATGATATTTATCAAATTATTGAAAATATTGCTAAACGACGTGGATTAATAATTAGTGGAAACAATCTTGATATTGATCGAGCTATTGATTTAATTTTAAAAGAATTTGCCGATGGACTATTAGGACGTTTTACTTTAGAGGATATGAGTAATGGCTAATTTAGATTATGAACGTCAATTACTTCAAAAAGGGTATAAACGGATAGCTGGAGTCGATGAAGCTGGTCGAGGGCCCCTTGCTGGACCATTAGTCGTTGCTAGCGTCATTTTAAAAGAAGGATATAGTAATGAAAATATCAATGATTCAAAAAAGCTTACCGATAAAAAAAGACGAATGTTGTTTAACGAAATAATTAATAATTCACTTAGCTATTGTATTATTGTTGTTGATAATCAAATAGTTGATAAATTAAATATCTATGAAGCAACAAAACAAGCGATGATTTCATCCCTTAAAGAAGTTGATTGTGATTATGCTCTTGTTGATGCTATGAAATTAGAAATTGATAATTATCTTCCATTAATCAAAGGAGATGCAAAATCTACTTCGATTGCTGCAGCATCAATCTTAGCTAAAGTTTATCGTGATGATTTGATGTTAGCGTATGATAAGTTATATCCTCAATATGATTTCAAACATAATAAAGGGTATGGAAGTAAAAAACATTTAGAAGCATTAGATCAATTTGGACCATGTAAAATTCATCGTTTATCTTATAAACCAGTTCGCGATTCATTAAATCCAAGACTAGAATTATTTTAGTTTTGGATTTTTTTCTTTTATTAACTATTAATATTTAGAGGTGAATATTATGGAAATGAAAGAAGTTTTGATGTATTTTAGTTTTAAGTATAGTGGTGATTTTGATATGATATGTAAGGCCATAGCTAATAAGGAAAAAGTCGATGTTGAAGTATTTAAAATGTATAAACAGAATCTTAAAGACGATTATCTTACATTATTAGATGATGATTATCCAATTAGTTTTAAAAGTTTAAGTAAACCACCATTAGTCTTATTTTTAAGAGGAAATAAAAAACTATTAAAGGATAATTATAAGATTGCAATTATTGGTTCAAGGAAAAATACTAGTTATGGAGAAAAAGTAACTAAAGCTATTATAAAAGAATTAGTTGATAATAAGGTTACTATTGTTTCCGGTCTTGCTAAAGGAATTGATGGAATTAGCCATCAAGAAACATTAAATAACCATGGTCGAACAATTGCTATTATTGGAAGTGGATTTGAACAATTTTATCCTCGTGATAATAATGTGTTATATCAAAAAATTATAAAAGAAGGCCTAGTTATTAGTGAATATCCATATTTTGTTAAAGCAAGTAAAGATAAATTTTTGCGTCGTAATGGACTAATTGCTAGTTTAGCAAATAAATTAGTGGTCATTGAAGGATATAAAAGAAGTGGTACTTTAAATACAGTATGCCAAGCTCTAGAATTAGGCAAAGAAATATATTGTGTACCGAACGTTATTTTTAAAGATTCAGTCTGCAACAATCTAATCAAAGATGGTGCTAATATTGTAACTAAGCCTAGCGACATTTTAGAGTAAAAAATTATGTTATATTATGTAATATATAACATATATAAAAGGAGCAAAAAAAATATTTGACAAATGAAAAATTGTCGATAAAATTAGTGATTGAAAGTGAGGGATTGCTTTGAAACTTATTATTGTTGAGTCACCTAATAAAAAAAGTACCATTGCTAATTTATTGAATGGTTATGGTAAAGAAAAAGAGTTTTTAGTTGAAGCAAGTGTTGGTCACATTCAAGATATTAAAATCACTGGAAAATATAATTTGGGGGTTGATATTGATAGTGGTAATTTTGAAGTAATCTATGAAGTTAATAAAGATAAGCAAAAAGTCGTTAATCGATTAACTAAATTAGCTAGTGAAGCTAGTGAAGTTTATTTAGCTACCGACCCTGACCGTGAAGGTGAAGCTATTTCATGGCATTTAGCTAATGTTCTTAACTTAGATGTTGATCACGTTAAACGTTTATATTTTCATGAAATTACTAAAAAAGGAATTAATGATGCTTTTTTAGATGTAAAAACAATCGATATGCCAATGGTTCGTTCGCAAGAAGCAAGAAGAGTATTAGATCGTATTATTGGTTTTCGTTTATCTTGGTTATTACAACAAAAAATTAATTCAAAAAGTGCTGGTCGAGTTCAATCAGCGGTTTTAAAATTAATTTGTGATCGTGAAAAGGAAATTATTAAATTTAACAAAGAGGAATATTACAATATCTTTGTTACAATCAATAAAGACAAGCAAAAAATAAAATTAAAACTTGATAAAGAAGAAATTAAAAATATTAATGATGCTGAAAAAGTGTTAAATGAAATTGGTGAAGATGTAAATTTTGTGAGTTTAGAACAAAACTTTAAAACAACTTATCCATTCCCACCATTTACAACATCTACATTACAACAAGAAGCTTATTCAAAATTTAAATATGATGCTAAAAAAACAATGAATATTGCCCAAAAGTTATTCGAAGGTATCAATTTAAAAAACAAAGGACATCAAGGTTTAATTACATATATGCGTACTGATAGTATTCGTCTAAGCCCAATTTTTATTGCTAGTGCCAAAAAATATATTAGTGATAACTTTGGTGAAGAATATGTTGGTAAAGCCTATGTTCAAAAAAGCAAAGATGGAGTTCAAGATGCTCACGAAGCGATTCGTCCAGTTGATCTATCATTAACACCCGATTCATTAAAAGATATATTAGACAAAGATCAATTAAATGTTTATGAACTTATTTTTGATCGTGCGATAAGTTCAATTATGGCTAGTAAGGAAACAATTAGTCAAACTTTAACTTTTAGTAAAAACAATCATATTTTTAAAGCTGATAAACAAAAATTGACTTTTGATGGTTTTTCTAAACTTTATAGTAAATATGAAAAAAAGAAGGAATATGGAGAATTTCCTAATTTTAGTGATAATGAAGTTCTTAAAATTGCTAAAAAAGAAAGTGAACAAGAATTTAGCAAACCAAAACCACGTTATACAAGTGGTAGTATTGTTAAACTAATGGAAGATTCTGGTATTGGTCGTCCTTCTACTTATGGTTCAACCATTGATACACTAAAGACTAGAGGATATGTCTCATTAAATAAAGGTGTAATTACTCCAACAAGTCAAGGGATGTTAACAAGTGATACTCTAGATAAATATTTTGGTGATTTAATTAATGTTTCTTATACTGCCAATATGGAAGAATTACTCGATGAGATTCAAAATTATCCAGTAAAAGATAAAGATGATCGTGAAAAAGAAATTGTTGTTTTACGTCAACTAAATGGTGATTTTGAAGATAAATTTAAATACGCCTTAACTCATATGGAAACTAAAAGTAACGAAACAGGGGAAATGTGTCCAAAATGTGGACGTCCACTTGTTTATCGTAAAAGTAAATTTGGTAATGAATTTATTGGTTGTAGTGGATTTCCTGAATGTAATTACATAAAACCTGAAGAAACTGGATCAGAAAAAGTGTGTCCAAAATGCCATAAAGGACATCTCGTTGTTCGTAAAGGTCCATATGGAAAATTTTTAGGATGTAGTGAATATCCTAGTTGCAATTATATGGAAAAAATAGTTAAATAAAAGAAGTCAATATTGGCTTCTTTTTTAAAATTAGATGGAGGATTAATATTATGAAAATTAGAGTAATTGGTGGAGGGCTAGCAGGTAGTGAAGCTGCTTATTATATTGCCAATAAAGGTTATAAAGTTATTTTACAAGAGATGCGTCCAAATAACAAAGCTTTAGCTCACCATAGTGACAAGTTTGGTGAATTAGTTTGTTCTAACTCGCTAAAGTCAAAAGACATATGTAATGCGGCCGGATTATTAAAAAAAGAAATGGAAACATTATCATCTTTAATAATGAAAGCTGCTTATCATAGCGAAGTTGGTGCAGGACAAGCTTTGGCGGTTGATCGTGAGAAATTTCAAAATTATATTACTGAGAAAATTATTAATCATCCAAATATTGAAATTGTAAGAGAAGAAGCAACTTCGATTAATGATGATGAAATTAGTATTGTTTGTAGTGGACCTTTAACAAGTGATACTTTTTCACAATATTTAAAAGAATATTTAGGGAATGATTATTATTACTTTTATGATGCTGCTGCGCCTCTTTTATTAAAGGATGGAATTGATTTTAATATTGCATATTATAAGTCACGTTATGATAAAGGGGATGCTGACTACATTAATCTTCCATTTACCAAAGAAGAATTTTTCACCTTTTATCATGAATTAGTTAATGCAACACGTGTTGAACTTAAAAGCTTTGAAAAAGAGATTCATTTTGAATCATGCATGCCAATTGAAGTGATGGCTAAAAGAGGTTATAAAACACTGACATTTGGGCCACTTAAACCTGTGGGTTTAGAAAAAGATGGCGTTCGACCATTCGCGGTTGTTCAATTACGTCAAGATAATGTTAATGGTGACATGTATAATATTGTCGGTTTTCAAACTAATTTAACTTTTAAAGAACAAGAAAGAGTATTTAAATTAATCCCAGGATTAAAGGACGCAAAATTTGTTCGTTATGGGGTAATGCATCGAAATACTTACATTAATTCACCTAAATTACTAAGTAACAATCTAAATTTAAAAGATCATCCAAATGTCTTCTTTGCTGGCCAAATTATCGGTGTAGAAGGTTATATTGAAAGTGCTTGTAGTGGTATTATTGCTGGGATTAATGCTATTCGATATCTAAATAATTTACCACTTAATCCATTACCAAAAGAAACGGTTATTGGGGCATTACTTAATTACATTTCGTTTACATCAGGTAAAAACTTTCAACCAATGAATGCTAATTATGGTGTATTAAATTCCCCTTTAAAAGATAAGGAAGAAATAGCAAATTTATCGTTATTAAAATTAAAAGAATGGATTAACGAAAATGCTTAATGAATACTTATTGTATTTAAAAAATGTTAAAGGCTATTCTTCTTTAACTATTAAAGCCTATAAAATCGATTTAGAAGAATTTAGTCATTTTGGAGATTTAATCAATTTTAACGATGATGAAGCGCTTAAATATTTAAAATCAATTGATCATCTATCGAAAACGAGTAAAGCTCGAAAAATATCTTCATTAAAAGGATTTTATAAGTTTTTGTCTAAACGAAATGTTGAATTTAATCCATATTTTTTAAAAATGGATAGCATTAAAAAAGATAAAAAATTAGTTGAATATTTGTCGATTAATGAAATGAAAGAATTGCTTCACGTTACAATTAGTGATGATTATAAAACAAACTTACGAAATTGTTTAATCGTTTCATTACTTTATAGTTCTGGTATTCGAAATAGTGAACTTGTTAATATCAAAGTTAGTGATTTAGATATTGATAATGATTGTTTTAAAGTTCTTGGTAAAGGAAATAAAGAACGAATTTGTTTTATTAATCCAAGTTGTAAAAAGACATTATTAGAGTATTTAGAAGTTTATTCAATTAAAGAAGGTTATTTATTTTTGAATAAATTTAATAAACCGTTAACTACAAGAACAATTGAAAATATTGTTAAAGAAATGGGAAAAAAATTGACTGTTCCTAAAGATATTTATCCACATATGATTCGTCATAGTTTTGCCACTCATTTATTAAATAATGGTTTAGACATTCGAATCATCCAAGTTATGTTAGGCCATGAATCCATCGCCTCTACGCAAGTTTATTCCCACGTTTCATTAAAAGATTTACAAAATATTTATTATCGTGTTTTTAATAAGTGAGTTTGCTACTCACTTTTATTTATTATATAAATAATGATTGAAAAATAACTTTAATCATGATATAATCATTACGCTTATGATGGAAACATAAGTAATTCGCACACTATGAATTGCCTTTTTAAGTGTTACGTTGACAATGGTGTCGTTTAGAAGTAATTAGAAGGTTTCGAAGTAGTGGAGGAAAATAACTATATAGGAGGATCTTTACATGAGTGAAGAAATGAAAGAATTAATGCCTGAAGAAAAAGCTCCAGTCATTACAATGAAAAAATTATTAGAAGCAGGAGTCCACTTCGGTCATCCAACAAGAAGATGGAACCCAAAGATGTCAAAATACATCTACACAGCTAGAAATGGTATTTATATCATTGATTTAGCAAAAACTGCTCAAAAAGTTGAAGAAGCATACAATGCATTAAAGAAAATCGTTGATGATGGTGGTAAAGTTTTATTTGTTGGTACAAAGAAACAATGCCAAGATTTAGTTAAAGAAGAAGCTTTAAGAAGTGGTTCTTTCTATGTTACACAACGTTGGTTAGGTGGTATTTTAACTAACTTTAAAACAATTCAAAAACGTATTAAATTCTTAAAAGACATCGAAAAGATGGAAGAAGATGGTACATTTGATGTTTTACCTAAGAAAGAAGTTGCTCAATACCGTTATGAACAAGAAAAACTAGAAAAGAACTTAGGTGGTATTAAAGAAATGAGAAAACTTCCTA
The DNA here is from genome assembly GCA_034115825.1 of Bacilli bacterium. Lineage (GTDB taxonomy): Bacteria > Bacillota_I > Bacilli_A > RFN20 > UBA1709 > JAXESU01. Next base: position 662,288 of record JAXESU010000002.1, read on the forward strand.
ACGCTTTATTCGTAATTGACCCACGTGTTGAATTAAACGCTGTTAGAGAAGCTAGAAAATTAAATATCCCTGTATTTGGTATCGTTGATACAAACAGTGATCCAGATTTAGTTGATTACGTTATCCCAGGTAACGATGATGCAACTAAAGCTGTTAAATTAATTTTAGAAGTTATGGCTGATGCTATCGTTGAATCTAAAGGTGGTCAAACTTTAATTGCTTACACTAAAGATGAAGGCGAAGAAGTTTCTATGACAGATGCTATTGCTAATGTTGATAAAGTTGAAGAAGCTAAACAATTAGCAAGACAACAAGCTATGAACAATAGAAAACAACAACAAAAACGCCCTTTCAATAGAAATAACAAAAACTTCAACAACAATAAAAAAGTTGAAGAAAAAGTAGAAGTTAAAGAAGAAGTTAAAGCTGCAGAATAATTTTTAAATAAATTGGGAGGATTTTAAAATGGCTGTCACAATTGAAAACGTTAAAGAATTACGTGCACGTAGTGGTGCTGGTATGGTCGATTGTAAAAAAGCTTTAGAAGCATGTAACAATGATGTTGAAGCTGCTTGCGATTGGTTAAGAGAAAAAGGTATTTTAAAAGCTGCTAAAAAAGCTGATAGAATCGCTGCTGAAGGTTTAACTGCTATTGCTTGCGAAGGCAATACTGCAGTTGTTGTAGAAGTTAACTCTGAAACAGATTTCGTTTCTAAAAACGCTTCATTTATTGAATTAGTTAATAATATTGCTAAAGCATTATTAGTTTCTAAGCCAACAACTATGGAAGAAGCATTAGCTACTAAAATGGGTAATGGTACAGTTAATGATGCTGTTATTAATGCAACTGCAACAATCGGTGAAAAAATTTCATTTAGAAGATTTGAAGTAGTTAGCAAAGAAGATAACGATGCATTTGGTGAATACATCCACATGGGTGGTAAAATCGGTGTTGTTGTCTTATTAAAAGGTAGTAACGATGTTGAAGCTGCAAAAGGTATTGCTATGCACGTAGCTGCTAGTGCTCCTGTTTATGTTTCAAAAGATGAAATCCCAAGTGATGTAATTGAACATGAAAGACATATTCAAGTTGAAACTGCTAAAACTGATCCAAAATTAGTTGGTAAACCAGAACAAGCATTAGTAAAAATTATCGATGGTAAAGTTAATAAACACTTTGCTGAAATGTGTTTAGTTGACCAAGCATACGTTATTGATCCATCTTTAACAGTTGGTAAATTTGCTGAATCAAAAGGTGCAAAAGTTGCTAAATTCGTTAGATTTAACGTTGGTGAAGGTATGCAAAAAAGAGAAGATAACTTCGCTGAAGAAGTTATGGCTCAAATGGGAAAATAATTATAAATTATTAGGCACTTTTTAAGAGTGCCTAATTTTTGAAAAGGGAGGATATTATGGCTAAGTATAAACGCGTATTATTAAAGATTAGTGGTGAAGCTTTAGCTAGTGGTCAAAATGAACTTATTTTAAGTAATGAAACATTAAAAGCTTTTGCTTTAACTGTTAAAAAAGTTCATGATTTAGGTGTTGAAGTTGCAATTGTATGTGGCGCTGGTAATATTTGGCGTGGTAAAATAGCAAGTAGTGTTGGTATGGAAAGATGTAATGCTGACTATATGGGTATGCTTGCTACAATGATTAACGCTTTAGCTTTACAAGATGTTTTAGAACAAGTTGGACTTCAAACTCGAGTTCAATCAGCTTTGGAAGTTAATAAAGTTGCAGAACCTTATATTCGTCGTAAAGCCGTTCGCCATTTAGAAAAAGGACGTGTATTAATTTTTGCGGGTGGTACAGGAAATCCATATTTCTCTACTGATACTTGTGCTGCATTAAGAGCTGCTGAAATTAATGCTGATGTTATTTTAATGGCTAAAAACGGTGTGGATGGCGTTTATGATAGTGATCCTCGTACTAATAAGGACGCTAAAATGTATTCTTCCATTTCATATATGGATGTTATATCTAAAAATTTACAAGTTATGGACAATACAGCTATTTCATTATGTATGAATACCAATATGGAATTAGTTGTCTTTAATATGAACGATATGAATAATATTGTTCGTGTAGTAAATGGTGATAATATTGGAACTATTGTTAGAAAGGATGTGTAATTATGTCACAAGAATTTGTTAAACCTTTAAAAGATGCAATGCAAAGAACAATTGATACTTTATCAAAAGAATTATTAACAGTTAGAACAGGAAGAGCTAATGCTTCTATTTTAGATATGATTAAAGTCGAATATTATGGTTTTCCTACTCCTTTAAATGAAGTTGCAAGTATTTCAATTCCAGAACCTCGTTTAATTGTTATTAAACCTTACGAAAGAGAAACATTGAAATTAATTGAAAGTGCTATTATTGCTGCTCAAATTGGTATGATGCCAAACAACGATGGTAGTGTTATTCGTTTAAATGTACCAGCTTTAACTGAAGAAAGAAGAAAAGAATTCGTTAAATTAGTTGGAAAATATGCTGAAGGCGCTAAAGTTGCTATTCGTAATATTCGCCGTAATGCGATGGAATCTTTAAAGAAAGATAAAGCAATTCCTGAAGATCAACGTAAACGTTTTGAAAAAGAAGTTCAAAATGTAACTGATGAATTTACTGCTAAAATTGATCAAATGGCTAAAAATAAAGAAAAAGAAATTATGACTATTTAGGTAAATTATATGAATAATGATCTAAAAATCCCAAATCATATTGCCTTTATTATGGATGGTAATGGAAGATGGGCCAAAGAAAGAGGAAAATCACGTACTAATGGGCATAAAGTTGGTTTTAAAAAAATTAATTTACTAATTGATTTGTGTTTAAAATACAATATCAAAGAAGTTAGTGTCTATGCTTTTTCGACTGAAAATTGGAATCGTCCGAAAGATGAAGTTGATTATTTATTTAAATATTTAGATACTTTCTTTGATGAGTTTATTAAAAGTGATAAAAAAAATAAGGTTAAAATTAGAATTATCGGCGAAGAAGATCGTTTAAGTGATAAAACATTAAATATAATAAAAAAAGTTCAAGATATTACTAAAGATAATGAACAACTATATTTTAATATTGCATTAAATTATGGTGGTAAAAGTGATATTGTTTATGGAATAAAACAATTGTTTAATCATAATATTGATATTAATTCATTAACGTTTGAACAATTTATGAAATATTGTTATTCTGGTGAATTAAGTGATATTGATGTTTTAGTTCGAACTGGTCGAGAAAAAAGAATTTCTAATTTTATGCCATTACAAGTGTTATATAGTGAACTTATATTCGATGACTTATTATGGCCAGATTTTAATGAAGATTTCTTTGTTAAAGTTTTAAAAGAATATACTTCACGTGATCGTAGATTTGGAGGCATTAAGGAATGAAAACTAGAACTATAACCGCAATTATTTTAATTGCTATTACTATTCCTTTAATTGCTCTTGGTGGAATTTGGACAGTATTATTTGTCTGTGCGATTGTTGCCGGTGGAGTTATTGAAGTTTTAAAGGTTAGAGGTACCCGTTGGCCAAAAGTGATTTATTTTATTGCTATTGCGGGGACATTAGGAGCATTATTATGGGTCTTTATTGTTGATTTTATTAATGATCCAAGTGGTTTTGTTGCGATGCTCAAAGATAGTGGCGCATTTTTAACTTATCAAAAGAACTTTATGATCCGTACTAATATTGTTTACATTGCGATTTATTTAACAATTTTATTATTAGTTGAAACAGTTAGTAGTCGCTTTAATGTTAGTGATGTATTTTACATTTTTACTTTATCCATCTTTTTATCAATTGCTGGACAAAGTTTAATTTTCTTACGTTTCCACTCATTAGAAACAATCGTTTACATCTTTATCGCTACTTATGCGTGTGATACATTTGCTTTATTAAGTGGTAAATATTTTGGTAAACATAAATTAGCTCCAATTACTTCACCTAAAAAAACTTGGGAAGGAGCTATTGGTGGCGTTACAATGTCAATGGTTTTTAGTATCGTATGTTTCTTAATTTTCCCATTTAAAATTGGTGATATAAGTGGTGGTTGGATTTATTTAGTTATCTTTGTTATTTCATTATTCCTAGGTATTGGTGCGGTCATTGGTGATTTAATTTTCTCATCAATTAAACGTCATTTTGGCATCAAAGACTTTGGCGCCATTTTTCCAGGACATGGTGGAATATTAGATAGAGTTGATAGTTTGTTATTTAACTTAATGATTTTTATTGCTTTATATGCTTGCATGACTGGTGGAGCTTTATTCCTTAATTAAGTTATGCGCAATTTAGTAATTCTAGGTGTTTCTGGCTCAATTGGTCAACAAACAATTGAAGTCATTAATCACTATCAAAACGAATTTAATTTAATTGGTGTAAGTGTATATAGCAATGTTACATATTTAGATGAAATATTAACTTTATATCCAAGTATTAAATATGTTTGGATGAAAGAGATTACTTCGTATTTTAAAGAAAAATATCCTTCTGTTACTTTTTTAAGTGGCAATCAAGGATTAATTGATTTAGTTAGTTATCAAGATATTGATGTTGTACTTAATGGAATCGTTGGTTTTAGTGGTGTAGTTCCTACTTATTATGCTTTAAAAAACAATTTAGAAGTATGTTTAGCTAATAAAGAATCACTTGTTTGTGCTGGTGATTTAATCAATGATTTATTAAGTAAAGGTTGTGGTAAATTATATCCTGTTGATAGTGAACATTGTGCAATTACGCAATGTTTAGTTGGTGAACAAAGTGGTAGTATCAAACGTTTGATTATCACGGCTTCCGGCGGTCCTTTTAGAGAACGCAGTCGAAGTGAATTAGCAAATGTTACGGTTTTTGAAGCTTTAAATCATCCAACGTGGAAGATGGGAAAGAAAATTACCATTGATAGTGCAACACTAGTAAATAAGGGATTAGAGATTATTGAAGCTCATTATTTATTTAATGTTGATGAAAGTAAGATAATTTCATTAATCCATCCAACGTCAATCGTTCATTCACTTGTTGAATTTAATGATGGAACGATTAAAGCTCAATTAGGTGTGCCTTCAATGACACTTCCTATTCAATATGCTTTGCTTCAAAATCAACATGGAGATCAATATAGTGAAAATTTTGATTTATCTAAAGCTTTTACTTTATCGTTTTATCCTTTAGATTTATCACGTTTTAAAAGTGTTAAGTTAGCATATGAAGCATTAAGAAAAAAACATGGTTTACCAATTGTTTATAATGCTAGTAATGAAGTTTGTGTTAATGCATTTTTAAATGAACAAATTAAATTTTTAGAAATTGAAGATATTATTGAAAAAGTTTTTAATAGTTATATTCTTCAAGAAGTAAAGTCAATTGAGGATGTTATCAAAATTGATGCTTGGGCAAGAGAATATACTTTAAAACTTATTAAAGAAAGGAATTAATCAATGCTTACTTTTATTTGGTTTTTCTTGGCCTTGTCATTATTAATTTTAGTTCATGAATTTGGTCATTATATTATGGCTAAAGCTTTTAAAGTTTATGTTTATGAATTTTCAATTTTTATGGGGCCTTTATTATATCAACGTCAAATAGGGGAGACAAAATATTCTATTCGATTACTTCCGATTGGTGGATATTGCTCGATGGCTGGCGAACTTGATATGCAAGCAAATGAGCAAGAACAAATTGAACTTCCAAAAGAACGTACAATGGCGGGAATTAATCGCTTTAAACAATTTTTAATTGCTTTTGCTGGTCCATTTTTCAATATTGTTTTAGCCTTTTTATTAATGATTGTTTTCTTTTTGGGAACAGGGGTTCAAACTAATGATGGTCGAGTTGAAATTATTGAAAATGGCTTAGCTTATGAAGCTGGTTTAAGAAGTGATATGAAGATTGATAGTATTTCATCAACTGTTTTTGAAGGCAGTTCTACTACAATTAAAAGTAGTGGTAATGATAGTGAAGTTACTAGTTATGATGAAATTGTTGAAGTCTTAAATCATTTTAATGAATTAAAAGATTTAGAAAATGGGGATACTCAAGTAATTAAAATAATGAGTGAAGGTAAAGAATATACTATTACTCGTGTATTTAGTGATGTCACTTATAAAGATGAAGTTTTAACAAATGTTGAGCCTAAATTAGGACTTGGAATCAATGTTGATAGTGTGAATTTTATTGAAGCAACTTCATTATCATTTAATGCCAATGTCACCATGGGCAAATTGATTTTTGAAGCTGTTGGTAATTTGTTCACTAAAGAAGGCTTTAATAATGTTTCTGGTATTGTTGGAATGTATAATGCCGCTGAACAATTTGGGCAAGCAGGTTTCTATTATATTATTTACTTTGTTGCTATGATTTCAATCAACTTAGGCATTATGAATTTACTTCCTTTCCCAGCTCTTGATGGTGGTCGAATTTTAATTTTACTTGGTGAATCAATTACTCGTAAAAAACTACCAACAAAAGTTGAAAATTTTATAAATAATTTAGGATTTATTTTCCTTTTAGGATTAATTATTGCCGTTACAATTAAAGATATTTTCTTTGCAACAATGTTATTTTCATTAATTTAAGATGCTTTGAAAAGCATCTTTTTTCTTTATGATTTAATTGTCAAGAACTCATAAATTATGTATAATGTTAAAAGGTGATAGGTCATGAATCAATGTTTAAAAAAATTATTGGAATTGATAAATTTTGATTCATCATATAATGATGAATTTAATAGTGTTAAAAATACGAGTTTAGTTTTAAGCAAAAAAGATAAACTTTTAAATATTAAAATGGAAGTAAATAGTGTTCTAAACGTCACTATTTATTTTAAACTTTTAGAAGCTTTAGATAAATCAAAAATTAAATATCATTTAGATATGATTATTTTAGATAAAGCCTCAATTAATGATTTAATTTTAAATATTTATTATTGTGGGATTTTAGACTATTACTTTAAAGAAATTCCTTCATATGAACTTTTACGTAAAGTCAAATTAAAACTAATTGATAATAAAATTGTCATTACTTTACAAACAAAAATTATTTTAAAAGTTTTAAAAGAATTAAATTTAGAAAAATATCTCAATGCTTGTGGATTTATCTTTACAATTGACTATCAAGTTTTAGAAATCAATGAAGAAGAATTAAGTAAAAAAATTGAAGAAGAACATCAGCAATTTTTATCTAAAAGTATTGAAGAACTAAAACAAGAAGAAGTTAAACAACAACCAAGTATGGAACGTAAACCTTCTTTTGAAAAAGGTAGTTATAAACGTCCTAAAGCAGTTGAATTAAAAATGAGTGAAATCTCTAATCAAGATATGAATTTTATTACTACCGGACGTATTTTTGATGTTCAAGTTAATACAACAAGAAATGGTACGAATATTTATACAATTTACTTTACGGATAATACCGATTCTTTACAAATGAAACTTCGCCCAGGAAAATATAGTGAAGATTTTATAAAGAGTCTAAAAACAGATGTTTATATTAAATGTAGTGGTGATATGAGTTATGATAATTTTGCTCGAGACTACTTATTTATTCCTAAAAACATTGAAGTTGTTGAACATAAAGAAGAATATCACGATGTTGAAGGTTTAAAAAGAGTAGAACTTCATGTTCATACAAAACTTTCAACGATGGATGGAATTGGAAGTATTGATCAATATGTTAAAAAAGCTTTAAAGTATGGAATGAATGCTCTAGCTTTAACTGATCATGGTGGGATTCAAGCTTTCCCAGCTTTCCAAAAAGCTAGTAAGGGATTAGAAAACTTTAAACCACTTTATGGAATGGAAGGTTATGTTATTGAAGATAAATTAGAACCTGTTTATAACCCTTCTCATATTGCTTTAAATGAAGCAACTTTTGTTTCGCTTGACTTAGAAACAACTGGATTAAGCCAAGAATATGATCGCATTATTGAATTTGGTGCCGTTAAAATTAAAAGCGGAATGGTTGTTGAAACTTTCCAAACTTTTATTAATCCCAAAATTAAATTATCGAATTTTACTAAAAATTTAACTAATATTAGTGATGAAGATGTAACTAATGCTCCTAAAATTGAAGAGATTATTGATAAAATTAAAGAATTTATCGGCGATAGTGTAATTGTTGCGCATAATGCTCGTTTTGACTTTGGTTTTTTAAATGCCAAATTAACGAGAATGGGCAAAGAAAAACTTACGAATACAGTAATAGATACATTAGATTTAGCTAAGATGATTTTTGATCAACGAAGCTATGCTTTAGGTGCGATTTCAAGAAGATTAAACATTGATTATGATGAAGAAATTGCCCACCGTGCCGATTATGATGCTAAAGTATTGGGTGATGTTTTAGTCTCAATGTTACATACTTTAGAAACAAATTACAATATTAAATATATTGATGAAATCTCTAGTATTGAAGTTAAAGATTTATATAAAAAGATGCGTCCTTTCCATGTAACAATTTTGGCACAAAATATGAAAGGAATTCGTAATTTATATAATTTAGTTAGTGAATCACATATTAAATATGTAACGGATGTTCCACTTATCCCACGCAGTTTATTAACGAAATATCATGAAGGGTTACTTTATGGTAGTTCTTGTTATAATGGGGAAATTTTTGATAGCATTCAAACTAAAGATTTAAATAGTGTCGTTGAAAAAATGAAGTTTTATGACTATATTGAAGTTCAACCACCAGTTTTATACAAATTTTTAGTTGATGTTAAAAAAATTGATAGTTATGACACAATTATTCGTATTATAAATGATATTATTAGTTGTGCTAAAAAAGCTAATAAACCAGTATGTGCGACTGGAGATGTTCACTTTGTTGATGAAAGTGATCGAATTTATCATGATGTTTATATTTACGCAAAAGCCAAAGATGCTCGTCGTCATCCGCTTCATTATGCGAAAAATCCACTTAAAGAATCTCCGTCATATTACTTTAGATCTACTTTAGAAATGCTTAATGAATTCAGCTTTTTAGATAAAGATTTAGCATATGAAATAGTTGTAACTAATACTAATCTTATCGCTAACCAAATTGAATATATTAAGCCTTTAGGTAGTGAACTTTGTACACCAATTATTGAAGGACTTGATGCCCAACAATATATGGAAGATTTGTGTTACAAAAATGCTATTTTAAAATATGGTAATCCATTACCCGATATTGTTAAAAATCGTTTAGATAAAGAATTATTAAAAATTAAAGAAAATAAATTCGCAGTTATTTATTATTTAGCTCATGCTTTAGTTAAACATTCAAATGAAGATGGCTATCTTGTTGGTAGTCGAGGTAGTGTTGGCTCTTCTTTAGTTGCCACTTTTTCTAACATTACTGAAGTAAACCCACTTCCTCCTCATTATATTTGTCCATATTGTAAACACATTGAATGGCTTGATTCAAAAGTTATTAAATCGGGTTATGATATCTTAGAGAAACCATGTCCAGAATGTGGTCAATTAATGAAAGGTGAAGGACAAGATATTCCTTTTGAAACTTTCTTAGGGATTAATGGTGATAAAGTTCCTGATATTGATTTAAACTTCTCCCGTGACTATCAAGCTAGTGCCCATAATTATACAAAAGTATTGTTGGGAGAACATAATGTATTTAGAGCAGGGACAATCGGTACTGTTGCAGAAAAAACTGCGAATGGCTATGCTGTTAACTACTTTGAAGAATTAGGTAAAACCGATTATCGAGAAGCTGAAATTCATCGTCTAGGTAAATATTGTGAAGGAGTAAAACGAACAACTGGACAACACCCTGGAGGAATTGTTGTTATTCCTTCATATAAAACCGTTCATGATTTTACCCCAATTCAATATCCAGCCGATGAAACAGATAATTCATGGATGACAACGCACTATACCTTCCATGATATTGACCAAGAAATTTTAAAACTTGATATTCTAGGACACTTAGACCCATATGCTTTAAGAATGTTACAAGACTTAACCGGAATTGACTTAAAAGAAATTCCTATGAATGATGAAAAAGTATTATCATTATTTACAAGTTGTAAAGCTTTAGGTGTAAGTGAAGAAGATATCTTAGATGAAAATGGTTCATTAGGTATTCCAGAATTTGGAACAACAGTTGCTAAAGGAATTTTAAAAGACGCCAAACCGAAAAAATTCAGTGAATTAGTGCAAGTATCTGGCTTATCACATGGTACTGATGTTTGGAAAGGTAATGCTCAAGATTTAATTAATGCTGGAATTGCAACATTAGAAGAAACTATTGGTTGTCGTGATGATATTATGACTTACTTAATGAAATATGGTTTAAAAGATATTGATGCTTTCTATATTATGGAAAGTGTTCGTAAAGGTAAGGGCTTAAAAGAAGAAATGGAAAAAAATATGGTTGAACATAACATTCCAAAATGGTACTTAGATTCTTGTAAAAAGATTAAGTATATGTTCCCAAAAGCCCACGCTTGTGCTTATGTTATGATGGCATTAAGAGTTGCTTGGTTTAAAATTTATTATCCATTAGAATATTATGCAACATATTTTTCAATTCGTTGTGATTTCTTTGATATTGAAACAATGGTTAAAGGATATGATGCAATTAAAGAACGTTTTGTTACATTAAAACAAAAATTAAAAGAAAGAAGTCCAGATTTAACTTCAAAAGAAAAGAATGGTCTTGATGATGTTCTTCACGTCGCTTTAGAAATGAGTGCTCGAGGATTTAAAATATTACCAATTTCTTTAGAAAAGAGTGAAGCAACTAAATGGGTTGTCGATAAAGAAAGAAATGGGATTATTCCTTCATTTAACTCACTTGATGGCTTAGGTGATGCCCAAGCTGAATCAATTGTTAAAGCTCGTAACGAACGTCCATTCTTATCGAAAAAAGATTTAATGGAAAGAGCTAGTGTTTCAAAAACATTAGTAGCAGTCTTAGAAAAATTAGGAGTATTAGAAAAGTTAAGTGATGAAGATCAATTATCATTTGATTTATTCTAAAAATAAAAGGGAGTTTTTTTAAAACTCCCTAATTTTTTTATCCTTTTAAACCTTGTTCTTGTCGTTCCATATTTTCAATAACGACATCATAAATTTCCCCTAAAGTACAAGCATATTCTAAAACTTTCCAAGGTGTGTTAGTGTGGAAATGAATTTTAATTAAGTCTTCATCTCCAACAACTAAAAGACAATCTCCTTCAATATTATCTAGAATATAATCATTAATTTTATCTTCGTTTAAGTTATGTCCATCAATTAAAAGTTGTGTATCAAATTTATAATCAAGCATTTTAATTTCCTCCTTTATAGATATATTATAGCACAATAAAAAAAATAATAAAAACCTCTTGCAAATCACTATAAAATATTATATTATATAAGGGCACTGATTGATGGGGTCTTAGCTCAGCTGGGAGAGCACCTGCCTTGCACGCAGGGGGTCAGGGGTTCGATCCCCCTAGGCTCCACCATCTTTTTTTTATACTTAAATTGGGGACTTAGCTCATCTGGGAGAGCGCTTCCATGGCATGGAAGAGGTGGCGGGTTCGAGCCCCGTAGTCTCCACCATAAAGAAAGCATAGGTTTGATACAGTAAATATTGCTTATCAAGCCTTTTTTTGTATAAAAAGCCGCAAAAATTAGCAGATATTTAACATAAATTGAGCATAGATGTAGAATTTGCTTATCTCAATTTAAAGACGATACAAGTCTCGATTTTGCACAATAAACTTTTTATATCACAATAAACTTTTTATAGCACAAAAAACTTTTTGTCTTTGATTGAAAATTCCTAACGCTGATGAAGGGTGATAAGGGAATCTATATAGAGCATTAATTTAGAAATACTCCCTTGTTCTTTACAGTTATATGTCAGCCAAATTTCTTTATCTTTCATTATAGTTGAATAACGCTTATAGCCTTCGTTTTTAGGAAG
>JAXESU010000003.1:0-169110 GCA_034115825.1 Bacilli bacterium
TAGCCAATCAAAAAAGGCTGCTCGCAAGCTATGTTGCCCAATATGGCAAGGAGCAAGCCGAGCTGAAAGCGGACAATCAAATGTTGGGGGGCAGTCCATGAACTCCACCCGCAACCGGGCAGAGGAAATCATTAAGGCTGAACTGATTTGTGTTTGAGAGAATCGCCTGAGCAGAGAGAAAATTGTTCGGGGAGGAAAACGAATGGAGGTAGAATTGTTCATAAGATTTTGATATAATAATGAAAATATTTAAAAATAGGGTTTGCAACAAATCGGAATTTGGGGAGTGGGATTATAATTTTAAGAGTAATTATTCAATATCTATTATCTCCAGTCGTTTTTTTGCTAACATTCATTCCTCCTATTGTGTTTTACTTTGTCAATCGAAGATGTGTTTGGTGTAGCATCCTTTTTACTGTACTTGTTGAAATAATCATAAATTGGGACAATGTCAATCACTATGAATCCCGTGGCCTCATGATTTTAGTCACATTAGTACAAATTGTTGTGATGTCTATTACCATACTAATACTAAAAGCGGTTGCTTCAAAAGGGAAAAGTAAGTTCCAGTTTATCGAGAAGCTGAGCGGGATAAAAATACCTTTGAACGCTAAGGACGCACTTTTATACTCTCCCGCCGGAAGTATTCGTGCATCCTGCGGAGCTTCATTTTCTGTCAGCAGGAAAACCAGCAGACCGAGAATGTTCCGTCACTTCGTTCCGACAAGGTGGCTACCCCCTTGCTCTAATATGTGGATATTCCCTGTGGACTTGCCGTCCGCAAACAGCATAAGATGCTGTTTACCGCCAGCGAGTTTAATAGTAAAAAATATGAAACCGTAGGAGGTTTTATTATTGGAACGAATGAAATAGTATTAAGAAAAGAGGTAAAAAAGTAATGAAAAATAAAGTACATATTTATATTGTTAGTGCATTTAGTCATAATGACCAGGGCGGAAATAAAGCTGGAGTTCTATTGGATGCGCATCAACTAACTCCTCAACAGAAAATGAATATTGCAAAGAAACTTGGATATTCTGAGACTGTTTTTATAACAAATTCTGATGTAGCAGATTTAAAGCTTGAGTATTTTACCCCAACAGAAGAAGTTCCCTTGTGTGGTCATGCTACACTTGCTGCATTTGTTACTTTGCAACATTTGAATCTTTTGAAAAAAATGCTGTATCGAATTGAAACAAAGGCTGGAATTCTCACGGTTCAAATTGGTAAGGATGGCTTAGTTATGATGCAGCAAACAGCACCTGTTTATGATAGAGTACTATCGACACAACAATTAGAACAGTGTTTTCCATCAGTGTGTTTTCATCCACAGTTGCCAATACAAATCGTTTCTACCGGTCTTAGGGACATCATGTTGCCAGTTTCTGGACTTGAGCAATTGAGTGCCCTAAATCCAGATTTTTCTCGTTTAGCTTCACTAAGTAAAGAGCAGGGAGTTATTGGTGCTCATGCGTTTGCACTGAGTTCTTCTGATGAAGTGACCGCAATTTGTCGAAATTTTGCACCGCTATATGGGATTGACGAAGAATCTGCTACCGGAACATCTAACTGTGCTTTAGCCTGTTATCTATTCCGCTATTATAAAAAACAATCGCAATATATTTTTGAGCAGGGACATCAATTAGGAGAAGTTTCACGTATTATTGTTAAGCTTCAATATCACGATGATATAATCGATAAGGTTTTTGTTGGCGGATATGGGTGTCTTTCCTGTGAAAAAAATCTCTTTTTGGAATAAGTCAGTTCAAGTATAATAGTTTGAGTAAAAAAATTTTTACAATTGTTATAGCATTGTCTCGCAATGTACAATTGGAGCTTTAGTAAAGATAGTTGAGCTCCCGTTTTAATTTTACAAATCTAATAACTGAATACCGAAATACTGACCGTTGGTCTACACCGCCGTGTGAGAAATCGGCGGTCTTTTTTTATTCTCATTTTCAGAAAAGAAGGTCATTTTTAAGTTAGAGAAGAAAACACTCGAGAAGGAACAGGCGGAAGCTCAGCTTGTGCAGGTACAGTACATGCTGTCTCGGGAATTCCCCGACAGAAAGGTGGACATGAAGAAGCTGTCATAGGAGTACAGTACTTTGGAGCAAAGTCATTCCGAGACCTATGCCCAGTTCAAGGCTGTACGGGAGGACTTGCATCAGCTCTGGGACGTGAAGTCGAAGGTGGATACAGCAGCCATCTCCACTAGTGCACAGAGGGCGAAAAGTTCCAGAATCACCACCAGACATGCCACGATAAGACGAACATCGACCGAGGAAAAAAGAACGGTTAAGATCTGGAAAAAATCCTCCAAAAATGCCCCTCTCTCCAAGAGAGGGCGCACCCATGACCACTCCAGGCATAGGGCAATGGTGGACAGGTGCTTATAGACACCTTGACTTCTTCTTTTTTTGGCACGATAATTTTTTACAGGAGGATTTTTTACGTCAGATACCCCTCAAACGCATCAAAAAAAGACGATTGCACAACATTCAAGCGAACAATCGACAAGACCACCGATGTTGTCCATGTCCATTTCAGCCAGACTAGCGAGGAGACAATGGTGGACAAAATTGAGCGTCTGCTCCAAAAAGAAGTCCGTCAAATGTGTCTTTTTTGTAAACATGATGAATAAGTCCTTGACAACTTGCACCGAGTGATACAAATTGATATTTTTATCATAGCTATACTAAACACTTATTTAGAATGAATATTAATAATGGTAAAGTAAGTGATTTATTAAAAAATTTTGTGGCTCCAGAAGATCAAAATATTGTTGCTAAAAAAGATGCGGTTTATCTTTATAAAGATAGTATTTATTATCAAAATCAATATGACGGTGATAATTTATATGTCTATAATACGTTAACTAAAACTAATATTAGAGTGACATCAACTCCAGTTAATGATTCATATATTTACCAAGATTATTTGTATTATCGTCAAGTATCTTATTTTGTAAATAAATACTTATATCGAATTGATCTTAAAAATGGTGGAGAGCCAACTTTAATTTCAACTGATGATTGTGTTAAATTAAAAATTTATGATGATAAGATTTCTTTTAGATACTTAACAGGAATTGGTTATACAACTAAACAATTAGCAGTGACTGATTTAAATGGTGAAAATGTTGATGTTTTATTAGAAGATGTTGATCCTAATAGTTTCACGATTGTTAATGACGCTATTTATTTTAATAATGATGTAACTGGTTCTTATAGTGTTAATAGTTACAATTTAATAACCAAAGAACATAAAATAATTAAAAAAGGTGTTTATGCTTATAATTTAAGTTACGTAAATGGTAAATTATATTACCAAAGTTATATTAATGGTAGTGGTGTTTTAGGTGATGGACACTTCTATGAATTAACGATGGATGGAAATTTAGTTAAAGTTGATAAATTATAAGATAGATCAAAAGAAATGGTTTTACAAAAATCATTTCTTTTTTTATAATCATAAATAAGGGTGATGGATGATGGATAAACTTAAATGTAGTGATATAAATATTGATGGAAAAGGGATTGTTTACGATAATGATAAATTAATTTATGTTGATAATTTAATAACTGATGAAGAAGCTAAAATCCATTTAACAAGTAAAAAACATAAATTTTATTTAGGTAAAGTTGTTGAACGATTTAATGATTCACCAAATCGCGAAAAGATTAAATGTAATATATGTGGTGGGTGCGATTTTTATCATTTAAAATATGATTTTCAATTATTTTTAAAAACAAGAGAAGTAAAACAATTATATCCGTCATATAAAGTCAATGAGACTATACCAAGTGATGATATCTATTTTTATCGTAATAAAGTCCAATCGCCTTTAAGATATAAAAATGATTTATTAGTTCGGGGAATGTATTTAGAAGGTAGTCAAAAGTTTGTTAAAGTTAATAAGTGTTATTTAGAAAATGAAGTTCTTCAAAAAGTGATTGATAATACTTTAGACGTTTTAAATAAAAATCATTTTAAAGAAGAAATTAAAACTATCTATGGGCGAATTAGTAATGAAGGAGTAATGATTGCTTTAATATCCTTAAAAAAATTAAGTTTAAGTAGTGAATTAATAAAGGAAATTATTCAAGCTTCGCCAAATATTATATCTTTAATTAATAGTGTTAAAAGCGAAGATAGTAATACAATATTAGGCGAAGAAGAATATCTTTTATATGGCAAAGATTATATTGTGGATACTTTACTAGATAAGAAGTTTAAAATCTCTCTTCATTCATTTTATCAAATTAATAAAAAACAAATTGAAAAATTATATAAGTATGCCATTGATATCGCTGAATTACAAAAAGATGATGTTGTTTTAGATTGTTATTCTGGTATTGGAACCATTGGTATTCTTGCAAGTGATTATTGTCGAAAAGTAATCGGTGTTGAAGTTGTTAAAAGTGCAGTAATGAATGCTTTAGATAATTTAAAAATGAATAATATTGATAATGTTTATTACTTTTTAAATGATGCTAGTAAGATTTTTAATAATATTGATGAACAAGTAGATGTTTGTTTTCTAGATCCAAGTCGTAAAGGTTGTAGTCGTGAATTTATTGAACATTTATTAAGATTAAAACCAAAGAAAATTGTCTATATTTCATGTAATGTTGAAACACAAAAAAGAGATATTGATTTATTATTAAAGAATTATGAATTAAAAACAATTCAACCATTTGATTTATTCCCACTTACTAAACATATTGAGTGTGTTACTGTATTATATTTAAAGTAGACCACATAAATTGAATTAAAATGGATTGAAAAAGAGATAATTAGAAATGTTTTTAATTATTATCATTTTATAATTATGTATATAATAAATGTTAGAAAGGAATAGGATTAGAAGAATGGCAAAAGAGAAAAATGAATTATATAATAAGTTTGTTTTTGATTATATTTTTCCTTTATTGGGAATGCCTAAGGAAATAATTAAAGATTACAAAGAAAATAAAATTGAAGATACTCAATATTCTAATTTTTCAAATAACGCTAGTGGAGATTTAAGAAAAAAATTGTCACTAGAGTTACCTCTATATGTTAGTAATGGTGATAATGAACAAGTTGAATTACATTTCGGCACAATTAATCCAAAAAATTATATTTTTAAAATATGTTTTAAAAAAGATGAAATTGATACCGATATGCTTAATCTAATTAAAAAAACACTTAAAATATTTACTAGTGTACTTAATTATAATAAGTCAATCGAAACTGATACTGATAGTAAAACTGGAATAAGTAATCTTGTTTATAAAGAAAATGATCAAATAGAAGGTAAATACCTTGATATATTGTTTGAATACTCTATACAAAAGGGGATTTGTGAATGGGTAACTAATGATGATCATAAGAATAAATTTAAATTTGAAAGATTAGTATCAATATTAGAAAATTGGTCAAAAAAGACATATGAAGGACACCCCGTATGTTTTGGTATTTTGTATGACTCAAATGATAATAAAAGTTTTACAGTTGATAGTTATCGCAATCATTTTTTGGATTTTTTAGAAGATGAATATGCCGCAACACTAAGTGATGGAATAACATCAATAATAAAAGTCAATAAGGATTGTGATTTTGTAAATTATGAATCGATCACAGAAAATGGTAAAATATATGGCTGTGATTATAAAAAACTATTATTACCCACAAGATTTTGTCAAATAATCGAAAAAAACGTTAAAAATCAAAACATTGGTATTTTTTTGCTACAAAATGGTGATATCATATTAGCCAAGAAACAACAAATATATTTCATAAAGCGAAATGGAAAATGGCTTAACTTTCAATATAGTAGTTTTAAAAATAATATAGAGTTTTATTTAAAAAATCAAACAATTAGTGATGACATAATAAGAGAAATGTATTCAACAGCACTAGATGTCTCTTTGGCTCATGCTGGAGGGATTATTGCATTAGTAGATTATAAAAAATATAAAAAAGATTTAAACGAGATAATTAATCCTATCGACAATTTGATTGATATTGAGTATGATTCAACTTTATATAAAAAAGAAGCTGTAAAATTTATTGCGGAGTTAAAAATGGAAAGTTTAAAGAATATAAAGTATTTAAGTGAGAAAATTGATTTGGTTTCGTTTGAAAAAGAGAATACCAATAAGAAGATAGAAATTATATTTAAAAATTTCGATAATATCGATAATTTGATTAATGTTATTTTAAAAGAAAATGAGGAGTTTAATACGAGAGTAAAAGATTTAAAGAAAAGATTAACAAAAAGACATTATATAAAACAATTATTAACTCATAGTATGCTTAATAAAGAATTTAATATTTTGAACATTGATAAAAAATTAAAAACTGAGTTGTGTGGCTTAGATGGTGCATGTATTTTTGATTATTCTGGTAATATAGTTTCTTTTGGGGCGATTATACAAAATGATTCCGGATCTTCAGGTGGAGGAAGGGGTGCTGCTGCGAAGAAACTTTCGAAATATGGTGGATTAGCAATAAAAATTTCTACAGATGGATATATAGAAACTTATATTGATTACAAAATGGTTTATTCAATAAAGTAATGATTTTTATAACTTGACAATAGTAAATTAAATAGATAGAATTATATATAAATAAAGTTGATACCCTGCCACGGCGGAGGATATCAGATTGTCTTTTAATAGGCAAGCAAGGAGTCGAGATACTAATCGAGTGACACACTTGAAAAAGCAATACAATTTGTATTGCTTTTTTATTGTATGAGTGAAGAGAGATTAAACTCCTAGATTATCTATGGGAAGGAAAAGACTTATAGTTTTGCCAAAAAAGAAAAACTCCTCTAAAATATATTTGCGGACCAACGCTAATATATTTTAAGAGTAGATGTTCCATATGGACAATAATACTTTATCACATAGTATATGGAATTGTAAGCATCATATTGTATTTACACCAAAATATAGGGATTAGTATTCTATGGTAAAAATCGACTTGAAATAGGAGCTATACTAAGAAAATTTTGTGAGTGGAAGGGAGTTACAATACATGAAACAGAAGTGTGCCCTGATCATATTCATATGTTAGTATCAATACAGTAGGAAAAAACGTAAAGAAGATAGAAGAATACATAAAGAATCAATTGCAAGAAGATAAAATAACAGGACAAATGCCAATAGACTTCGAACAAGATCCGTTCACGGATTGTTAGTATGAGTCGCAAGTGTTGGTTCGTGTTTGCCCTTAGAAAAGGGCGGCTAAAAAAAGAGGCCTTAGCTGGTCGAAAATAAAAACCACTAGTTTGACTAGTGGAAATTTTTATAATTTTAATTAAGAGTGATAAAAATGGATAAACTTAAATGTAGTGATATAAATATTGACGGAAAAGGGATTGTTAAAGAAAACGATAAATTAATTTATGTTGATAATTTAATAACTGATGAAGAAACTAAAATCCATTTAACAAGTAAAAAACATAAATTTTATTTAGGTAAACAAGTCGTAAAGGTTGTAGTCGTGAATTTGTTGATCATTTACTAAAATTAAAACCGAAGAAAATAGTTTATATTTATTGTAATGTTGAAACGCAATAAAGAGATATTGATTTATTATTAAAGAATTATGAATTAAAATTTCAACTATTTGATTTATTTCCTCTTACTAAACACATTGAATGTGTTACTGTATTGAATTTAAAGTAGACTAAAAACGGTAATATTTAAATGTGTTGTACATAAAATGATATTATGATATAATTCAAACAGGAAAATAGGGAAAATGAATAATAATTAAAAGGAATAAAATATTTGCGTTTATTTTTTGCATGGGAAAATATAAGAGAGGTGAAGTTTTGTGCAAAATAAGTTAAACGGAATAGAGGATACATTATATATACCATTAGTCGCAAGAATTTATGTATCTAAAAGATTCCCTAATTTTTTCTATGATGAAAAAGCATTATCATTATTACCATATATACCATTAAATACTATCGATAATAACAGTAATGAATATTACTATATGGCTAGTGTGTGTCGTCAATACACAATTGATCAAATAATTAAAAAATTTTTAATTAAGCATCCTAAAAGCAATATTGTTTATTTAGGGGCTGGATTAGAAACATCATATAATCGATTAAATAATGATAAAGCCTATTTTTATCAATTAGATTTGCCAATAGTTATTAAAAAAAGAAAAGAAGTATTGGGCAAAGGTCGAAACGAGATTTTATTAGAAGGTGATTTATTTCTTACTTCGTGGGTTAATCATATCGATAAATCTTTACCAACACTTGTTGTGGTGGCAGGAGTATTTCAGTATTATCATGAAGAAAAAGTTGTTAATTTTATTAGAGAGTTGGCAAAGTGTATTCCAAATGGTGAAATTGTTTTTGATATAACTAATTCAAAAGGATTGAAAATCGCTAATAAATATGTAAAGAAAACAGGTAATAAGGAAGCAGAAATGCATTTTTGCGTCGATAATCCAATGTCATTTGCTAAAAAATGTGATACTAAATTATTAGAAGTGAAAGGCTTTTTTTGTGATGCTTTAGCTAATTGTAAAGGATTAAAATTTAAGACAAAAATATTTATGTCTTTTGCAGATAAACTACAAAGAACAATGATTTTACATTTGAAATTAGGTAATAAATAAGAGGCAAAAATAGATAAGGGGAGTTTTCCTCTTATTTTTTTATTACTCCTACACTTAAAATGTGCTAAAATATAATAAAAAGAGGTGATAATTTTATGTTTGACGTTGGTGAATTAGTCGTTTATGCTCGGACAGGTGTTTGTAAGATTGATAATATTGTGACTCGTAATGATACTCTTTATTATGTTTTAAATCCTTTATACGAGGACGGGACGATTTATGTCCCAATTAATACAAAACAGTTTATGCGTAAAATTATCAATAAGGAGGAAGCTTTATCACTTATTGATGAGATTCCAAATATAAAAAGTGATATGTGTTTAGGAAGTAAAGTCAGTGATTTAAAGGAATTTTATGCTAGTTTGTTAGATGAAAATACTTTAGAAGGTTTAGTAATGACAATTAAAAGTGTTAATAAGAAAAATAATGTTAAAAACAAAATTGGTCAATTAGATCATCGTTATATGAAAAAGGCCGAA
The DNA here is from genome assembly GCA_034115825.1 of Bacilli bacterium. GTDB lineage: Bacteria > Bacillota_I > Bacilli_A > RFN20 > UBA1709 > JAXESU01. The sequence goes on from JAXESU010000003.1 coordinate 9,120, forward strand.
AATATTTTATATGGTGAATTAGCAGTTGTTTTAGATATTCCATTTACTGAAGTAAAATCTTTTATTAAAAAAAGAATTAAAAATAATGAAAATCAACAAGAACTTAACTAAGAGAATTTTCTCTTAGTTTTTTTGTGCTATAATTTTAATATCGAGGTGATAATAATGTGTGATACAATCTTTCTAAGACAAAATAATAATTTCTATATTGGTAAAAATAGTGATCGAAGTCCAAATGAAGCCCACCTTTTAATTAAAGAGGAAAGCAAAGATTATGATAAGGATAGCTATGTTAAAACGACTTATATAACTATTCCTCAAGTTAGTCATACATACACTTGTGTTTTACTTAAACCTCATTGGATGTTTGGGTGTGAAATGGGTTACAATGAATGGGGATTAAACATTGGTAATGAAGCGATTTTTACTAAAGTTAAAAAAGATAAACGTAATGGTTTAATCGGGATGGATTTAATTCGTTTAGCGCTTGAACGATGCAAAACAGTTAAGGAAGCAATTGATTTAATTATTAAATTAGTTAACAAATATGGCCAAGAAGGTAATTGTGGTTATCATAAAAATTTTTATTATCATAATGCTTTTTTACTTAGTGATGGTAATGAAACTAAATTATTAGAAATTGCTAATAAAACATATGCCATTAAAGATGTTAAAGATAAAATTACGATTTCAAATTGTGTTGATATTCAAGAAGATTATATTGAAAAAAGTAGTGATTTTACTGGTAGTTTTAAGAAAAATGTTCAAAATAATTTTATGACTTTTTTTGCGGGTAGTGAAATAAGAAAAAAGATTACTTCGAAAGTATTAGATAATGATGAAGAAGTAATTAAAAAAATGATGAAGGCTTTAAAAAGCCATGAAAGAGATAATTTAAAAATGATCGATCATTCCATTAAGAGTCCTTGTATGCACGCTGGTGGTTTAATTGGTGATCAAACAACAGGAAGTTATGTTGGATTAATTAATAAAGTTTATTTTGTTACAGGCTCTTCATTTCCATGTATGTCTTTTTTTAAACCAGTTTCATTAAAAGGAAGTGCTTTATTTAATAATGAAGATGATGCCTTAGTTTACTGGTTAAAACATGAACTTCTTCATCGCCATATTATGGCTAAAAATATTGATGAAGAACAATATAAAAAAGAAATAAGTCTTTTAGAAGAAAAGTATTATCATTTAGCTTTAGAAGCTAAAAACGATGATGAATTAGATAAGATATCTTTAGATGCTTTTAAAGAAGAAAAAGAATTAATGGATAAGTATTGGAAAGTCGTTAAAGATAAACCAATTAATATTAATAAATATTGGAATAAAAAAACAAAGGAATTATTTACTGATTATGAAAAATATATTAGTCGCATTTGATAAATTTAAGGGAAGTCTTACTTCAAAAGAAGCGTGTGAACTAGTAAAAAATGTTTTAAAAGATCAATATAATGTTGAAATACTACCTTTAGCAGATGGTGGTGAAGGAAGTTTATTAACTATTGAAGAAGCTTTACATGCTAAAAAGATTACTGGAGAATATCATGGTCCCGATTTTAATAAAGTAAAAGGTTATTATTTAATTAAAGATGATAATGCCTATATTGAAATGAGTAATACTGCTGGACTATTACTATCAAAAATTCACAATCCGATGGAAACGACTACTTTAGGAGTTGGCGAGCAAATTTTAGATGCGATTAATAAAGGATGTAAAAATATTTATATCTTTTTGGGTGGTAGTGCTACTAATGATTTTGGGGTTGGACTAGCCTATAGTTTAGGAGTTAAATTTTTAGATCAAGATAATCAAGAATTTGTTCCAGTTGGAAAGACTTTAAATAAAATCACTAAAATAATAAAAAAACAATACCGTGGTATTAATTTTTATGCTCTTTGTGATGTTGACAATGTTTTATTCGGTGAAAATGGAGCTAGTTATATGTATGCTAAACAAAAAGGAGCAAGCGAAAAGGAAGTTAAAATTTTAGATGACAATCTACGTTATCTTAATAATTTAATCAATAAAGATTATCAAAATGTTAAAGGTAGTGGTGCTGCTGGTGGTTTAGCAGGGGGATTAAATTACTTCTTTGATGCGAAAATTATTAGCGGTGTAGACTTTATTATTAATCAATTAAATGCTCAAAAATTATGTGACTGGGCTAATGTTATTATTAGTGGTGAAGGTAAAGTTGATGAACAATCTTTGCATGGTAAAGTTATTAATTATTTTTTACAAAATTATCAAGAAAAAGTTGTTATTTTTTGTGGGATATCAACACTTAAAAATCCTCCATTTAAAGTCATTGAGATAAATCCAAAAAATGAGACAATTGTTGAATCAATTAAAAATAGTGCTTATAATTTAAGTGAGGCTATTAAAAAGTATTTTCAGGAGGAATAATTAATGAAAGTAAAAGTAATTATTAAAGATCGTTTTACCCTTGTTTTAGAAGAAGATGCTAAAAAAGGTGATGAAATTGATTTAAACGATTTACGTAGTGTTGATACTGATTTAATTAATGATTTAATTGAACAACATAAAGATAAAAAATATCAACAACTTTTAGAACAAGAACAACAAAAATTTGCTTTAGAAAAACAAGGTATTATCAAAGATTTAAACTTAGCTCATCAAGAAGAAATAAATAAACTTAAAAGTAGTATCAATGAATTAAATTTAAAACTATCAAATAAAGAAAAAGAACTTAATGATGATTTTAAAGTTCAAATAGCTAATTTCAAAAATGATGCCAAAACTAGTGAAGCTAAACTAGAAACAAAATACAACAAAGAACTAAATGATTTAAAAATTGAAAAACAACAACTAATTAATAATCATTTGGTTGAAAAACAAAAGTTAGAAAACATTTATAAAGATAAAATTACTGAATTAGAAAATAAAATTAATAATTTTAATTTAGAAAAAGAGTTAGCTTTAAAAGCAAAAGAAGAACAAGTAAGTCAAATTTTTAATGAAAAACTTAATAATTTAAGAGAAGAAAACACTAAATTAACTTTAGAAAAATCCCATCGTAATGTAAAGCAAACCGGTGAAGATTTGGAAGCATGGTGTGATAATGAAGTAAAACTTGCGATGCAAAATGGTTTTAGTAATTGTGTTTGGACAAAAGATAATGATGTAGTTCGCAATGATGATGAAGCAAAAGGATCAAAGGCTGACTATATTATGAAAATCTATGCTAGTGATAAATTTATTGATAACGAATTTTTAACATCCATTTGTTTAGAAATGAAAGATGAAAATCCTTTATCAACTAATAAAAAGAAAAATGAAGATTACTATAAACAATTAGATAAAAATCGAAACAAGAAGAATTGTAAATATGCCTTACTTGTATCAAATCTCGAACTTGATAAACCAAATGATAATCCAATTTATAAGGTTCGTGAATATAACGATATGTATGTTGTTCGCCCACAATACTTATTAGTTTTCTTAAATTTATTAGTTTCTTTAAACGTTAAATTTAAGGATTTATTATTAAAGGACAAAAAAGAAAATGATATGTTTATTAAGAGTGAAGAACTAAAGAAAACATTTGAAGACTTAAAAAATACATATCTTGATAAACCTTTAGAAGCTCTAAATAAAAATGTTGATGAAATTTATAAACAAAGTGATGCTATTATTAGTGCTGCTGAAAAAATTAAGGATGCTAATAATAAAATAGTTGAAAAATACATTAAAGAAATAAATAAAAAATTAGAAAAATTTAATGTTCGTAAAATAAGTAAAATGTTAGATGAACTAAAAATGGAGGAATAATTATTCCTCCTTTTATTATATTTTAGTACATGAGTATTCATATAAAACATCAATTGGTTTAAAGCCCATTTTTTCATACATAATTTTTGGGGTATCATCATCGTCAGCATGAAGATAGATGATTGAGTTTGAAGTTTTTATAATATAGCTAATAAGTGAAGACGCAATATATTGATGACGAGACTCTTGATTAACGGTTAATCCATCGATAACTTTATAGTTACCATCATCAAAGTAATAACAATATCCACAAATTTCATTATTTAAATAAGCACCAAGATAGTGAAGACGAGAATCTTTTTGAGCTTTTTTGCAAAAAGTTGAAACGAATTGTTTAATAAAGGTTTCCCCATAGTCTTCTTGATAATTTTTTAAATATATATTAAGAATATCGTCTTCAATAGGATCAAATTGAATATCTTTTATGATAACATTTGGATTAGTTTTAAAATGGTTATTGTTTGAAAAATTAACCATCGTTAATGTTGTTGATTTTTCAAGCTTAAAAGTCGTAACTAAATCGTCATTTAATGGAAAACGCGAGTCAATTTTAATAAATGAGTAGTTATGTTGTTTTTGATACTCAATAGCCTTTTTAATATCATTAATTTGGATAGTATTGTTTTTAGTAATAAATTGATGATGATCATACATTAATGGAATGTCATTGTCTTCATTTTTAATAAAGACATTAGAGAAATCAAAAGAATGACAAAATATTTTTTGGAAGGTATCTTCATGTTCACGGATTTCTTTTTTAATTATTAATAAATCTTTCATAATTATTTTCCTTTAACTAAAGTTTCTAATACTTTTCGAACATTATTAGCAGCATCTGCTTGGATTTCGATGATTTTGGCGCCTTTTAGTTTAGCAATTTCTCTTAAATCACAGGCAATAGCAGTATGATAAGAACATCCAATAACTAAAAAGATATCATTATTATTTAAAGCATAAACCATTTCATAAGCTTTTTTATAGTTAGGAGCAGGATCACCATAAAGAACCGGTTTATTATACAATGAATAAGCAATATCCATTTCATCATCATTAGGTAAACTTCCATGAAGTTCTAAAGCATCACTTCCAGCAAGTTGATGAAGCCCATCAATATTCATAGTAATAACGGGAATATTATATTCTGCTAAAGCATAATGAGCATCGTTAGGTTTGGCACCATTCATGTTTTTCTTTAATTGTTTAATTACTTCATTGTATTCTTGTGGATGAGAAGTAGCATAACTTCTAAATAATTTCTCTCTAATACTAGGACGTTCCATAAAGATTGGAATATTACTTTGTTTAGAAATTCCAGCACCAGTAAAAGCAATTATTTTCATTTTATTAAGACCTCTTATTTTTTCTTGATTCTTGTATAATAGTGATCATCATCTTCGTGATGAATATAAGCGCCATTATTTAGCTGAACTTTTAAAGAATACGGGTTATCTTTATCGACGCTTAAATAAAATTCATCCTCATTTATCGTTACTTTTTCTAAAAGAAGTTTTAATCCTTTACTAGCGTATCCTTGGTGGCGATATTTAGAAGAAATACCATACCCAATGTGTCCAGCGCCATTTTTTAACCCTTCATTTAAATAATGTCTAAAGTTAAAAACACCGATATAATTATCGTTATCTTCTAAAATATAAATAGTATCAGGGACATGATTTAAAGGTAAATCGATCCCAAAATGGTTTTTTTCTTTTTCTTTAACGCTAACTTTAAATTGTTCAAAATTTAAACCATAAAAAGGGTTATGATAACCATTTTCATCTTCTTTAAAACTGTTATATAAATCAAAAGCTTTTTTTGCATCAGCTTCATAAAGGGTAATTAATTTCATTTTTAGTCATCTCCTTAATTAATATTTTATTATTTTTGTTGCAATTTTACCATCATATTTTATATAATAAAAAAACTTTTTAATGGGAGGTTAAGGTTATGTTAGTTAAAGATTTAGATAGTTTAATTGGAAATACACCACTTTTAGAAGTGGAAGATGGAATATATGCTAAACTTGAGATGTTTAACCCATCAGGAAGTATCAAAGCTCGAATTGCTAAAAATATGATTGAAGAAGCAATAAGACAAAAGAAAATCAATCAAGATACATTAATTATTGAGCCAACTAGTGGTAATACGGGGATTGGACTTGCCTTTATTTGCGCCTTAAAAGGATTGAAATGTATGTTTGTTATGCCTGAATCAATGTCAATTGAACGTCGTAATTTATTAAAAGCGTATGGAGCAAAACTTGTTTTAACCAGTGCTAAGGGTGGAATGAGTGAAGCGGTTTTCAAAGCTAATGAATTACATCATCAAATTGAAAACTCTTTTATTCCTAGTCAATTTGAAAATGAAGCTAATCCTAACATTCACTATCTTACTACTGGTAAAGAAATCTATCATGATTTAAATGGTAATATCGATTGTTTTGTTTGTGGAGTTGGCACTGGTGGTACATTAAGTGGAGTAGGAAAGTATTTAAAAGAACAAAATAGTAACATCAAAATAGTGGCTGTTGAACCTTTAACTTCACCAATATTAAGTAAAAATCAAAAAGGTCCACATAAAATTCAAGGAATAGGTGCAGGTTTTATCCCTCAAACATTAAATACTAATATTTATGATGAAATTATTATGGTTAGTGATGAGGATGCGATTAACGAAACTAAAGTTTTAGCTAAAAAAGGAATTTTAGTTGGAATTTCATCAGGTGCTAATATGTATGCAGCTAAGCTATTAAGAAAGAAGTATAAGATGGTTGTAACCACTTTTGCCGATTCATTAGAACGTTATTTAAGTAGTGATTTATTTAAGGAGGAAGAATAAATGAAAACTCCACCTTGCCAAATTAAAGTTAATCAGTTAGTAGAAGATTTACGTTTATATCTTTTTAAAGATGAATTGGGATGTAAAAATATATCGTTAGAATGTTTAAAAGAGAATTTTAATGAACAACTTAAATTAGCTATTGAATATACTAATTGTGATTTGGATTATCTTAAAATAAGTGAACAATTTTTTGCAAAAATAGATGAGTTAATTATTAAATTACATAATGATGCTTTAGCAGGTTTTAATGGTGATCCAGCTGCTAATAGTATTAGTGAAATAATTTTAGCTTATCCTGGGATGTTTGCCATAACTACTCATCGAATCGCTCATGAATTATACTTATTAAATGTAAGATTATTATCAAGAATGATGCAAGAATATGCTCATAGTAAAACAGGGATAGATATTCATCCTGGAGCAACTATAGGTGATAATTTTTTCATTGATCATGGAACAGGGGTTGTTATTGGAGAGACAACAATTATTGGTAACAATGTTAAGATATATCAAGGAGTAACATTAGGAGCATTAAGTTTAAGTAAAGGACAAGGTTTAAAAAACATTAAACGTCATCCAACAATTGAAGATAATGTTGTCATCTATGCCAATGCCACCATTTTGGGTGGTGAAACAGTTATTGGTGAAAACACTATTATTGGTGGTAATACTTTTATTTATCAATCAATTGACAAAAACAAAAAAGTTTTTAGTGAATATAAAATGGTAACTAGATGAACTAGTTACTTTTTTTATTATTAGAATTGTGAGCAAATTATTTGCTAAGTAAAAATAACTGTGCTATATTATTGATACTCAATACTAATAAGAAATAGTTATTAGTCCATATTTATAAGGAGGTTAGATATATATGGAAGAAAATAGAATGTTACGTATTGGTGACGATGCACCTTCATTTAGTGCTGTTACTACACAAGGGGTTATTAATTTCCCTGAAGATTATAAAGGAAAATGGGTAATTTTGTTTTCCCATCCAGCCGATTTTACTCCTGTTTGTACAACTGAATTTATGACTTTTGCTTCAATGCAAGATGAATTCAAGGCATTAAATACAGAATTAATTGGTTTATCAATTGATTCAATTTATGCACATATTGCTTGGCTTCGTACAATTAAAGAAAAAATTAAGTGGAATGGTTTAGAAAATGTTGAAGTTAAATTTCCAGTTATTGAAGATATTAAAATGGAAGTTGCTAAAAAGTTTGGGATGTTAGCTCCTAATGTTTCAACAACACAAGCAGTTAGAGCAGTGTTCTTTATTGATCCTAATGCTAAAATTAGAACAATTCTTTATTATCCGGCATCATTAGGCCGTAATTTTGATGAAATTAAACGTGTATTATTGGGCCTTCAAAAAGCTGATAAAGATGGTGTGGCAACTCCTGCTAACTGGAGACCAGGTGATGATGTAATCATTCCTCCACCAGGTTCATGTGGTGTTGCTAAAGAACGTGTTGAAAGTAACGAAGCAGGTAAATACTGCTTAGACTGGTTTTTATGTTTCAAAAAAGAAACTAAATAATAGTAAACAAAAGGAGGGACTTCAAACCCTCCTTTTTAATCAGTTAAAAATTTAACTTTCTATGTTTACAAAATAAATAAAAAAATGTATATTATTACATATAAAGAAAGGGTGGGATTATGATAATTGATGAAGAAATAAAAATGAAAATTAAGCAAAAAGATAATACCACCTATTTAAATATATACAATGAATATAATCGCCTTATTTATCATATTATCAATTCAATTGTTAATAATCCTCAAGATAGTACAGATTTAGTCCAAGAAGCCTTCTTAAAGATGGTGAACCGTATTGATTCTTTTGATAGTCAAAAAAGTGATTTTAAGACGTGGTTTTGTGTTTTAAGTAAAAATTTGGCAATTGATTTTTTTCGCAAAAAAATTACAACAGTAGAATATATTGACAATAATTGTATTAACAAAGCAGATAAAATTGAATTTAGTATAGGTGAACTTGCCTCTATTCTTGATCATATTGAATATGATATAATTATGTATCGATATCAAATAGGATTAACTCAAAAGGAAATTGCAGATTTATTACATTTAACTATTGATATCGTTAAGAAAAAATCTATTTCAGCAAATAAGAAAATTAAAGATTATATCAAAGAGGCAAAATAAGATGAAAAAATATATCGCGTATGGGTCTAATTTAAATTTAGAAATGATGAAAAATCGACTAGGAAAAGTAAATTTATATAGTAAGGAAAAACTAGAAAATTATCGTCTTGTATGCGATCGCTATTTAAGTGTTATTAAAACAAAAAATAATTCTATTGATGTTGGTGTGTTTTTAATCGACGACGAAGATGAACGATTACTTGATGAATATGAAGATTATCCTTGGCTTTACAAAAAAGAATATATCGATGATAAGTTAATTTATATTAAAAATGAAATCGAAAATAATGATCCAACAAATGCATATGTTGATTGTTGTTTAAAAGGTTATCAAGATTTTGGCTTTAATGATCAAAAACTTAAAGCCTCTTTTAGTGTAGCCAAATTTCGTAAAATATTTAAAGAAAATGAAAATATTGATTATGTTTTAAAATATCAAAAATATTTAAAAGACCAATTTAAAAGTTTTGGTATTGATAGTAATAAAAGACGATTATTAACTAAAGAATTTATTAAAGAACAGAAGAAATTGGATATTGATTTACTTCAATATTTATATTATGAGCAAGAACGTGAATTTCATTATTTAGCGCTAGATATTTTCCAAAAGTGTTCTAAATATATAACATATGAAGACTTACTAGCAACTAACTTTTTAATTCGTCAAAATTCATGGTGGGATAGTGTAGACATGTTACATCGAGTATATGGAGAAGTTTCACTTAAAGATGAACGCGTTAAAAATTTAATGCTTAAATTTGCTGAAAGTAAAAATCTTTGGGAAAGACGAGTTGCTATTTTATTTCAATTAAAATTAAAAGCACATACTGATGTTACTTTGTTAGAAAAAATTATTCTTTTAAACTTAAACAGCAACGAATTTTTTATTAATAAAGCTATTGGATGGGCTTTAAGGGAATATAGTTATACTGATAAAAAATGGGTAATTAATTTTTTGAATCAATATCAACATCAATTAAATCCTTTAACAATAAGGGAAGCTAGTAAGCATTTATATAGTGAAAAGTAACAAAAATACATCACGATTATTGTTAAAAATCATATTTAAATCATATTTACAATATGATATACTATCTTTAAGTTGAAAAGAGGTGAATATATGGAACAAAAAGTTTTTCAAAAACAAGAGGTTTCCGATATCGCCTTTTTTTTGATTAATGATGAAATTGTTTGTTTACCAACAGAAACAGTATATGGGGTATGTGTTAAAGCATCTAGTTATACGGCATTTAAAAAGATGGTTGAAGCCAAAAACCGTCCGAGCAATAAGGCTTTTCCTTTAGCGGTTAGTAGTTTAGAGGATATTAAAAAATATGCTACGTTAACTAAAATGCAAGAAAAGGTAATTAAACATTTTCTTAATCAATCATTAACAGTTGTTGTTAATGTTAAAAGTGATGTTCCAAAATATGTTACGGCCAATCAAAAAACAATTGCCTTAAGACTTCTTGATGATCCATTTATTAAACAATTGATTAAAGAAGTTAAAGAACCAATTTTACTAACAAGTGCCAATTTATCAGGTGAAAAACCAGTTAGTAGTATTACGGAAGCTTTAAGTGTTTTTAAAAATGTTAAAGCTTTTGTTGAAGGTGAATTAATTGAAAATGGTGTACCATCGACAATTGTTTCACTAGTTGATGATAAGCCGAGCATTTTAAGACAAGGGAAAATTACTTTAGAAGAAATTTTACAAGTAATGGAGGGATAACTTATATGAAAATTGTCGTTGCTAGTGATCATGCTGGCTTTCCATTGAAGGAAAAAATTAAAGACTACTTACATTCATTAAATCATGAAGTAGTCGATGTTGGAACTAATTCTTTAGATTCTTGTGATTATTCCATTTTTGGTATCAAAGCTGGAGAAATGATTAAGAATAAACAAGTAGATTTAGGGATTATTGCTTGTGGTACAGGTATTGGTATTTCCATTGCTTGTAATAAAGTCAAAGATGTTCGTTGTGCTTTAGTTAATGGTGTTGAATTTGCTAAATTAACGAGAATGCATAACAACGCCAATGTTATGGCTCTTCCAGGTCGTTTTATGAGTGAAGAAGATGCTCTTAAATGTGTTGATGCTTTTTTAAATACTCCTTATGAAGGTGGACGTCATGACCGCCGTATTAATATTATTAGTGAATATGAAAAGGAGCATAGTAAATAATGATCGATTATGAGGTTGAACGATTAATCGAGTTAGAAAAAAAGCGTCAGTTAGAACACATTGAATTAATTGCTAGTGAAAATTTTGTTAGTGATGAAGTTTTAAAAGTAGCAGGAAGTATTTTAACCAACAAATATGCTGAAGGTTATCCAAGTAAGCGATATTATGGAGGTTGTGAAAATGTTGATAGTATTGAAACATTAGCGATTGAAAGAGCTAAAAAATTATTTAATGCTGAACACGCTAATGTTCAACCACATTCAGGTTCACAAGCTAATATGGGTGTTTATCAAGCGATTTTAAATCATGGTGATACTGTTTTAGGAATGGATTTAGCGGCTGGTGGTCATTTAACTCATGGTGCTAAAGTTAACTTTTCCGGTATCAATTATAATTTTGTAAGTTATGGTGTTAATAAAGAAACTGAGCAATTAGATTACGATGAAATTCGTCGTATTGCCTTAGAAACAAAGCCAAAACTAATTGTTTGTGGAGCTAGTGCTTATTCACGCTTTATTGATTTTAAAAAGTTTAAAGAAATTGCTGATGAAGTAAATGCTTATTTAATGGTTGATATGGCTCATATTGCTGGTTTAGTTGCTTGTGGTTTACATCCAAGTCCAATTCCATATGCAGATTTTGTGACAACAACAACTCATAAAACTTTAAGAGGTCCTCGTGGAGGAATGATTTTGTGTAAAGAAAAATACGCTAAATTAATTGATAAAAAAATCTTCCCAGGGATTCAAGGTGGACCATTAGAACATATTATTGCAGCTAAGGCAGTATGTTTTAATGAAGATTTACAACCAAGTTTTAAAGAATACTGTAAACGTATTTTATCGAATATGCAAGCTTTAATTAAGGCTTTAAAAGAAGAAGGTTTTCGTATTGTTTCTAATGGAAGTGATAATCACCTTTGTATGGTTGATATTAAGCACTCCATTGGTTTAACTGGTAAACAAGCCGAAAATATTTTAAGTAGTATTAATATCACATGTAATAAAAACGCTATTCCATTTGATGATGAAAAACCTAATGTTTGTTCAGGGATTCGTTTAGGAACAGCAGCAATGACTACACGTGGTTTTAATGAAGAGGAATTTTATCATGTTGGTAAAATTATTGCTAAAGCTTTAAAAAATTATCAAAATGAAGAAGTCCTTGCTTCTTTAAAAGAAGAAGTAAAAGAATTAGTGAAGGATAAACCATTACATAAGGAGGAACAATAATGTTACATGTATTTAATCATCCACTTATTAATCACAAATTAGCAATCTTAAGAAATAAAGATACTAATACGAAAGACTTTAGACAAACTTTAAATGAAATAGCTGGTTTAATGGCCTTTGAAATGACACGTGATTTACCAACTAAAGAAATTGAAGTTATTACCCCTTTAGCAAAAACTAAAGGCGTTGCTATTGCTAAAGATATTGTTTTAGTACCTATTTTAAGAGCAGGACTTGGCATGGTTGAAGGAATCTCAAACTTAATTCCAAATGCTAAAATTGGTCATATTGGTTTATATCGTAATGAAGAAACATTACAACCAGTTTATTACTATGCTAAATTTCCAAAAGAAACAAAAAATGCATGTGTCTTTGTTGTTGATCCAATGCTTGCTACTGGTGGCAGTGCTATTGCTGCTATTGATCATTTGAAAAAAATTGGAGCCAAAGATATTAAATTAATTTGTATTGTTGGCGTTCAAGAAGGGGTTAATGCTGTTTCTAAAGCTCACCCTGATGTTGATATATATTTAGCTTCCTTAGATGAAAAATTAAATGAAGTAGGTTACATTACTCCAGGTCTTGGAGATGCTGGTGACCGCATTTTTGGAACTAAATAGTTTATGGATTTTCGTAAGATAAGAATATTGGCAATATCAATTACTTTAGGTGTTTCATTAGTTTTACTTATTTTTCATTATAGTTATGCTTTAGGCTTTTTCCTTGGTGGATTATCAAGTATTATTGGTTTTGAAATCATAACTTTAACAGTTAATAAAAGTAAAATTGAATCACTTAAAAAATGGCTAATTATTTCGCGTATTTTAAGAATGATAATGTATGGTTCATTTATCACTCTTGGAATATTATTTGGAGATGTTATTAATCTAGTTGCGATGGTTATTGCATTTATGGTAGTGAAATTATCAATAATCTTATTGGATAAATTTAAAAAGAAAGGAGGCTAATATGGTAACTTTATCGTCATTAATTAACAACGATATTCCTGTTGAGATTTTTGTATCAGTTGGAATTATGGCCCTACTTTGCATTTTAGCAATTGTCTTTGGCGCTATAATTAAAAAAGCTGATCCTTTAAAGAAACCTTCAACAGCTGTTGTTATTACCGAAACTGTTGTTGGTGGTATTGATAATTTTGTTGTTTCAATGATGGGTGAAAAATTTAGAAAATTTGTTCCCTATTTTATTGGAATAGCAATGTATCTTCCACTAGCCTTTATTACTGGACTTTTTGGTCTACCATCACCGATAGGTTACTATGTAGTACCGCTTAGTCTAGCATTAGTTACGTTTGTTATGACTCATGTCGTAGCGGTTAGACATCAAAAGTGGAGTTATTTTAAAAGGTTTGTATCTCCTTACGCAATCTTCTTACCAATTAACTTAATTTCCTTTTGGTCAAACATTTTATCACTTTCGTTCCGTCTTTTAGGTAATGCCCTTGCCGGAACAATCATTCTAGGAATGATTTATTGGGCCACAGACGGCGTAAGTAACTTAATCTTAGGATTATTTGGGACTGGTGGATTTAACTTTATTGGTCCATTTGTTGCACCAGTATTCCATGCATATTTTGATTTATTTGGTGCATTCGTACAAACATTAGTTTTCTTGTCGCTATCATGTTTATTTATAGCGGCTGAAGCAGAATAAATAAGGAGGAATTGAATTTATGAATATTACACCTGAAGTTGCTGAAATTTTAATTAAAGGTTGTGCCTATGTTGGTGCAGGTTTAGCTGCCATTGCTGGTATTGGTCCTGGTATTGGTGAAGGTTATGCAGCTGGTAAAGCTCTTGAAGCTATTTCTCGTAACCCAGAATTAACTGGTACAATTAGATCTAACATGATCTTAGGTATCGCATTAGCAGAAACTACTGGTATTTACGGTTTACTTGTTGCTTTACTATTAATTTTCGTTAAAGGTTAATAACAAAAAATGATAGGAGGCAAATTAGAATGGTATATTTAGCAGATGTCGGCGATTTTATCGGCGATGTAGGAGGAAAAATTGCTATTTCTTTGCCAGCGTTAATTACGCAATTACTTGCGACGCTCATTTTGTTTCTAGTAATTAAAAAGTTTTTGTATCCACATGCCATTAATTATATTAATAAGCGTAAGGAATATATTACAAATAGCGTGGATCAAGCTACTAAGATGAATGAACAAGCGCAAAAAAATGTTCAAGCTTCTGAAGAGGCTTTAAAAGAAGCATATAAAGAAGCACATACAATTGTTGATAATGCTAAAATTGAAGCATTAAATCAAAAAGATAAAATCTTAAAAGAAACACAAGAAGAAGTTATTAATAAAAAAGCGCAATTAGATAAAGATTTAGAGGCCGAAAAAATTAAAATGCGTGAAACAATACGCCGTGAAATGGTTGATGTTGCGTTATTAGCAGCTTCTAAAGTTATTGATCGTGAAGTAAATGATAGTGATAATGAAAAACTAGTTAAGAATTTCATTGAAGGAGATAACTAATGAATAAAGATAGTGTAGCATCTCGTTATGCCTTAGCTTTATTTGAATTAGCTAAAGAAAATAATCAAGTTGCATCTTATAAAGATGAACTAAATGATTTTGCTTCATATCTAACGATCGATTTAAAAACTTTTTTAACTCATTATTCAGTTAGTCTTAAAGATAAAAAAGCCTTGATGGCTCAAATTTTTAAAGATAATTTAAGTAGTGATGTTTATAACTTTTTATGTTTGCTTTTAGATAAGCAAAGATTTAATAGCATTGAAGAAATTATTAAAGAGTATAATAGTGCTGCTAATGAATATTTAAATATTGAAGAAGGCATTATTTATACTGCTAGTGAAATAAGTGAACAAACACTTATAAAAATTGAAAATAAAGTATCACAATTACTTGGTAAGAAAACAATTCTTAAAATTAAAGAAGATAAAACTTTAATTGGGGGATTTAAAATTGTTGTTTGTGATACAGTTATTGATAATTCATTAAAAAATAAACTGGATAGTTTACGTGATGAATTATTAGGGAAAGAGGTGAATGGTTAATGAATATCAAACCAAGTGAAATTAGTTCCTTGATTAAAGAACAAATTAAGAACTATGAACACGTTTTAAAACAAGATGATGTTGGAACAGTCGTTCGTGTTGGTGATGGTATTGCTTTAATTTATGGCCTTGATAAAGCGATGGCTGGTGAACTTTTAGAGTTCCCAGGTAATGTTTATGGTATGGTTTTAAACCTTGAAGAAGAGCATGTTGGTGCTGTTTTAATGGGTTCTGATAAAAATATCAGAGAAGGCGATATCGTAAAAAGAACAGGTAAAATTGTTGAAGTTCCTGTAGGTGATGGACTTTTAGGTAGAGTAGTAAATGCTTTAGGACAACCAATCGATGGACTAGGTGAAATTAAATTTAATAAAACTCGTCCGATTGAAAGAGTTGCTCCTGGGGTTATGACTCGTAAATCAGTTTCAGTACCTCTTCAAACAGGTATTAAAGCAATTGACTCTATGATTCCAATCGGTCGAGGTCAAAGAGAATTAATTATCGGTGATAGACAAACAGGTAAAACTGCTATCGCTATTGATACAATTATCAATCAAAAAGGCCGTGGCGTTAAATGTATTTATGTAGCTATTGGTCAAAAGAATTCAACTGTTGCGCAAATTGTTGAAAAATTACGTCAAGCTAATGCTTTAAGTTATACAACAATTGTTAGTGCAACAGCTAGTGAACTTGCTCCACTTCAATATATTGCTCCATATAGTGGTGTTGCTATTGGTGAAGAATGGATGGAAAACGGTGAAGATGTTTTAATTATCTATGATGATTTATCAAAACATGCTGTTGCTTATCGTACAGTTTCATTACTTTTAAGAAGACCACCAGGTCGTGAAGCTTATCCAGGCGATGTTTTCTATTTGCATAGTAGATTACTTGAAAGAGCATGTCGTTTGGATGAAAAATATGGTGGTGGTAGTATTACAGCTTTACCAATTATTGAAACTCAAGCTGGTGATATTTCAGCATATATTCCAACAAACGTCATTTCAATTACTGATGGACAAATTTTCTTACAAACAGAATTATTTAATGCTGGTCAACGTCCAGCAATTGACTCTGGTTTTAGTGTTTCACGTGTTGGTAGTGCTGCACAAATTAAAGCTATTAAACAAGTTTCATCTTCATTAAAGATTGAACTTGCAAGTTATCGTGAACTTCAAGCATTCGCACAATTTGGTAGTGATCTTGATGCTGCTACAAAACAAACTCTTGACCATGGTGAAAGAGTAATGGAAATTTTAAAACAAGATCAATATAGTCCAATGGATGAAATTGACCAAGTTTTATCATTATTTGCAGTTAAATATCGCTTCATTAAAAATGTTGAAGTTAAAGATATCAAAAAGTATGAAGCTAGCTTAATTGAGCATGTTCATACTACTCATAAAGAAATCATTGATGAATTAAAAGAAAAGAAAGCTATTTCGAAAGAATTAGAAGAAAAAATGAAAGAAGTCTTTAAACAATTCACTAATACTTTTGTTAGTTCATATACAAAGTAGGTGTAAATTATGGCTCAATCTATGCAAGCAACTAAACGTCGTATTAAATCAATTAGTGCTACTAAAAAAATTACTAATGCGATGGAACTTGTTGCCACATCTAAATTAAAGCGTAGTAAAGACACATTACAAGGAGTAAAAGGATATACTGATGAAATCTTGAACATGGTTTCAACGATTTTAAGTAAAAAAATCGATACTGATTCACCATATTTAACGAATAAAGAAGGACTTGGAACGTTATATATTGTTACAACGTCAACATTAGGTTTATGTGGTGGATACAATAGTAATGCCTTAAAAGAATTTATGAAAGTTTTTGATAAAGAAAAAGACCAATTAATTGTTTTAGGACAAAAAGGTACATCATATTTTACTCATCGTAATATTAAGATTTTGGCTTCATTTAATGAAGATTCTACAGGTAAAGAATATTCTTTAAGTAAGCAAGTAAGTAACTTATGTTTAAAGATGTATAGTGAACAAAAAATTTCCAAAGTTAGTTTAGTTTATACGCGTTTTGTTAATAGTGTTGTTTTTGATCCTTGTATTATTGATTTATTACCAGTTAATAAAAGTGATTTTAAAGAAGTTAAACAAACTGCTACAAGTAAAGATACTTTATTTGAACCAAATGCGAATGAAATTATTAACAAGTTAATTCCAATGTATTTTGAAGCGACAATTTATGGTCGTTTAGTTGAATCACACGTTTCTGAACAAGCATCTAGAAGAATGGCTATGGAAAATGCCACTGATAATGCTAGTGATTTAATTGACAAATTACAATTACAATATAACAAAGCTCGTCAAAGTGCTATCACTCAAGAAATTAGTGAAGTCGTCGGCGGTGCTAATGCCTTATAAAAGGAGGTGTAGGTGTGTTAGATGAATCAAAATATGTAGTCGGTAGTGTTATCCAAATCATGGGACCTATCGTCGATATTCGTTTTAATGAAGAAGATTTACCTAAACTATATACTGCAATTAAAATCCCTTTAAATAATGATTACTTAACTGTTGAAGTTGCTCAACATATTGGCGATGATGTTGTTCGTTGTGTTGCGATGGGCGCTACTGATGGTTTAGTAAGACAAACAAAAGCTTATTCTATGGGCCATCCAATTGAAGTTCCAGTTGGTAAAAGCGTTTTAGGCCGTATGTTTAACGTTTTAGGCGATCCAATTGATGGTTTAGGTGATGTTAAAAATGAAGAACGTTTACCAATTCACCGTGAAGCTCCATCTTATGAAGAACAACGTACAGAAGCTGAAATTTTAGAAACAGGTATTAAAGTTGTTGACTTATTATGTCCTTATGCTAAAGGTGGTAAGATTGGTTTATTTGGTGGTGCTGGTGTTGGTAAAACAGTTTTAATTCAAGAATTAATTTCTAATATTGCAACTGAACACGGTGGTATTTCGGTTTTCGCCGGTGTTGGTGAACGTACAAGAGAAGGTAATGACTTGTACAATGAAATGAAAGAATCTGGTGTTTTAAGTAAAACAGCTTTAGTTTTCGGTCAAATGAATGAACCACCAGGTGCAAGAATGCGTGTTGCTCTTAGCGGTTTAACAATGGCTGAATATTTTAGAGATAAAGAAAATCAAGATGTTTTATTATTCATTGATAACATCTTTAGATTCACTCAAGCTGGTAGTGAAGTTAGTGCTCTTTTAGGCCGTGTTCCAAGTGCTGTTGGTTATCAACCAACTCTAGCAACTGAAATGGGACAACTCCAAGAACGTATTACTTCAACCAAGAAAGGTTCGATTACATCAGTTCAAGCTATTTATGTTCCAGCTGATGACTTAACAGACCCTGCTCCAGCTACTACTTTCTCTCACCTAGATGCTAAAACCGTTCTTGATCGTAACATTGCATCATTAGGTATTTATCCAGCTGTTGACCCACTTGATTCTACATCAAGAATGCTTGATCCAAAAATTGTTGGTCAAGAACATTATGATGTTGCTCGTGGCGTTCAAATGATTTTACAACGTTTCAAAGAATTACAAGATATCATTGCTATTTTAGGTATGGATGAATTAAGTGAAGAAGATAAAACAATCGTTGCTCGTGCACGTCGTATTAGAAACTTCTTATCTCAACCATTCCACGTTGCAGAACAATTTACTGGTATGGAAGGTAAATATGTTCCCGTAAGTGAAACTGTTCGTAGTTTCAAAGAAATCTTAAAAGGTAATTATGACCATCTTCCTGAACAAGCATTCTTATTTGTTGGAACTATTGAAGAAGTTGTTGAAAAAGCAAAACAACTAGAGTCATTATAGTTTATGAAGTTTAAATTTAAAGTAGTCACTCCATATGGCAATAAATTTGATGGTGAAGTTAGTCGTGTTAATGTCAAAACTTCAACTGGCGAAATTGCTATTCTAGCAAGACATATTCCTCTTGTTAGTGAAGTAGTTACATCAATCTTAAAAATTCATAATGACAACGATGTTTTAGAATGTGCAATTAGTCAAGGTGTTTTATATGTTAAAGATGATGAAACTTTACTAATTGTTAATAGTTGTGAAACAAAGGAAGAAATTGATTTTGATCGGGCTTTAAAAGCTAAAGAAAGAGCTCTTGAACGTCTAAATAAAAAAGATGAAAATATTGATATAAGAAGAGCTGAAGCTGCTTTAGCTAGAGCAGAGAATCGTTTATTATTAAAATAAATAAAAAATTAACCTCAATTCTAAGATGGATTGAGGTTTTTTATATGCATAAAAAAATCCCTACTTAGTAGGGATTTATAAAGGTTTAAATTGTCTTTCTTCATTTAATGGTGATAAAACAACTTTATTTTCTTTTAATGATTTTTGAACATCGATAATTCTTTGATTAGAAGATCCACGGAATTTAATATTTAAACTATATAATTCTTCAACAAATCGTCCATCAACTAAAATATCGATATTTTTTAAAATCTCCAAAGTATATGGTGTGTTTTTCTTACCTTTTAGTAATTCACTATCATAAAGATAACCGGAATACATCCAAATGGTTTTATTAGGATAAGTTTCTCTTACTTTTTTAATAAATGGTAATAAATCTTTTTGATTTTCTTCTTCAAAAGGTTCACCACCTAGAATAGTTAATCCATTAATATGATTTGGACTTAAAGCTTTAATAATTTCATCGATGGTACTTTGATTAAATTCTTTACCATAATTAAAGTCCCAAGTTTCTTTATTAAAACAATTTTTACAGTAATTGCGGCATCCTGATACGAATAAGGAGACACGAACACCTTCGCCATTAGCGATATCGCATTTTTTAATAGTTCCGTAATGCATAATTTTTATAAGTGTAAGACGCGGTCTTTAATTTCTTGCGTACGACCTTGGTTCCAGAATTGAGTACCAATGTAGCCACAAGTACGTCTTGCAACATTCATTTTATTTTGATCGTGATTTTTGCAATTAGGACATTCCCAAATTAATTTGCCGTTTTTATCGCTAACAATTTTAATTTCACCATCATAGCCACATACTTGACAGAAATCAGATTTAGTATTTAATTCAGCGTACATAATGTTATCATAGATGAATTTCATAACTTGTAAAACAGCTTCTAAGTTATTTTGCATATTTGGTACTTCAACATAAGAGATAGCACCACCTGGAGATAATCTTTGGAATTTAGCTTCTAAAGCAAGCTTTGAGAAAGCATCGATATCTTCAGTGACATGAACGTGATAACTATTAGTAATGTAATTACGATCAGTTACGCCTTTAATAATACCAAAACGTTTTTGAAGGCATTTAGCAAATTTATATGTAGTAGATTCAAGTGGTGTACCATATAATGAATAATCAATATTCTCTTCTTTTTTCCACTTAGCACAAGCATCATTTAAATGTTGTAAAATATCTAAAGCTAATTTTTCGCCTTCTTCTTCAGTCAACTTTTTACCAATTAGTTTGTAAACAGTTTCCCATAATCCAGCATATCCTAAAGAGATTGTTGAATATCCACCGTGAAGGTATTTATCAATTTTTTCACCTTTTTTAAGTCTTGCTAAAGCTCCATATTGCCATAAAATAGGAGCAGCATCAGATAATGTACCAGTTAATCTTTCATGACGACATTGAAGGGCACGATGACATAATTCTAGTCTTTCATCTAAGATAGTGTAGAAATCATCAAGATTTTTAGCACTACAAGCAGCATCAACTAGGTTAATAGTAACAACACCTTGGTTAAAACGACCATAATATTTTGGTTTACCATTTTCATCAACATAAGGTGTTAAGAAACTACGGCATCCCATACAAGTGTAGCATTGACCATCACCATTTTTATCAACTTTGTATTGACGCATAATTTTTTCACTAATATAATCAGGAACCATACGTTTAGCAGTACATTCAGCAGCTAATTTAGTTAAATAATAATATGGACTTTCTTCATGAATATTTTGTTCCTCTAAAACGTAAATTAATTTAGGGAAGGCAGGAGTAATGACAACTCCTTGTTCATTTTTAATACCAGCAATACGTTGTTTTAATGTTTCTTCAATCATAATTGCTAAATCTTGTTTTTCGCGTTCATTTTTAGCTTCACCTAAATACATAAAGACGGTAATAAATGGAGCTTGACCATTAGTTGTCATTAAAGTAACAACTTGATATTGAATTGTTTGAATACCTTTGTTGATTTCTTCACGAACACGTGATTCAACAATTTTATTAACGACATCTTCTTCAATTTTGACATTAGCTAATTCAAACTCTTTTTCAACGATTTTACGAATTTTTTGTCTTGATACATCAACGAATGGTGCTAAGTGAGCTAAAGAAATACTTTGACCACCATATTGATTTGATGCAACTTGAGCAATTATTTGTGTAGCAATATTACAAGCTGTTGAGAATGAATGAGGTTTTTCGATTAATGTTCCAGAAATGACTGTCCCATTTTGTAACATATCTTCTAAGTTTACTAAATCACAGTTATGCATATGTTGAGCAAAATAATCAGCATCATGGAAGTGAATAATTCCTTCTTCGTGAGCGTTAACAATATCTTCAGGTAATAATAGACGTTTAGTTAAGTCTTTACTTACTTCACCAGCCATATAGTCTCTTTGAACACTATTAACAGTTGGGTTTTTATTGGAGTTTTCTTGTTTAACCTCTTCATTGCTACACTCAATTAAAGATAAAATTTGAGCATCTGTCGTGTTTGATTTACGTAGTAATTCGTGACGATAACGATAAGTAATATAGTTTTTAGCAACTTGGTATGCACCTTGACGCATAATCGCAAATTCAACCATATCTTGAATTTCTTCAACATGCACAGCACGTCCTAATTCTTCACATTCTTTAACGACTTCTTTAACGATTGTTTCAATACTATTATTAGACAAGCGAAGACGTTTATCATCAACGGATTTATTCGCATTGATAATTGCATTTTCAATTTTAGTGTAGTCAAAAATGACCTCTTGGCCACTTCTTTTTATAACTTTCATATATTATGCCTCCATTTTGATTAGTAGGTAATTTATGTTTACCAACGACATCTATTATAGTATAATGAAATCAAGGGGTATGTTGGAAAAACAACAAAAGTGAAAAAAGGTAAAAAATTATGGAAGAGACTAAATTAATCAAAAAATTTGACTTATTTAAAAAGATCAATGAAAATGATGTGCGCGCTTTATTTCGCTGCTTGCAAGTTAAAGTAAATAATTATAAAAAAGGCGACATTATTTTAAAATATGGTGATCGCGTTGAATATACTTATGTTATTGCTCGAGGAGTAGCTCGTGATACGATTATAGATAAAAATGGAAATATTAACACTCATATTGATTATATGGAAGGCGATATTTTTGGACTAGAATATTATATTAATAATCGCAAACTTTCATTAAGTGAAATTAGAGCAGTTAGTGATGTAACCCTTATCTTGCTTGATTCATTTCGTTTATTAAATCCGTGTGAAAATTCTTGCTTTAGACATACGCAAGTTTTACAAAATTTAATTATCCAATTAAATTGTCAAAATTTAACCCTTATTCGTCGAGTTAAGGAATTAACGAAAAATAGTTCAAAAGAAAAAATATTATATTATTTGTATAATGTTAGTCTTGAAAAGAAAAGTGATGAATTTGATATTCCGTTTAACCGTCAAGAATTAGCATCTTATTTAGGACTTGAACGTTCAGCACTTTCTAAAGAAATAAGTAATTTACAAAAAGAACAATTAATTGAATGTCATAAGAATCATTTTAAAATATTATTTAAAAAAGGAGAAATTTAATTTAATGGGAGGATTATAGTATGGAAAAATGGGGAAAAGGAATACCGGATTACAATGAAGAGGATTTAATGACTGCGGAAGATTTGTATCATTTTGGAATTGAAGTAGTTGGAAATTATATGGTAAAAGAGGGATATAAGATTTATGAAGTTAACAAAGATCCTAAGGGATTCCCATCAATTGCTGCTGGAAAAGATGATCAATTGTATTTTGTCTTGGTTTATGCAGATATAGCTAAAAATATTCCAACGTTAGAAGGGTTTAATAAATATAAGTTTTTAAATCATTCTCAAAAATTTAATGCAATCCCATTATTCGCTTCATGTTCGTTTGGTTCAAGCGATCCTATTCGATTTGAAAAAGGTTTAGCTTTAAAAAACGATGGTTATTATTGCAATTTTACTGGATTGCAAGATGTTAAACCTAATTTATCTCATACTAAGTCATTGGAATATTTATTATCAATTTTGAATTTAGTATGTTTGGGTTATGAAAATAAAGATTATCAATTATTTTCTAAATATATTGCTGATAACTGTGTATGGTATTCGGAATTTAGTAAAAATAAGCATGTTGGAAAAAAAGAAATTGACGAATATTATAATGAAAAATTTATTGCTTGTAAAAATGTTGATATTGATTGTAAATTATGCATAGTGGGGTTAGGGCTAACTAGACAGTATGCTATCATCATGCATCAAATCAAGAAAGAAAATAGCGCCCCATTTTTATGCTTAGTCAAATTGAATGAAGAGGGACTAATTATAGACATTCGTCTTGAAGATTATTCAATGAAGCCATTAAGATTTTAAAAAAGGAGAAATTTAGGTTTCTCCTTTTAATCTATTTTAAATTCAAATTCTTGTTCATTAACAAAAGAAATTTTAACTTTATTCAAAGTATAATCAATTAGTTCTTGATTAAAGTTTGGTTCATTAATGGCTAAAAGATAACTGACTTTAACATCGTAAATTTTATCAATGATGCGAATATCTTTATCGACTAAAAATTTTTCAATAATATTAATTAAACTATAATCAAAGTCATATTGATAGACTTTAAGGCTTTTAATAATGATTTTGTGCGCATTTTTAATTGTCTCATTACTTGCATCAGCGTAAGCTCTAATTAGTCCACTTGCACCGAGTTTAATGCCACCAAAATAACGGGTAACGATAATTAAAACATCTTCAAGATGATTGTTTTTGATAACTTCTAAAATAGGTTTACCAGCAGTACCACTTGGCTCACCATCATCATTACTTTTTTCGTAACCTTCAACAATATAAGCATAACAATTGTGATTAGCTTTGTTATGTTCTTTACTAATTTGTTTAATTATTTCTTTGGCCTCATCAGCACTTTTGATTGGAAAAATATTAGCAATAAACTTTGATTTTTTAATTTCTAAAGTATTTGTTGAAGGAGTTTTAATTGTTACTTTCATATGATCACCTTTAATAATTTTATAGGATTTATTTATTTAATTCAATATTTGCTTTATAGAGGTGATAAAATGTTTACTTGTAGTAGATGTAATAATCAAGATCAAGAGATGTTTTTTAAAAATGATGATGGAGAGATAATATGTCGAAAATGTATTAAGTTTCCCTAGGAAAAAAACATTTATATCGAAAAATATAGAAGTCAAAAATTTTTATTATCAACTCGCATTTACTTTATCGGCTAAACAAGTTGAGTTGCAACAAGAATTACTAGCGGATAGTAATGAAATTTATGTTAAAGCAATATGCGGGAGCGGTAAAACTGAAATTACCTATGAAGTTATTTTAAAAACACTAAAGGAAGGAAAACGCGTTGGAATAGCTATACCAAGAAGAGCGATTGTTCATGAGTTATATTTAAGACTGAAAAAAGTTTTTTATAATACGAAAATTGTTGAAGTTTATGGAGGTCATAATAATGGACTTGATGGTGATATTGTTATTTTTACTTGCCATCAAAGTTATTTATTTTATCAAAGTTTTGGTCTTCTTATTATTGATGAATATGATGCTTTTCCTTTAAAAAACAATGAAGTTTTACTTAATATGTTAAAAAACAGTGTTGAAGGCAAAAAAATATATTTAAGCGCAACTTTTATTGATGATGATATTAAACAATTTAAACATTTTGAGCTTTATAAACGATATCATAATCACCCCTTAGATATGCCAAAGTTTATTTTTGGAAGTTTCATTAAACAATTGTTTTTATTTTCTTCACAAGTGCAACAATATCAAAAAAATAAAAAGCGTTTATTAGTTTTTTTGCCAACGATTAAACAACTAAATTTAATGAAGTCTTATTTCACTTTTTTACATATTAAATGTTTTATGGCTCATAGTAAAAATCAAGATGATATTAAAAATTTAAAGAAAGAAAAATCATATATTTGTTTAACAACGACGATTTTAGAAAGAGGAATTACTATCGATAATCTTGATGTAATAATTTTTAATGGTGATCACCAAATCTTTGATTATCAAACTTTGATCCAAATATGTGGAAGAGTTGGTCGAAGCTATTTATATCCAAGTGGAAAAATAACAATTTATGCTAAAGAAAATAGTCAAAAGTTTACAATGGTTAAAAACTATATTACTATCGCCAATGAAGACGTGTCTTGTTTGCCAAAGAAAAATTAACAATGTCACATTGGTTGAAACCATTAATGATAGTGAAATATGTTACTCTTGTTTAAAACGAATGGATGTTATTTTAAAGACCTTTTATATTGAAGACATTAAATGTTTGGCTCTTTATCGATATAATGGTTTAATTAAAGAATTAATTTTTCAATACAAAGGATTAAATGATTTGCCTCTACATTCAGTCTTTTTATCACCTTTTTTGTGTTTCTTAAAAGCCAAATTTCACCATTATACAATTTGTTATCCTCCATCATTTAATAATCATCATCTAGTTAAAATTTTTTCTTTTCTTAATTTAAAAATGGAAGATTTATTTTATAAAACTGAAAATTATAAACAAAGTGATCATCATTTCAATGAACGTCATTTAGTGAAAAACTATATAAAAATAAAGGAAAATCCTAAAAATAATAAGTATTTATTAGTCGATGACGTTTTAACATCTGGTGAAACGATTAAAGCTTGCATTTCATTATTAAAAAAGTTTCAAATTAAAGATATTAAGGTTTTAATAATAGCGTTAAATAGTAAAGAAAAAGGCTAGTTTTGTTTAACTAGCTTTTTTATCTATTTTAATTTTATTAAAATAATGGTAAAATAATCTTGTTATAAATTTTAGGAGGAAAATAAATGGGATCATTTCTAAATAAACTCTTTGGAGTTGATAAACGTAATTTTAAAAAAATTGAAGCTCAAGCTAAGAAAGTTTTACAATATGAAAATGAAATAGCTGCTCTTAGTGATGACGAGTTAAAAGCTAAAACGCCTTATTTTAGAAAACAATTAGAAGAAGGTGTTGATATCAATGCTATATTACCTGAAGCTTTTGCAGTTGCTCGTGAAGCTGCTAAACGTGTTTTAAATCAATTCCCATATTTTGAACAAATTTGTGGTGCAGTTGCTTTACATAATGGTGATGTTGCTGAAATGAAAACTGGTGAAGGTAAAACATTAACAGCAACAATGTGTGTTTATTTAAATGCATTAACTGGTAAAGGTGTTCACGTTGTAACAGTTAACGAATACTTAGCAAGTCGTGACGCTTCATGGATGGGAGAAATATATCGTTTCTTAGGGTTAACTGTTGGTATTAATGCTCGTGCGTTAACACCTGAAGAAAAACGTAAAGCTTATTTATGTGATATCACTTATTCTACAAATAGTGAATTAGGTTTTGATTATCTAAGAGATAATATGGCAATCAGCCGTGATGCTCGTGTTTTACGCAAAAGTCTTTATATGTGTATCATCGATGAAGCTGACTCTATTTTAATCGATGAATCTCGTACTCCATTAATTATTAGTGGTGGTCGTAAACAAGTTGCTAACCTTTATAAAAATGCTGATTTTTATGTAAAAAGCTTAAAAGAAGACGAAGATTATACAATTGATATTGAACAAAAAACCGTTACTTTAACTAGTGATGGTGTTCATAAAGCTGAAAAAATGTTTAAGTTAGATAATCTTTATCGTTTGGAATATACATCTTTAGTTCATGCTATTCACCAAGCTTTAAAAGCTAATTACATTATGGCAAAAGATGTTGATTATATGGTTCAAGATGATGAAATTGTTATCGTTGACCAATTTACAGGTCGTCAATTAAAAGGACGTACTTTTAGTGATGGCCTTCATCAAGCTATTGAAGCTAAAGAAAATGTTACTATTAAAGATGAAACATCGGTTTTAGCAACAATTACATATCAAAATTTCTTTAGATTATATGAAAAAATTGGTGGTATGACTGGTACTGCTAAAACGGAAGAAGAAGAATTTTTAGAGACATATAACATGCGTGTTATTCAAATTCCTACACACCGTCCAATTGCCCGTGTTGATGCTACTGATTTAGTTTTTGCTAATAAAGAGTATAAATACAAAGCAATGATTGAAGAAATTAAAGAAAAACATGCATTAGGTCAACCTATCTTAGTTGGTACTATTTCAGTTGAAACATCAGAATATATTTCTTCACTACTTAAAAAAGAAGGAATTAAACACGAAGTATTAAATGCTAAAAACCATGAACGTGAAGCAGACATTATTAAAAACGCTGGTCAAAAAGGCATGGTTACTATCGCTACTAACATGGCAGGTCGTGGTACTGATATTAAGTTAGGCGAAGGTGTTAAAGAATTAGGTGGTTTAGCGGTTATTGGTAGTGAAAGACATGAATCTCGTCGTATTGATAACCAATTAAGAGGTCGTAGTGGTCGTCAAGGTGACCCAGGATATTCACGCTTCTATGTATCATTTGAAGATGATTTAATGAAACGTTTTGCAAGTGATACCATTAATTCATTATTTAAATCAATGGGTGAAGATCCAATTGAATCAGGTTTAGTCAGTAAAGTAATTTCAACAGCTCAACAAAAAGTTGAAGGTTTAAACTTCGATATTCGTAAAAACTTATTAGGTTATGATGATGTTTTACGTCAACAAAGAGAAATTATGTACGCTCAACGTGATAAAATTATCGATAGTGACGATTGTCACCAAATTGTTAAAGATATGTTCTTTAGTGTTGCTCAAGAACTTGTTAGACGTGCAACAACATATGAAAATAAAGAAGAAGTTATTGATTATGATAAACTTTATGAATCAATTGTTAATCAATACGTTCCAATTCAAAAAGTTAATAAATATGCCTTAAAGAGCGATTATCGTGATGAAGTTGAAAATGAAGTGTATGAAACAATGTTAACTTTCTTTGAAGAAAATATGGAAAAGTGGACTCCTTCAGTTTTCAAAGTTGTTGAAAAACAAATTTTATTACGAATTGTTGATGCTAACTGGACGCAACATATTGACCGTATGTCAAAATTAAGAGACGGTATTCATTTACGTTCATATGCACAAACAAACCCACTTCAAGCATATATCAATGAAGGTTATCAAATGTTTGAAGATTTAAAAATGAAAATTGCAATGGAAGTTACTAACTATTGTTTACATGCTCAAGTTCGTGTTCAAAGAAAAGAAGAAAATCAAGAAAATAAGGACGAGAAATAGTTCATGTTAGAAATTTATGATATGCAGAAGGAAACTTCTTTGGCATTAAATAAAATTAATGAACTAGGGCACTCTCTTTGACATTGAATATAAACGCAAAGAGATAATTCATTTAACTCATTTAATGGGATTAGAAAATTTTTGGGATAATCCTAGCATTGCTAAAAAAAGAATCAATCGTCTTAATGAGTTAAAAGATTTAATTGAACAATATGATGATGTTTTACAAGAATTAAATAATTTTAACGATGAATTAAATTTATTACGCGAAGAATATTCTTTACCTTTACACGAAGAAGTTTTTAAAGATTATGAAAAAGTTTTTAATAAATTTAATGAATTCGAAATTAACTCTTTATTAAGTGATAGTTATGATCACTTAAATGCAATGATTGAAATTCATCCGGGTGCAGGTGGGGTTGAATCACAAGATTTTGCCTTGATGCTTTATCGAATGTATACCCGTTATGCAAGTAAAAAAGGTTTTAGTATTGAAACTCTTGATTATGAAGAAGGCCAAGAAGCTGGGATTAAAAGTGTTTCATTCATTGTTAAAGGTAAAAATACTTTTGGGTATTTAAAAGGAGAGAGTGGCGTTCATCGTTTAGTTCGTATTTCACCATTTGATGCGAATAAACGTCGCCACACTTCCTTTGCTTCAGTCGATGTTATTCCTGAACTTGTTGATAACGACTTAATCGTCATCAATGAAGAAGATTTACGAATTGATACGTATCGTGCAAGTGGCGCAGGTGGTCAACATATTAATAAAACTGATAGTGCGGTTCGATTAACCCACTTACCAACTGGGATTGTTGTTACTTGTCAAAGTCAACGAAGTCAAATTCAAAATAAGGAAAAAGCTTTGTTGACTCTTAAAGCCAAATTATATCAACGTCAATTAAAAGAACGTGAAAATGAAGTTAATGCTATTCGTGGTGAGCAAAAAAATATTGAGTGGGGTTCACAAATTCGTTCATACGTTTTTTGTCCATATAACTTAGCTAAAGATAATCGAAGTGGTTACGAAACTAGTCAAGTTTTTAATGTTTTGGATGGCGATTTAGATGACTTTATTTTTGCATATTTAAAGATGGGAGCGATGAAAAATGATAATAAAGAGAGATAAACATAAACCAATGAGTCGAACAGAAGACTTAATTTATAGTCTTATAATGATTTTTATTGGTTCAATATTTATGGCTTTTGCCTTTGTCTTTTTCATTGAATATAATGGTTTAGTTGTCGGTGGTGTCGGTGGTGTTGCTATCGTTATTAATAGTTTGTTTGGTGAAGGAACTGTTGATACATCAACCTTTATTACCGTTGTAATGTGGAGTTTATTTGTAGTTGGTTTTATTGTTGTTGGTAAAGAATTTGCCCTAAAAACATTACCTGCTACTATTTTCTATCCAGTTTTTATTGCTTTATTTGAATATATCATTAATAATCCAAATATTATGCTTCAAGGAAAGCAAATTATGGAAACATTTAGAACAATCAATCCAATTTTATCGGTTGTTTTTGGTGGCGTCATTTATGGTACTGGCGCGGGAATGATGTTTAAAGTTGGAGGTAGTAGCGGTGGTTTAGATATTACAGCAACTATCTTTTCACGATTAACTCACGTTAAAATCGATGTTGTTTTATTTATGCAAGATGCGATTGTTATTGGTTTAGGTGTCTTTAATTTAGGACTTGAACCTGTTCTTTTAGGGATTGCTTTAACGTATGTTATGTCAAAAATGGTTGATAAACAAATTGTTGGTAATGAAGAAAATATGATGGTTTTCATTATTTCGAAAAAGTATGAAGAAATTAATCAATTCATTTTACATAACATCGAACGTGGAACAACAATTATTCCATGTAAAGGTGGATATACTAATAGTGATAAAAATGAAATTCAAGTTGTCATCAATAAACATGACTTCTTTAAATTACAAAAATTTATTAAAGAAACTGATCCTAATTGCTTCATGTCAGTTTTAAGAGCTCGTGATGTCTTTGGGGAAGGTTTTAAACGAGTGAAAGGAGATAAATAAAATGCCTTCAAAAAAGAAATTAACGGTTTTCTTTATTGTTAATTCACTTGTTTGCTTAATTATTGGTGCTTTTTTACCAGTTTATTTTTATGATTTTTTTCGACCTCAAGATGTTGATCCTAATTTAACTAAATTTATGGAGGTTTATGATTTAATTAAAGATGAATGGTATTTTTTAGAAGATGGCGATGAAAGTGAATTTATTGATCGTGCTTTAAGTGCGATGGTTAATGAACAAAATAGTGACCAATATTTACAATATTATCCTGCTCCAACAAGTAGTGAGACTTTGTATGGAATTGGAGTAACAGTTGCCAGTTATGATGGCTATTTAATTGTTAAAGAAGTTTCATCATCATCTCCTGCATCAAAAGTTGGTATGAAGAAAGATGATATAATTATTGCTGTTGATAATCAATCGATTTTTAATATGGCCTTAAGTGATGTATCAAATTTAATTTTGGGACCAATTGGCACGGAAGTAAAAATCACTTGTAAGAGTAAACAAGGAGATATTAATAACTACATTATTAAAAGAAATGATTATATTAAACAATCAGTTTTTGGTAGTATTGAAGATGGAATCGGTACGATTAGAATTACCGGGTTTGAAAATGGTACCGCTAATCAAGTCGATAACTATCTTAGCGTTTTTAAAAAGAATAAAGTAGAAGATTTAATTATTGATTTACGTGATAACGGCGGAGGCTATATTTATTCTTTTAAAGAAATTGCCGATTATTTTATTGAAAAGAATAAAGAGTTAGGAACATATATTCACAAAAATAAAGCTGATAATGAAATTAGCTACACACAATCTGGAGTTAAGTATAGTTTTGATACCATTAGTATCGTTATTAATCAAAATAGTGCCTCGGCTAGTGAATCATTTACTGCTAGTATGATGGATAATTTGAATAATGTAACTGTTTATGGTAGTAATTCTTATGGTAAAGGAATTGCGCAAAAAAATATTACCTTTAGTGATGGTTCATCTTTAAAATATACTTATGCTGAATATTTACGTCCTGATAAATCGGTTAATAATGGCGTTGTTCATAAAATTGGTATTCAACCGGATAAGATTGTTTTAGACCAAGGTAATTATAAGATTTTAGAAGAAAAAACAAATAGTTTTGCTGAACTTAAAAATAACTATCAAGAATATTTTAATTCACTTAAAAATGGTGATATTAGTGAAGAGGATAAACAATTGTGTGATAAAGCTCTTTTGGAATTAGAAACAATGAAAGATAAAATTAGTTTTAGTGACGAAGTTTATCATATGTTAACTCGTTTACAATATGATGAACGACAATTAGGACTAGAAGCACAAATGAATGAAATTAAGCAATTAATTAAGGGGTGAAAAAATGGAATTTGAATTAGTTTCGAAATTTTCACCAGCTGGTGACCAAGAACAAGCAATTAATGAATTGAGTAAAAACATTTTAAATCATACGAAGTATCAAGTTTTATTGGGTGCTACAGGTACCGGTAAAACTTTTACTATTTCTAATGTTATTCAAAAAGTTAATAAACCAACATTAGTAATTGTCCATAATAAAACTTTAGCAGGACAATTATATGCGGAATTTAAAGAATTTTTTCCACATAATCGTGTTGAATATTATGTTTCAAACTTCGATTTTTATCAACCGGAAGCTTACATTCCTAAAACGGATACATATATTGATAAAAATGCTGTAATGAATGAAGAAATTGATATGTTACGTAGTAGTGCGATTAATAGCGCTTTAGAACGTAATGATACAATCATTGTTGCCTCAGTTGCGGCCATTTATGGTTTAAATGATCCAACGGAATATTCATCACTTTTATTTACTATTCGTGTTGGTGAAAGTATTGACCGTAAAAAAATCTTAAAAAAATTAATTGAAGCTCAATATAATCGTAATGACATTGAACTAAGCCCCGGAACATTTAGAGCACGAGGAGATGTTATTGAAATTGCTCCTCCATCAACGAATGAGTTTTATTTTCGAATAGAATTATTTGGCGATGAAGTCGAAAATATAGTTGAAGTTGATCCTTTAACCGGAAGAAGCGTAAAAAGTTATAAATATATTCCAATTTATCCTGCTGTAAGTCATGCTTCAACAAAAACTCGTGTTTTAGAAGCTTTACAAGGTATAAGACAAGAGTTAAGTGAAGCTGTCGTAAATTTTAAAAAAGAAGGAAAACTTTTAGAAGCTGAACGTTTAGAACAACGAACTTTACATGATATTGAATCATTAGAAGAATTTGGCATTTGTCCAGGGATTGAAAATTATTCCCGTTATTTAGATAAACGTCAAGAAGGCGAAGCTCCATTCACTTTATTTGATTACTTTATTAACAAAGATTATTTAGTTGTTGTTGATGAATCACACGTTACTTTACCGCAAATTAGAGGGATGTTTAATGGTGATCGTGCTCGAAAAACAACCCTTGTTGAATATGGCTTCCGTTTAAAAAGCGCTTTAGATAACCGACCATTAAATTTTGATGAATTCATGGAAAGAGTTAAACAAGCAGTCTTTATTAGTGCTACACCAGGTGATTTTGAACTTGAATTAACAAATGGTGAAGTTGTTGAACAAATTATTCGTCCGACAGGGCTTTTAGATCCACTTGTTGAGGTTAGAAGTAGTAAAAATCAAATTGATGATATCGTCAATGAAATTAATAAAAATATTAAAAATAATGAAAGAGTCTTAATTACCACTTTAACGATTAGAATGGCCGAAGATTTAACATTCTTTTTAAAACAACGAGGATATAAAGTTGCGTATTTACATAATGAAACTAAAACATTAGAAAGAACGCAAATTATTTATGAACTCCGTAAAGGTAAATATGATGTTCTTGTAGGTATTAATCTTTTAAGAGAAGGTTTAGATATTCCGGAAGTATCAAAGATTTTAATTTTGGATGCTGATAAAGAAGGTTTTTTACGTTCATCACGTTCATTAATTCAAATTATTGGTCGTGCAGCTCGTAATAAAAATGGTTTAGTTATTCTTTACGCTGATACAATTACTCCTTCAATGGAAAAAGCTATTAATGAAACAAATAGACGTCGTGAAATTCAAAGTAAGTATAATACTGAACACGGTATTATTCCTCAAACAATTATTAAAGAGGTTAAAGAGCCATTACGTCTTGAAGAAAAGATTGATAGTAGTAAAGATAGTAAAATGAGTAAAAAACGTAAAGAGCAATTAATTAAAGATTTAGAGAAACAAATGAAAGAAGCAGCTCGAAATTTAGATTTCGAACGTGCTGCTACTTTACGTGATGCATTATTAGAATTAAAGGAAGAGTAAAAAATAACTCGTAAACTTTTAGGGGGTTACGAGTTTTTTGTTGATTTTATCAATCAAAGTCATTAATTATGTTGTAAATTAGTAAATATGTTTATATAATATGTTTAGTAATAAAGTTGACATTTTGCGGTGGGTGGTTTATATGCTAGGTATTATATTAATCTTTTTGAGTCAATTGTTTTTGATTTTACTATTCTTTTCTTATTTAATTAATGGTTATTATCTTATTATTAATGTTTCAATAGAACAAAAAGTGTTGTTTGTAGTAATAATTTTAGTCGCTATAACCCTGATTGTTATAAATTTTATAAATATTGAGAAATCAAAAAAATGTGGGAAATTAATTAAAAAATTTAAACTTTGGGCACTAATTCACTTCTTTTTTGGAGGATATATTTTCGCGGTTCCTTTATTTTTTTTAGAAGATGATCATTTTAATATGTATAGAGAAGTAATACTAAAATCATCTAAAAAAAATGCGAATAATTTGCCTACTAATCAAAATCAAAATTATAAATTTTGCGTTTATTGTGGCAATAAAATAAATAATGATGATATTTTTTGCCCAAAGTGTGGCAATAGAATTGGAGATTAAAAAATGTATTGTTCATGCTGTGGTAAAGAAATTAGAGATGCTGTTGATTATTGTTTTTATTGTGGCAATAAATTAGATTCAAGTGAATTGTTTAAAAACATATTAAATAATGATGATGAATATAGTTATCCTACGAAATTGGGAATTGTCTCTTCTATTACTTCTTTATTTATTTATTTTGAGCTTATCTCAATTATTTTCCTTATTTCTTCTTTTATTGAATCTAGATATGACTACTGTGATGATAGTTATTTATTTGGAAGTATTTTTATATTAGGACTCAAATCTTTTATATTATTCATGCTGATTTTAAGTTAAAGAAAGATGTGTAATTTTATGAAGTATTGTAAAAAATGTAACAAATATTTTGTTAATAAAGCATCATATTGTTCTAAATGTGGAGAAAAATTAGTTTTAAATGTGGGAATTGATATGTTTTATAAACAAAATCAAGCAAATATAAAAAAAATATTAAATGAATACAATATATCAAAAAATGTGGGTTCAAATCTATTGTGTATATCATTATTATTTTGCTTATTTGGTATTACTTTTCCAATAAGTGGTTGTTTATCTTTAATGGGATTATTACTATCTAAAAGATATTCATTGATGAGATTATTAAATATTATTGTTAATTTTATTTCATTAATTATATGTTTTTGTTTTATTGTCGATAGCAATCTTAAAGGTATATTAATAAATTTCGTTGGACAAGATTTAACAAATTATTTAATAATATCAACTGTTATTATTGATATTTCTTCGTTTTTATATTATTTTTTAACTTGTGCACAAACTAGAAAAATTGAAAATGAGATATTATTATTAAAAAAATATTTAGAAAGTGATGATAGTTATGAAAAAGTGTAAGTATTGTAATTCATCTTTGCCAGATTATGCTAGATATTGTGGCAAATGTGGGGAAAAAGTTAATAATAGTGATGATGAAAACAATATCACTATTTTTGAAAATAAAGAAGTTAATAATATAGAAAATTATAAACTGTCATATAAAAGAGGAAACTTATTTGCAATCATTTCATATATTCTAAATTTTTCAATTATATGTTATTGTTTTGGAGCTATTTTTTCATTAATTGGTTTATATTTAGCAAAAAATAATTTTCAAACAAAATTATCTAATTATGTTTCTTCGATAGTATCAATGATAATATTAGTTTTTATTTTTCTATATGAAGATTTCCAAAATATATTTGTAAATATGTTTGGTGATGCAGTTACTGGGCTTATGAATGCTGCAACCATTATCTGTTTTACAATATCTTCTATTTACTTTATTTTAACTTTATTTGATTATAATAAGAGCGTTGTATTACATAATGAAGAAAAAAACAAATAAACATTTTATGTGCATAAAATATATTAGTTTAAATAATGTAATATTGTTTGTTAAGCATATTAAAATAATATGAATAATAAATATATAAAATTATTTCGTTTTATTTTTACTATTCATTTTGTTAAATGTTAAATCAAAAAAAGAAAATAAATTAAAAATTTAGAGAAACAAATGAAAGAAGCAGCAAAAAATTTAGATTTCGAACGTGCTGCTACTTTACGTGATGCATTATTAGAATTAAAGGAAGAGTAAATTCTTCCTTTTTTTGTCTAAAAATTTAGACTTTAATTGGGATAAACCTATTATTATCTTGACATATTCGATATAATATAAACAAAAGTAGGTGATAATATGCGAAAAAAAGAAGGGATTCTTTGCTTTTTAGATGTCATGATTAAATATAGTGATGAAAATCATCCTCTTTCAGTTGCTAAGATAATGGAATTATTAAAAGAAAAACACCACATCGACGTTGCTAAACAAACGGTTTACAATTATTTTGAAGTATTAGAAGCAATGAATATTGAAGTGGTTAAAGGAGATAAGGGACGTTATCTTTTATCACGCACACTAGAAAAAGAAGAAGCTTTTTTATTGTGTCATTCAATTATAGCTAATAATACAATTGAAGAAAAATATTCACAAGATATGATTCAAAAAATCATTGGAACTCAAAGTACATATTTTGATTCTAGTTTTATTCATTATATCTATAACGTTGATAAAAAAGATAATAAAGATTTGTTTTTAAATATTAGTCTAATTGGTGAATGTATCAAAACAAAATGTAAAATTTCTTTTAACTACACGACCTATAATTTTAAAAAAGAAATTATCAATAAACGCGAAAAAAATATTATGTTATTCCATTATGTATTGTGGCTCGCGACAATCGTTACTACCTTTTAGCAAAATATGAGAATCATGATAATATCTTACCATTTAGATTAGATAAAATTATCAATGCTAAAGTCAGTTATCCTCATAATTATGAAAATAATATCAATCCTTACGAATATGTAAAAAATAGATTATATATGCATAGTGGTGAAATTGAACAATTTACTCTTCTTTGTGATAACAAAATTTTAGATGATGTCATTGATTTATTTGGTAAAAATATTCATATTATGCCGCATAATGAAAATCAATTTGTTACAATAGTTAAGACAACAAAACAAGCCATTATTTATTTTGCGCTTCAATATGTTAACTATGTTAAAGTAACTTCTCCAGATAGTCTAAGATTAGAAATTAAGAAAATATTGGAAGAAGCAATAAAGAAATATTGAGATTAATTATCATTAATAAAGATTATTATTTTAATATAAAAATGCAAAAAAAAATGGACTTCAACAAGTCCTAAGAATTCGCATAATGCTTATTTGCACGTAGTATGTTAATTCATACTTTCATTATATAGAAAAAAATATATTTGTCAAGACGGAGGTAAAAAAATATGAAATATGAAAAATTAAAGTTAGGATTAGATTTAGGAACAGACTCAGTTGGTTGGGCTTTGTTAGATCAAAATAATCAATTAATAAAAAAGAATGGATTTACTTTTTGGGGAGTAAGAATGTTTGATCAAGCTAGTGATGCTAAAGGCCGACGTTCTTTTCGTAGTGCAAGAAGAAGATTACAAAGACGAAAGGAAAGACTAGATTTATTACAACAAATTTTTGATAAAGAAATTAAAAAAGTAGATTCTAATTTCTTCGAAAGATTAGAGGATTCATTTTTTAAAGTGGAAGATAAAAGAAACAAAAATAAACACACTTTATTTGATGGGGAATTCAATGATAAAGAATATTTTAAAAAGTATAAAACAATTTATCATTTACGTAAAGAATTGATTTATTCAAATGAAAAAGCAGATATACGTATGATTTATTTAGCCTTGCATAATATTATTAAATATCGCGGAAATTTCTTATTAGCTAGTGATGAGTTTAGAAAAAATGATGATAGTTTAATCAAACAATATTTAGAAGAAATTAATGGGAAAATAAGTGAACTTAAAGAATATATTAGTTCGATTGATGATGAAGGTTATAATGAAGATTATTATAAAACTAACGATATAAATGAACAATTTGTAAAAGAATTAGGTGAAATACTTGTTGAAAGAACAGGTAAAAAGACGAAACAAGAAAAATTAAATCAATTATTCAACGTTGGTAATAACACTTTAGTTAATGAATGTATTATTAAATTACTATCTGGAAGTAAAGTTAACTTTGCTAATTTAAAATGTGTAAAAGGAAAAGGATACGATAAAATTGAAATTGAATTAGATTGTGAAAATATTGAAAGTGTTGCTGCTGATGCTAAAGGAGTAATTCCAGATCTTTCAATCCTTTTTGATTGTCTAATTTTATTAAAAAATATTGTAGATCATTATTATGTTATTAAAGTCTTGGGAAGTGCTGATTCTTATAGTGAAGCAATGTGCAACTTATATGATAATCACCAACAAGATTTAAAATTATTAAAGAAGTTTGTTAAACAATATAATAAGGATAAATATAAAGAGTGTTTCAATGAACATGAAGAAAAATTGTGTAACTATTCTGCCTATGTAGGAAGAAATAGTGATTCTAAAAAGGTAGAACATTTTAAGCATTGCAGTCAAACTGAATTTTATGATTACTTAAAAAAGAAAATTTTAAATGTTAATGTTGATGAAAATGGTCAAAAAATTAAAGATGAAATTTTATTAAAAATTGATATGTTAGAATTTTTACCACGTCAAAATTCTAGTTCTAATGGTTCTTTTCCTATGCAACTTCATCTAGCTGAATTAAAACAAATTTTAAAAAATCAAGAGCCTTATTACCCATTTCTTTTGGAAAAAGAAGATGAATTTACTAATTCAGAAAAAATTATTAAAATTTTTAAATATAAATTACCTTACTATGTTGGACCATTAAATAGAAAGTCGCCATATAGTTGGGTTATAAGAAGTGATAATCCAATTAAACCATGGAATTTTGAACAAGTAGTAGATTTAGATAAAACAGCTGAAGAATTCATTAGAAGAATGCAAAATAAATGCTCATATTTAAAAGGGGATAAAGATTATTGTTTACCAAAGAATTCAATTATCTTCTCGGAATATAACTGTTTATCATATTTAAATAAACTTCAAATTAATGGTAGTGCTATTAGCAAAGAATTAAAAGATGAAATATTTAATAATGTTTTCTTAAAACAAAGAAAACCAACCAAAAAAGATATTTTAAAATATTTAGAGAAA
This sequence comes from Bacilli bacterium, assembly GCA_034115825.1. Taxonomy (GTDB): domain Bacteria; phylum Bacillota_I; class Bacilli_A; order RFN20; family UBA1709; genus JAXESU01. Next base: position 48,466 of record JAXESU010000003.1, read on the forward strand.
ACCAATGGTGTGGGTAGTGTAAAAGATACCTTACCTGAATTAAATGCAAATATGTCTTCATACGTTGTTTTTAAAGAAATTTTTAAAGAAACATTTAATGAAAATATTGATTTAATTGAAGATATTATTAAAGACATTACCCTATTTGAAGACAAATCTTTACTAGAAAAGCGATTACGTAATGTTTATCACTTAGATAATGAAAAAGTTAAGCAAATTAAAAACATTAATTATTCAGGCTATGGACGCTTATCAAAGACGTTGTTAGTGGATCTTCAAGTGGTTAATCATAATACAGGCGAAATTAAAGGTAGTGTTTTAGATATAATGCGTAATACTAATATGAATCTTCAAGAGATTTTATATCATCCTGATTATCGTTTAATTGACCAAATTGATGAATATAATGAAAAATTTATTTCGAAAGAAGAAGAGTCTTTAGAAGAATTTATTGATGAAAATATTAATGTTTCACCATTAATTAAACGTCCAATTATTCAAGCAGTTAAAATAATTGATGAAATAGAACGTATCTTCAATCGTAAAATTGATGAGTTCTATATTGAATGTACTAGAACTAATAAAGATAAAAGCAAAGGAAATAGTCCTAAATCTCGTTATGACATTATCAAAGAATATTATAATGATATAAAAGAAGTAAAGGATGGGACAGATTTAAAGAAGTTAAAAAAAGAACTCGAAGCTAATAAAGATAATTTAAAATCGGATTTATTATATCTATACTTTACTCAATTAGGTAAATGTATGTATAGTTTAGATCCAATCGATATAAATCAACTAATTAATAATAACAATCAATATGATATTGATCATATATATCCACAAGCAATAATTAAGGATGACTCAATGTCTAATAGAGTATTAGTAAAGAAAGATTTGAATAATTTAAAACAAGAGAGTTTTTTATTTGAACTTAATATTAAAAATAAGGAAGCTGATCAGTTTTATAAAATGTTATTAGATAAAAAGCTGATTACAGCAGAAAAATATCGCCGTTTAACAATTAAAGAATTAAATGAAAAAGAATTAGATAATTTCGTTAATCGTCAAATCGTTGTCACTAATCAATCTGTTAAAGGATTAATTGAAGTTTTAAAATTATATAAAAATATTGAAGCTAACAATATCATTTATTCAAAAGGTGAAAATATTAGTGATTTTAGACATAAGTTTGATTTAGTTAAAAGTAGAACTGCTAATAACTTCCATCATGCTCATGACGCTTATTTAAACGTTATTGTTGGTGGAGTTATTCATGAATATTTTACTAAGAATCGCTTTCTACATAATTTTAAAGATTATCAAAGAATGAAGAGTGAAAACTTAACCATCAATTTAACTAAAATTTTTGATAGAAATACTATAAAAATTAATAACAATACTATTTGGGAAAAAGATAAAATGATCAAACAAATCAAAAAAGATTTATATAATCGCTTTGATGTTAACGAAACATTTAGATCATATTCTCCACAAGAAATGTTTAGTCAAGTTACTATTATGCCTGCTGCAGAAGGTCAACTAGTCCCTGTTAAAACAAGTGATGAAAGATTAATAGAAACCCAAAAATATGGTGGAATAAAACAAGCCAGTTATGCTCGATATGTCATTGTAAAAGTAAATAAAAATGATAAAGTACAAATGATATTAGAAGCTATCCCAAAAACTAGTGTTCCTACTTTAAATAATGAAGAAAAGAATATGTCTGCAATCCGTAATTATCTAGAATCTATTTATGGAAATAATTTAATTAATGTCGAGAATTATAATATTAAGAGCAATGTAGTGATAAAAGATGATAAGAAAAAATATGTAATTACCGGAAAATCAAGTGACACATATTTAATTAAAAATATTAATGATCGATATTTTGATTATGAAAAAACAAAAATAATTAAAAAAATTGATAAATACATGGATCAAATTAAAAAAGGTGTAAAAATGAGCGTAGAAGGTGACAAAATTATTATTGCAGTAGCCAAAAATGAAGAGTGCTCTGAAATAAAACTTAATAAAAATGAACTAACAACTTTATATGATGCAATACTTAAAAATTATCAAAAAGATATATATAGTTATTCTAATATAATTACAATTGGAAAAAATTTGAGTTTCAAACGTGATGAAGCATTTAATTTAAATATTGAAGAATTAATTAAATTAATTTATGAAATGTTACAACTTTTGAAGACTAACGAGAGAAAAACAATTGATTTATCTAGCATTGATTTATCCAAGAACAGTGGAAAAATATCAATATCCAAAACATTAAAAGAAGGCCAAAAATTTGTTCATGAGTCAGTAACAGGATATTATTCAAAAGTATTATATGAGGTAAAATAATGTCTTTTAGAACACTTTTAATTGAAAGTCGTACTAAGTTAGAATGTTCTTTAAACTGTTTAATATGTCGTAGAGGAGATGAACAAATTAAAATATTATTAGATGAAATTCAAACAATTATAATAGACTCTTTACAAGTATCAATGACATCAGCACTCATAAGTGCTTGTGTAGAGAAAAAAATTAAAATAATTTTTACTGATGCTACACATCAACCAATAGGAGAAGTAGTAGGATATAACAATAATTTTTATGGGTATAGAAAAATTAAGGAGCAAATTGGTTTTTCTAAAGAGATAAAAGATTATTTATGGAAAAGAATAATTGAAGAAAAGATAAAAAATCAAGCGGCTAATTTAAAAGAAGATACAAAGAAAAACCAATTGCTTGATTATGCTAATAATGTACTTGATGGAGATATTACTAATAGAGAAGGTCATGCTGCTAAAGTTTATTTTAATACCATTTTTGGAAATGATTTTTCTCGAAAAAGTGACTGTTTAATCAATAGATTTTTAAATTATGGATATTCAATATTATTATCAACTATTAGTAAAGAAATAAAAGCGTATGGTTATCTAACTGAACTTGGAATTCACCACATTGGAGAATCGAATCAATTCAATTTATCTTGTGATTTGATTGAACCACTTAGACCATTAGTAGACGCCTATGTATTAAATGAAAATATAAATGAGGATAATTATAAATATATTTTTCTACAAATGCTTACAAAGAATGTAATATATAATGGTAAGAATTTTATCCTTTCAAATGCCATTCATTTATATGTTGAAGATATGATAAATTTTTTGCGAAGTGGCGATGAAGAAAAAATTAGATTTATTTTATATGAGTTATAGATTTATGAGAACAATATTATTTTTTGACTTGCCATCAATAACCAATCTTGATAAAAAGTATTATCGAAACTTTATTAAACTCTTAAAAAGCAATGGATTTTATATGATACAAGAATCAGTATATGTAAAAATGTCGATCGATATTCAAAGAGCCGAATCAAGTGTTTCATATATAAAATCACAATTACCTCCAAAAGGGAGCGTCTTAGCTTTACATATTACAGAGAAACAATTTGCTAGTATGGAAGTACTACTTGGTGTAATTAAAAGTGAGTTCATATCTTCAGATGAAAGGATTATAAGATTATGAAATTATTGCATTTTAGTGAATTGAATAATTACATAGAGTTAAGAAGTCAATTATATATTATTAAAATAGAGAACAAAGATTTATATCGAAACTTATGCTTTAATTTATTATCTACTTTAACTTTTAGTATTAATAACGAAATAGTTGATATTAATAAAAAAGGTATTGTTTTATTTAATCCATTTGAAATAAAACTAAATGATAAAAAATTTTTAAATCATTTATATAAAAAAATGGAAAGTAATATCAATGATGAGTGTTTAATTGAATTAAATAACATCGAAATGAATTCTATGAAATTATTTGAATACTTATCAATGAAAAGTGATTGTGATATTACTTATAATCATAAAATCGATTTTTCTAAATTTTTAGCATCATTTGATCTAAAGTTTGATGAAAATAAGAATATAACATATATTGAATTATTGTCTAGATACTGCAAATTAGTAAAAGAATTACTGAAAGTAGATTTAATATTTTGTTATGGATTAAGTAATGTATTAAAAGAAGATGAACTGTTAGAATTAAATTATCTTCTTTCCCAATTAGATTTAAATATTATCGATATTATTTTTGGGAATAATGATGCAATTAAAGATGTTGTTGTTGATAAAGATTGGTGTATAATATAACTAAATATAGGTGCTATTATTGGAATAGTACTTATAATAAATGGTTTATTGCTTATTAAACATACTTCGTGAATCAATTTGAGGTTTGCGAAGTATGTTAATTCAATTAAGTAGTAGACATATTAATATTAAAATCGTTATCAATAATGTTTGCGAAGTATGTTAATTCAATTAAGTAGTAGACAATTATACGTGCTCTGATTCGCCTGAAATGGTTTGCGAAGTATGTTAATTCAATTAAGTAGTAGACTAATAGGCTTTCCTATGTGGTTCTTTTATGTTTGCGAAGTATGTTAATTCAATTAAGTAGTAGACGAAACTTACTCAGAAGCGAGCATTGACCTTGTTTGCGAAGTATGTTAATTCAATTAAGTAGTAGACTTATCACTTGTAATCATCATTGACATTTTAGGTTTGCGAAGTATGTTAATTCAATTAAGTAGTAGACCTTATATTCTTTATAAAAAAACCAAATTGGGTTTGCGAAGTATGTTAATTCAATTAAGTAGTAGACAAATTCTATACAATATGATATGCAAGTTAAGTTTGCGAAGTATGTTAATTCAATTAAGTAGTAGACTATCAACTATTAGAAATGTTATTAGAAAGTTGTTTGCGAAGTATGTTAATTCAATTAAGTAGTAGACTGGAAAGTATCAGTTTGCCAATTACTGCCAGTTTGCGAAGTATGTTAATTCAATTAAGTAGTAAACTGATTGTCGAACAGTATCTCCAAATGTCCTGTTTGTGAAGTATGTTAATTTTTACCACTTTCTCTATATTTTAATGTAAAATATTGCATTTTTAATAATTTTAATATATTATATTTAAGTACACTCGATAAAAAGGAGAGAAGAACTATGCATTTTCTTGATTATATATTTTTAATTTTAGCAGCTATTATTATTGTTGTAACTTTAGTTCAAGGTGGTAAAGGTGATGGTGCATCAAGTGCTATCATGGGTGGTATGACACGTAGTTATACTGATGTTAAAGAAAGAGGTCCTGAAAAAGTTTTATCACGCGTTACTTTCGCGCTTTCAGGTTTATTCTTCTTATTTGCTATCTTAGTTAGAATGTTTGCATAAAAGGGCTGTTGTTTAGCCCTTTTTATTTTTGGATAAAGGAAGTGAGAAAGATGGACATTATTGAAGTTTTAAATGATTCAAAAGGTTTAACGATTGATGAGTTAATTGCTATTTTTAATGAAGATATTAGTGGTGCACTTAAACAATTAGAAAAAGAAGGTCGAATCTTTAAAAATAACAAGGGAAAATATATTTCTGCTAGTAAGTATCATTTATACAAATATCAAGTTAAAAGAATGTTTCGTTACTTTGCTATTTTAGTTAATGAAGATAACGAAGAAGTAAAAGTTGAACTTGAAGATTTAAATGGTGCTATTTATTTGGATGATGTTTTATATAATGAAAAAGAAGGATATGTTTTTAAAGTATTAGAACATCATTTAAATAATCTTATCGGAGTGTATCGTCATGGCTATTTTTATGCCGATGATGAAAACTTTAGCGAAAGATTTAAAGTCATAAATGGCAATTTTAAAAATGATGATAAAGTTGTGGCTGATGGTTTTATTGAAAATAATGGTTTATTTAAGGCAAAAATCAAAAAGGTTATTGGGAAAAGCAATGATGCTGATAGTGAAGCTAGAGCATTAATTTATCAAAGTGAAGTACCTGTTGAATTTGATTATCATATAGACGAAGAGTTAAAGATGATTGGTGATGAAGTTGATCCTAAACAATTAAAAAATCGTCGCTCTTATTTAGATGATTGTGTAGTGACAATTGATGGTATTGATACTAAAGATATTGATGATGCCATTTCAATTAGCAAAGATAATGATTTGTATCATTTAAAAGTTCATATTGCTGATGTCTCTTCTTATGTTAAAAAAGACTCATATTTAGATAAAGAAGCAATTAAAAGAGGGACTTCTATTTATTTAAGCAAAGAAGTAATTCCAATGCTTCCGAAAAAACTATCGAATGGTATTTGTTCACTTAATGAGGGTGTTATTCGTTTAACTTTAACTTGCGATATGAAAATTAATACGAATGGTGAAGTAGTTGATTATGACATTGTTCCTTCATATATTAAGTCATTTAAACGTCTTAATTATGATGATGTTAATGCCTATTTTAATCATGAATATCAATTTGATCCTCGAATTGAAAAAAGTCTAGATCTTGCATTAGAGTTATCTTCTATTCTTCGCAAAGTTAAAGAAGAACGAGGAGAGCTTGATTTAGAAACAAAAGAAGCGAAAATTATTTATCAAAATAATAAAATTGTTGATATTAAACTTCGAAAACAAGGTGAAGGTGAAAAAATTATTGAAGATTTTATGATTATCGCCAATGAAACGGTCGCTAGTCATTATTACTATCTTGACTTACCTTCAATTTATCGAATTCACGCCCCAATTAGTGAAGAAAAGTTGACTGAATTTTTACGAATGATTAAACCTTTAGGGTATCATATTAATGCTATTCAAAATGGTGTTCATCCACATGAAATTCAAAGAATTATTAATGAGTCAAAACAAAAAAGTGACGGAGATGTAGTTAGAAATTTACTTTTAAGAAGTTTATCGAAAGCTAAATATTCTAGTGACAATATTGGACACTTTGGCCTTGCTAGTAAAAATTACACTCATTTTACTTCACCGATCAGAAGATATCCTGATTTACTTCTTCATCGTTTAATCCATTATTATCTAGAACATAATAATGAGTATAATCCTGATTTATTAGCATATATCGATGAGCTTGCTTTATCATCATCAAATTATGAACGTCGCGCTATTAATCTTGAACGTGATGAACTTTCTTTACGCTTGTGTGAATTTATGAAAGGTAAAGAAGGCGAAATTTATATTGGCCGAATTTCTTCAATGCTTCGTAGTGGCTTTTTTGTCGAACTAGATAATAGTGTTGAAGGATTTGTAAAATTTGATTCAATTAGTAATGATTTTTTCACTTTTGATGAACAAAATATGGTAATATATAGTAGTAAACAAATATTAAAGTTAGGAGATAAAGTAAAAGTTAAACTAAAAGGTGTATCTATAAGACATCAAAAGATTGATTTTATTTATCTTCGTAAAATTGGAGGAAAGAAAAATGGAAATTATTAAATCAAACAATGCTCCTAAAGCGATTGGACCTTATTCTCAAGCAGTTAAGGCAAACGGATTTATTTTTGTCTCAGGACAATTACCTTTGGATCCTTTAACAGGTGAATTAAAAAATGATGTTAAAGAAGCAACTATTCAATCTTTAACTAATATAAAAAATATTTTAGAAGCTGGTAATAGTGATGTTAATCACATTGTTAAAGTTAATATCTTTTTAGCTAATATGGATGATTTTAGTAAAGTTAATGAAGCTTATAATTCATTCTTTAATGAACCATATCCAGCTCGTGCTTGTGTGGCAGTTAAAACATTACCTAAGAATGCTGTTTTAGAAATTGAGGCTATTGCAGTTTATGAAGAGTAATGGCACTAAAATAATTGCCGTTAATCGAAAAGCAAGTTACGAATATTTCTTATTAGAAACTTATGAAGCAGGATTAGTTTTATTTGGTAGTGAGATTAAATCAATTCGAAGAAATTCATGTAATATTAAAGAAGCTTACGTTAATATAAGAAATAATGAAGCATATATTATTAATATGCACATTAGTGAATATAAAGAAGCAAATATTTTTAACCATGATCCATATCGAACTCGTAAATTATTGCTTCATAAAAAAGAAATTATTAAATTGGGTAGTAAAATAAAAGAAGAAGGGATTACATTAATCCCTACTAAACTTTATTTAAAAGATGGTAAAGCAAAACTTGAGTTTGCTTTAGCTAAAGGTAAAAAATTATACGATAAACGTGATGATGCTAAGCAAAAGTCAATGGCAAAAGAAGCACGTAAATACGCTAAAGAAAAATTTTAAAAGGGTTATTTCAAAATAACCCTTTTTAAATGACCCCTAATAGTGTTAAAATAATAATGACAAGTGCTCCTGGAATACCAAAAATACCAGCAACTAGAGCAGTTAAAATATTAATATCAACGGCAATACCTGGAATGAAATTACATATTGTTAAAATGATAAAACCAATAACTGAGTTGATGATAATTTTAATGATAGTTTTAAGAGCAAATTTAAAGACAAATTTAAATAGTAAAAAGATTATAACTACGACTAATAGAAACGATAAAATTCCTTCTAACATGATTAATCACTCCTTTATTCTAATTATAGTCATTTTACTTTATTTATTCAAGAAAAGGAGGTCAACAAATGTTATTAATCAAAGTTAGTCATAAAAAAGAGACTAGATATTATAAATATGTTAATGAAGATTTTATTAGTATTCGTAAAGATAAACGAATTCGCATTCCACTAAATGGAGATATTGAGTTTAACTATATTAATAAAAAATGGACTATAACCAATAAATGTGATATTAAACTTAAATATGGATTTGGCCGTATTTCACCGAATAAGTCTAAAATTTTAAAATATGATAAACCAATTAAATATAAAGATTATCAAATTGTTAGTATTGAGTATAAAGAACGCCAAGTTCGTAAAATTAGTCCAGGACTTGCTCATTCACAAATTGATTTATCATTAAAGACTGAATATATTATTGGTCGTGATCCTTCAAGTGATATTGTTGTTGATAATCCTCAAATTGACAATAAAAACACGCGTATAATTCATGATGGCGATGTTTATTATATTGAAGATTTATCATCGGCTAATGGATTATATATTAATGGTAAAAAATATAAGAATAAAATTTTAGCTAATTATGATACTATTTCCATTCCTGGAGCAGTTTATATGCTTTTAGGAAATACGCTTTTACAAAGTAGTTCAACAAATGGTGTACGTATTGATGCCCGCCACATTTTTAAACGGGTAAAAGATTTTGATACTCATAAACATATATATTTAATTAATGATGTAAATTTAACGATTTATGAAGGTGAATATGTTGCTATTGTTGGAGGAAGCGGTGCAGGTAAATCAACTTTCCTTGATTGTATTAATGGTCGTCGTCCAATGACAAGCGGGTATGTTTATTACGACATGAATAATTACTATGAGTATTTTAATAGTTATCAAAAGTTAGTAGGATATGTTCCTCAAAGCGATATTATGCATACTGGATTAAGTGTTTATAAAACATTATATTATTATGCTCAAATTCGTATGCAACATCATTTAACAAAAAAAGAGTTACGAGAATTAGTCTTAAAAACCCTTGATGAAGTTAGTTTAAAAGATAAAAAAGATGTCGTTGTTTCTTCACTTAGTGGTGGTCAAAGAAAGCGTGTAAATATTGCGATGGAATTATTAGCTAATCCAAAAGTTATTTTCCTTGATGAGCCAACAAGTGGATTATCACCAGATTTAGATTATGAAATAATGAGTTTATTAGCAGAGTTAAAAAAGAAAGGGAAGACAATTATTATCATTACTCATAATATGGAGAATGTTGATAAATGTGATAAAATTGCTTTCTTGGGCAAGGGTGGAAAACTTTGTTATTATGGAAAACCAGAAGATATTTTCAAATTCTTTGGTTGTAAAAAATATGGTGAGATCTTTTGCCTTTTAAGTGATAGCAAAAACGTTACTAAGTATGAAAATAAATTTAAACAAACGAAAGAGTATCGATTAATTATGGATGAGCAAGATCGTCTATATTTAGGAGGTGAACGTCGATGATTTTCAAAAGATTAAAAAGTAAAGCAATTGTCAATGTCACCCATTTTACTGCTCTTTGTAAACGATATGTTAGTTTAATTTTATCGGATAAATTTTCCTTTTTAACATTGATATTACAAGCACCAATAATGCTAATAGTTATTAAACTTGCATGTAGCAAAGAATTTTCTTATTATTATGCCACAACGACAATGTTTGTTATTTCCGCTATTTTAGTTGTTATGTCAACTCTTAATTCATATCGCGAAGTTTGTAAAGAACGAGAGATCTTAATTAGAGAAACAACAGCAGGACTTGATAGTAGCGCTTATATTTTGTCCAAAGTTGTTGTTCAAAGTATTATTTGTTTCTTTCAATCACTAGTTATTGTTATTGGGACAAAGTATATTATTGATTTTAATATTGAAGGATTTGTACCATATTTACATTATTTTCTTTTCACATGGTTAATTTTAGTTTGTTCAACATGTATTGCGTTGTTTATATCATCAGTTTTAAAAAGCAGTGATAGTGCTATTTTACCAGTATTATTTATCATCATTGCTCAAGTTGTTTTAAGTGGTGCAATTATTGATTTACCAAAAGAAATATCCTTTATTAGCATGATAACAATTACTCGTTGGGCCCTAGGAGGATATTCTTATATTTTTGATTTTAAATTTTTAGCTGATAACTATAGTGTTAATGGAATGGTTTTTCCTCAAGCCATTAAAGAAATTTATACCACACCCTATGCAACTGTCGTTTTAGTTTTATTAGGGATTACAATCATTACCATTATTTTATCAATTTTAACGATTAAAAAATTAGGTAAGCGTAAGCCTTAATATTGACAATTAAAATAAAGTATTATACAATAATGACACTCATAATTGAGTGTCTTTTTTATGGGGTCGACTTGGTTTCGACTGGGTAAAAGAGGTATAGGGAGCAGTCGATTGATCTCGTTATCGATCAAAAGCCTATAAATGGCAACACAAATCAATTCGCTTTTGCTTGCTAGTTTAGCCTAACATTTGTCCTCGACATTAGAGGAAAGCAAAACGCCTCTACTTATTTTATTCTTTTGATAAGTAAAAGGTGTCATAATAAAAGAATAAGAACTTATTATACCTATGTATAAGTTACGAAAATCTTATAGGTTAGTTATTAATTGTTATGTCTATTTAATTGTTAATAATGAAACTTAATAATAGACTAAACTGTAGTGCCTTATATTGGTTTTACTTAGGACAGGAGTTCGATTCTCCTCGGCTCCACCAAATAAACCAAAAACGGACTTTATTGAGAATGTAATATTTTCATCATAAAGTTTCGGTTATACCTTATAGATTGATAGAAATATCAAAAGGTAATAGATGAAAAGTAGTGTGTTAAAACACTATTTATTTTAATTGGAAAAAGAAGCCATTAGGCTTCTTTTTGTTTTATATGTTGTTTTAATATAATATCATCGTCTATTTTACTGACTATTTCTGTAAGAGCTTTTAGACCAATGATAAAATTATCCTTATTCTCTTCTTCTGAAAATAGTTTACCTTTGCCATGTTCATATTTATTTCTTAGTGCTAATGCATTACTGAATTTTTCATTATTTAGGATAAAAGATAAATAATCCGATTCATAATTTGAAAAAAGGCTAGAATATTCTTTTATTAGGTTTTTACTTTTTAAATCATTAATTATATTCTTTGCTTCATTAGATATATGGTGATATGATATGAATCCCTTTGTATATAAATCCTGCAAAATTTGAATTTGTAATGGAGAGCAAAATTCATAAATATTATTTTGATTCACAAAAAGTATTTTTTGCTTTATAAGATAATCTATCATTTGCATGTCAGCTGGTTTATTAATATATGCAGTAGTCTTAATTTCATATTTATTTATTAATTCTACAAAAGAAGATGCATAAATATTCTCATCAATGTAAGAAAGCATACATTGATTACTGAAAAGAATGTAGAAGTAACTTTTAATTTCTGAATCAGGTATTATTTCTACGTATTTACTTTTAATTAAGGATGGAACCTGTGATATTTTTATTGAATCTGAGCTAGCGTTTAATAAGTCATCATCTATATCTCCTTCTTCAACATAAATTTGATATTGAGATAGAAGAGATGGAATCTCATTAAATAATCTTTCACAATTTGACAAAAAATCGTTGTCCAATTTTAAATCAATTTTAAACTTTTCTTTTAATAAACCATTTCCAATTTTTTCTTTCACGTAAGTGTTTAATACATCAGTATATTTTATTCCCTCTCTATTTAAAAATTCAAAATATGTGGAGAATAATAAATTTGATATGTTTAATTTATAAAAATACAAATAAGAACCATATTGTCCTTCAGTTTTTAATTCAAATAATCTAGTCAATGTATTTTCGTTGATGGGATTAAAAGTAGAGTAAAGTCTCCATTGATTATCTACTAAATCCAAAATAAAGTACATACATTTCATTATTCCAAGTGTAGATGTATCACTAGCTAGAAAATCTTTTGAAAAAGATATTTCAATGTTTGGTTGGTCGCCTTTAAAAATAATAGGGTTATCAATCTTTTGCCCCGAATCAATTATAACTCTTACACCAAATGAAGTGCTAGTTTTTTTGTTAAATATTCTTTTTTGTTCTAATTCTATAGTTTTTTTGATTTCAACTCTTGTTTTTCGCGATATCTTATATGAATCAATATTGTTTCTATGAAAATTTAAGGCTTGTAAATAATTCAAGTTTTTATGTTCGCAATGAAGATAATTATTGATCATTAAATCAATATCATCATCGGAAAAATTAGGAAAATAATAATTGACCTCTTTCATTTTATTTTCATCAACCATATCATAGTTTCTTATTAGATAGGTTATCCCTTCAGCATTTGATAGGAGTTCAGAATGTATAACTGAATTGAAAGTATTAACCATATCTTTGGATCTCAAAGCAATATATAGATAGAAGAGACCATCATCAATTAGTGCTTTAAATTCTATATCATTAAGTTTCAAATATGATTTGAATTTAACCATACAATTGTAATAGCCAAATGGATATAATCCTTTTTCATCACGTATTTTTTGCAAATCTAATTTGATTTTGTTAGGAGTTATCGAGTTGAAATATTTTGCTATTGTTGAATTAATTTGCTTAAATGCATTCAAATTTTCTTCGATAATTTTCTTGCTAGCATTATTCAAATTATTTTTGTCATCAAAAAATTTACTAATTTCAATCATCTCCAATAGTTCTTCTAATGAATATGATTCAAAGTTTAACCCTTTTTTAATTTTGTTAATAGCTTTTTCAAAATTATTGGTATATAACCAATCATTTAAATCCAAATGTCTAAATACCATTTTTTCACCTTCCTAAATTTATTTTATCACTAATTATTACAATTATTATCAAAACTAACAATTTTTGAATTAATTGTTACTAACTAGTAGATGGATATTTAACTCAATATTTTTTAAATATCATTATCATTTAAAGCTTCAATAACAACTAAAATATCTCCAGGATAGATTAATGTTTTTCCTTCGGGAATAATGGTATCTAATCCTCGTTTAATCAAAATAACTAATTTATTTTTAGGGAAACGAGCATCTTTTAAAGTTGCATAGGCTAAATAATGATTAGTATTAATTGGAAGTTCCATGATATGAAGATGTTTACGATCTTCAAATGCTTTAGCAGCGATGACAAGAAGATCACCGACTAATAATAAAGTATTACCTTTAGGAATAATTGTTTCATTTTTACGAATAACAGAAACAATCAATAAATCATTAGGAACAGGAATGTCTTTTAAATATTTATTACACCATGGATGATTTTTATCTAAGTGAATTTTGATGAAGTTAACATCACTATCTTCTTGATAATCATTGAACGTTTTTGAAATGTCGGCATTTTCATCGATCATTTGTAGTTTTTTAGCGACAAAAGGGAACAAACTTCCTTGAATTGAAATTGATAATAAAACAACACAAAAGACAAGATTGTAAATATTATATGTTAAATCCGCTCCACTTAAAACGATAGTTATGGCATAAACAATCGGTGATGAACCACGCATTCCCGCAAAAGCAATCAATATGATTTCTTCTAATTTAGTTTTATAAGGAGCTAGTATACTAAAACATGCAAGTGGTCGAGCAAGGAAAGTTAAGACTAACGTAATAATAAAGGCAATTAATAAGACTTTTCCTAATTCTAAAGGAACAACAAGAAGACCTAATAAGAAGAAAATAATTACTTGACCAATATGGGTAACGACATCAAAGAATTGGACAAAGTAACGTTTGTTTGGAAGGTTACTATTCCCAAGAATAACACCACATAAATAGACGCTTAAGTATCCATTTCCATCGAGTACATTTGGTAAAGAGAAGGCAACAATCATTGTCCCAATTAAGAAAATAGTACGACTTTGTTGTGATTCAAAAAAGTTTTTATTTAATAAGAAAATGGCAAGTTTAGGAATTAATATACCTACTAATAAACCTATGCCAATTTGTTTAATGATTAAAAAAGGAATCGAAACATTTTGATTAGTTAAAAGGACTAAGGCGATAAGCATTAAAGTATAAGAAACAGGATCATTTGATGCTGATTCAACTTCAAGCAAGGAGTCGGTATGGTTTTTTAATGCTAATTTCTTTGATTTTAAGATACTAACAATACTTCCAGCATCGGTTGAAGAAATAAGAGCACCAATTAATAAACTTTCGACCCACGATAATTTAAATAAAAAGTGAATAGATAAACAAACAACAAAGGCTGTAATTAAAACACCTATCGTTGAAAGAAGAATGGTTTTCGATAGAATAGGTTTAGCAGTTTTAATGTTGGTACTAAATCCACCAGAAAACATAATAAATAATAGACATAAAGGGCAAATCATACTAACAAAACGATAATCATTAAAAACAATATGAAATGGACCGTTTTGTCCAAAAATCATACCTAGTCCTAAAAAGATAATTAATGAAGGAATTGGTAATTTGTTTAAATAACGATCAAGTAAAATACAAATAAGAATGATAAAACCGATTAATAATAATCCAAAGTCCATTATATTAGCCCCTTTTTATGTGTTTAATTTTATACAATATAATTCAAAATGACCATGTATAATTATAATACAAAAATTGTCAAAATTTAATTTAATTTTTTAATATTATACAATAAATATAAATAATCTTTTAAATAATCTTTTTAATTTTATTAAAAGAGTTTATAATAAGCAAAGGTGATTGATATGAAAATAGGATATTTACAGTTTGATATAAAACGTGATGAATTAACTAATATTGATATTATTGATAATTTACTCAGTAAGAAATCGGGAGATCTATTTGTTCTTCCTGAATTAATTAATCATGGCTACTTATTTGATGATAAAGAAGAAGTTTACAAATATAGTCATGTAGTACCTAATAGTGATTTTATTCAAAAGATGTGTCAATTGTCATCAAAATATAATTGTTGTTTAATTTTTGGAATAATCGAAAAAGAAAAGGATAATCTTTTTAATACCGCTGTTATTGTGAATAAAGGTCGATATGTAGATAAATATCGTAAAAAACATCTATCAGATTATGAAAAGAAATATTTTTCTTCGGGAGATAAAGAAGTTATAGTTAAAATAAATGGGGTACGTGTTGGCATTCAAATTTGCTTTGATTTATGGTTCCCTGAAATTAGTCGATATTATTTAAAAAAGAAAGTTGATTTAATATGTGTTTTAAGTAATTTTGGTAATAAGAATACATTTGATATAGCACGAACTAGATCATTAGAAAATGTTACTCCTTTTGTGTTGGCTAATAGAGTTGGTGAAGAAAAAAATACCGAAATTTACGCCACTTTTTTCGGTCACAGTACAATAATTAATCATTTAGGAAAGAATGTTAAATTAACGACTAAAAGAATTAATGATATTCAAGTTGTTGATTATGATTTTTCATTTAATAAGGGTAATGTTATTTGTCGTGATATGATTGAAGAAATATCAAAAAAGTGATTAAAAATGAAATTTGTAAAAAAATTGGTAAAGTCTTTAACATTTTATCAATAAGCTTTAAATTTAAAAGAAGTTCGTCGTATTGAAAATGAAAAATTTACTATTTGTTTTCTTAAAAATGATGAAATTAATTTTGAACTTGAATCAACTTATTTAAATGATCCTCAGCAAAGTTATGATTTAGGTGAAAATGAATTTCATTTAGCATTTAAAGTTGATGACTATGAAGCAAGTTATCAACTTCATCAAAAAATGGGTTGCATCTTTCATGAAAATCATCAAATGGGAATATATTTTATTGAAGATTCTGATGGATATTGGATTGAAATTATTTCAAATAGATAGAGGTAGTCATTATGAATAATACATTAGATATGACAAAAGGAAATTATAGGAAAATTA
The DNA here is from genome assembly GCA_034115825.1 of Bacilli bacterium. Taxonomy (GTDB): domain Bacteria; phylum Bacillota_I; class Bacilli_A; order RFN20; family UBA1709; genus JAXESU01. The sequence goes on from JAXESU010000003.1 coordinate 64,838, forward strand.
TTATATTATTTGCATTTCCGATTTTTCTTAGTAATTTATTTCAACAATTATATAATGCTGCTGATAGTTTTATTGTTGGCAACTTTTTAGATACCAATTCTCTTGCTGCCGTTGCTTCTTCGGGTAGTTTAATTTTCTTGTTTACAGCTTTTTTTACAGGTGTTGCTTTAGGTGCAGGAGTTGTTATCTCAAAATATTTCGGAAATAAAGATTATACTACAATGCGTAAAGCCATTCATACGACAATTGCTTTTGGTCTTGTATCAGGAATTATATTAACGGTTATTGGATATAATTTATCTCCTAAAATATTAGTACTCATGGGAACGGATGAAGAAGTTTTGCCTTATTCTATTTCTTATTTTCAAACTTATTTTTTGGGTTCTTTAGCTGTTATTATGTATAATGTTTTTACTGGTATTTGTAATGCTGTTGGTAATAGTAAACGTCCACTTTATTATTTGATTATATCTTCGGTTTTGAATATCCTTTTAGACTTACTTTTTGTTGGGGGATTTCATTTGGGTGTTTTTAGTGCAGCTTTAGCAACTGTTATAAGTCAAATAGTAAGTGCGCTTCTTTGTTTCTTCTTTTTACTAAAAAAGGGAACGGTGTATCAAGTTAAAGTAAGTGAGATTAAGTTTGATCGCGCAACTTTAAAAGAGATTATTAATGTAGGAGTACCTTCGGGTATCCAAAACTCGGTTATTGGTTTAGCAAATGTCGTCGTTCAATCACATATTAATGCCTTTGGTGGAATAGCGATGGCAGCAACTGGTGCTTATTTTAAATTGGAAGGTTTTGCTTTTTTACCTATTACTTGTTTTACGATGGCAATAACGACTTTTGTCAGTCAAAATTTTGGGGCAGGTTTTAATGAAAGAGCTCAAAAAGGAGCAAAATTTGGGATAATTACTTCAATTATTTTAGCGGAAATAATCGGTGTTATAATGTTTATTTTAGGTCCATTTTTAATCGCCCTTTTTGATGATAATCCAAGTGTTATGGAAATTGGTAGTCTTCAAATTCGAACAGAAGTTCTTTTCTTCTTTTTGTTAGCATATTCACATTGTATTGCTAGTGTTTGTCGAGGAAGTGGAAGAAGTGTTGTACCAATGCTTATCATGTTACTTGTATGGTGTGTTTTAAGAGTTAGTTATTTATCAATTATGTCATTATTTTTTGAGACAATTAACTATGTTTTCTTTGCTTATCCATTAACGTGGACCATAAGTTCAATTATTTATTTTATCTATTATCATAAAAGTGGTTGGGAAAAAGGTTTTAAATCACATTTACATGCCTAAAATTAGGACAAAATGTGTCCATGTATTTTTGCTTATAATTTTTTAGAATTAAGATAGAGGTGAATTATATGCAAAAATATGATGATTATGGAAATGTAATTTATGATAGTGGAAAATCTAGTAGTGGAGGAGCAATGCTTTTTTACGTATTAAGTTTTATAGTTTTAATAGTTTACATTGCTCGAGGTTTTTTACTAGTCGGTAATGAAGAAGGAATTAATTATGTTGATTATTTTTTTGATGGTTTTGTTTATTTTATAATCATTTTTGGTATCGGAAAAACAATTGATTATCTATCTTATCTTTCTAATCGATAGTCTAAATCCATTTAATTTAGGTTGCGAAAAAAGATGAAAAAAATTAAACTTAAATTAGATAGAGGGTGACAGTATGTATTTAGAAATTATTGCGCAAAGACAGTTTAATTATTTATACATTATCTTAGATTGTATATTTTTAGTTGTCTTTGCTTTTTTATTGTTTAAAAAAAGAAATTATGCAACTTTACTTGTTGGTTTTCTAGCGGGAATATTATACATGATTGTTGACTATGGAATATTTCACTTACTTACACATTCACGTTCAATAAGTGGTGGAAATATGTTTTGGACGCTTTTATGGATGAGTATGAGTTATGGATTTACCAATTTTACTTGGATTTGGTTGTGGCTAAAAAAAGATAAATATTTATTAGAGTATTCTTTATTAATACTTTTATGGTGGTTTGTATGTCCACTTCTTGCTTCAACATTTGGAGAAAATTTTAATGTGATAACAATACAAAGAACGACAGGTAGTTATCACGGTTATATGGCTTTAATTTTAATAGTTGGTTACTTAGGAGTCATTATCTTTAATTTATTTAAAGACAAAAAAGAAGAAAGGGTACCATTACTTTGGATTTTAGCAATAGGGATATTAGTTCAATTTGGTTGGGAATGTGCTTTACTTCTTGGTGGTATAAGAAGTGCATTAATTTCTTCTATTAGTCAAAAGTTAATGACAATGGTAATTAATTCCTTATTGGAAACTAATCTAGGTATGCCTTATATGTATTTTATCTATATTGCTTTTAGTAGATTTTATCAGGAAAATTTAACTAAAAAAGAACGAAGTTTAACTTTAAAAGATGCAATGATTTATAACAATAATTTAAAAGTAAAGGAGCAATAAAAATGAAAAGAGTAGTCATAAGTGGTGGTGCCAATGGTATTGGAAGAGCATTGGTATTAGGGTTTGCGAAAGAAGGTTATGAAGTCTTTACTTTTGATGTAGCTAGTACTACATTTGAAGAAGAAAATATTCATTTTGAAAGAATCGATATTAATAATGATCGTGCAATTCACAATTTCTTTGTAACGATTGCAAATGATTATGGTCCAATTCATGTTTTAATTAATAATGCCGCTATTTCAAAATTTAATAAACCGATAAATCGAATCAGAATGGAAGAGTTCGATGATGTTATTTCAACAAATTTAAGGGGAGCCTTTTTGTGCTCAAAAGAATTTATAAGTGCTAATTTTGAAGCAGGATTTGGAAGAATAATTAATATTGCTTCAACAAGATTCCATCAAAATGAAAAAGGCTGGGAAGCATATGGTGCGTCAAAAGGTGGTCTTGTTTCATTAACTAATACAATGTGTGTTTCTTTAAGCAATAGCAAAATAACTGTTAATTGCATTAGTCCAGGTTGGATAGAATGTAATGATTATGAATCTTTAAGAGAAATTGATCATAGTCAACATCCATCGGGAAGAGTTGGAAAACCAAGTGATATTGTTAATGCTTGTTTATTTTTAGCTAAAGAAGAGAGTGACTTCATCAACGGTGCTAATTTAATTATTGATGGTGGAATGACTAAAAAAATGATATATGAAGAATAAAATGGCACAAAATGCCATTTTTTTATCATAAAAGTATCAACAGATATGGTATAATACATAAAATAGGAGGCTTTTAAAATGAGTATTGGTAGTGTTATATCAAAAGCTATAAAAGAAGGTAAATGGTTGGATATTGTCTATATGAAAAAAGACAGTGAGGAAAAGACCTATTTTTGGGCTGCGATTAACGATATTGATATCAAACGAAAAAGTTTTAAAGCTGATATTTATAATGATCGAAAAAGTCTTGATTCACTAGAGGGAAATTTTTATTTTGATAATATTGTAGATGCTCGTGTAATTGATTTTACGACTTATCAAGTACCTGTTGAGTTAACTACAAAAATTGAAAACTATATTGTTGATTTAGATTGGCTAGAATATGATAATTTTAATCATAATATTTTAGATTATTATAAGGAATGCAATTATTTAGATAATGACCCTTTTCAAAAAGAGTATTGTATGATACCTGGTATAGATGTTGATTATTTAAGAAAAAATCGTTATGTTTATTTAAATGAAGAACAAATAAAAATAATTATAAATAAAATATACCGTTATGATATTAAGAATGATGATTTAAGTAATTATGATTTAGCCATTTCAGTTTTGTCTATTGATAATGGTAATAAAAAATATGTTGTTTGTTATTACGATTTATTTTTTGATCCTAAAAATAAAACTTTAGAATTAGGTAATACATTAAAATTTAATAAAAGTTTTTTGATTGAAGGTCGAAAACATAGTTTATTTAATTATATCAATATGGATGTTGATACTTTTATTGATGACTTTGAAGATAATTATTTTGAATCAGTTGATTTAATAAGAGGATATTTAAGTTTTAATGAAGTTATCAATGAACGTCCTGATATATTTTTATTAGAACGTGATTATACTGTTGATTTAGCATTAACTTATGATAAAATTGAACAGCATTATAATGAAAAGAAGTTGTCGGTTCCTTTAAAAGCTTTTTTTGGCAATCTAACAACAAAAGATATTCGAAGAAGAAAAGAGCCTACAATTGCTATATATGATGATAAAATTAACATTAATCAAATGCGAGTTATTTATAATGCAATGAAATATCCTCTTACTTATGTTCAGGGACCTCCAGGAACCGGTAAAACGCAAACGATTGTTAATGTTATTTTAAGTGCCTTTTTTGATAATAAAACAGTTTTAGTTTGTTCATCTAATAATAAACCGGTTGATGGAATAATAGAAAAGTTTAATTTTTTATATCGTGAAGAAAAGATTATTTTTCCATATTTAAGACTTGGTAAATTTGAGGAAATTTTAAAAGCTCTTGATTATATAAAAAGTTTATATGAATTTGAAACAAATAAAGTAGCTAAAGAAGATAAAATAAATCGTATTTTTGAAAAAGCTAAAAATGATAATAGTGAACTTATCAAACTATTAAATCGTCAAGAAAAACGTGAAGAATATGAAAATTTTATTAATAATTCGGATAAATTATTTGATAGTTTAAAAGGAGTTAAAAATCACATTATTGACAATATTCATAGTCAAATTAATTTAATGAAAGATGAATTAAAGGATCTTAAAGAAGTTAAAAATAGTGAAGTACTAGCTTTAGTAACTCCGATTAATAAAAATGATCGCTTACAACAATTATTATATTTTAAATCATTAGGGTTTATTAAAAAATTACACGAACCAAAATTTAAAACATTAATTGATATTTGTTATATTGAAGATGAAAAAGAGAAAGTAACTGAGTTTAATAAATGGTCAAATAGTGATGCTAACATGAAATTATTAACATCGGTATTTCCAATTATTTGTTCAACGAATATTTCTACTTCTAAATTAGGCAGTGGTGAATTTATGTTCGATTTAGTTATTATGGATGAGGCTGGACAATGTAATGTAGCACATGCTTTACTTCCAATTGCTAGAGCTAATAACTTATTATTAGTCGGTGATAAAAACCAATTGAAACCGGTTATTGTTTTAGAAAAGAAAATAAATGAACAATTAATGACCAAGTATGAAATTGATGATAATTATAATTACAAAGAAAAATCAATTTTAGATGTTTTCCGTTTAATGGATCCTTTTTCAGTCGATATTTTATTAAAGTATCATTATCGATGTGGTAAAAAGATTATTAAGTTTTCAAATGATCGATATTATAATTCAGAATTAGATTTGTCCTATTTAAAAGAAGATGGTGAATTAAAATTTTTGAATGTTAAAAATTTAAATCAAGGAGAACGTCATGCTGAACTAGACGAAGCTAACGCTATTATTGATTACATAAAAAGAAATAATGTTAAGAATGTAACAATTTTAACACCGTTTGTTAATCAAAAAGACTTAATTAATAATTTATTAATCCAAAATGGGATAAATGATATAAAATGTGGAACAATTCACTCATTACAAGGCGATGAGAAAGATAGTATTATTTTTTCAACAGCTATTTCATTAAAAACATCAAAAGCAACTTATAATTGGTTAAAAAACAATTTTGAAATTATTAATGTTGGCATAACTAGATGCAAAAAGAAATTAATTATAAGCGCTGATAAAGAAGCTTTATTGTTACTAAGTGATAAAAGTGATGATTTGTATCAATTAATTAACTATGTAAGTGAAAATGGTAATGTTGTAGTTCCACAAAATGAAAGTATTCGCATTGAGATAGGCAAATCTAATGGCAGTAAAAATGAACAAGAATTTTTTAAAACTATTTCACAAATTTGTTCGCTACATCAAAACTTTGATGCTAAAACAAATGTCGATATGAAAGAAATATTTACAGATTATATTTTTAACTTATTGAGTAGTAAGAAAGAATTTGATTTAGTAATCTATGAAAAAAGAAAAGATGGTAAATTGTATCCTAAAATCATTGTTGAAGAAAATGGCGGAGAACATATGGGGTCAATCTGTCGCGAGCAAAGTGATAATTATAAACGTGAACTAGCTGCAAAAAATGGAATTCGATTTATTATGATTGATAATTCATTTAGAAAATCATATACATATATTAAAACGCTAATTGAAAATTCTAAAAAAGAACAAGCAAAACAATTAGAATTAGAAATTTAAAAAAGTAATTGGGTGAGAACTTATGAATTCAAAATTTTATACTAATTATAGTGAAGAAACCTTTATATCAAAAATTGAACACTCGTTAGAAAAGTGTGAGTTATTTCTTTTTTCGGTTAGTTTTATTAAAAAGGCAGGACTAACATTTTTGGAAAAGCATATTGAACAAGCATTAAAAAGAGGAGTTAAAGGTAGAATAATTACATCAACATATCAAAATTTTACTGATATACCATCTTTAAATGTCTTTTTGTCATGGCAAAAAGTATACCCTAATTTTGAATGTCATTTAGAATATGAGTCTTTCAAAGATTGTGGTTTCCATTCTAAAGGTTATATTTTTGATTACAAAGAAAATAGTGAATTGGTAGTTGGTTCAACTAACATTACAAGATTTGCATTATTAAAAAATATTGAGTGGAATTTGTCTTATGAATCATATATGAATGATTTAGTAGTATTGGGGGCAAAAAAAGAATTTGATTTTTTATGGAATAAAACACTACCTCTTGAAAAAGAGATAATTTCAAAGTATCAAATGCAATTAGACTATGCAATAGAAAAATGGGACATGGATTATTTTGAACCAGAGAACATGATGGTCCATCCAAACAAGATGCAAAAAGCAGCATTAAAAGAACTTAGACGTTATCGTGATATGGGTAATAAAAAAGCTCTTATTATAAGTGCAACGGCAAGTGGGAAAACATATCTAGCTGCTTTTGATGCAAGAAATTTTGGCGCTCAAAAAATATTATTTGTTGTTCATAGAGAAACAATTTTAAAAGATGCTTTGGATACTTTTGCGAAAGTTTTTGGAAGTAACAAAACTTATGCACTGTATACAGGTAGAAATAAAAATAGTGAGGCAGATTTTATATTTGCCACAAATTCAATGCTATCTTTGCACTTGGATGAATTTTTGCCTAATGAATTTGATTATATTGTTATAGACGAGGTGCATCATGCAACAGCATCAACATATCAAAAGATAATTAACTACTTTAATCCAGATTTTTTGTTAGGATTAACTGCTACTCCAGAACGTATGGATAATCAAGATGTATTCAATCTATTTGATTACAATGTTCCGTATGAATTAAGACTAAGAGATGCTTTGCTCAATGATTTAGTTGTTCCATTTCATTATTATGGAATAAGAGATAAATTAATCGATTATTCATTAAATGATCATAGCAAAATTGCTCATAATATTGCTGAAAATTTGAATTGTGCATTTATTTCCAAAGAAATAACTAAACATCATCCGAAAGGTAAATTAAAAGCCATTGCATTTTGCGTATCTATTTCGCATGCTAAATTAATGGCAGAAAAGATGGAAATTGAAGGATTTAATACGACTTATTTGACAGGAAACAATGATGCTGGGGAACGTATTTTAGCTTTCAAAAAATTACAAGATGATAATGATCCATTAGAAATAATTTTTGCTGTTGATATTTTAAATGAAGGTGTAGATATACCGGGAATAAACATGGTTTTATTTTTAAGACCGACTGAGTCATCGACTATTTTTATTCAACAACTTGGTAGAGGATTAAGAAAATATCCTGGAAAAGAATACGTAACAGTACTTGATTTTATTGGCAATAATTATAATCGTTCAATTCAAATGGCAATAGCATTAGGAACATTAGGAAAAACAACATATATGGAAAAAGCATATTTGATGGATTTAGTGCGTAATGACTTTAATGCTTTGGATATACCAGGAGTAGTAATTAATATTGATACTCTTTCAAAAGAAGAGGTTTTGTCATATCTGAAAAATGAAAATTTTAATAAAGAAATATATTTGATTAAAGATTATCAAAATTTTAAAAACTATTTAAAATTATCAACTTATCCAAGCCATATGGATTATTTAGAGAGCGATTTAGCTCCGGACTTATTAAGATTTCTAAATTCGTCATTAAAAGGGAGTAAAAATTATTCTTATTACTCATTTTTGTCAAAAATTGGTGAAGAAGAATTACCGATCTTTTTATCTGACCAAAAATACTTTATAGATCAATTATCGGATTTTTTGCCATTAGTACGTAAAGAAGAATACCTTATAATAAAAGAGTTGTTAAATGGTGCAGAGAATCTTGAACTATTAATAGATGATAAAATTACCAAAACTACGATTCAACAGGCTTTAACTATTTTAACTAAAAAGAAATTAATAATTGATATGAAATTGAATGTTGAAAATATGAGTGATGATTTTAAAAACTATTTAATGGATTTAATTGACTATGGATTAAAACGTTATGACATTGAATTTGGTGATTTTGAAGGTAAATTTAAGTTATATAATAATTATATGAAATCTCAAGTCTTGATGATTTTGGGAAAAACATCGTTAAATTACATGCAAGGGACTTTATTTAATGATGATGAAGTAATTGTATTTGTTGGGATAAAGAAAGATTTAGTAAAGGAGCAAAGACACAATTATAAAGATAAGTTTTTAAACTCTAAGCTATTTCAGTGGGAAAGTGTTAATAATACAACTATGAATAATGCAAATGGAATAAAAATTTTAAAAACTAAAAAAGTGCATTTGTTTGTAAGAAAAATGGATAGTGATTGTGGAATAACTTTACCATTTACATATTTTGGTGAGGGTGTTTTTACTAATATAAGACCTTCAAAAAATGGTGAGTTTCCAACATTATTATGTGATATAGTTTTAGATAATGAAGTACCAAAAGATTATTATTTTGATTTTGAAATACAAGAAGGTGCAAATAATTAAGTATGAAACATGTAGAAGTAGTATGTGCTTTAATCGAAAATGATGAGGGTAAGATATTTTGTTGTAAGCGAGGTCCTGGAAGAGCGTTAGAAGGCTTTTGGGAATTTCCAGGAGGAAAAGTAGAAGTTAATGAAACACACGAAGAAACTATTATTCGTGAAATAAAAGAAGAATTAAATTCAATTGTTGAACCAATTGAGTATTTAGGGGTTTCAAATTATATTTATAAAGATATGCCACCATACGCAGGGTTTAGTATTACCATGTATGGGTATCGCTGCAAATTGATTAGCGGTAAACTAGAATTAAGTGAGCATATTGAATCAAAATGGGCCAGTAAAGAAGAAATGCAAAAAATGAACTTTGCCGAGGCTGATAAACCATTTTTAAAATAGGAAGAGGATGTTCTTCCTATTTTAAATAGATACAAGGAGGTTTTATAGTGAAAGATAAAATATTATTTTCAATTAAAAGAATCGATTATCGATTATTTTTTGCTCTTTTAGTAATGGGAATATGTCCAACTATTTATACGACTTTAAGGACATTTTATTTAGGACAACTTCCTGGTGATTATGCTTTTTCAATTGCTGGACAATTAACGTGGGTAAATTTAATTTATGAAATAATAAATGAAGCTATAATTTTACCATTATACTTTTTTATGGGACAAGCAAAAAATGACAAACAAGAATTTACTAATCGAGTTAAAAATGGTTTAATAATTGCATTAATAAGTTATTTAATATTGACTATTTTTATTTGTGTTTTTGCAGAACCATTATTAAATTTGATGGCGACTTCAAAAGATATAATTAAAGAATCGATTAGTTATATACGATTCGAAAGCATTGCCAATATATTTACGATTTTATTTAGTTTTAACTTAGTTGTTTTAATTACTATAGGTAAGGATAGATACGTTTATCTATTAACAATCATAAAATTAATTTTTAGCGTAATTCTTGATACTTTTTTAATTTCATCATTTAATTTTTCTTTAAATTTAGGGGTAAATGGAATTGCTATTAGTAACATTATCATTAATGCAATTTTATTTGTTGTTAGTATCATTATTTTAAAAAATGAACAAGTAAAAATATTTGATAAACAATCAATAAATTTTGATTGGTTGAAAGATTTTTTTAAGGTTGGATCAATTTCTGGTATTGAATCTTTAGTTAGAAATTTATTTTATTTAATTATGATTGTTAGAATGGTAAATGTAGTTAGCGAACAAGGTACATATTGGGTTGCGAATAACTTTATATGGGGTTATTTATTATTACCAATTATTCAGCTTGGAGAAATAATTAAAAAAGATGTTGCATCTAATAGCGATAATATGAATAAAAACATGTATGGTTATATGTTTTTAACAATTATTATATGTTTATTTTGGTTTATTTTACTACCTTTATATAAGCCGTTTATGTATTATGTTTTACAATTTGAAGAGGTGGATAAATTATTTCATCTAGTAATTCTTTTAATGATTTTTTATGTTAGTTACGCATTTCAAAACATATGTGATTCTATCTTTTATGGATTAGGAAAAACACAATATATGTTATTTGAATCGATTGTTACTAATGTAGTTTATTATGGAATATGTTTTATTTTGTATTTAAACAAAATTTTTATTCCTTCATTAACAGGAATTGCTTTAATGTTTGGAATAGGTATTTTATTTGATGCAATTGTTTCTTATTTATCATATATTTATTTAAAAAGAAAATTAAATAGTATTTAAGAGAGAAGATTGTGCTTCTCTTTTTTGTTGAAAAGTTAGAAAAAGCATGATATTATATTTATGAGAAAAAATCTCACGAGGTGAGTGGTATGTTAAAAGAAATCACAATTAGCAATTTTAAATCAATTAAAGATGAAGTCACTTTATCAATGGAAGCCGACTTAAAAAAGGTTAGTGAACATAAAGATCATATAAAATTGATCAATGATAACAATTTATTAAGAGTTATGTCAATGTATGGTCCAAATGGCGGAGGAAAGACTAACATTATCAAAGGATTAATGTTGTTAAAGGAAATTGTTTTAGGGGTTAGTAAGTTTTTACCTGCTAAATCATATAAATGTGAATATTCTAATAATGATATCATTACTTTAACACCGTTTTTTGTTTCGGATAATTATGAAATTGGATATGAATTAAAATTTACTACTAGAATTAATGAAATGCCAATTTTACCAGGGCAAAATGGCTTTGTTACTAGTTATGATATTGTTGGTGAAGAAATTGTTTATCGAAAAAAAGGTGAAGATGAATATATTACTTTAGCTAAAAGAGATAGTGAAACAAATATTGAAGGAAGTATTACTAAATTATTTGAACAAAAAATCTTGCCTTTTGCTAAAAATAAAAGTTTTGTTTCTAAAATGTTTGAAGACTATGCTAACAATGATTCACCAACATTGCCAGAAGAGTTTGTTGTTTTACGTCAATTATATAGTGATATTTCTCGTATTTATTACTTGGATGCTATGGTTGCTTATAGTGAAAACTTATTTAATTATATCAATGAAAATAAAGATAAGTTAATTAAGTCATTAAATAATGTCGATATTCCTGTAAGTGATATAATTATTTCCAAAAGTTATTATGATAATATTTTTATTGAACGTGAAGTAAAAGTTAATAATGAAATTAAGAAGTATCGCATTTCATTAAATGAAGAGTCTAATGGTAGTAAAAAAATGTTTTGGATATTATTAAACTTAATTAATAATTTAGATAAACATATGGTATTTGTTTGTGATGATATGAATGCTTATTTACATCCGAAATTATATAGTGAAATTATTAAATTATTTAATAGTGATAAAAATATTACTTCTCAATTAATTTTTAATTCTCACGATATTATTAACATGAATAACTCTAATTTTAGACGTGATGAAATATGTTTTGTCTATAAAAATGAAAATTATTCCACGGATATTATGCCTTTATCGAATATTATTAATTATAAGGGGGAACAAGTTCGTAAAGATGCTTCTTATTATAAGCAATATTTAGAAGGTCGATATGGTTTTGATCCTTTTATTAAGAAAGGGCTTGATTGGAATGACTAAATTAAGACCTAGAGGTAGAGACTCTAGGACGAGTTTATTGAATTTTGGAAGGCATTTAGTTTATGCGGAAGGTGAAAAAACCGAACCGAACTATGTTAATGAAATAAAAGGACTAATTGCTAAAAAATATCAAAAAAACCCAAATGATATTGATGTTATTATTGCAAGTGAAGGTGGCAAATCAACTATTCAACTTTTTGATTTTGCCAAAAAAGATATTAAAAAAAGAATTAAAAATAACGAAACAATTAATCATGTATGGTTATTTTTTGATAAAGATGATTTTAAAATTGATAATTTCAAAAAAACAATTGAAAATATTGAAAAGATGAATAATTCAGAAAAAACGAATGATGAAGGCTTTAAATACGATAATAAAACTTTAATATCTTGGCATGCTTGTTTTTCGAATGAAGCTTTTGAGTTATGGTATTGTTTGTATTTTAATTATTTAGAATCTCAATTAACTAGAAAAGATTATGAAGAAATTTTAAATAAAAAATTATCTCCAGATAAATACAATAAAAATAATATTAATAACCATGAATTATTATTAAAGCATAATGGTAAATTGGATAACGCTATTAAAAATGCTAAAAAATTGTTCAAGATAAATGGTATTATAAATCCATCAACTAAAGTGTTTGAGTTTATCGAGTATTTTAAGGCATATATGGGATGATAATGTAAGATATTTTATCTTTTTAGTAAACAATGTTATAATATAAATAGGAAGTGATTTTATTATGAAACAAAATAAGAAGTTTAATATTGTTGCAAGTGTTGTTTATTTTACTTTGTCAGTGATTATGTTGTTTTTAAACATCTATGCGAGTATTGATATTATGCTTGTTAAAGATAGTATTGTTTATCCAATTATATTACAAATATTAGCAACACTATTTGTAATATATACAGTTGTATATGTTGTTAGTATTTTAAAACGAAATGAAGTACCTTCGAAGTCAATGTATATTATGCTTTTAAGTTTTGTTATCTATTGGCTTAATATAATTTATTTCTGGGTTTATATTGATTTAATTCATTAAAAAAACAGGGAAGTTATTTCCCTGTTTTTAGATTAACAATTAAAGCTTGATATGGGAGTAGAACTCCTTTTTTAAATTCTTTATTCGTTAATAAGATATCACTTTCTTTAAAATTAAAATCATAAGGTAATTCTTTACTAGTTAAAGATATAATAACTAAGACGGTTTTATTTTTATAAGTTCTTGTGTAACTTATAACATCATCATATGTTTTTACTTCTTTTAAATCTCCATATAATAAACATGGATTATTTTTACGTAAATATATACTCTTTTTATAATAATTTAAAACTGAATCTGGATCACCAATTTGTTGTTTAACATTAATATCTTTGTAGTTTGGATTTACTTTTAACCAAGGACTACATGAAGAAAAACCAGCATTTAAACTATCATCCCATTGCATAGGAGAACGAGCGTTATCACGAGAAATGATTTGGGCAAGTTTAAAAGCTTCTTCTTTACTTTTTCCTTCTTTAATACTCTTATGGTAAATATTTAAAGTATCCAAATCATTGTAGTCTTCAATATTTTCATAATAAACATTACTCATACCAATTTCTTCACCTTGATAAATAAAAGGGATGCCAGGAAGAGTATGCATTAAACTCGCTAAAGCTTTACTTGAATCTTTTAAATATTCTTGGTCATTACCATATAAAGATACTTGACGAGGTTTATCATGATTAGATAAGAAGTTAGCAATATAACCTTGATCTTTAATTAAATCATACATTTTAAAAATGCGCTTTTTTAAATCAATCGGTTTATTTTGGTTAATTTCTACGATTGGTGGAACAAAAGGAATGATGGCACTAAATTCATGATTGTCTTTTAAAACGTATTGTTTAATATCTTCATCACTAGTTGCTGTTACTTCACCAACAGTGAAGATATTTTTATCAATAAATAATGTTTCACACATTTCTTTAATATATTGATGAGTTTTAGGGTTACCGGCAATAAATTTCATACATTTAGCATGACCAAATTTATCTTCTTTTAAAGGAGAGTTAGGAAAGCCTTCAGGTTTTTTTAGATAAGAAATAGCGTCAATTCTAAATCCTTGAACACCTTTATCAATCCAAAATTGAATCATTTGGTATAATTCCTTACGCATTTTTTGATTATCCCAATTTAAATCGGGTTGTTTTTTAGAAAACAAGTGTAAATAGAATTGGTCTTTTTCTTTAACATATTCCCAAGCAGATCCTCCAAAACAAGATTCCCAGTTATTTGGCTCTTTATTGTGGTTGTCTACAAAAATATAATAGTCACTATATGGATTATCTTTACTTTTTCTAGCTTCTTTAAACCACTTATGTTCATCACTAGTGTGATTCATAACTAAATCCATAATAATTTTGATCTTATATTTGTCACAAGTCTTTTTTAATAAATCAAAATCTTCCATTGTCCCAAATTCATTCATAATAGCGTAATAGTCACTTACATCATAACCATTATCGTCATTTGGAGAAGCGTAAATTGGTGACATCCAAATAGCGTTGATGCCTAGTTCCCATAAATATGGAATCTTTTCAATAATTCCTTTTAAATCTCCAACTCCATCGTTATTACTATCTTTAAAACTACGAGGATAAATTTGATAAATAATTAAATCATTAAACATAAAAATCACCCTAAAAATTATAACATAAAAAAGAAAAATTCAAACAAGGAAAACATTTTTCTTTGAAAGTTTTTAATCGTTATGCTATAATACAAGCGTATGAAAATTATATTACATATAATTTATAGGAGGGAACAATAATGCAATATACAAAAGAAGTACAAGAAATGTGTAAAGTAAGAAGTGCAGCTAATCATGGTCCAGCCCCAATTCCAGAAGAAGGTAAATGGGTTGAATCTAAACAAATTAGTGATATTTCAGGTTTAACACATGGTGTCGGTTGGTGTGCACCACAACAAGGAGCTTGTAAATTAACTTTAAATGTTAAAAATGGTATTATTCAAGAAGCTCTTATTGAAACTTTAGGTTGTAGTGGTATGACTCACTCAGCAGCTATGGCTGGTGAAATTTTAGTTGGTAAGACTTTATTAGAAGCTTTAAATACTGACTTAGTTTGTGATGCTATTAATACTGCTATGAGAGAATTATTCTTACAAATCGTTTATGGCCGTACTCAAAGTGCTTTCAGTGAAGGTGGCTTAGATGTAGGTGCTGGTCTAGAAGATTTAGGTAAAGGTAAACGTACTCAAGTTGGTACGATTTATTCTACATTAGAAAAAGGTCCTCGTTACTTAGAATTAGCTGAAGGTTACATCGTTGAAATCGGTTTAGATGCTAATGATGAAATTATCGGTTATAAATATGTTAACTTAGGTAAAATGATGGATAACATCAAACGTAAAATGGATCCAATGGAAGCTATTGAAAAAGCAAGTGGCACTTATGGTCGTTTTGCTGAAGCTGTTAAATATATTGATCCAAGAGAACAATAGGGAGGACAAAGATTATGGCATTATTTGAAAGTTACGAAAGAAGAATTAATAAAATTACTGAAGTAATGAAAGAATATGGAATTAAAGATTTTGAAGATGCACGTAATATGTGTATTGCTAAAGGATTTGATCCATACAAAATTGTTAAAGATGTTCAACCTATTTGTTTTGAAGACGCATGCTGGGCATATGTTTTAGGTGCTGCAATTGCACTAAAATCAGGTTGTACAAAGGCTAAAGATGCTGCTAGTAAAATTGGTGTTGGGTTACAAGCTTTCTGTATCCCAGGATCAGTTGCTGATGATCGTAAAGTTGGTTTAGGTCATGGTAATTTAGCTGCTAGACTTTTAAGTGAAGAAACTAAATGTTTTGCCTTTTTAGCAGGACATGAATCTTTCGCTGCTGCTGAAGGTGCTATTGGTATTGCTCGTAATGCTAATAAAGCTCGTAAAGAACCTTTACAAGTTATTTTAAATGGTTTAGGTAAAGATGCAGCTTTAATTATTTCTCGTATTAATGGTTTCACTTATGTTCAAACAAAATTTGATTATGCTACTGGTAAAGTAAACATTGTTAAAGAAACTAAATATAGTGATGGTGAAAGAAGCAAAGTTAGATGTTATGGTGCTAACGATGTTCGTGAAGGCGTTGCTATTATGCATTTAGAAGGCGTTGATGTTTCAATTACTGGTAACTCAACTAACCCAACTCGTTTCCAACACCCAGTTGCTGGTACATACAAAAAAGAATGTGTTGAATTAGGTAAAAAATACTTCTCAGTAGCATCTGGTGGTGGTACTGGCCGTACTCTTCACCCGGATAACATGGCTGCAGGTCCTGCAAGTTATGGTATGACAGATACTATGGGTAGAATGCATAGTGATGCTCAATTTGCTGGTTCTTCTTCAGTTCCTGCTCACGTTGAAATGATGGGCTTCATCGGTATGGGTAATAACCCAATGGTTGGTGCAAGTGTTGCAGTAGCTGTTGCCGTTGAAGAAGCAATGAAAAAATAATGAAAAAAGTATTGATTGCTAAACCAAAACGTCCACAAGTACTAGAAATTCAAAATATTATCTTAATAATTTTAAGCAGTGCAATCTTGTTTTACTTAAATATTTTATTGTGTGGTATATTTGTTACGGTAATGGTTGTCTTTATAGTCATTTCTATTTTAGACTTTAAAGATACCCCATCAGCTATTCTATATATCGATGGACAATCATTATATTATTACCATAAACGTACATTGACTAAGATGAAATTTAAAGATATTAAATCAATTGAACGTCGAAAAGTTAAGAAAAGAGAATATATGATTATTCATCATTTGAGTAATGAGATTATTATTGAAGAAATTAAAGCCTTAGATTATTTTGATGAGTTAAATAATTTGATTATAAAAAAGGAGGATTAATTCCTCCTTTTATTTTTACATTAATTTATATTTAACACTCTTATAAATAACAGCATAGAAACCAACATAGATTAAACTTGTTAAAACCCAAGATATTGGATACGAAACATAAAGAGTACTTAATGTTGGATCAGCATTGAAGACAGTGTAAATCCAAACAATTCTAAAGATACAAGCACCAATTAAAGAGATAATTGTTGGCGTAATTGAGAAACCTAATCCTCTTAAACCACCACATAAAGTATCCATGATACCACAGGTGAAGTAAGGAATAACAATATAAGTTAATCGCAAGACGCCATATTTAATTGATTCTTCGCCGCTTATATAAACCTTTAGAAGTGGTTCGGCAAATAACATAACAATACCACCTAATACTATACCAATAATGGTTACTAGTAACAAAGAATATCCCATTGTTTTTTTGATATTAGGGAAGTTACGAGCTCCAACATTTTGAGCGGTAAAGGCTAGAGCAGCATGATAAATTGAGTTCATTGCAGTATAAACAAAACCTTCAATATTACTTGCCGCAGTATTACCGGCTAAAACAATTTCACCAAAAGAGTTAATTGATGATTGGATTAAAACATTAGAAATAGAGAAAACAGATCCTTGAATACCAGCAGGAATACCAATTTTAGCTAATTCAATTGTTTCTTCTTTATGAATTTTTAAGTGTTTAAGTCTTAATTTAATAAAACTATTACCTTTGATCAAACAAATTAAAACTAAGATAGCTGAAACAGCTTCAGATGTGATAGTAGCAATAGCAACACCAGCAACATCAAGATTAAATACAATAACTAAAAGTAAATTTAAAGCAATATTAATAACGCCAGCAATTGTTAAGAAATATAAAGGACGTTTAGTATCGCCTACAGCTCTTAAAATAGCAGCGCCAAAGTTATAAAGCATATTAAATGGCATCCCTAGAAAATATATCTTTAAATATAAAGATGCTAAATCAATGACATTAGCAGGTGTTTGCATCCAAGATAAGAAAGTATACGCAAAGAAAAAACCAAATACTGCTAAAACTAATCCTGATAATAAACTTAGAAGAATCGATGTATGTAGTGCTCGATCGGCTTTTTCATAACTTTTTGAACCATAAGCACGAGCCATTAAAACATTGGCTCCAACCGATAATCCTAAAAAGACATTAACAATTAAGTTGATTAGTGAAGATGTTGAACCAACGGCAGAAACAGAGTTATCAGCATTTTCAGCAAATTGACCAACGACGATTAGGTCAGCCGCGTTAAATAACAATTGTAAAATACCAGTTAACATTAAAGGTATTGCGAATTTTAAGATTTTTGGTAAAAGATTACCGGAAGTCATATCTATTTCATGTGACTTTGCCATTTTTTCAACCCCCTTATTTATAGGTCAATATTATAGAACGAAACACTATAAAAAACAACACCTAAAAGTAGCCTTTTTAATAAATATTAAAAGCAATTAGGATTTTTATATTTCTTTTCATATTTTTATTATAGGATGTAAGGAGGAAGAAAGAAATGAAAAAAGTTAAACATCTACTATTTTTATCGCTTATTATTGTAATGTGTTCTAGTTTCACATTTAAAAATTTAAGTAAATTCACTCTAAATTTAAATATAACACCTGGAATATTTTCACAAACAACTTATGAATTTCCTTTTGGGACTAAATTTATGATGGCTACTCCTGATGTTTATCGTGTGGAGGACGTTAACTATGATACTACTTGGACAGTTGTTAAAACCAAAGATAACCAAAATTACAAGACAATTGATAGTAAAGATGATTTTAGATATCTAACTAATTTTACAGAAAATGAATGGCAACTTGATCATAATATTTTTGCTTTATTTCCTATTAAAAATTATTTGTTAGGTAGTGAGACAACTTTTATGCAAACAATGGAAGTTACTGATTATTTCTTTGGTATTGATACCGATTATGAAAGTCAAACTTGTCAAGATATGTTGATTGAATTAACGACTAATAATAAAAGTTTATATAGTGTTAATGTGATTGATAATGATCGACCAGTTATTGATGGATATGTTGGTGTATATGTAACTTCAGTTGATAATCCAGCTTCATTAGAAGAAATTAAATCACATCTTCAAGCCTATGATGAAGTTGATGGTGATTTAACAGAAGAAATTAAAGTTGATGAAGATAATTATAGTGAAAATAGTCATAAAGTTGGTGAATATGATATTAAGTTTAGTGTAAGTGATAAAAGTAATAATACGGCACATTTAACTATTAAGGTCAGTGTAGTTGATGTAGTAAAACCAATCATAAATATTAGTGATAGTTTTACATCAAAACTTAGTGAACCACTTAGTTTAGAAGACATAAAAAATAAAATTGAAGTAAGTGATAATTATGATAAAGAGATAAGTTTCACTATTAGTAAAGATGAATTTAGTGGAAACGAAAATGTTGTAGGCACTTATAAGATTGAAATAAGTGCAACTGATAGTTCTAATAATACTTCGACAAAAGAAATTAGCATAAATGTAGTTGATGATATAAAACCAACTATCAGTGGAACAAGTGAAATTAAAACATCTATTAAAACGAAAGTAAGTATCGAAGATATCAAAAAAGGATTAATCGTTAATGATAACTATGATGAACTATCAATCACTGATTTAGTCGTTGAAAGTGATAGTTATAGTGATAACTATAATCAATTAGGAAATTATGAAGTGAAGTTTAGTGTAAGTGATAAAAGTAACAATAAATCCGAGACTTTTATTGTTTTAGTTAAAGTTGTGGACGAAGATATTCCATATTTTACTGTTGATGATTTTATTATCAATGTTGATTATTATGCATCATTAAATCATGAACAAATTATTGAACTTTTAAGTAAAACTAATATTATAGATTTATCACGTATTTCAAACATTGAAAAACAAGTCGTTGTTAGTAAAGATGAATATCAACAAACTGATAAAGAAGGAAATTATAAGATGACTTTAAAAGTCACTTATGATGATGGAGAAGAAAAAACTATTAATTTAAGTATTAATAAAATTGGTAAAGTTAATGATCTAACTCTACCGTGGTATATTAAAACTTGGAATTATTTAGTAAATTTATATAAAAATATTGTTGATGCCATTTTTGATTTCTTTGACAACTTATTTCATAAAATTAAAAATATTTTTTAGGTGAGGATTATTCCTCCCTTTTTAAATAAAAAAATGTCCGGTATTTCAACCGGAACGGTGGCGAATCCCGCCATTAATTTAGGCATTATGTGTTACTTTAAGTAACATGCTGCCCTGGACAGCATAATAATATCATATGTTTTTTGCTTTTGCAATTATATAAAGATGTCTTGTTCTAAAATAGATAATTTATTAAAGAGTATTGTGATGGTAAAAGATTATATATTTAAATTGACAAAAAATTAGTATAAAAAAAGCGGATAATTATCATATGCTCTGCTTTAACCAGTATAACGTTACCCTCGCGGATGAACTCAGGTGTTCATCAATTGCAAGTCCATTATATAGAAAAAATTTTGTTTGTCAAATATTAGTTTTGTTTATAAATTGGAACATGGTTAGAAATTTTGCTTCGCACAATAAGGGATGAGAGATGCCTAATTATTTAAATGAAAGACAAAACTATAAACAATCATCTCTTATTTTTATAGGTATCGTTGATTTAAAATGAGGTATCAAACGTACTAAAGAAGCATATAAAAAAACCGTCCAAAAATGAACGGTTTAAAATCTAAGCTGGTGGGGAATAAGGGACTTGAACCCTTATGCCTCGCGGCGCTAGATCCTAAGTCTAGTGCGTCTGCCAATTCCGCCAATTCCCCACGATATAAAAAAATGGTGCTGGCTAGAGGACTTGAACCCCCAACCTACTGATTACAAGTCAGTTGCTCTACCAGTTGAGCTAAGCCAGCATTTTAACACCAAGGTTATAATAGCAAATTTTTTCGTTAAATGCAAGAAAAATAAATGGTGATCTGTACGGGATTCGAACCCGTGAGTGCATGCGTGAAAGGCATGTGAGTTAAGCCGCTTCTCCAACAGACCAAAAAAATGGCGCCTAGTGTAGGACTCGAACCTACGACCGATCGGTTAACAGCCGATTGCTCTACCGACTGAGCTAACTAGGCGTAATTTCATTGCTTGATTATAATAGCATACTATTTTTTATTTTGCAAGACTAATTAAAAAAAATTTTTAATCTTTTTTTAATAAGATTATTGTTGTAAAATATGTTTATGAAATGAGGCGATTTTAATTTATGAAAATAGGATTTATTGGTTTAGGAGTTATGGGTCGACCAATGGCTTCTAATTTAGTCAAAAATGGTTTTGAAGTTTATGGTTATGCTCGTAATAAAGCCCATTTAAATGGATATAACGATGTTGTTTTATTAGATAGTATTGAAGACTTAGTTAATCATTGTGATGTTATTTTAACTATCGTTGGTTTTCCTAGTGATGTTTCCAGTGTTTATGAGGAAATTGACAAATATGTTCGTAAAGGAATGATGTTAGTTGATATGACTACTTCTTCTCCAACTTTAGCTAAAAAATTACACGAGCATTTTAAACTTAAAGGAGTTGAAACATTAGATTGTCCTGTTACCGGTGGTGATTTAGGAGCAAAAAATGGAACTCTAACAATGTTTGTCGGTGGTAATGAAGATGCTTATTTAAAACTTCTACCTGTTTTTAAAGCCATGGGTAGTAATATTTGTTATGTTGGTGAAGCTGGTAATGGTCAACATGCCAAACTTGCTAATCAAATTGCCATTGCTGGAGCTGTTGGTGCGATGAGCGAAACAGTTGCTTATTTACGAAGACATAATATGGACGTTAAAAAACTAGTTGATGTTATTGCTACTGGTAGTGCATCATCATGGCAACTTAAAAATATGGCACCACGCGCTTTAAATGGTGATATTTATCCAGGATTTTATATTAAGCATTTTGTTAAAGATATGAAATTAGCTAAAGATGAATGTAATGATTTAAATGTTTTGAATACCGTTTTAAAAATGTATGAACAAATGATTGAAGAAGAAAAAGGAGAATTAGGAACACAAGCAATTGTTGATTTCTATAAATAAAAAGATATGGAAGAATTACTTAAATTATTAGATGAATTAAAGATAGAGTATAAATTGTATTTTCATCATCATATGGAAACAATGGAAGATTCAATTGAATTTAATGCTAAACTTAACTGTGTTGTCTGTAAGAACTGTTTTGTAAAAGCTAAAAAAGGTAATCAATTTTATATGATTCTAATGCCACATACTAAACGTTTTGTTAGTAAAGAATTTGTAAATTTAGGCTTCCCAAAATGTGAATTTGCTAAAATTGAAGATACTAAAAGATTATTAAATATTGAATGTGGTATTACACCATTAGCCTTGATGTTTGATCAAAATAATGAAGTTCAAATTATTATTGATGATGAATATAAAAACTTAGATTATATGTGTATGCATCCTTTAAGAGATGATGCGACAGTACATATTAATTTTAAAGATTTTCTTAATAAATTTTTACCATATGTACATCATGAACCAATCTTTTTAAAAATAAGTGGACAATAAATGTCCACTTTTTTAAATATCATATTTTTTATTAATTTCAGCAGGTGTTTTTCTTGTTAAACGATAAATTGGAATTAATCCAATTAAAAGAGCTAAAACAATATAAATTAATAATAGGGTAGGTACGAAGATTAAGTTATAATTACTAATTAATCCACCATTATGTAAATATTTTAGAATAATAACTGATGTTAAAAATCCTGGAAGAGAATATTTAATAACAATTGATAAAATTTCACTTACAAACATTTTATAAAGATCAAATCTTAAAACACCAATATTTCGATAAATACCTACTTCTCTTATTCGATGGATTAGACTTGATGCCATAATGAAATATAAGAAGACTAATGAAACAATAAGCGTTATACCACTAAAGACAAGTGAAGAGATAATACTAGCGTTATGCTTAAAATAATATTCTTCTTTTTCGAGTTGATAATAATTAGTAAAATTAACATTTAATTTAGTAGTATAATGTTCGATATCATTACAATATAGATAGTAACTTCCAATATTTTGGTAATAGTAGTCAAGATAAGTATTATTATTGGAAACATATAATAAATCATCATAGTTCGATTTAAAAATTCCAACAATTTGATAATTTGTATCAGTAGCTAAATCTTGATATTTTTCATTAATTAAATATTGATTATTCTCTAAAGATTTTATTTCACTCGTAAATAAGAAAGAGTTATCGATGCTTGTTTGTTTAGTATCTAACATTAACATTTCTTTATTTACATAAATAGATGGTTCATTATTATCACAAATAGCACTAATTTTCCCCTTAATGTTAAAGTAATTAAAATAAATTTCTTGATTTAAAAAGTCATTAACATTAGTAATGCCTAAAGATTTAATATCTGGACGGTTTAATAAGCGATTAGCAACTAACTTATCAATATAAATGTCAGTATAATTATTACTAGCATTACCATTAATAATGTTTAATGAATCATTTTTAGGAACGTATGATGCATTTAAATAAATTTTATCAACATTAGTTACAATATTTTTACTAGGTGCTAGATAAGTTAAATTATGTGAAGAGTATGATTGATAGATTAAATCACCCTCTAATAAAACTTCTCCAACTTGTTTGGCATCAAGCGAAATAGATGGTTCATAAATATGGGAATTAGTTTCTAAACCTTCGCGATAATCGATATCATTTAAACTTGAAATGTAAGGGATAGATGAAGCGAAAATAAAAGCCGTAATAAAGAAAGCAAGTTTTAATAGTCTTTTAGGTTTAGCTTTAAAAGCCTTTTTAAATAAATCAGTAAATTTTAAAACTTGTTTACTTGATTTTTGATAATCTAGTTCTTCTAAATTAAAATCAAAAGTATGTTGTTCTTCTTTTTTAACAGTATGATGTTCATTAAGAAGTTTAATTGATGATTGTGAATTAATAATATCAATATTAATATTATCATCACATTTGATATAAAGTTTATTATGGTCAAAAACAAGGGTTAAAGATGGCAACTCTTCATTGTGATAAATATTAATATTTTCAAATGAATTATTTTGATAATCTTTTAAATAAATGGTATTAAAATCATTAACATTATAATTTGTTTTTTGTGTATTTACATCTTCGCTAATAACTTTACCATCTTTTAAATTAATAATATAATCAGCATAAGAAGAAGCTAAATTTTGGTCATGACTAACCATTATAACTAGGCATTTTTTACTTAAGGAAGCAATAATATCCATTACCTGAACACTATTTTTTTCATCCAAATTACCAGTAGGTTCATCAAGTAAAATAATTTTTGGTGATTTGATTAAACATCGAGCAATGCCAATTCTTTGCTTTTGCCCACCGGACAAATCTTTAACTTTTCGCTTAATATATTTTTCCATTCCTAGTGGTTTTAAAGCATTTTTAATACGGTTATTAAAATCACCTTGATAATTAATAAGTTTTAGTACAATTTCTAGGTTTTGATAGACCGTTTGTTCCTCATTGAGTAAATAATTTTGAAAGACATATCCAAAATAATGATTGCGTATGTTATCAATATTTTTATACTTGTTAATTGTTTTATCTTCGATAGCAATATTACCACTATCAAATGAATCTAATAAACCTATTACATTCAAAAGAGTAGATTTACCACTACCAGAAGGTCCTAATAAGAAGTATAATCCTGTATCATTAAATGATAAATTAATATTATTAAGAACGTGAATTTGATTACTTTTATTTTTAAAGTAATATTTGTTAATATTAGTTAATTTAAGCATCATTTTCACCTCCACGTAATTTTTTAAATAATGACAAATTATCAAAATTAGCCATTACTTTATGTATTTCAAAAACAATTGAAACAACGATTATAATTAACATTATCAAATAACTAACTAGATTGTTATAAGTTAGAAACCCTTTAAAAATATTTAACGTATAGTCTAAAATGGTTAAAATTATAAAAATTAATAAACTAATGATGTGATAAAAACCTATTTCATAGTACATTGATTTTGTTAAAAGAGAACTAGTGTATCCAAATGATGATAAAATCGCATTATCTTTATTTTTGTATTTAAAAATTTGACGAGTAACAATCGTTTTTAGAACAATTAAAAAATAAATTATTACTGCCATTATTACAGACATAAATGTAACTAAAACACGATTAACATCAAAAAGTTCAGTTTTAACATTAGGAATAAAATATTCGTAATTAGTCAATTTTTTAACAAAATTTAATGGATCTTTGACGTAAATTGACCATTGATAGTTTTGCTTATCGTAAAAAGAAGCATAAAATTGAGGGTTAATTTTGACACTACCTAAAGATAATGATGAATCAATTTTCGTAGATACTATTTTGTTATTAATTGTGTAACTTAATGAATCGTCACTTGTATATAAAAAATTATCTAGAGATAGGTCAAGATAAACATTTAGATAATTACCACCATCGCTATATGACAAATCGAGGCGATTTTCGATAAGTTTATTTAATGTTAAGGCTAAATCATTATGAAAATAATAGTATGGATTATTACTTATTCCAACTATTTTTAATTTTATATAATATGATTCGTTAAAATTAAATTCATATATTTTTTGATCAATTTTCTTAAAGTTATTATATAAAGTTGAAGAATATGGTAGGACAATTGCATTAATTGAATTTGGAGTAGTACCAATAGCAAGATCACTATTATTTAAAATGGAAGCATTTAAGCCACCACTAAGTAATTCAAGATGGCCAAACTCACTAAAATTAATATTAATATTAGCATCTAAAAGACTACTTTCTTTAACAATAATATTACTATATTTACTTAAAAATTCTTCATCATCTTTTGTTAATGGGGTATCTTTATTTACAATAATTCTTTCCTCACTATTAATTAAAGTTGATGTAGTGTTTTCTTTCCTAGACATATAACTTAAATTTGAAATAATAAGGACAATAAATAAGGTGAAAGTTAGTGCTAAAAAGAAAGAAAGTAGTGATTTTTTCGGTTGATTTTTAATATTAAGACGTGCAATATTCATTGCATTATTAGTAATCTTTTTTGTTGATGTAATATTTTTATTGTTTGAAATATTAATATTTTCGACTAAGATGTCATCTTTAATTTTGCCATCAACAATTTTGATTTTATGGGTAGCAGCATCATTAAAAATTTCTTCGTTATGAGTGACAACAATAATTGTCTTTTCATTTTTTAGTGAGTTTAACAAATTAACTACTTGAATAGAATTTGTACTATCTAGAGCCCCAGTCGGTTCATCTAAAACTAAGACTTTATTATTAAGGGCAAGAGCTCTTGCAATAGCTAATCGAGCCTTTTCACCACCACTTAATTTAGAAGCTTTAACATTGATTTTCTTTTCTAATCCAACTCTTTTTAAAAGATGAATAACATCATCATCGCTATATTCGATATTTTTAATATTATAGGCTATTAAAATATTTTCTTTTACGGTATATGAATCAATTAAGTTATATTCCTGAAAGACAAATGAAATATTGTTATTACGAAAGTTTTGATAGTCTAGTTCATCAAAATGTGAAGTTGGTTTATTATTAAAAAACATTTCACCTTCCTGATAGTAATCAATACCACTTAAAATATTTAAAAGGGTTGATTTACCACTACCAGAAGGACCGCTAATAACAACAAACTCATTTTCTTTAATTTCTAAATTAATGTTATCTAATGCTTTATTAACTTTATTCTCATTACTGTAGTATTTAGATACATTGACAAGTTTATACATAAGTTTCTCCCCCATCTTTTAGTAGAAGTATTATAGCAAACAAAAAAGAGGGTGTAAACTTTTACACCCTTCTTAAACTCATTTTCAAACAATGTTTTAATTAAGCATTTTTAATGCTTTCTATTAATTGATCTTTTTGTTTTTTAAGTTCAGCTTTAATTTGTTCGATATCATCTTTATGCGCTTTTTCAAATTCGTCAAAGAATTTATCTTTTACTTCATTAACTTTGTTTTCTTCTTCTTGTAAAGCAGCATTAATATCATCTTTAATTGTTTCAGGGAACTTTTGTTCAAGTTCTTTCATTGCATCAACCGTTTTATTAATTAATTCAATTGTAGAATCACATGCAGCATTAACTAATTCTTTAGCAGTATCTAATGCTTCTAAAGCAGTATTATATGCAGCTAATTTGACTGTTAATTCAGCTTGTTTAATTGGCTTACCTAAATCATCATCACTCATATTAGCAATTTCATTACGTAAAACGATTAAATCATTTTTAGCTTTAACAACGTCTTGATAAGCTTTTTGGAATGAACTATTAGGATCAATGATTAAGTGATATCTTAAGTCATTGACGTCATCAATGTGTTTTTCAAGAGAAGTATATAATTCTTGATATTGATTACGTAAATATTGATAAGCTTCTTCTATCTTATCGACTGCATCTAAAACTACTTCTTTTTCGGCAAACTTAATTTCATGGTTTTTAGCTTCAGTATATAAGTCTTCTAAACTAGTTAGATATAGATAAGAAGTTTCGATATAATGAGTTGAAATAACTTTCATCATATCTTCATAACTCATGCGATTAATATTGGCATTTGGATCAATTCTTAGAACTTCTTCCTGAAGTTCTTCAATAATTTTTCCTTCAACTTTATCAATATTTGCTTGAATATTTTCTTTACTTAATTTTTTAGAAACGTCTTCATGTAATTTTGTTAGTAAAGCATTAGCTTCATCACTTAATTCAGCACTGACGCTAATTTCAAGACTATTAGCACTTTTTGAAACATTTCCTTTAACAATTAAACCAGTATTTATTTCAACATCAATAATTGTTTCTAATGCATCATCAATTTTTTTGTTAGTTAATTTTTCATCGACTAAAACTAATTTAGCAATATCATTATTTCCGTGAACGCTAACAACACGATTATTATCATCGATTGCAAAAGTAATATCAGTAGTATTATTATCAGTTGTACTTAAAGTTTCAACATTATCACTATCTAATGAAAGAGTGACTAATTTTGTAGGATCTTTAGCTTTGCTGTTCATAAAGTAAGTTACACCAAAGTATAAGCATCCAATAACCATAACGCTTGAAAGTCCCATAAGACCGTATTTAATATAATTTTTTTTCATAGTAGGTTTCAACTCCATTCTTTTTGCTAATTTTTCAAAATTATCTTCAGGGATGAAATTATTATCAATGTATTGTTTATATTTTTTATCAAGCATACTAATTTACCTCCTTATAATATATTTTTAATTTTTTAATTGCTCCATAATATGTATTACAAACTTTGTCGTAATCAATATTGAAATCATTAGCAATTTCCTTAAAGGTATAATCATAAACGATTTTACATGTAACGATAAAGGCTTCGTCCTTGGAAAGCAGGGAATCGAGTGTTAATAAGACATCTAAATTATTATGATCTTTACTTTCAGTTTTATAAAGAATTTCATCAAGTGGAACTGTTTCTTTTTTCTTTAAATAGTTTAAAGACATATTTTTACAAATAGTAGTCAAATAACTTTTTATATTAATATCTTTAAGTTTATCGACATTATCCATAAATTTTAGATATGTTTCACTGACAATATCATTAGCTACTTCAACATTTCTAACTAATGATAAAGAAACATAGTAAAGTAGTTTATAGTAATCATAATATATTTCTTTAAATGCTTCTTTTTCTCTTCTTTTGAGCCTTTCTAAAAGATTGGCCATTATCTTCACCCCCAAAATTTTTAAAAATAGATATGTGCACTTTATCTATCTTCACTATATATAACAATTGAAACCATCAAAATTTGTAAAAAAATTTTAAAATATTTTTCTTATATATCATTTTATCATAAAAAATTATAAAAAATAGTTGCATTATTTTTATCAAAGAGTAAAATAAAAAACGGAAATGATGTTCTTCCAAAAAGTTTTGAAAACTTTTAAACCGCAATTATGCTAATGACGTCTACAACTTTTTTGTTGTAGGGTTATTAGCTTTTTTTATTTAAGGAGAGTGTATAAAATGTTAACATCATTAGCCTTTATTTTTCTAATAGGATTATCGATGGCTACTATTTGTCAAAAACTTCGTCTTCCACGAATTGTTGGTATGTTACTTACTGGTATTATTTTAGGACCATATGTTTTAAATTTATTAGATGAATCAATTTTAAATATTTCAAGTGAATTACGACAAATCGCCTTGATTATTATTTTATTAAAAGCTGGTTTATCATTAAATTTAAATGATTTAAAACGTGTTGGTCGTCCAGCCATTTTAATGGCTTTTTTACCAGCAACGTTTGAAATTATCGCTTTTGCTATTTTTGCGCCATTACTTTTAGACGTTAATTTAGTTGAAGCATTAGTCATGGGAGCAGTTTTAGGAGCAGTTTCTCCAGCCGTTGTTGTCCCTCGAATGGTTAGTTTAATGGACAATCAATATGGCACAAAAAAAAGCATCCCTCAACTAATTATGGCAGGTGCTTCATGTGATGATATTTATGTTATTGTCTTATTTTCAACTTTTTTAGGAATGGCCCAAGGAGAAAGTGCAAATTTAGTTAGTTTAATAAATATTCCTATTTCAATTATTTTAGGTATTTTATTAGGAATTATTGCTGGTTATTTATTAGCATTATTTTTTGAAACATCATATGCTCATAAACACTATGTAAGAAATAGTTTAAAAGTAATTATTGTATTAGGCGTTTCTTTCTTATTGATGTCAATTGAAACATGGTTAGAACCTTATGTTGCTTTATCGGGTTTATTAGCTGTTGTAAGTATGGCCTGTGTTTTAAAAATGAAAAGCAATCAATTTGTCTCAAAACGTTTATCAGAGAAGTTTGGTAAATTATGGTTAGCGGCTGAAGTATTATTATTTGTTTTAGTTGGTGCAGCAGTTGATATTCGTTATACAATGAAGGCAGGTCTAGTTGCTATTTTAATGATCTTTATTGCTTTAATAATTAGAAGTATTGGTGTTACTATATGTTTATTAAAAACTAAATTAACATTTAAAGAACGATTATTTACTATTTTTGCTTATTTACCTAAAGCAACTGTCCAAGCAGCAATTGGATCAATTCCATTATCTTTAGGACTCCCTTGTGGACAAATTGTTTTATCGGTTGCCGTTTTAGCGATTTTAATTACGGCACCACTTGGAGCTATTTTAATGGATTATACTTATAAAAAACTTTTAACTTATGATGGTGAAGAAAAGGCTAGTTCAAATTAAAACTAGCCTTTTTTATTTAACATCATTTCTAAAATAGTTTCGTCAGTATTTTTTAATCCTTTATTAACAAGTGTTGCGACAGAGTGAATTAATTCGTCGGCGTCATCGCAAACAATTCCATCTTTAGAAGTAGGACAAATATCATTTAACGCTAAATTAGCACATTGAATGGCTGCATTAACACCAGTTGCTATTTTTAAAGCACATGATGTTTTAGCACCATCACAAATAATACCAGAAACATCGCCAAGCATATTTTTAACGGCATAAGTAATATGTTTATAATCACCATCTAGAAGATAAACAATCCCACATGAAGTACCAGTTGAACCAGCAATCGAAGCTCCACATAATGGTGATAATCGTCCCATATATTGTTTAATATAGCAAACGATTAAGATAGATAAAACCATTGCTCTAGTTATTTCTTCATCACTTTTATTTAAAAGTTTACCAAGTTCAACAACAGGAAGAGTACATGTAATACCTTGATTACCACTACCGGCAACGGTCATAATTGGCATTGTACATCCATCCATTCTAGCATCACTGGCAGCGCTTGTGCGAGCAACAATTAAATTAGCAAATGAATTAGAAAGGAGATTAACTTTTGATTCTTTAAATAGTTTTTGCCCAACACGAAGACCATAGTTATTTTCTAGACCTTCTTTAGCAACATTTTCATTTAATTTAACTAGATCGCGCAAAAATTTTATTTCATTATAATCAACATTTGTTGCATAATCATAGATACTTTTTAAACTTAAATCATATTTTTCTTCATTACAACTTTCGTCAAGAGGTTTTTGATAATGTAAAACTTTATCATTTAATTTAACTTCGCTTACGAAAGTGTGATTGTCTTCAATTGTGACACTAGCAATATCGTGATTATTTTTTAAGATAACTTTAATATATAATTTTTTAGGGGTATTATGATGTTTAACAATGACTTTATTTTTAAGAGTATTTGCTTTTTCTAAAGTATCGTTATCAAATCCAGATAATATTTCAAGTTTTTTTGTTGGATCTTTGATTAAAACTCCTAATGCACACGCAATTTCAACGCCTACTTGCCCAGTTCCTGGTATACCAACACCCAAACAATTTTTAATCATATTAGTCGATAAATAAACAATAATTTCGTTTGGTTCTTTATTTAAAACTTTACTTGCAATACTACTTGCATAAGCAACTGCAATTGGTTCGGTGCATCCTTCAGCTTTAACTACTTCTCTTTCAATGATTTCTAGATAATTTTTCATAATATTTGACCTCACTTACTAGACTATTATATAATTATATAACCAATTTTAAAAGGGGGAAGGGAAAATGTTTCAACAAGAAATTTTAGATAAGATAAAAAAATATGATGTTATAACTATCTTCAGACATATTAGTCCTGATGGTGATGCTTATGGATCACAAAATGGTTTAAAAGCATTGATTCAAGAAAATTTTAAAGATAAACAAGTTTTTGTTTTAGGAGAAAAATCAATTCATTTTGATAAGTTTCTAAAAACGATGGATGAAAATGTTAGCGATGAAATAATCAAAGATAGTTTAGCTATTGTTTTAGATGTTGCTAATATAGCTCGAGTTGATGACCAACGTTTTTTATTAGCTAAAGATATTATTAAAATTGATCATCATATTTATGTTGAACCTTTTAAACAAAGTGAAGATTATGTTGAATGGGTTCAAAATGATTATATTGCCACTTGTGAAATGATTGCTGATTTTGCGTATCAAAATAATTTAGTTGTTAATAAGGAAGCAGCAACAAGTTTATATTTAGGTATTATCACTGATTCGGGAAGATTTTTATATCCAAATACTTCAAGAAGAACACTCACATTAGCAGGTAAATTACTTGATGATGGTGCAGTTATGAGTGAAATTTATAACTTCATTTATGAACAAGAAGAAAATCAAGTTAAGTTTAAAGGATATTGTCAACAAAACTTTAATAAAACTCCAAACGGTGTAGCCTATAACATTATCACGCTAGATTTAATGAAACAATTTGGTATTGATGCTACTGGTGGAGCTGGAGTTGTTAATGTTTTAAGTGGAATTAAAAACATTCCAATTTGGGTCCATTTTGCGTATAAAGAAGATGGAACAATTAAAGTAGAATTCCGTTCGAAAAAAATACCTGTAAATGAAGTTGCCACTAAATATGGTGGTGGAGGTCATA
The DNA here is from genome assembly GCA_034115825.1 of Bacilli bacterium. Lineage (GTDB taxonomy): Bacteria > Bacillota_I > Bacilli_A > RFN20 > UBA1709 > JAXESU01. Next base: position 97,458 of record JAXESU010000003.1, read on the forward strand.
AAAATGCCTCTGGTGCTGTTATTAACGATGAACATTTAATTTCATTCATTTTACTTGATTTAGATAACTTGGTTAAGGAGTACAACGAAAATGTATAGTCAAGAATTACAAAGAATGCTTGAAGCTGGTAAGTTAGCCAGTGAAGTTATAATGGATATATACAATAAACATAGTGAACAAGTTGAGATTAAAGAAGATGATTCACCAGTTACTCAAGCAGATAAACAATCAGATAAAATTATTCGTGAATATTTACAAAAATATTTTCCTGACTATGGATTGTTAAGTGAAGAAACAAGTGATAATTTAATACGATTAACCAAAGATTATGTTTTTATTATTGATCCAATTGACGGCACAAAAGATTATATAAATCACGATGATGAATTTGCCATTAATATTGCTCTTTGTTATAAGCATGAAATTGTTGTTGGTGTTATATTCGTTCCGGCTAAAGATGAAATTTATTATGCTGTAAAAAATGAAGGGGCCTTTTTAATTAAAAATAATCAAACCCAAAAAATCCACACTTCAAATAATGAACAAAAACGAGTTTTAAGAAGCAGATATCATACATCTAAAAATGAAGACGCTTATTTAGAAAAACATCATCAACAAATATTAAGTATTGAAGGATGCGGGTCTTCATATAAGGGATGTAAAATTGCAAGTGGGGGAGCTGAACTTAATTTTAAATTAGGTGGAGGTACCAAAGAATGGGATACTGCACCAATTGATATAATTGTCACTGAAGCAGGTGGAAGTTTTACGAAGTCTAATGGTGAACGATATCAATATAATCGGGAAGATGTTTATAATCATGATGGTTTTATTGTTTTAAATAAGTATGACGAGCAATTTTTTACAAAATAGAGGGTAGAATATTAAAAAAAGATGTGATATTATGAAATTTACGAGGTGGGAATATTATGAATTCTGCATATACAATACAAAAACCAAGTTTTTTTAAAAGGGTAGTGGCCTTAATTTTTGACATAATTTGTGTCACATTTTTGTTTGTCGCTGTAGAAAACTTAGTATCACATCCAATTGTTAACGCTGCATACAATTATGATGAACTAGATCATAAGTATGAAGAAAAATTAGTTGAACATGGCATCGGTTATTTCGATGAAAAAGACGGTAATAAGTTTAAATTAAACGAACTACCTGAGGGTCAAACAGATTATGATTGGACTTCGTTTAGAAAAGATGAAGACGCTTTATATTACGAAGGAATGGTATCAAATTTGAACTTGTTTAAAATAACTTTAGACGCTCTTTTAAGTGAATTAATCGTGTTCTGTATTGTTCCATTAATTTTAAGAAATGGTCAAACTTTAGGTAAGAAATTGATGCATTTAGGATTAATTTCAACTAATGAGGTTAAGGTTCGTTCATGGAATGTGTTTGCACGTTATGCAATAGGCATTTTTGCGCTTGAAACAATGATAAGTTTATTCTTTTTTACATTCTTCATTTTCCCTCTTCCATTAATTCTTTCATTTATCTTTGCCGTTAGTTCTAAACGTGGCATGGCTCTTCATGATTATATTGGTGGAACAATTGTTATTGATATGAATAATACCGTCATATTAGATACGGTTGAAGAACGTAAAAAACGTATTCTTGAAGAAAAAGAAGCATTTAAAATGCAACAATCAAATAAAATGATATCACAAGAAGAAATAATAGCAGAAAATAAGTAGTCTTAACTGTGGCTACTTGCTTTGCTATTGTTTCTTTTTTTCTTTACTAAGTAAAGAATAAATGATATAATTTTGGTACTAGTTAAATAAGATAGGAGGAGTATCATGGAAGTAATTCTTAAAGATTTAACAAAAGATTTTACTGACCGTAAAGGGCATGTTATGCGTGCTGTCGACACAATGAACATAACAATACCTGATGGCCAACTAGTTGGTTTATTAGGCCCTTCTGGATGTGGTAAATCAACAACTTTATATATGATTGCTGGTTTACACAAACCTACCGGCGGTCAAATTTTCTTTGGTGAAACTGAAGTAACAAATGTTCCACCAGAAAAAAGAGGTATTGGTTTAGTTTTCCAAAACTATGCATTATACCCACATTTAACAGTTCGTCAAAATATTATGTTCCCACTTATTAATGCTAAAGTTCCAAAGGATAAAGCAATGGCTCTAGCTCAAGAAATGGCTAATGTTGTTGATATTGGTCATTTAATGGATCGTAAGCCAAAGGAACTTTCGGGTGGTCAACAACAACGTGTTGCGATTGCTCGTGCACTTGTCAAAAAACCAAAAGTATTATTACTTGACGAACCATTAAGTAACTTGGATGCTCGTTTACGTTTACAAACACGTGAAGAAATTAAACGTATTCAAAGAGAGACGGGTATTACAACAATTTTCGTAACTCACGACCAAGAAGAAGCAATGTCAATTTCAGACAATATCGTCGTTATGAAACTAGGTGTTGTTCAACAAGTTGGTCATCCTCAAGATGTTTACGATGAGCCAACTAACTTATTTGTTGCTAAATTCTTAGGATCTCCAGCAATTAATGTTTTTGATGGCGAAATTGTTGACCATGAATTATTAATTGAAGGTAAAAAAGTTGATGAAGGTTACAAAGGTAAAAACCGTAAAGTTAAAATCGGTGTTAGACCTGAATCGTTTAAATTATCAGGCCGTGGCAAAGTTGTAATTCACGTTAAGTATGTTGAACACATCGGTCGTGATATGTCAATCGTTGGCTGTTTAGAATCAAATAAAGACCAAAATATTCGTATTATTATTCCTAGCGAAGAAAGAGATAACGTAGTTGGAAAGGAAACTGTTAAGTTTGATTTAAAGAAATTCTATGTCTTTGAAGATGACGAAGCAGGAACGCGTATTAAATAATGGAAAAAGAAGTACAAACAGTTCAAAAAGAATCTTTTGTAAGTAAATTTAAAAAGTATTATCAAGAACATATTCAAGCATTTGAAGCTGTTTTAGCACTTGCTCCAGCAGCTATTATTTTGATTGTTTTTATGTTCTTCCCATTAGTGAATACTTTTATAATGTCATTTATGGAAGATTTCCGTTTCGTTAACAAAGGTGGTATTTTTGCTTTTGGTCATAGTTTCTCATCTATTGGCTTTGGCGAATATATTGATGTTTTAAGAAATCCAGATTTCTTGAAAGCATTAAGAAATACATCGATTATTGTTGTCGTTTCGGTACCTTTGACAGTTATTATTGCATTATTTATCTCAGTAGCAATGAATAGTATTAAGAAGTTGCAAGGTGTATACCAAACAATCTTCTTCTTACCATATGTTACAAATACAATCGCTCTAGGAATGGTTTTCAAAGTAATGTTCTCGACCAATTCAGGATTAATTAATACCATTTTTGGAACAAACATCGCTTGGTTAACCGATGCAACAAAGAATGGCTACTGGTCATCATTAGTTGTATTAACAACTTATATTGTATGGACTGGTTTAGCGTTTAAGATTTTAATTTTCTTATCTGGTCTTCAATCAATTGATAAGCAATATTATGATGCTGCTCGTATTGATGGTGCATCAAGAAGAAGAATTTTTACTAAAATTACTGTCCCATTACTTTCACCAATGATTGCTTATACAGTTATTACATCATTTATCGGTGCATTTAAGTCATATTCAGATGTAATTGCTATCTTCGGTGGTGGTCCAAATACTTATGGCCCTCCAGGAAATGAAAAAATGTGGATTACAGTTGTAGGATTTATTTATGACCAATTGCCTAGTATGATGACACGTGGTGCACTTTCTCGTGCTTCAGCAGGCGCAGTTATCTTACTTATCATTATTTTACTTATTACGATTGTTCAATTCTTAGTAAGTAAGAAGAGAGTACATTATTAGGAGGGATATTTATGGCAGATAGAGAATTATATTTTGCTGATGAAAAAGCTCTTCGAAAATGGAAAAGAAGAAAAGTATTAAGCCAAATAGGCGTTTATACATTTTTAACTATTTTAGCAATCTTTATTATTATTCCATTTTATTGGATGATTGCAACCTCACTTAAATCGAATGGTGAAGTTTCATTACCGGTTCCAACATTATTTCCTCAAGAAATTATGTGGGAGAACTATGCTCTTATCTTTAAACAAGTAACTAGTTTCGGACGCTACTTTTTAAACACAATTATTGTTTCATTTTTTACAACAATCTTAGTTGTTATTACAACAGTATTTGCTGCTTTTGCATTCGCAAGATTAAAATTTAAGGGTAGAGATACAATTTTTATGTTGTTGTTAGTTACTATGATGGTACCAGGTGAAATGATGGTTATTACTAACTATATGACTGTTTCCGTCTTTGGTTGGATGAATACTTATCAAGCACTTATTTTACCATTTGGTGTTTCGGTATTTTATATTTACTATTTAAGACAAACATTTAAATCTATTCCTAATGAACTTTATTTAGCAGCTAAAGTTGATGGTGTTGGTGATTTTAAATACTTATTTAAAGTTTTAGTTCCAATTGCAATGCCTGCAATTGTTACAATTATCATTTTAAGTTCAATGGGAGCATGGAATGCTCTTATTTGGCCAGAACTTGTTGCAAACGCTGAAACAATGAGAATGGTTTCAAACGGTTTAATGCGTGCATTAACTAGTGAATTCTCACAACAAGTTAACTTACAAATGACCGCTTCAGCAATTGTTACAGCTCCATTATTTGTATTCTTTATCATCTTTAGAAAATACATTATGCGTGGCGTATCTAGAAGTGGTATTAAAGGTTAGGTATATACACTTATCTAAGTGTTATATATAAAAATTTAAAAGTAAACAAGAAAAGGAGAAAAAACAAGAATTATGAAAAAGAAAGTACTTTCTATGGCTTTAGTTTCTACTTTTGCAGTTGTTACTTTAGCATCATGCAATAAAGGATCTACAGTCTCAATTCCAGAAGTAAATGTTTTATCTTACGACGAAATTAAAGATAAACAAATTACTATTTCATTCTGGCATTCTTTTGGTGCTGAACCTACAAAAGCTTTAACAGCTCAAGTAGAAGCATTCCAAAAAGAATATCCAAATATTAAGGTAAATTTAGAATCAAAAGGTGGTTATGACAACTTAAAGAAAGCTGTCACAATGGAAATTCCAACAGGTAATACTCCAGATGTCGTTTTAGGTTACCCAGATCACTTTGCTGAATATTTAGCAGGTGGCATTCAAGTACCTCTAGATGAATATATGAATTCTACTGATCCAGAAATTGGTATTGGTGAAGGTGCTCATAATGCAAAGAATGATTTCTTTGATAACTATATGGTTGAAAATAGACAATATGTTGATAATTTAACATTTGGTTTACCTTTCAATAAATCTACAGAATTAGCATTCTATAACAAGACAGTTTTTGATGAATTTGACATCAAAGTTCCTACTACATGGCAAGAATTAGAAGCAACTGCAAAAGCATTAAAAGATAAAGTTGCTCCTCATTACGGAAAAGTTTATACAAATAAAGAAACAGGTGTAACATTAGACTTTACAAATGTTACTGCTGATAATTTAAGACCAATCTCATATGACTCAATGGCTAACGCTTTCATTACTTTAGTTCGTGACTACGGCGGTACATATACTGAAGTTGGTGAATCATTTGAAGAAGGTTTCATTAAATTTGATTCTCAAGAAACAAGAAATGCATTAAATATGGTTAAATCAATGGGCGATAAAGGCTTATTAGGTATTCCTGAATCTTGGGAAGTTCAATATTGTTCAGACGTTTTCAAAAACTTACAATCTTTCTACACAATCGGTTCTAGTGCTGGTTCTTACCACAACTTACCAGATGGTGATAAGTTTGAAGTTGCTGCTGCTCCAATTCCTTACTTCTCTGAAAATGGTAAAGAAGTTAAATCAGTTATTCAACAAGGTACAAATATTGCTATGTTAGCAAACAATACTGATGAAGAAAGAATGGCTGCATGGTTATTAATCAGATACTTAACAGCATTCCAAGATGAAGAAACAGGTTATGATCCAAACGCTGAATTCGCAATTGGTGCTTCATACTTACCAGTTAGACAATCAGGTGTTGAAAGTAATGTTTATTCTGAATTCTTAGCTGCTGCTGATTCTCCAGATTTAACATCTAAAGATAGAATTATTATTGCTGCTGCTAAAAAAGCAACTGAATATGATTCTTCATGGAATAAATTTACTGATCCAGCATTCATTGGTTCAAGTACAGTTCGTGCAACTGCTGAAACTATTATTCCTTCAATTATTGTTGCAAAACAAGATATTGATACAGTTATTAAAAACGCTTATAATCAATTACCAGCTTATCAATAATTGATTATATGATTTAAACCGAAAGTGGGTTATTTAATGATGAAGAAATTTAAATTCCTGCTTGCGTTCTTGTTCAGTTTAACCGTATTAACTAGTTGTGGAGGGAAGGAATCTAGCTCGTCTAGTCCTTCTTCTTCAACACCTAGTGTTACTGAATTAAGTGAAGAAATTACTAGTAGTACTAAATTAAGTCAAAGTTTTGAAGGTAAATCATTTTTACGTGATGGTATTGGTGAAGTTACTTTAGATAAAACAGTTGATGGTGATACAACTTGGTTTAGAGATGGTAGTACTTCATTTAGCTTACGTTACTATGGTATAAACACTCCTGAATCAACTGCAAAGATTGAACCATGGGGAAGAGCTGCAAGCGAATTCAATAAAGAAAGAATTAATAAAGCTACATCAATCGTTCTAGAACGTGATGCAGCTGAAATTATGGATAGTAATGGTCGTTATATTGGTTTAGTATGGTTAAAAGATGCTGAACATACTGATTATTACTGCTTAAATTTATTATTAGTTGAACAAGCATATTCAGATAATTTATTATTTGATGCTGAATCAAATTATTTAGATGCATTTAGAACAGCTGGCAGTAATGCAAAAGCTACTGGTAAAAGAGTTCATGGTGAAAAAGATCCTACTTATGACTACAGCGGTACAACTTATGAAATTTCAATTCAAGAGTTACTAAATGATTTTGAAAAATATCAATCAGGTGCTTCTGAATTAAGAATTACTGGTATTGTTACTCGTCTAAGTGGCGATAATTTCTATATCCGTGATGCTGAACCTCAAGAAAATGAAGATGGTTCATTAAGTTATGGAAGTATCTATGTTTTCTCGGGATATAGTAGTGGTGTTGCTAGTCGTATTAAAGTTGGTGACAAGGTAAGATTTTATTGTAAAGCTGGCGAATACAATGGCCAAAAACAATTAACTGACCCTATTACATCAGCTCTAGGTTCTAAAAAAATGGAAATTCTTGAAAGAGGAGTAACAATTGAACCTCTAACTTTAACTGAGAATGATAACTTAGAAGAACATATGTATGAATATGTTACAGCAAAAGTTGAAGTTCAAGAAGTTAAAAATCCAAGTGAAAATGGCGATTATACAGTTATAGCTAAATTTGTGAACAGTGATATTAAAATTGATGTTCGTGTTCGTAAAGATTTAGATCCATATTATGGAGACTTATTTGTGGTTGGTAATCAATTACAAGTAACTGGTTGTCTAGGTAAATTCGTTTATGATGATTATTGTTATTATCAAATCAATTTATGTAATAAAGTAGATGGCCAAAGCGATGTTATAAAATTATAATAGAAAGGAAATATTGTTATGAATAAAACAAAGTTATTAACACTTTCATTAGCGGGTGTTTTAGCTGGCGTAACTTTAGCAAGTTGTAATTCATCAACAGTTGCTAAAGAAGCTATTAAAAGTTTGACTATCGATTCAGCTTATTTACAACCAAAAGCAGGTTTCTTTATTCCTAATGTTGTAAAATACCAAGGTAAAGATTATAAAGTAACTTGGGCTGAAGAATCAGAAAACGTTGAAATTGTTGCATGGAATGAAGCATTAAATAAAGTCAATATTGTTCGTCCTAATGTTGGTGAAGAAAATGTTTCTTACGAATTAGTTGCAACTCTTGAAGCAGAAGGCAAAAAAGCAACTAAATCATTTGAAGGCGTTATCATGGCTTATGATAAAGCTCCAGTAGCTTATAGTGATGTTAGCGATTTATATGCAGCATATGATGCAAAGACAGTTAAAGTTGGCGATAACATTGATTTTACAGGAACTGTTGCTCAAGCATGGTCTGCTGGTTATTACTTAGTTGATGCTGATGGCGATGCAATGTATGTTTATGGTGGCGATCCAATGGCTACACCAGGAACAACAATTAAAGTAAGCGGTGCATTAGCACAATATAAAACATTACTTCAATTCTCAAAACCAACAGTTGAACCTTTAGGTAAAACTGAAACTGTTCCTTCATTAAAGACATACAAAAATGAAGCAGTTAGTGTTAAAGAAATTTATGATCTTGACCCAACTGCATCTGGCTTAGTCCATGGTCAAAAAATGAAAGTTACAGGCGTTGTATCTGCTGAAAAATCAGGTTCATACGTTAACTATTATTTAAGAGACTTAGAAGAATCTTCTAAGAAAGTTCAAATTTATTATTCATTAGCATCAAATGAATTATTAGAAAAAATTGGTAAACAACATAATCAAGTTGTTACTTATGATTTAATTTATTACACAAACTACGATAGCAAAGGCATGGCATATGTCATTTACAATGGCGATGAAGAAAACTTACCTGCAGGTAGTGCTATTCCAGCTGACAAAGTATTTGGTTATGATGTTGGTTTCTATTCTCCAAAGACTACAATTGCTGGTAACTTACCAACAGAACTTACTTTAAATGGTAATAAATATGACGCTGAATATAATGGCGTTGATGCTGAAGGTAATGTATTAGTTTCTAAAGATGGTAAAGTTACTGTTAAACCTGAAACTGTAACTTTAAAAACATTTGAAGTAACTATTAAAACAAAAGATGGTGCTCAATCTAAAAAATTAACTTATACTGATACAATTAAAGTTGGTATCGATAAATTAACTTCTTTAAAAGATGTTATGGAAGGTAAGAAAAAAGATACAAACTACTACATCAAAGCAACTGTTGTTAATAAAGCAACAAACAATGACTACGTTGTATTCCAAGATGGAAAATACTACTATTATAGAAGTTATAAAGTATTAGATGCTGGTAAAGAAGTAACTATTAGTGGTAGTTATGATGTTTATAATGGTGTTGAACAAATCGCTGTTGACGAATTAATTTCTTCAGTTGATCCTGAAACTCCATTTGAAGTTGATTATTCAACTGCTACTTTAATCTCATATGATGGCTTAAAGGCTGTATTAGATGCTGGCTTAACTTTAGATGCTGCAGAAACTAACGAAGTAACTAAAACTTATTTAGATAAGATGGGTACATTAGTTAAAATGGAAGTAACTAAAGGTAGTCAACATTTAGATACTGATGGTTCAATTAGAGTAAATGCTGATAGTGATTTAACAAAGACATTTGCTCAAGGCGATAAAGTAATGGTATATGGTATTATTGGTGGTTTCTCTACTAATAAAGATGGAAAAATTTCTTATTTAGCATTATACGTTACTCACGCTGAAAAAGTAGTTGCTTAATTAAGATTACTTTTAAAGACTCCTTAAAAAGGGGTCTTTTTTATTGTCAAAAAATCAAATTATATAATTTATAAATAAATTATAGAAAATAGTTAAAAATAGTGTTGACTTTAATGGTGATTTTTAGTAAAATATCCCTACGAGTGTGAAGAACTCAAAGGTTGCTAGGCGCCGGCCTATCGAAACACTGAGAGGCGTTGTCATGAACGACGGCCTAGGGGAAAATTTTGAGGGAGCACAGTCTATGCCGAGATTTTAGACGAAGGAGGAACTATTCATGGCTAAAAGTAATAAGATTCGTATCAAATTAAAAGCATACGATCACAAGATTCTTGATGCAAGCGCAGAAAAAATTGTTGCTGCAGCAATTAGTACTGGTGCAAAAGTTAGTGGTCCAGTACCGCTTCCAACTGAGAAGCAAGTTTATACTCTATTAAGAGCTGTTCACAAATATAAAGATGCTCGTGAACAATTCGAAATTAGAACTCACAAGAGATTAATTGATATCGTTAATCCAAACCCAAAAACAGTCGATACTTTAACAAGACTTGATTTACCAAGTGGCGTTGATATCGAAATTAAATTATAGTAGGAGGTGTAAGTAATGAAAGCTATTCTTGGTCGTAAAGTTGGTATGACACAAGTTTTCACAACAGATGGTAAAATGATTCCTGTTACTGTTGTTGAAGTCTTACCAAACGTAGTATTACAAAAGAAAACTAAAGAAACTGATGGTTACGAAGCCCTTCAAGTTGGTATTGAAGACAAAAGAGAAAGTCTTGCAACAAAACCTGAATTAGGACACGTTAAGAAAGCTAATACAGCTCCTAAACATTTCGTTAGAGAAGTTAAGGGTGACGAAATGACTAACTATAACGTTGGCGACGAAATCAAAGTTGATATTTTCAAAGCTGGCGAATTAGTTGATGTTATTGGCACAACTAAAGGTAAAGGTTTCAGCGGTATGCACAAACGCATGGGCTTTGCTTTAGGTCCATCAGCACATGGTTCTGGTTACCACAGAGGTGTTGGTTCAATCGCTACAGTAGGTTTAACTAACAACCGTATTCACCCAGGACGTATCTTACCTGGTCACCATGGTAACTACACAAGAACAATCCAAAACTTAACAGTTGTTTCTGTTGATGCTTCTAAAAATGTTTTATTAGTAAAAGGTGCAATTCCTGGTGCTAACAAATCATTAGTAACAATTAGATCAGCAGTTAAATTTACTAAAAACGTCAAGCCTGCAAAAGAGCTTGTTAACTACAATGCTTAGTTTAAGAGCGGAAAGGAGAAAACATTATGGCTAAATTACAAGTTATTAATCAAACTGGTGAAAAAGTTAAAGATATCAAATTAAGTGATGATGTATTTGGTATCGAACCACATAACCAAGCAGTTTTTGATGCCGTTCAAGTTGCATTATCAAATTCCCGCCAAGATACTGCAAAAACTAAGAAACGTGATGAAGTTAGCGGTGGTGGTAAAAAACCATGGCGTCAAAAAGGTACTGGTAGAGCAAGACAAGGTTCTACACGTTCTCCACAATGGAGACATGGTGGTATTGTCTTTGGTCCTACAGGTGAACAAAACCACACTATCAAGATGAACAGAAAAGTTAGAGTTTTAGCTTTAAAATCTGTTTTATCAGAAAAAGTTTTAGAAAAGAAATTAATTGTTGTTGACAAAGTTGATTTCGAAGCACCTAAAACAAAAGCAATGGTCGAAACATTAAAGAACATTGGTGCTACAGGTAAAACATTATTTGTTGTTGATGAAGTAAACTTCTCAGATAATGCAATTTTATCAGCATTTAATATTCCAACAGTTGGTTTATTATATGCAGACCAAATCAATGTTTATGACATTATGAACTGCAACTACTTAGTATGTACTTTAGATGCAGTTAAAATGATTGAGGAGGTACTTTTAAATGGCAAAAACTAATCAAGAAGTAAAATTCCCAACTGTTACTGCTCACGATTTTGAAGTAATCGTTGCTCCAATCGTAACAGAAAAGTCAATGAATTTAACTCAAACACAAAACAAAATCACTTTAAAAGTTAAAAAGGATGCAAACTCTTTAGAAATTAAGCATGCTTTTGAAGCAATTTTCAATAAGAAAGTTGAAAAGGTCAATATCGTAAACGTAAGAGCTAGAGCAAAACGCGTTGGTCGTTTCTCTGGTTTCACAAGTGCTTATAAGAAAGCTATTATCACTTTGAAAAAAGGTGAAACTCTTGATCTTTTCAAAGACGAAAAGTAATTTAGTTGGAAGAAAACAATATTTCCAACACGAAAAGATTTAGGAGGGTAAAAAAATGGCTATTAAGGTTTATAAACCAACATCTGCTGGTCGCCGTAATATGACTAGCTTATCATTTGATGAAATTACAAAAAGCACACCTGAAAAATCATTATTAGTTGATTTAAAGAAAACAGGTGGTAGAAATAACCAAGGTATGATTACTTGCCGTCATATCGGTGGTGGTCACAAAAGAAAATATAGAATTATCGATTTCAAGAGAAATAAAGATGGTATTTTAGGTAGAGTTGCTGCTATTGAATACGATCCAAACCGTTCAAGCAATATTGCTTTAATCAATTACCGTGATGGTGAAAAAAGATACATTATTGCTCCAAAAGGTTTAGTAGTAGGTAGCGATATTATCTCTGGTACTGAAAACGTTGATATTAAAGTTGGTAACGCTTTACCATTAGCAAACATTCCAGAAGGTACTTTCATTCACAATATTGAATTAAAACCTGGTAAAGGTGGTCAATTAGTAAGATCTGCTGGTACAAGTGCACAAATCTTAGGTAAAGAAGAAAAATACGTTATCATTAGATTAGCTTCAGGTGAAGTTAGAAAAATCTTAGGAACTTGCCGTGCAACAATTGGTGTTGTTGGTAATGAAGACCACGCTTTAGTTAATTTAGGTAAAGCTGGTAGAAATAGATGGTTAGGTATTAGACCTACAGTACGTGGTGCTGTTATGAACCCTTGCGATCACCCTCATGGTGGTGGTGAAGGTAAGAACCCAGTTGGTCGTGATGCACCTAGAACACTTTGGGGTAAGAAAGCTCTTGGTGTTAAGACTCGTGACAACAAAAAAGCTTCTACTAAATTAATAGTAAGAAGACGTAATGGTAAATAAGGATAGGAGGACAAATTAATGGCTCGTAGTTTAAAAAAGGGACCTTTCGTTGATAGTCACTTAATGAAAAAAGTTGAAGCATTAAACGAAGCAGGCAAAAAAGAAGTTATCAAAACTTGGTCAAGAAGATCAACAATCTTCCCACAATTCGTTGAACATACATTCGCAGTTTACAATGGCCGTGAACACATTCCTGTCTACGTTACTGAAGATATGATTGGACACAAACTTGGTGAATTTGCACCAACAAGAACTTATAAAGGTCATACAGGCCACACAGCTGAAGACAAAGCAGCTCACGCAAAACGCTAGTAAGAGGAGAAAAGAAATATGGAAAGAGTTTTAGAAGCAAAAGCAACAGTTTCTACAGTTAGAATTACTCCTCGTAAAGTTCGCTTAGTTATCGATCTAGTACGTGGAAAGAGTGTTCAAGAAGCTGAAGCAATTCTTGAAAATACAAACAAATCAGCATCACCTGTTGTTTTAAAATTAATTAAATCAGCAGTTGCAAATGCTAAAAACAATTATGAAATGGATGAAAACAATTTATTCATCAAAACAATCTATGCTAACGATGGTATCAGAATGAAGAGATTCATGCCAAGAGCTAAAGGTTCAGCATCAGGTTTAGTTAAAAGAACAAGCCACATTACAGTAGTTGTGGCAGAAAGAGCATAAGGAGGTAGCGAAAATGGGTCAAAAAGTTAATCCAGTAGGTATGCGTATTGGCGTTAATAGAGATTGGGAATCAAAATGGTACGCTAACGATAAAGATTACGCTACATTCTTACATGAAGATATTAAAGTTAGAAAACTTTTAGAAGAAGAATTAAAAGATGCAGCATTATCTCACGTTGAAATTAAACGTGCTAAAGAAAATGTTGAAATCACTACTCACGTTGCTCGTCCAGGTGTTGTTATTGGCCAAGATAGTAAACGTGTTGAAGAATTAAATAAAAAATTAACTAAAATTTGTGGTGGTAAAAAAGTTAAAATCACTGTAGAAGAAGTTAAAAACCCTGATTTAGATGCAGTCTTAGTTGCTAAAACAATTGCATCTCAACTTGAAGCAAGACTTTCATTCAGAACAGTTCAAAAGAAAGCTATTCAAAGAACAATGAAAGCTGGCGCTAAAGGTATTAAAACATTAATTTCAGGTAGACTTGCTGGTGCTGATATTGCACGTAGTGAAGGTTATTCTGAAGGTGTAGTTCCACTACATACATTAAGAGCAGATATCGATTTTGCAATTGCAGAAGCTCATACAACTTATGGCCGTTTAGGTGTTAAAGTATGGATCTGCCGTGGTGAAATCTTACCTACAAAAAAAGTAGAAAAGAAAGGAGAATAGAATTCCATGTTATTACCAAAGAGAGTTAAATATAGAAGACCTCATAGATTATCATATGAAGGTCACACAAAAGCTGGTGACTATATTGCATTCGGTGAATTCGGTCTCCAAGCTACTGAAGGTGGTTATGTAACAAATAACCAAATCGAAGCAGCTCGTATCTGTTTAGCTAGATACACAAAAAGAGCTGGTCAAATTTGGATCAGAATCTTCCCACATTTAAGCAAAACTAAGAAACCTCTAGAAGTTCGTATGGGTTCTGGTAAAGGTGCTCCAGATTCTTGGGTAGCAGTTGTTAAAGAAGGAAGAATTATGTTTGAAATTGGTGGCGTTAGTGAAGAAGCTTGTAGAGAAGCTTTAAGACTTGCAGCTCACAAATTACCAGTTAAAACTAAAATCGTTAAGAAAGAAGCAAAGGTTGGTGAATAAGCATGAAGGCAAATGAAATTAGAGAAATGTCAACTGAAGAATTATACGCTAAAGTTAACGAGCTAAAAGAACAATTGTTTGTGCTTAAATTCCAACAAGCAACTGGTCAACAAACAGAAGCTCTAAAAAGAAAAGTTATTAGAAAAGATATCGCACGTATTTTAACTATTATTAAAGAACGTGAATTAGCAAATAAGTAGGAATAAGGAGGATAATTAATTATGGAAAGAAATCAACGTCGTGTTCTAACTGGAACAGTTGTTAGTGACAAGATGGATAAGACAATTGTCGTCCTTGTCGAAACTCATAAACAACACCCACTTTACGGTAAAAAAGTAAAGTACTCAAAGAAATTTAAGGCTCACGATGAAAACAATATTGCTCATGTTGGCGATAGAGTTGACATTATGGAATGCCGTCCTTACTCAGCAACTAAATGCTTTAGATTAGTAGAAGTTGTTGAAAAGGCTAAAGTAATTGCTTAGGAATTAGGAGGTAACTTAATATGATTCAAAGAGAAACTAATCTTGTGGTTGCTGATAATTCTGGTGCTAGAAGCGTTAGAGCATTCGCTTTAAAAGGCGGTTCATATAGAAAAACTGCTAGTATCGGTGATATCGTAACATGTGCTGTTAAAGATGCCATTCCTAACTCAGCTGTTAAGAAAGGCGATGTCGTAAAAGCAGTCGTCGTTAGAACAAAGAAAGCAATCAGACGTGCAGATGGTGCACACATTAAATTTGATGATAACGCTGTTGTCTTAATTAAAGATGACGGTACACCAAGAGGAACAAGAGTATTTGGTCCTGTTGCAAGAGAATTAAGAGATAAGGGCGAAGGCTTTATGAAGATCGTTTCCCTTGCTCCTGAAGTTTTATAGGAGGAACTATCTATGAGAATTAAAAAAGGTGATAAAGTCGTAGTAATCGCTGGTGCTTATAAAGGTAAAGTTGGCGAAGTCCTATCTGTAAGTTTAAAAAATGAAAAAGTTGTTGTTTCAGGTGTTAATATGATCACTAAACACAACAAACCTTCTCAAGCTAATCCAGAAGGTAGTATTACAACAAAAGAAGCTCCAATCCATGTTTCTAACGTTGCATTATATGATTCAAAGAAAAAAGTTGCTGTTAAAGTAGCTTATGAATTCGATGCTGAAGGTAACAAGATTAGAGTTAATAGAAAAACACGCGAAGCTTTAGATAAGAAAGCTAGCAAAAAGAAGAAATAGGAGGAATTTTAAAGTATGGCAAACAGATTAAAAGAAAAATATACTAACGAAATCGTCCCAGCTTTATTCAAAAAATTTGGCTATTCTTCTATTATGCAAGTTCCACATTTAGAAAAAGTTGTAATTAACATTGGTGTTGGTGATGCAACATCTAACTCTAAATTATTAGACGATTCTGTTAAAGAACTAACTCAAATTGCTGGTCAAAAACCAGTTATTACAAGAGCTAAAAAATCAATTGCTACTTTCAAATTAAGAGAAGGAATGCCAATTGGTTGTAAAGTTACATTAAGAGGCGAAAGAATGTATGAATTCTTAGATAAGTTATTCAACATTTCTCTTCCACGTGTTAGAGATTTCCGTGGCGTTTCTAAAACAGCATTTGATGGTAGAGGAAACTACACATTAGGTGTTAAAGAACAATTAATCTTCCCTGAAATTAACTATGAACAAGTTAACAGAGTAAGAGGTATGGATATTGTTATTGTTACAACAGCTAGCAAGGATGAAGAAGCAAGAGAACTTCTTTCATTACTTGGTATGCCATTTGCAAAGTAGGAGGGAGTTAAGTTATGGCTAAGACATCATCAGTAGTACGTTATCAACGCAAGAAAAAGTTCAAAGTTAGAGAATATACTCGCTGCGAACGTTGCGGACGCCCTCACGCTGTAATCGGTAAATTCAAACTTTGCCGTATTTGCTTACGTGAATTAGCTTATAAAGGCGAAATTCCAGGAATGAAAAAATCAAGTTGGTAATTTTGGTTTAGAAGGAGGAAATAAAACATGAGTATGACAGATCCAATTGCTGATATGCTTACAAGAATTCGTAATGCTAATCAGATGAAAAATGAAACTGTAGTTATGCCATCTTCTAAAATGAAAGTTGAAATCGCTAAAATTTTAGAAAAAGAAGGTTACATCAACGGTTTCGAAGTTAAGGGTGACGTTAAGAAAGAATTAACAATCTCTCTTAAATATGTTGGCGCAGATCGCGTTATCACTGGATTAAAGAGAATTTCTAAACCAGGATACCGTGTATATGCTGAAAAAGAAGATTTACCAAGAGTTTTAAATGGTTTAGGAATTGCTATCATTTCTACATCAAAAGGTCTTTTAACAGACAAAGAAGCTCGTAAAGAAAATATCGGCGGCGAAGTAGTCGCTTACATTTGGTAGGAGGTAGTAATATGTCAAGAGTTGGTAGAAAACCTATTGCTATCCCAGCAAATGTTACAGTTACAGTAAATGGTAGCACAGTTACTGTAAAAGGTCCTAAGGGTGAATTAACTAAAACTTTCAATGATATCGTAACAGTAAGCGTTAACGAAAAAGAAATTTTAGTTACTCGTCCAAATGATGAAAAATTCTCTAAACAACTTCACGGTACAGTTAGAGCAGTCGTTGCTTCTATGGTTGAAGGTGTTGAAAAAGGATTTAAAAAACAATTAGATATTAAAGGTATTGGTTATCGTGCTGTTTTAAAGGGTAACGCTGTTGAATTAAACGTTGGTTACTCTCACCCAGTATTAATCGAAGCTTTACCTGGTGTAAAAATTGAAGTACCAAACCCTAACACAGTTGTTGTTTCAGGTTGTGACAAACAAACAGTTGGTCAAGTTGCAGCTCTAATTAGAGACGTAAGAAGACCAGAACCATACTTAGGTAAAGGTATTGCTTACTCTAATGAACATATTAGACGTAAGGAAGGCAAGAAAGCCGGTAAAAAATAGAGTTTAAGGAAGGAGAAAATGTATGATTAATAAAGTATCAAGTAACGTTATGCGTCAAAAACGCCATACACGTATTCGTGCTAAAATTTCAGGCACAGCAGAATGTCCTCGCTTAAGCATTTACCGTTCTAACTCACACATTCACGTTCAATTAATTGACGATGTTAATGGAGTTACATTAGCTTCAACTTCAACACTTGTTTTAAAGTTAAAGAATAACAACACTGAAGCTGCTAAACAAGTTGGTGCAGAAATTGCAAAAATTGCTTTAAGCAAAAATATCTCTACTATCGTTTTTGATCGTAGTGGTTATAGTTATCATGGTCGTGTTAAAGCTTTAGCAGAAGCTGCTAGAGAAAACGGCTTAAAATTCTAGGAGGGTGAGAAAATGGAAAACGTTGAAATTAAACAAGAAGTAGTTGCTACTGAAGAAGTTAAAGAAACAGTTGAAAATGCTCAACCTCGCGAAAAAGGTGCTAGAAAAGATAGAAAACCTTTAAGAAACACTAGAAGAGATAAAGAAAAACAATTACAAGAATCAGTAATTTCTATTAACCGTGTTTCAAAAACAGTTAAAGGTGGTAGAAGATTAAGATTCTCTGTCTTAGTTGCAGTTGGTGACGGCAAAGGTATGGTAGGCTTTGGTACAGGTAAAGCAAACGAAGTACCAGATGCAATTAAAAAAGCTTTAGACGCAGCAAGAAAGAACTTAGTTCGTGTTCCTGTTGTTAAAGGCGATACAATTCCACACGAAGTAATGGCTAGATATGGTGCTTGTAAGGTTTATTTAAAACCTGCTAAAGTAGGTACTGGTGTTATCGCTGGTGGTCCAGTTCGTGCTGTTATGGAATTAGCTGGTATTAAAAATATTTATTCAAAAGTCTATGGCTCACGTACATCAATCAACATGGTAAGAGCAACAGTTACAGGCTTAGCTGAATTAAAAACAGTTGGCAAAATTGCTGCTTTACGTGGAAAATCAGTTAAAGACGTTAAATAATTAAAAAATTAATGGAATTATAGGAGGTGTAAGCCATGAAATTGAATAATCTAACATATACAGAAGGTTCAAGAAAAGTTGCTACTAGAGTTGGTAGAGGTATCGGTTCTGGTTTAGGCAAAACTTCTGGTAAAGGTCAAAAAGGTCAAAACTCACGTACAGGTGGTGGCGTTCGTTTAGGCTTTGAAGGTGGACAAAACCCAATCTACCGTCGTATTTCTAAAAGAGGTTTCACAAACTCAGTAAAAGTTAATTATGCTACTGTTAATGTTTGTGATTTAAACATCTTTGAAGATGGTGCTGAAGTATGTCCAACTTGCTTAAAAGCAAAACGCCTTGTTCGTAAAGAATATGACGGTGTTAAAATTTTAGGTAATGGAACTCTAAACAAAAAATTAGTTGTTAAAGCTAATAAATTCTCTAAGAGTGCCAAGGCCGCAATTGAAGCAGCTGGAGGCAAAATCGAGGTGATCTAATATGATCAACAAGATTTCATCCATTCTTAAAAATAAGGACGTATTAAATAGAATTTTATTTACATTAGTCGTTTTATTTGTTTTCAAGATCGGTTCAACAATTACTGTTCCTCGTGTTGATGTAAGTGAGGTAACAATTGGTGAAGCAAGTGATATTTTTGGCTTAATGAACATTTTAGGTGGAGGTGCTTTAACAAAGTTTAGCATCTTTGCTTTGAGTGTTTCACCATATATCACTGCCTCAATTGTTATTCAATTATTATCAATGGGAGTTTTACCAGCTCTTGAAGATTTAACTAAACAAGGTGCTCAAGGTCGTAAAAAACTAGATAACGCAACTAGAGCACTTACATTACTTCTTTCAGCAGTTCAAGCTTATGGTATTATCGTAACAATGGAATATCAATATGGTTTGAAACCACTTGGTGGAGGCTCTTTCTCAACATGGGATTATATTTATTTAATCATTATTTGTGTTGCTGGTACTTTCTTACTAATGTGGATGGCTGATCAAATTACAGCTAAGGGCGTTGGTAATGGTTTATCAATGATTATTTTCGCTGGTATCATTACGCAAATCCCTTATCAAATTTCAACTGCTTATGCTACTTTTGTTAAAGGTAGTGGAACAGATAATGGTGCATTGTTCAGCGGAGTTATTTCATTTGGTATTTACTTGCTAGCTTATGCAGCATTAGTTATCTTTGTTGTTTTTATGGAAAGTTCAGTTCGTAAAATTCCAATGCAATATGCTTCAACTAATGCAACAGCAAGAACAAAGGATATTTCTTATTTACCTATCAAGTTAAATAGTGCTGGTGTTATTCCAGTTATCTTTGCTTCAAGTATTTTAACTGCACCAACAATTATTATGACTTTCTTGAAAATCCCACAATCACATCCAATTTATGCTATACTAAATATTGGTGGTACATATAAAGGTGTGCCATGGGGATTAATGATTTATATTGTTTTAATCTTATTATTTACTTTCTTCTATACAAATATCCAATTAGATCCAGAAAAGATGGCTGAGAATTTTGCAAAGTCAGGTGCATATATTCCTGGCATTCGTCCTGGTAAAGAAACGGAAAAACATTTAAGAAGAGTAATTAATCGTGTTACAAGCATCGGTGCTTTATGCTTGATGGTTGTAGCAGCGTTACCTATGGTATTAACAATGGTATTGAAATTACCAAGTGCAATTGCTTTTGGTGGTACAGGTTTAATTATCGTTGTTGGTGTTATCACCGAAACTGCTAAACAAATTGATGGTCGTTTAGCAAGTAAAGAATATCAAGGTTTTATAGATTAGGATAGGAGGCGAATCTTATGCATCTTATATTCTTAGGCCCTCCAGGAGCAGGAAAGGGAACTCAATCGGAATTAATTGTTAATAAATACAATATTCCGCATATTTCTACAGGAGATATGTTTAGACAAGCAATTAAAGATGGTACCGATGCTGGTCTTTTAGCTAAATCATATATGGATAAAGGTTTACTTTGCCCCGATGATGTAACTATTAGAATTGTTAAAGAGCGTTTGAGTCAAGATGATTGTGCTAAAGGTTATCTTTTAGATGGTTTCCCTCGTACAATTGCTCAAGCAGAAGCTTTAAAAGAGATAACTAAAGAATTAAATCATCCAATTCAAAAGGTTTTAAACCTTGTAGTTGATGAAAGTGTTTTAGTTGAACGTATTACTGGTCGAAGAATTTGTAAAGAATGTGGTGCTACTTATCACATTAAAAATAATCCTTCTAAAGTAGAAGGTAAATGTGATAAATGTGGTGGTGAGTTATATATCCGTAAGGATGATAATGAAAGTGCTATTAAGACTCGTCTTGAAGCGTATGATAAGCAAACTAGTCCTTTAATCGATTTCTATACTAAAGAAGGAATCTTAGTCAGTTTCAATGCTTTACAAGATATTCAAGATGTCTTTAATGATATTGATTCAGTTTTAAAGGGAGTAGAATAGATGGTAACAATTAAAAGTGAAGATGAAATCAAACTTTTAAGAATAGCAGGACGCATTGTGGCTATGACTCATGAAGAAGTTAAACGTCACATTGCTCCTGGTATTACCACTAAAGAGCTTGATCGTATCTGTGAACAATTTATTTTAAAACAAGGCGCAACCCCTTCATTTAAGGGTTTATATGGTTTCCCTGGAAGCGTTTGTATTTCAATTAATGATACATTGGTTCATGGAATCCCAGATAATACCGTTTTAAAAGAAGGCGATTTAGTCACTGTTGATATTGGCGCATGTTATCAAGGCTATCATGGTGATTCAGCTTGGACATATGCTGTCGGTGAAGTTAGCGAGGAAGCTAAACAACTGATGAAAGTTACTGAAGAATCATTATATAAAGGACTTGAACAAGCAATTGAAAATAATCGTGTAGGTGATATTTCAAATGCTATTCAACGTCACGCTGAAAGCTTTGGTTATGGCGTTCCCGAAGATTATACTGGACATGGTGTTGGTCGTGAAGTTCATGAAGACCCAATTGTTCCAAACTTCGGTAAACCTGGTAAAGGTTTAAGACTTAAAGAAGGAATGGTCATTGCTGTTGAACCAATGGTTCAAATGGGAACTAAATATACATATACATTGTCTGATGGATGGACAGTTAAATCCCGTGATCATTCGTTAAGTGCACACTATGAACATACTGTAGTAATTAGAAAAAATTGTTGCGAAATTTTGACTAAACTTTAGGAGGATAACTCATAATGGCAAAACAAGATGTTATTGAAGTCGAAGCGACAGTTGTCGAAGCATTACCTAATGCTATGTTCAATGTTCGCTTAGAAAATGGTGTTGTGATTCTTGCTCACGTTTCTGGTAAAATCCGTATGAATTACATTCGCATTTTACCGGGGGATAGAGTCACCGTTGAAATTTCACCATATGATTTAACACGTGGGCGTATTACATTTAGGTTTAAATAGTTTTAATAATTATATAGGAGGTAAAAACTATGAAAGTAAGACCTTCAGTCAAACCAATTTGTGACAAATGCAGAATTATTCGTAGAAAAGGCCGTGTAATGGTTATCTGCGAAAATCCAAAGCATAAACAAAGACAAGGTTAATATAGGAGGAAATTTGATTTATGGCTCGTATTGCAGGTGTAGATATTCCTAATGACAAAAGAGTTGTTGTTTCTTTAACATACATTTACGGTATCGGCTTACCAACAGCACAAAAGATTTTAGCTACTGTTAACGTAAGTGAAGACGTAAGAGTTAAAGATTTAAGTGAAGATGATTTAACAAAGATTCGTAATGAAGTTGCTAAGATTAAAGTCGAAGGTGACTTAAGAAGAGAAGTTTCATTAAATATTAAAAGATTAATGGAAATTGGTAGCTATCGCGGTCAAAGACATCGTAAGAGCTTACCAGTAAGAGGTCAAAGAACTAAGACTAATGCTCGTACACGTAAAGGTCCACGTCGTACAATTGCTAATAAGAAAGTTGCCTCAAAAGGTTAGGAATTAAGGAGGAGAACTAAAAATGGCTCAAAAGAAATCAGTTACACGTAAAAAACGTGTTAAGAAAGTTGTAGTTAAAGGTATTGCTCATATCCACTCTTCTTTCAATAATACAATCGTTACAATTACTGATGAAGCAGGTAATGCTTTATCATGGGCAAGTGCTGGTGGTTTAGGATTCAAAGGTTCTAAAAAATCAACTCCTTTTGCTGCTCAACAAGCTGCTGAAAAAGCTGCAAGTGGTGCAAAAGAATATGGTATGAAGAGCGTTGATGTCAACGTTAAAGGACCTGGTCCAGGCCGTGAAGCTGCTATCCGTTCATTACAAGCAGCAGGACTTGAAGTATTAGAAATCGCTGATGTTACTCCAATTCCTCACAACGGTTGCCGTCCACCTAAGCGTCCACGTGGTTAATAAGAAGTTTATTTTATTACATATTGATGCTTAAAGGGAGGGCATATCAAGTATGAAAAAATTTGAAAAACCAAAATATAAAATTGTTGAAGTAGACGAAACTGCTACATACGGTAAATTCGAAATCGATACTCTTGAAAGAGGTTTTGGTATTACTTTAGGTAACGCTTTAAGAAGAGTTTTATTATCTTCTTTACCTGGTGCAGCAATTTATAGTGTTGAAATTGAAAAAGCAAAACATGAATTTACTGCTCTTGAAGGCGTTGTCGAAGATGTTACTTCTATCATTTTAAATTTAAAAGAATTAATTTTCTCAATCGATGATGAAGCTAATGTTACTAAAAAATTAACAATTGATGTTACAGGCCCTAAAGAAGTTACAGGTGCAGACATTATGTGTCCTGCTGGTGTTGAAATCATTTCAAAAGATCTTCACATCGCTACTGTTTCTGAAGGTGGTACATTTAGAGCTACTTTATATGCTCGTAATGGTCGTGGTTTTGTTACTGCTGAAGGCAATAAAAATAAAAACCCTGATGCAAAACAACAAGTCGGTTTAATTCCAACAGACTCTAAATACTCTCCAATTGAAAAAGTTACTTTTACAGTTGATCCATTTAGAGTTGGTCACGATGCTTCTTATGATAAATTAACACTTGAAATTACTACTAATGGTGAATTAACTGCTCAAGAAGCTTTAGCTTTAGCAGCTAAGATTTTAATGTCACACTTAGAAGTATTTGTTGAATTATCTGAAAGTGCAGTTGAGACTGAAATTATGGCCGAACAAGCTGTCGAAAAAGAAGACAAATATAAAGAAATGTCAATTGAAGACTTAGAATTATCAGTTCGTTCTTATAACTGCTTAAAACGTAATGGTATTTCTACAGTTCAAGAATTAACTCAAAAAACCGAAGATGATATGATGAAGATTAGAAATCTTGGTAAAAAATCTTTAAAAGAAGTTAAAGAGGTTTTACAAAAATTTGGTTTAAGTTTTAAAGATTATTAGGATAGGAGGACAAACGTAAATGGCACGTAAAAATATGCATGGTAAAGTTGGCGTTAAATTTAAAGCAGGCTTTACAGCTAGCAAGAGAAAAAGCATGATGAGAAATCTTGTTAGTGAATTAATTAAATATGGTCACGTTACTGTTACAGAAGCTACAGCTAAAGATTTAGTTTCAGTTGCTGATAAAATGGTTACTTTAGGTAAAAAAGGTGATTTAGCAGCAAGAAGACAAGCAGCTCGTTATATTCGTGATATCTATGTAGATGAAGCAAATAAAGTTACAGCTTTACAAAAATTATTTAATGAAATTGCTCCAAGCTATAAAGATAGAAACGGTGGCTATACACGTCGTTTAAAACTTGTTAATAGATTAGGCGACAATTCACCAATGTGTGTTGTTGAATTCGTTAAATAATTAAAGTTTTTACATTTTATAAAGGCACTTTTGTTTAAAGTGCCTTTTATTGATATATAGGAGGAAAGTAAAATGAGAGATAAGATTACTTTAATCAAAGATTTATCTAATGCTTTTGGCCCTAGTGGTTTTGAAGATGATGTAGTTAGTATTGTCAAAGAAGAATTAAAAGATTTTAATAATATTGAAGAAGATACTCTGCGTAATGTTCGTGTTAGTCATCCTTTAAATACTAATAATCGTAAAAGAATTATGTTAGATGCTCACACTGATGAAGTTGGTTATATTATTCAAGGAATAATGCCTAATGGTATGCTTAAGTTTTTACCTATTGGTGGTATTGCTTTATCAACTATGCCTTCTTCAAAAGTTAAAATTAAAAATCTTGATGGTGAATTAATTAGCGGTATCATTAGTCAAAAACCAGTTCACTTTATGTCAAAAGATGAACGAAATAGTACTGGTGATGTTAGCTCGATGTCAATTGATATTGGCGCAACTAGTGATAAAGAAGTTAAAGAAGTATTTAAAATTGCTATTGGTAATCCAGTTATAATGGATGTAACATGCTCTTTAAATGAAAAAAATAATGTTTTCTTAGGAAAAGCTTTCGATGATCGCATTGGTGTTGCCTTACAAATTGAAGTTATGCGTCGTTTAAAAGAAGAACATTTAGATGTTGATTTATTTGCTTCTTTTTCAAGTCAAGAAGAAGTTGGTGAACGTGGTATTAAAGCTAATGTATTAAAAATTAAACCTGATGTTTGTATCTGCTTTGAAGGTACTCCATGTGATGATACTTTTAATACTTCATTCCAAGTTCAAACAAAGATGAAAGAAGGTCCAATGCTTCGCCATTTTGATATTTGTATGATTACAAATCCACGTTTTATGCGTTTTAGTTTAAATGAAGCCAGCAAAAATGGGGTTAAATATCAAGAAGCTGTTCGAAGTGGTGGTGGAACTAATGGAGGATTAATTCATACATACGATGTTCCAACAATTGTTATTGGGGTTCCAGTCCGTTACATCCACTCAAACTATTGTTATTGTGCTTTAGAAGACTTTAATAGTTCAGTTGATTTCGCGTTAAGTGTTATTAAAGCATTAAATAGTGATATTATAAATAACTTTTAAATATAATTATATAGTGATATAATTATAATGTTATGGAGGTTTTAAACTATGAATATTTGGCATGACGTAAGAGAAGATCGTATTAAAGCTGACAGCTTTTTAGCTGTTATTGAAATTCCAAAAGGAAGCAAAAAGAAATATGAATTAGATAAAGAAACAGGGGTTATGATTTTAGACCGTGTTTTATATACTTCAACTCACTATCCAGCAAACTATGGCTTTATTCCATTAACATATGCTGATGATAATGACCCACTTGACGTATTAGTTTTATGTCAAGAAACAATTGATCCTTTAACATTAGTTAGATGTTATCCAATTGGTGTTATTCAAATGATTGACCAAGATGCAACTGATGAAAAAATTATTGCTATTGCAGAAAATGATCCATCATTAAATTGTTATAAAGATATTAGTGAGTTACCAAAGCATCAATTTGATGAAATTTCACACTTCTTTACTGTTTATAAACAACTTGAAGGTAAAGAAACAGTTGTTAAAGAAACATTAGGTAGAGAAGAAGCAGTTAGAATTATTGATAAATGTATTAAAAATTATAAAGAAAAATTTAAAAAATAAGAGGATATAAATTATGGAGAATGCAATTGAGATTAAAAATTTAACATTCTCCTATCAAAAAAGTGTAAATAATCAACGTGATATCGATGTTCTTGAAAATTTATCGATTAACTTTCCATTAGGGAAATATACTTGTGTTTTGGGTCATAATGGTAGTGGTAAGTCAACATTAGCTAAAATAATTGTTGGCTTACTTTCACCAACAACATATGATTCAATCAAAGTATTGGGGTTAGAATTAAATGAAGAAAATATTTCTAAAATAAGAGAAACTGTTGGAATTGTCTTTCAAAATCCCGATAATCAATTTATTGGTTCAACAGTTGAAGATGATATTGCTTTTGGTTTAGAAAACCGTCAAGTTGCCCAAAAAGAAATGAAGGCTATTATTGATGAATATGCTACTTTGGTAGGGATGAATGAATATTTAACAAAAGAACCAAGTCACTTAAGTGGTGGCCAAAAACAACGTGTTGCCATTGCGGGAATTTTAGCCATGAAACCTAAAATTTTAATCTTGGATGAAGCAACTTCAATGCTTGATCCTAAAGGCAAAAAAGAAATTAAGCAACTTATTCATAAAATGAAAGAAATTGTTAAAGATATTACTATCATCTCAATTTCTCATGATGTTGAAGAGGCCTTAATGAGTGATTATATTGTGATTTTAAATAAGGGAAAACTTTATAAAAGTGGTTCACCAAAAGAAATATTTCAAAATGTCAAAGAATTAGAAGAATTATATTTAGATGCCCCATTTGCTTATAAATTACATGATGAATTAACTAAATTAGGAATTAAAGATAACCATATTGAGGAATTATTAAAAGATTATGGCTATTAATTTTAAAGATGTATATTATACTTATTTACCACATAGTCCTTTTGAATATGTTGCATTAAAGGGTTTAAATGTAACTATTTTAGAAGGTAAGATGACTGCATTAATTGGTCATACAGGTAGTGGTAAATCAACACTTATTCAACAAATTAATGGTTTATTAATTCCTAGTAAGGGTGAAGTTCACGTTGATGATTATATTATTTCTAGTAAAACAAAATTAAAACAAATTAAACAATTGCGTAAAAAAGCAGGAATTGTTTTCCAATTTCCAGAATATCAATTGTTTGAAGAAACTGTTTATAAAGATATCGCCTTTGGTCCAAAAAATTTTGGATATAAAGATGAAGAAATTAAACAAATTGTCCATAAAGTTATTAAATTAGTAGGATTAGATGAAACATATCTCGAAAAATCGCCTTTTGAATTAAGCGGTGGACAAAAGCGAAGAGTTGCTATTGCGGGAATTCTTGCTTTTGAACCAGATATCTTAATCTTAGATGAACCGATTGCTGGGCTTGATCCAAAGGGTAGTAAAGAAATAATGGAGTTATTTAAAAACTTAAATAATTTAGGAAAAACGATTATTATTGTTTCTCATGATATGGATTATGTTCTAAAATATTGTGATGAAGTAATTTTATTAAAAGACGGAAAACTCGTAAAAAAAGATACTCCATTAAATATTTTTATGGATGAAAATCTTATTCGCGAGGCAAATGTTATTGTTCCTAATTGTTTATTATTAGCTAAACAACTGATTAAAGATGGATATAAAATTGATTTAAATAAGATAAAAGATATTCCTTCATTAGCTTTAGAAATAAGAGGTAATCAATGAATATAGCGTTAGGTAAATATTTACCATTTAATACGATTATCCATCGTTTAGATCCACGTTTAAAGATTTTAGTTTTAATTAGTTTTTTAGTAATTGTTTTTTTACCATTAGGATTATATGGTTATATCTTTTTTGGAGTTGTTTTATTAAGCCTACTTTTAATAGCTAAAGTACCATTTAAGTCGATTTTAAAGTCAATTAAAGCAATGCTATTTATGATGGTATTCTTGTTTGTTTTTAATATTTTCTTTATTAAAACAGGAGAAGTATTAATTAGCATAGGTAATTTTAAAATATATGAAGATGCTTTATATCAATCATTACTAATATTTAC
Source organism: Bacilli bacterium (assembly GCA_034115825.1). Lineage (GTDB taxonomy): Bacteria > Bacillota_I > Bacilli_A > RFN20 > UBA1709 > JAXESU01. The sequence continues at coordinate 125,483 of JAXESU010000003.1, forward strand.
AAGATTAGTATATATGATTTCAATTACCACTATTTTAACATCAACTACTAAGCCACTTGATTTAACATCTGGATTAGAATTTTATTTAAATCCTTTAAAAGTAATTAAATTTCCTTCACATGAAATTGCAATGGTTATTTCATTAGCTTTACGTTTTATTCCAACGATTTTAGAAGAAGCTGAACGAATTATGAAGGCGCAAGCATCACGTGGTGTTGATTTAAAAAATGGTAAATTAAAAGAAAAAATTAGTGCAGTTGTTTCACTAATTATTCCACTACTAGTAAGTGAGATTCAACGTTCTACCGAATTAGCAAATGCTATGGAGGCTAGAGGGTATGATCCAAGTAAAAAAAGGACTAAATATCGTGTTTTACGTTTTGGTTATAATGACTTATTGGCATTAATTGTTGTTATTATCATTATTACAATTGCAATTGTTTTAATGAACTATCCAATTGTTTTATAAAATGCGCTTTAAGTTAATTATTGCTTATGATGGAAAAGAATTCTTTGGCTTTCAAAAACAAACTGAAGGTCGAAGTGTTCAAGAAGAATTAGAGAAAGTTTTGTCAACAATTAATAAGCAACCAATAAGTGTAAGAGGTAGTGGAAGAACTGATCGAGGAGTTCATGCGCTTAATCAAGTTGTCGCCTTTAATAGCATTGTAGAAATGAACGAAGAACAATATTTAAAAGCTTTAAATAGTTATTTGCCTAAAGATATTTATGTAAAGAAAGTTGTTAAAGTTAGCGATAATTTTGATCCTCGTCAAGATGCAATAAAAAAAACATACATCTATAAGCTTAATATGGGCGAGTATGATGTGTTAATGAAAGATTATGTTTATCAATATAATCGTGAGTTAGATGTAGAAAAAATGCGTTCAGCGATGAAATTATTTATTGGCAAACATAACTTTCAAAATTATTGTAGCAATAAAGAAATGTATACATATGTAAGAGAGATTTATGCTTTTACTCTTGAAGAAAACAATGATATATTGACCTTTAGAATAACTGGGAACGGATTTATGCGATATATGGTTCGATATATTGTTGGAACATTGATTATGATAGGAAAAAAGGTAATTGATGAATCCTTTATCTTAAAAAGTTTAGATACGATAGAAAGGGAGGTTATTTCTTATAAGGCCCCTAGTAATGGACTTTATTTAGAAAGTGTTGAATATGGAAAATAAGTACTTTGTAAATAATCGTTTACATTTAAAAAAAGAATTAAAAAATAATAGTTTGGCTATTATTTATAGTGGCTATTTATTAAATAAATCAGCTGATGAAGAATATAAATTTCAAGTAAATTTAAACTTCTTTTATTTAACAAATATTAGTCAAGCTAATTCATATTTACTAATGGGAAAAATTGATAACAAATATTTTGAAACATTAGTTATTGATCCTTTTGATCCATTTAAAGAAAAATGGACAGGAAAGACACTAACCAAAGAAGAAGCAAAAAATATTTCGGGTATTGAAAATGTTATTGATGAATTTGATTTAAAAAGTTATTTAGATGATCATTCATTTAAACATATTTATTTGGATTTAGAAGATAATTCAAAGTCTTTTGTTAATTTTAATTCCTTTGGTTTAACTGTTTATCAACAAATTAAAGATCAATATGATGTAATTGATATTTATCCTTCTATCATTGAACTTCGTCGTGTTAAACAAAAATACGAATTATCTTTAATTAAAGAATCAATTAAAACTACTAAAAATGGTTTAAAAAATTTGATGAAAAAATTAAAACCAAATAAGTATGAATATCAATCAGCTGCCGATTTTGATTATGTAATTAAATATGATGGTAATAAAGACCATTCATTTAGAACAATTGCTGCGAGTGGTGTAAATGCGACAACGCTTCATTATGATACCAATCATAATTTAATGGAAGATGGTAGTTTATTATTACTTGATTTAGGATGTAAAACTAATGAATACTGCAGTGATATTTCTCGTACATATCCTATTAATGGGAAATTTAGTGAACGTCAAAAAGAAATTTATAACATAGTTTTAAAAGCAAATGAACATTGTATAAAAGTTGCTAAAGATGGAATGACTTTTAAAGAATTAAATGATGAATGCAAAAAAGTATTGTTTGATGGTTTAAAAGAAATCGGAAAAATTACCGAATTTGAAGAATTAGATAACTATTATTATCATGGTGTTTCTCATTCATTAGGACTAGATACTCATGATCCGGTAAACGACCGAGTCATTAAAAATGGTATGGTTATTACCATTGAGCCAGGGTTATACATCAAAGAAGAAAAAATTGGTATTCGTATTGAAGATGATATTGTTATTAATGAAAAAGGTAATATCAATTTATCAAAAGATATTATTAAATCAATTGATGATATTGAAAAATTTATGGCAAAATAAATTAAAATATTATATATTAAGCATATACAGATGTATATGCTTTTTTTTATAAATTCAATTATTGAATGAAAAAAAGATTTTATTTTATATTTGTGTCAAGGAGCGAAAATATATAGTGTTGAAAAGAAAATTACTCCTTTGAGAAAAAAATATGACACAAATAGAAATGTTCGATGTTTTAAATGCTACTTATTAAGGGGTTAGCAATTGGGAAAATAGTCTAACTATGCCTAACATCTTTAAATTAGAAGATTTAACTAAATTACTAAATGTTTTAATAGAAGATGGTATTACAAATAAAGTGACAAGTCAAAAAATTAATTAAGTTCGAAGTAATACAAGTAAATAAGGAATTGTTGATAATTTTCTTTATTATGCAATCTTATGAAATTAAAAAAGTTGTTGAAAATTATTAAAATAATAATGTAATAATTAGCACCATTCTTAGAAAAAACGACTTTGTTAAAAATAATTTAATGAAATAAATGTTGACAATTTGACGTTTATATTATAATATAATATACGGCACTGTTTTGCCACTTGTGGCCCCGGTACAAACCACAAATTGGTAAGGAGGAAAACATTTATGCAACGTCAAACAACTATGATTAAACCTGCTGAAGTTAAAAGAGCTTGGCATGTAGTAGATGCTAACGGAAAAACTTTAGGTAGATTAGCAAGTGAAATTTCATTTGTATTAACAGGTAAAAACAAACCTATTTATACTCCTAACGTTGATTGCGGTGACTACGTTATTGTTATCAATGCTAGCAAAGTAAAATTAACAGGAAACAAATTAACTACTAAAAACTACTATAACGTATCTGGTTATTTAGGTGGTTTAAGAACTCGTAGTGCTAAAACTATGATTGAACAATACCCAGTTGAAATGGTTGAAAGAGCAGTATGGGGTATGTTACCAAAAGGACCTTTAGGTCGTAAAATGTATAAGAAATTATTTGTGTATGAAGGTGCTGAACATCCACATGCAGCACAAAATCCACAAGTATTAGAAATTAAGTAGGAGGTAAAATACAATGGCTGCAAAAAACAAAGAAGTTCAATACAGAGGCTTAGGAAGAAGAAAATCTTCTACAGCAAGAGTTATTTTAGTACCAGGTTCAGGTAAGATCCTTGTTAATGGTAAAGACGTTAATGAATATATGCCTTATGCTACTTTAGTTATGGACTTAAAGCAACCTTTAACTTTAACTTCAACAACAGAAGCTTTCGATGTTTTAGTTAACGTTAATGGTGGCGGTTTTACAGGTCAAGCTGGTGCAATCCGTTTAGGTATTGCAAGAGCACTTTTAGAAGCTGGTGATTATCGTGCAGTTTTAAAAGCTGCTGGTATGTTAACTAGAGATTCTAGAAGCAAAGAACGTAAGAAATACGGTCTTAAAGCAGCAAGAAGAGCACCACAATTCTCAAAACGTTAATCAATTATATCGTCAAGAGAAAAATCAAGATCACTCATTATATGGGTGGTCTTTTTTTCTTTTTTGAAAAATGTAAAAAAACATATTTTAGAATCAATTATTTGTCTAAAACTGCGTATAATCTGAAAAAAAGCGTTAGTTAAACTTGCGCATAATCGTAAATATGGTTATAATATGCGTATAATAATAAAATACATGTATATGATTAGCGCGCATAATCAGAAAAGGGGGACAATATGATATTAAGAAGAAAAATATATGAAAAACTATTGCTATGGAAAAACGAAAGTCATGGTGAAAAAGCAATTCTTATTGAAGGAGCACGTCGTATAGGAAAGAGTACAATTGTTGAAGAATTTGCTAGAAAAGAATACGAGAGCTATATATTGATTGATTTTGCCAAAAAGGATACTGAAATAGAATCGTATTTCAATAAATATTTGAATGATTTAGATACCTTTTTTATGTTACTGCAAACTCATTTTGGTATTCGACTAAAAAAAAGAAACTCAGTTATTATCTTTGATGAAGTGCAAATGTTTCCTCAGGCAAGAGCTGCCATAAAATATTTAGTGTTAGATGGCAGGTATGATTATATAGAAACAGGATCATTAATTTCAATAAAAGAAAATATTAAAAATATTGTTATACCTTCGGAAGAAAGACATATTTCTATGTATCCTTTGGATTTTGAGGAGTTTTGTTATGCATTAAATGAAGATATAATAATTGATTATATTAAGACTTGTTTTAAAGAAAAGAAACCTTTAGAAGAATCACTGCATAAAAAGGCAATGCTGCTCTTTAAACAATATATGCTTGTAGGTGGTATGCCAATGCCAGTAATCAAATATATTGAAAATGACAAAAGTTTTTTTGAAGCGGATAAAGAAAAAAGAGACATTTTATCTCTTTATAGAGAAGATATTATGAAGATCAAATCTCAATATAGAAGTAAAGTGCTAGCTATTTTTGATCAAATTCCCGGACTTTTATCGAAACATGAAAAAAGAGTTGTTTTTAAGGATATAAAGACAGGTTCTCAAGCAGATCAGTATGAAGAAACTTTTTTTTGGTTAGCTGATTCAATGATTTCAAATGAATGCTTTTTGTGTAATGATCCAAGCGTAGGCTTGTCAATAAATGAAGATAGAACGTATATAAAATGTTATTTATGCGATACTGGCCTTTTAGTAAGTCATGCGTTTGATGAAAATGAGTTATTGTCAGAAGAAGTATACAAACAAATACTATTAGATAAATTATCCTTAAATGAAGGGATGCTATATGAAAATGTAATAGCCCAAATGCTTGTGGCAAATAAGCATAAATTGTATTTTTATACTCATTACAACGTCAATAAACATCGTAATGATATGGAAATAGATTTCCTTTTATCGAATAATAGTAAATTGAAATATAAGTTATATCCAATTGAGGTTAAATCCAGTAAAAAATATTCGACAACCTCTTTATTAAGATTTAAAGAAAAATACAAAAACCGAATTGGGGGATGTTATATTATTCATCCTAAGAATTTATCTGTCAAGAATAATATTGTTTGTATTCCACCATATATGACCTTTATGTTATAGCAAAATATTTAGCATGACTTTAAACTTCTTTATATATCGTATTTAAAGGTTACCAAAAAGATAGTTTTAATTGTTACACGCTTTATAAAGTATCCAAACTTTTTGAAAGGTTTGGATACTTTTTTATGGTTAAAAATTATTAAAATAATAAAAAAACATATTAAAAATTGTAAAAAAATATATGTTGCTAGAGTATGAATTTTGATAAAATGGTTTTGTATTGGTTGAAAATCAATACGAAAGAATTATATAGAATTGCTGAAAAAGCAGAAGGAGAAAAAAATGAAACATTCTATTTTAAAACTTTCATTAGCAGCAGTCTTAACAATGGGTGTTGCTGCATCATTAAGTTCTTGTGGAGGAAGTAACGACGATAACGTCATTCGCGTTCAATTCGTTCCATCAAGAGACCCTGGTACTTTAGCTACATTGGCTAAAAATTTGGAACCAATTTTAGAAAAATATGCACCTGGTTATGAATTTGAAATTACTACAGGTACATCATATGCAGCTACAACAGAAGCTTTATTATCTAGTCAAATTGATGTAGGTTTCTTAACTGCAAGTGGTTATGCTGAAGCTACTTTAAAACATCCTGGTGAAATTGAAGTATCAATGACTTCAGTTAGAAAAGGATATCAAGTTCAAGAAGATTACGAAACTGAAGAAGAACAAATTAAAGCTATGAATGGTGAAGTTGAAGGTTATGAATACTTAGGTCAACAAACTGAAGGCGATGTTAACTGGTATTCTTCACAATTAGTTGTTGATAAAAAATATTATGTTGATAAAAATAATGATGGTAAAATCAACGTTCTTGACTTAGCAGGTTTAACAATTGCTCGTCAAGGTCCTACTTCAGGTGCTGGTTATTTAAGACCTTTAGCATACTTAAACGATTATGGTATGAAAATGGTTGATGAAATCACTGATCCTAAAACACAAATTAAAGGTGTTCATATTCAAGGTTATGATGCAGCTTTAGATGCAATGTTACAAGGTGATGTTGCTGGTTTCTGGGGATTCACTGATGTTAGATATACAAACGGTTATGCTAAAGCAGATTCTCCATATTATCAAGATAAATCAATCTTTGAAAATTCTAAAGTAACTGCTATTACAGATGGTATTTATAACGATACAATTTCAGTTAGAGCAAATTTAAGTGATGCTAAGAAAGAAGCTGTAAAAACAGCATTCAAAGCAGCTATCAAAGATGGTAAGATGGATGAAGAAGGTACAGGTGCATTCTATTTATATAACTTATATTCACACACTGGTTATACAGATGCAGTTGATGCTGATTTCGAAGGCGAAAGAAAATTCTATCAATTCTGTGTTGATAATGGTTTATTAGGTTAATAAAATTTAAAGAAAGACGATTTAAAAAATATGATAACTTTTGAAAATGTTGATAAGATTTATCCGAATGGATATAAGGCATTGTCAGATATTAATTTAACAATTAATGATGGCGATTTTATTTGTATTATTGGATTGAGTGGCGCTGGTAAGTCTACTTTAATTCGTACAATTAATAAAATGCACGATATTTCTAGTGGGTCACTATTTGTGAATGGTGAAGACATTTCAAAAGCTAAAGGTAAAAAATTAAGATCAATCCGCAAAAATATTGGAATGATTTTCCAATCATTTAACTTGGTTAAAAGATCTAGTGTTTACAAAAATGTACTTTCAGGTAGAGTGGGATACCACTCTACCTTTGAGTGCTTATTTTCTTTATATTCTAAAGAAGAAAAAATGTTAGCACTTCAATCTTTAGATAAGTTAGGTATTTTAGATAAAGCATATGTTAGAGCAGATCAACTATCTGGTGGACAAATGCAAAGAGTAGCTTTAGCTCGTGCTTTAACCCAAGAGCCTTCAGTTATTTTGGCGGACGAACCTGTAGCTTCTCTTGACCCAATTACTACTATTTCAGTAATGAATGATTTTAAACGAATTAATAAAGAAGAAAAAATTACGATAGTAGCTAATATGCACCATGTTGATTTGGCTTTAAAGTATGCTAATCGAATTATTGGTATTAAAGAAGGACGTATTGTATTTGATGGAACACCAAAAGAAGTAACTGATGATGTTTTATTAAATATTTATGGCCGTGCATTAAATGATAATGAAAAGTTGGGAGTAGATGACGATGGAAAAGAAGAATAGTAAGATTGATTCATTTATTCGTCAACATAAATTCCTATATCGTTTATTTTATAAAACAGTAGTAGTTGAAGAAGATAAAAATGGTGAACCAATTAAAACTATTGAAAAGCATCGTTCAATGGCATTAGTTTATTTTGCCTTTGTAGCTTTGATTTTTGGATTATCACTTTTATTTATTCCAATTAATAGTAATATTCAATTTGATCAATTTGGTAAAATTTTCTCACAATTATTTGTGCCATCAAAATGGTCTTTAAAAGATTATGCGGGCTTTTATAATTATTTATTTAACGTAGCTGTTCCACGTATTTGGGATACTATATGTATGGTAGGATTAGCCACAGCTTTTGGTGTTGCTATTTCAGTACCATTTTACATTTTAGCAAGTAGCAATGTTGTCAAGCATAAAGCAATTTTTATGCCAGTTAGATTATTCGCTAACTTAGTTCGTACTATTCCAACATTCGTTTTAGCAATTATTGGTGCTATTTTCTATGGTTACAGTGATACAGCTGGTGTTTTTGCTATGACCATTTTTACTGCTGGAGTAATTTTCAAATTAATGTATGAATACATTGAAACATGTGATATGAATCCCTTTGAAGTAGCTATTTCAAATGGTGCAACACGCTATCAAGCGTATCGCTTATCGATTGCTCCACAAATTAAACCGATGTTTATTTCAAATATAATTTATACATTTGAAATTAATATAAGAGCATCTGTTGTTTTAGGATTTGTTGGTGCAGGAGGTATTGGACAATTACTTAGTGATGCAATCGACCAAACAAATTATGATAAAGTTGGTGCTATTTTAATACCATTATTTATTTTAGTACTTGCATTACAATTAATTTCGAGTTACTTAAGGAGGAAGATTAATTAATGAAAAAATATTTAAAAGAAGAAGATTATAATAAACTTCCTTTTTATAAAAAATGTTTTTATGGTGTAAATAGACACTTTACTTCAGTCGAAGATGCTTATAGTAAAAAGCCAAAAAAATGGATTTATAATTTGATTTTTATTGTTATTTTGGTTGGTGTTTTATTATATTTTGCATTAGATATCAATTTGTTTGATGCAATAAGAAAGCCAAACTGGGCTAAACTTCAAAGTATGTTAAATGGATTTTTACATCCTAATTTAGAATATCTATTTGGGTATGGTACTTTCTTTACCTTTAAAACGAGTGTAATTTATCAAATTATCGAAACTTTTGCAATTGCTTTTGTGGGTACTTCAATTGCTTCATTGATTTCGATTCCTTTTGGTTTTTTTGCATCTCGCCGCATGGTTGGAAAAAGTGGAATTGTTAGTGAAATTATATTAATTGTAATTCGCACATTCCCAGAAATCTTATTAGGTTTTATTTTAGTTAAAGTATTTGGATTTGGTCCATTAGCAGGTGTTGCTGTTTTATCAATTCACTCAATAGGTATGATTGGTAAAATGTATGCAGAACAATTGGATGTTATTCAACAAGAGCCATTAGAAGCTTTAGATGCTTGTGGTGCAAGTTTTGCATCGAAAATTAAGTTAGGTGTTGTTCCTCAAGTTGCTCCAAACTTTTTGAGTGTTATTCTATACCGTTTTGATTTAAATATTCGTACAGCTTCATTATTAGGTTTAGTTGGTGCCGGTGGAGTTGGTTATCCAATTTCTATTTATGGTCAAAATCAACACTGGTCTGAATTAGCTTCAGTTTTATATGGTGTCATCTTTTTAGTAATATTCGTTGATATTATTTCATCAAAATTAAGAAAAAAATTAATATAATGAAAAAGATTATCTTTTTGTCAGGACTACCTGGAACAGGAAAATCTACATATTGTTCACAAAATTTTATAAATAATGAAGTAATAATATCAAGCGATGAAATTCGTAAAAAAATGACAAAGGCGTACAATGTTTTTCCAAAAGATCCAAATTTAGTTTATAATGAAATGATTAGTCAAACTAATGAATTGTTAAAATTAAATCACGATATTACAATTGTTTTAGATTCCACTTTTTTAGATGATATACGTCGCAATTATTTTATTGAAAAATTAATGGGTTATGATAATTTATCATTAATTATGTTAAAAGTTCATTCAATTGAAACAATTTTAAAACGTAATAAAAGTCGTAATCCAGAAAAATGGGTACCAGAGGAAATTATTCTTGATATGGCGAAAAGATTTAGTTCCCCTAGTCAAGATTATGTTCATTTTTATAGCGAACTTAAGGAAATATATGTTGATTAGTTTATGAAAGAATTATTATTTTTAGGTAATGGTGGCCCATTTAATTATGAAAAAGACAATACTTCGGCGTTTTATTTAGATGAAAAAACAATGTATTTATTTGATTGTGGTGAAAAAATTGCTTCCAAGATTATTTATTATCAATTATTAGATAACATAGAAAATTTAGTCATTATTATTACTCATTTACATAGTGATCATGTATCATCTTTGGAGCCGTTACTAACGTATATTAAATTGTTTAAACAAGGTATAAAGGTTACAATAATTTATCCAAATAAAGTGAAACTTAAACAATTATTAAGTGCTTATAGTTTTAATGATGATGTACCAATCATCTCAAAGATGATTAATAATACTGTTAGTATTTATCCATATAAGACTACACATATAGGAGAGGCCTATAGTTATTATTTTTTAACCAAAGATTTAAAATTTTACTATAGTGGTGATACTTCAGTTGTTAATAAGGATGCAGTAAATAAGTTAGAAAAAGGTGAAATAAATTATTTATATCATGAAGTTGCGTTATTTAAATCGGCGGTGCATACTGATTTAGATACCTTAAGTGATATGATTGATTTATCAATTAGGCATAAAGTTTTTTTAATGCATTTTAGTGATGAAAAGACAGTTTTAGAGTCGCAAAAAAGAGGATTCAACATTTCACCATTATATAAAAAATAAGACGGGATTTGCCCGTCTTTTTTTATTCTCCTTCGTGTTTATTTCTAATTTTCTCCATATGTTCAGGAAGAATATATGATACATTATGTTTTAATGCCCAATCAACACAACCTTTAAGTGCTTTATTTAAGAAAATACGAGGAACCTTGGTCATTTGGGCGCAAGCTTCTTTACTAAATTGAACTCGTGGATCAATACGATTAGCAGCGTACATTACTGATTGAACATCAACAGCTTTGGCTTGAACTGTCTCAGCATAAGGACGTTTTTTTCTTGAAATCCAGAAGTTTTTACTATCACGATAACCATAATCGACTGGAAGAGGAGGGAATTGAGAAGCTTTTACGCCATTAACAATAGCTTTATGATATTTCTCTTGTAATAAAATTTTGTCAATTCTTAAAATAAAATGAGCTCCATGTTCAGAAGTAATACCATTACAAGTATGATATGGGCCTTTATATTCAGTTTGTACTTTATCATCTTGAGCACCATCAACTTCTTTCATCCATGTACATTCAAATACTTGGAAAGATTCTTCGATGACTTTAGGAAATTTTTCTTCAGGATGAAGTACTTGCATTTCTCCATCTTTCATTGTCAAACAGAAATTTTTCATTTTTTCTTTAGCTTCATCTCCAGGGAATCCTAATCTAACTGTTTCTCTTAAATATTTTTTGTTATCGCTGATAAAATTCAAACTTGCTTTTCCAGTTCTTAAAATATTTTTGCATGTATTAGAACTATTACGACAATTTAAAATCATTGCATAATAATCTTTTCCAGCAATATAGAAAGGAAAGCAAAGTGAATATGCTCCATATGTTGTCGAACCATCTTCGGCCAATGTTCCAACTAAAATTGTTGGCATTGGGAAGAAACTAGAGCTTTGATAGAAATTATCTACAATACGAATGCTTTTTAATGATGTTTTATCCATGATTAATTCTCCTTTAATTTTTGATAAAATTTCAAGTTGTTAAAAATGCTTATTATAATTACTATAAATGTTAAAGCAAAGATAAGAATTAGCTTTGTTGTTCTTTCAATATGAACATTAAATATTTTTAAACCTAAAAAAGGTAAGTATAAAGCTAATAATATGTATTCAATATAGTAGTGAATACGACAATTTTTCGGTGGATTATATACTTTTTTACTGACAATGAAACTAATGATACCTAAATGCATACCAACTAATGTGAGAATAAACCACACTAATTGTGTCTTTACATTGATGAATTGTAGTAAGCAGATGAAGCCAAAAGCCATTAATTCACCCAAAATAAATAAAATAATTATTTTCTTGTTCATTTCTTCCTCCTTTCTTAATAAGTTAATTAACAACTTTTTTAATAATATAGGCTAATTTAGTATAATTATTATCACTATGAATAATTAAATCGATTATACATGTAAAAATAAAATTAGCTAAATCTTCAATTGTTAAGTTATGAAAAACTTCTTGGTTAATTTGCGTTTTTCTTTCAATGATGATTTTTAAAATAATTTCTCTTAAATAATTAAAATATGATTCTTCATTTTGACGTTTATCTAATTTTGTTGTATTTGTACTTAATCGAAGTTCACGTAAAAATGTTTTTTCGAAAAACAAAAAAGTATTTAATAAATGAAAATATAATTGCTCAAAAGCAATATTTATATCATTATCTAGTTGAAGTTGATTAGTTGTGGAAATAAAAGAACTCCAATAATCATCAACAATATCAATAATGATTTCATCTTTGCTTTTATAATAATAGTATAGTGTACCTAATCCCATTTGACATTTGTCGGCCAATAAACGCATGTTGATTGGTGTATTACTTTTGATTATATTAATTGCTTGTTCTTTAATTAATTCTTTTGTATTATTATTTTTCATGTTAATTCACCCTTTTTGCAAATAAAAAGTCGAACATTGTTCGAAAATAATATATCACACATTTTAATAATAATCAAGCCATTTGATATTGCAATACCGAAAAGAAAACACTATAATTAAAATATAACAAGTGTTATATAATAAAGAGGTGATCTCATGGCGAATAAAAAGAAGATTTACCGTGATGATATTTTAAAGGCCAGTGTAGTAGTGTTGAAACAATTAGGAGAGACTAATTTAACAACTCGTAATATTGCTAAGCAGTTAAATGTATCAACTCAACCAATTTACTCTGAATTTCAAAATATCGATGATTTAAAACAATCTTTGGTCGATTATATTACGGTTAATTATCTCAAAGAAAAAGTTAATAATTATAAGCATTATGCATTAAAGTTATTAAATTTTGCTCGTAATGAAAAACAATTGTTTTTGTTCATGTACGTTCGTCAACGTCAAAATAATTTGTTTATCGATGATGCAAACTATGAAGATATTATTTCATCACTATCCAATAATCTTGAGATGGATATTGATCGAGTTAAAGAAATGCATAAAAAAATGCAATATTATTGTTACTCACTAGGAGTAATGATAGCTAGTAATTATCTAGATTTAAGTGAACAAGATTTAGATAAAGAATTAAGTGAGATTTTTAAAATTCTTCTAAAGTATTATAAAAATATTAGTAGTGAAGAGGAATTTAAATATTGGTTACACAAATCTCATCATTTAATGTAAAGGAGGATAAAGAAAAATGAAAGATTATGATGTAGTAGTCATAGGGGCTGGTAATGGTGGTTTAGTTGCTGCTATTAGAGTTTTACAAGCTGGATATTCATGTTTATTAGTTGAAAAGCATAATATTCCAGGTGGATTTGCTACTAGTTTTAAAAGAGGGCGTTTTGAATTTGAAGCTAGTTTACATGAATTAAATGACTTTGGTTCAAAAGAAGAACCGGGTGATGTAAGAACATTATTTAGAAGTTTAGGGGTCGAAGATAAGGTTGATTGGATTAAAATTAATGATGCTTATCATTTAATTACAACTGATAAAAAATATGATTGTATAATGCCTTTTGGTAAAGAAAAGTTTATTGAAAAGATGGTTGAATATTGTCCAGAATCAAGAAAATCAATTACTGAATTTTTTGAATTATGTGAAGAAGTAAGAGATGCTCAAACTTATTCAATGTCAGTTAATGGTAATACTGATTCAAGTTATATGAAAGAACATTTCCCTAATTTTATTAAAGCTGGTAGTTATAGTGTTAACGGAGTTTTAGACACATTAAAAATGCCACAAAAAGCAAAAGACATTTTAAGTGCATATTGGTGTTATTTAGGCATTGATTTAGATCGTATGAGTTTTTTGCATTATGGTTCAATGGTTATTCGTTATATTACACGCGATGCATGGATGCCAAAAGCACGTTCACACGAAATTAGTTTAGCTCTTGATTCTCGTATTCGTGAACTAGGTGGCGATATTTATTATAATACTGAAGCAACGAAAATTTTAGTTGATGAAAATAACAAGATTAAAGGGGTAAAATTACATAATGGTAAAGTAGTTAATACCCATCATGTAATTGCTAACTGTTCACCACATTTAGTCTTTGGTAAATTGTTAGAAGATAAAGCTGTAACCGAAGCGATGGTAAGAGCAACTAATACGAGAAAATTTGCGGGTAGAGGTTATACATTATTCTTGGGATTAAATAGAAGCGCTGAAGAGTTAGGTATTAAATCACATAACTATTTCATTTATGATACTTGCGATAGTGTAAAACAATATAATTTAATGAAAAAAATAAATACCAATCATGTTCAAGCAACTGTTTGCTTAAATAATGCCTATAAAGATTGTAGTCCTAAAGGAACATGTATGATGTATTTTACAACAATGTTTATGTCAGATGACTGGGGTAATGTAAATGATGAAGATTATTATAAAATGAAAGATGCTGTTGCCTTAGATATGATTAATGTTTTTGAACGTGAAACTGGATGTAAAATTAAAGACTATATTGAAGAAATTGAAGTTGCTTGTCCAACAACATATGCTCGTTATTGTGGTCACCCTGAAGGTGTCATTTATGGTTATGAAACTGGTGATTGGGATAGTTTGATGCCTCGTATGATGATGATGAAAGAAGATGCTAAACTATACGAAAATTTACGTTTTGTTGGTGGTTATGCAATGCGTTCAAGTGGATATTCTAGTGCTTATATTTCTGGTGATTTATCTGGACGTCAAACTGTTGGCGATTTAAAAAAGGAGGGCAAATAAAATGAAATTTAAAAGACAAATTTTTGGATTTATGGATATGCTTCGCTTTAAACATTTAGTCCCTAATCGTCGTAAAATGTTAGCAAGTGGTCCAGATACTCCTTTAAAGAAAACTTATCGAGTTAATGAGCAAGCAAAACGTTTACATCCTGGCTATATGGAAGTAAAAGTTACTAATGTTAGAAAAATTTCCAAAACAATGACAGAGCTTACTTTCACTCGTATTGATAGTGATGCTTTTCCTTTCTTTAAAGCTGGTCAATATGTTTCTTTACAACTTAATATTAATGGTAGTTTAGTAAGTAGACCATATTCAATTGTTTCTTCTCCTAAAGATGCTTTAAATAATAAATTAGTTTTAGGTATAGAAGAATATGGATTTGTATCAAAATATTTATGCAATGAAGTAAAAGTAAATGACACAATGATGATGCTTGAACCTTCAGGACCTTTCCACTATGAAACTTTAAGAGATAAAAAAGATGTTGTCTTTATTGCTGGTGGTAGTGGTATTACCCCTTTTATGTCATTAATTAAAGCTAAAAAAGAAGGATTAGAAGACTTTAATGTTACGTTATTTTATGGTGCAAGAGATGAAGAACATCTTGCT
This sequence comes from Bacilli bacterium, assembly GCA_034115825.1. Taxonomy (GTDB): domain Bacteria; phylum Bacillota_I; class Bacilli_A; order RFN20; family UBA1709; genus JAXESU01. The sequence continues at coordinate 140,834 of JAXESU010000003.1, forward strand.
TATAAAGAAGAATTAGATGCTTTAAATAATAATCAGGATATTAAAGTTATCTATGTTTTAAGTGAAGAAGATAAGAAAGGATATGAACACGGATTTATTAATGGAGACTTAATTAAAAAATATGTTAACCCTAATAGTGTTACATATTTCTTATGTGGTCCAGAAAATATGTATAAATTCGTTATTCCTGAATTAAGGAAATTTAATCTTGAAGTAAAAGATGTTCATAAAGATGCTTCTTGTTGTGTTGATTTAGAAATTGATAATCCAAGAACATTCAATATTAAAGTTCATGTTCAAGATGAAGTATATGATATTAAAGCTAATGAAAACGAGACAATTTTAGTTGCTTTAGAAAGAGCAGGAATTAATGCTCCTAGTAAATGTCGTGCTGGTGGATGTGGATTTTGCCATGCTAAATTAGTTAAAGGTGAATTTATTATTGCTCAAGATCGTGATGGAAGAAGAGAAGCTGACAAAAAGTTTGGCTTTATTCATCCATGTGTGTCTTATCCAACTTCTGATTTAGAAATTATTATCAATGGAGGAGAATAATTATGAACGAAAAATATAGTTCACTTTTTACTCCTTTCAAAATTGGTAATGTAACAATCAAAAATCGTATTGTTATGTGTCCAATGGGTGGAACTTCTCTTTTTGGATGGATGAAACCGAACCATTTTAACAAAGTGGCTGCTGAATTTTTTATGGAGAAGGCTAAAAATAATGTTGGTTTAATTATTCCTGGAATTGCTCCTTTAAGAGATCCGATTGGTAATCGCTGGCTTTACCAAAACAAAAAAATGTTTAAAGAGTTAAAGCCATATATGGATGAAATCCATCAAACCGGCGCAAAATTATTTGTACAATTAACTGCTGGATTTGGTCGTAGTTTTGCTATTACTAATTCTTTAGTACCATTATTAAAATATAAACCATTAGGTGTTTTAGCTTCACCAATTGTCAATGTTAGTCGTATTTGTGCTTCACCGTCAGTATTACCTTCTCGTTGGGCAGAGGATGTAAAAGTACGTGCTTTAAAAGAAAAAGAAATAAAAAAAATGATCGAAGCTTTTGCTAAAACTGCAAAACTATGTAAAGATGCTGGTGTTGATGGCGTTGAAGTTCACGCTGTCCATGAAGGTTATTTATTAGACCAATTTACTTTACCTTATACAAACTTTAGAACTGACCAATATGGTGGTAGTTTTGAAAACCGTTATCGTTTTGCCGTTGAAGTTGTTCAAAAAATTAAAGAAGTATGTGGTCAAGATTATCCGGTTTCTTTAAGATATTCTGTCGTTAGTAAAACAAAAGGCTTTTGTAGTGGTGCTATTTATGGTGAAACAGATTTTAAAGAAGTAGGCCGTGATATGAAGGAAAGCGAAAAGGCCGCTAAATATTTACAAGATGCAGGATACGATATGTTAAACTGCGATAATGGGACATATGATGCTTGGTATTGGTCTCACCCACCTATGTATATGCCTGAAAACTGCAATTTAGATGATGTCGCTCATATTAAGAAATTTGTTGATATACCAGTAGTATGTGCTGGAAGAATGAGTTTAGATGTTGCAAGTCAAGCAATAAAAGAAAATAAAATTGATGGCATGGGTGTTGCTCGCCAATTCTTAGTTGATGGAAAATGGGTAACCAAAGTTTTAGAAGATCGTTTAGAAGATATTCAACCTTGTATATGTTGTCATAACGCTTGTTTCCCACTCGCTCACTATAAAGGAGCTGCTAATGATGAAGCTTTCGATGACGTTAATCATATGTCAAGATGTGCTTTAAATCCACAAACAATGCAAGGTCATAAATATGATATAAAAGAAGCTAAAGTTAAAAAGAAAGTAGCTATCATTGGTGGTGGTATTGGTGGTATGGAAGCTGCTCGTATTGCTACATTAAGAGGGCATGACGTTACTATTTATGAAAAAAGTAATGTACTAGGTGGTGTCTTTATCGACGCTTCAAATTTTGCTTTTAAAGAAAAAGACAAAGAACTAATTAATTGGTATCGTCGTCAAGTAAATAAGTTAGGTATTAAAGTTAAATTTAATACAGAAATCAAAGACGTTAATAGTTTAGATGCTGATGAAGTAATTATTGCAACTGGTGCTAAACCACGATTATTAAAAGGAAAAGGTTATGAAAAAGCCATTGATGCAGTGACTTATTTGAAAAATAAAAATGTTGGTGAAAAAGTTTTAATTATCGGTGGTGGATTAACTGGATGTGAAATTGCTTATGAATTAAAAGAACAAGGTAAGACACCAATTATTGTTGAAATGAAACAAGATTTAATGGCTATTAGGGGACTTTGCTTAGCTAACTCATCTTATTTAAGAGATTATTTTAAATATAAAAATGTTGAAGTTCATTTATTATCTAAAGTTAAAGAAATAAATGGCAATGAAGCTATCATTGTTGATAATGAAAATAAAGAAAGCAAAGTACAATTTGATGATATTATTGTTTCAATTGGATATACACCAAATCCTATCGTAGCAAAAGGTAAACATATTCACTTGATTGGTGACGCTAATCGCGTTGGTAATTTACGTAGTGTTATTTGGGATGCTTGGAAAGTTGCTGAAAAAATTTAAATTAATAAAGAGGCTAAATTTTAGCCTCTTTTTAAATTGTAATTTAAGATTAAATATGATATTTTTAAAATAGATTGAGGGTGAAATAATGCGCTTATTTTTTGAATTAACATTAATGTTTTTTATATTTTCTTTTTTAGGTTGGGTAATGGAAGTTACTTTAAAATATATTCAATTTCATCGTTTTATTAATCGCGGATTTTTAATCGGCCCTTATTGTCCAATTTATGGTTTTGGGGTAGTATTTATAACTGTTGTCGTCGGTGGATTATTTGGTCGAAAAGGAAGTGTTATCGAAGTCTTCTTTGCGGGTTTTGTTATTTGTGGAGCCTTAGAATATTTTACTTCGTGGTACATGGAAAAAATGTTCCATGCTCGCTGGTGGGATTATAGTCAAAAGCCAATGAATTTGCATGGTCGTATTTGGATTGGTAATCTAATTCTTTTTGGACTAGCTTCGGTCTTAATTGTTTATCTTTTAGATCCATATTATTTCAAATGGATGACGTATTTAAGCGATACATTATTAATGGTGTTAGGTATCTTCATTATAATATTATATTTAACTGATACAATTGTTTCTCATTTCTTGATGGAAATTGTTCGAAAAAATATTGATGAAGCAAAAGGCGATAATACTGAAACAATTGCTAAAGAAGTTCATTTAATGTTAAAAGACAAATCAATTTTAATTCAAAGAATTGAAAAAGCTTATCCTAATTTTAGCGCTCGTCCTAAACGAATTGTTAATGAAATTAAAATGGTGCGAAGAAAATATCACCAATTACTAAAAGAGACGACTAATGCTAAAAAAGAGTTTGTTAAAACTCATAGTGACGAAATTAAAAATAAAATTAGTGAATTAAATACTAAGCGAAAAGAAGTCTATCAAAAATTACGAAATCTAGAAAAAAGTTTATTAAAGAAGGAGAACGATGAAGATGATGTTTAATAAAATGCGTCGAATTAAGCAAGAATTAAATGAACATGAAATTGATAAGATTTTAAAAAGAAATACATCAGGGGTACTATCTTTATTATGCGAAAATGGTTACCCTTATGGAGTTCCTTTAAGTTATGTCTATTCTGATAATAAAATAATTTTTCATTGTGCTAAAGTAGGGCAAAAATTAGAGGCAATTAGTAATTGTTCAAAATGTTCTTTTACTATTATTGATATGGATCATGTTGTTAGTGAAGAATATACGACTTATTTTCGTAGTGTAATTGTCTTTGGAAAAGTTAAAATCATCGAAGATGAAGATATCATTTTAAAAGATATCGATATTTTGGCAGAAAAATATCGCAAAGACTTCTTAGAAGAACGTCAAAAAGAAATTCAAAAATCATATAAAGCAATGACGATTTTAGAATTAGAAATTGAATATAAAAGTGGTAAACAAAGTATTGAATTAGTAAGGTAGTCTTGCAAACAATTATTAACTGTAGTAAGATTTAGTTAACAAAAGGAGATAATTTTTATGAAATTAGATTTTAATCAATTGTCTTATAATGAATTACATAATTTTAAGGGTGGACACGGTGTTCTTTTGTCCAAAATAATTCTTGAAGGTGATAAAAAAATAATGCATCACATTATAAAAAAAGGGTGCAGTGTTGGCCAACATAAACACATTGATGATCAAGAAATTGTTTATGTCTTAAAAGGAATAGCAACAATTAAAGATGATGATGAAACATATGAACTTCATAAAGATTGTGCTCATATTTGCTTAAAGGGTCATCGTCATGAAATTATTAATAATCATGAAGAAGATTTAGAAATTTTTGCAATTGTATGTAAATAAAAAGGGGAGGTAATAATATGTATTGTAAAAATTGTGGTCACGAATTAAATGATGGCGATAAGTTTTGCCCAAATTGTCAAGCACCAGTTGATGGAAATAGTCCATTAGCAACAAGCAATGATTCTGGAAGTATTGGTTGGGGAATTTTAGGCTTTTTCATTCCATTAGCAGGCTTAATCCTATTTTTGGTTTGGAAAGATGAAAAACCTCGTACAGCTAAAGTTGCAGGAAAAGGTGCATTATTTGGAGTTGTTTTTGAAATTCTATTATATGTTCTTTCATATTGCGCTGTATTAGCTTCACAAGGAGTATAAGGTGATATTTATGTATTGTAAAAATTGTGGAAAAGAAGTAAGCGATGATGCAAAATATTGTCCATCTTGTGGAACACCATTAAATGTAGAAACTAATTCAAACGACTTAAACCCAAGTAAATTATGGGCATTATTAGGTTTCTTCATTCCATTAGCTGGTTTAATTTTGTATTTGATTTGGGAAAAAGAAAAACCAAATACTGCTAGACTTTGTGGTAAAGGTGCATTGATAAGTGTCATAGTTGGAGCAATAACTAGTGTTGTTGCCGTTATTCTTCTTGTAATTTTTGCTATTATTGGTAGTTATGGACCATATATTGTACCAATGTGCTACATTGGAATGTTAGGTTTAATTTAATCAAATATTAAAGAGGGTTGTAGAAATTTACAACCTTTTTTGCTATTATTAAGTAAATCTAAATGAGGTGAGAAGATGGAATTAAAAGATTATTTAAAAATAATTTTTGATCAAAAACCATTAAAAGTAATTATCAGTAATGCTAAGAAAAGTGAATACAAAAAAATTGTTTTAAATTTTATCAATAATGAATATTTTGTTGAAAAATTTACTCAAAAACAAGTTTTTCATGAACATATAACTATTGAAAAATGTGTTGAATATACAAGTAGTTTTCTGAATGATTTTAAACAACTAAATGCATTTACTAAAACTGAAGAATATAGTATTAAAATTTCTAAAAAAGATAAAGTTTTCTTCAATAAGACATGCTTAAAATGTAATATTAAACATGAAAATAGTCACAACCATCAAAAACAATACCTTTTAGAAGAAGGATTAAAAATTGAACCATTAATTGATATGGGTATTTTTACCAAAAATTATAAAGTTGTCGCATCAATGCAAGATAAATATCGTCAGATTAATAAATTCTTAACTTTTATTGATGAAGTCATTTCTAAATTAAATTTATCATCATTAAATATTATTGATTTTGGATGTGGAAAGTCATATTTAACTTTTATTGTCTATTATTATTTAGTTGAAATAAAACATATTGATTGTCATATAATTGGACTAGATTTAAAAGAAGATGTTATTAAAAATTGTAATTTAGCAGCTCAAAAATATGGTTATAATAATTTACAATTTGAAGTTGGAAATATTGATGGATATAAAGCTCCATTTGATGTTGATATGGTGATATCGCTTCATGCCTGCGATATGGCAACTGACTTTGCTTTATACAATGCAATTAAATGGAATACAAAAGTTATTATTTCGGTTCCATGTTGCCAACATGAATTAAATAATCAATTAAAGGCGAATAAATTAAATATTATTGAACGTTATGGAATCGTCAAGGAAAGAACATCAGCCTTGTTTACCGATGCTATAAGAGCTAACTTACTACAATATTTAGGTTATAAAACGCAATTACTTGAATTTGTTGATTTAAGCCATACACCTAAAAATATTTTGATAAGGGCAATAAAGACAAATATTAGTAATTCACATAAACAAATTGTTTTAAACGAAGTTGAAGAATTAATTAATACTTTTTCCTTTGATCAATGTTTATATCGATTACTTAAAAATGATGGATTATTAGGAGATTAATGTTATGAAAATAGAAGTTGTAGGTTGTGGAAGATGGGGATCTTTTATAACATGGTATTTAGATTTAATTAATTTAGATGTTAGTTTATATGGAAGAAGTAATTCAAAAAATATGATTGGTTTTTTAACTGATCGCAAAAACGAATTATTAACTTTAAGTGAAAAAGTTAAATTAGAGACTTCTTTAGATAGTCTACAAGATAAAGATGTTATTATTATTTCAATTAATTCTCAAGGATTACAAGACTTCTTTAATGAGATAAAATATTTAGAATTAAAAAATAAAATATTTGTTTTATGTATGAAAGGTATTGAAATTACCACTCTTAGAAGACTATCAGAAATTGCTAAAGATAATTTAGATATTTCTAATAAAGTGGCGGTATGGCTAGGACCAGGACATGTTCAAGAGTTTGTTAATCATCATCCAAATTGTATGGTCATAGATAGTGAAGATGAAAATACAACAAAATTTTTAGTTGATACATTTTCAAGTGATTTAATTCGTTTTTATTATGGAAATGATTTAATCGGTAATGAAATTGGCGCCGCTGCTAAAAATGTTTATGGTATAGCTGCAGGGTTGTTAGATGGCTTTTCATTAACAACATTAAAAGGGGCTCTAATGTCTAGAGGAACTAGAGAAATTGCTCGTTTAATTAAAAAAATGGGTGGAAATGAGTTGTCTGCCTATGGATTATGTCACTTGGGTGATTATGAAGCAACTGTTTTTTCTAAATATTCGCATAATCGAGCTTTTGGTGAAGCTTTTGCAAAACATGAGCCTTACACAAGTTTAGCTGAAGGTTATTATACTGTTAAAGCTTTAAAAGCCTTGGGTGAAAAATATGATGTTGAATTACCAATTTGTAATGCCATTTATGCCATTCTTTATGAAAATAAAGATGCTTTAGAAGAATTAAAAAAATTATTTACTCGATCAATTAAACAAGAATTTTAGATTTAAGGTGCTAGAAAACGGCACCTTAAATTTTTTTTAAAAAAAGTTAATAAAAAAATGTTGACATATAATAATATAAATGGTATTATGATTAAGCGCTAGTAAATGGACCTGTAGCTCAGTTGGTTAGAGCGCACCCCTGATAAGGGTGAGGTCGATGGTTCAATTCCATTCAGGTCCACCATTTTCTTGTTCATGTCAAAACGAAAGTTTTGATTTTTTTTTATGTTTAAATTATTTTAAAAGTAAACCATAAAAGCAAATCATAGGAAAACATTATTCTTTATTAGAAAATCGGCTTTTTCTCTCTAAATTATTCTATTTGCATATATGTAAGCGCTAACATAATATTAACCATTTTAGTTAATGAGTAGTTAAATATGGTATTTACAAAACTAAAAAATGTGTTAGATTAGATGTAGAAATAGGAGGGATTTGACAATATGAAATCCAAAAAATTATTATTTGCAGTAGCATTAACTACTATGCTAGTTGCATCTTCTTGTGATAAACCACAAGAGAAAAAAGCTTATGGCCAATATGCTTATGAACAATTAAATGTATTACAAGACTCATATGCTTTACGTCAAGCAGGTACTAATACAGAAAAAATGGCCGCAGAATATGTATATGGTGAATTGAAAGAGTTCGGTTATGCACCAGAATACCAAAAATTCGAATATAGTGAAAAAACTTCTCAAAATGTCATCGCAAAATTAAACAATGAAGTTGATGGCGACAAGACATTAGTAATTGGTGCTCACTATGATAGCGTTAGTGCTGGTCATGGCGTTGATGATAATGGCTCTGGTACAGTTGCAATGCTTGAAGCTGCTAAACAAGTTGTTGGTAGAAAGGACTTACCTTACGATGTCGTTTTTGTAGCATTTGGTTCTGAAGAGGTTGGTTTAAAAGGTAGTAAGGCTTATGTTGATAGTTTAACTGAAGCTGAATTAGGTAACATTGAAGTAATGGTTAACCTAGATACAATTGCTGCTGGTGATTATACTTATGTTTACGGCGGTGCTGATGAAAAATCTCAATCAATTCTTAAAAACTTACTTGCTTGGAGTGATGAAAAAGAATTAGGTTTAAGAACTCAACAAGGTTTAAACGAAGAATATCCTGCTGGTACAACTGGTGACTGGTCAGACCATGCTCCATTCAAAAATAAAGGTGTTCCTGTTTTATATTGTGAAGCTACAAACTGGGAAATTGGTCCTATGGATGGTAGTACACAAGTTGCAAGTGATTTAGTCGAAGAAGGTTATGAAATTATGCATACCCCATTCGATAACTTAGATTTCATCGAAGAAAAATTCCCTGGTAGAGTTGAAGCTCACTTATCAGCATATGTTGAAACTTTAGTTCATATCATGGAAACTGCTTCTTTATAAGATTGAAGTGTTTAAGTGCTAGTTTTTACTAGCACTTTTTTGTTATAATAATAATGGTGATAACATGTTTAAATCATTAATCGGTGATAAAAAATTTTATAAAACAGTACTATTAATTGCTTTACCAATAATGTTACAACAAGGAATTACTTCTTTTGTTTCATTACTTGATAACATAATGATAGGTCAATTAAATCAAGAAGCAATTGAAGGTGTCAATATTGCTAATCAAATTTTATTTATCATTATGATGGCTCTTAGTGGTGGTCTTGCTGGACCGGGTATTTTTATTGCGCAATATAATGGCGCTAAAGATGATGAAGGTGTTCGACAATCTTTCCGAGTCAAACTTATTTTTGCGGTTACGATTTCGATTATTGGTTTTTTAATTATTTTTTTTAATGACCGATTTTTAGCATCACTTTTTTTGGACAAAGAAGCTTCGATTGATAGTGCAGTTAATTATTTTAAATATGCGACATTAACAATTATTCCAATATGCTTCATTCAAGTCTATGGTACTTCATTAAGAGAAATAGGCCATGCTATTTTTCCGATGATTGCTGGAATTGTAGCAGTAGTTATCAATATTACATTAAACTATTTATTAATATACGGAAATTATGGATTTCCTAATATGGGTGTCAGTGGTGCATCACTTGCGACATTAATTGCGCGAATTGTTGAAGCACTTATGGTTATTACTTACTCTCATATTCAAAAGTTTAATTTTGCCCATCATGTTTATCGTGATTTTAGAATCTCACGTAATAATTTAATTAATATTACGAAAAAAGGATTACCAGTTTTAAGTAATGAAATTTTATGGAGTGGAGCAAATACATTGCTTGTTTTTGCTTATTCTTTACGTGGTGGAGATGCGGTCGTCAGTGTTTCTATTACATCAATTACAATGAATTTGTTTTATGTTTCTTTTAATGCATTAGCCTCAGGCGTTGCTATCTTAGTTGGAAGCGAACTTGGATCGAATAACTTAGAAGGAGCATATGATAATGCTAAAAAATTGGTTTTTTTCTCAGTTAGTGTCTGTATAGGATTGTCAATTATATTATTTTTTATTGCCCCATATGTCCCATTATTATTTAACATCAGTGTTAATGCTAGAAGTATGGCAACTAAACTATTGCGAATAATGTCATTTATGTTCCCAGTTTTTATGTATAATACTAATAATTTCTTTGTTTTAAGAGCGGGTGGAAGAACAGTTTTAGCATTTATTTTTGATAGTTGTTTTATGTGGACGATAAGTGTTCCTTTAGCGCTTTTATTAGGTTATTTAACGACTTTACCACTAATTTATTTTTATGGTATTATTCAATCATTAGATTTACTAAAAATTATTCCAGGTTATAAATTATTTAAATCAAAAATCTGGATTAAAAATTTAACTATTTAAACTTTAAAAGAATTCTTTTAAAGTTTTTTATTATCTAAAAATATGATAATATATAATAACTAAAAGGAGAGTGCTTACAATGAAAAAAATAGTTGTTACAAATAATAAAGTAGATTATATCAAAATGTTAAGTCCCTTGACCAATGTTAAAGTAATGTCATTAAAAGAAGTTACGGATAAGGTTTTTGGAAGTTATGATAATGAAGCTCGATTATATTGTTTTTTAACTAAGCACTTGCCATTAAATGTTATTGATGTATATTTAGAGAATTTAAAATATATCACAGCAAAAGTTAAAGATGATGAAAAAATATCGTTTTTATATGACTTAAAGCAAGAATTAATTCAAAAAAAATTATATTATTATGATCAAATATTTTTAAAAAATATAGTAAATATGGAATTTGATTTTATTGATATGGATCATAGTTCATCACTAGCAAAATTAGTTAATTATTTATCATCTAAAACGAAAGTATCAATTAATTATCGTGATTTAGAAGAAATTAATAAAGAAGTTTTTGAATATCGTAGTATTGAAGATGAAGTTAATGAAGCTATATATGAAATAATGAATCTTTTGGAGCAAGGCGTATCTTTAAATCGCATAAAGTTAATGAATATTAATGATGATTATCATTTAATTTTAACTAAGGTATTAAATGATTATCATCTTCCTTTTATTCCATTTTTTAATAATTCATTATATGCCACAAATGAGGTTATTAATTTTATTAAATCTTTAGATAATTTATCCCTAATTGAAGCAACTAATAATATTAAAAATATCGAAATTAAAAATAGTGTAAAAAAGATTATCAATCAATATGCTTTTTTGGATGATATTGATTTAGCAAAACCATTTATTATTAATGATTTAAAATTAATAAAAATGAATCAATTAAAAAAAGATATTTATCTAGAAACAGTTGATTTATCATATAATATCCGAAAAGATGATATTATTTTCTTCTTGAATTTTAATAATGGTTCGGCACCAAAAATTAGTTTAGATAATGCATTTTTAGATGATCAACAATTATCATTATTAGGCGTTGATACGTCAAGTGAAAGAACAAGTATCGAAGAAAATAAGATTAGGGCCATTTTAAATAAATGCCATTGGGTTTCTTATAAATTATTATCAAATTTTGCATCGTATTCTCCATCATATATGGTATCTAAATATAAAATGAAGGTAATAAGAAAAAAGAGTGAACCCCATTATAAATATTACTCTTTAGATAATGAAATATATCGTTATGGATTGAGTAGAGATTATTTTAATCGCTATAAAATAAAAGATCATCAATATGATTTTTTAACTTATAATTTTAAAAAATATGTTGCTTTAAAAGATTATCGATATCAACCCATTGATATTAATGTTTTTAGAAAATATTTAAATAATCAATTACAATTATCTTATTCGAAATTAGATGATTATTTTAAATGTAAATATATGTATTATTTAAAGCATATTTTAAAATTAGAAAGTTTTGATAACACCTTAGCAACTACTAGAGGTAAAGTTTATCACCGATTACTTGAAGAATGTAATCAAGATAATTTTAATTATGATGATATTTTTGATGATGAAATTAAACAAGGATTAGATACTAATCAAACACGCTTTTTAATTTCATTAATTGATAAAGAGTTTGCAATTGTCAAAAAATATAATGATGATTTTATGAAATCATCAATGCTTCATCATACATTAATGGAAAAAGAAGTATTGATTAAAAAAATTATTGATAACATTGATATTACAATTAAAGGATTTATCGATAAAATTATCTTTAATGACAATGAACTTATTCTTGTTGATTATAAGACAGGTAAGGATACCAATTTTGATTTAAATTTACTGTATTATGGGCTTAATTTACAACTACCAATGTATGCATATTATATGAATGAAGATAAGCAATTTAAACATCATCAAATTGCTGGTTTATATTTACAACATATCTATCAACAATATAATGATAAAGAATTACAAAATGTCGTTGATTGTGAAAAAAAGTATCGTTTATGTGGATATAGTAATGAAGCTCTTTTAGAGACAATATCTAATGAAGATAAAAAATTTATTAAGAGTAAAAACTTATTATCGAGTATTGAAATGAAAGCAATGATTAAATATGTATCGAAAAAAGTTGATGAAGCTCTTAATGATATTTTAAATGCAAATTTTGAAATCGATCCTAAAATGATGAAGGGAAAAATAGATTCATGTGAATATTGCCCTTTTGAAGATATTTGTCATAATAAAAATAATAAACAAATTATTCAAAAACAAGATTATCAAACTTTTTTAGGTGGTGAAAATAATGGAATTTAGTAGTGAACAAAAACTGGCGTTATATAGTAAGGATCAAAATATTCTTGTTTCAGCGGGAGCTGGAAGTGGAAAAACTAGAGTTTTAACTGAACGTATTTTGAATCACCTTAAAAATGGCATTGATATTAACAATTTATTAGTATTAACATTTACTAAAAATGCAGCTAATGAAATGAAAGATCGTGTGCGTATAGGATTATTAAAAGAGGAAAACTTAAAAGATCAAGTAATTAAGCTAGAATCATCAATGATAACTACTTTTGATGCTTTCTCTTTATATTTTGTCAAAAAATATTATTATGTTTTAGATATTGATAAAAATGTTAACTTAGGCGATAGTTTATTTTTTAAAGTTAAATTACGTTCATATTTAAAAGAGTTATTTGAACAATTTTATCAAGAAAATAATCCTGTTTTATACAAAATTTTAAAAGGTAATCGTAAAGATGATGATAATGAATTATTTGAAGGAATCATTAAGATTTATGAAATGATTAATTTAAAACCTGATTTTGAAGAATATTTGATATTTCTAGAAAATAATCATTATCTTCCTTTAACGAGCGAAAAAATATATGAAGACTATTTAAATTTAATCAAAAAACATCAGTCAATTGTTAAAGAATTATACGAAAAATATTATGATGACTTTGCCTTTTTATATCCATTTGAACTTGATAAATTCATTGATTTTGATGACTATAATTCAATAGCAAATTATTTATTTAATCATACAAAATACATTCGTACACCGAATAAATTTGTCTATAAAGATATTTATTCTAAAATTAAGGAAAATCTAGATATTATTCGTAAATATTGTGTTTATGAAAATGAGGAAGAATTAAAAAAAGAAATAAGTTATAGCGCTTCATTTGGATCATTTATTGTTAATATTTTACGAATATTAAATCGTAAAATGAATGATTATAAAAAAACGGTTAATTTATTTGAGTTTATTGATATTGCCAAAATGGCTATTAAGATTTTAAAAGAAAATCCATCAATTTTGGCTAAAGAGAAAAAACATTATTATGAAATATTAGTTGATGAATATCAAGATACTTCTGATTTACAAGAAACGTTTATAAATCTATTAAGTAATAATAATGTTTATATGGTTGGTGATATCAAACAATCTATTTATCGTTTTAGAAATGCTAATCCGAATATTTTTAAACGCAAATATATCGAGTATGGTTTTAATAATGGTGGGCTAAAAATCGATATGACCAACAATTTCCGCTCACGTGATGGAGTAATTAACACGATTAATGATCTTTTTGATTTTTTAATGGATCCGACTTATGGTGATGCTAATTATATTAAAGAGCATCATATGAATCCACTTAATGGTGAGTATAAAACAATTGGTAAAAATAATGAAAATTGTTTTGAAGTCTATCATTATCACTTTGATAAGAAAGAAAATGAAATAGGAATCAATGAGTATGAAGCTTTCATTGTAAGTGAAGATATCAAACAAAAAATGAGTGAAGGGTACTTGGTTTTTGATCCTAATATTAAAAAAATGCGTCCTTGTACTTATAAAGATTTTGCTATCATAACTTCAACATCTAGTTCTTATGAGGAATTTAAAAAAGTATTTGATTATCAAATGATTCCACTTCAAATTTTTCAAAATGAAAGTGTAACCAAATCACCATTTATACATCTTATTATCAATATTTTGGTATTGTATAAATCATTATCATTAAAACAATTTGATGAAGCTTTTCGTCATGCTTTAATGTCGTTATCTCGTAGTATATTAATCGATATAAGTGATGAAGAACTATTTGTGATGATGAAAGAAAATCAATATTTTACTAATCCTTTAGTTATCAAAATGCAAAAGATTATTAATTTGTATAGTAGTGAAGCTAATACGGTTATTTTTTCACATATTATCGAGGAATTTGATATTTTTAATAAATTAGTTAAAGATAAAAATATTTTAGAAGCTAATATTGTAATTGAATATGTTATTAATACACTAAATTCACTTGTTAATTGTCAAATTTCTTTTATTGAATTTTGTGACTATTTTAGCTCATTAATTAAAGATTTTAGTCCCGATTATCAAGGGGTTTTAGAAGATAGCGATAGTGTTTTGATGATGAATATTCATAAGTCAAAAGGACTAGAATATAAAATTATTTATTTCCCCGATTTAAAGAAGAGTTTCAATAAAGAAGAGTTTAAAGGGCTATATACATTTAGTGATCGATATGGTTTTATCATATCACATAATTGTGATTCACCGCTTAGAGTAGTGAATAATTATTATCGTCAAATTGAAGATATTTCAGAACGTATACGTTTATTTTATGTAGCATTAACAAGAGTTAAAGAAAAAGCTATTTTAATAAGTCAAGTTGACTTTGAAAAGACAATTGATGATAAAGAGGATTTTTCTTCTTTTGATGACTTTCTTCTTTATATAAAAAATTATTTAATGAGTAATAAGTTGATTCGTGAAATCGATGTTGATGTTGACTTAGATTATTTAAATACTTCTGAAAATGAAATTGTTTCATTGTCTAAAGAAGCAACATATAAAGAAATTAAAGTTCAAAGTAAAGATTTAAGTAATAAACATGCTTCAGTCGAAATTGAAGATTTAATCAGTAAAGATAAGTATTATCTTTTAAAAAGTGGTACAAAGTTTCATGAAATATTAGAGAATTTAGACTTAAAAAGCCCATCTTTTGATGGATTGGATGAGTTTTATCAAAAGCATATCAAAAGTTTTTTGAATAAAATTAATTTGAATGGTGCTAAAATATATCAAGAACATGAATTTATTTATGAAAGTAATAATGAGGAAATTCATGGTATTATTGACCTTTTATTAGAATATGATGATTATTTTGCCATTATTGATTATAAATTAAGTAATGCTGATGTCAAAAAATATAAAGATCAATTAATGACTTATAAAAAGTATTTAAATTCAATATCGAATAAGAACGTAAAAGTTTACTTGTATTCGTTAATGAAAGATGAAATGGTGGAGGTAGAATTATGAAAAAAGTATTAACTTTAGCCCTTCTTTTAACATTATTAACAGGTTGTAATCCTCAAAATAAAGCGAAAGAAGAAGTGTTAAATATTATTAGTGTTAATGATTTGCATGGTGCTATAATGGAGAATGAATATTCAAAAGGTATGGCAAGCTTAAAATATCAAATTGATTTAATTGAAAATCAAGATGATGTTGATAATACAATCGTTATTGGAAATGGTGATATGCTTCAAGGAACAGCTTTAAGTAATGTTTCAAAAGGTGAAAGTGTTATTGAAGTTATGAATGATGTTGGTTTTGACATTTTGGGAATAGGTAATCATGAATTTGACTGGGGAATTGAAGAATATTTAAAATTCTTTGATGGTGATAAAAGTAATGGCGAATCAACGGCAACATTAGTAAATAGTAATCTATACTATAAAGATAGTGGAAAATTACTTGAACATTCTCTTCCATATACAGTTATTGATTTAGATTTTATTAAAGTTGGGGTTGTTTCATTTGCTCCAGGTAGTTTAACAAGTTCAATTTTACAATCACGTATCAGTAATATTGATTTTAGAGATGTTGCAACTATTTGCAGTGAATTAATGGAAGAAGTAAAAAGTAAATGTGATATTGTTATTGCTAATACTCACTCTGGTGACAAAGTAAATGATATGACCAATATGATTTTAAATAATTATGGTGTTTCAGCCATTATCAATGGTCATCGTCATAGTGAATATAATGGTTATTATGATGTAGTTAATCAATTAGTTCCAGTAGTTCAAAACAAAGATTCATTAAAAAATACCTTTGGCTATATTCAATTAACTTTAAAAGATAAAAAAGTAACTAAAGCAACAGTTAAAAATGTTCCACTTGATTCAACAAAACAAGATGCAGTCATTAAACAAAAAATCGATGAACAATATAATAAATACGCTCCATTAATCAATGAAGAATTATGCTATAGTAGTTCAAATTATAGTTCAAAATCGGGTTTTCCAAAATGGGGAACAAGAGTTATTCTTGATGTAACAAAGAGTGATGTTTCTATTATTAATACCGGAGCCTTTAGAAATATAAATATTAGTAAAGATAAACCAATTACTAATGGTGATGTATTTGAAATTATGCCATTTGATAATGAAGTAATTCTTTTTGAATTAACAGGCGAAGAAATTCATGGCTTAAATTTTTCGGATATGGAAATCACCTTAACTGATGAGTTTGATGACAATATTTATAATTTAAATTTTTATAAAACTTATCAAGTAGCAATTATTGATTATTTAGCTTATAAATCTTCAACTTTAAGAGATCTTATTTCTAGTGGTAAAGCAACAGCTTATCCAGTTATTTTTAGAGATTTATTAGTTGATGAATTAAGAGAACATGGAAAACAAAACATTAAATTTGATGTTTATGATCGTACAATTTTAACTGCAAAATAAAAAGATGGTTCAACCATCTTTTTTTACATTAATGGGGCAAAGATTCTTAAAATATCAGTAAATAGACGTTTGATAATACCGGGCTCTTTTATTTCATCTAATTTAATTTCTTTGCATTCTTTTATTAAATTTAAAATATCCTCTTTAACGCTTAAGGCTAATTGTTCATCTTCAATATAAGTTGAACATTCATAGTGGTGATAAAATGAACGATAATCCATGTTAATTGTACCTACCATCGCAATTTTATCATCGCTTACATATTGTTTTGCATGAACAAATCCTTTGCTATATTCAAAAATTCTTACACCAGCTTTTAACAAGCGATGATATGAAGATTTTGTTAACCATGAAACCATTTTTTTATCATAAATACCTGGAGTAATAATGAATATTTCAACATTACTTTTAGCAGCAAGAGTAATGGCGCTATTGATAGTATCGTCACAAATTAAATAAGGAGTAGTTAAATAGACATATTTTTTGGCTTGATTAAATATTTTTATATAAACATTTTCACCGACACGTTCTTTATCTGTTGGATCATCGCCAAAAGGGATTACTAAATTATTCTTTTTAATTTTACTTGGAATATGGTATTTTTGATAATCTTCGTTATCATCTTTAATTGAGTTCCACATTTGTAAGAACAAGAAAGTTAAAGAGTAAACTGCATCTCCTTCTAAACGAATCGCAGTATCTTTCCACACTCCAAAACGATTAATTTTGTTAATATATTCATCAGCTAAATTGATACCACCGGTATAACCATATTTACCATCGATAATTAAAATTTTGCGGTGATCACGATTATTAACTTTAAAAGTAATCATTGGTTTAATTTCATTAAAGATACGGCATTTAATTCCATAACTATTTATTTTTTTATCATAATTATGGGGAAGTGTAGTTAGACATCCAAATCCATCATAGATTAATCTAACTTCAACTCCTTCTTTGACTTTTTGCTTTAAAATGTCAAGAATCGTATCCCACATATAACCATCATCAATGATAAAATATTCTAAGAAGATAAATTCTTTGGCGTTTTTTAAGTCGATTAATAACGAATTGAATTTGTCCATGCCCCAAGGAAAGAAAGCAATATTTGTATTGTTATGACCTGGGAAACCTTGATTTTGTAAATAAGCCATGACATCCTTGCTAAGGGGTGAATGGTTAATAGAAATATTATTATGTTTAATTTCACCAATTAATAAATGATGACTTTTTGTACGATAATCATGTGATTTACGGATATTTTTATTGACATGTTGTTTATCACCAAAGATAAAATACAAACCTGCTCCCAAAACCGGTAAAAGTAAAATGACAATTGTCCATACTAATTTAAAAGACGGCTCAATGTCTTGTTTAATAACATATAGTACTACTAAAATTCCGATAACCCAGAAAAAAATATTAAAAAATGTACTTCTGTTTAAAACATATAAAGGAACAAAAATAACTGCAAACTGTAAAAGAACTAACAATATAATTATAAAGATTCTTGAAAAAAGTAGTTTAAAAAGTTTTTTAATCATTATATCAACCTCATTTAAATAAATTATAGCATATTTCTACTCTATTATTGCAATAATAATTACATTAGTGTATTATTTTATAATCGACAAACGGGAGGTTATTACGATGGTTGAATTACTTAAATATCTATTAATCGGATTTGTTCAAGGGATAAGTGAAGTGTTACCTATTTCGTCATCTGGACATTTAATTATTATTCAGCACATTTTAAATATCGGTAGTGAAGGATTAGGTTTTGAAATATTTTTACATTTAGCATCTTTGTTAGCGGTTTTAATTTTTTTGCGTAAACGTATTGTAACTCTTGTTAAAGGTTTTTTCTTATTTATCTTTAAAAGAGAAGAACAATACAAAAAAGATTTTATGTATTGCCTTTTCTTAGTTATTTCAACAATTCCGGCTGCGATTGTTGGCATTTTCATTAAAGATTTATTAGAAATTAAGTCATTGTTAATGGTTGGTATATTATTATCAGTTAACGCGACAATGCTTCTAATTCTAACTAGATTAAGTGGTAGTAAAAAAGTTAGTGAAATGAAATGGCACAATGCTTTAACAATTGGTTTATTTCAATGTGCAGGTATTTTTCCTGGTATTTCACGCAGTGGTTCTTGTTTAAGTGGGGCCTTTGCTAATAAACTAAGTAAAGAAGAAGCCGCTGATTATGCTTTCTTATTATTTATTCCAGCCGTTTTAGGAGCAGTAGTGTTAGATATTTCAAGTATAGGTAGTCTTCTTGCTTCAAGTGAAGTATATTATTATTTAGCTGCCTTTATTGTAACTTTTATTACTACATATTTCGCCTTCACTTTCTTACTAAAAATTATTAAAAAAGGGAAGTTATCATACTTTAGTTATTATTGTTACGCAGTTAGCTTAGGAGTAATTATATATTGTTTAGTTAGTGGTATTTATTAATACCACTTTTTTCATAAAAAAAAGATGCTAATTAGCATCTATTCAACAACACTAACACGAACTACTCCAGGAACTTCTTCAATTAAAATCATTTCAACACCCGAAGTAATTGTATCATCTAAGAAAGCACATCCTAAACAAGCCCCTAAGACTCTTAAATAAACTACGCCATCTTTATATTCGACAAATTCAACGTCTCCTCCATCTTTTTGCAGGAAAGGACGAACCTTTTGTAATACGTCTTTAATTTGATCTTCAATTGTGTACATTTTTCAACAACCACCTTTACCTTTAATAATATAGAACAAACGTTCTAAATATTCAACTTATATGATAAAAAAATCTTGTTAAAACGTTTTTCTCGGTATATAATTACATTGGTAAGGTGGTTTTATTATGCTTAAAAATTATAAACCAGGAATGATTGTTCGCGGAAAAATATGTGGTATTCAACCATATGGTGCATTTGTTGAATTAGAAGATTGCAGCGGTTTAATTCATATTTCAGAAATTTCGGACAAATATGTTAAAAATATTGAAGATTTTGTTTATGTTGGTGAAGATTTATTTCTAAAAGTAGTCGATGTTGATGAAAATAATAATCATTTGAAGTTGTCTTTAAAAGCATTATCATATAGTCCTCGCAGTTTGCGTCGTAGTTCATATGATTTTATGCAAAGAAAAAAAGAATTAAATAAAGAAAAAAATAATTTTCCAATTATTGAAAAACAAATCAAAGATTTATTAAAAGGGGAGGAAAAAGCAATGTTAAATGTTAATCTAGACAATGTTAAATTAACTGAAAATTTAGATAATTATCAAGAAAAAGTTAAAGAAATTCATTATATGATTCATAATAAAACAGGCCGTGGTAATGATTTCTTAGGCTGGGTTGAATGGCCCAATGTTTTACCCGAAAAAGAATTGTTAAGAATTAGTGAAGCCGGTAAATATATTAACGAACATTTTGATGTATTGGTCGTTTGTGGAATCGGTGGAAGTTATTTAGGAGCACGTGCAGGTATTGATTATATTGAAGGTTTATTTCCTAAATCAAAGCTAGAAGTTATTTATATGGGAAATACTTTTAGTTCAACATATGTTGCCCAAGTTTTAGATTATTTAGAAGATAAAAATTTCGCTGTTAATGTTATTTCTAAATCAGGAACAACAACAGAAACTGCTATTGGTTTCCGCCAATTACAACAACTATTAATTAAAAAGTATGGTAAAGAAAATATTAAAGATCGTATTTATGCTACAACAGATAAAGCACGTGGCGCTTTAAAAACACTAGCCGATCAAGAAGGCTATGAAACTTTTGTTATTGAAGATGATATTGGTGGTCGTTATAGTGTTTTAACACCAGTTGGCTTACTTCCTTTTGCAGCTAAAGGAATTGATATTTTTGATATGATGTTAGGGGCTAAAAAGGCTTATAACGATTTAAATAATGAAAATCTAAAACAAAATGATGCTTATCGTTATGCTGTTGCTCGTTATATTTTAGGTAAAACATATCAAGCTGAAATGTTTGTAACTTACGAACCTCATTTAGCAATGCTTGCGGAATGGTGGAAACAATTATTTGGTGAAAGTGAAGGTAAAGAAAATAAAGGTTTATTACCTATTTCAGCTACATTCTCAACAGATTTACATAGTTTAGGTCAATTTATTCAAGAAGGAAGTAAAGTTTTATTTGAAACAATCTTTAAATTTGATACACCTCTTTTAGATACTATTGTTCCAAGTGATGAAGCAAATTTAGATAAATTAAATTATTTAGCTGGCAAAAAAATGAGTGAAGTTAACTATCTTGCATCAATGGGAACTTTAAAAGCTCATGTTGAGACAGGTAAAGTTAATAACATTTTAATTAATGTTAGTGAAGATAATGCTAAATCATTTGGTTATGTTACATATTTCTTTATGAAAGCATGTGCAATGAGTGCTTATTTGTTAGATATTAATCCGTTCAATCAACCTGGTGTAGAAGTCTATAAAAAGAACATGTTTAAGTTATTAGGGAAACCTGGTTATTAATAAAAATTAAATCACAAAAAAAATAAAAAAAATTTTCAAAAAAGTGTTGACTACATCTTCTTTAAATGGTATATTAATTAAGCACGAAGCAGTGCTTAAGAAAATGGATGCTTAGCTCAGTTGGGAGAGCATCGCCCTTACAAGGCGAGGGTCGGGGGTTCGAGCCCCTCAGCATCCACCATTTTCGGAGGGGTAGCGAAGTGGCCAAACGCAGATGACTGTAAATCATTTCCCATCGGGTTCGGCAGTTCAAATCTGTCCCCCTCCACCACTACTTGCTTATTGGGGTATAGCCAAGCGGTAAGGCACTAGACTTTGACTCTAGCATTCCACTGGTTCGAATCCAGTTACCCCAGCCAACTTATTTATGTATGACCCGCTAGCTCAGTCGGTAGAGCACATGACTTTTAATCATGGGGTCAGGAGTTCGAATCTCCTGCGGGTCACCATCTTAATTAAATGTGCTGCCCGGATGGCGGAACAGGTAGACGCACAGGACTTAAAATCCTGAGCCTCGTGAGGGGCGTGCCAGTTCGATTCTGGTTCCGGGCACCATTTTTTTTTATATTTTTTGCAAGCGTAGTTTAGTGGTAGAACTAAAGCTTCCCAAGCTTTTGGTGCGGGTTCGATTCCCGTCGCTTGCTCCATTTTTAAATATGACTCATTTATTGCTTATAAATGAGTTTTTTTATTGTCAAAAATTTAGTATTATTAAATTTGAGGTGATAATATGAATTATGAATTATTATCAAATTGTTCTTTTGTTGATTTTTTAGATTGTATTAATGATGCATTTAGTGATTATTTATTAAATATTCATTTTAATGAAAAAACCTTAACTAAATTTTTAAATGATAGCAACGTTGATCCAAATTTATCCATCTGTGCATATGATGATAATAAAATAATTGGTTTTATCTTAAATTCTAAAAATATTTATAATGATGAACTAGTTATTTTTGATGCAGGGACTGGTGTAAGAAAAGCTTATCGAGGAAAAGGGGTCTTTTCGAGTTTATTTGTCCAAGTTGTTACAAAACTAAAAGAAAACAATATTCATAAATATTATTTAGAAGTATTACAAAATAATGAAAGAGCAATCAAATTATATACAAAAAATGGCTTTACAATAGTTAGAAATTTTTCAGTAGTTTTTTATCAAAATGCAAAGATAGTGGTAAATAACGAATTTAAAAAAATGAAATTTAACGAGTTTAAAAATAATAATTTTATGAATATGAAACATATTGCACCATCTTTTGAAAATTCGAATAAAGTGATTGAAAAAAGAAACCCAATGGTTGGTTTGGATATTGAAAATAAGGCCTATGTTATTTTTGATGAAGAAAGTGGCGATATTTTGCAAATTGGTTACGAATCGCTTTCTTCCTTAAAAGATTTATTGTCGAAAATTATTTCTAATTATCCTCATGTCGTTATCAAAAATATTGATGAATCATATAGTGAGGTCATAAAAATTTTACTTTCATTAGGCTTTGTTACTGTCGCTAGACAATTTGAAATGGTAAAAGATATTAAATAACATAAAAAATATTTTTTATATATTAATTCTATTTGTATTAAACTTACAATACGATAAATTAATTTGAAAAATAATTATTATCTATGTAAAATAACATTATAGGTAATATTATAAAGGGGGAAGAAAAAATGGCACAACTAGATGAAAGATATTTTTATAACAATAATAGTGATCAAACAAGTATTGAATCAAGTTTAGAACAAGATGAACAAATATTATGGAGAGGAAAACCTCATAAAGGATCTTTTATTTTGGACAAGATATTTAAAATGCTTCCTATTGTGATTGTTTGGTTAGCATTTGATAGTTTTTTTATAATAATGATTTTTAATAATGGGTTATCAGGAATGCCATCATTTATGTCAATTGGTTTGATTATTTTCTTTTTAATACATTTAATGCCAGTGTGGATTTGGCTAAAAAATGTATTAACCGCTTCAACCCAACACAAGAATTTAGAATATGTTTTTACAAATAAACGTATCATTATTCGTTCTGGTGTAATTGGAATTGACTATAAAAATATTTATTATACTGATATAAGTGGAGTAAATTTACGTGTAGGTTTAGTTGATAAAATGTTTAAAGTAGGTGACATCTATATAACCGCTTTACGAAATAGTGTCGTTTTATATGATATTAAAGATCCATACTTTATTACTTCAAAACTTCAAAAAATTTGCAATGATATTAAATCGGATATTTATTTTCCAAATGCTTTACGTAAAGATTATAATGAAGGATTTAATACTAAATATAAAGGATAAAAAAGAGAAGGATGCACCTTCTCTTTTAAATTATATCTTCTTGTTTATACTCCATTTGTTTTTTAACTTGTTTAACTTTTTCAGTTCCATCAATAACTTCTAAAATTTTAAATGGTAATTTCATCGCACTAGATACACTTCTAGCAGTAAAAACTTTATTATCATATACGACATAAGTATCAACATATGTTCCACCAAAATCTTCATTCATACTAGGGAAGCAAACATATTGACGATTTTTTAGATAACCTAATTTACCTAAATAAGTTGGAGCACTACAAATGGCAGCAACATACTTATTGTTTTCAATAAAATATTTAATGGCGTCATTTGTTTTTTCGCTTGGAGTATAGCCCCCTCCTGGTAAAAATAGCAAATCATAATCACCAAATGAAATATCATTAAAGGTTTTTAAGTTGGTATATGTAGTATATTTTGATTTTACGCTACTACTATCACTAATAACAGTTACTTCATAACCAGCTCTTCTTAAAATAATTATTGTTCCATTGGCTTCTAAATCTTCAAAGCCATCATTTAAAATTGCTAAAACTTTCATTTTGTTCATCTCCTTATTTTAATTGTATTATTTTAATTTACTAATAACAATAAAATTTATATAATGGAAGTAATTTATGGGGTGATATTTTGATGAAAAAAACAATCGATAAAAAACTATATTGGCTCTTTTTTCTAATTTATCTTATTGGAATTGTTCTTATAACTATTTTTTACGTTGATTATTCTTTATTTTTACTTGTTGGATTTAATGTTTTAAGTTTAATTTTAGCAACAATAATTCATGAATTAGGTCATTTGGTATTTGGGTTAATTTCCAACTATCAATTTGTTTCTTTTAGAATTTTTAATTTTATGTTAATAAAAGAGAATAATAAAATTAAAATAAAAAGTTATTCCATTCCCAACACTTTAGGTCAATGTCTACTTCTTCCAAGAAGTAGTGAACAAAAAAGCATGTTATATAATCTAGGAGGAGTTATTTTTAACTTTTTAACGATTGTGATGATGCTTTTACTTCTTTTTATTAATAATCCATATATCTGGCTTTTTAGTTTTATTATGATTAATACATCGTTATTTTTTGCTTTGACTAATGGAGTGCCACTAAAGGTTGGGCTAGTAAGTAATGATGGTAAAAATGCGCAAAACTTAAAAGACAAAAACGAATTAAGGGCATTTAATAACATCTTATTTATCAATTATTATTTGTCAAATAATTATCGTCTTGATCAAATTGATGAACAATATTTTACTTTTAATGAATCTAACAATAAAGAGCATACAATGTCAATAAAGGTTGTTTATTTTAGCCGTTTATTAGCGTTTAAAAAGTTTGAAGAAGCCCTTGCTTTAGGAAATAAATTATTAAATGAAGAAAATGTTCTTCCTTTGTATAAACTACAAATTCAAAATGATTTAGTGTATTTATATTGTTTAAATGACGATTTAGAAAATGTTCAAAGGCTTTATAATGATCAATTTATTAAAAGTCTAAAACCTTTACGAAATAATATCTCTGTTTTACGTACTAAATATGTTTATCATTTACTTGTTTTAAATGACAATAATGAAAAAATTTATCAATCTTTTATTAATTTTTCGAAAGTCCATCCATATAAAGGGGAAGTTATGAGTGAGGTGATGTTAATTGATCAAGCACGTAATCGAACATTACAAGACAAGTAATGAGTTAGAAAAAGAAGATTTAAAAGCCATCAAACAATTTATAAGTTATAGTAAAGATTACTTATTAAGAACAAATTTAGTGGCTCATTTTACCGCTTCGTGTTGGATTTTAAATGAAACCCACGATAAAGTTTTAATGTGTTACCATAATATTTATGATTCGTATAGTTGGATTGGTGGCCATCTAGATGGTGATAGTAATCCTTTAAGAGTGGCTTTAAAAGAAGCAAAAGAAGAAACAGGATTAACTAATTTTAAAGTCTTACTCAGTGAACCTATTTCAATCGAAGTTTTAATAGTTGAAGGACATTATAAAAAGCAAAAATATGTCCCTTCACATCTTCATCTAAATATTACCTATTTATTAGAAGCTAGTGAAGACGAGAAGCTAATTGTTAAAAGTGATGAAAATAGTGATTTAAAATGGTTTAAATTTGATGAGTTAAAAGATAATGTAAGTGAAAAACATATGTATGATAAAGTGTATCAAAAATTAATTGATAAAGTAAATTTGTATAAAGAAAAGGGGCTAATTTAGTCCCTTTTAAATTGCGCGAGTATATTGTTTTAAGAAAGCTTGTTCTTCTTTATTTAAATAAGGTTTAAGTTTACGATAAACCATTTGATGATATTTATTTAAGAAGATTCTTTCTTCTACTGTCAATAGGTTAACATCAATTCCATCTAAATCGATTGGACAATATGTAACAATTTCAAATCCTAAAAACTTTCCATATTCATTTTCTTTTAATGGAATAGTTAATAATTCATTTTCGATACGAATACCATATTTACCTTCTAAATAGACTCCTGGTTCATCGGTCGTAATCATTCCTTCTTCTAATATACAGGAATCATTACGTTCAGGAACAATTTTCCATCTAAAACCATTTGGAGCTTCATGAACATTTAATAAATAACCAACCCCATGACCAGTTCCGCATTGATAATCAATTAGTTCGTTCCAAATTACTCCACGTGCTAAAATATCTAAATTAATACCACGACAGCCATATAAAAATTTAGCCATTGAAAGTCTTAGACAAGCTTTAGTAACTAAAGTGAAGTGACGCTTTTCTTCTTCGCTTATTTTACCCATAACAAATGTTCTAGTAATGTCAGTTGTACCATATAAATATTGACCACCACTATCAACTAAAAATAAGCCTTCATTTTTTAAAACATAATTACTTTCTTTTGTAGCGCTATAGTGCATCATCGCAGCGTGCTCTTTATAAGCGGCAATAGTATTAAAAGATGGTTCAATAAAGGAAGAGTGTTCTTTACGTAATGATAATAAATAATCACTAGCTGTAATTTCATTTGTTTCTTCCTTGTGTTCTTTTAAGTATTTCATAAATTTAACCATTGAAACACCATCAAGAATATGACCAATTCGTAAATTCTTTATTTCAGTTTTGTTTTTGATAGCTTTAAGAAGAGTGATATAACTATCTTTTTGGATAATGATATTGTTTTGCTCAATATCTTTATATAACTTATAATTAGTTTTATTGATGTCAGCAACGAATACTTTATTACTAATTAATTTAGTAAAATTATCGATTTCATCATAATCAAAATAAAGAGGTTTAATCGGATCTAAGAAAGCAATAACTTCATCGGTTAGTTTTTGCTCATTAATAAACAAATATAAATTGTTTTGGTCTAATAAAACATATGCTAAATTGACAGGATTATTTGGAATATCGTGTCCGCGTAAATTTAATAACCAGGCAATATCATCTAATGAAGCAATAACCATAAAATCAACTTTATCTTTTTTCATTAATTTACGGACACGTTTAATTTTACTTAGTGATGATTCGCCACTATAAATAGTTTCCAAAGCAAAAGCGGTTGATGATGGTAAAGAAAGTGGCGAAGGGTTGATTTGGTGAACTAGATTAACATCATATTTAACTTTAAAGTTTTCTTCAAATTCTAAACCTTCGTTATATTTAGTCATTTTGCCATCAAAACCAACAACTTTACATTTTTTCTTTTTAAGGAGCTTAATAATCGAAGGAGTTTCTTTTTGCCCTTTTTTCATTAGCTCAATAGTTGTTCCATCTAGTTCCTTAGCGGCTTGAATAAAATATCTTCCATCTGTATATAAGAAAGCCTCATTTAAGGTAACAACTAATTCGCCAGCTGAACCACTAAAATTAGACATATATGCCCGATCTTTAAAATAATCACAAATATATTCTGAACAGTGATAATCGCTTGTAGCAATGTAATAGGCATCTAAGCCATTTTCAATCATTTTTTTTCTTAATTTATCTAAACGAGAAATAATTAAATCATTCATTTTTTCTTTCCTCCATATAGTATATATAATATATTATAATAATTTAAAAAATATTTAAATAAATACTTGCAATATTTAAATATATGTGTATAATAGTCATTGTTGTGTTAAAGACAACCAAAAAATAGTTAAAAAAACTCTTGCAAAATGATATGCAAAAGTATATACTATTAACTAGTCAATCTCATACTAACAATATCATGTTGTTTGTACTAAAATAAGGGGGTTTTCGCCCTTAAAAAGAGATTGAAAAAAGTTAATAAAAACTATTGACAAGTCGATGATAATTAGTTATCATAGACAAAGCGCAAAAAAAGAAGCGCAGTTGATATTTGAAAACTAAACAGAATTAAATAAACGTCAATTAAAAGAAGCAAGAAGCTAGGGATTAAACAAAGAGAACAAAATAGGAGAAATCCTAAAAGAATAAACTTAAGAGAGTTTGATCCTGGCTCAGGATGAACGCTGGCGGCGTGCCTAATACATGCAAGTGAAACGGCTCTAGCAATAGAGCAGTCGCGAACGGGTGAGTAAT
>JAXESU010000004.1:0-274736 GCA_034115825.1 Bacilli bacterium
TATTCTTTCAATTAAAAAAAGATCTGGTGATTATAGCTAGGTGGACACACCTGTTCCCATCCCGAACACAGAAGTTAAGCACCTACACGGCGAAGGTATCTAGGAAACTAGGGAGAATAGCTCGTTGCCAGGTCTTTTTTTATACCTTTTTACAGCCTTAAACTAAAAAGGTTGTTTTTTTTTATAAAAAAAACTTAAATATATTATTATTTTCTCTAATGTTCAAAACAAAGGTTGAAAAAATTAGACTACATTGCTAAGATAATTATGGTAATAAATGAGATTTAGATGCGACAATTAAATTTCATTTATTTTTTAATCATATTTATATATTATGAGGAGGATATTTTTAATATGTTTAAAAAATTAAAAAAGAAAGCATTTACCCTAGTAGAATTATTAGTTGTAATTGCAATCTTAGCTATTTTAGCTAGTGTTTCTGTCGTTGGTTATTTAGGTTTTACCGAAAACGCAAGAAAGTCTAAAGCAGTTACTGAATTAACTCAATACAAGACAATGTTATTAGGTGAACTTGCAAGTGGTAGTGCAACATTAGATAATGGAACTGTAGAAACTACTGATGATGTTAAACTATCAATGCCTAAACAAGGGGAAATTCGTGTTATAGAAGTAGGTACAAAAAGTGTTAATGAAGTATTAAATCAATTCTTTGGTACAACTAGTATTCAAGTTAAATATCATGAAACTGATAAAAATTTAATTATTTATATCGATTATACAACAAATGACAACGCTACATCATCATGGAATATTAGTACTGATGAAGTAGTTGCAGGTACTTCAATGGGGGGGTCAGAGACTGATCCTACAGATCCTGAAGAACCTGGTGATGAATATATTGAAAAAAGTAATCTATTAATATTTACAAAAGAAAATAAACCATCTAATGCAGGTGGAGTTATTAAGAATGATGGTCTTGATTATTCATTAGATGCAGCAAGTTTTAATTTTGATAATATGGGTAGAGGTTTACAAATTGGATCTTCAAATTCTCCACAAAATAATGATTGGTCAATTTCCACTTCATTTAATGAAGAAATAATTTTAACAAAATATATTGTTGAGTTATGTGTTGCTAAAGATGGAATTGCAACATATGCTATTGATTATGATTCAATTGATGAAGTTGATGCTAAGCCAAAGGAATTTAAAAATACTGATGTTCAACAATTTGTTAATGAAGGTTTAAACTGTAAAACAACTTCTTTTAAAGTAACTTTAAAGGCTTCAAAAAAAGCAATGTATATAAAGTCTATTTCTTTAACTTATAAAGTTAAAAAATAATATTATTTAAATCTCACTTTTTAGTGAGATTTTTCTTTTTATTCTCAAATATTATTGTTTACATTTTACTAATAGTCTATAATATTAGACGGGAGATGAAATTATGTTTAAAAAATTATTATTATTGTTATCTCTATTTGTATTAGTTGGATGTTCAAATAATCCAAGTAATAGTACAAGTAGTGGTTCTGATACTGGTAACTCGAATACGTCATCGAATACTAGTGATACAGGTAGTTCTGATAGTTCTGACAGTTCTTCTTCTACTCCTGAATATAAAGATGAAATAATCAATATTAATCCAAGTAACTTTAATAAATTTGATTATTTAACTTTAGATGGGGTAGTTGAAAATACTCAATATCCTGAAGAATTCACTTTTAATGAATTAGCAAAAATGTCTTCTAACCAAATTAATGGGTTAAAAGAAATGCGTATTGAAGTTTATTCAACTTATGAAAACTTAAAAGTTTATGATAATGTTGCTGGAACAGGTACGCCTTTAGTTGCTAAAAAAGAAGTTGTTGGTAAAAATGCTAATTATACTTACACATTTAATGGTGGTAATGAATTTTTAATTCATAACGCTGTTAGTGATCATCGTACACACGTTTTTAGTATCGAAATTACTTATTCAGGTGAAATTGGTGAACCAAGTAATGATCCTGTTAGTAGTGTAACAATCAAAAATGAAGTAAGTCGTTTAAAGATAGGTAAAACATTACAATTAAATGCCGAAGTTTTACCAAAGAGTGCTAATCAACAAGTTATTTGGTCGTCTTCTAAACCAGAAATTGCTGAAATTTCTAGTTCAGGTTTAGTTAACGCTAAAGCAATTGGAAATACTACTATCAGTGTTAAAAGTAAGACTGATGAAACAAAAAATGATTCATTTAATTTAGAAGTTCATAATGATGTAGTTCTTCCAACTAGGATTTCTTTACCTGAAACTTATTCATTAAGACTTAATAGTAGTGCAACATTAAAAGTTAATGTTACTCCAAGTGATGCAACGTTAGAAGGATTAATATGGAGTTCTTCAAATAGTGCAGTTTGTAGTGTTAATAATGGTGTAATTACTGGTCATAAAGTTGGAGACGCAACAATTAGTGCTAAAATCAATAACTTAGAAGCTAAAACTAAAGTAACTGTTAGTGAATCTTCTACCACAATTTTACCTAATGTTGATGTAAATCAATATTATAATTCTTTAGAAGGTTTAACAGGAGTTACATTAAAGAATGAACTTCATTCATTAATGCATGATGGAATTAATTTTACAAGTTACGATGATTTAAAATATGATTTTTTAAAGACTGATACAATGGAAGACGAAAATGGTACATTAAAAATGGTTGATTTTTATACTCACGATTTAATGTCTATTTCTAATCCACCTAGTTGGACTATTTATAATCGTGAACACGTATGGCCAAAGTCTTTAGGTGTAAATGGTACTGAAGCTTATGGTGATATTCAACATATTCGTCCTGACTATATGGATTTAAATTCATGGCGTGGTAACTGCTTATTTGGTGTAGTTAGTGGTGGTGGCACTAAACAAGGATGTAAAAAAGATGGAAATACTTTTGAACCTAATGATGTTTCGAAAGGTGATGTCGCACGTATTGTTGTTTATGTCGCTGTAACTCATAATTTATCATTATCTAGAGTAATGGCAGGTAGTAATGAAGAAATTAAAAACACTTTAAAAACATGGAATGATTTTGATCCAGTTGACGATATTGAAATGAAACGTAATAATGAAGCTTACTTAATTCAAAAGAACCGTAATGCTTTCATTGATGTTAATCAATATTTTGATTTAGTTGTTGATGCTTTATTATAAAA
The DNA here is from genome assembly GCA_034115825.1 of Bacilli bacterium. Classification (GTDB taxonomy): domain Bacteria; phylum Bacillota_I; class Bacilli_A; order RFN20; family UBA1709; genus JAXESU01. The sequence continues at coordinate 3,157 of JAXESU010000004.1, forward strand.
AATATTAAACGCTTAGATTTATTCTAGGCGTTTTTTATGTTATAATAAAAAAGATTTAGGAGTTGATTTTTATGAGTAAGGTTATCGTTGGTTTAAGTGGTGGAGTAGATAGTGCTGTTGCAGCTTATTTATTAAAAAAACAAGGTTATGAAGTTGTTGGTGCATTTATGCGCAACTGGGATAGTTTTGCTAATAATGATATTTTAGGTAATAATTTTGATACCCCAATTTGTCCTCAAGAAATGGATTATAATGATGCTAAACGTGTTGCCGAAATTTTAAATATTCCTTTACTTCGTATTGATTTTATTGAAGAATATTGGCGTGATGTTTTTTCTTATTTTATTGAAGAATATAAAAAAGGAAGAACACCTAATCCTGATGTTTTATGTAATAAATATATTAAATTTGATGCTTTTTTAAACTTTTGTAAAGAACAAGGCGCTGATTATATTGCTACTGGTCACTATGTTAAAAAAATTGGTAATAAACTTTATAAAGCTTTTGATAAAAATAAAGATCAATCTTATTTTTTATGCTTATTAAATCAAAAACAAATTGATGCTTCACTTTTTCCTTTAGGTGATATTGATAAACCGACTGTAAGAAAAATTGCTCATGAATTAAACTTAAATGTAGCTGATAAAAAAGATTCAACAGGAATTTGTTTTATTGGTGAAAGAGATTTTCGTAAATTCTTACAAAATTATATTCCTGCTAAAGAAGGGGATATTGTTGATATTGAAACAAATGAAGTAATTGGTCGCCATATTGGTGTTATGTATTATACTTTAGGTCAACGTAAAGGACTTGGTATTGGTGGATTAAAAAATCATAAAACTGGTTCGTGGTTTGTTGTCGATAAAGATATTGAAAAACGTATTTTATATGTTGCTCAAGGTGATGAAGCTAAATATTTATATCATGATACAGTTATTGTTAAAGAAGTTAATTTTTTAGGAGAAGAAAAACCTACTACATGGACAGAAATTAATGCTAAATTTCGATATCGTCAACAAGATAATCGTGTTAAGTATCGTTTTATTGATGATACAACAATTGAAGTAAAGTGTATTGATAAAGTTAAGGCAATTACTCCAGGACAAATGATGGTTGGTTATTTAGATGATGGTATGATGCTTTTAGGTGGCGTCATTGATAAGATTTATTAATGGAAGAAGTTAGTGGATATATTTTAGTAACCTTATTTTCAAATGAATCTAATGGTTATACGATTGCTAAACTTAAATTAAATCAAAAGAAAGATGAAACATTAATTATCACCGGATATTTTAAAGTTGAACATAAAGAACAATTAATGAAGTATTATGGTGAATATGTTGATCATCCTCGTTTTGGTCGTCAATTTAAGGTAAGTAGTTATGAAAAAGTGTTACCAACCTCTAAAGATGGGATTGTTAAGTTTTTATCATCATCCCTTTTTCCTAAAATTGGCGCTAAATTAGCCACAAGAATTTATGAAACATTAGGTGATGATTGTTTAAATTTAATTATCAATGATGAAGAAGTTTTACAAAAAGTTGAAAAAATTAAACCTGCGCAAATTAAAACAATTACGAGTGTTTTAAAAAAGACTAACAATTTAAATGAAGCGATTAATTTATTTGTTGGTTATGGAATTGATTTAAAATATATTTTAAAAATGGAAGCTATTTATAAAGATAAAATGCTTCATATCGTTAATAACAATCCATATCAAATTATTAAAGATATTGATGGGATTAATTTTAAAATTGCCGATAAATTAGCGTATAATATGGGCTTAGCCTTTAATGATAAGCGTCGAGTTTTAGCGTATATTATTTATTGTTTAAAACGAATGTGTTTTGTAACTCAAGGAACATATATTTTAAAAGAAGTATTATATAAAGAAGTCAAAAAAGAAATTTATGATTTAGATTATTCTACTTTTAGTGATTATTTAATTGATTTAGAAGATAGTTTAGATTTAGTTAAAGAAAATGAACGAATTTATCCTTATATTCTTTTTGAATCTGAAGAAGGAATAGTTGATTATATTAATAAATATTTAAATAGTAAAAATAATATTAGTGAACAACTAATTGATGAAAAAATAAAGGTTGTTGAACAAAAAATTGGGATTACTTATTCTTTAGATCAAAAAGAAGCTATTAAAACTTGTTTCTTAAATAACATTATGATTTTAAATGGTGGTCCAGGAACTGGTAAGACAACCGTTGTTAAAGGTATTATTGAAATCTACAATTTATTATTTAAAAACAAAAAAATTCAACTTTGTGCCCCTACTGGAAGAGCTAGTAAACGGTTAAGTGAAGTAACTAATCTTGAAGCAATTACGATTCATCGTTTATTAAAATATGATTTAGAAACGAATACTTTTGCTGTTGATGAATTAGATCCTGTTGTTGGTGATTTTTTAATCGTCGATGAATTTTCGATGGTTGATTGTTATTTGTTTTATTCGTTACTTAAAGGGACATGTAGTTTTAATAAAATATTATTAGTTGGAGATGATAAACAACTTCCTCCAGTTAGTCCAGGGGACGTTTTATCTTCATTATTAAAATCAAAAAAAATCAAAAATGTTGAATTAAATATTATTCATCGTCAAGAGGAAAACTCAACGATTATTCCACTTTGTTATGATATTCGTAATGGTTTATATAATGAAAATAATTTAAATTCAAATGATGTTATATTTATTGAGTCTAATCCTTTTAATGTTAAAAAAAATATATTAGAAATATTAAATACAGAAAATCCTAGTTTAAAAGAGGTCGAAATATTAAGCGCTAAATATGAAGGTCTTGGAGGAATTTATACTCTTAATGATTTTCTTCAAGATTACTATAATCCTAAAAATGATTTTAAAAATGAAATTGGTTATGGAAGAACTAAATTTCGCGTTGATGATAAAGTTATGCAACTTAAAAATCAAGTTGATGATAATATCTATAATGGTGATATTGGTTATATTGATGCAATTGATGAAAATGGTCTAAAAGTAAACTATGATGATAACATTGTTAACTATAAAAAAGAAGATTTAGTTAAATTAACGCATGCCTATTGTATATCAATTCATAAAAGTCAAGGTAGTGAATATCATTTAGTAATTGTCGTTTTATTAAATGAATTTTCAAGCATGTTAAGACGAAAACTTTTATATACAGCTATTAGTCGAAGTAAAGTTAAACTTTATATTGTAGGTGAAAAACAAGCATATTTAAAAGCATTAAATACTTTGGATGAAGAAATCAAAAATACGTCATTACTTGAAAGATTGTTAAAGTTATAATTGAATTATTAATTTAAATCATATATAATATTAAGGTAAATCGTTGACCAAAAGAAACTTATAAATAAGTTTATTTAGAGAGAATTACACTTGGTGCAAGTAATTTATAAACTTTATAAGGTAGCCACTTGGGAGAGAATTTAATCAATTTCGTATTAACTGCGTTAAAGTTTTTAAGTAAGGGCATAGGTGAAGTTTACCTATGAACTAGGATGGTACCGCGAAACAATTCGTTCCTAGAAATTAGGAACGATTTTTTTATTTTTAAGAAAAGGAGAAAAAGTATGAAAAAATTGACAGGTGCACAAATTAGAAGAATGTGGCTTGAATTTTTTGCTAGTAAAGGCCACGCTATTGAACCAGGTGCTTCATTAGTACCTCATAACGATCCATCACTTTTATGGATCAATGCTGGTGTAGCAGCATTAAAAAAATATTTTGATGGAACTGAAAAACCAGTTTGTCCTCGTATTACAAATGCTCAAAAATCTTTAAGAACTAACGATATTGAAAATGTCGGTTTAACAGCTCGTCACCATACATTCTTTGAAATGTTAGGAAACTTTTCCATCGGTGATTATTTTAGAACGGAAGCTGTTACTTGGGGTTATGAATTATTAACTTCAGAAAAATGGTTTAACTTTGATAAAGATTTATTATATTTTACTGTTCACCCAACTGATGATGTTACTCGTAAATTATGGATGTCTTTAGGTGTTAAAGAAGATCATATTATTGATTGTGAAGGTAATTTCTGGGAAATTGGTGAAGGTCCTTGTGGTCCAAATACTGAAATTTTCTTTGATAGAGGAACAAAATATGATCCAGATAATATCGGGATTGATTTATTAAAGAAAGATATTGAAAATGACCGTTATATTGAAATTTGGAACATTGTTTTCTCTCAATACAATGCTAAAGAAGGTTTAAAACGTAGTGAATATCCAGAACTACCTCAAAAAAATATTGATACTGGTGCTGGTTTAGAACGTCTTGCTTGTGTTATGCAAGAAGTTGAAACAAACTTTGAAACAGATTTATTTATGCCAATCATTAAAGAAACAGAAAAAATGGCTACAATCAAATATTCAAGGGAAAATCGAATGCCATATCACGTTATTGCTGACCATATTAGAACTTGTACATTTGCGATTGCCGATGGAGCAATGTTCTCCAATGAAGGTCGTGGCTATGTTTTAAGAAGAATTTTAAGACGTGCTGTTCGTTTTGCAAAAAAAATTGGTATTAACCAACCATTCATGTATAAATTAGTTTATGTTGTTCGTGACATCATGCTTGATTATTATCCATATTTAAACGAAAACTTAGATACAGTATCTAAATTAATTCGTTTAGAAGAAGAAAAATTTGCTAAAACATTATCAAGTGGTGAAAATATGCTTATGGACTACTTAAATGAAGGACATAACCAAATTTCCAAAGAAGTTGCCTTTAAATTATATGATACTTATGGTTTCCCATTTGAATTAACAAAAGAAATTGCTAAAGAACGTAATGTAACAGTTGATGAAGAAGGCTTTAAAGAAGAAATGCAAAAGCAAAAAGATATGTCTCGTAATGCACGTGATGTTGATGCTAATATGCATAAACAAGCTAAAGATTTATTAGATTTTACGTTAGAAGCTAACTTTACTTATAATCCAACGCCAATTAAAGCGAAAGTTATCGCTTTATTTAAAGATGGTGAAAAACTTGATCGTTTAACAGGTAAAGGTGAAGTTGTTTTTGATAATACAACTTTCTATGCTGAAAGCGGTGGTCAAGTAGCAGATAAAGGTTATATTGAAGTAAATGGTCAAAAATATGAAGTTTTAAATGTTTTTAAAGCTCCTCATAAACAACATTTACATACAATTGATTTAGGTGAAGATTATTTAGATGTAAATAGTGAAGCAACTTTACATGTTGATTTAGTCTTTAGAAGTCGTGTAACTCGTAATCACTCAGCAGTCCATATTTTACAAAAAGCATTACAGGAAGTAGTTGGAAGTCACATTAAACAAGCAGGTAGCTATGTTGATGATAAACGTCTTCGTTTTGACTTTACTCACTTTGAAAAAATTAGTAGTGAAGATTTAAACAAAGTTGAACGTCGTGTTAATGAAATGATCGATGCTTCATTAAATAGTGATATTCAAATTATGTCAATTGAAGATGCTAAGAAAAAAGGCGCAATGGCTTTATTCTCAGAAAAATATGGTGATGAAGTTCGTGTTGTTGATTTTGGTGGATATTCAATTGAATTATGTGGTGGTTGCCACGTAAATAACACTAAAGAAATTGGAAGTTTTGTCATTATTAGTGAAGAATCAATTTCAAGTGGTGTAAGAAGAATTGTTGCTACAACTGGTTTAGAAGCATATGATTACTTTAAAACAGTTGAAGGTGAATTAGTTAAATCAAGCAAAGCTTTAGGAGCTTTAAGCATGTTTGATAACTACACTAGACTTGAATCATTACTAAAACAAGTTGATGAATTAAAGAAAGAAATTAAAGATCTTAAGACAAAAGAATCACTTGCTTTAGGTAAAGAATTAGTTAGTGAAGTTAAAGATAGTGATGTAATTCGTATTGTTAAAAAACTAACTAATGTTGATAAGGAAGCTTTAATGGCTGCTATTGACTATATCAAATCATTAAATAAACCATATTTTATTTATTTAGTTAATGAAAATAGTGAAAGAAGTTCATTAATTTGTACATGTTCAAAAGACTTTAATGTAAATTGTGGTCAAATTATTAAAGAAACTTCAAAAATGTTAAATGGTTCCGGCGGTGGAAGAAGCGATATGGCTCAAGGTGGAGCAAAAGATTTAGCAAATTTAGATCAAGTATTTAATTACTTAAAGGATATTAAATAATGTCAAAAGTAATGGGACTTGACCTAGGTAGTCGAACACTAGGTATTGCTCTTTCAGATCCGTTAAAAATTATTGCTTCTGGATTAGAAACCTTTCGCTTTAAAGAAGGCGATTATAATAGTGCACTAAATCGCGTGGTTGAATTAGTTAAACTTCATGATGTAAAGGAAATTGTCTTAGGACTTCCTTTACATATGAATGGCGATTTTGGTGATCGTGCCCAAATTTGTAGTGATTTTAAAGCTAGTCTTGAAAATCAATTAAAAGATGTTAAAATTGTTTTAAGAGATGAACGACTTACAACTGTCATTGCTAATCGACGACTTTTAGACGCTGATTTATCACGAAAAAAGCGTAAAAATGTTATTGATAAAATGGCTGGAGTTGAAATTCTTCAAAATTATTTAGATGAAAGAAGGTAAGATTATGCTAGATAAACAAATTACAATTATTGATGACAATGGTAACGAAGTTGTAATGGAAATATTATTAACTTTCCATTTAGACCAATTTAACAAAGATTATGTTGCCTATTTTAATCCACTTTTAGAGGAAATGGAAGTTTATGTTGATTCTTATGATGATAACAATAATCTTTATGCCGTTGAAAGCGATGAAGAGTGGGATATGATTGATGAAGTAATTGGTGCTTTTATTGAGGACGATGAATAAAATGTCAACTTATATTATTGGTATTGCTGGTGGAACGGCTAGTGGTAAAACAACCGTTGCTAAAAAGTTATATAAAGCTTCATCATCAATTGGTAATGTTACATTAATTCGTTTGGATGATTATTATAAACGTACTGATAACTTAACATTAGAAGAACGTCAAAAATTAAATTATGATCATCCTGATTCAATTGATTTTGATTTACTTAAACAAAATTTATATGATTTAAAACATGGTTTAGCCGTAGATAAACCTTTATATGATTTTACCATTCATAATCGTAGTGAAAATGTTGAACATTTAGAACCAACAAGTGTTATTATTGTTGAGGGAATTTTAGTTTTTGTTGATGAAGAAGTTCGAAATATGTTTGACATGAAAATTTATGTTGATACCCCAGATGATATTCGTTTTATTCGTCGTTTAATTCGTGATATGAATGAAAGAGGTAGAACACTTGAATCAGTATATAGTCAATATCTTGAAACGGTTCGCCCAATGCATATGCAATTTATTGAACCTTCAAAGAAATATGCTGATGTTATTATTCCTGAAGGTGGCAATAATCCAATTGTCATTGATTTGTTATCGTCAAAAATAGCTAGTCTTATTGAAAATAAGCTTAAATAATGCTATAATTTTATAGATATTTTAAGGAAGGATGAAGAAAATGGAAAAAGATGTAATTACTCTTGAGGGTAAATTAAAGTTAGAGCAAGAATTAGATGAATTAGTTAATGTTAAACGTGTTGAAAACGTTCGTATTTTACAAGAAGCTCGTGCTCAAGGTGACTTAAGTGAAAACGCTGATTATGATGCTGCTAAAGAAAAACAAGCTGAAATTAATGCTCGTATTGAAGAAATTCAATATAAATTAAAACACTCAATCTTAATTGATGAAACAAAAAATGTTAAAGGTGTTGTTTCAATTGGTTCAACTGTTAAAGTTTTAACTTTAAATGACCAAGATGAATTAGAATTTAAAATTGTTGGTGCTGTTGAAGCTGATCCATTTAATGGTAGTATTTCAAATGATTCACCTATCGCTACAGCTATTTTAGGTAAAAAGATTGGTGACATTGTTACAGTTCATGTTGAAAAACCATACGATTTAAAAATTTTAGAAGTTAAAAACTAGGATATAATTAAATAGACCTCTATATGATTTATAGGAGGTCTTTTTTTATGAAAATTATTATTGTTGTTGTTATTTGTACTGTTTTATATATTGTTTCAATGGTTAAAATTGAATCTTTTCGAAATAGTGAATTATCTAAGTTTGATAGTATAACAATATCTAGTGATGGTTCAAATAATATTTCTATTAGTAAAGAAGAAATTGTAATTAATGTAATCGGTGAAGTAAAAAATCCAGGAAAATATACTTTTTCATATTATGCCACTTTTGATGATTTAATTAAAAAATGTGGTTTAACATCGAACAGTGATAGTAACTGCATTAATTTAGAATGTCCATTAGAAAATAATATGACATATTATATTCCAAAAATGTCGTCTTCAAAAATATCGATTAATAGTGCTAGTAAAGAAGAATTAGATTTACTTCCAGGGATAGGTGAAGCTTTAGCCGATCGAATAATTCAATATCGAACTCAAAAACAATTTTTGTGTTTAGAAGATATAAAAAAGGTGGATGGAATTAAAGAATTACTTTTTAATAAAATTAAAGATAATATTAAATTATGATTTTAATCGTTGCTATTTATCTATCATTAGCTATTTTAGTTTTTTATAAATTATCTTTAATTCCACTTATTGTGTTATTTTCATTCTTTTTAATCTTTAAAAAGAAAAAAAGGGAAGTTAAAGTAGGAATAATTATCGTTATTCTTACTTTTTTTCTATTAAGTTTAAAATCTAAAACAATTTATCAAAATATTGATGGCATATTTATTTGTTATCAAAGTAAAACTAATTATAGTTTAATTAGTAATGGTAAAGTTAATTTTCTTATTTATGAACCATTAAATTTCTTAGATATTATTCATATTAAAGGAGTGGCTTATGAAATTGATGGCTTTGATTTAAATAATCGGGTTAATTCATTTAAAGATTATTTGTCTTTTAAAGGTGTTTACCAAAGTGTAAAGATTAATACTTTAGACTATCTATTTAAATCACCTTTTAAATCGTTTATTTCTCATCAAATAGAGAGTGAAAAAATTTTAAATTATATTTTATTTAATGATAATAATATAAATGATGAACTTTATAGTAAATTAAAATCCCTTTTACTATTACCACTTTTTGTTGTTTCAGGGATGCATATTAATTTTTTATATCAATTTTTAAATAAATATTTAAAAAGTAGATTATCTTTTATTATTTTACTTATTTATTTAACTTTTCTTTCTTTTCAATTACCAGCTTTAAGAGCTTATTTAATGCTTCTTTTTAGCTATATTAATCAAAAATGTCAATTAAATATTCGTAATTTTGATTTGTTTCTTTTAATTTATGTTTTATTATTAATTTTAAATCCTTTAAATTTATTTAACCTTAGTTTTCTTTTAACATTTGTATGTTCGTTTTTACTTTTCTTTCTAAAAGGGAACAAGTTTAAAGTAAGTTTTTTATTAAATTTAGGTATTTTACCAATCATTATTTATATGAATAATAAAATTAATTTACTTGGAATAGTAGTATCTTTTTTCTTTGGTTACTTTATTAAATATTTTTATTTATTATCTTTTGTTGTTTATTTTTTACCGATCTTTGATGACTTATATTTATTTATATTTAAAATAATTACAACAATAATTAATTATTTAAATATTTTTAGTTTTGAAATAGTTATTGGAAAAATGAGTGTAATTGCTCTTATTATTTATTATTTTTTATATTATTTAATTATTCGATATAATGAACTAAATATAAAAAGGAAAATACCTTATATTTTAACTACATCATTGTTAGTATCATTAAGTTATCGAACAATGTTCTTTAATTATCAATCACTTGTTTTTTTAGATGTTGGACAAGGAAACGCCACGCTTATTATTGATGGTAGTGAAGTAACAATGATTGATGTTGGTGGTTTAAAATATGAGGATATAGCTAAAACCCGGATTATCCCTTATTTAGAAAGCTATGGAATTAAAAAGATAAATCATATTATTATTTCGCATAACGATTTTGATCATCGTGGGAGTTTAGAAAGTTTAAAAACAAATTATAATATTCACAATATATATGATAATACACTTAAAGAATTAAGATTACATAATTTAACTATTACTAATTTAAATTATCAAAATCATTATGATAATGAAAATGATAATTCAGGAGTTTATTTATTTTCTTTTTTAAATAAAAACATTTTGATTATGTCCGATGTATCAAAAAAAGTCGAAGAACAATTAATAACTAAAATAAATCGACCGATTGATTTAATGTTAATAGGACATCATGGAAGTAATAGTTCAAGTTCATTGTTATTTTTAAGTAAAATTAAACCGAAATTAGCGATAATTAGTGTTGGTAAAAATAATTATGGTCATCCAAGTAAAGATACATTAGAAACTTTAGATGAATTAAGGATTCCATATTATCGAATTGATTATGAAGGAACTCTAGAATATAATCGGAAAAACTTACTAAATTTTCTTATAGAGTAATAATGTAATATTATGATATAATATTAAGAGGTGAGAATTATGGTAGTGTTACTTATTAGCAAACAGAGTGAATTAATTAATATTCAAATTGAAAAGTTGAAAAAAGCTAAATTAGATGAAATAAATGAATTTACTTACGCTTTTTATGATGGAAACTTCGTTGCTTTTCAAGATGTTTTAGATGAATTAGAAACTGTTTCATTTTTTAATAAAAGAATGGTAACGATCAAAAACTTTGATAAAAAAGATATACCTTTACTAAAAAAACATTTAAAAGATAATGATAGTGAAGATGCTACTTTAGTTTTAACCTTTAATGAATTAGATAAAAAAGATGAACTTTACCATTTAATTAAAAATAATGGTCAAATTATTGAAATTAACGATGTTGATAAAAAAGATGAATATAAAGTTGTTAAAAAAATGTTTGAATCCAAAGAAGTGAAGATTGATGAGGAAGCCTTAAATGAATTCCTTAATCGAGTTGATTTTGATTTAACATTAATTAAAAATGAGATATTAAAACTAAAAGTTTTAGAGCATAAAGTTAGTCTTGAAGATGTTAAAAATCTTGTTTCAAGAAAAATTGATGATAATGTTTTTGATATTTTAGATGGAATATTAAAGGAAGATTATGAAAAATCTTTACAAACATATAATGATTTGGTTAAACGAGGATATAAAGCAAGCAATTTAATTCCAATTATTGCGTCTTCATTACGTTTTATTTATCAAATTAAATATTTAGCTAGTAAAAATAACTCCAATGATGAAATAGCTAATATTTTAAAAGTTCATCCATATCGCGTAAAAGTTAATCTTAAAAATTCGTATAGTTATAGTAAAGATGATATTATGGCTTTACTTGATGAATTATTTAACATTGATTATAATATTAAAACGGGAAAAATTAGTGATGATCAAGCACTTACGTTATTTATTCTTAGAAGGGAAGGATATTAATGAAAAACGATACACGAATTATTTTTATGGGGACTAATGATTTTAGTGCTGCCATTTTACAAAGTTTAATTGATAATGACTATAATGTTGTGGCTGTTATTTCACAACCCGATAAAGAAGTAGGACGTAAACGAATTTTACAACCAACAGAAACTAAAGTATTAGCAACTAAATATAATATTCCGGTTTTTCAACCAATTAAAATTCGTAAAGATTATGCTTTTGTTAAAGAATTAAATCCTTCTTTAATCATTACTTGTGCTTATGGTCAAATTGTTCCTCAAGGGTTATTAGATATTCCACCTTTAGGATGTATTAATGTCCACGCATCATTATTGCCTCTTTTAAGAGGTGGAGCACCTATTCATCACGCTTTGATTGATGGATATGATAAAACTGGTGTCACAATTATGCAAATGATTGATAAAATGGATGCTGGAGTAATGTATGCTAAAAAAGAAATAACTATTAGTGATGATGATGATTTAGGCACCTTATGGGAACGCTTAAAAGTTATAGGTAGTGAATTATTAATTAGTGTTTTAGATGAATATATTGCGGGTAACCTTAAAGGTGAAGAACAAGATGAAAGTAAAGTTACTTATGCATTTAATATTAAACGAGAAGAAGAGAAAATCGATTTTAATCAAGATGCGCGTAATGTCTTTAATCAAATTCGTGGACTATCACCATTTATTGGAGCTTATACAACTTTAGATGGTGTAAGTGTCAAAATTTATAAAAGTGAAGTTGTTCCATATAATGGTAATGAAGAAAATGGAACGATTGTGAAAATTGATAAAGGGATTGTTGTTAAATGTCTTAATAATGCCATTAAAATTAAAGAATTACAATTTAGTGGTAAAAAGAAGATGGATGTTAATAGTTATTTAAATGGAGTCAAAAAAGACCAACTTTTAAATAAGGTTTTTAAGTAGAGAGGAAGAAAATTAATGATTGATCAAAAAAAAGTTCGTAACTTTTCAATTATTGCTCATATTGACCATGGTAAGTCTACTTTAGCAGATAGAATTTTAGAATATACTGGTGCTGTTGCTAAAAGAGATATGAAATCACAAATTCTTGATGCATTAGAGTTAGAAAGAGAACGTGGAATCACAATCAAATTAAATGCCGTTCAAATTAAGTATTTAGCTGATGATGGAAATGAATATATTTTTCATTTAATTGATACTCCCGGACATGTTGACTTTACTTATGAAGTCTCACGTAGTTTAGCAGCTTGTGAAGGAGCTTTATTGGTTGTTGATGCTACACAAGGAATTGAAGCCCAAACATTAGCAAATGTATATTTGGCGCTAGATAATAATCTTGAAATTATTCCGGTTATTAATAAAGTTGATTTACCAAGTGCTCAAATCGAACATACTAAAAATGAGATTGAAAATATTATTGGGATTGAAGCTTCGCATGCTCCATGTGTAAGTGCCAAAACTGGTTTAAATATTAAAGATGTTCTTGAAGCAGTTGTTAAATATATTCCATGTCCAACTGGAAATAGCGATAATCCTTTGCAAGCACTTATTTTTGATAGTGTTTATGATTCTTATCGTGGAGTTATTATTTTTATTCGTGTTAAAGAAGGTAAAATCCGTGTTGGCGATAAAATTTGTTTTATGTCAACGAATGCCACATATGAAGTATTAGAAGTTGGTGTTAGAACACCTTATGAAAAACAAACCGATTGTTTGTACAGTGGCGAAGTTGGCTATATCAGTGCGGGAATTAAAAATATTAAAGATGTCCGCGTTGGTGATACAATTACAGGTGTTGATTCTAATAGAGCAAATGAACCATTACCTGGATATCGTAAATTAAATCCAATGGTTTATTGTGGTTTATTCCCGGTAGATAATGCTCGATATAATGATCTTCGTGATGCTTTGGATAAATTATCATTAAATGATTCGTCATTAGTATATGAGCCTGAAACATCGCAAGCTCTAGGTTTTGGTTTTAGATGTGGTTTTTTAGGACTATTGCATATGGATGTTATTCAAGAACGTCTTGAAAGAGAATATAATTTGAATTTAATTGCAACAGCTCCTTCAGTCATTTATCATATTTATAAAACTGATGGAAGTGTTTTACATTTAGATAATCCAGCTAAAATGCCTGAACCACAATCTATTGATCACATTGAAGAGCCATATGTTAAAGCAAACATTATGACTCCAAGTGAATATGTTGGACCTTTAATGGAGTTATGTCAAAATAAACGAGGTGTCTATCAAGATCTAGTTTATATGGATGATACAAGAATGCAATTAATATATGAAATACCTTTAAGTGAAATTATCTATAATTTCTTTGATACTTTAAAATCAGTATCAAGAGGTTATGCATCACTAGACTATGAGTTTATTGGTTATAAAGAAGGCAAGTTAGTTAAAATGGATATCTTATTAAATGGTGATCCAATCGATGCTTTAGCCTTAATCGTTCATCGTGATTTTGCGTATAATCGTGGCCAAAAGATAACTAGTAAACTTAAAGATTTAATTCCGAAGCAACAATTTGAAATACCAGTTCAAGCAGCGATTGGTGGTAAAGTAATTGCAAGAACCAATATTAAAGCAGTTAGAAAAGACGTATTAGCTAAATGTTATGGTGGCGATATCAGCCGTAAAAAGAAATTGCTTGAAAAACAAAAAGAAGGTAAAAAACGTATGAAAGCAATTGGTAGTGTAGAAGTACCACAAGAAGCATTTATGTCAGTTTTAACAATGGATGAGGAGTAAAATAATAATTTACTCCTTTTTTAGTACTAAAATAGTAAATTTTAGTAGAAAATTAGTAAATATTATCTTATAATTAAGATAAGGTGGTGTTATATATGAGTATCGAAAGAGCTAGAAAGTATACCGACATTAAATATTATAATAAAAGTGAAGTTGGTCAAGAAGTTGGATATTATTCGACAGATAATGTTTGGAAAGAGATTAATGATTATCGCGAAAAATATCGTTTCCCATTAGAAATAAAATTATATGATTTACGACCTAGTAGCATTGTTATTACGCCTCAAATTATGGCTAAAGCCAATAGCCTAGATTTTTTGATGGTTGAATATGTTGCTCGTTTAAATCAATATGCTTTATATGAAAACTTTTCTGACGAAAAAAAATACGACTATTTTGCTAAAGAATGTTTAAAAGAAGATTTAGTAAAGTTGGCAGATATTAATGATTTACCAACAGATACAACATCAATCGAGAGTATTGTTGAATATGCATCATTTAGAGGTAGCAAAGCAAGTTCTTATTATGGTGCTTATCAATTCTTAAAAGAAAATTATGAATATGAGCTTAATCGTAATTTAATTCGTGAATTAATCAAGTTCTTTAATATGGGCGTTGATGATCCATCTTTTTATCGTGATTTTGAAGTGAGTGATAATGATTTTGGAAGTGCTTATATGCGTATAAGTGACCATATGAATATGCTTTTTAACTTGTTCAAATCAAATTTTGAATTATCACCATTTATTATTGCATCAATTGTTACATCATATTTCATTTATATTAATCCACTTAAAAATAACACTTTGGAAGTAAGCTCACTATTATTCAATAAAGTTTTATCATTATTAGGATATGGTGAACAAGCATATCTAGTTTCAATTGTCGATATTTTATATAACAATAACATTGAATTTAATAAAGCAATGCATGAATATAAGAAAACTGGAGATATCACATATCCTGTTTCCTATATATTAGATAATATTAAAACTCATATTTGTACAAGATTGGAAAAATTAACTTCTTATCCATTGCCAACATTATATGAAGGTGGCGTTAAAGTCATCACAAAAGAAGTTCCAGTTCAAGTTGTCAAAGAGGTAATTAAAGAAGTAGAAAAAGAAGTACCGATTGAAATAATTAAAGAAGTAGAAAAAGAAGTTCCGGTTGAAACAATTAAAGAAGTAATTAAGGAAATTCCGGTTGAAGTTATTAAAGAGATTGAAAAAGAAGTACCAGTTGAAGTTATTAAAGAAGTTGAAGTAATAAAGGAAGTAGAAAAAGAAGTTCCTATCGAAGTCATTAAGGAAGTCCCGGTCGAAGTCGTTAAAGAAGTCGAAGTTATTAAGGAAGTCCCGGTCGAGGTTATTAAAGAGGTTGAGAAAGAGGTACCTGTCGAAGTTATTAAAGAAGTTGAAGTAATCAAAGAGGTACCAGTAGAGGTCATTAAGGAAGTACCAGTTGAAGTCGTTAAAGAAGTTGAGGTAATTAAAGAGGTTGAAAAAGAAGTCCCTATTGAGGTAATCAAGGAAGTTCCAGTCGAGGTTATTAAAGAAGTAGAAAAAGAGGTGCCAGTAGAGGTCATTAAGGAAGTACCAGTTGAAGTTGTTAAAGAGGTCGAGGTTATTAAAGAGGTACCTGTCGAAGTTATCAAAGAAGTTGAGAAAGAGGTTCCTGTTGAAGTTATTAAGGAAGTACCAGTTGAAGTAATAAAAGAAGTTGAGGTCATTAAGGAAGTCCCGATCGAGGTTATCAAAGAAGTTGAAAAAGAGGTACCTGTCGAAGTTATTAAGGAAGTACCAGTTGAAGTAATAAAAGAAGTTGAGGTCATTAAGGAAGTTCCGGTAGAAGTCATTAAGGAAGTTCAAAAAGAATCTAATGATACTAATTTTATTAATTTGAAACAAGACTCATATTATGACAATAATAATTTTTATAGTGAAGATGATCATTACAACAATAATTATGAATATAAGAAACCTCAAAAGGAAATTATTGTTAATAACTTCAAACCATTTACAAAAGCTGAAGTTAGAAAACTTTTAGAATTAGATGGTGATATTGCATTAAGGTTATTACAATTAAATCCTTATATCAGAGAGCATCAAGCACGTTATTATGCAACTCATCATGATTATGGAATGTTCTATACTATTTCAAGTTTTAAGGATTTTGCAGAATGTGCGTATGAAACTGCTCGTACTTCAATGGATTTCTTATGTGATGTTGGCTTATATGAAAAACGTCAAATAAAAAATAAATTTGTTTATACACCTATTAATTTGGAGGAATAGATTTATGGTAATTATTTATGTTTTAGCTGCTGCAGCTATTTTATTAATTATTGGTACGTATGTTAGACGTTATTTTAATCCTACTTTAGATGATAAGCGCTCTGAAGAAGAAGTTGCTAAAGAAGAAGTAGAATCAATGATTGTCCACCAAAGAATAGAAGATAAGGATAAAAAAGATAATAAAAATGACTAAAATTAATCATTTATATGTTCATATTCCGTTTTGTTCTTCTATTTGTAATTATTGTGCTTTTAATAAGTCCATTTATAACAAAAAATTTGGAACTAAATATATTGATGTTATTTTAACTCAACTTAATAAATATGAATTAAGTAATTTAAGTACAATATATGTTGGGGGAGGAACGCCAACTAGTATTGATTATCATCCTTTAGATAAACTTTTAACAAGATTGGATGCATATTTAAACGAAAATGGTGAATTTACTCTTGAAGCTAATATTGAAAATTTAGATAATCAAATGATTGAACTTATATTAAAACATAGAGTGAATCGTTTATCGTTAGGAATTCAATCGTTTAATCAAGAAATAATCAAGTATTTAAATCGCCATCATGATTTTGAGATGGCTAAAAAAGTTATTGATAAGTTGCATAAATTGGGTTTTAATAATATTAATTTTGATTTGATATATGGAATAAAGAATCAAACTATCAAAATGATTCAAGATGACTTGGATAAGTATTTAAGTTTAGGTGTTAAACATATATCTACTTATTTATTACAAATAGAAGATCATACAATATTAAAACTAAAAAATGAAAATACAATTGATGATGATAGTATTATTAAACAATACGAATTTATATGTGATTACTTAAAAAACTTTAATCATTATGAAATATCGAATTTTGCTATTAGTGGCTATGAATCAAAACATAATCTTTGCTATTGGACAAATAGAGAATACTTGGGCGTTGGTTTGAGTAGCAGTAGTTACTTAAATAATGAACGATTTACTTTTACAAGTTCATTAAAAGATTATTTAAATTTTGATTTTAATCGATATAATGTTGAAAAAATTTTTGGGAATGAATATGAATTTGAATATCTAATGCTTCACTTAAGATTAAAGGAAGGATTTAATCTTCAAGAATATCAATATATTTTCAAGAAAGATTTTTTATCATCTTATCAAGAAGAATTAAAAGATTTAAAAAAATATCTAGAAATTGATGAAAATGTTAGAATTAAAGAACAATATTTTTTACAGTCAAATGATATTTTATCTAGTCTATTGTTAAATTTAGATTATTAGAGTAATATAGTATATATAAAGGAGGTATTTTAATGGATTATATTAATTATGAGAAAAGAATCTTTTCATATATTATTGACTTTGTAATAGCTTTTTTAGTGGCTTTACTATTATCGGTTAAAGTAGGAATCTCCTTTGATTTTGCTCTTGTTACTTTTGTTGATAGTGTTCAAATATTAACAATGATTTGTTATTTTGGAATTTCTTTAATATTTTTACTGCTTTTTAATGGTAGAACTATTGGAAGAATGATTATGAGAATTAAAATAGTTGATTTTAATGATGGTAAATTAACTTTTGCTCAAATATTTATTCGTTCATTGTTAGAAAGTTTTATTATTATGGGTGCCATTAACGTTGTTTATCAACTTTTATATCATGGTCAACATAGTTTTTTTGATAAAGCTTGTAATACAAAAATAAAATATTAAAAATTTTTAGCACTTGCCTCTTGACAGTGCTAATTTTTGTATTATAATATGTTTAGCATTCGAGGTAATAGAGTGCTAAAAGAGGTGATGAATGTGAAAGAGTATAATCGTAAAGAAAGAATCCTAAAACTGATTGTCGAACATTTTGTTAAGACTGCTGAACCCGTTGGATCATTAACTCTTATCGAAAAATACAAACTTCCATATTCAAGTGCCACTATTCGTAATGAGATGGCTGAATTAGAGAACTTAGGTTATCTAGAAAAAACTCATACTTCTTCTGGTAGAGTTCCTAGTGCTAAAGGGTATCGTTATTATGTTGATTATTTACGAGATGACACTTTAGATAAGAACTTAAAAAATCAAATTCAAACTATTTTTGATTCAAAGTCAATGAGACCAGAAGATTTAGTTAAACATAGTTGTGAAATTATTTCTTCTATGACTAACTTGGTATCAGTTGTTCTAGGGCCTGATAGTGAAACCGAACGTATGAAAAATATTCAAATCGTTCCTTTAGATTCTTCTAGTGCCGTTGCTATCTTTGTTACTGATCATGGTTATGTAGAACATAAAGCATTTGTTATTCCTAAAGGAATTGAAATCAAGGATCTTGAATCTACGGTTAGTTTAATCAATGATCGTATAACTGGTACACCAATTGCATCGGTTGTTGAAAAAGTTAATGGGCTTAAGCCAATTTTAAAAGAACGTTTTGTTCAACATGAGTTATTATATAAAACAATTGTTGAAACATTCGTTAAATTTGCGGTTGAGCATGTATCAATTTATGGAAGAGCAAACATTATGAATCAACCAGAGTTTAAAAATGATGTTTCTAAGCTTAAAAACTTGATTAGTTTGCTTGAAGATGATCGTATGTTTGATTGTTTACCAAATGAAAATGACATCAATGTTAAGATTGGCTCTGAAAATGATGAAAGTGTCCTTGATGATATGTCAATTGTTACTGCAAACATTAATGTAGGCAATAATAATTGTGGAAGAATTGCTCTTATTGGTCCTAAACGTATGGACTATAGTAATGTTTTAAATGCTATTGAATATTTACAACAACTAATTGATGATTTTAATGATGAGGAGGAAGGCTAATGGAAGAAAATTTAAAAGATTTAGACCTAGAACTAGAGGAAGAAAAGGAAGATAAGAAGAAAGATAAGAAAAAGAAAAAAGAAATGGTTTCCCTTGAAGAATATAATAAGATTCAAGATATGTATGCTAAAGCCTTAAATACTGCAGCATATCACGAAAACCTTTCTAAATACTATCAAAAAGAATATGATAAGATGATGAAGTATCGTTCTCAAAACGTTATTGAATCATTATTACCTACTTTAGATGGTTTTGAATTAGCATTCAGATTTGAAGCTAAAACCGAAGAAGCAAAAAATTATCGTGTTGGCTTTGAATTTGTATATAAACTATTAAAAGATGCTTTAGGTAATGAAGGAGTAGTTGAAATTACTCCAAAAGTTGGCGAAGTTTTTGATGCTAGTAAACATCAAGCGGTTGATAAAGAAGAAACTAGTGATGAAAAATTAGTCAACACAATTAAAGAAGTTATGTTAAATGGCTATTACTTAAAGGATCGTATTATTCGTCCTGCAAACGTTAAGATTTATGTTAAAAAAGAAGAAAAAGTAGAAGTAGAATCTACTAAGGAGGAAAATTAATTATGGCAAAAGAAATTATTATTGGTATTGACTTAGGTACAACTAACTCTGTTGTATCATATATGCAACCTGATGGAAGCTGGAAGGTAATTCCAAACCCAGAAGGTAAAAACACAACTGCTTCAGTAGTTGCTTTCAAAAATAGTGGTGAAGAAATCGTTGGTGACGCTGCAAAACGTCAAATGATTACTAACCCAGACACTGTTGCATCTATTAAAAGAAAGATGGGTACAAGTGAAAAGGTTCATATTAATTGTGTAAATAAAGATTTTACACCTCAAGAAATTTCTGCTAAGATTCTTCAATATATGAAAAAATATGCTGAAGAACATTTAGGTCAAAGTGTTAAAAAAGCAGTAATTACAGTTCCTGCATACTTCAACGATGCACAAAGACAAGCTACAAAAGATGCTGGTACAATCGCTGGTCTTGATGTAGTAAGAATTATCAATGAACCTACAGCAGCTGCATTAGCTTATGGTAAAGAACACCAAAAAGATGGTCGTATCTTAGTATTTGACCTTGGTGGTGGTACATTTGATGTTTCTATTCTAGAAATTGGCGATGGTACATTCGAAGTTATTTCTACTGCAGGTGATAATAAACTTGGTGGTGATGACTGGGATGAAGCTTTAATGAAATATATTGCTGATGATGTAAACAAACAATTCGGTGTTAACTTAACTAATGATAAGATGGCAATGCAAAGATTAAGAGATGCTGCTGAAAAAGCTAAAATTGAATTAAGTGCATCTTTACAAACAACAATTATGTTACCATTCTTAGCAATGTC
Source organism: Bacilli bacterium (assembly GCA_034115825.1). Classification (GTDB taxonomy): domain Bacteria; phylum Bacillota_I; class Bacilli_A; order RFN20; family UBA1709; genus JAXESU01. Next base: position 23,871 of record JAXESU010000004.1, read on the forward strand.
TAATAATGGTCCTGTTAACTATGAATCAACATTAACACGTGCTAAATTCCAAGAATTAACTCGTAATTTATTAAATAGATGTGAAGAACCAGTAAGACGTGCATTAAGTGATGCTAAATTAACTGCAAGTCAAATCGATGAAGTATTATTAGTCGGTGGTTCTACACGTATGCCTGCTGTTGAAGAATTAATTAAACGTATGTTAAACAAAGAACCAAACAAATCTGTTAACCCTGATGAAGCAGTTGCTATTGGTGCTGCTATTCAAGGTGGTGTTATTGCTGGTGATGTTAAAGACGTTTTATTACTAGATGTTACTCCATTAACATTAGGTATTGAAACATTAGGTGGTGTTATGACTCCATTAATTGCTCGTAATACTACAATTCCAACAACAAAATCACAAGTATTCTCAACTGCTGAAGATAACCAACCTGCTGTTGATATTATGATTTATCAAGGTGAAAGATCAATGGCAAGAGATAACAAATTACTAGGTAACTTTAAACTAGATGGTATTAAACCAGCTAGAAGAGGTGAACCTCGTATTGAAGTTACATTTAACATTGACGTTAATGGTATTGTTAACGTTAAAGCTAAAGATCTTGATAGCAATAAAGAACAATCAATCACTATTTCTGGTACAACAGGTCTAGATAAGAGTGATATTGAAAGAATGGTTAAAGAAGCTGAAGCTAATAAGGAAGCTGATGAAAAACGTAAAGAATCAGTTGAATTAAAGAATAAAGCTGAACAATTTATCTCTTCAATTGATTATTCATTAGAAAATGATAAAGATAAATTAACTGATGAACAAAAAGCTCAAGCAACAAAATTAAGAGATGAATTAAAGAGTGCTTTAGATAGTGGCGATAACGAAAAGTTAAAAGCTAAATTAAGCGAAATCGAAAGTGCTATGGCAGCAATGCAACAATATATGAATCAACAAGCTCAAAGCCAAGGTAATGGTGGCAAAGAGACTGTTGATCAAGATGTAGTTGATGCTGACTATAACGAAAAGAAGAATTAATTAGAAGGGTAGAAAATACCCTTCTTCTTGAAGGTTAAAGGAGATATTACCAATGCAAAAAAGAGATTATTACGAAGTGCTTGGTTTAACAAAAAGTGCTTCTCAAGATGAAATTAAAAAAGCATATCGTTCTTTAGCAAAAAAATATCACCCTGATATTAATAAAGAACCTGGAGCAGAAGAAAAATTTAAAGAAGTCCAAGAAGCATATGATGTTTTAAGCGATGAAAAGAAAAAACAAATGTATGATCAATTTGGTCATGCAGGTGTTGACCCTAATGCTGCTGGTGGATTTAACCAAGGTGGCTTTGGAGGCTTTGGAGGCTTCGGGGGTTTTGGCGATGGTGGTATCGATTTAGGTGATATTTTCTCTTCATTCTTTGGTGGTGGTGGCAGTCGTAGACAAAGTTCAACTGGACCTCGTCAAGGCGAAAATCGTTATATGAAAATGACAATTGATTTTATGGATGCTGTTAAAGGAAAAAAACAAGATGTTACATTAACAGTTGATGAAAGATGTCCTTCATGTAATGGGAGTGGAGCAAAAACTCCAAATGATGTCCAAACTTGTCCATATTGTAATGGTCGAGGTGTTGAATATCGTGAACAAAATACGCCATTTGGTCGTATAAGACAAGAAACTGTTTGTAGTCATTGTCATGGAACAGGTAAAATTATTAAAGAAAAATGTTCAACATGTAATGGTGAAGGTTATATCAAGAAGAAAGTTACTTTTGAAGTAAATATTCCTGCGGGTATTGCCTCACATCAACAAATTAGAGTAAGTGGTAAAGGTGAACGTGGTGAAAATGGTGGACAACCTGGTGATTTATATATTGAAATCATCGTTAAAGATAGTCCAATCTTTGAAAGAGATGGTAATGATGTTCACGTTAATTTAGACATTACTTTCCCAGAAGCTGCTCTTGGTTGTACTAAAACAGTAAAAACAATTTATGGCGATGTCGATTTAACAGTTCCTAGTGGAATTCAAAGTAATCAATCACTAAGAATGAAAGGTAAAGGTTTTAAATCAATTCGAGGTAGTGGTGTTGGTGATCAATATGTTCATATCAATGTTAAAACGCCAACAAAACTATCAAATGAAGAAAAAGAATTATATGAAAAATTATTATCATTATCAAGTGATGGTAAAGAGACATTATTTGATAAAATGAAAAAGGCATTTAAAAAATAAAAGGTGTTAATTCACCTTTTAAAAACAAATTTCAATTAGCACTCAAACCATTAAAGTGCTAAAAAGGAGGTATTAATTATGACTTCTAATTATACAGAAAAATTACAAGCTTACTTAATTGATGCAATTAATGAAGCCAAAAATAGACAAAATAACCAAGTTGAAATTATTCATTTATTAAATAGTTTTAGCAAAGATCGTGAATCAATGTTTAATACAATTTTAAAAAGATTAATGATTGCGAATGTTAATGAATATATTAATACTTGTTTAAATAAATTAAGCAAAGTCTCAAATAGTGAACAAGATTTATCATATGATTTTAAAAAGTTGATTGAAAATGCTAGTAATTTTATGCAAAAAATGAAAGATCAATATCTATCAGTTGAACATATAATTTTAGCCTTATTCGATTCAAAAGATAAAGATGTTGTTAACTTAATTGCTAAATTTAACTTTAAAAAAGAAGATTTTAATAAAATCATTATGGATATGCGTGGTGGTAAAACTATTGATAACGAAAATCCAGAGGCAACATATGATGTCTTAAATAAATATGGTCGAGATTTAGTCAATGATGTTAAAAAAGGAAAAATTGATCCAATTATCGGTCGTGATGAAGAAATTAGACGTGTCATTGAAATATTGTCACGTAAAACAAAAAATAATCCTGTTTTAATTGGTGAACCAGGTGTTGGTAAAACGGCAATTGCTGAAGGCTTAGCATGGCGTATTTTTAAAAACGATGTTCCATTCTCATTAAAAGACAAGACAATTTTTGAGCTAGATATGTCTTCTTTAATTGCTGGAGCAAAATATCGTGGTGAATTTGAAGAAAGACTTAAAGCTGTTTTAAATGAAGTTGTTAAAAGTGAAGGGAAAATCATCTTATTTATTGATGAAATTCATACTTTAGTAGGTGCAGGTAAAACTGATGGAGCTATGGATGCTGCTAATATTTTAAAACCAATGTTAGCTCGTGGTGAACTTCACTGTGTTGGGGCAACTACTTTAAATGAATATCGAAAATATATTGAAAAAGACCCTGCATTAGAAAGAAGAATGCAAAAAGTTTTAGTTAATGAACCAACTGTTAGTGATACAATCACGATTTTAAGAGGTCTAAAAGAGCGTTTTGAAACATTCCATGGGGTAAAAATTAAAGATGAAGCACTAGTTAGCGCCGCTGTATTATCTGATCGTTATATTAGTGATCGTTTTTTACCAGATAAAGCGATTGACTTAGTCGATGAAGCTTGTGCCAAAATCCGTTGTGAAATTGATTCAATGCCAACTGAACTTGATGAAATTACTCGTAAAATAATGTCTTTAGATATTGAAATTGTTGGTCTTAAAAAAGAAGATGATGAACGTAGTCAAAAACGTTTAAATGATATCATTAAAGAAAAAGAAGAACTAACTAAGAAAAAAGATGTTATGTATCAAAAATGGATGTTAGAAAAGAAAGCTTTAAATGATTCTAAGAAATATAAAGAAGATTTAGAGAAAGCTAAACTTGATTTAGAAAAAGCAACAAATAGCGCAAATTATGAAGAAGCTGCTCGTTTAAAATACCAAGTTATTCCTGATTTAATGAAAAAAGTAAATGTTGAACGAAGTGAAGATACTTTACTTAACGAATCAGTTGGCGAAGATGAGATTGCTAGTGTTGTTGCTAAATGGACACACATTCCGGTTTCAAAGATGATGGAAAGTGAAGCCCAAAAAATACTTCATTTAAGTGATTTACTTAAAAAACGTGTTATTGGTCAAGATGATGCTATTAAACGTGTTAGTGATGCCATTTTAAGATCAAGAGCCGGTATTAACGATGAAAATCGTCCTTTAGGTTCATTTATTTTCTTAGGTCCAACTGGGGTTGGTAAAACAGAGATTGCTAAATCACTTGCATATAACTTGTTTGACAGTGAAGAAAATATGATTCGTATCGATATGTCAGAATATATGGAAAAATTTAGTGTATCTCGTTTGTTAGGAGCTCCTCCAGGCTATGTTGGCTATGAAGAAGGTGGCCAATTAACTGAAGCTGTAAGACGTCATCCATATTCAATTATTTTACTTGATGAAATTGAAAAAGCTCATAAAGATGTTTTCAATATTTTACTTCAAGTACTTGATGATGGTCGTATTACTGATTCTAAAGGTGTAACAGTTGATTTTAAAAATACTATTATCATTATGACTTCTAACTTAGGTAGTGAATATCTACAAAGGGATGATTTTATTACTGCAAAAGAAGAAGTAATGGATTTATTAAAAACACAATTTAAACCTGAATTTTTAAATCGTGTTGATGATATTATTTGTTTCAATCCTTTAAACGAGGAAGTTATTATTAAAATTATTGATAAGTTTATTAATGAATTAGGAGAGCGTTTAAAGAGTAAAGATATAACTTTAACGGTAACTGAAAATGCTAAAAAGCAAATTATGAATATCGGTTATGATAAGTTATATGGTGCTCGTCCAATTAAACGTTGTATTCAAAATTATATTGAAACACCATTAGCAAGATTGATTATTGAAGGTAAAATTAAAGATAAGGTTGAAGTTAATTTTGATAACGATTTTATCTTTAAATATTAAGGTTTAGTTTATTACTAAACCTTTTTTTACGTATTTTATTGTAAATTTGTAGCAGTTTTATTTTAAATATAGTAAAATAAAAAGGGTGATTTTATGCAACAATATTTTGTGAATGAATTAAAAGAAAATTTGTTTTTGATTAATAAAGATGATTATCATCATATTCTTAGTGTAATGCGTTTTAAAAGTGGTGATAATGTTGTTGTTGTATATCAACATACAAAATTTTTGTGTTCGCTCGTAATTGAAAAAGATTTTGTTGGAGCCCAAATTATTGAACAAATTAATGAAAATAGTCAACAATTTCCTGAAATTACCTTAATTTATGGACTACCAAAACTTGAAAAGTTTGAATTAGTCCTACAAAAGGCCTGTGAAATTGGAGTTAAAAGAATTGTCCCTTTTTTATCAAAAAGAAGTATTATAAAGTTAGATAACGAAAAAATTGATAAAAAAATTATTCGTTGGGAAAAAATATTAAAAGAAGCAAGTGAACAATCGCGTCGAAATGATATACCTATAATTACTAATCCGATTTCGATTAAAGAATTAAACAAATATTTAGGAGAAATAAGTTTAGTAGCTGATGAAAGAAAATATGTTGAAGGTGTTCATTCATTCTATGAGCAAATTAAAGATATAGCAAACGTTAAATCAGTTTCAATTATTATTGGTCCAGAAGGTGGATTTGATGAGAGCGAATTTAAATATTTTGATTCGCTTAATGTTAAACCAATATCATTAGGTAAACGTATTTTACGTAGTGAGACAGCATGTATTTATGCATTATCAATTATTGAATTTTTTAAGGAGAAAGATCTATGAAATTTAAAGTTACCACCCTCGGATGCAAAGTAAATAGTTATGAATCAATGGCAATGATTGAAATATTAAAAAATCATGGTTTTGTTGAAGATAATGAAGGAATTTGTGATATTGAAATTATCAATACATGTAGTGTAACTAGTGTTGCCGATGCTAAATCTCGTAAAATGATTCACCGTGCCAAAAAGAATAATCCAAATGTTATAATTGTTGTAACCGGTTGTTATGCTCAAGTTTCGAGTGAAGATATCAAAAACTTTGAAAATGTTGATATTGTTATAGGAACAAAATATCGTGATGAAATTTATGATTTAATTAATGAATATTTAACGAATAAAAAACAAATTGTTAAAGTAAGCAATATTTTAAGAGTTCATGATTATGAAGAAATGAAAGTTACTTCTTATGCTGAAAATACAAGAGCTTATTTAAAAATTCAAGATGGGTGTAATAATTTCTGCTCTTATTGTATTATCCCTTATACAAGAGGACCTGTTAGATCAAGAGATAAAGAAAATGTCTTTAATGAAACCAAAGAATTAATTAATAAAGGATTTAAAGAAATTGTCTTAACTGGTATTCATACTGCTGGATATGGAACAGATTTACAAAATTATTCCTTTAATGATTTATTAAAAGATTTAGTTAAAATTGATGGTTTAAAAAGATTGCGTATTTCTTCAATCGAAGATAGTGAAATTGATGATGAATTTATTAATATAGTTAAAAATAGTGGTGTAATTGTTAATCATTTACACATTCCTCTTCAAAGTGGTAGTGAAAGTGTTGTTAAACGAATGAATCGTAAATATAAATTAAGTGATTATTATGATACAATTGTTAAAATTAAGCAACAAATGCCTGATATTGCAATTACAACTGATGTAATTGTTGGTTTCCCAGGTGAAACTGAAGAAGAGTTCTTAGAAACATATGATTTTATTAAAAAAGTAAATTTTGCTGAACTTCATGTTTTTCCATATAGTAAGCGTAATGGAACAATCGCTGCTAGAATGAAAGATCAAGTTAGTAATGATGTTAAAAAAAGTCGCGTTCATAAGCTAATTGAATTAAGTGAAGAATTAAATTTGGCTTATCGTAATGAATTTTTAAATAAAGAAGTTGATGTTTTATTTGAAACAGTTGAAGGTGAGTATGCTATTGGACATTCAACAAATTATATTAAAGTAAAATGTCTAGGCGATAGTAGTGATTTAAACAAAATATATCGTGTTAAAATAATTGAAAATCAAAAAGATTTTAGCATTGCTAAAAAAATTGAACTAATTGGTTAAGAATGATAAAATAATTACAAGGGGTGTAAAAATATGGAATACAATCGTTTAATTGATCATACAAATTTAAAACAAGATGCAAGTGAACAAGATATTGTTAAGTTATGTAAAGAAGCAAAAGAATTTCATTTCTTTTCAGTATGCATTAACCCAGCTTATGTTCCACTTTGTAAAAAGTTATTAGCTGGAAGTGATGTTAAAGTTTGTACTGTTATTGGTTTCCCTTTAGGTGCAAGTTCAACATTATCAAAAGGTTATGAAACAAAAGTGGCAGTTTTAGAAGGTGCAGATGAAGTTGATATGGTTATCAACGTATCTAAATTAAAAGATAAAGATTATGATTATGTCTTAAATGACATTAGAGAAGTAGTTAAAAATGCTAATGGAGCATTAGTTAAAGTAATTATTGAAACATGTTTATTAACTGATGAAGAGAAAATAAAAGCATGTTTATTAGCAAAAGAAGCAAAAGCTGATTTTGTTAAAACTTCAACAGGTTTTTCAACAGGTGGAGCAACAAAAGAAGATATTGCTTTAATGCGTAAAACAGTTGGCGAAACAATGGGAGTTAAAGCAAGCGGTGGTATTAGAAGCCATGAATCTTTAGTTGATATGGTTAATAATGGTGCTAATCGTATTGGAACTTCAAGTGGTCCAAAAATTTTATAGTAATTTAATTAAAGTACTTGATTTAAAAATATAATTTGCTATAATTAATAGCGTAGTATTTTAGCTTCAGAAGGAGGGAAAGTTAGACAATGCCTAAAACAGTAGTTCGTGAAAATGAAACATTAGATGATGCATTACGCAGATTCAAAAGACAAGTTTCAAAAGCAGGCACTCTTGCTGAGGCACGTAAACGCGAGTTTTATTTAAAACCTGGCGTTAAGCGTAAATTAAAGTCAGAAATGGCTCGTAGAAAATCTTATTAATAAAGAAACTCTCTTTTTAGAGAGTTTTTTTTATTAAAAAATTATAGAAAACTCTTTTTTTTTACAATAATAATAGTATAATAGTAAAGTAAAGGATGATGTTTAGATGAGCTATGAATATGAATTGAAAGATTTATCTCTTCAACAATTAGTAGATATAGATACTAATTTATATTTGCTCGAACTCCATTACAATATAAGTATTTCATTAAGAGGCACATGCCTTTATTTTTCGTGTGAAAATAATGATGAAGTATATAAAAAATGTTGTTTGATTATTGATTCAATGATTGATATTTTAAAAAAAGGAAATGTCATTGATGATCGAATAGTCACTCAAATTATTACTTTATGTGATAGTGGAGATTTAGATAAGTTGACTGATTTATATAAAATAGTCGTTGGAGTTACCTTTGATCACAAAAAAATAAGTCCAAAAACTTTGGGACAATTACAATATGTTAATGCTTTAAAAAATTATGATATTGTAATATGTAGTGGTCCTGCTGGTAGTGGGAAAACTTATTTAGCAGTTGTCCATGCGGTTAATGAATTAAAAAATAATCGAATCAAAAAGATTATTTTAACTCGTCCAGCTGTTGAAGCTGGTGAGTCATTAGGATTCTTGCCAGGTGATTTAAAAGAAAAGGTTGATCCATATTTAAGGCCTTTATATGATGCTCTTGATGAATGTCTAGGGAAAGAAAATACTTTAAAACTAATTGAAAAAGGTGTTATTGAAATAGCTCCTCTAGCGTATATGCGTGGAAGAACTTTAGAAGATGCCATAATTATTTTGGATGAAGGACAAAATACAACAATTTCACAAATGAAGATGTTTTTAACACGATTAGGTTTTCATTCGAAAATGATTATTACTGGTGATGTTACCCAAATTGATTTAAGTAACAATCGTAAATCCGGATTAATTAGTGCTCTAGAAATTTTAAAAGATATCAAATCAATAAAATGTTGTTTCTTGACTAGTAAAGATGTCAGCCGACATCCATTAGTTAAAGCAATTGTTGATGCTTATGAAAAAAATGGCTATTAGGAGGAAAGTTTATGAGAAGTTTAGGTACAGTTGTTAGAGGCATTAGAGCCCCAATAATTCGTAAAGGTGATGATTTAGTCGATATCGTATTTGATTCTGTTGTTAAAGCAGTAAATGATAACGATATTGAAATTCATGATAAAGATGTTATTGCGGTAACAGAAGCTGTAGTAGGTAAAGCTCAAGGTAATTTTGCTACACTTGATCAAATTGCAAGTGATATTAAAAATAAATTTGATAGTGAAATAGTTGGTTTAGTAAATCCAATTTTATCAAGAAACAGATTCTCAATGTTATTAAAAGGAATTGCTAAAGGTGTCAAAAAATTAGTTGTTCAACTTTCATATCCTACTGATGAAGTTGGTAATCCATTTATGTCTTTTGATGCTTTAGATGCTGCTAATATCAATCCGTATACTGATTCATTTACAGAAGAAGAATTTAGAAAAATTTTTAAAGATATACATCACCCATTTACAGGATTAGATTATATCGAATATTATCGTTCATTAAGTGATAATATTGAAATTATTTTATCAAATAATCCACGCAATATTTTAAAATATACAGATCAAGTAATTTGTGGTGATATTCACTCACGTTTTAGAACTAAACGTTTATTGAAAGAAGCTGGTGCTAAAAAAGTAATCGGTTTAGATGAAATCTTAACAACTTCTGTTAATGGCAGTGGATATAATGAAAAATATGGTCTATTAGGTTCTAATTTAAGTGATGAGCGTACTGTTAAATTATTCCCTAGAGATTGCCAAAGTTTTGTTGATGCCTTACAAACTAAATTAGTTAATTATTTCCATAAAAATGTTGAATGTATGATTTATGGTGATGGTGCTTTTAAAGACCCTATTGGTGGTATTTGGGAATTAGCTGATCCAGTTGTTTCTCCTGCATACACAAAAGGATTAGAAGGTACTCCAAGTGAAATTAAATTAAAATATGTTGCCGATACAACTTTAAAAGATGTTCGCGGTGAAGAAGCTGTTAATAAGATGAAAGAATTAATTCGTCAAAAAGAAAGTGAATTAGTTGGAAAAATGGTTTCCCAAGGAACTACACCACGTAAAATTACCGACTTACTTGGTAGTTTATGTGATTTAACAAGTGGTAGTGGCGATAAAGGTACACCAATTATTTTAATTCAAGGTTATTTTGATAATCTAGCTAGTGAATAAAAAAAGGAAGCTCAAGCTTCCTTTTTATATTTCTTCAGCGATATTCATACAGTGATCGCCAATTCTTTCTAGGTTAGAAGTTATATCAATGAAGACCATATCAATATATGAACGTGATTCTTCGCGTTTAACAACTTTACTAAAATATTCTTCACGAATTTTGCGGGTTAAATCATCCATTTCATTTTCTAAATTACGAATTTCAAAGATGATATCATGATTGTGTTCATTAAAGGCTTTAATAACAATTGAAGTCATTTGTGTAGCATGATGAAGTAATTTTAAAATTGATTCTTTTTCAAAAGATGATAATTTTTCACGACGTTCTTTTGAGTTTTCTAAATATTCAATCAAGTTTTCATGATGATCAGAAATTCTTTCAATATCAGAGAAAACTTTAAGAAGTGAAGTATATAATTTCATTTCACTTAATCCTAGATCTTGATGTTCGATATTTGTTAAGAAATGATTTAATTTATCATTAAAAATATCAACATTACTTTCTATTTGAAGAACAGAGTCTTTGTATTCAGGATTTAAAGTTTCTACATATTTTGTTAAATAATCACCACTTAAAATAACTAAATCACCGATTTTATTTGCTTCAGTGAAAGCAATGTCTAATGCTTTTATTGGAACAATACCCATAATATTTTTATCTAAAGCTGATAAGTCTATTTCAGGTAATAATGATTTTTTTGATGGAATAATTTTAGTAACAAATTTAACTAAAAGTGTTGTGAATGGGAATAAAATAATTGTTGTTAATATATTAAATAAGATATGTGCAATTGCAATTTGCATTTTTGGATCTAAATTTAATGTAGATGCAATGCCTTCAACTAGATGACAATATGGAGTTAATAATAACATAAAGATAATTGTGCCAATCAAATTGAACAAAACATGAAATCCAGCAGCTCTTTTAGCAGCGGTATTTCCCCCTAATGAAGCTAAGATGGCCGTGATTGTTGTACCGAGGTTTGAACCAAATAAAATTGGAATAGCAACCGAAAGAGTAAAGATAGTACTGCTTGATGCTGCAAATAATGATTGAAGAACACCAATAAAGGCAGATGATGATTGTATAGCAGCTGTACCAATCATACCAACTAAGACACCTAAGAATGGATTATTAGAAAAAGTTTGGACAATTTGTTCAAATTCCGGTAAAGCTGCTAATGGTTTTAAACAACTTTCCATTAAGGTTAAGCCAAAAAATAAACCGCCAAAACCAAATATGGTTATTCCAAGATTGTGAATTTTTTGATTCTTTCCAATTAAGAATAAAAATGCTCCAATTAATAAGAAAAATGGTGCATATGACGCTATATCAAGACCGATTAAGAACGATGTGACAGTAGTACCGATATTTGCACCCATGATGACACCGACAGCTTGTTTTAAACTCATTAATCCAGCTGCAATAAGACCAATTGCTAGGGCAGTCGTAGCGCTACTAGATTGAATAATGACGGTGACACCAGCACCAACTAAAATACCTTTTAAAGGTGTTGAAGTAAATTTGTCGATAATGTCTTTCAGTTTAGAACCAGCTAATTTTTTTAATCCTTCACCTAAAAAAGTGATACACATTAAAAAAATGGCAAGACCTCCGACAATTGTACCCCACCAAGATAGTGAAAAAAGATCTCCCATAATATTTTTCTCCTTCAAGTATATATATATCATATTTTACTTTTAAAAGAAAACACTTTTTTAAGGAACAATTAATAAATATGAATTTTATAATAGTAAGAAGGTGATTAAATGGAATATATTCGAATGCAAAAATATAGTAATGATTGTGGTCGAGCAGTTGTATGTAGTGTTTTAGGGTTATTAGGCTATAAATACTCATATCATAAAATTGAAAATTGTAAAAACTTTTATTTAATGCAAAGACAATTTGAAAAATATAACATTAAGACAAAAGGATACTATGGAAAGATAATTCAACCATTATGTATATGCCAAGTAAAAAAGTTTAATCATTTACATTTTATTGTTGTCTATCAATGTGATAAAAGGAACATTCGTTATTATTCTCCAACGAATTTTCTAGTTAAAAAAATGAGTTATAAAAAATTTTATAAAATGTATACAGGTTATTTTCTTACGATTGAAACGAATCAAAACTTTTGCCGTTATCGATTACATATATTTAGTTTATCTTACAATGTAAAATTAATAATATTTGACTTATTTCTTTTAATTATTATTTATAATTTAATTATAAATATGATATAATTATTTTATTAGGGGTGAAGATTTATGAAAATTTCTATGAATTATATTAATAATAGTGATGTTAAATTAGTTGGCTTTCAAAAAAAATTTAAACAAATTGCTCTTTTGGCATTAGAAAAGAATAAACTTAATGGCTTTTTTGATTTTAGTGTAACTATTGTCGATGATAAAGTTATTCATGAATATAATAAGCAATATCGAAGTATTGATCGTCCAACAGATGTTTTATCATTTGCCTTTAATGATTTTGATGATGGAATCGTAAATGAAGAAATTAATTCGTTAGGAGATATTATAATTTCGATTGAGACTTGTAAAAGACAAGCTAAAGAATATGGTCATTCTTTAACTAGAGAACTATGCTTTTTATTTACTCATGGTTTCTTGCATTTACTAGGTTATGATCATATGAATGAAAAAGATGAAAAGAAAATGTTTAGTTTACAAGATGAAATATTGAACGAATTAAACATTTTAAGATAGGAGGAAATCGAATGGTTGATGAACAAAAATTGATTGATTTAGCTGTAGATGCACAAAAATTTGCTTATGTTCCATATTCTAAATTCAAGATAGGGGCATGTTTAGTTACCAAAGATGGTCACTATATTCAAGGAGCTAATATTGAAAATGCTTCATACGGATTGTGCATGTGTGGCGAAAGAAATGCTGTTTATCATGCTTATTGTTTAGGCTATAAGAAAGACGATATTTTAGCAATTTGTATTAGTTCTAATTGTTTACCTGCTGCTAGTCCATGTGGGGCTTGTCGACAAGTATTAAGTGAATTACTGAATTTAGATACACCTGTTATTTTATATTCAACATTAGGTGATAGAATGGATACAACTGTCAAAGAATTACTACCATTTGCTTTTGTACCAAGTCAATAGTAAGTTATGTTTAAATCTGGTTTTGTTTCTTTAAATGGTCGTCCAAATGTTGGTAAATCTACTTTAATTAATGCACTTGTTGGTAGTAAAATTTGCATTATTTCAAGTAAAGCCCAAACAACACGAAATAAAATAAGTGCTGTTTATAATGATAGTGATTCACAAATAGTTTTTATTGATACACCTGGAATTCATAAGCCACATAACAAATTAGGAGAATTTATGAATAAAGAAGCCATTAATGCTACATATGATGTTGATCGAGTAATCATGATTATTGATGGAAGTAGTGAATTTGGCTCAGGAGATAATTATGTTTTAGATACACTTAGAGGTAAAGATATTATTTTAGTTATTAATAAGATTGATTTAATTAGTAAAGAACAATTATTCGAACTTATAAAAAAATTAAAAGAACTTTATCCATTTAGAGCAATTGTTCCATTAAGTGCTAAAAACAATGAAAATGTTGATGAATTAATTAGAATTATTAAAAAAGACTTGAACGAAGGACCAAAATACTTTCCAGATGATATGATTTGTGATCATCCAGAGGAATTTATTATTGGTGAATTAATAAGAGAAAAAATGCTTTATCTATTAAAAGATGAAGTGCCACATAGTATTGCGTGCTATGTTGAAAGTATTAAAAAAGGGCCACATAATGTTTTAGACATTAGTTGTGTCATTGTGTGTGAAAGAGATTCTCAAAAAGGAATAATCATCGGCAAAGGTGGTCAGATGATTAAAAAGATTGGAATTATGGCTCGAAAAGATATTGAAAAATTACTTGGCAATCGTGTAAATTTAGTTACATTCGTTAAAGTTAAAGAAAATTGGCGTGATACTCCTTCACGTTTAAAAGAATTTGGATATAAAGACGAGTAATGGAAAAAAGTATTATTGGATATACAATCAAAGTAAGTCGATATAAAGAAAATGATGCGATAATTACATTATTAACTAAAGATGGTTTAGAGACATTTAAAGCTAAAAGTATCTTTAAGCAAAATAATAAAAATGCTTATTTAGTTTCTTTATATACTAAAAGTGAGTTGAAATTAACATATAAAAAAGAGGGGGGTAATGAAACACTGATTGGTGGATCATTACTTTCTTTTGTTAAAGAAGTGTATGATAATCTTAATTATTCAATCCTTTTTGGTATATTAAGTGAAATTGCTTTACGTTATAATGGTATCGAATTTTATGAAACGTTTGATTATATAGCAACCAATATTAATCGAATTGATGTCTATAGTGCCATAATATATGCATTAAGATATCTTTTGGATAAAGAAGGGGTTTTGCCGGTCGGAAATGAATGTGTCATATGCCAAAGTAAGACTAATATTGAATATTTATCATTTGCGGATGGTGGTTTTATTTGTCACAATTGTAATTTGTATAATAAAACAACTGATATAAAACTATTAAAAACCTATCATCTAATATATATGATGGATTTAAAAAAATTAGTAAAGGTTGTAATTGAAAAAGATACAGCATTATATTTTATTAAGTTAATGTTTGATTATATTGAGACATCTACTGGAATTTTATTAAATTCAAGTAAAGTTTTTAGAGATTTATTATAACACTCATAGTAGGTTGACAAACTAAATATATTATTATATATTTAATACGATTTTGCAATAGGAAAGGTGAAAAAAGATGGGATATAGTTTTGACAAAATAGTTAGCCATGTACGTAATAATGGCTTTGTTTATCAAGGTAGTGAAATTTATGGAGGCTTAGCAAATACTTGGGATTATGGTCCTTTAGGTGTTGAACTAAAAAACAATGTTAAAAAAGCTTGGTGGAAGAAGTTTGTTCAAGAACTTCCTTACAATGTCGGTTTAGATAGTGCTATTTTAATGAACCCACGCGTTTGGGAAGCAAGTGGGCATTTAACTTCATTTACTGATCCATTAATGGATTGCAAAAAGTGTAAATCACGCTTTCGTGCTGATAAATTAATTGAAGATTATGATTCAAGTGTTCAATGTGAAGCTTGGAGTAATGAAGAAATGATGACTTTTATTAAAGAACATCATATTAAATGTCCAACATGTGGTGGTGAAGATTTTACAGATATTCGTAAGTTCCAATTAATGTTTAAAACATTCCAAGGTGTTGTTGAAGATGCTAAAAATACTGTTTATTTACGTCCTGAAACAGCCCAAGGTATTTTTGTAAACTTTAAAAACATTCAACGTACGACAAGAAAAAAATTACCATTTGGTGTTTGTCAAATTGGTAAATCTTTCCGTAACGAAATTACACCTGGTAATTTTACTTTTAGAACAAGAGAATTTGAACAAATGGAACTAGAATTCTTTACTCGTCCTGGTGAAGATTTAAAATGGTTTAATTTCTACAAGGATTATATGTGGAAATTTTTATTAGGTTTAAATATTAAAGAAGAAAATTTAAGATATCGTGATCATGCTAAAGAAGAATTAGCTTTCTATAGTGTTGCT
Organism: Bacilli bacterium; assembly: GCA_034115825.1. Lineage (GTDB taxonomy): Bacteria > Bacillota_I > Bacilli_A > RFN20 > UBA1709 > JAXESU01. Next base: position 39,629 of record JAXESU010000004.1, read on the forward strand.
ACAAGCGATATTGAATATTTATTCCCATTTGGTTGGGGTGAATTATGGGGGATTGCCGATCGTACTAACTATGATTTATCTAAACATATGGAATATTCAAAGGAAAATTTGGAATACTTAGATCCAGAAACTAATACAAAATACATTCCATATGTTGTTGAACCATCATTAGGTTGTGATCGTTTAGTTTTAGTAACAATGTGTGAAGCTTATACTGAAGAAGAAGTTAAAGAAGGCGACACTCGTATTGTCTTTAAACTTCATCCAGTACTTGCACCATATAAAGCATGTATTTTACCACTTTCTAAACAATTAAGTGATAAAGCGTTAGAGATTTATAATGATTTATCGAAAAAATATATGATTACTTATGATGAAGCTGGTTCAATTGGTAAAAGATATCGTCGTCAAGATGGCATTGGTACACCTTTATGTGTAACAATTGATTTTGATACAGTTAACGATGGTTGTGTAACTGTAAGAGATCGCGATACGATGAAACAAGAACGTATTAAAATTTGTGATTTAGATTCATATATTGCAAAATATTTAGAGTATTAAAAAAGGAGGGATAATATGCAAGAAATAGATTTTGACAAAATTCGTAAACAAGTTGATATTGTTAAAGTAATTTCTTCATATATCCCTTTAATTAAAAAAGGGAAGAATTATTTAGGAGTATGTCCTTTTCATAATGATTCCAATCCATCATTAACCGTAAGCTATGAAAAACAAATTTATAAGTGTTTTTCTTGTGGTGCAAGTGGAAATGTTTTTACATTTGTTAAAGAGTATGAAGGAATAAGTTTTATTGAAGCAGTAAAAAAAGTATGTCAACTTTCAAATTTACCTATTCCTGAATTTAATGAAAGAAAAGAAAAACAGATAGATGATCATGATAGTCGTCTTTATAAATTAATGGATGATTTAAAAAATTATTATATGTATCAATTAGATTTATCTAAAACAGCAAAAGACTATTGTGAAAAGCGATTTTTATCAAAAGATGTAATCGATAATTTTGGTATTGGTTATGCCCCTAGTGATCCTAAACTAAGTGTTCAATATTTAATTAGTAAAGGACACTCATTAGATGATATTCTTTTGGTTGGAGTTGCGCATCAAGATAGCTTACATCAACTTGTTGACAATTATGCTAATCGAATAGTTTTTCCAATTTTAAATTCTGATGGGCATGTTGTTGGTTTTTCTGCTAGAAGAATTATTGATAATGATGAAGCCAAATATATAAATACCAAAGAAACAAAAATTTTTAATAAAGGTTCTATTTTATACAATTACCATCAAGCCTTTAAATATGTATTTAAAGAAAAAGTATTATTTATAGTCGAAGGTTTTATGGATACAATAGCCCTTTATAAATGTGGTGTTAAAGCTTGTATCGCAACAATGGGAACAGCTTTAACAAACGAACACGTAAATCTTATTCGCCGTTTTAAAGGTGAGATAAGACTGATGTTTGATGCTGATAAAGCTGGAAGAATTGCAACTTTAAAGGCACTAAAAGTAATTAATGATCGTACTATAAATGTACGTGTTGTAAAAAAACTTGAAAATAAAGATATAGACGAATTGCTTAATAGTTATGGTAAAGATTATGTTTTAGAACAAATAAATAAAACTGAATCACCATTAGAATTTATTTTAACTAATACTTTTGATGAATATAACTTTAATAACTACGAAGATCGTCGTGATTATGCTTTAAATTCATTAACAATGTTAAAAAATTTAGATTTACAACCGCTTGATGTTGAATATTATTTAGGTTTAATTGCTAAAAAAGCAATGTTAAATCAACAAGTAATTAAAGAATTATATTATAAACAATTAAACAAGAAAAAAGTGGTGAGTAAAACAAATAAACAAACGTTAATTATAAGTGAGTTTCGCGATCGTTTTGAAGTGGCGGAAAGAATTCTTATAAAATTATTATTAAATGATGTTAATGCATGTCGAATTTTAGATAATGCACAATATTACTATATTGATAATAGTGATTATCAACAAATTGTAATGTATATTATGAATGAGTATAGTAAATATAATGATAATCGAATTGATGGTTTATTAGATGAAAATAAGCGTTTATTTGATATTTGTATGGAAATTGATAGTCAAGAATATGAACCAATTGAAATTAATGAAATTATCAAAATTTTAAGTGAAGAAAAGCTCAAATTTATGCAAAAACAAGAATTAAAAAATAGTTTGTTGAAAGAAATAGATCCAAGAAAACAAGCAATGATGATTAAAGAACAATTAAAAGGAGGGAAAAAGTAGTGATTGATAATGAAAAACTTTTAGAAATAGAAGAAGATTATATGAAGGCATTAAGTGAAGTTGAAACTTTAGATGATATAAGTAGCGCAATCGATAAAGTTTTTGCTGGTGATCAAGCAACATACAAATTATTACTAAACACATATATGGTTAAAATCCCTTCATTAATTGAGACTTTAATTAGTGATGATTTAGATGTCGTCTATTTAGATTTAATTCAAGAAGGGAATTATGCATTACTAGAATCTGCTCAATATTATTTTGATAATCACCTTAAATGCGATTTTGATGAATATATTAGTTCAAAAATTATTGAAGCGGTCAAAGATTTTATAAATGCTGAAAATTGTTATATTAATCTTCCAAAAGAAGATGTTGATAATTTGATTAGGGTTGTTGATTGTTTTGATCATCTAAAACATCATTTAAAACGTGACCCATTAATAAATGAAATTAAAAATGAATTGAAAGATTTAAGCGAAGAAAAAATTGCTTATTATCTAGAGATTAAAAATAGTTAGGATGGTGCAATTATGGTTGATATTAAGGTTAAATTAGATGCTGAGGAAATGGACAACTTTGAAGATATTATTGAAAAATATTTAAAGATTGGCAAAAAAATGAAGGAAATTTATTTGGAAGATTTAAAAACAGATTTAGCTTATTTAGATTTATCAAATAAAGAATTAGACAATGTTATTAACTATTTTAAAAGTAATAAGATTAATATAGTTTGTGAAGAAAATAATGATACAGAAGTCGTTGATGACAATATTTTGGATGATGTTGAGCCTGATGAAAGTGAATTAATTGATGATGAAGAACTTGATCTAGCATTGCAAGTTGAAGATTTTAATAGTCCAGAGTTATCAAACGTTAAGATTAGTGATCCCGTTAAACTATATTTAAGAGAAATTGGTAAAATCCCTCTTTTAAGTAAAGATGAAGAAAAAGATTTAGCCGAACGTGTTGTAAATGGTGATAATGCTGCTCGTAAGCGTTTAATCTCAGCCAATGCTCGTTTAGTTGTTTCAATTGCTAAAAAATATATTGGTCGTGGATTAAGTTTCTTAGATTTAATTGAAGAAGGAAATTTTGGTTTAATTAGAGCAACGGAAAAGTTTGATCCAACAAAAGATTATAAATTTTCTACTTATGCTACATGGTGGATAAAACAATCGATTACTCGTGCAATTGCTGATCAAGCTAGAACAATTCGTGTTCCTGTTCATATGCATGAAACAGCTAATAAGATGAAAAGAATTGAACGTTCTTTAGTACAAAAGTTAAATCGTGAACCTACTCCAGAAGAAATTGCAATGGAAATGGATAATACGATTACTCCAGAAAAAGTTAGAGAAATTAAACGATTAATTCAAGATACTGTATCTTTAGAGTCTCCTGTTGGTGAAGAAGAAGATTCTCATTTAGGTGATTTTATCGAAGATAAAGAAGCTGTTTCTCCATCAGAGTTTGCTACTAATCAAATTTTAAAACAAAGCTTATATGAAGCTATGCAAGATTTAACTGACCGTGAAGCTCGTGTATTAACTTTAAGATATGGTTTAGCTGATGGTCGTCCTAAAACTCTTGAAGAGGTAGGAAAGGAATTCCATGTAACTCGTGAAAGAATTAGACAAATTGAAGCCAAAGCTTTACGCAAATTACGCCATCCATCTCGTATTAAAAAATTTAGTGATTTTAAGTCTCGTTAAATGAATATTTCTAAAAGATTAAGAACAATTACTTCTTTTTTAAATAAAGATGATATTATTAGTGATATCGGAACTGATCATGGATTAGTTCCGATTTATCATTGCTTATATAATGGGGCAAGTAAAGCATATGCGCTTGATATCAATATTAATCCTTTAAAGCAGGCTGAAAATAACATTAGTTTTTATAAAGTTAATGTAATAACAAAATTGTCAAATGGAATAGAGAACATAAGTGATGATTGTAATACTTTAGTTATTGCTGGTATGGGTAATGTGACAATTGAGTCAATATTAATGGCACATAAAGAAAAACTTACTAATATTAATAAAATGGTTATTCAAAGTAATACATATTCATTTACTATTCGCCAACTTCTTAACACTTTGGGATATAAAATACAAGATGAAACAGTAATATACGATAAAGGTAAGTTCTATGAAATAGATTGTTTTGTTAAAGGGGAAGAAATACTTTCAAGTTTAGAAATAAAATATGGCAAATATAATCTATTAAAAAGAGAAAAAGATTTTATTGATAAATTAAAATACGATTTAAATAGCAAAAAAAGAATATATCAATCAAGTAAAAGACAAGAAGTTTTAAATGAAATTAATGAAATTGAGTCACTTATAAAATAAAAAAGGAACTTTTGTTCCTTTTTAAAGTGCTTTTAAATACTCAACGATTTCATTTATAACAAAATTTGGTGTAGATGTTCCACTGCTTACTAAAACTGTTTTAGAAGCATCAAGATTAAGATTTTGAAGTTCGCTAATATTACTTATAAAATAAGAGTTAAGGTTGTATTTTAAACTTAATTCATAAAGTTTAGTATTATTATTGGATCTTTTATCACCTACAATGATGACATAGTCATAGATTGGAGCTTTTTCAATTAATTTTTTTTGACGGATAGTTGTAGCATCGCATACATCATCCAATTTATGGACCTTATAACCGTTATTGATTAAAAAATCATACACGTCATTAACCTCATATGATGTCATTGTTGTTTGTGATGTTAGTGCGTAGATTTCATCTTTTGAATATTTTAAGACATCTTCTTTTTGTGTAATAAGGATAATATCATTACTAATTGATAAAGAGGCAATTGCTTCTGGATGATCTTTTTTCCCTAGATAAAATAAATATTTGAACTCTTTTAATGACAGCTTAATGTTTTTGTTAGCTTTCTTAACAATCGGACAGGTAGTATCAAAAAATTCAAATCCATTTTGTTTAAAAAAATTAATTTTATCATCGCTAATACCATGTGCCGTTGAGATAATTATTCCTTTCTCTAACTTGGAAATATCTTCATCTTTATTTAAAGTAATGATCTTCATTTTTTTTAATTCATCAATAACAAATTGATTATGGACTAACATCCCATAAATATAGATTTTTTCATCTTTATATTGATCTCGTATTTTTTTAACAATACTAATAGCGTTATTAACACCAAAACAATATCCGCTAGGTTCGATTAATGTAACTTTCATAAAATACCTACTTTCTTTTTAAAAGCAATGAATAATATTCATCATCTTTTAAAGTATTAATTTCATCATCATTTTTATTTATTAAAATAAATTCATTATTTTGATAAATAGAGTAAAAATCTTTTAATTTTAATTTAAAATTGCTAAAATTATTAAAGATGACAACATAGTCATTTTTAAGATATACATATGTATTATTATTTGTTTTTAAAATATATTTGTCTTTTAAATATGGTTCGATTTCGTTTATTTTCATATGTTATCACCATTATTATTATATAAAAACAAGATGAATAAAACAATTAAATAATGTATAATAAAAAAGTAAAGGAGTCGATAATATATGTTAAAATTTAATGATTTAAATTTAAGAAAAGAAGTTAAAGATACGTTAAATGATATTCATTTTACATCACCTACAGAAATACAACGATTAGTTTTAAAAGAAGCGTTAAAAAATAAAGATGTAATTGGAAGAAGTCCTACTGGAAGTGGCAAAACACATGCCTTTTTAATTCCAATTTTCAATAAAATTGATCCATCACTAGATGAAGTTCAAGCAGTTATTTTAACGCCTACTCGTGAGTTAGCATTTCAAATTTACGAAAAAGTAAAACCATTTTTGGAACATTTTAATGATGTAAGGATTAAACTTCTTTCAAGTGGATTAGATCGTAATCGACAAGAAAAAGAACTTAGTACAGTTCCTCATATTATTATTGGGACTCCTGGACGTGTTAACGACCTTGCATTTAAAAAAGCTAGTTTTAATATTACAACTTGTAAGACTTTAGTATTAGATGAAGCCGATATGATTTTAGAAGAAGGATTTTTAGACGATATTACTATTATTGCTGGCAAAATGAAATCATATTTACAAATGCTTGTTTTTAGTGCTACTATGCCTGAAATTTTAATGCAATTTTTAAATAAATATATGAATAACCCAATAACAATTGATCCAAATAAAAAGGAAGTAACGAATAAAAATGTTATTCACTATGCATATCCAACTCGTCATAAAAATCGTTTAGAAGTATTAAAGTATTTAATTGATAATATCAATCCATATCTATGTATTATTTTTGCTTCAAAAAAAGAAAGCGTTGATGAAATCTATCGTTATTTAAAAAACAATCAATATAATGTTGGTATTATTCATGGTGATTTAGACAATACAACTCGACGTACAATGATGAAACGAATCAATAATTTAGAGTTTAATTATATTGTTGCTAGTGATATTGCTTCTCGTGGAATTGATATTGAAGGAGTAAGTCATATTATTAACTATGATTTACCATTTATTGATGAATTTTATTTCCATCGTGCTGGAAGAACAGGAAGATATAATAGTGAAGGTGTATGCTTTACTTTATATGATAAAGATGAAATAAAACGTTTAAATGATTTTATTGAACAAGGGGTAAATTTTGAGAATGTTGAATATATTAATGGTGAACTAAAAGAATTAAAACCATTAGTAAGAAAAAAAACAAATAAACCTCATCCAATGAATGATGAAATTAAAAAGACAGTTAATCGTTATAAAAATCAACCTGTAAAACCAGGATATAAAAAGAAGATGCGTAATGAAATTGATAAAATTAAACGTAAACATCGTCGTGAAATAATTGAAAAAGATATTAAACGTCAAATAAGAGAACGTGCTATTAAACGAACAAAGGAGATGAAGGGTGAATAATGTTATATATTGGAAGTCATGTTAATGTAGCAGGAAAAGATATGTTACTTCAAGCCGTTAAAGATACGATTGAATATGGTGCTAATGCTTTTATGTTTTATACAGGAGCACCTCAAAATACATTTCGAAAAGATGTTGAAACTTTTAAGTATAAAGAAGCTCATGAGTTAATGAAAGAGCACAATATTTTAAGTGAAAAATGTTTAGTTCACGCTCCATATATTATTAATTTAGCTAATTTAGAGAAGAAAGAAACTTTTGATTTAGCAAAATCATTCTTAAAAGTTGAGATGGAACGTGTTCGTCGCTTAGGATTTAAGTATCTAGTTTTACATCCGGGTAGTCATGTCGGTGGAAGTAAAGAAGATGCCTTAAAACAAGTTGGTGAAGCTTTGAATAATATCATTAATGAAGATAAGAGTGATGTGGTTATTTTAATTGAAACAATGGCAGGAAAAGGAAGAGAGATAGCTTCTAATTTTGATGAAGTTAAAGTTTTAATTGACTATATTGACCATAAAGATCGAATAGGTGTATGCTTTGATACATGTCACTTAAATGATGCTGGTTATGATTTAACCAAATTTGATGATATTTTAGATGAATTTGATCAAAAAGTTGGTTTAAAATATTTAAAAGCCATTCATATTAATGATTCTAAAAATGAAAGAGCAGCTCATAAAGACCGTCATGAAAATTATGGCTATGGAACAATTGGCTTTGAAACATTACAAGGTATTATTTACAATAAACGTACTGATGATTTAATTAAAATTCTTGAAACGCCTTACATTGATGGAAATCCCCCATATAAAAAAGAAATTGCAATGATTAGAAGTAATGTGTTTGATGATAGTTTAAAATAAAAAGCATAATCAGTTGATTATGCTTTTTATATCATCTTCATAATTTCTTCTTTTAAGGTTTTAACTAAGTCTTCTTGTTTAACTTTTTTAATGATTTGTCCTTTTTTAAAAAGGATGGCTTCATCTTTTCCGCCTGCAATACCAATATCAGCATTTTTTGCTTCACTTGGACCATTTACAACACATCCCATTATAGCGACTGTAATATTTGCATTTATCGTTAATAAAAATTGCTCAATTTCTTTAACGATTGGGAGCATATTATAATTAGTACGCCCACAAGTTGGACAAGCAACTAATTTGGGATGATTATGATATAAACCAAGGGAAGATAAAAGTTCTTTAGCAACAATTATTTCATATTCTGGATTATCACTAATTGATATTCTTAATGTTGAACCTATTTCATTTAACAAAAGTGGAGATAAACCAGCACTTGATCTAATAGCACTAGTTAATAAACTACCAGCTTCAGTTATTCCAATATGGAGTGGATAACTAAAGTAGGAAGCTGCTAATTTATAAGCTTCAATTGTATTTAAAACATCACTGCTTTTAAGGGAAATAACTATATCATAAAATCCCAAATCTTCAAGCAATTTAACATTCCTTTTAGCTGATTCAAAAATTCCTAAAGGGGAATTGTATCCATATTGTTTTTCAATATCCTTTTCTAATGAACCACCATTAATACCAACGCGAATCGGAATATGTTTTTCTTTACATTTAAGAACAACTTTTTTAAGGCTTTCATAACTTCCAATATTACCAGGATTTATTCTAATTTTATCAGCACCATTTTCTATAGCCTCAAGTGCTAATCGATAATCAAAGTGAATATCGGCTACTAAAGGAATATTAATATTATCTTTTATGAAACGGATACAACGAGCATCAATTCTATCCAAAACAGCAACACGAATGATTTCACATCCTAATTGTTCAAGTTTTCTTATTTGATAGATTGTTTCATTAACATTTTTAGTTTTAGTATTACACATTGATTGAATAACAATATGATTACTTCCTCCAATTGATATATTACCAACTTGAATTTTTTTAGTTTCATTACGATTTATAATCATGATAAACACCTCAATAAAAGTTTATCATAAAGTGATAAATTTGACAATTTTTTAAAAAAGTGTAGTAATATTTTTATAGATATGATAAAATATTTTAGCGATATATGACGGAGGTGTCGGTATGAGAGAAAATATTATTTTTAAATGCACAGTTTGTGGTGAAGAAAATTATATTGGTGATAAGAATAAAAGATTACATCCAGATAGAGTAGAAATTAAAAAATTCTGCAAAAAGTGCAATAAAGTTACTGTACATAAAGAAAAGAAATAGGCCTGTTTTTAACAGGTTTATTTTACTATTGGAGGATATTTAATTATGTTTAACATTATTAAAGTTACAAATGGTCCAGTATCAACTAATACATATTTAATTGGCGATGAAACATGTTACATTATAGATCCAAGTGATGATATTAAGCGTATTGAACAACAAATATCAGCTAATTTTAAAGGTGTTAAAGCGATTCTTTTAACTCATGGACATTTTGACCATGTTGGAGGAGTTGATTATTTTGTTAATAAATATAATGTCGATGTCTACATGGATTTAAATGATTTAGTTTTGCTTGACCAAGATTTAATGTTTAAATATGGATTTAAAGAATTTTTCCGTCCAGTGAATAGTGAAATTAAAGATATATTTTTATTAGCTGATAAAAATATTATTATTTATGAAAGCAAAGGTCATACTAAAGGTAGTGTTTTAATTTATTTTAAAAAAGAAAATATATTATTTAGTGGTGACACATTATTTAAAAATTGTATTGGAAGAACTGATCTTCCAACAGCTAGTGATAAAGATATGAAAGAATCATTAAAATTAATTAAATCACTTGATGAATCAATTGTTGTATATCCAGGACATGGAAGTAAAACAACTTTAAAAGAAGAATTTTTAAATAATGATTATTTAAAGTTTATTTAAGTGCTTTAAAAAAATTATTAAATTTGTTATTATATATACGGAAACTAATGAAGGGAATGAATTTAAAATGATTAGTGTTAATGATTTAAGACCAGGCGTTGCTTTTTCTTATGAAAATCAATTATTAGTAGTTTTAAATACTCAATTAAATAAAACTGCTATGCGCCAAATGATTGTTAAAATTAAAGTTAAAAATTTAAAGACAGGTGCTATTACTGAATTATCTTTCACAGGTGGCGATAAAGTAGATACAGTCCACTTAGATAAACGTCCAATGCAATACTTATACGATGATGGTACAGATTTAGTATTCATGGATAATGAAACATATGACCAAGTTTCAATTAGCAAAGAAAAACTAGAATGGGAAAGAAATTTCTTAGTTGAAAACCAAGATGTTGAAATCACAATGTATGAAGGTGAAATTTTAGGTATTGCTTTACCTGTTAAAGTAACTTTAAAAGTAACTGAAACTTCTCCAGCTGTAAGAGGTGATACTGCAACTAAAGCAACTAAAGATGCTATCTTAGAAACAGGTTATTTAGTTAAAGTTCCTCTATTCATCGAAGAAGGCGAAGATTTAATTATTCGTACTGACACTGGTGAATACGATTCAAGAGCTTAAAATAAAACTTAAACTTCTATCATATGATAGGAGTTTTTTTATTGAAGAAAAAAAATATTTTTGATATAATAAGAGAGTAAAGTAGGTGGTTGTATGTTTAATAAATATCAATATCGTCGTATTATTAACTTTACGACTTATGGAAATTTAGGTATTTCTAGTAAAGTAATTGAAGAAATTTGTTATAACACAATTAAAGAGATTAAAGGAGTTATCCTTCCGGATAATCGAAGTTTATTATTAAAATCACCTATCGATTGTAAATTTAAAAAGAATGGTGATTTATTCATCGAATTGCATATTATAGTTGATTATGGCTATAATGTCACTGATATTTGTAATTATGTTCAAGAAAGAGTTGAACAGTCATTGTTATTTTTGGTTGAAATGAAAGCTAAAAAGATTTCAGTTCATGTAGATAACATTAAAACTAAACGCTCTTAATAGGGCGTTTTTTTAGATAGGAAAGAAGGTAAAAAAATGGAAAATTTAACACGTAATCAATTACAAACTAAAGCTATGATATGTATATATCAATATTTATTCTACTTAAGAGCTGGAATTAAGCCTGAAATTAAAGATATTATCGAAGGCGCTTTTGATGGTGAAAAAGTTAAAATTGATCCTTTTATAAAAGAGGTAGTAGTTTTATCAATTAAAAAAATGCCTGAAATAGTTGAAAATATTTCACCTTTGTTAAATAAATGGACATTTGATCGTTTAGGTCTTATTGAACAAGCAATATTGTCTTTAGGATATTTAGAAATTAAGTACTTAAATATACCAAAAGAAGTAGCTATCGATATTGCAGTTAAACTGGCAGTAAAATATGCAGATGATAAATCATATAAATTTATTAATGCTGTTTTAGAAAAGATTTAATTATGGAATATATTAGTATAACTCGCTTAAATAGCTATTTAAAAAATAGTTTAGAAAGTGATGCTAAACTTAAAAATATTTATGTTGTTGGTGAAATATCAAATTTAAAAAAACATTATGCTGGCCACTATTATTTATCACTAAAAGATGAAAATAGTAAAATCAATGCCGTCATGTTTGCCTCAAATGTAAGTAAACTTAAATATGATTTAAAAGATGGAATGAAAGTTGTTTGTAAATGTAGTATCGGTGTCTACATTCAATCAGGAAGTTACCAACTTTACATAACTTCAATTGAGCCAATTGGTCAAGGTGATTTATACGCAAAATTTGAACAACTTAAAAAGAAATTATTTGAATTAGGTTTATTTGATGAACAAAAAAAGAAAAAATTGCCATTGTTCCCAACAAATATAGGTGTTGTTAGTGCACCCCAAGGAGCGGCAATCCAAGATGTTATTTCTACAATCAAACGTCGTTGGCCTATAGCTAATATCACTTTATTAGTTTCTTTAATGCAAGGTGAGAGTGCATCATTTGATGTCATTAATAAACTTAAAGTTGCTGATAAAATGAATTTTGATGTCATTATTATCGCTCGTGGTGGTGGTAGTATTGAGGATTTATGGCCTTTTAATGATGAGAAACTAGCCTACATTGTTAGCGAAGCTAAGACGCCGATTATTAGTGCAATAGGTCATGAAACTGATTTTACGATTCTTGATTTTGTTAGTGATAAGCGTGCTCCAACTCCAACAGGAGCAGCTGAAATGGCAACACCAAATATTATTGATGTATACAATGTAATTGAAACATATAAAAAACGATTAATAACTACATTTAATAAAAATTTAATAAATAAAACAGATAATTTTCATAACATTAAAAATCGTCTTTCGGTGAATACAATTGAACGATCTTTTGAGTTAAAGTTTCTTCAATTAGATAGTTTTAAATCACGTTTAAATAATATAATTACAAAACAAAATCAAGAAATTAAGTTGACTTTAAATTCGTATCAAAATCGATTAAATAATTCTTATGATAATATTTATAAAAACATTAAACAAAAATATGTTACCTTAGTTGCTAAATTAAATGCAATGTCACCTTTAAATGTAATTGAAAGAGGATATAGCATTGTAACTAATGATAGAGGCAAGGTTGTTAATGATATTAATATAATAAATGTTGATGAAAACTTACAAATAAGAGTTAGAAATGGTGAAATTAGTGCAACTGTAAAAGGAGTAAAAAGTAATGGAAAAAATTAATTTTGAACAATCATTAAAAGAATTAGAAGAAATTGTAAAATCCCTTGAAAGTGGAACAATTTCTTTAGATGAATCACTAGAATACTTTGAAAAAGGAATAAATTTAGTTAAATTATTAGAAAATCAACTTAAAAATGTTGAAGAAAGAGCAGTTAAAATTATTGAAAATGTAAATCAAGAATAATAGAAAGGGGTGTCTACTTTATGAACTTGAGTGATATTAAAGATCCAAAATTTTTAAAGACTTTATCAATTAAAGAACTAGAAGAATTAGCTAGTAATATAAGAACATCATTAATTGATGCCGTAAGTATTCATGGTGGACACTTATCATCAAATTTAGGCATTGTTGAATTAACAATATGTTTACATAATGTTTTTGACACACCTAATGATAAAATATTATTTGATGTTGGTCATCAATGTTATACTCATAAGATTTTAACTGGAAGATATTCTGAATTAATGAAATCGTTAAGAACAAAAAATGGCATTAGTGGATATCAAAAGTTTAATGAATCTATCTATGATAACTTTGAAGCTGGTCATAGTTCTACGTCGATCAGTGCGGCAATGGGAATGAAAAAAGCAATGATGATGAATAATGATAATCATGAAGTAATCGCATTGATAGGTGATTCATCTATTTCTTCTGGAATGGCTTTTGAAGCCTTAAATAATTTGGGATCATTTGACGGAAAAGTAATTGTTGTTTTAAATGATAATGGAATGTCAATTTCTAAACCTACAGGTGGATTAGCTTTAAGATTATCCAAAATCCGTGGAAGTTATACCTACACTCATACAAAAACGCGAATTAAGATCATTATGAATAAAATTCCTGGAGGAAAATTTATTTATCGAGGATTAAAAAGAGTTAAGAATTTTATTAAAAGAATCTTAGTTGGAAATAATTTCTTTGAGAATATTAATCTTGATTATATTGGCCCAATTGATGGCCATCGTATTAAATATCTTAATAAAGCACTTAAATTAGCAAAAGAAAATGATAAAAGTATTGTCGTTCATGTTGTTACTAAAAAAGGCTTAGGATATAAACCTGCCGAAAATGATAAACGAGGAATTTGGCATGGTGTACCATCATTTAATAAAGAAACGGGGATCTTTAAGAAAAATAGTTTAGAAGATTATTTTTCTTGGAGTGAAGCTACTAGTAATATTGTTTATGATTTAATGAGAAAAGATAAGCAAATTGTTACTATTACTCCAGCTATGATTGAAGGTTCAAAATTACGTAATATCGCCAATGATTTTCCAAATCATTTCTATGATGTTAATATTGCTGAAGAACATGCAACAACTTTTGCAAGTGGATTATCATTAGGTGGAGCTAAACCTTATTTAACCATTTATTCTACTTTCTTACAACGAGCTTATGATCAATTAAGTCATGATATATCGCGAATGAATAGCCATGTTGTTATTGGCATTGATCGAGCTGGACTTGTTGGCCAAGATGGTGAAACTCACCAAGGTATTTATGATGTTGCAATGCTTAGAAGTATACCAAATATCGTAGTAGCGCAACCCAAAGATATGTTAGATGCTAAAAAGTTATATAATACGGCATTTAACTATGATAAGTGTTTTGTTATTCGTTTCCCAAGAGAAGATGTAAGAAAAGAAGATATATTTTCTAACGATGAACAATATAAAATTGGTGAGTGGGATGAAGATATCAGTCAAGATGCGAAATTAAATCTTATTATTACAGGTAGTAATTATAATAGTATTTATAATTATAAACATAAAAATAACTTAAAAATAAACTTGTATTTTGCACGATATTATCGTCCACTTGATTATGAAAAAATGGATAACATTATTAAATCAAATTTAAAAACTATCGTTTATGATGCATATTCGATTAAAGAAGGATTATTTGATGAAATTTTAGAATATGCTAATCTAAAAAATGCTCATAATGAATTTATTTGTTATGCAATTCCAAATGAATTTATTAAGCATGGAACGATAGAAGAACAATTAAAAGATTTAAATCTTGATAATCAAACGATTATAGAGGTGATTGAAAATGCGCTTAGATAAGTATAATGAATCACTTATAAGTAGATCAAAGATGAAAAACTTAATACTAGAAGGAAAGGTTTATGTTAATAATAAAGTTATAACTAAACCTTCTTTTGAAATTAATGAAAATGATTTAATTGAAATTAAACAAGATGAATATAATTTCCCATCAAGAGCCGGTTATAAATTATTAAAAGCAATTGAGGAGTTTAAACTTGATTTTAACAATAAAGTTGTTCTTGATGTTGGTGCATCTACCGGAGGATTTACAGCATGTAGTTTATATTTTGGTGCTAAAAAGGTATATGCAGTAGATGTTGGTGATTCACAACTAGTCGATAGTCTTAAAAATAATGAAAAAGTAAAATCAATTGAAAATAAAAATATAATTGATTTAACAAATGATGAAATCAATAATGATATATGTGATTTTGTAGTTATTGATGTTTCTTTTATATCATTGAAGAATATTCTTCCATCCATCAAAAGATTTATATCTAATCAAAGTTTAGTTATTGCCTTAATTAAACCACAATTTGAAACTTTAAAGTATCAAAATAAATCACATATTATAAAAGATCCAACTATACATACAATTATTGTAAGCGATGTTATTTCAAGTTTAAGTAAAATAGGTTATAATTTAATTAGCTTAACTTATTCGCCGATTAAAGGAAGCAAAGGTAATATAGAATTTTTAGGGCTTTTTACTTTAAAGGAATTAACTAATAAATCAGATATCAATATTAATGAAATAGTTAAAAAGGCACATAAAGATTTAAAAAGGGAGTGATATAATGTTAAAGCAATTAACAATAAAAAATTTCGCGATAATTGATGATTTGTCGATTGAATTTGAAGAAGGATACAATGTTTTTACTGGTGAAACTGGTGCTGGTAAATCTTTAATAATTGATGCTATTTCTTTACTTACAGGTGAAAGAGCGGATAATTCAATGATTAAAGATAAAAGTAAAAAAGCCTTT
Source organism: Bacilli bacterium (assembly GCA_034115825.1). GTDB lineage: Bacteria > Bacillota_I > Bacilli_A > RFN20 > UBA1709 > JAXESU01. The sequence goes on from JAXESU010000004.1 coordinate 55,554, forward strand.
ATAGAGGGTGTTTTTTATCTAAATAGTCAAGAAATCGACAAAATTAGTACTAATTTAGTACTAGATAGTAATATTTTAGTAGTAAATAAGGAATTATTTGAAAATAAAACCACTTTAAGAATCAATAATCGTATCACTACTTTACAAACGCTCAAACAAATTATGAAATCAATTATTGATATTCACTCTCAACACGATAATTTATATTTATTAGATCATAAAAATCATTTACTTCTATTAGATGAGTATGCAAAAGATTATGTTTCTCCTTATTTAAAAGAATATCAAGATTTGTATTATTTACAAAAATCTTTAGTTAAAGAATTAAATGAAATTAAGAAAATAAATGTTGACCAAGATGAATTAGACTATCTAACTTATCAAAAAGAGGAAATTGAAAAATTAGAACTTGAAGATGGTGAAATTGAGCATTTAACTAATGAACAAAATCGCCTAAAGAAATTCGAAGTTTTACAAAAAGCCTATAATGAAATTATTGAAGATCTTGAAGACAATGCTCTTGGTGCTATGTATAATGCAAGACATGCACTAGACACTTTGGGTAAAGATGAACTATTTTACGATGATACAGAGGCTTTAAAATCATTCTATTATGATTTTGATGATAAGATTCAATCTTTAAAAGCAAAATATAATTCATTAAATTACAATGATGAAAAAATTAATTCGATACAAAATAGATTATTTGATATAAGTAAAATTCAACGTAAATATGGTCGAACTTATGGTGAAATAATGGATAAATATCATCAAATAGTACGTCAAATTGATACAATCGAAAACGCATCAATTAAAATTAGTGAATTAGAAAAACAAATTGCTTTATTGAATGATAAAATAATAACAAAAGGGCAAATTTTAGATAAAGTCCGAAAGGATATTAGCAAACAATTAATTAAAGATGTAATTAAAGAACTTAAAGATTTATATTTAGTTAATGCCACTTTTGATGTTATTTTTACTCCATTAGAAAATTTTAATAAAAATGGAATAAGTACTGTTGAGTTTTATGTCTCTTTAAATGCTGGTCAATCATTAAAACCTTTAATAAAAGTTGCTTCCGGTGGTGAGGTTTCACGTTTAATGCTTGGATTAAAAGTGATATTTAATCGTTTATTTAACGTATCTACTACTATTTTTGATGAAATAGATACTGGTGTATCTGGTAAAGTTGCTCGTGCTATGGGGTTAAAAATGATGGATCTTGCTAAATTCTCACAAGTAATTGTTATTACCCATCTTCCACAAGTTGCCTCTTTAGGAAATAATCATTACTATATTCAAAAAATAACTAAAAATAATAATACTTCAACGATTGTAACGAAACTTGATATTGATGAAAGAATTGAAGTTATTGCAAGTATGCTTTCAAGCAATGAAATTGTTAATGAAAATTCATATAATGCTGCTAAAGATTTATTAAAATATGTCTAAAAGAGTCATTTTACATATTGATATGAATGCATATTTTGCAAGTGTTGCAATGGTTAATGATCCTAGATTAAAAGGAAAACCGGTTGCGGTTGGAGGTTTAACATCTCGTTCAATAATTACAACAGCTTCTTATGAAGCACGTAAATATGGGGTAAAATCAGCGATGCCTGTATTTATGGCTAAAAGATTATGCAAAGATCTAATTATGGTTCCAGTTGATTTTGATTTATATGAAAAATATACTAACGCGTTTGTTAATGTAATTAAGAAATATGCAACAAAAATTGAAATGGCTTCAATTGATGAATGTTATGTAGATGTAAGTGACGAAATAAAGAATCATAAACCGCTTCTTTGGGTTAAATCTATTCAAGATGATATATTAAAAACAACAGGTTTATCGTGTTCAATCGGTGTTGCTCCAAATAAATTTTTAGCAAAAATGGCTAGCGATTATAAAAAGCCAATGGGCATAACAGTCTTTGGACCATTTAATGTTAAAAGTGTTCTTTGGAAATTAAGTATTAATGAGATGTATGGTATAGGTAAAAAAAGTGCTTTATATTTAAAAGAGATTGGAATTAATACAATTGGTGATTTTGCTAATTTTAAAAATCAAGAACTATTAAAGCGTAAATTTGGTAAAAGTTATTATACATTAATCAAATGGGCAAATGGTGAAGATGATAGTGAAGTTAATACAATTGAAAGCGATTTAAAATCAGTTGGTAATTCAAATACTTTGTTGCATGCTACTAGTGATTATGAAACATTAAAAAATGAAATTTCTAGTTTAGCAAAAGAAGTTTCGTCTAGAGCAAAAAATGATAATTTATATGGTAAATCTGTTACGTTAATGATTAAATATAGTGATTTTAAAGTTATTAGCCGAAGTAAAAAATTAAAAGACATAAGTAATGATTATGAAGAGATCTTTATTGCAGCTATGGAGCTATTAGACAAACATTACCTGTTTGATAAAGAAATACGATTACTTGGTGTTACCTTACAAAATGTTCACCATTTAGAACATTTTGTCAAACAATTATCATTATTTGAAAATGATTTTTCATCATTTAAGAAAGAAAATAGTAAACAAGCTAAAATTATTGAAGATATTAATAAAAAATTAGGTAAAAATAAAGTAATGTTTTTGAGTGATATAAAAAAATGAGATTTGAAAATGAATATTTAACATATCTTCAATATGAAAAAAATTTAGAAAAGAATACTATTATTTCTTATAAAAATGATTTAAAACATTTTAAAGTTTATTTAGATGAACTAGATAAAGATGAATTAACAATAGATGATAGTGAATTATTATTTTTTATCGATCTTTTTAAAGATTATAAAACAACATCAATCAATCATTTAATAACTTTTCTTCATTCATATTATAATTTCTTGTATCTTAAAAATTATTGTGATATTGATAAAAGTTCGATATTAGATTATCCACGTAAAGAAAAAAGATTAGTGAATTATCTATCAATTAATGAAGTTTATTTATTAGTCAATGAATGTGATAATCTTCGTGATATGTTAATAATTTTACTTCTTTTTAAAACAGGAATTCGCGTTAGTGAACTAATAAAAATATCGTTAAATGATATTGATTTTGAGCAATATACGATAAAAATCCATGGTAAAGGTAACAAAGAAAGATTAGTTCTTTTTGATCATGAAGTAAAAGAAATTTTAATTGATTATATAAATGAATTTAATCCTAAACATTTTTTATTAATAAATAGCAAAAACAAACAAATTGATCGTTTTTATGTCTATGAACTAATTAAAAATTTAGCGATTAAAGCAAAAATAAACAAAAATGTTTATCCTCATATTCTTCGTCATTCATTTGCAACTTACATGCTTGAATGCGGTTGTGATATTAGATTATTGCAAGTATTATTAGGACATGAAGACATAACAACAACAACTATTTATACGCATATTTTAACAAAACATTTAAAAGAATGTTATAATATGTATCACCCATTAGGAAAAGGAGAGTAAAATATATGAAGAAGTTTAAACGTGTTTTTTTATTAGTCATGGATTCTTTAGGTATTGGTCATGATATTGATGCTAAAAAGTTTGGCGATGACAATCCTAATACTTTTAAACATATTGATGAATTTGTTAATGGTTTAAACGCAACTACTTTAGAACAATTAGGTTTTGGGGATTTTGATGATTATGTCAAAATCAAAAAAATTAACCATAAAAATAGCTATACAGCTCGTTTGAATGAATTATCAAATGGAAAAGATACAATGACAGGCCATTGGGAATTTATGGGAGTAAATACAACCAAAGCATTTAAAACTTTTACAGATACAGGGTTTCCAAAAGAATTAATTGATGAAATCACTAAGCAAACAGGATATAAAATAATTGGTAATAAAAGTGCTTCAGGTACTGAAATTATTAAAGAATTAGGTGAAGAGCATATGAAGACAAAAGCTTTAATTGTCTATACATCTGCTGACTCAGTTCTTCAAATTGCAGCTCATGAAGAAGTTGTTTCAATTGATGAATTATATAAAATTTGTAGTATTGTAAGAGAAATCACAATGAAAGAAGAGTGGAAGGTTGGAAGAATAATTGCACGTCCTTTTATTGGTCATAACAAAGATGATTTTAAGCGTACTGCAAGAAGACATGACTATGCATTATCACCAAGTACAAAGACTCATTTAGAATATTTAAAAGATGCTGGTTTAGAGGTAATTAGTGTAGGGAAGATTAACGATATTTTTAACACTTGTGGAATCACTAGTGCTTATAAATCAACTTCAAATCATCATGGAATGGAAATTACAACTGATTTAGCAAGTAAAGATTTTACAGGATTATGCTTTGTAAATTTAGTTGATTTTGATATGGAATATGGCCATCGCCGTAATGTTTTAGGATATGCTAGCTGTATTGAAGAGTTTGATAAAGATGTTAAAGTATTAATGTCAAAACTTAATGAAGATGATTTATTAATCTTAACAGCTGATCACGGAAATGATCCAACTGCCAAAGGAAGCGACCATACTCGTGAACAAGTACCAGTCGTCTTATATAGTAAATCATTGGAAGATGGTAAATATTTAGGTGTATATCATACTTTTGCAACAATTGGTGCAACAATTTGTGATAATTTTAATGTTGAATTTGGTAATGATTTAGTTGGAAAATCAATTTTAAATGAGTTAAAATAACATAATATAAATTATACGAAACAAAATTTATATTAAAAAGAGGAGAATTAACTCCTTTTTTTAATATAAATTAATTAATTTTTCATAGTTTTCAATATGATTAATCAATATAAACTGCTTAATCTCTTCTATAATTTGACATAGTTCCTTTACTTCTTCATTATATTCAGTAAATCGATTTACTGAATATGAGTCAATATCAAGAACCATTTTAACTTCATCGTTAATAATGAGCGGAATTACTAGTTCAGAATTTGAACCTTTATCACATGCGATATGATAACTTAATTCATGAACATTTGGAATGATTTGTATTTCTTTTGTTCTAAATGCTTTGCCACATACACCATTATTAACGTCAATAGTTGTACATGCTACATTACCTTGAAACGGTCCTAAAATCAATTTGTTTTGATTTACTAGATAAAAGCCAACCCAACTAATGTCATTTAATGTTAGTTTTAAATAAGCACAAATATTACTTAAATTTGATAAAAGTGATGCATTTTCGTTAATTATTTTCATCTAACTCTACCCTTTTTAAATCACTATACAATTTTTCAAGATTATATTTATTACGTGCTTCTTTAACGAAAATATGAATTATGTAATCATTTGCATCAACTAATACCCATTCATTATCATTTCGTCCTTCAATACGTTTGATATTATAGTTTAACTCAGCTAATTTATCTTCAATTTCATAAGCGATTGTTGAAGCAAGTCGAGCATTATCACATGAGCATATTATAAAATAACTAAAGTCAGCACTATGTTCTTTCATATCGATTATTGTTATATTTTCACCTTTTTTATCTAAAATTGTATCATTAATGGCCTTTAATAATAGCAATTCGTTCTCTTTTAAAGCCTTCATATAAATTTCCTCACTTTCCTTATCTAATGCAACATTATGATTGATTAAATATTCGTGATTATCAAATAAACAATTATTGTAACCGACTTCAATATTTAATTTACATAAATTAATTAATTTTGATGAATCATAACCTCTTAATGGATCTAATTTATCACTAGCAAAAATTATTTTGCCTAATGTATTTAAATTTAAATTTGCTGTTGTGTGAAATTTAATTGCATTAATTATATCTTTATCTTTAATATGATATATCTCTTGAACTAATAAACTACCAACATATTGATGGAATAGTGATTTATTTTTATTTAGATACTCACTAAAGTGTTCATGCATAATTTTATTAGTTTCTGTAAATGGTAAACATTTTGCAACATCATGAAGAAGTCCTGCAATATAAGCCTTATTAGCGTCAATATTATTACTTAAAGCAATTTCTTTTGCTAATGAAGCGACACTTAAACTATGATTAAAGCGATGTTCATCTAAACGAACTTTTAAACTTTCTTCTAAATAAAGATGATGGTTATAAATATATTCCATTACTTCTTTTGGAGCATTATTGCTTAAATATTGTCTAATAAGTGTAGATGATGTTTCATTACCTTTAATATTTAAATCTAAGACATTGTATTTTAAGATATTTTTCTTATTATTTCGATAGCCTTTACGTCTTATTAAAACAAAAGTAACTAAATCTTTTAATAAGTCAATATTATACCATTCATGAAGTTTATTTAATTGATCACTACCGATAATATAATAAATTTTTTTATTACGAGTTTTAAATAATTTCATTGAATCATAGGTATAGTTAACACTTGAGTCACTTTTTAATTCAATATCTAAAACTTTATACTTTGGATAATTTTTCAAAGCTAATTTTAACATTTTTAAACGATGTGATACATCAAGTGATTCTTTCCAACGAGGATTTTTGGCAATAAGAAAATATACTTCGTCTATATTTAATTTACGAAGTACTTTTCTTACAATATTTAAATGTTCATTTGTAATTGGATTAAATGATCCACCTAAAATTAATACATTTTTCATATTAGAACTTATATAATTCTTTCTTTGATTTACGATATAAAACAATTACACGTCCAATAACTTGAACTAATTCACTGTTAGTAGCACTAGCAATATCATATGCGATTGCTCTAACTTCTTCATCCGCTGTTTTTAAAACATTAATTTTAATTAATTCTTGCGCTTCTAAAGCATTATTTACAGCCTGAATGACATTTTTTGATACACCATCTTTTCCAACTTGAAAAAGTGATGTTAATGTATTGGCTTTTGCTCTTAAGAAACGAATATCTTTATTTTTTAACATTATTTACCTCCAATAAAGCATCTTGAATTACAACTTCGACATTTTTAGGTACATATACATTGATCTTAATGTCACCTTTTAATATATCGATATAGCCATAGCCATTAATAGCAATAGTAGTTCTTTCCTTTTTTGGAATATAAAATTCCAATTTTTTAAAGTCACGTTCTAAAGTAACTAGTCTTAATCCCTTAGGGATAAAGATAGGATCGTCAATCATACGATCAAATTTTTCATTACTACCTTCAACTTTGGTACGATGAACTTTAACTTGATTAGAAAAATGGGTAATAACACTTGTATTTTTGCAATTAAAGAAATCAATCTTAGTCAAAGAACCAATGAAAAGAGATTGATTTTTATTTAATTGATATACTTGTGGTTTAATTTCTTTTTTTGGTAATACATATTTTAAATTTTTCTCGTCAAGATAGTTATACATGCTACCTTTATCGAGAATTCCTGGAGTATCATATAAATAGGAATTTTCATCAAATGGAATAGCAATTACTTTTAAAGTTGTTCCAGGAAAAACTGATGAAGAAATCATCTTTGTAGTGTTATTTGAGTATCGTCTTAAAATACCATTGATAAAGGAAGATTTACCAACATTAGCATTACCAATTACATATACCGATTTTCCTTTTGAGTAATCACTGATTTTATTAAATAATGTATCATAGTTATAACCAGTAACAGAAGATACTAATTCAATATCTTTAAATTTAATATTGTTTTTTGTCAATTGATTTTTTACAAAGTTAATAATTTTTTTCTCATTAATTGCTTTTGGCAATATATCAACTTTATTAACGACGACAAAAACTTCGTTTTTAAGTAATTTTGATAAGTCATTAATAATTGAACCTACAAAATTAAAAATATCAATCACATAAACAATTAAGCATTTTTCTTCATTTGTTTTTAAAAGAATTTTTTTAAATTCATCATTAACTAGTAATGTTTTTTTAAATTCTCCATAGTGAACCATACGAAAACAACGTTTACATAAAACCTCTTCATCACGATTTAAAACATCACTATCAACATATCCTTCTAGATTTTCATCGATGCTTTGAAGTTTAGCTCCACAACCATGACAATATTTTTCCATATAAATCACTCCTTAATTGATTTTAATAAATTTTTCTTTTTAAAATAGTTTCTAATTCGTTTATCGACGAAACGATTAGGTTTTGTTTGTAATAAATCCTTATTACAAGCAGGTTCAACTAATAACGATTGCATTTTTAAATTATTAGCCATAAAAATATCAGTTAATAATTGATCGCCAATGATAATAGTTTTATTACGCTCGATACTTTGATCGATTATAAAATTATTAACCTTTTTAGTTTTGGGTTTCCCGCTAGAATATAAATACTTAATATTTAGGTTCTTACAAAATAATGCTACTCGATCATAATGATTATTTGAAATAATATAAAAATTAATACCAGCATCTTGCATTTTTTTAATTAATTCAATAGCACTATTTGATGGGGTTTTAAAACTAAATGGGACAATTGTATTATCCAAATCACATAAAATAGTATTAAACCCTTTTTTGATTAAGTCATTAGGTTCGAGTTTTTTTAAATCATTTAAATAATACGTAGGTAAAAATTTCTTAAACAACATGATTTCACCTCGATTATATTATACCATTAATAATATTAAATTAAAATAAAAAGTAAACCAAATATTATGGCTTACTTTTTTATGTATTAAAGATCTTCTAGATAATCAAAGATTGTTAATTCTTTATCTTCTTCAACTGTTTCTTTTTTAACAACATTAACTTTTACTTCGTCATCTTTTGTTTCATAAGTTTTTGTTTTAGAATTGATTTCATCAATAATTAAATTAGAGACTTTGATAAAGCGTTGATTATCATTATCTAATAATGTTGACTTAATTGGTTTAGCGATTGTAGACACTTTATTCGATTCAAATTTAATTTCTTTAATCGAATCATTACATTTAATTAAATATGGAGTATTTGTATCACATTTAATTAATGAAATTACATAATGTGGCTCACTACGATAGAATTTATATAAATCGACTGGTTTTACAAGACGATTAGTTGCATTTAATGAATAATCATTAAAAATTTTAAATCCACCTTTATTAGTGATACATGCTAAAGGACTATGTTCATTTTTCTTATAAACATACATTTGGCTAACTTCATCACTACTATCGATGTTCATTGCTTTAATGCCACTAGCTTTAACACCAATTAAACTAATTTTATTTTCATGATACATAATTGCTTTACCATGTTTAGAAACTAAAACAATTAATGAATCACCATCAGAATAACCAACACTTGCTAATTCGTCATCATCATCTTTAAACTTCATACATGAAGAAGGTTTACTATATCTACTTAAAATAAAATCTTTTAATAAACAACGTTTAATTAATCCTTTTTTACTAACTAATACGAGGTATATAGCTTTAGTAAAATCTTTAACTAATAAATTATAAATAATCTTTTCTTCACCAGATAAAGAGATAATTGAAGATATATGTTTACCTTCTTCTTTCCATTTATTATCAAATAATTCAAAAATAGGAATGTACATGTAATTACCTTTATTAGTAAATGAAAGTAATACATCATCACTTCGAGCTTCTTTAACTCCCATAATTAAATCATCTGTTTTAACTCCAGGTAATGCTTCATTTGAGGCTGAATATGATTTTAGCGATGAACGTTTAAAATAACCATCATATGAAACACTTATCATACAGTCTTCGATTAAAATAGGTTTACGATCGACAGTATAATCTTTAATATCATCTTCGATAATTGTTTTACGAGGGCGAACAAAACGTTTAGATATATCTTGAAGATAAGAAATAATTAATTTCTTTAACTTCTTTTCGTCACTTAAATATGAATTATATTCAACAATCATTGAATTTAAATTTGTTTTTTCTTCTTCTAATGATGTGATATTGGTTGAAGTTAAACGATATAATTGCATCATAACGATAGCTTCTGCTTGAATATCATCAAAATTAAAACGTTTCTTTAACTTTTCTTTAGCTTCAGTTTTATCTTTACTACTTCTAATAAGTTTAACTGTTTCATCGGTAACATCAATGGCTTTAATTAATGCTTCTACAATGTGTAGACGTGATAAGCATTTATTTAAATCAAATGTAATGCGACGAGTTTCGACATCAATTTGGTGATTAATGTAATAATCAAGACACTTTGTAAGTGGTAATAAAACTGGAGTTTTATTAGCGATTGCCGTGACATTTGATGTATATTTAACTGATAATTGAGTATTTTTCATTAAATAATTAAAAATAGAATCTTTATCGACTTCTTTTCTAATTTCAACGACAATTCTTAATCCATCTTTATCAGATTCATCGCGAACTTCAATGATACCTTCAATTTTACGTTCAGCACGTATTTTATCAATATCACTTACAATCTTTGCTTTTATTGTATCGTAAGGAATTTCACTAATAACAAGAGCATTGTTGTTTTTATTACTAACCCACTTGTAGTTAGAGTTTATTTGAATTTGACCAATTCCGGTTTCATACATTTTTTTAATGCCTTCTTTACCACTAATAGTTCCACCAGTTGGAAAATCAGGTCCTTTAATAATTTCTAATAATTCATCTAAACTACAATTAGGGTGCTTTATACGATAAATTGTACCTTCAATTATTTCATTAAAATTATGTGGGAAAATAAGAGTTGAATAACCACTTGCTATACCACGACAACCATTAATTAAAAGATTAGGAAATCTTGATGGTAAAACTGTAGGCTCTTTATTATTATCATCATAAGTCAAAGTAAAATTAACAGTATCTTTATCTAAATCTTTTAATAATTCATTCGAAATTAAAGATAATCGTGCTTCAGTATAACGCATTGCAGCAGGTGGATCATCATCTATACTACCAACGTTACCTTGCATATCAATTAAGACTTCATTTTGTTTCCAATCTTGGGCCATTCTAACCATTGCTTCATAAATTGAAGAGTCTCCATGCGGGTGGAAATTACCCATTACAAAACCAACAGTTTTTGCACTTTTTCTTGTTGGATGGTTATATGTATTACCCTCGATAAACATTGAATATAAAATACGTCTTTGAACTGGTTTTAAACCATCTCTTACGTCAGGCAATGCTCTTTCTTGAATGATATATTTTGAATACTTTGCAAAACGATCAGACATTATATATTCTAAGGAGTAATTTAGTAATTTATCTTCCATTATTTTTTACCCCTTTCTTTCATAAATTCATCTTCTAATGTAAATTTAACATTTTCATCAATCCAATCACGACGAATACTTGAATCATTTCCCATTAAAATATCAACACGTTTTTCGGCAAGATATAAATCATCGATATTAACTTGAATTAAAGATCTGGTTTTAGGATCCATTGTTGTTTCCCATAATTGCTCAGCACTCATTTCACCAAGACCTTTATAACGTTGAATTTGATAATTTTCTCCAATTATTTTTTTGGCTTCAGCTAAATCTTTATCATCAAAACAATAAATACTTTTTTCTTTCTTACCACTATTTTTATAGACTTTATAAAGTGGAGGGCATGCGATATAAACGTGTCCTTTTTCAATTAATGGACGCATAAAGCGGAAAAAGAATGTTAAAAGTAATGTTTGAATATGACAACCATCAGTATCAGCATCGGTCATAATAACTACTTTATGATAATTAATATCATCAATTTCAAATGAATTACCAATCGATGCTCCAATTGCATATGTTAGTGTATTCATTTCTTCATTCTTTAAAACTTCATCTAACGAGCACTTTAAAGTATTTAAAGGTTTACCTCTTAGTGGTAAAATTGCTTGATAATTTCGGTCTCGACCTTTTTTGGCACTACCTCCTGCTGAGTCTCCTTCGACAATAAATAATTCAAGGTCTTTAGCTTTTTTAGATAAGGCAGGAGTTAATTTACCACTTAATAGTTTTTCTTGTTTAGTTTTTTTACCACTTCGTGCTTCTTCTCTTGCTTTACGAGCTGCTTCTCTAACATTTGAAGCTTTTTTTGCTTTATTAATTAATGTCAAAGCAAATTCTTTATTCTCTTCTAGATAATAAGAAAACTTGTTAATTAGCGCTTGCTCAACAATCGATTTAACGATTGGTGTACCAAGTTTAGTCTTAGTTTGATTTTCAAATTGAAGAAGATTTTCAGGGATTTTAACTGAAACAATTGCCGTTAAACCTTCACGATAATCTGATGCGTCAATTTTATCCTTGTCTTTAATTAAATTATATTTACGACCATATTCATTTAATGATCTTGTAAAACCGCTTCTAAAACCAGTTTCATGCGTTCCACCATCAATCGTTTTAGCATTATTGACAAATGAAATTAATTTATCATCATAAGAATCTGATGTGTATTGTAAACATACTTCAACACCAACACCATTGCTTTCATCACTAAAATAGAAAGGATTATTTAAAGTTTCATGCCCTTCATTCATAAATAAAACAAAATCTTTTAAACCATCATCATATTTAAAAGATTCGACTTTATCAATTCTTTCATCAATTAAAGTCATTGTTACTTTTTTAAGTAAAAAAGCCTCTTCTTGTAATCTTTCTAAAATAATATTTCGATTAAATTCAACTGTTTGAAAGATTTGTGCACTTGGCTTAAAAGTAACTTTTGTTCCAGATGGTTTATTACTATCGCCTAAACATTTGAATTTTGATATTTTTTTACCACCATCTTCATAACGTTGATAATATAGTTTACCATCTTTAGCAACATAAACTTCAAGATAATCACTTAAGGCAGTAACAACACTTGCACCAACACCATGTAGACCAACACTGGTTTTATAACTTGATCCATCAAATTTTCCCCCAGCATGAAGTACAGTATAGACAACTTGAACAGTAGGTATACCAGATTTATGCTTTCCAACAGGAATACCCCGTCCGAAATCTTCAACACTTACACTACCATCTTTATGAATTGTAACAATAATCTTGTCACCAAAACCAGCAACACATTCATCAACCCCATTATCAACCAATTCATATATTAAATGATGTAATCCACGATAATCTGTAGACCCAATATACATACCTGGACGTTTTCTTACTGCTTCTAATCCTTCTAATATTTGAATACTATTTTCTGAATAATTATTAGTATTTTCTTTTGCCATTCAACTTCACATCCTTAAAATCTATTATACAATAAATCTTTTAAAATATAAATATTTAAGTTATAATTATATTATAGGAGGTAACTAAATGAATTATTTATTATTATTTATTAGTGTAATATGTGGTTATTTAATAGGTTCAATTCCTAGTGCATTAATCATTGGCAAAACATTTTTCCATAAAGATATTCGAGATTATGGCTCACACAATTTAGGTGGAACAAATGCCGGTAGAGTCTTAGGACATAAAGCTGGTATTATTGTCATTTTGCTCGATATTTTAAAAATTATAATCGCAATGTTAATTGTTTATTTTATTGCTTTAATGTTTAAGGTAATAAATTTAAATCCTTATATTTTAGTTACTGCTCTTTTAGCTGTAATAGGTCATTGTTATCCTCTTTATTGTGGTTTTAAAGGCGGAAAAGCCGTCTCAGTTATTGTTGGTTTTTTGTTAATAACGAATTATTTATTATTTGTAATTTGGGTTATTATCTTTTTCTTTGTTTTGTATTTAAAAAGAATGGTTTCATTAAGTAGCATGTTAACTTCATTAATTGTTGCTTTATTATCATTTATTCCGTTTTTTAGCAATACTATGCTATTTTTAGTAACATACGATATTTATTATTGCATTGTATTATTACTATTATCAATTATTTTAATAATTAGACATATTCCTAATATTAAGCGTCTATTAAATCATACTGAATCAAAAATTAAATGGATGGATCGAAAAAAAAGTGAATAATTTTATTCACTTTTTTAAATATAAAAAGGTGATTAAATCACCTTTTATTTATATTGATTCATTGAATTAATGACTTGTTTAATTTGAGCTTCTGAAGGTTTTCTACCCATTGATAAAAACATTGCTCGAATCATTTTTTCATTAATTGGTGGATTTTTCTTAAGTTGTTTTTGGAAATATGATTTAGCTACAAAGAAGCCAATAATACCGCCAATAACGATACCTAAAACTACCCAACCGAATGCAATCCATCCGTTCATTATATAATTAACCTCACTTTCATTTAACTAATTCTTTTATATTATAACAAATTTATTTTAAAATGTAATCTTTTAATTTATCTTTTGTAAAATTAAATTTATTCATAACATCACTAGCTTTTCCACTAGCACCAAATGACTTAATATCATATACTCTTGAGCCATATTTATAATATAAGTCACCATTACCCATAAAGACACTAATAATTTTGTTATATTTATTGCCTAAAATGTTATTTTGCTCTTTCTTTTTAAGTTTATCAAAAATTGTCATTGAAGGCATAGAGACTACTCTAACATTAATATTGCTTTCTTTTAATTCTTTAGCAACTTCAACACATAAATTAACTTCACTACCTGAACATAATAAAGTATATTCACAGTCAATATCTTTATTATAGATAGCATATGCACCTTTTGAGAATTCTTCTTTTGTAACATATGCATCAACTTTTAAGTTTTGGCGAGATAAAATTAAACAGACTGGGCCATGATTGTTATTAATTGCATAATCCCAAGCTAAGTTAGTTTCTATTCCATTAGCTGGTCTAAAGACTGTAACGTTTGGAATCATATTTAACATTGGAATTTGTTCAATAGGTTGGTGAGTTGGTCCATCTTCACCAACGGCAATCGAGTCATGTGTTAAAACATAAACACTTGGAACATCCATTAAAGCTGCAGTTCTAATAGAAGCTTTAAAATAATCAACGAATACTAAGAAAGAACCAATAAATGTTCTAACACCACCATGAAGAAGCATACCAGTTTGAACACAAGACATGGCAAATTCACGAATACCAAAAGCGATATTATTTCCATTAGGGAAAAGTCCACTATTGTTAATATGTGTATTTACTGATTTTTCAACATCAGCAGCTCCACCGATAAAGTTTGGATATACTTTAGCAATTTCGTTGATAGCTTTTCCACTTGAAACACGAGTTGCAAGACTATCTCCAATGTTATAAACAGGATATGTAACCTCTTTTTTAACGTTATTTAAAGCATCTTCTAATTCTAAATAAAGTTCAGGATAACTTTCCTTATATTTTTTCATTAATGATTTCCACTTTTTATATTGTTTTAAGCCGCGTTTATAAAAAGTTTCATTGTAGTGTTCATAGACATCATTTGGAACTTCAAACTCATCATAATTCCAACTTAAACATTTTTTTAGATTATCTGTGTCTTCTTTTCCTAAAGGAGCACCATGTACTTTACAAGTGTTTTGGTTTAATGATCCTTCACCGATAGTAGTTTTAGCGATAATTAATGTTGGTTTATCGCTCTTTTTAGCTTTTTTAATCGCTTTTTCAAGTGAAACTAAATCATTGCCAAGAACATTTAAAACATTCCAATTTGAACTAATAAAACGATTTTTAGTATTTTCAATACTAGACATTGATAAATTGCCATCTAAAGTAACATCGTTATTGTCATAAATAACAATTAATTTATTTAATTTATACAAGCCAGCAATATTAATAACTTCTTGAGTAATACCTTCTTCTATATCACCATCACCGCATAATACATAAGTATAATGATCAATGATATTAAATCCATCCTTGTTATATTTGTTACGTAAATATAACTCAGCCATAGCCATACCAACTGCATGAGCCATACCTTGACCTAATGGACCACTTGTACAATCAACACCATCTGTGTGACCAAATTCAGGATGACCAGGAGTTAATGAACCGATTTGTCGAAAGTTCTTAATATCATCAATTGAAACTTTATAACCAGCTAAATGAAGAGTTGAATAAAGTAGCATTGAAGCATGACCTGAAGCTAAAACAAAGCGATCACGATTTAACCACAAAGAATCTTTTGGTGTAGCATTGATAAATTTAGTATATAAAGTATACATAATAGGAGCGCTTCCTAAAACCATTCCTGGATGACCAGAATTAGCCTTATTAATAGCATCCATTCCTAACATTTTAATTGAATTAATCGATAAGTTTTCAATATTCATAATAATAATTCTCCTTAATGTCTTAATTATAATATAAAAACTTCTAATTTTTAACCCATTGACATAAAAAAATTAAAAAAAACATGCCTTTAAGCATGTTTAATGTACTAGAAGCGGATCATTCCCGCGGAATGATAGAGCGAGGACTCTTACACTTGTTTTTAGGATTCCAAACTGAAATGACTAATTCTAGCCGAATGGCCTTCAACACCAACAAGGTCTTATCCTCATAAGGTTATGTGTTGGAAATGTACCTTTGCTTCTAGTAGTTGAATTATATCATATAAATACAACTAAAATATTACTAATTTTTAACCAATAATAATTCTTCTTAAATTTTCAGCCGAAAAAAATGAAAAAAAAGACTAACTAGTAGTCTTTTAGTCTGTTATTTTAATGTGTAATTCTTTTAATTGTTTATCACTAACTTTACTTGGTGCATCACTCATTGGACATTTAGCACTTGCATTTTTAGGGAATGCAATGACATCTCTTAAACTATCACTACCGGTTAAAATCATTGCAACTCTATCTAATCCAAGAGCAAGACCACCATGAGGAGGTGTTCCATATTTAAATGCATCAACAAAGAAGCCAAAATTATCTTTAATTTGTTGTTCACTAAATCCTAATACTTCAAACATTTTTTCTTGTAGTTTTGGATCATAAATTCTTAATGAACCTCCACCTAATTCATAACCATTTAAAACAACATCATATGCACTTGCTCTTACTTTTCCAGGGTCTGTATCTAAAAGAGGTAAATCTTCCATCTTTGGTAAAGTAAATGGGTGATGTTTTGCATAATAGCGATTATCTTCATCATTCCATTCAAGTAATGGGAAATCAATAACCCATAAGAAGGCAAATGTATTTGGTTTAATTAAACCTTTTTCTTTAGCAAAGTAACATCTTAAGAATCCTAAAACATCAGAAACGACGTTAAATTTATCACTAACAATAAATAAGACATCTTGTTCCTTTAAATTTAATTTATTAACTAATGCTTCTTTTTCTAATTCAGAAATAAACTTTGCAGCGCTACCTTCAAAATTGTTATTAATAAATTTTAAAACAACTAAACCTTTTGCTCCATATTTTTTTGCTAATTCAGTTACTTTATCTATATCTTTACGTGACATAGAAGCTTGATTATCAATAACTATACCTTTGATTAAACCATTATTTATTAAACACTCTTTAAATACTTTGAATTCACTGTTCTTAAAAATGTCTGAAAGATCATTTAATTCATATCCAAATCTAACATCTGGCTTATCACTACCAAAGCGATCCATTGCTTCTTGCCAAGTCATTTCATTAAAAGGAATTTTAATTTCAATACCTTTAACTTCTTTCATAACTTTATATAACATTTTTTCAGTCATTCGACGAATTTCTTGTTCACTCATAAAAGATGTTTCAATATCAACTTGAGTAAAATCTAACTGTCTATCAGCACGAAGATCTTCATCTCTAAAGCAACGAGCAACTTGATAATATTTTTCGAATCCAGCAATCATTAATAATTGTTTAAATAATTGAGGTGATTGAGGTAAAGCATAAAATTCTCCTGGGTGAACTCTGCTTGGAACTAAATAGTCTCTTGCACCTTCAGGTGTAGATTTACCTAAAACAGGAGTTTCAACTTCAATAAAACCTTCGTCATCTAAAAAATTACGCATTGTTTTAGTGATTTTAGCTCTTTCAAATAATTTCTTTTGCATTATTGGTCTTCTTAAATCAAGATAACGATATTTTAATCTTGTATCTTCTAGAGCATCTGTTTCATCAGCAATAATTAGTGGAGTTGTTTCACTTGTAGTAATAACTTCACATTTCGAAACTAATACTTCAACATCTCCAGTTGGAAGATTTTTGTTTTTTGATTCTCGTTCAATAACTTTACCAAACACATGAATAACATATTCATTACGTAATTTACTAGCAAATTCTAAATCATTTTCTTTAAAAACAATTTGGCAAATACCAGTTCTATCGCGTAAATCAATAAAAGTTAAAGAGCCAAGATTTCTTTTTTTCGCTACCCAACCTACTAATTCTACTTCTTTATTAATATCACTAATTCTTAATTCTCCATTGTATATAGTTCGATACATAATTATTCTCCTTTACATTCATCACAATGACATTCATCATGATGTTTACTAAAATTATTAAAATAGTTTTCAAAAAATGGAATTAATTGTTCAAATTTAATATTGACTTGTTCTTTTGTTTCATTATTTTTAACGTTTACTGTATTATTTTTTCGTTCATCATCACCGATAATTAAAGCAAATTGAGCATGTCTTTTATCAACAGTTTTAAACATTGCTTTAATTGAACGATTGCGATAATCAATATCACATGGGAAACCATTGGATCTTAAATAATTACAAATAAATGAAGCATATTCCATATTTTCTTCACCTATTGGCATACAATAAGAAAAAGTTCGAATTAAATCAGCATTAAATAAATTATATTTATCCATAATTAATAATAATCTTTCCATGCCAAAGGCCATACCAAAAGCTGGAGTATCTGGTCCATCGAATTCTTTAATAAGATTATCATAACGACCACCGCCGCCAATGGCTCCAAAATTTTCACCATTAGGACCAAGGCAAGCAATTTCAAAGACAGTACCAGTATAATAATCTAAACCACGAACAAGCGATTGATCAATTTCGTAAGGTACTTGATATTTATCTAAAAGCATACATACTTTAACAAAATAATTTTTACTATCTTCTGTTAAATATTTTGAGATTCGTGGAGCATTTTTAATTACTTCTTTATCGCCATCAACTTTACAATCTAAAATACGAAGAGGATTTTTGATAAAACGAACTTTACAATCTTCACATAACTCATTTAAATGTGGTTCAAAATATTCCTTAAGAGCTTGTTTATAATTATTTCTTGATTCATCATCACCAATACAATTTAATTTAAAAACATAATTAGTGATTCCAAGAGCTAATAATGATTGATGAGCTAGTAAGATAATTTCAACATCTAAATATGGATTTTTGACTCCAATAACTTCGAATCCAAATTGGTGAATTTGACGATATCTTCCAGCTTGAGGACGTTCATATCTAAAAACAGGGCCACTATAATATGCTTTAAAAGGGATTTCACATGTTGCATAACATTTATTTTCAACATATGCACGACATACACCTGCGGTTCCCTCAGGACGAAGTGTAATGCTACGGCCACCTTTATCTAAAAATGTATACATTTCTTTATTAACTATATCACTTGATTCACCCACTGAACGAGTAAAAACATCAGTATGTTCAAATATAGGTGTTTGAATGTGTTCAAATCCATAAAGTGTTGCCATTTCGCTTAATACATTATTAATATAGTCATAGCGAGCGCATTCTTCTTTAAGATAATCTTTAGTTCCTCTTGGTAAACTATATTTTGCCATATTTATTCCTCCTTAAATAAAATAAAAAATCATTCCTATTTCTAGGAACGATTTAATTCTCGCGGTGCCATCCTAGTTCATAAATAAAACTTATTTATGCCCTTAATTAGTTATAACGGAACAACCGGTTTTAATTTTTATCTTAAAACTCCTCCAAAATGTCATAAATCAAATTCTTATAAAGTGCTTTCACCTAATCACTCTCTCTAAATATAAGAATAAAGATTCCTTTTTCTTCATTGGATTTACTTAATTATTATATACTAATCATATTTAATTAGCAAGTTGAACATCAATAAAAACTAATTTTTTGTAACTCTTTTTACTTCTAAAACAGCATTTATATTTGTTTTTAAAGACGACATAATGTCAACTAATTGATTATGATTTCTAACTTGAATACACATATTAATGAAAACTAATAAATTTGCTTCCTGTTTTGTAAAGTTAACACTATTAACACTAATTTTATTAGCACTTAATAAATTCATAACATCAATTAAAATTGATGGTTGGTCATTACCTTTAATTTGAATATCAACATAATGCGTTTTAATATTCTTTTCAAAGTATTCATTATCCCATTCTACACTAATTAAACGTTTTTTCTCATTTTGTATATTAGGACAATCTTTTCGGTGAATTTTAACACCTTGTCCTTTAGAAATATAACCGACGATATCATCACCAGGAATTGGTGAACAACATTGAGAAAATGAAATTGCAATTGAATCAACACCAGGAACAATAATTCCATTACTGTTAGCATTTCTTTCATAAACTTTTTTCTTTGAGAATGTCGAAACTTCTTTAATTTCTTCTTTCTTCTGTTGTTCTTTTAATTTATTAATGATTGTATTAACACTAATATCTTTTCGTGCAACTCCAATATATAGATTATCAATTGAATCAAAGCCAAAATTTTCATAAAGCTTTTCATTATTGATTCTTTGAAGAGTTTCACGATATTCAAGAACTTTATCTTCTTTTAAAGCTTCAGTTAATGCTTCCTTTCCAATTGAAATAATTTCATCACGTTTTTGTTCAAGATTATAGCGCATTAAAGCCTTTTTAATCATATTTTTCGCACTATTAGTACGAACAATTTTTAACCAATCTTCATTAGGAAGGGTTTTAGTTTGAGAAGTTTTAATATCAACAACATCACCAGTTTGAAGTGGTGTATTAAGTGGAACTAAAACGCCGTTTACTGTTGCTCCAATTGTTGAATGACCTACTTCAGTATGAATACGATAAGCAAAATCAAGTGGAGTTGATCCTGCTGGTAAATCAATTACTCTTCCCTTAGGTGTTAAACAATAAACATTTGCTTCAAAAATATCATGTTGAAGGGATGCCATATATTCTTTAGCATCGTTTGACATTTCCATTGATGTTATCGAAATTAATTCTCTAAACCAATGTAATTTTTCTTCAATTTCTTTTTGTTCAAGAGCGGGGTTATAATTTGAATTTTCTTTATAACGCCAATGTGCAGCAACACCAGTTTCTGCAATTGCATCCATTTCTTTTGTTCTTATTTGAATTTCAAAAATATTTCCATCATCAGCTACGATAGTTGTATGTAGTGATTGATAAAGGTTAGGTTTAGGCATTGCGATATAATCTTTGAATCTACCTGGAATAGGTCGATAAGTAGCGTGGATATATCCTAAAATTTCATAACATTGTGTTTTAGTGTCAGTGATAATTCTTAATGCTTGTAAATCATAAATTTCTTCAAATTTACGATTTTTAACATACATCTTTTTATAAATAGAATAAATTGATTTAACACGTCCGCTTAGAGTATATGGAATATGCTGTTCATCGAGCATTTTACATATTCTATATTCCATAATTTTTGTAACACGTACTCGTTCTGCTTCTTTTTGATTTAATAATGATGAGACATGGTAATACTTTTCTGGCTCAAGATATTTTAAAGATAGGTCTTCAAGTTCACTTTTGATTGTATTAATACCAAGACGATGAGCAATTGGAGCATAAACTTCTAATGTCTCACGAGCAATTTTCTTTTGTTTTGCCTCACTTTGATATTGAAGAGTACGAATGTTATGTAATCTATCAGCTAATTTAATTAAGATTACTCGAATATCTTTTGCCATCGCAATAAAGATTTTACGATGATTTTCTGCCTGAAATTCTTCTTCACTTTTTGAAGATAATTTACCAATTTTTGTTACTGCTTCGACAAGATCAGCAACTTCAGTTGAAAACTCTTTTGCGATTAGTTCATAAGTATAACCATCACAATCTTCAACAGTATCATGTAAAAGACCAGCAATAATTGTTTTTGGACCAGATTGTAAGTCAACTAAGATATAAGCAACTTGTACTAAATGAGTAATATAAGGCTCACCTGATTTTCGATATTGTCCTTCGTGAGCCTTATATGCAAAATTATATGCTCTTGTTATTTCATCTAATGTTTCTTTTTTTGTAAGGTAAGTTTTAGCTTTAGTTAAAACATCATCAAAAGTATAATTTTTATATTCCATAGCTAATCTCACCTCCCATAAATTATTTTAATATTTAATTAGCGTTTCGACTTTATAATTACCAATTTTTTCGCGACCTTTTAAGTCTTCTAATTCAATTAAAAATGCACAACCTACAACTTCTCCACCAAGACTTTCAACAAGTTTAATGGTTGCTTCAACTGTTCCTCCTGTAGCAAGCAAATCATCAATAATTAAGACTTTTTGACCTTTTTTAATTGCATCAGCATGCATACATAAGGTATTAGAACCATATTCTAAATCATATTTGAATTCAACTGTTTTTCTTGGAAGTTTACCTGGTTTTCTAACTGGAGCAAAGCCAATATTTAAAGCATATGCCACAGGACAACCAAAAATAAAACCTCTTGCTTCAGGGCCAACAATTAATTCAGCTCCAACTTTTTTTGCAAATATAACTAGTTTTTCGCAAGCATAATGGTATGCCATTGGATCATCCATCAATGGAGTAATGTCTCTAAACAAGATTCCTTCTTTTGGAAAATCTTGAATATCAGCAATATATTGTTTTAAATCTAATTCCATTTTTCTATATCTCCTTTATAAAAGCGAAAAAGAGTGTCCTAACACTCTTAATCGTTAATTCCATAAAATACGTATTCTTCTGGTTCATTTAATTCAAACATTTTCTTTTTATGTTGTTTTTCTTTATTTAAAACTTTTGCATGTTGTTTATCTTTAATCTTTTCAAATTGAATCCATAAAACAGGAGCAATATAAATTGAAGAGAATGTACCAGCAATTAAACCAACAAACATTGCAATATTAAAGTTTAATGAAGATTTACTACCAAAAACAATAAGTGCAATTACTGTTAATACTGTTGAAATAGTTGTTAATAAAGAACGGGTTAATGTTTGTTGTAATGAACTGTTAGCAATATTAATACGATCTTGAGTAGTAATATTTTTTCCAGCGGCATTTATATTTTCTCTAATTCTATCAAATAAAACAATTGTATCATTTACAGAATAACCTATAATAGCAAGAATTGCAGAAACAAATTCAATTCCAATTTCTATTCTAAATAATGTAAAGATTGCAAAAACAAATAATGAGTCATGAATTAAAGCAATAATTGCTGCTAAAGAATATGATAATTTAAATCTAAATGCGATATAAATAATCATAAATAATGAAGCCCATAATAATGACTTAATAGCATTTTCAACTGTTTTTGCGGCAACAACTGGTGATACAAAATTTAATGAATAATTTGTCTTTAATAACTCAATACCTGTTTCTTCATTATAAAATTCTAATTTTTGTGCATTAAAATAATTATTAATCGAATCAATGTAGTTATCAGACAATTTATATTTTAAGTTAATTGATACAGTATAAACAGGTACCCTGCTATTTGTTATTGTAGCATTATACTTTTCTAAAATTGGCTCATACATTGGTAAATCACTTTGTTCAATTGTAATATATTCATTACCAATAACTATTTGGTCTAATTTACCATTAATTTGTAATTCTTCAATTTCACTATTAGGTCCAAAAGCTTCTTCTACACCTTCTTTTGTAGAGAATTGAGGATCAATTGTTTTGAAATAAATTTTAGTACCTTCACTAAATTGAATACCTAAATTTAAGTATTCTCCACTAGTACCTAAGTGAACAAGACCGAGTAATAAACAAACGATAATAATTCCAAAACTGCCCATTACAAATTTCTTTGCATGTTTCATAAAATTAGTTTTAGCAAATAATCCGAAATATCTTTGACTTTCATTTTTGTTAACATCAGGAATATCTTTCTTTCGTACACCAAACCAATTACGACGATTTTGTAATAATGAAGATTTGCATAATAATGAAAGCATAAATTTAGATAAACCGACCATAATGACAATTGTAAAGAAAATTGATAAAATCAACATTGTTGCAAAACCTTTAACAGTTCGTGTTCCAAACATAAACAAAGATAAAGCAGCAATTAACGTTGTAATATTTGAATCAAGAATAGAACTAAATGATTTTTTATTTCCCTCAATAAATGCTCTTTCAAGAGTTCTTCCTTTAAGTATTTCATCTTTTGTTCTTTCAAATGAAATAATATTAGCATCAACGGCCATACCTATACCTATAACCATCGCTGCAATAGTATCTGGACCATACTCACCTTGTAATAAATTAAAACCAACTAATGTAATGACGACATATATTAATAAAGAAATGCATGAAGTTAAACCGGCTAATCCATAACATGAAATCATTAAAATAGATACAGCAATTAAACCAATTAAACCAGCAATTAATGATTGTGTAAATGCTTGGCTACCATATGTAGCACCAACAGAAGATACCGACAATTCTTTTAATGTGAAATTGATTGAACCAGCACGAATTAAGTTAGCCATTCTAATAGCTTCTTCTTGTTCAAAAGAGCCTTCGATAATAACTGAAGTTGTATTGCTATCAAAAGCTTGGCTTAAAGTAGCATCAGAAACAATTTTCTTAGCGGCTTCTTTATTTTCAGCGATATCAGCATAACTATCGCCAGTAAATCCCCATTCATTTTCTTGCTCATATTCTTCCTCAAATCCTAACCATAAAATCATTCGAGGGTCATCTGAATTAAAGACTTCTGTCGTAATTTGAGAAAATAATACAGGATCCTTAATTGCTAATTGAACTACTGGTTTACCATCCTTGTAGTTTAATGTAGCACCATTTTCACGTTCCAATAATTCATCTGCAGTAGCAAGTAATTTGTCATTTGAATCTCTAAACGTAATTTGTGCATTTGATGAAATTAATTCGCGAATTTCTTCTGTTTCTTTTTCACTAGAAGATGCAACTGTGACTCTAATCATGTCATCTCCTTCAATTGAAATCATTGGATTTTTAACGCCTGCGATATCAACACGATTATTGATTACATCAGCAGCACTGTTGACTGCACTTTCTTTTTCATTTGCCCCAAATTCTTCACCATTTTCATCTAATACTTGATAAAGAATTTCAAAACCGCCTTTAAATTCAATACCTTGATTCATATTGCTTTGAATTCCAGGCATATTGATTACAGCGATAGCAACAAGTGTAACAGCCATAATGATAAAAGCTATTAATCTACGCATTTCTACTACCTCCAAAAACGAATAAATATTTACCCTTATATATAATATAAAAATAAAATAACTTGCTCATAAACTATACCATTTTAAGGAAATTTTTTCAATATAAAATAAAAAAATAAAAGGAAGTTACCTAAAATAAACTTCCTTGAAAATTAATTTTTAAATGTTTATATGCCATTTCAGTAGCAATACGACCTCGTGGGGTACGATTAATTAGTCCAATTTGAAGAAGATAAGGTTCACATACATCTTCTAAAGTCATGACTTCTTCTCCAATGGCAGCACTAATTGATTCTAAACCAACCGGACCACCTTTAAATCGTTCAATTATGCCACGTAGATACTTAATATCAACGTTATCTAATCCTAATGAGTCAACTTGTAGGGCGTCAAGAGCATTTAAAGCAACATTAGCATTGATAGTACCTTTATTAACTACTGTTGCGAAGTCTCTAATACGCTTAAATAATCTATTAGCAATACGTGGAGTACCTCTTGATCTTACAGCAATTTCTTTAACTGCTTCTTCGCTAATAGGTGTTTGGTATACTTTTGAAGTGCGTCGTATAATTTGCTCAATTTCTTCTTTTGAATAATACTCAAGTTTTAAAACTATACCAAAACGATCTCTTAAAGGCGAAGAAAGGTCGCCTGCTCTAGTTGTTGCACCAACTAATGTAAAAGGTGGTAAATCTAAAGTAATTGTTCTAGCACTACTATCTTTACCGACAACAACACTAAGAGTATAATCTTCCATTGCGCTGTATAAAACTTCTTCAACAACTCGAGGAATGCGATGAATTTCATCTATAAATAAAACATCACCAGCACTTAAACTTGATAAAATGGCTGCTAAATCTCCAGGTTTTTCTAATGCTGGGCCACTTACTACTTTAATATTACTATTAAGTTCAAATGCAATAACATGAGCAAGTGTTGTTTTTCCAAGTCCTGGTGGACCATATAATAAAACATGATCTAATGCTTCTTTACGCTTCAAAGCAGCCTTAATAAAAATTGATAAATTATCTTTATTTTTATATTGACCTACATATTCATTTAAAGAGACAGGCCTTAAAGTTAGAGAATTATCATCATCGTCTAATAATTCACCAGTGATTATACGATCATCCATAATTTAAACACCTCTACTTTCTTAGTTTAGCTAATGCTAAACGTAGATATTCATCCACTGTATGTTTCTCATTAACAAGGGTTACTATTACTCGATCGATTTCACCTGCTTTAAATCCTAATGCTTTTAAAGCGTCTTTTGTATCAAGTAATTCTTGCGATACTTTATTCTTACTTTCATTATTTAAATCTTCGAAAACTAATTTACCTTTTAAATCAAGGATAATTTGTTGAGCAGCTTTAGGACCTATACCAGGAAGCTTTTTTAAATATGAAGTATTAGAAGTTTCGATTGCTTGTACAATTGACTTAACATTCGAGTTAAAGAACATACCTATTGCTGTTTTAGGACCTATACCAGAAACATTGATTAATTTCAAGAACAAATCTTTTTCATCTTTTGTTTTAAAACCGTATAATGTTAAACCATCTTCTTTAACATGCAAATAAACATAAACTCTCATCACTTCATCTAATATAAAATCATCACTATGTGCAACGTTAATAAGGTATCCAACGTTATTAACACTAATTACAATCGTATCTATGCTTTTTTCTACAATTCGTCCATCAAAAAAAGAAAACATAATAATCACCCTTGAAAATATTATAGCATATAAATAGTCAAAAAACCTTTTTAAAAAGTACTATATTACTACTATTTTAGTACTAATTATCTTGCTTTGATTATTTTTTAGTAGTTTTTTATTGCTTTTAGGGTTATAATTAATGTGAGGTGGATAATATGAAAAAGCTATATTCAATTGGGGAAACAAGTAAAATAAATAGTGTTTCTGTTCAAGCTTTACGATTATATGAACGAATGGGTTTATTAAAACCTGCCTACATCAACCCAAAAAATGGTTATCGTTACTATAGAGATTATCAGTTTATTTATATTGATATAATTAAATACTCTAATTATGTTAAAATGCCTTTAAAAGAATTATCTACTCTTTTTAAAACAAAATCATTTAAAGAAATCAAACATCTTCTAAGTAATCGTGAACAACAAATTACCGATGAAATAGCATACTTAACTCGTGTTAAAAATGATATTCATTCAATAACAAAACGTTTAAATGATATAGATGAAGATCATCTTTTAAAAATTTCAAATATTACTTTTAATGGTTGTTATGTTTCACTAAAGCAAGTAAATCCTCATGATTCATATGAAATTTTAGATAAAGAGATGCGAAATGTTGAGATGTCATTATTTAAATCTAATGTCGATTATGGTTCTTTAAGTGGAGTTATTTATGATTCATCATTTAATAGTCAGTATGTTTTCATTTCGTTAGAAAAAGATAATACAAATTATTTTTATATTGATGAAGGCAATTATTTAAAAATAACATTTAAATTAGATGATTTAGAAGAAGCAAAAAAAATACTCTCAACTTTTTTAAACAAACATAATATTCATCCTAATAAAATATATTTATTACAACATATTACTATGTCAATTTACAATTTATTTGATTTAATGGTAAAATTAGAAAAGTAGCAAGTTAAGCACTTGCTACTTTTTTTGAAATATTGAATTTGTTTGTTCTTCAATAAATTGATTTGTATAAAGATTATAGTAATAACCTTTTAACTTTAATAATTCCTCATGATTTCCTTTTTCAACTACTTTTCCTTGTTTAATAACTAAAATTAAATCACAATTGACGATTGTTGATAATCTATGAGCAACAATAAATGAAGTACGATTTTTAAGTAAGTTATGAATTGCACTTTGAATAATTGCTTCTGTTTCAGTATCAATAGAAGAAGTCGCTTCATCTAAGATCAATATTCTTGGATCTGCGATGATAGCACGAGCAAATGAGATTAATTGTTTTTGACCTTGAGATAATCTATTTCCGCCTTCACCAACTTCTGTTTCATAGCCATTTTCCAATTTAACGATAAAATCATGTGCATTAGCAATTTTACATGCATTAACAATTTGTTCATCAGTTGCATTTAAATTACCATATCTAACATTATCTTTAATTGTTCCTGAAAATAAATGTGGAGTTTGCATTACATATCCTAAATTAGAATGCAACCAATAAATACTTCTTTTGCGATATTCAACTCCATCAATTAATATTTCACCTTTTGTAGGTTCATAAAATCTTGATAACAAATTAACAATAGTTGATTTACCTGCACCAGTTTCACCTACTAAAGCAATACTTTGACCATGATTAACTTTTAAGTTAAAGTTATCCAATACAATTTTGTTTGTAGATGAATAAGCAAATGTAACATTTTTAAATTCAATATCACCAACTAGAGGCTCATAATTCTCAACTTTCTTCTTATTATAATCGCCATATTTTTCAATAACTTCAGGTGTATCTTTAACTTCAGGTTTAATTTCAATTAAGTTAAATACACGATCAGCAGCAACTTGAGCTTGTTTCATATCATTCATTGTAAAAGCAATTGATAGAACTGGATCAAAAAACATCATTGTATAAGAGATAAACATAAATAAGATTTCTGGTTCTAACTTAGAACCTAAAACCATGTTACCTCCAAAATAAGCCATAAGAGCAATACCTAATGATGTTAATACTGCAATAATTTGGAAATATAATGAACTAAAAATACGTGATTTAATTGCAGACTTACGATAAT
Organism: Bacilli bacterium; assembly: GCA_034115825.1. Classification (GTDB taxonomy): domain Bacteria; phylum Bacillota_I; class Bacilli_A; order RFN20; family UBA1709; genus JAXESU01. The sequence goes on from JAXESU010000004.1 coordinate 84,500, forward strand.
TATTAACTAGTAATGAAAATCCTTTTAAGTTGCTTTCTTCTAAAACTAATGATTTAGAAGTTTTTGCTCCACTAATTCCTTCATTTAAGCTACCAGAAACTTGAGAATTAATTTTTCTAACTTTCCAAGAATACTTAATAATAACTCCCCTAAATAACGTAGAGATAATAACAATAATTGGAACAACAACAATCATTATTAAAGCTAATTTAGGAGAAATGGTTAGCATGACTATAAGAATAAATACTAACTTAGTTATCGCATAAACAATATCTGTACAACTCCAAGCAATAGTTTCACTGACTCTTGAAGTATCACTAGTAGTACGAGAAATTAACCAACCTACACTATATTTATCATAAAAAGAATACGATAATTCTTGTAAATGTGAGAAGACATTACTTGTCAATTTTGCGTAAGTTTTTCTTTCTAATGTCGAAAATGAGTATAGGAAGAATTTAACTCCTATTGCTTCTATTATTATTAAAATAATCATTCCAACAATAAATAGATAAAATTCCGAGTTATTAATACCTTTTTCTAAAAAGTTTTTTAATCCCTCTTGAGAGATATACTTAATGAATAATGTTTCAACTAAACCAACAATCACAACACTAATTAAACCAATTAGAAGAGTTTTCTTGAAATCTTTAATATATGACCATAACTTTAACCAAGTTTTACTATTTAACTTAGTTTTAAGGTCTTTATCATCAAATTCTTCAAACATTACAATTCACCTCCATCACTTTTAAAATAAGTTTGGATATCATTAATTGTTTTATATAAACCATCTTTTTTAATTAGTTCGTCATGAGTTCCAATATCTTTTATCATTCCATCCTCTAAAACGATTATCTTATCAGCATCTTTTGCTGTTTGAACTCTATGAGTAATAATAATTGTCGTTGAAGATGATTCTCTATTCTTTAATGCTTTTCTTATTTTAATATCGGTTTCAGTATCAACAGCACTCAAAGAATCATCGAATATTAAAATTGGTTTATTTTGTAAAATTGTACGAGCGATGCTAACACGTTGCTTTTGGCCACCGCTTAACGTAACCCCACGTTCACCAACCATAGTATTGTATCCATCTTTAAATGCTTCGATATCACTATCAACTGAAGCAATATTTGCAACAGATTTGATTAACTTTAAATCAATTTTATTGGCTGTTATACCGATGTTATCAGCAATTGAACGAGAGAATAAAAATGGTTCTTGTAAGACAATACCAACATTTTTTCGTAAGTATTGTTTATCAATTTGACTAATATCTACTCCATCAACATAAATATGACCGCTTGAAGGATCAAGCATACGGTTTAATAAAGCAACAAGAGTTGACTTACCACTCCCTGTTTTACCTATTAAAGCGATAGTTTCACCTTTTTGAATATGAAGATTGATATCTTTAATTGTATTATAAGTCGCATCTTCAAATTTAAATGAGACATCTTCAAAGACAATATCACCTTCAATTTTAGGTTTTAGTGTTGATTTATTATCATCGTCATATTCGGTTTTAAGTGTTACAATTTCAAGGATTCTTTTTGCTGAAATATTCACTCTACCAAAATTTGCAATTAATCTACCTAAGTTTTTAGCCGGCCACATAATTGATTGAACAAACAAAAATAAAGCAATTAATTCACTAAACAACAATTTATTGTTAAAAATAAAAACTAATCCTAATACAAATGTTAATAACAACATAAAATAACTAACGAGATCATTGCTCATCCAGAAAGTCGACATTCTACGATTTGGCTTATCCCATGATTCCATAAATTTATCCATAACTTGATTAAATTTATTTATTTCATATTCTTCATTTGCGAAAGCTTTAACAACACGAATTCCAGTATAATTTTCTTGAATTACATTCATTAATAAACCTTCGTTATTTTCCATATCTTCCCATAATTTATTTTGTTTTCTAAAATATAATAAAGTAAAAATAAATAACACAGGAATAAGTGACAATATATATAGTGAGAACTCAACGTTAATAAATAACATTTGCGTACTATAAATAGCAATTTGTGCAATATTGGTTACCATAACTGATAACTGGCTTCCTACAAACATTTTAACTCTACTAACATCTTGAATCGAACGTTGAATTAAATCCCCTGTTTCAGCATGATTTAGATAGCTGTAGGGTAAATTTTGAACATGATTATAAAAATCTGTTTGCATATTATACCCTACACCTTCTGATGCGCATGCAATACTTAAATCAGTACCTAAATTTATCGTATCACGAATTATTGCGACTACAACAATTGAAATAGCACATATTGTTAATTGAACTGTTGCACTTTTACCATCAAATATATGATTAATAAATGATGGTAAAGTTGAAACATTTTCACCATTTCCTAAAATTTCAAAAACTTTTGAAATAAAAAGTGGAATTAAACTTCTTATGTAGTTTAGAGCGATAATCATTAAAAAGCCAGCAACAAAATATTTAATATTTCCTTTGATATATTTTACAAATAATTTTAATAACTGCATTTTAATTCACCTCTTTAATTAAAAATAATAATTCTAATCGTAATATTCAAATTCAAAGTCACACAATTTGACTGTATCTCCTTCTTGAATACCCATTCTTTCTAATTCATCATCGATGCCCATTTTACGCATTACATTAGTTAAATATAGTAACCCTTGATCATCTGAAATATTTGTCATATGATACAATTTTTCAATTCGTTTTCCTTCAATAACAAACAAATGTTCTTGTGGATGACGAATGATAAAGCCTTTATCATCACCATCTTCATATTTGAATAAAACTTCTTGTTCTTTAAATTGTTCGTCATCAAACAATGAAAATTCAGTTGTTTGTTTAACAAGTTCATTTACACGATATAATAATTTATCAATTCCTTCGTGTGTTAAACATGAAATTGGAAAAATTTCATAATCGTTACCATAAACTTTTTTAAATTCATCTAATATTAAAATAGCGCCATCATCATCCATTTTATTACATGCAATAACCATTGGACGATCTAGTAATTTTAGTTTATATTGTTTTAACTCTTCATTAATAATTCTAAAATCATCAATTGGATTACGTCCATCTTTCATTGAGATATCGACCATATTAATTAAAACTTTACAACGTTCAATATGTCGTAAAAATTGTAATCCTAATCCTCTACCTTGTGAAGCACCTTCAATTAATCCTGGTAAGTCTGCAATAACGAAAGATGATCCATCATTAACCTTTACTACACCTAAATTTGGAACAATTGTTGTAAAATGATAATCAGCAATTTCAGGTCTAGCAGCTGTAACTACTGAAAGGAATGTTGATTTACCAACTGATGGATAACCAACTAAACCAACATCAGCCAATAACTTAAGTTCAAGGATTGCATCGAATTCTTCCCCTTTTTCACCATTTTCTGCTACACGAGGAACTTGATTTGTTGAAGAAACGAATTTAGCATTTCCTCTACCACCACGACCACCTTTAGCAATAAGTTCTTTTTGATTAGCCTTTTTTAAATCAGCAATAATGCGACCATTACTAGCATTAATTACAACAGTTCCTACTGGAACCTTAATAATAATGTCTTCGCCATATTTACCATACTGATTTTTATTTTTACCTTTTTCCCCATCTTGACCAATGATCTTTTTATTATAGCGAAAATCAAGTAATGTTGTTAAACCAGAGTCAGCAATAAAGTAAACAGATCCGCCACGGCCACCATCGCCACCTGCAGGACCACCTTTATCAACAAATTTTTCTCTTAAAAAACCAATCATACCATCGCCGCCGTTACCAGCTTTAATATGAACTTTTGTACGATCTATAAACATAAATTGCTTTCCTCCTTTAAATAATTAAAATAAATTTTATTAAAAAAACTTCCACTACCGTGGAAGTCAAGAACAATTTCTATAAGACAGGATAAACAGATACTTGAGTACGTTTCTTGCCTAAGCGTTCGTATTTAACGATACCATCGACTAGTGCAAATAGGGTGTCATCTCCGCCTCTTTTAACATTAGTTCCAGGATGAATCTTAGTACCACGTTGTCTGTAAATAATTGAACCAGAATGGCATTTTTGACCATCTGCTAATTTAGCGCCTAATCTTTTTGATTCTGAATCACGGCCGTTCTTAGTAGAACCAACACCTTTTTTAGATGCGAATAATTGAAGATTTAACTTTAATAACATTTATAACACCTCCTACATGGTTGTAATTTTAATTTTTATATATTGATTATAGCTTTCTTCAATGCTTTGTAATTGTACTAGCATTGTTTGAGCTATTGTTTGACTTTTTTCATCAGTATTAAATACTAAGTGAATAAAGCCATCTTCTACTTCATAATCAGGTTTAATACCTGTAATTTGATAAATAGCATTGAGACCACCAACACCAATTGCACTAACTGCAGAACAAACAATATCTTTGCCATAACTATCAAAATTTGCATGGCCTTTTATTGTTAATTCTTTATAAAAATTGTTTTTTAAAACAAAATCAACTTTAATCATTAAGCTTTAATGCTTTCGATTGATACTAAAGTGTATGGTTGACGATGTCCTCTTTTGATTCTTCTGTTGTGTTTAGCTTCATATTTGAAAACAATGATTTTCTTAGCTTTGTCTTGTTTTACAACTTTAGCTTCAACTTTAGCACCTTTTACATAAGGAGCACCAACTAAAGTTTTTTCACCACCAACAAATAAAACTTTGTCGAATGAAACTGTTGCACCAACTTCTGCGTTTAATTTTTCAACGAAGATTTTTTCACCAACGTTAACTTTGATTTGCTTTCCGCCTGTTTCAATAATTGCGTACATTATAATTACACCTCCTATAAATATTTGGATAAAGGCTCGCCTTTGAGGTAAGCATTTTGCTTTTAAAGACCCCTTCAGTGCGGTTATTACCCTCCATGGAGGTAACAACTTGAAATAATATATCATAATAATATTATTATGTCAATTAGATACATCTAAATTCTTTTAAAAATAATCAAAAAATAGATATCATCTGATACCTATTTTAGCATATTATGGTCTTTCATTGAATAGTAATTATGTTCACAAATAATTAAGTGATCAACTAGGTTAATATGGAATACTTTTAATTGATCTTTTAATTTTAAAGTAGATAGGATATCAAATTCACTCGGTTCGACCAAACCACTTGGATGATTATGAAAAAGAATAATTCTTTTTGAACTAACTTTTATTGATTCTCTAATAACATCATTACTATCAAAAAATGATAAATCATTTGTTCCTTTAGCAATAAGTTTGAAACTTATTACTTTATTACCATTATTTAAAAATAATGCATAAAAGCATTCTTGTTCAAAACTTTCAAATTTTGGAAGCATAAATTTATAAGCATCAAATGATGTAGTTATTATCAATTCGATTGGGGTATTTATCCTTTTTGCAATCTCAAAAATTGCTAATAAATTAAATGCTTTAGCCTTTTTTAAACCCTTGATATTACATAATTCACTTAAAGTTGCTGTCTTCAAAAAAGATAAGCCATTAAAAGTATCAACTACACGTTTTGATAATTCTAAAACATTTTCAGTTTTACTACCTGTCCGTAAAATAATCGCAACTAGTTCTACATCACTTAAAAAAGTGATACCATACATCAACGCTTTTTCTCGAGGTAAAACATCTAAATCTTTAATCCCCATTGTAATTTAAACCCACCTGGAAGTTGTAAACTCCCTTCTTTAGAAGTATAAATTTTCCAAACTAAGATTGTTAGAATCGATATGGAAAGAACAGCAATAACTAAACTAATTGTAATCGCTTCTCCACCTATAATCTTTTTTGTTTCACTTACCGATAGCTCTCTCATATTTTAATTCCTCCTTGTAAAATAGTAATAGTTTTCTAAGAGAAATAATCCTAAATAAAAAATGCGAGCAAAGGCCCGCATTTACTACTAATTTACTACTAAACAACTAATTATTAACTTTTTTATAGTTTTCTAGTGATTTTTTAGATGAATTTAATTTATTTTGATAATCTCTTAATTTGTCTTCTTCTTGCTTAATTTTGCTAGCTGGAGCTTTTTTAACAAAGTTCTCATTACTTAGCATTGATTCACAACGCTTAATTTCGTTTTGATATTTGACAATTTCAAGTTCAAGACGTTTAATTTCATCATTAATATTAATCAAGCTTGCTAATGGTAAGAATAAGATATTTCCATCTACTAATGTAAATGTTTTACCGTTTTCTTTAAAATCAGCTTTATCTGTGATATTTAAGTTTGAAATAAATCCAAATCTTTCAATATAAATTGAATAATCTTTGATTGATAAATAATTATCTTTTACTACAAGAGTTGCATTAATTAGTTTATTAGGAGCAATATTCATTTCACTTCTAGTATTTCTTATTGTTTTAATTGTCTCAATAATCAATGACATAACATTATTATTATAATCTTTAACTAATTGATTATTTACTTTTGGCCATGATGCTTCACAGATTGAAATATCACTAGAATTATGCAATGTTTGATAAATTTCTTCACTTACAAATGGCATAAATGGATGAATTAGTCGGCATAAGTTATCTAAAATATAAAATAATGTATTTTTTGTTGCTTTAGTACTGATTGTTAATTTTGACATTTCTAAATACCATGAACAAAAATCGTCATAAATAAAATTATATAAATAATTTCCTGCTATAACAAATTCATATTTTTCAATAAATTCAGTCATTTTTTCAACTGTCATATTTAATTTTGAAATGATAAATTTATCAGGTAAAGATAAATTATTTGCGTCAATTCCATCAAAAACAAAATCATCATCTAAATTCATCATGACATAACGTGATGCATTCCAAATTTTGTTTATAAAATTCCAAGATGCTTTTATTTTTTCTTCGCTATAACGTAAATCTAAACCTGGAGCACTATTAGTTAATAAGAAATATCTTAATGCATCATCACCATAGGTATCAATAACATCCATTGGATCAACACCATTTCCTAAAGATTTAGACATTTTTCTACCTTGAGAATCTCTGATTAATCCATGTAATAAACAATCATTAAAAGGATGACGATCAGTAAATTTTAATCCTTGAAAGATCATACGTGAAACCCAGAAGAAAATAATATCATATCCAGTAACTAATACACTAGTTGGATAATATCTCTTATAGTCTTCATTATCTGTATTTGGCCATCCTAGTGTTGAAAATGGCCATAATCCACTTGAAAACCATGTATCTAAAACATCTTCATCTTGTACATAATTTTCTATATCTTTTGGCGGATTTACATCAACATATACTTCACCTGTTTGTTTATGATACCAAGCAGGAATATTATGTCCCCACCATAATTGACGAGAAATACACCAATCTTCAATACCATTCATCCAATTTTCAAATGTATGTTCAAATCTTTCTGGATAAAAGTTAACTTTATCATCGGTTTTTTGATTATCTAAAGCTCTTTGAGCAAGTGGTTTCATTTTTACAAACCATTGTTTTGATAAGTAAGGTTCAACAATTGTATTTGATCTTTCACTATATCCGACTTGATTTATATGTTTTTCAATTTTAATTAATAATCCATCATTTTTTAAATTATTTACTAATTCTTTACGGCATTCAAAACGATCTAATCCAGCATATTTTTTACAGACATCGTTCATTGTTCCATCATCATTCATACATTTAATTTTTGCAAAACCATATTTTTCACCGATGATAAAATCGTTGGGGTCATGGGCAGGAGTACATTTCATTGCTCCTGTTCCAAATTCAATATCAACATATTCATCACCAACAATTGGTAATACATTGCCATTTGCAGGGTTAATAACATTTTTACCAATTAAATCTTTATAACGTTCGTCATTTGGATTAACAACAACACAAACATCACCAAACATTGTCTCTGGTCGTGTTGTAGCTACTTCAAGATATTGATCACTCTTATCTAAATAATACTTAAAGTAATACATTGAAGACTCTGTTTCTTTATAAATTACTTCAATATTTGATAAAGCTGTTCGCATTTTCGTATCCCAGTTAATAATACGTTCACCACGATAAATTAATCCTTCGTTATATAATGTTACAAAGACCTTTTTAACAGCATCATTTAGTCCTTTGTCTAAAGTAAATCTTTCACGTGTATAGTCAACTGATACACCTAATTTTGCCCATTGTTGATGAATTGTATTAGCATATTCATCTTTCCAATCCCAAACTGTTTGAACAAATTTTTTCCTTCCTAAATCATAACGAGAGATACCTTGAGCACGTAGTTTTTCTTCTACTTTTGCTTGTGTAGCAATACCTGCATGATCACATCCAGGAACCCATAAAACATCAAATCCTCTCATTCTTTTATAACGAACAATTAAGTCTTGAATTGAAACATCCCAAGCATGACCTAAGTGAAGTTTTCCTGTTACATTAGGTGGTGGAATTACAATTGAAAATGCTGGTTTACTTTTATCTTTACCAGCGATAAAATAACCATTTTTAACCCATTTTTCGTACTTGCCTGACTCAACTTGTTTACTATCATATTTGCTAGACAATTCTTTTTTCATAAAATCTTACCTCCTTAAAAAAATAAAAAAACGTCCTATATAAGGACGTTATTAATACGCGGTACCACCTTAGTTAGAAAAATCTATTTTTTCTCTCTCAATGATTTTAACGCAATCAACGACTAAACTACTACTATTTCATCTAATATACTCCAAGACGACTTTCGTTTACCGCCACATGTCATACTTTCACCAATGATATAACTCTCTACAAAGTACGTATAAACTACTCCTTCTTTTCATTGTACATATTAATTTTATCATTCAATAATATTAACTTCAATGTTAAATATCTACTATTTTATTACTAAATACTACTAATTTAGTAGTTATTTAGTTAAAATTAGTAGTTTTTTGCTATTTCATATATTACTTCGACAGCTTCATCAATCCATTTTGTATTCATCGATGTCGATCTTATAATCATTGCATCATCATCTAATTGAAACTTTTTAATGATATTTTTATCAAGTAAAGATCTTTGCGATTGATTTAATTTATCAACTTTAGTTGCAACAATTAATGTTGGTATATTATAACCGGATAATACTTCTAACATTTCTTTATCATCATCGCTAGGTTCTCTACGTGAATCAACTAGTAATATTGCTCCTTTTAAATTAGATCTAATTTCAAAATATTCATCCATCATGTCGTAGAATAAACGATCAAGTTTTTTTGATGCTGCATTATACCCATAACCTGGTGCATCAACTAAAACAAAATCATTATTAACATTAAAGAAGTTTAATAATCTCGTTCTTCCTGGCGTTGAACTTGTTTTTGCCATATTTTTATTACCACACAAAGAATTAATAAAAGTTGACTTTCCAACATTTGAACGCCCTAAAATAACTATTTCATTTAAACTAGAAGATGGATAGTGCTCTTTGTTTGGAGCACTAACCATAAACTTTACATTTTTAAGTGTCATTATTTAAACGTTAAAACATCTTTAATAATTTCTGAGACATGTTCAACTAGAATGATTTTAAGTTCATCTCTAACTGATTGAGGAATATCTTCAATATCTTTTTCATTATCTTTAGGAATATAAATAGTTTTAATTCCTGAACGATGAGCACTGATTGATTTTTCTTTTAATCCCCCGATAGGTAAAACATTACCACGAAGAGTAATTTCTCCAGTCATTGCGATATCACTACGACAAGGAGCTTCGCATAAAGCACTAACAATTGCAGTTGTCATTGTAACGCCTGCAGATGGTCCATCTTTTGGAACAGCTCCTTCTGGGAAATGAATATGAAGATCTATTTTAGCAAATTTTTCTTCATCAATGTTATATTTTTTAGCATTAGCTTTTACATATGAATATGCAATAGATGCAGATTCTTTCATAACATCACCTAAATTACCTGTTAGTTTAATATTACCACTACCAGCAAAATAAGTAACTTCAACAGGTAAAATATCTCCACCATATTGAGTATAAGCCAATCCTGTAACAACACCAATTTGATCTTTCTTTTCTTTCTTAGTGTAATCAAATTTTTCTTTACCTAATAATTCTTTTAATTTTTTAATACCAACTGTTTGTCTGCCTTCAATGTTATTTTTTAACATATAAACTGCTGTTTTACGAGCTAAAGTACCAATTTCACGTTCTAAATTACGTACGCCTGATTCACGAGTATAATTTCGAATTAAATATAACAATGCTTCATCTGTAATAGAAACTTTACTTGGTTTTAAACCATTTTGTTTTAATTGTTTCTTTACTAAATGATTTTTAGCAATATTTAATTTTTCCATTTCGGTATAAGATGATAATTGAATAATTTCCAATCTATCAAGTAATGGGGCTGGTATATTCTCAATATAGTTTGCAGTAGCAATAAATAAAACATTGGATAAATCAAAATTTTCTTCAATATAATTATCTTGGAAAATTTTATTTTGTTCAGGATCTAATACTTCTAAAAGCGCATTAGCAGGATCACCTTTATAATCACGTCCAAGTTTATCTATTTCATCTAAAATAAATACAGGATTTGATGTTTGAGCTTTTTTCATTCCTTGAATAATTCGACCAGGCATAGCTCCAATATATGTACGTCTATGGCCACGAATCTCAGCTTCATCACTGATTCCACCTAAAGCAACTTTAACCGATTTTCTTCCAATAGCTCTTGCAATTGAAAGGGCTAATGAAGTCTTACCTGTTCCTGGAGGACCAACAAAACATAAAATAGGAGCTTTTAAAGATGAAGTCAATTTCTTGACTGCTAGATATTCAAGAATTCTTTCTTTGATTTTTTCTAAGCCATAATGATCTTTATTAAGTGTTTCTTCAACAACATTTAAATCTTCATTGTCAGTAGTTAAAGTATTCCATGGAAGTGACATCATCCAATCAACGTAGTTTCTAATAACTCCTGCTTCAGGTGATTGACTAACCATTGACTCATAACGTTTTAACTCTTGTAAAACTTTATCTTTGACATTTTTTGGGTAATTACCTTTTTCTAATTTATTACGAATTTTATCGATTTCATTATCAAAAGTATCTCCAAGTTCTTCTTTGATAGCTTTAATCTTTTCTCTTAAGATATATTCTTTTTGATTTTTTTCAATTGATTGTTGCACTTTTTTATCAATTTGCTTTTCAATACCGGCAACATATTTCATTTTTTCAAGTTCTTCTAAAATACGATATAGTCTTGTATTTAAGTCAAGAGTCTCAAGAATTTCTTGTTTTGTCACAAAATCAAATGGTAGTAAGCTTCCAAAAATATTTGAAAGTTCAGTAGATGTATTTCCGCTTAACAAAGTTTTTGCTAACGAATTAGAAATAATATCTTTATTAGAGACAACTTCATTTAAAGACTTTGTTAAACTAGCAATAAGTGCTTGTTCTTCACTTTCATCTCCACTAATAACTTCTAATTCATGGAATTTAGCAAATACCATACCATTTTGAATAATTGTTTCATCTAATTGAACTAATTTAAGACCTTTTATATCAATTTTAATTGTTCCATCAGGATTAGTTTTTGTTTTATTAAAGCTACATAATGTACCAACTTTATAAATTTCATCTATAGTTGGATCAAATTGTTCAGGATGCTTTTGGCAAACAATAATAATTGTTTTATCAAATGCTTCTTCAGATAATTGGCAAGCATTTAAACTCTTTTGTCTTCCAATATCAATGCCCATTTCTGCACCAGGAAAAACAACGATTCCACGCGAAACAACAACTGGTAATGAATCAATATTAACAATATTTTCTTCCATTCTAATTACCTCCTTTTTTTAAAAAAAGACGCTCTATAAGCGCCTTTTAAAAGTTCAAAATTAAGCAACTTTATTTACACTTCTTAAGAAGTCTGTAACCTTGCGGTTATAGATTTGATTAGCAACATCTTGTCTTCTTGGTTCAAGTGCTTTCTTAACTTCTTCTAAATCCATCTTGTATTGTTCTGCAACAGTTTTAAATTCGTTTTCAATATCTTCGTCAGTAACTTTTAAGTTTTCTTTAGTTGCAATTTCACTTAAAACAAACATTGTTTTTAAGTTTTCTAAAGAATCTAAACGAACATTTTCCTTAACTTGTTCAACTGTTAAATTAACAATTTCTAAATATTTATCAAATGGAATACCTTGACTTTCAACTTGCTTTTTGAAGTTTTCAAAACCATGTTCAACATCTTGTTCTAATAAAGTTGAAGGAATATCAACATTAGCATTTTTAACAATTTCTTGAATTAATTTTGTAAATGCAGCATTTTTAGCATTATTTTCTTTACTAACTAATAAGTTTTTAGAAATATATGCTTTTAATTCTTCAAGAGTTGAAACATTTTCGATATTTTCATCTAATGCTAAATCATCATTAATTTCAGGTAAAGTTTTTGTTGAAATTTCATGAACTAAAACTTTGAATGTAGCATCTTTACCAGCTAAATCCTTCATATAATTTTCTGGGAATTTAACATTGATTTCAGATGGTTCATTTACTTTCTTACCAACCATTGCATCTTCAAAACCAGGGATAAATTTATTTGAACCGATTTCTAGTTCGAAATCTTGTGCGCTTCCACCTTCAAAAGCTTTACCATCAGCAAAACCTTCAAAGTCAAATTTAATAATATCGCCTTTTTCAACTGTATCACCATCTTTTTTAGCAATTACAGCATTCTTTTCTTGAATTCTTTTTAATTCAGCGTTAATTTCTTCTTCACTTACACTTACTTCATCTGCTTTAACTTCGATATCTTTATAATTACCTAAAGTAACAACAGGACGAGTAGTAATAACATAAGTTAATTGTAATTTTGTAGGTTCAACTACATCAACTTTTAATTGTGGTTGAAGAATAATATCTAAATCTTTATTTTCTTCTAATACTTGTTCATAACCCTTTGGTACTAAATGATTAATAGCTTCATCTAGTGCTTTTTGAGGGTTTACATGTTTTTTAGCCATTTCTAATGGAGCTTTTCCTTTTCTAAATCCAGGAACTTCAACATTATTAGCTAATTTTGCATAAGCTTTTTCTTGAGCTTCTTTCCATTCTTTTTCTTCAAAAACGACAGTAGCGTTAACAACTGCGCCTTCTTTATTTAAAGTAATATTCATAATTTTTATGTTTCCTCCTAAATATTCAACGATTATTATAATATCATATATTATAAAATCTTTCAATTAATAAATCTCGACATTTGCGATTTTTTGATAATAGCGATTAAACAACTCTTTGTTTAAACTAAAATTGTTAATTAACTCATCTTCATTAACAGTAAGATAATTGTTATTGTTAGCAACCATATAAAGGGCAGCTGCAATGTATTTATTCTCTTCATCATTTATTTTATTAGGATAAATACTTGCAAGATAACCAACTAAAAGTGTCTCCATATATTGAAACATATTATTATCTTTTAGATCCATTTTTTCTTCAATTAAATTTAATATTACAGTTATATTTGCATTCATAAAGATATCATTAGCATTTATCGGATTAATTAAATATAGTTTATCATTAACAACTTTTAGATTTTCGTTCACCCCTTGAGATTTAAGTATCTCTATTAATATAACTTTTAAATACATTACTTTATTGGGATTAATTAAAAAATCTTTAATATAAGGCAAAAATAATCTTACATTTCTTTTTGATATTACGTTTAATAAACTTAATGCATAACCTAAATCAAAATTTAAATTCAATGTTTTATCTTTATTTCGATATTCACTAATTTTTTCAAGAGTAGTAACTAATTCTTCATTATTAAGGCTATCAAAATAAGAAGAATTATTATTTAAATCATTTTTTAGTTTGATTAAATAACTATATGCAATTCTAATTTTTTCTTCATATTGCATTGGTATCCATGGCATTTTTAGTTCTTCTTCTAATAATGATACAGCTGTATCATAATTCTTAATTTTTGTTAATCCATCAACATTTAATAACAACATTTCATAATAATGTTTTCCAGCATTTTCAAGATATAATTCACAAAAGGTATTTAACTCATCAAAACGTTCTAAATTATATAAACAAACCGCTCTTTTATACAATGATTCTTCATCATTTAGATCTTTTAGATAATCTAAAGCTTCTTTATATTTTTTATTGTTAATAAGTTCATCAACAAACATATAAATCCTCCTTTATTAAAAAAAGACGTCATAACGTCTTTAATAAGCTTAAATGGCGTCCACAAAGGGATTCGAACCCATGACCTACGGCTTAGAAGGCCGTTGCTCTATCCAGCTGAGCTATGTGGACATTTTCTATTGTTATTATAGCATATTTGGTTAAATTTACAATAAAAAATCAATCTATTATTATTTCAAATAATAGATATATTTTATTTGTTATTTTGTTATATTTTCAAAAGTTTAATTTCATTTACTATTGTTTTAATCGTTTTATTATTAGTATCAATTTTAATAGTATTAAGACTTTTATATAAAGGTATTTTTTCAATGCTTCTATTAATAACATCCAAACTACGTACACCCATTCTTATATCATTCATTAATCTATTACGCAAATTTATTTCATCTACCATCAAAGAAATACATTTTACATTACAATTATCTAGATTCAAGTTATTGACAATAGAATCTATAATTGATTGTTGATGCAAAACCCAGCAAAAGATTATGTTTTCATAAGCAGTACAACGCAAAAAATTGTTAAGTAAATAACAAATATTATCTACAACCATGGTCTTTGTTTCTTCTGTAACTTGAAAAGGATTAGTATCCCAACACCAATCACCATCAAGAAAAACACTATTTTCCAATTCTTTCTTAAGTTCTTGACATATTGTTGTCTTTCCAATACCCATTGTACCGCCAATGATATATAATGTTTTCATAATATTACTCCTTACTTCTAAATAACCTTTTTAATAAATTAATTAAAAATGTATAAGGAGACTCTTCAATAAGATGAGTCTCCTTTTAAATTGTTATTTTATTTTTATTTCATCAAAAAATGTTACTTTTCGCTTATCTTTTACCATAAATGAGAATAGATAAGATAATCCTTTAAAGACATGTGTTGATGCTAAGATTAATACAGCTAACAATAACATATGTGGGATTTCTAAAACAGCGAATTCTAATAATCCACTAAACATTGAGATTGCTACTGCTAAAAATAAGAACATCATCGAATATACTAATATTCTAAATGGATTAAATGGTTTAAATGTACGATAAAGAATCATAAAACCGACAGCAGTAGTCATCAAAACTGTTAATGTTGATATAACTTCATTACTCATATTTAAAGGAGTTCTAAAAGCAATAATGATTAAGTAATTTGCAACAATTAGAAGACCACCAGGAGCAGCTCTAGATATAACATTTTGCATAAACTTACCTTTAATTTGCGTATTATTTGGCTCAACTGCTAGATATAATGATGGAATACCTGTAATTAAAATATCATATAACATTAATTGAATTGTTTGAATAGGATATACAACAGGAATTTTAAATGCTAACACAACAACAATTGCACTTAGTAATACACTAAATATAGTTTTAGTTAAATATAAGGCAGCACCACGTTGAATATTATTGATAACACGGCGACCTTCACTAACAACTTTGGGCATACTAGCAAAGTTTGAATCTAATAAAACAAGATTGGAAACGTTACGAGCGGCTTCACTACCATTGGCCATAGCAATTGAACAATCAGCCTCTTTTAGGGCCAAAATATCATTAACACCATCACCAGTCATCGCAACAACGCCATCATTTTGTTTAAAGACTTGAATAAGAAGCTTCTTTTGAGCAGGTGTAACGCGACCAAAAACAGTGTATTCTGGAGCTAATCTTTCAATTTCTGAATCACTTAGTCCATCAAGTGATAAATATTTATCAGCGTTTACAATACCTGCACGTTTAGCAACTTTACTTACAGTTAATGGATTATCACCTGATATAACTTTGATCATAACGCCACTTTTCTTAAAATAATCTATTGTATCGATTGCGTCTTTACGTATAGTATCTTCAATAGCAATAAGAGCAACAACCTCAGCATCTTTAAATTCATCATCTTGTGAAACAATAGGTTTTTTAGATGATGCTAAAATAATAACACGATAGCCAAGTTTTGCATAACTTTCAACATTTTTACTAATGGAATCATATCTATTCCCTAAGATAAATTCAGGTGCTCCAAGTAGAAATGTCGTTTCTAAATCTTTAAAATAACAAGCACTATATTTTCTTGATGAAGAAAATGGAATCGTTTTAGTTGCTGTAGCTTTTTTAACTTTACCAAATTTCTTTTCTAAAGCAATTGAAGTTGGATTAGAATCCTTTAACGATCCTTGAATATTCGCAATAATTTGCTTTATTGATAAATCAAATGGATTTTTATACTCGACAACATCACGAACCTTCATTGAACCATCTGTAATAGTCCCCGTTTTATCTAAACATAAAACATTAACACGAGCTAACATTTCAATACTGTATAAGTCATTAACCAATGTATTACATCTAGAAAGTTTTATAACACCCCAAGCAAGTG
Organism: Bacilli bacterium; assembly: GCA_034115825.1. Taxonomy (GTDB): domain Bacteria; phylum Bacillota_I; class Bacilli_A; order RFN20; family UBA1709; genus JAXESU01. Next base: position 101,138 of record JAXESU010000004.1, read on the forward strand.
AGATAGATGTAATCAAAAATAATCCAGATGGAATCATTCCAATAATACCACCAGCAGTAGATATTACTGATTCTTCATAACTATGATTGGCAATAAAAAATTGATTTATAAATAATAACGCACCCATAACAATTACTAACACAACGATTATTTTTGCTAATAAGTTAAGGGATCTTAGAATGTCAGATTTAGGTTTTTGAAATTTTTTAGCTTGTGATGTTAACTTTTGAATATAATTATCATCACCAATATGTTCTACTTTAGCATAACATTCACCAGATACAATAAAACTTCCGCTAAGTAATATACTTCCTGGCTTTTTAAATACCGCATCAGCTTCACCAGTTAATAATGATTCATTAACTTCTACACTACCTTTGCGAACAATAGCATCAGCACAAATTTGTTTACCAGCATCAAGAATCATTATGTCGTCTAAAACTACTTCTTCAGGCTTAATAACTTCTTTTCGACCATTTCGCAAAACTGAAACGGAAGGAGCACTAATTAGTGATAGACTATCAATTGTTTTTTTAGCTCTGATTTCTTGAATAATACCAATAATGATATTGGCACTAATTACCGCCATAAACGTTAAGTTTTTAAATGAGCCGACTGTTAATAACCAAATAGCAACAGCAATGTTTAAAATATTAAAAACCGTAAAAATATTAGATAGAATTATTTGCTTAACAGTCTTAGAAGTCTTAGTTGTCGAAACATTAACAAGATTATTAGCAATTCGTTCTTTTACTTCGTCATAAGTAAGACCAGTTCTAACTGAAACAGTTTTCTTTTTTTCTTTTATATCATTATTCTCTTCTTCTAACTTTGTTGACAAAGACTCAGTATCAATTATTTCTTGACTCATTTTATTATTCTTTTTAGAAGAAGATTTATCACTATCTAATAAAGTGTCTAGATTATCAATATCCAACTTTTTCTTTCTAGGCATTCTTATCACTCCCTATTTGACTATTTTATCATTAAGATAAAATCATTACAATAATTTCTCTCTTAAATTTTCAATTACCTTCTTCGGTAAGTAAATCGACAATTCTTGATCTGAAGCATTTTTAATGTCATCAATTGATTTATAAACTGAAAGCAATAATTCTTTTCGTTTTTTGCCTAATCCCGATACTTCGTCAAGAACTGATGAGGTTAATGATTTACTACGTTTTTTGCGATTATTACTTATAGCAAATCGGTGAACTTCATCTTGCATTTTAACTAAGAAAAAATACAACTCTTTATCACTTTTAATATCAATTTCTTCACCATTTTCAATAACTATTGCTCTCGTAATATGCTTATCATCCTTTACTAAACCTATAACAGGAAGATTTATTTCTAATTCATCTAGTGCTTTTTTTGCTTCTTTAAGTTGATTAAAACCACCATCAACAATTAAAAGATTACAATATTGACCTTTTTCCTTTTTTATTCGTGAAAAACGTCGATTAATAACGTGATACATCGATCTTAAATCATCAAAAGCAATACTTTCATCAATATTATACAATCGATACATTTTCTTATATGGCATGCCATTAATATAAACAACTACTGCACTAACGGCATCTTTATAGCCTAAATGAGAATTATCAATAATATCAATTTGATGTAGTGAATTTATATTTAATAATTTAGTTAATCGATCTAATAATTCTTGATTGTTACTTTCAAGTGGTTTAGCAAATTTATCTTCCATTTCTTTTTTAGCGTTAATTTGAGCAAGTTTTAGCAATTCTAACTTGTCACCTTTTTTGGGTACAACAAAAGATATATTCATAATTTCTTCAAGAATATTTATATCATTGTTATGTGGGACAATAATTTCTTTTGGACGAACATTATTTTCATAAAAATTTAAAATATATGAAGAAATAAGTGAATCAAGATCACCATATAAATCAATAACTTTGTTGATACGATTAATTAAAATTCCATCACGAAAAACAAGCGTCGATAATGAAATATAGTCTTCTTTTACATAATATGCAAAAACATCCACATCAATATTGTTTTTAAGTTGGACATTTTGTTTTGATGTAATATAGTCAATTGAATCAATAATTTTTTTATATTCATTAGCTTTTTCAAATTCAAGATTATTCGATGCATCCATCATTTTTTGACGATAACTTTCACGAATGTCTTTTTTATTGCCTTTCAAAAATTTTATTAAATCATCAACAATATTATGATATTCTAAATCTTGGTGAATACAAGGTCCAAGGCAAGCCTTTAAGTCATAATATAAACATGGTTTATTTGGAATCTTATGACATTTTCGAAGAGGAAAAAGCATGTTAGCTAGATTGATTATTTCATAGCAACTTGATGAGTTTGGATATGGTCCAAAATAAATTGATTTTTTATCTTTATTATTTCTAGCGACATAAAGATAGGGATAACGATCCATTTTTATTGCAACAAGAGGATAGGATTTATCATCTTTTAATGCAATATTATACTTTGGATTATGCAAATGAATCAAATTAATTTCAAGAATTAAGGCCTCTTTCTCACTTGAAGTTAATGTAAGATCAAAATCATTAACCTCACTGACCATTTTTTGAGTTTTTCCAGCATGTGGTCTAGTAAAATACTGACTAACTCTATTTTTTAAATTCTTTGCTTTACCGACATAAATAATCTCGTTATTAGTGTTTTTCATCAAGTAACAACCAGCATTAGTCGGCAAATTCGCAATTTTATTTTTTAGATTGTCATTCATTATTTAAAAGTTACAATTGTAGCACCTAGACCACCTTCATATGCGCCACCTAAACGATATTCTTTAACATGTTTATCTTTATCTAAATACTCGTGAACTGCTTTTCTTAGTGCTCCAGTTCCAGAACCATGAATTATTCTACATGAAGTCATATGAGTTAATAAACAATCATCAATATATTTTCGTAAGGCAAACATTGCCTCATCAACATGCATACCAATTAAATTTAGCTCTGTTGATACAAATTTAATACCACCTTTTTTCGAAATAGTTAAGGTATTCTTTGTTTTTTCTAATGTTGTATGCTCTAAATCGTTACCTTTAACGCTAATAAGCATTCCCATAACATTTACACTATACTCATTTCCATTTTTACGTCTAATTATGCCTTTTTTGTTAATTGATTTAACAAGAACTTCATCATTAAGATTAAAATCTTTTTTTATTTCAATTTGTTCATCTTTATCTTCTTTCAATTTATTTAGTTTGGCTTTAGCTTGAATAACTTGATGTAATTTTAGATTTGGGTCTTTTAAATCTTCCATATATTTTTCGATTTCAATCATTTTTTCACTAACTAATTCATCAACCATTATAGAAGCTTTTTCTTTGATTAAATCATTTTGTTTTTCTAAGGATGCTTTTAATTTTGTTATTTCTTCATTTTTAATGAGTATTTCTTTTTCTTTTTGCATTAGTGTTTCTTCTACACTTTGTAAACGTATAATTTCATCGTTGATTCTTTTCATCATTTTTTCACTTAAAGAACTATATTTTTCCATATAATTCTTGGCATTTTCAATTAATTCATCCTTTAATCCAAGATTTTTAGATATTTCAAAAGCGTATGAATCACTTGAAGAATTCATAATCAATTTATATGTTGGTTTCATATGTTCTTTATCAAATTTCATTGATACGCAACTTATATAATCATTTTCAAATGCATAGGTCTTTAAGTTAGAATAGTGAGTTGAGCACAAAGTAATTGCTCCTTTTTGATAAAAATAATCAAGGATTGCCATTGCTAAGCTTTCCCCTTCTTTAGGATCAGTACCATTGCCTATTTCATCGATAATTATTAATGACTTATCATCAACATTTTCAACCATATTGATAATATTACTCATTGACGATGAAAAAGTAGACATTGATTCTAATAATGATTGATCATCTCCGATATCAACGAAAAACTTATTAAATATTGATAAACGTACATCGCCATCACAAGGAAGCGCTAATCCCGCTTGATTCATTAAAACTAATAGTCCAACTGTTTTTAAAGCAACTGTTTTACCGCCGGTATTTGGTCCAGTAATTAAATATAAATTTTTATTATTGTTACCTAAACAAAAATCATTTGCAACAACTTTATTTTTTTCAATTAACGGATGACGCGCATGAATTAGAGTTATTTCTTTTTCTGGAACAATTGTTGCTACCTTAGCATTAATATCTTTAGCATATCTTGCTTTTGCAAATAAAAAGTCAAGTTCGATAATATAATTTAAATTGGTTTCTAACAATTCACTATCATTAGCGACTAATGAAGATAGTCTTCTAATAATCGTTTCAATTTCTTTTTGTTCTTCTTGACGTAAAGACATTATTTGAGCATTTAACATGACACTAGCTTTTGGCTCAATATAGACCGTTTGCTTTGAATCAGATTCATCTAAAATAATGCCTTCGACATTATATTTATAAGAAGCTTTAACCGGAATAACAAGACGATCATTTCGAATTGTAATGATTGAATCAGCTAAATATGAAGCTTTTGAACGAATTATACTATCTAATCGTTTGCGGATTTCAATTTCTTTGTCTTTAATTTCGCGACGAATACTTTTAAGTCTACTTGAAGCATCATCATATATTTCAAAACTTGGACTAACACACTTTTCAATTTCTCTTTTTAATGTTTTGCAGGGATATAAAGAATTGATTAAATACTCTAAATGTGGTCCGTTAAATGGCATTAAATTATCATAATAACCTTTAATTTTAATAACCCCATCAACTTGGCATGCAACATGATATAACTCTTCTAAAGATAAAAGACCACCTTTTTTAGCTTTATCTAAACTTTCATATATATCATAAATATTTTCAATTGGACATGACGAAAGTTTATAGACTGCTCTAATTGCTTCATCTAAATGTTCTAATAAATCAATTACTGTATAATAATCATTTTCATATGTAATTTTTTTTACTTTTTCCTTGGCAAGATTTGTTACACAATATCCTTCAACAATCTGTTTAATACGATCAAATTCTAATTGGATAGCTACGTTTTTCATATAATTTATCACCTCTTATATTATATAATAATTACAAAGTAATTAAAATATGATATTATATAAAAAAGGAGTGATGATGATGAATAACAAATTAACATATACACTGCAATTAGATGAAAAGACAATTGATAATGTAATTAACTTTTATACTAACTATTCACTTCCTTTAAATAATCCTTATGCTACTAACCACTTTAATTACAATAATGTTGATATTACTGTTTTTAAATCTTATAAAGTTTTATTTAGTGGCAAAAAAGCTTTTGATGAATATAGTCGCTTTTCTTATTTAGTTAACTGGGAATATAAAGATAATCATGCTGGAAGTGATGAAGTTGGTACTGGTGATTTATTTGGCCCAATTGTTGTATGTGGAGTTTATTTTGATCAAAAACAATTAGAATTGGTCAATAGTTTAAATATTAAAGACTCAAAGAAATTAAATGACCAATATATATTAAGTATTGGTCAAGAACTTATCAATTCATTTCCAAATTCAATCTTAATATTAAATAACGAAAAATATAATGAGATGATTAATAAAGGCTTTAATATGAATAAACTTAAGGCCTATTTACATAATCAAGTCTACTTACATTTATTAAAGAAAGTAAAAAATATTGATTATTTTGTGTTGGATCAATTTTGTGAAAAAAATACCTATTTCAAGTATTTAGATGATTTTAAAGAAGTCGTTCTTAATGTAAATTTTAAAACTAAAGCAGAAGATAAATCACCTGCAGTTGCAATTGCTTCATTAATTGCTCGCTATGTTTTCTTAATTGAAATGCAAAAAATAAGTAATGAAGTTGGTTTTGAAGTTAAAAAAGGATGTAATAGTGAGGTAAAAAAGCAATTAGAATTTATTAAAAAAAATAAAGGAAAAGATTATTTAAGTAAGATTGTCAAATTAAATTTTAAAACGCTTAATCAATAAAAAAACAGGGTTCTTAACATACCCTGCTTTTTTATTAATATACCCTACTAAAAAAATAACACAATAAAAATCTTTTGTCAATTATTTTAAAGTTAAGATTACATCTTTAATTTTACGATATTTAACTCCAGCAGCATCTAACATTTTCTTAGAAGCAATATCTGTTTCAGTACCATCATATTTATCATCGCTATATATTATTTCTTTAATTCCTGATTGAATAATTGCTTTAGCACATTCATTACAAGGAAATAATGAAACATAAATTCGACATCCATTTAATTCTTTTGTTGAGTTTAAAATTGCATTTAACTCTGCATGAACGACAAATGGATATTTGGTATCATTTAATTTGGCTTTTTTATCATTTCCCCAAGGAAATACATCATCTTCACAACCATATGGAAAACCATTATAACCAACACCAACTATTCTATTTTGTTGATTAACAATACATGCTCCAACTTTAGTATTAGGATCTTTACTGCGCATTGCACTTAATTTTGCAACTCCTAAAAAATATTCGTCCCATGAAATGTGCGCCATTATTTAATCACTCCTTTTGTTTCTAAATTATTTAATACATCGTTAAAATACTGTGGTAATGGGGCTTCAACAGTTATTCTTTCTTTTGTTTTTGGATGAATAAATGATAACTTTGTTGCGTGTAGTAGTTGACCATTTAATCCATACGTATTCTTACTCCCATATGAAGTATCCCCAACTATTGGATAACCAATATAAGCCATATGAACTCTAATTTGATGAGTTCTTCCAGTCTCAAGAAGACATGAGATCAATGTATAACCATTAAAACGTTTAATAACCTCAAAATGAGTAACCGATGGTTTACCATCATTTACAATTGCCATTAACTTTCTATCTTTAAATGAACGTCCAATTGGAGCATCAATTTTCCCTTTGTTAACATTAACTTCCCCTCTAACTAAGGCTATATATTGACGATATGCTGTTTTGTCTTTAAGTTGATTTGCTAAAAACTCATGTGCAAGATCATTCTTAGCAACCATAATTAATCCTGATGTATCTTTATCAATACGATGAACGATACCAGGTCTTATTGAATCAATATTCGATAATTGTTTAAAATGATATAATAATCCATTAACTAAAGTACCGCTATAGTGACCATTACTTGGATGGACTACCATTCCTTGAGGTTTATTAATTACAACAACATCATCATCTTCATAAACGATATCTAAAGGGATATTTTCAGGTTCAAAATTTAATGGGATAATTTCATAATTGACTTCAATAACGTCATTTTCTTTAACTTTATATGATGCTTTTTGTTTTTTACCATTTACACTAACATCATCATTGTCAATAAGTGTTTGTACTTTACTACGGCTAATTTCATTATTCAATAATGGAATAACAACATCAAGACGTTTATTCTCAAATTCTTTATTAATTATGTACTCCATTTTTTCTTTCCTCAATAAAAAGAGCGACTAAAAAGATAATAACACCAATGACAATAAATGAATCGGCAAAGTTAAATCGTGGAAATTGATAACCAAAAAAATCAAATGCAATAAAATCGATTACCCCATATTCATAGAATGCACGATCAATTAGGTTTCCAAATGCTCCTGTAGCAATTAAAACACATCCAACTTTACTTAATTTCGTTCCTTTTGTTTTGAAAAAATAAGTAATAAAGCCAACTCCAGCAACTAAATTTATACTAATTAGGAACCACTTAGGGAATAAAATTCCCCAAGCAGCACCTTTGTTAAAAACTAATTCTAATGAGAAAAAATTTGGAATAATAACAATTGTATCATCGATATTCAACGCTAATTGTTTAGTTATTAAATCTAAAATAAAACCGATTGGTAAAATAAGTAAAGGCCAATATTTTTTGAATAAATTACTCATTACTTAATTCCTCATATTTATGAAGAGCTTCACGACATCTTGGACATAAGCCATCTTCACCAACTGTTTCAAAGTGATTCCAACATCTTTCACATTTCTTATCGTCATTTTTAGTTACTAATACTTTAACTGTATCATATTCTTTATTGCCATTATCTTCAAAAACGATTTTCGAAACAATAAAGAAACGAATTTGTTCAATATATGATAACTTATTAAAAATTTCTTGATTTGTTTTAAAGTTATCTTTGAATACTAAATGTAAAGTTGCTTCTTGTGAAGAACCAATAATTTTAGCACTTCTAGCTTCTTCTAAAGCTTTTAATACATCATTACGTGTAGCACGTAAAACATTGTATTCAAATAATAATCCGTCATTTACTTCTTTTCTTGTTACCATATCTAGAAGTTGAGCACTTTCTTCAACTTTAAAGTTACAAGCATCATATACTTCTTCGATTGTAAATGGTAAAAGTGGATTTAATAATCGAATCAAACTATTTAAAACATCATAAATGACTGTTTGAACTTGTAAACGACGTGTACTATCTTTATAGTCACAATATAAAATATCTTTAGTAATATCTAAATAGAATGAAGATAAATCATTGGCCATAAAGTTTGTAATTTCACTAATAACTGTTTGGAAATCATATTGATCATAAGCATCTAAACAGTTATTAATAACACTATTCAATTTATTTTCGATATAATTATCAACAATTTCTAAATTTTCTTGATAATCTTTATCCTTATTAAAGAAACCATAACAACCATTACTTAAATTACCCAATAAGAAACGTAATGTATTACGAATTTTACGATATTGTTCGATGACTTGTTTTAATAATTCATCACTGATTCTTACATCTTGTTGATAATCAACACTTGCAACCCATAAACGTAGAATATCAGCACCATATTGATTGCATACTTTATTTGGATCAACTGTATTTCCTAAAGACTTAGACATTTTGTTGCCTTTTCCATCTAATACAAAACCATGAGAAACACAAGTTTTATAAGGAGCTACTCCTTTATACGCACTACCAATAATTAATGATGAGTTAAACCAACCACGATATTGATCACTACCTTCTAGATATAAATCAACTGGATAAGGTAAATTTTGGTTATATAATGCACCAATTGATGAAGAGCCACTATCAAACCAAACATCCATAATATCAGTTTCTTTTCTAAAAATACCATTTGGAGAATGGGCATTTTGATAATTTTCTGGAAGTAATTCTTTAACATCACGTTTAAACCAAACATTGCTTCCTTCATCGTTAACAAGCTTAATAATATGATCAAAAACTTCTTTTTCAACGATTGGAGTATCATCTTCAGCATAAATAATAGGAATAGGTACACCCCAAGCTCTTTGACGAGAAATACACCAATCACCACGATCTTTAATCATATTACCTAAACGAACTTCACCCCAAGAAGGATACCATTTGATATTCGAAATATTATCTAATAATTGTTTTCTAATAGGTTCAATTGAAGCAAACCATTGGGCAGTAACTCTAAAGATAATTGGTTTTTTAGTACGCCAATCGTGTGGATATGAGTGAGTAATTTTGTCACTTTTTAATAAAGCACCACAATCAGTTAATTTTTGTAAAACAACATCATTTGCTTTTTCGTAAAATAAACCTTTTAAATCTTCTCCAGCTTCTTCCATCATATAACCTTTTGAATCAACAGGACATAAAACATCTAAATGATATAACTTACCAACATTAAAGTCATCTTCACCATGACCTGGAGCTGTATGAACACATCCAGTACCTGATTCATTTGTAACGTGATCGCCTAAAATAACAACAGATTCACGGTCATACATTGGATGCTTACAAGTAATATATTCAAGTTCGCTTCCTTTAAATACTTTACGTAATTTACATTCTTTTAATTCAAAAACTTCTTTTAATTTATTTTCAAATTCTTTTAAGAAAATTAAGACACCTTTATCAGTTTCAAAAACACCATAATCAAAATCCTTATTCAAACAAATTGCTAAGTTTGCAGGCATTGTCCAAGGTGTTGTTGTCCAGATGACAAAATATTCATCACCATTTAAAATATTTTTACCATCTTTTACTTTAAAGCGAACATAAATTGATGTAGATGTTACATCTTTATATTCAATTTCAGCTTCAGCTAAAGCACTTTCACTTGATGGTGACCAATATACTGGTTTTACACCTTTATAAATTAATCCATCCAAAGCCATCTTAGCAAAAACTGAAATTTGATGAGCTTCATAATCCTTTTTAAGTGTAATATATGGATTTTCATAATCACCTAAACTACCTAAGCGAATAAATTGCTCTTTTTGACGATTAACTTGGCTTAAAGCATAATCGCGACATAAATCACGATATGTTGCTAAATCCATTTCTTTACGATTTATACCCTTCTTTTGTAGGACAACTTCAATAGGTAAACCATGAGTATCCCAACCAGGAATATAAGGAGCATAAAAGCCACTCATATTTTTATAACGGATAATAAAATCTTTTAATATTTTATTCATTGCATGTCCGACGTGAATATCACCATTTGCATATGGTGGACCATCATGTAATACAAAAGGTTTTTGATCCTTATTCTTTAGTAGCATTTTATGGTATAAATCCATCTTTTTCCATTTTTCAAGTACTTTTGGTTCTTTAACATTTAGATTGCCACGCATTTCAAAAGAAGTAGTTGGCATTGTTAAACTCTTTTTTACTTCCATATTTATCCTCCTTAATAACAAAAAAACGTTCCTAATATCTAGGAACGAAAAATTCGCGGTACCATCCTAGTTCATAAATTAAATCTATTAATCTATGCCCTCACTTTTAGTCTAACGGGACTATTCCGAAGTAATTTACTATTAATTCAATTACTCACTCCGAAGTGATAATTAAATATCATTTACGCTTATTTTCCACCAACCAATAAGTCTCTAGACAAAATAAATATTTAATCGTATCTTCATCAACGTTTTAACAACAAATATAATATCATTTAATTAACATTTTTTCAATAACAAAAAAAGGATTTAATTAAATCCTTATTTTGTAAATAAAAATGTTGATTCATTAATGCGTTTAACACTGGTGTTAGATGCAAAGGCAGCACCACATAGAAAATCAATAATTCTTCTTGCTATATTTGCGCCATCATTTTCTTTTAGTATATTTTCTAAATTAACAATAACATTATTACCATTCATTATTTCACGTGCTATTTCTTCACTATCTTTAAATTTCGTCGGATTAAAAACAGCATTATTTGACATAACAGGTTTAAAATATTGAGGTTGATAATTATTTGATGAATTAATGTTACTTGATAAGTTATTTGTATATGTTTCAACCGAAACATTCGAAACATTATTATCACTAACGCTAAAATTCGTCATGGATGACTCATTGCTAATTGTTCGATATTGATTATTATTAATCGAAGTTTCTTTTAAAAATGATTCATCTTCAGTTGGAAATAAAAACTTCTTGAATTTATCTTGCATAAATCATCCCACCTTTCTTGGATATATGATAACATAAATTTACTAATAATTACACAAATAATTACTAAAAGATAATAAAAAGGGTAACTTTTACCCTTTTTTACTTAAACCATGATGTAATTGTATCCTTGAAAACAATACCAAGAACAACTAATACAACTACTACTAAAATTAATATTATTAACCATACATAAGACTTTTTCTTTGGTTTTGTATTAGTATCTTCAACCTTTGGTTCAACGGCTTCTTCTTTCTTTTCAGGCACAACTTTTTCTACCTTTTTTGGTTCTTCTTTTACTTCTTCCTTAACTGGTTCAACAACTGGTTGTTCTTTAACTGACTCAACAACTAGTTGTTCTTCAGTAGATTCTTTAACTTCTTCAGTAACATTTTCGGTTACTTCTTTTACCTTACGTGGACGACCAGGTTTTTTAACCCCCTCTTCAACAGGTTTAAAAGAAGTAGTATCTCTTACTTTACCGTTTCTTCCATGTAAGTAAACTGTACTTTCTCTATTAGAAGCTAATGATTCAGCATATTCTAAAGCTTCCTTTTGAGTTTTAAATTTTTTAATTGCTTTTTTACTACCTGTACCTAATAAAACTTGCCAACTACCATCGCTATGTTTTGTAACATGATATTTTTCCATACGTGTCACCTCTTTATTAGATTATATCACAAAATATTTAATATGACTCAGCAATTTTTTTAAAATTCAATTCTTCAAGCGCTAATATTGGTTTATATGTAATACTGTTATTACTACCACGACTATAGTTAAATATACCAGCACCACCACCAAAACCAATTAGAGTTACATAAGTCGAATCATTTTCATAATTAACAATAATATTTAAAGCGGTATATGATCCATTACGGAAAAAGTATTTTTCAAATGATATAACATATATATCATTAAATTTTTCTCGTAAAACTTCCTCACCAAAATCATATTCATTAAATTTTTTGAAAATTATTTCGAAATCAATATGTTCATCACAGCAATATTTGTAAATATTAGCCATAACTGCGCCCCCTAAAATGACAAATTAACTACGTTTTCTTAAAAATGAAGGTATTATTGAATCGTCTTCGTCAAGAGTTGTATGTTCGATATCAAATGAAGTTTCTTTTTTAGTAACATCTTTGATATCTTCAAATGAAAATTTATCAATTTCTTTAATGTTATTAATTTCATCTTTATGTGCAATATTATGAATATCATTGCCATAAAAATCTGTTGCAATAACTGTTACTTGCATCGAATCGCCTAATGATTCATCAATAGCAACACCAAAGATAACATTAATATCACTATCTTCTGCTGCGCTACGAACAATTTCGACAGCATCTTGAGCATCATTAATTGTCATTGTTGTTCCACCAACAATATTTACAATAGCATTTTTAGCTCCTTTTATAGAAGCTTCAAGTAATGGGCTAGTTACTGCACCTGAGGCAGCATCATTAGCCTTTCTTTCTCCACTTCCTACCCCCATACCAATTAGAGCAGTTCCTTTGCCTTTCATAATTGTTTTAACATCAGCAAAGTCTAAATTAATTAATGATGGTTTAATAATTAAATCTGTGATAGTTTTAACACTATGACATAAAATATTATCAGCATCCTTAAACGAATCTTTTAATGGTAAATTTCCTGACATTTGTAATAATTGATCATTAGAAATAACAATTAAAGAATCAACATAAGGTCTTAATTCTTGAAGGCCTGAAACTGCATTAGCATTTCTTGTTTTTCCTTCAAATGTAAAAGGACGTGTAACAATACCGATAGTTAAAATATCTAACTCTTTACAAATTTGAGCTATTACTGGAGCAGCACCTGTTCCAGTTCCACCCCCCATACCTGCAGCAATAAAAACCATATCGGCATCACGTAAAGCACCTTTTATACTTTCTTTTGATGCTTCTGCAGCACTTTTACCAATTTCTGGATTAGCTCCAGCACCTAAACCTTTAGTAATTTCTTGACCTAAAACAATTTTATTTTCAATAGGAGAATTTAATAAAACTTGGGAGTCAGTATTACAAATCCAAAGTTCTGCACCATCTAATCCTTCTTCATACATTCGGTTTAATGCATTGTTACCTGCACCACCAACACCTATGACCTTTATTGTAACAACATATTGTTTTGAACTCTCATCCATCTTAAATTCCTCCCACTAAATAACTTTATGCTTTCGTAAATAATATGCTATCGCACCAACTAAAGGAATATAGACATTATTACGAGCACCAAATGTTGTTTTGCGACGAACTTTAACATTTCTTCTTAAACTTGTCGCAAAACGTTCATCTATTTGATAAATATTTGATGTTCCACCAACAACTATACATGGTAAGTCATAATTATTAACAAGTAACATATCAAACACTTTTTCTAAATCACTTATAATCGTATTTAAACTATTATTAACAACATTAACAATATCAAACTCACTATAAACTCGATGTGTTTTTGTTTCATAAACATCAATTTTACTAACATCTTTTAGACTAGCAGCAGCAAAATTAACTTTAATATATTCAGCTTCATTTTTATCAATTTCAAATGCACTAGCTAATGTCGACGTAATAAAATTACCGCCGTATTTTCCTTCTTTAAACTCGTTTAACAAACCATCTTTAAAGAAGGCTATTCCACTTGATGTAGCCCCTACATCAATGATATATGCACCCTTTTGTATTTCTTCTTTACTTAGCATTATATTTGCACAAGCTACACTATTTAGTACAATATCAATAATTTCGATACCTAATTCAAATAATAAGTCACGGAATCCAGTAGCAATTGTATTTTTTATTGTATATATAAATGCATCCAATGAAACACTACTACCATTATAATTAATTGGAGGTTCAATTCCAAAATCTTGATTATCTAACTCATATCTTATTGGTTCGATTCCAACAACTAAATGAGAATCTAAAATATTATGCGTTTTACATCCCTTTATTAAAGCATTGATATCATCAACATTAATTGGACGACGATTTGGCATTGACAAAGAAATAGATGCTTTTTTACGATAAACATTAACTGTTTTATTTGGCAAAACTAAAACTACTTTATCAATAGAAAAGCCCTCTTTTTCAGCTTCAACTAATAAAGTGTTAACTCCTGCAATAACATCACTTTTCGCGACAATATCGCCATTAATAACTCCTTTAGATAATACTTTTTTAGCAAATAAAATATTAATTTTTTCATCATTAAAAAAACCAATTACCAATTTTGTATAAAAATCTCCTATTTCTAATGATGCAAATGTATTTTCACGCATAAAATTCACCTCTTTTAATATAATATCATATTTATTACTAGATAAATATATTAATTGACACTATATGGCATAATTTTAATATTTTCGATATCTTCACTAATTATATAACGATATTGTTGATTATTTTTAGCAGTTGTAGCTACTAGATTAACATTATCTACTGTAACTAATTTTGATAAATATTTAACATCACAATATAGTTCTAGATTTTGTTCAAGATTCAAGTCTTCTTTAGAGAATTGCATCCTTACGCAAGTAAAATTTTCAAATTCGGTTGCCTTAGAAATATTAATAATAGATGTTAATAATTCATGATTTATGTGGCCCAAATTATGGTAAAGTAAACGAAAATCTTCATTTTCGAAAGTCGTTTCTTCAATAAATGGTAGTTTACTATATTGCCCAATAAATGTGTAATCTGGTTTTAATGGATCATTAAAATCAAGACTAGATTTTCTTACACTGGTCCCATCACTTAAAAAATATTTAGTATCTTCTTCATCATTTTTACCTACTACTACCACTTCATCGATAATCACAGTTAAACCTAAGATAGAAGGTTTAAATTCTATATCATTAATATAACGATGATTAACAAGATTTTCTTTAGCTCTTCGATAATTAACTGACCAAAGGAAAGAATTTTGACTAAAATCACCAACTTCACTAATATAACTACTTGTAAAATTCAAATTATTGCCTTTAATTTCGACAATTTTCGCTTTTGAAAACGGTGATATTAAATATGCGATAATAAGCAACCATAAAATAACAACAATAACTATGCGCGTAACCATATTCTTTTTTATGATAGCAATTTTTTGCTCACAGTATGAATTATATGTTGTTTCACTAGCACGTACTTTAGACATTTTTCTTCCCTCCTTTAATGGCATAAAAAGACCAGATCATCTGGTCTTTAAATCATCTAGTTCCATCGTTTCATAACGATCATCTAATAAACCATTTTCAGCCTTTAATGTATCATTATTATCTTTTAATGAGGCAATTTCATTGTTTAAAGTAAAGTTATTTGCCTTGGTTAATGATACATATGGTAATAAGACGCCTAATGAAAAAATGAATATAAATAATGACATGATAAAAAAGTATTTTACACTACGGTCAAATTTAGTTTTGTACTTCTTCTTTAACTTCATAAAAATTACCTCCTTAAAGTCTTTCAATGACTCTTAGTTTTGCACTATGTGCACGATTGTTATTTTCTAATTCTAATGTATTGGAAACAATTGCTTTTTTAGAAATTAATCGATAATCCAATTTAACTTCATCAAGGGAAATAGGTAAATTACGATTCCAACTTGGTGGAGTTGTTTTCTCTTTAAATAAACTTTTAACAATTTTATCTTCTAATGAATGAAATGTAATTACACATAAACGGCCACCAGGTTTTAATAACTCTAATGCATTTTCTAAGCTATCTTTCAAGATTGTTAATTCTTGATTAACTTCAATACGAATTGCTTGAAATACTCTTTTAGCAGGATGACCTTTTTCCATTTTGTACTTATTTGGAATTGAAGATTTAATAATCTCTACTAATTCAAAAGTTGTATCTATCGGCTTTTTTTTGCGTTCATCAACGATTTTTCTTGCAATACTGCGAGCATATTTTTCTTCACCATAATCATAGAAAATTTTAACTAAGTTTGTTTCACTATAATTGTTGACAACATCCCATGCAGAAAATTCATTTCGTTGATCCATTCGCATATCTAGCCTTGCATCATAGTTGTATGAAAATCCACGATCTTGAGTATCAAGTTGATGGGAGGAGACACCTAAATCAAATAGGATACCATCAACTTGTTTTATACCCAAATCATTTAATGCGACTTTCATATAACGGAAATTACTATGAATAATATCAAATTTATTTTTATTTATGTCTTTAAAGCGGATTTCACATTCTTTTATAGCTTCTATATCTTGATCAAAACAATATAAATGACCTGAATCACTTAATTGATTAAGAATATGATAACTATGGCCTCCACCACCTAAGGTAGCATCAACATAGATACCATCTTTTTTAAGATTTAGATTTTCTAAACATTCATTTAGTAGTACTGGGATATGATATACTTGATTATCCAATGAGGTTTTCGGAGATTTCATCGAAATCACTACTTGCTTCTTCATAATATTTATCCCATTTTTCTTTAGCCCATATTTCAATGTGATCTAAATTACCAACTAATACTACTTCTTTATTAATTCCTGAATGCTTTAAAAGATTTGGAGGAAGAATTACTCTACCTTGTGAGTCAAGCGAAAAAGAGCTAGCACTTCCCGCAATGATTCTAATGTGTTTACGAGCATCACTAGAGTTAACATTTAATGATAATAATTTTTGTTGGAGTAGTTGCCATTCATTAGCAGTATAAACAGCAATACATTGGTCGTTACCAACAGTCATTACAGCATCGTTACCTAATTCATTACGAAATTTGCTAGGGATAATAAGACGTTTTTTGTCATCCAAATTATGGCTAAATTGACCAATAAACATAATATCCCCTCCATTTCTCTCCACTTTCTACCACAATTATACACTATGGGTGTATTTTTGTCTATAATAAAATTAAAAAAATGATAAAAAAAATAAGGCCTCAAAAAGAGACCTTAAATTCTTTAAAAATATTTTTAAAATTTCAAACTATGCAACCTTACGGCCGTCATAGAAACCACATTTTTTGCATACGCGGTGAGGTTGAATTTTAGCACCACAATTTGGACATACTACTAAGTTTGGAGTAGCTAAAGCCATATGTGATCTACGTAATGCTTTTCTTGTTTTTGAAGTTCTTCTGAATGGTACTGCCATGTGTGTACACCTCCTAATTACTTAAATAATTCTTTTAACTTAGCTAAGCGAGGATCGATTTGTTCTTCTTTAACATCCTCATGGTCATCTTTTAGTTCCCAACCTTTACCTTTCTTTGGTAATGTAGCATCTTTTTTTACTACTTTTAAAGGTATTGAGCAAACAATCTCTTCATACACATAAGGTGTAATATCGATATTGTTCCCTTTACAAACAATGATATCTTCGTCAAGCATCTCACCATCCATAAAGGCAAATTCTAAGACTAAATCAGTTTCGAATGGATAATCAACTGGTTCTAATGTATAAGCACAATTTACATTCATTACACCTTTGATTTTTAGATCAAAGTGTAATAATTCATTACTAGAATGATATGTTGCTTCACCAATAACCTTAACATCCTTCAAATCGTTTAACCCTTTAGTATTAGCAATAAGGTTTGGATCAAAAATAATCGATTCGTTGATAGGAAAATTAGGATTTTCAAGTTTCATTAATGATAACTTGTTGTACTTCATAATATTACCTCCATCATAAAATCGCATTTTATATTATACTTATAAGTATAGTTTTTGTCAAATTATTTTTAATCATAATTCAAACAAGAAGAAAGAGTGGATAAACCACTCTAAATTTCTTCTCCATTATATGCTTTAACTAAGATTGTTTTCATATCTTCTAACATTGGAACACGAGGGTTTGCAGGTGTGCATTGATCTTCATATGCTAATAATACTAATTCATCCAAATTATTCATCCATGTAGATTCATCAATACCTGTATCTTTAAATGATGTTACAATATTACATCTAACAGCTAAATCTTTAACAGCTTTTGCTAAAACTTTACCTGCTTCCTCTTTATTTTTACATTTCAAACCTAATAAATTACAAATATTAAAATATTTTTCGTCAGCACAGTAATAATTGTATTTTGGCCATGTTGAAAGTTTTTGTGGAACAGTGCCATTATATTCTATTACATATGGTAATAATATAGAGTTTGCTAATCCATGAGGTGTATGATACATACCACCAATCTTATGAGCTAATGAGTGATTCATACCCAAGAAAGCATTAGCAAATGCCATACCTGCAATCGTAGAAGCATTATGCATTTTTTCTCTTGCTTCTAAATCATTCTTACCATTTTTTACTGCTCTTTCTAAATATTTAAATACTAATTCAATAGCTTTTAAAGCTAATCCATCAGTAAAATCACTAGCTAAAACACTTACATAAGCTTCAATCGCATGAGTTAAAACATCCATACCAGTAATTGAAGTAACACCTGCTGGAAGTGATGTTGTAAACTCAGCATCAACAATTGCAATTGTTGGAGTTAAAGAATAATCAGCTAAAGGATATTTTTTGTTATTTGCTTTATCAGAAATAACTGCAAATGGAGTTACTTCACTACCTGTACCAGATGTTGTAGGGATACAAATTAATTTTGATTTTTTACCTAATTCAGGATATCTAAATGCTCTTTTTCTAATATCCATAAACTTTTGTTTTAAATCGTTAAAGTTTACTTCAGGATGTTCATAGAATAACCACATACCCTTAGCAGCATCCATTGGTGAACCACCACCGAGAGCAATAATTGTATCAGGTCTAAAGGCTTCCATTAATTGAACCCCTCTTTTAACTGTTGTAATATCTGGATCTGGTTCAACATCACAAAACAATTGAACTTGAACTTTATTACGACGTAGTTGTAATTGATCAGTTACACGGTTAACAAATCCTAAATCGACCATTGATCTATCTGTAACAATAAAGACTTTATTAACATCATGACATGATGCTAGATATTCAATTGAATTTCTTTCAAAGTAAATTTTACTTGGAACCTTAAACCATTGCATATTATTTCTTCTCTTTCCAACTTTCTTAATATTTAATAAATTAATTGCAGAAACATTTCCACCAACAGAGTTATGACCATAGCTACCACACCCAAGAGTCAATGAAGGTAAGAATGAATTATATATATTTCCAATACCACCAAATGTTGATGGAGAGTTCCAAATAACACGTAAGGCTTTAACTTTTTTACCAAATTCATCAGCTAAAGCTTGAGATTTTGTATGAATTGCTGCACTATGACCTAATCCATTAAATTCAACCATTTGGCAAGCATATTTAATGCCACTTTCAGTATCTTTTGCTTCAATAAATGCTAAAATTGGTGATAATTTTTCTCTAGTTAAAGGTTCATTAACTCCTACCTCATCACATTTAACTCCTAAAATTGGTGTATTTAAAGGGACTTCGAAACCAGCTTCATGAGCAATATTATGTGCGCTATGACCAACAATATTAGGATTTAATTTAGCGTTTGGATAGTCTTCTTTACTATTAACGTTAAACATATATTTTTCAAGTAATTTCTTTTCTTCCTTATTAACAAAATATACACCAAAACGTTTAAATTCATTAATTGTTTCATTATAAATTTCTTTATCAATGATAACAGCTTGTTCACTAGCACATACCATTCCATTATCAAATGATTTTGACATAACAATATCATTAACAGCTTGTTTAATATCACAAGACTTTTCCATATAGGCTGGGACATTACCTGCGCCAACACCTAAAGCAGGTTTACCGCAACTATAAGCTGCTTTAACCATTGCATTTCCACCTGTTGCTAAAATTGTAGCGACACCTGGATGATTCATTAATAAAGAAGTTGCTTCCATTGAAGGGTGTTCAATCCATTGAATACAATTTTTTGGTGCCCCTGCTTCAATAGCTGCTTCTAATAGTATCTTTGCTGCTTCTTTGCTTGAATTTTGTGCAGATGGATGGAAAGCAAAAATAATAGGATTTCTTGTTTTTAAACATATTAATGATTTAAAAATGACTGTACTTGTTGGATTTGTAACTGGAGTGATTCCACAAATTACTCCAACTGGAGAAGCTATTTCACTAATACCTGTTACTTCATTAGTAGAAATGACGCCAACTGTTTTTAAATGGCGCATATTGTTTACTACATATTCACAAGCAAATAGATTTTTAGTAGCTTTATCTTCAAATACGCCTCTTTTAGTTTCTTTAATTGCTTCTAGTGCTAAATAGCCATGTTTATCTAAAGCAACGACACTACATTTTGCAACAATATAATCAATTTGTTCTTGATTTAATTGCTCAAACTCTTCAAGAGCTTTAAGTCCTTTTTCAACAAGTGAATTTACTTCTTGTTCAGCATTAATTTTTAATTCTTCCATTTTCTTAATCCTCTTTCTTTAAATGTTTATAAATAATCGTTAGTGATGAAGCTAGATTTTCATTATGCAAATATACATCATCTTTAACTCGTAACTTAACTGGCGCATAATTCCATATTGCTTTTATCTTTGTTTCCATTAAAATGTCGCATACATCTTGAGCAACATATGCAGGCAAAGTTAAAATAGCAATATCAATATTTTGATTATCAATAACTTCTTTCAATCGTTTAATATCATATATTGGACGATCATTAATCGAGCTTCCAATTAAATTTTTATTAACATCGAAACCACACACGATATTAAGCCCATATGAATCAAGGCCATCATAAGACATAAGCGCCTTACCTAAACTACCAGTTCCGATTATTACCGCCCGTTTTTCATAATTGACATCAATATAACTTTCTAAGTCTTTAATTAGATTTTTAACATTATGACCAACATGAGGTGACCCATGATTTGTAGCTATGCTATTTAAATCCTTTCGAACTTGGACATCATTTAATTTTAAATCCCTAGCAATACTAGATGCCGACACAAAATCAATTCCTTTACTCTTTTTATCTTTTAGATAAGATAAGTAATAAGGTAGACGCGCCATCGCTTGTTTTGATATTTTTTTCATATCATCATCACCTTTCGATATTGTAATACCGATATTATAATACCGAAAGAAAACATTTTCGTCAAGATACTATTTGAAAAAAGTATAAAATATATTTAAAATATTGTTGGTGATGAAAATGAAAGCAGTCGGTTTAATTGTAGAATATAATCCAATGCATTATGGACATATATATCATATAAGAAAAGCAAAAGAAATAACAAAAGCAGATGTTGTAGTCGCAGTTATGTCTCCAAATTTTACCCAACGAGGAATACCAAGTATCATTGATAAAAAGCAAAGAACTATTGATGCTTTAAACAATGGTGTCGATCTTGTTGTTGAGCTACCTTTTATTTATGCATGTGAAAATAGTGATATTTTTGCTTTTGGTGCATTAAATATTTTAAACGATTTAAAATGTGATAGTTTTGTTTTTGGAAGTGAAACTGGAGAAACTGAGCAATTTTTAGATAAATATAACAATTTTGGCTTTGAGTCTCCTAGAATGGACGACATCTTAAGAAAATATCTAAATGATGGTTATAGTTATCCAAAAGCTAAGGCTCTTGCTTTAAATGAAATACACGATTTTTATCTAGAATATCCAAATGACATTTTAGGATATTCATATATTAAAACAATTAATCAATACAATTTAGCCATTAAACCAATATCAATTAAAAGAACTGTTTCTTATAAAGGCAATGATGCTATTGATAACATAACTAGTGCCTATAATATACGTAATTTAGTAAAACAAAATAAAGAAATAAGCCTACTAATTCCGGGAAAAATTAATAATCCTAAATTTTTAGATGATTATTTTGATTTATTTAAATATAAAGTATTAGCAACTCCAAGTGAACAGTTAAGAGCAATTCACTTAGTAAATGAAGGAATTGAAAATTTATTTAAAAAGCAAATAAGATCGGCCAATAATTTTGATGAATTCATTTCAAAGTGCACTTCAAAAAGATATAGTGGCGCTAGATTAACAAGAACAATTGCTCATATCTTAGTCAATACTCTAAAAGAAGAAGTTTTACCATTAATACAAAATAAACCATCATATATTCGTATTTTAGGTTTTAATGAAATTGGCCAAAATTATTTAAATTCGATAAGAAAAGATGTTACAACACCTATCTTAAATCGTTTCAGTGCCAAAGAATTTAAAGAATTATTATTAGAATTAAGAGCGAGCGATACTTACTTCTATCATGACAATCAAATTGGAGAAAAGTTTGAATTAACTTCTTTCCCAGTAGTTGTCAAAAATAAATAGTATTATTATATAATATGTGCTATAATTTTTACATTAGGGGGAATTAATAATGAAATTATTCGATGTAATCCCAAATAATTTATTTACATTACTTACATCAAAAAATCGTGATGTTTATGTTTCTTCTCTTTTAGTCTTACATCAATCGTTTAAACAAGAAGTTATGATTGAAAAAGAAGCATTAACACACTCTATTGTCAATAAACTCCATAATGAGTTATACGATTTAGACGAAACAGTAGATGGAAGCGAGCAATTAAAAGACATCCATTCTAAAGCTCGCTTTTTAGTGCGTAAATTTTTAGAAACTGGCTGGATTGAAATTGAATACAATAAAATTGGCGGTGTGATTGAATATGTAACTTTACCACCATATTCAATTAAATTACTAAGTGTTTTAGACTCATTAGTCAATGAGGAAGTTAAAGAATATGATTCTTACATGTATTCAATGTATTCATCACTAGTTTATGCTGACGAAAAGTACACAGCTTATCGTTTCACTTCTCTTTTTAATGTTTACGACAAGTTAATCGAATTTGAAGAAACATTAAAATCATTATTCCATAATTTAAAAAGACGCTATACTAATCTTGCAAGTTTAAAAACTGTCAATCAAGTTTTACGCGAACATTTTGATTCGTATCAAAAAGAGGTAATTAAACAAATTTATTTACCATTAAAAACAAAAGATAGTATTAATCGTTTTAAAGGTCCTATTTTAATCATTTTAACTAAATGGTTACGTGATGAATCAATCCTAGATGAAATTGTCAAACAAAGTTTAATTGCTAATCAATATCACGATGTTGACGAAGCAAAACTAGGAATCATTAAAAAAATTAATTATATCGTTGACAAATTATTCGAATTAGAAGAACTTGTTGATATGATTGACGATCGTAATAATACTTATGTTGCTGCTGCAACTAATAAGATGAAATATTTATTGAAAAATGATCGTTCTGTCAAAGGTAAATTGACTAAGATTATTCAAGCTCTTGCCTATGACCTTGATGATTATGATGAAAACTTCTTACCGAAAGTTGAACATCTTTTAGCACCATTTCCACAACAATATTTAAATGAAAATTCATTGTATTCTCGAAAAGATGCTAAAGAAAGTCGTGATGAAGTTCCATTAGAAATTGTCACACTAACCGATAGTGATCGTAGTGATATGTTTACTTCATTTACTAATAACAAAGATATTAGAAAGTTCTCTCATTTAGATATCATTGATTACATGCATCGAACTTTAGAGGATAAAAAGACTATTAATAGTGAACAAATTGAATTACCAGATATCGATGCTTTAATTTATACAATGCATGCTTTTATTAAAGGATATGATCCAAACATCTTTTATAAATTAGAGTTACACGATGGCATGGTTAAAAATAACAATTTTGAATTACCTAATTTCAATTTCACAAGGAGGAGACAATAATGGATTTTTTAGAAGGTTTATCTAATGCAGAAAAAGAAAAATTCACTAAAACTGTAAACTATCTGTTAAACCATACTTATATCTTAAAAGAAATTTATGAAAATCACGATAAGGTAGGTAAAATTAATGCTGATTATCGTTTTGTCGAACGTTTTTATGATCGCTACCAAAAACTATTAAATATTTTAGGTTACGACGTTGAGAAAAATGATGATGATGGAATTATTAGTGTTAATAATCGTTATGATTATAATTATCTAAAACTTGATAAATATACTACTTTAATGTTATTAACACTTCGTTTAATTTATATCGAAGAAAAAGAAAAGAACAACTCAAAAAATGTTGTTTTTGTATCAACTAGCGACATCATTGTTCGTATGTTAGAAAATAAATCATTGGCAAAAAAACCTACTATTAAAGATAATGTGAGTGCATTAAGAACTTTAATAAGACACAACATTATTGCTAAATATGATGGCAATATTGAAGATGGAAATGCAACTTTTGTTATCTACCCTACAATTGCTTCTTTAGTAAGCAATGAAAAGTTAAATGCAATTTATGCTATTTTAAATGAAAAAGTTTTAGATGAAGGAGGAATGAATGATGAAAAAGCTGAATAAAGTTTTATTAACTAACTGGCATTACTTCTCATTTGAAACATTTACATTAAGTGATATTAACTTTTTAACTGGTAAAAATGCTTCTGGTAAAACAACATTAATTGATGCTATTCAATTAATTATCTTAGGTGATACATCAGGTCACTTCTTCAATAAATCAGCTGCTGATAAGTCATCACGTTCTTTAAAAGGTTATTTAAAATGTGAAATTGGTGATAATGATGATGGAAGTATTACCTATTTACGTAATGGTCGCTTCTCTTCTTATGTTGCTCTTGAATTTATTGATACAGAATTAAATAATGCCTTTACAATCGGTTGTGTATTTGATGTTTATGATGATGGAAGTTATGACAATAAGTTCTTCTACTTTAATGACTATATTCCAGAAAATAACTTTATTGAAAATAACGTCCCATTTGATTCAAAGAATCTAAAATTGTTCTTATTATCTAAATATAATGATGTCGAATTCTTTGAAACAAATTCTTCATATCGTGAATTTATCAAAGTTAAATTTGGTAACGTTAACAATAACTTCTTCTCTTTATTTAAAAAAGCAATTCCATTTGCTCCAATCTCGAATATTGAACAATTTATTACTGAATACGTTTGTGATGTTAAAAATAGTATCGACGTTATTAAAATGCAAGAATCTGTTCGTAACTATAAATCTTTAGAAATTGAAACTACTAATCTTCAAAAACGCGTTGATTTAATCGAACAAATTAACAATAAATATAATGAATGGAAAGATACTAACGAATCAATCTTACTCTCAAAATACTTATTTAAACGTGCTGAAATTGCTCTTCGTAAAAAAGATATTGAAAAAGAAGAATTAAATCTTGAAGATTTACGTAATGAAGAAGAAGATAAAAACAACATTCTTGAAAATTGTAAAAAGCAAATTATCGCCTTCAATCAACAAAAAGATAATTTAAACGAAGAAAAATTTAACTCTGATACATATAAAAAGCAAAAAGACTACTTAAAACAAAAAAGTGATCTTGAAGAAAAGATTTCCCTTCATAAAGGTGGCTTAGAAAATGTAATTAACAATGTCGCAAATTATGTTGACGAATTTATGTCTTCTATTAGTAATGTTAATTACAATTCAAATTATTTAAAAGACTTAAGAAGTATTGCTAATGATACTGTTGATTTACTAGAAAAATTTGATAAAAAATATATTGGTGAAGATAATTTAACTAATATTCAAAGTAATATTGGTCAATTATTAAACGAATTTAGAAATAAAGAATATGCATTAAGATCTAAATACAACGAAAACAACGATCAAATTAATGCTTTAAATGATGAACTTGATATTTTAAGTTCTGGTGAAAAACCTTATAATCATATTTTACTTTCATTTAAAGAATCATTAAAAGAATATTTAGACCGTAAACACAACATTGATTCTCATGTAGCTATTTTAGCTGATGAGTTAGATTTAAAAGATGAATCATATCGTAATGCGATTGAAGCATATTTAGGTGTTCAACGTTTTTATATTATCGTTGATGAAAATTACGTTGATGATGCTATTAAATATTATCGTGACAACAAACAAAATTTTGGTTTAGATATTGGTATTGTTGATACACAAAAAGTTATGGAAGCTAATTATAAAGAAGAACCACATTCTATTTCTTCATTAATTACTTCAAACAACAAATTTGCTAAAGCCTATATTAATTCTTTAGTAGGTAACTTATTTATGTGTGATGATATCAACAAATTAAGAGACCATAAACGTTCATTAATGCGTGATGGTATGTTATATCAAGGTTTTGTTGCTCGCTCACTTAACTTTAGAAATTTAACACCTTTCATTGGTTCAAATAGCCAAGTTGAACAAAAAGGTATTAAAGAAAGCGAAGTTGCCCTATTAAGTAATGAAAACGAAAATATCTTATATGCTATTAATCAATTAAGAGATGTTACTTCGCTTGATAACTTATCTTCTTCAGAAGTTAAAAATATTATTAGTGCTCTATATGATCGTAGTAATATTGATGTATTAGAAAAACAACTTCAAGACGTTAATGAATTATTAGCTTCATTATCTAATAACTACATTGAAACATTAAACAAAAAAATTGAAGAAGTAACTAACACCATTCAAGAATTAGAAGAAGAACGTAACTCTTTAATTAAAGATATTACTTTAACTCAAAATAACATTAATAGTATTGAAACAAATGTTTTACCTGAAAAGAAGAAGGCATATGAAGAATTAAAGAAACTATTAGAAAATGACTTTTCTAAAGACTTTGTTTTATCTAAAGGTGAACCTACATTTATGGAAGTTATTAATGAGTTAAAAACTCCTCGTAATGTATATGATAAATACTTTAATGGCATTAACGTTTCTTTAAGCCAAGTTAATAATTTATGGAAACAAGTCTATGAATTAAGAATTAAATATAATACGATTTATCACACTAATAATGATCCAGATGTTAAAGATAATGAATATTATAGTAATGAATATGAAGAATTGGCTGGTGTTCGATTAAAAGAGTATCAAGCAAAAATTAAGGAAGCTAAAGATAATGCTCTTGATGAATTTAGAAATGATTTCTTAGCTAAACTTAAAGCTAACTTCGATACAGTTGAATCACAAATTGAATCATTAAACGAAGCATTAAAACATGCAGAATTCGGTAATGATACATATTACTTCACTGTTACTCCAAAGAAAGAATTTAAAGATTATTTTGAAATGATTAATGACCCAATGTTATTGATGAATCAAGATATTTCTTCAAAAGAGTTCTATGAAAAATACGATACAATTATTGAAGATTTATTTAGACAAATCACCTTCATTGATGAATCATTATCATATGATTTAAGACAAGAATTAGAACAAAACATTGCTAAATTTACAGACTATCGTTCTTACTTAAAATTTGACTTAATTGTAACGGATAAATCCACTAATAATGTTCAACACTTATCTAGAACATTGTTAAAGAAATCCGGTGGTGAAACACAAACTCCATTCTATATTTCAATTCTTGCATCATTTGCTCAAGCATATCATATTTACTTAAATGGCAAAGATTCTTCAATTCGATTAATTATCTTCGATGAAGCTTTCTCTAAGATGGATGCTGAAAGAATTATGCAAGCGGTCAAATTATTACGTAACTTTGGTCTTCAAGCTATCATCAGTGCTCCACCTGAAAAAATGGGTGATATTGTTCCACTTGTTGATAAAACATTATGTGTTATTAGAAATAATACAATTTCAAGTGTTAACGAATTTAAAAAGAACAATTAATAAACAAAAAGGAATAGAAAAATCTATTCCTTTTTTATTAAAAAATTAATTAATAAAATCATTTAAATCATCGACATTCATTGTCCCAACATGAACTTCAACTTGTTTATCACTAATTTTAACAAGTGTTGGTGTTTTTAAATTTAATAAATCATCGATGTTACCTGTATGATTAAAGATAAATTGTTTAAGATCATGCATTTTTTCTTCATCATTTATGATATTTTTAATATTAAAATAACCAATTTCTTTTTCACTTTCTTGTTTTTGAAGATGGTATAGTTTATAAACTAAATCTTCACATGCACTACATCCCTCTTGACCAATATAGAAAATTGAATCATTAAGATTAGTAATATTGTTATTCATCGTATCATAATCAATTTCAGTAATTTTAATATTATTATATTCAATTTGATAAAATTTTGTTATTGCATTGCCACTAATTGAACCAATAATTGTAGAAGCATAGTTTCCTTGATCAATTTTAAAACTAGTTGGCGTATAAAAAACATTTTTATCTAAATTAAACATTTCATAATAATCTGCACCTAAATAATCATAAGTATATTTATTGAATTTTAAGTGTTCATTATAGTATGGTTTACCTTCAGCAAAATTATCTTCAAATGAAACATAATATATTTCTAATGTTTGATTCTCTTTAAAAAATTTTGCTAAACTTTGATAATAATCTTTACAACCTGCACAAGACTCTTGACCTACATAATAAACAAAAGTTTCTTTATTTTCGATTTTCTCTAATATTTCACCATATGATACAATATGATAATTTTTTTCATCAATTTTAGTAGTAGAACATGATGAAAGTAAAAGTAGAAAAACTAATAATAATATCTTTTTCATCTTTATCCTCTTAAATTTGCATTTAACTTATTTTTTAATGCTTCTAAAATAATACTATGAACACTATTTACTTCTTCATCTTTTAAAGTATGTTTATCATCATTATATGTTAATGATAAGGCAATGCTCTTATAGCCTTTTTCAATGTGTTCTCCTTGATAGACATCAAACACTTTAATATCAACAACTAAGCCTTTTGAAGCATGTTTAATTACATTAACAATCTCACTTGCATCAATACTTTCTTTAACTACTAAAGCAATATCACGTTTAATTGAAGGATAAATTGAAGGAGTTTTAAACTTTATTTTTGAAGTTTTTAAATTAAATAAACTTGTTAAATCTAATTCACAAACAAGTGTCTTTTTTAAATCATATTTTGTTTCCATACGTGGATGAATTTGACCAAAATAGCCAACAATTTGATTATTAATCATAATGTAAGCACTTCTTCCAGGATGTAAATAAGGATTATTTTCTTCAACACGGACAAGTTGATAACGATTTTCATCTATACTTAAGCGGTTTAATAATGAAACGACAATACCTTTGATTAAATAAAAATCTGTAGGTAAATTATTTCGCCAATAATATTGTTTCATTTCACCATCGATAACAATACCTAAGTGTTCTATTTCACCATCATTTGTATAAATTTTTGATAACTCAAATAAAGCAATATTTTCATTTTTATGAGATAAATTATAATTTACACTTAGCAATAAAGATGGAATTAATGATTTTCTTAAAACAGAATGATCACTTGTCATTGGATGAAGGATTTTAATATAGTCAACATCTTTATTATCTTTAAATAAGTTAAAATCATTAACATATTTTGGATCAATTAAAGTATATGATAAAGCTTCATCGATTTGATTATGAAGCAATTCAGTTCTAATTAATTGTCTTTTAATTTGAGTTTCACTATAACTTCCAACATTACTTGTAACCGGGAAAGTTGATTTTAAGTTTTCAAAACCTAAAATACGAATAACTTCTTCAATTAAATCTTCTGCTATAGTAATATCATTACGATATGAAGGTGGAACAATTTTGAAAATGCTACCATCATATTTATATTTGAAATCTAAACGATTGAAAACATCTTTAATATCTTCATCAGTAAAAGAAGTACCTAATACTTTATTTACTTTATTTGTTGTTAATAAAATTTCACTGTTATTATATACTTCTTTTCCAGCACAAACTGTTTCATAAACAACTTGAGCATCCGCTAATTTAATTACTAACTCAGTAGCTAATGATAAGGCACTATTAGTTCTAGTTTCATCAATTCCACGAACAAAGCGCACACTTGAATCAGAAATCAAATTTAATCTTCTAGATGTTCTTCTAACACTTACACCATTGAAACTAGCTGCTTCAATAACAATATTTTTAGTATTATCATCAATCATTGTGTTATATCCGCCCATAACACCACCAAGGCAAGAAATAACATCGTCATTACAAACAACAATATCACCATCATTAACTTGATAATCTTTTTCATCTAAAGCTTTAAATGTTGTTTTTACATCATCTCTAATGATATAATGACTGCTATTTAATTTATCATAATCATACATATGAAGTGGACGACCATATAAAAGCATGACATAGTTACCAATATCAACAATGTTATTAATTGGACGAATATTCATTGAAATCAAAATTTGTTTTAACCATTTAGGAGACTCTTTAATAGTAATATTATCAATTCGTTTAGCATTAAAATGATTACATTTAGTAGTATTAATTGAAACAGTTAAATCACTTTTAACTTCATTAAAATGATATTTTTCTTCTTTAAATAAAAGTTTTCTTTTTAAACATGCAGCTACTTCTTTAGCAAGTGATAATAAACTTAAAACATCGCCACGATCTGGAGTTGGTTTAATTTCTAAAATGACGTCATCTAATCCTAGATATTGAAGTACATTAGTTTCACCAACAGGAGCATCTTCACTTAGTTCTTCAATTCCATTAATTTGTTTTTCACTTAATAAAGATTTATTAACACCTAATTCTAAAAGTGAGCATAACATACCATTAGATTCAACACCTCTAATAGTTGATTTTTTTATAACTACTCCAATTTTTTCTAAATTTGCGCCTTCTTTAGCAACAATAACTTTTAGTCCTTTTCTTACATTAGGAGCACCACAAACAATTTGACGGACTTCATTGCCTAATTTAACTTTACAAACATGAAGATGATCACTATCAGGATGCATTTCACATTCAATGACTTCACCGATTTCAAGATTATTAGCATAGGCAAGTTTTGTCATACCTTCAACTTCAATACCAGCAAAAGTAATTGTATCAGCTAATTTAGTAGCATCAATCCCATCTAAATCAACTAAAGTTTTTAAATAATTATAAGATACTAACATAAACTTTCCTCCTACTTAGTTGTTTTGAATTGTTTTAAAACACGTTTGTCATTCATATATAAATGACGAATATCAGTAATACCATAACGAAGCATAGCAATACGTTCAACGCCCATTCCAAAAGCAAAACCTTGATAGACTTCAGGATCAAACCCTGACATTCTTAAAACGTTTGGATGGACCATACCAGCACCTAAAATTTCAATCCAGCCGCTTCCTTTACAAATATTACATCCTTTACCTTCACAATTAAAACAAGAAACATCGACTTCAACACTTGGTTCAGTAAATGGGAAAAATGATGATCTAAATCTAATTTCACGTTTTTCACCAAACATTTTACGAACTAATGTTTCAAGTGTGCCTTTTAAATCAGACATAGTAACATTTTTATCAACGACTAAACCTTCAATTTGTGTAAATTGATGTGAGTGAGTAGCATCATCATCATCACGACGGTAAACTTTACCAGGGCAAATAATTTTAACTGGTCCTTTTCCATTACACTTTTCTAGTGTTCTAACTTGAATTGGTGATGTTTGAGTTCTAAGTAATGTATTTTCACTAATATAGAAAGAATCTTGCATGTCACGAGCTGGATGATCTTTAGCAACATTTAATAATTCAAAGTTATAATGATCTAATTCAACTTCAGGACCTTCTTTTACTTCATAACCCATGCCGACAAAGATATCGCAAATTTCATCAATAACGCCGCCAACAATTGATTTACTACCTTTATTAACATCAATTCCATCAAGACTAATATCTAATTTTTCTTCTTGTAAACGTTTATTTAATACTTCTTCTTCTAAAATAACTTTTCGATTTTCAATATAATCACTAATTTCATTTTTTAAATTATTAACATATTGACCATATTCAGCGCGTTTTTCTTTATCAATCGTTCCCATTTTTGACATTAAAGCTTGAATAGGGCCTTTTTTTCCTAATAATGATACTTTTAAATCATTTAAATCTTTTAAAGTTTTACATTCGTCAACTTTAATTTTTAATTCATTAATATCCATTTTAATTCTCCTTTTAAAATAAAAAATCGTTCCTATAATCTAGGAACGAATTATTTCGCGGTACCATCCTAGTTCATAGGAATATATCCTATGCCCTTAATTTATAAATTCTTTAACGCAGAATTACGTTTTCTCCTTGGTGAATTCAAATAGTGTCTAATATAGAAACTTTCAGTCTAAGATTTCTACTCCCTAAAAAAGACTTTAACTAATCTACTACTCCAATTCTTTGAAATACTTTATTATTATACAATAATAATTATTTTTTTACAAATATTTTATGCATGATTATTGAGCCAGCAATCGCGACATTAAGTGATTCAACATCACTATTCATTTCAATATAAATATATTTATCTAATATTTCTTTAATTTCTTTTGACAATCCTTGTCCTTCGTTACCAACAACAAGGACAATTTTTTCATCGATTAAAAAGTCATTTAACGAACTAGACTTTTGATGAACATCAGCACCAACTAAAACATATCTTAACTTTTTTAAATTTAATAGTTCTTCTTTTAAGTTGCAGCGTTTTAAATTTATACTAAAATTATACCCTTTACTTGCTTTAATAAATTTATCATTATAAATATCAACTGAGTCATTTGAAACTAAGACTGTATTGAAGTTAAATGCTTTTGCACTTCGTATTAAACTACCACCATTTCCAGGATCTTGTACTCCATCAAATGCTAAGATACAATTTGATAGAATAAAATCTTTATGTGAAATTTTACCAATTGCAATATAATTTTGATAAGATTTATTAAATGATAATTTTTCAATTATATTTTCACTGACTTCTTGATAATTAACATTAAGGTTTTTTAATTCTATTGGTAATTCATCATAAAATAAAATATCACTAACGATATTACTTCTATAAGCTTCTAAAATATTATCAATACCTTCAATTAAAAACATATTAAATTGATCACGATTTTTTTTATCTTTTAAGGAATAATATTTTTTAATTAAAGAATTTGTATTACTAGTTATTTTCATAATTTCATTCCCTCTTTCTTTAATTTATTATGTAAAAATTTATAATTAGGTAACACTAAAGTTACAAAATCATAAAATTCTTTTTGATGATTCATATACTTGATATGGGCTAATTCATGAACAATTATCGCGTTAATAACTTCATAAGGTGAAAATAATAAACAAATGTTATATTTTATGTGGTTATTACGTTTATTATATTGACCATAATAACCCTTAACATTAGTTACACTTATGGTAGGAAGATTATTTTCTTTATACATTAAATGATAATATTCAGTTGTTTTTTTTGCCAAGTAATTATAAAATTCTTGATAAAAAAGACTTATACAAATATTAATTATATTGCTTAAATCATTACAATAAATAATATCATTACTTATACAATTAATATTGCTACTCTTAAGATGATAGGTTTTACCTAATATATCTATTTTATCTTTTAGTTGTTCCTTCTTTAATCCGATTAAAGCCATTTGATATAATTTCTTTTCTCTTTTCTTTAAAAAATCAATTATTTCCACTTCTTTAACACTATGATACGCTTTGACAACAAATCGCTTATCAATAAAATCACAGCGAATTCGATGATAGTTATCATAGATAATATCCACTTGAAAACGATAACCATTTAACATAATTTCCATTAATTATCACCATGTATATTCTAACATAAAAACCCCTTCTATAAAAGAAAGGGTTAAATTTATTTGGCTAATTTAGTTTTAAGTTTGCGTGATGTCATAACATTATTAGTTTTAAGAAAATTGTATGTATCAACTAATGTTTCTTTAAAATCACGTGGATTAAAATCTAGATCATTTTTAGCTTTAGAATTATCAAAATTACTACTTGCTTCTAATGTATATAATGAATAAGCAGTAAATAATGGTCTTTTATGATGAATCTTTGCATGTAGACTAATGAAAGGTAGCGCCATTTTTGCACACCAAGTAGGTGTAAGATGCTTAAGTGGTTTATGATTGATTTCACTAGCTAACATATTTAACATATCTTTGATTGAATAATATTTACCACTTAAGATATAACAGTTACCTCTTTTGCCTTTTTCTAGTGCATTAATAGTAGCACTAGCAACGTCACGAACATCAACAAAATCATAACCACCTTTGACCGCTGTCTTCAATTTATTTGAGGCAAAATCACTTACTAACTCAACCAAGTGATTATGCCCATAATCATAAGGACCGATAATTCCTGATGGATGAACAACAACTAAATCTAAGTCATCTCTTTTACTTAATACATATTTGGTAGCTAATGCTTTACTTTTTGCATAACCACCGACAACATATTCATCACTAAAATCGTATGTTTCTTTAATAACATCATCATTTTCTTTAATAGCATGAACAGAACTTACATATACTAATCTTTTAACATGGTTTTGAATACATAAGTCTACAATGTTCATTGTTCCTTGTACATTAACATCATAAATCTTATTTGATATTTTGTTGGCAATAGAAATAATCCCAGCAGTATGTATTACATATAATTCATCATCTTCGTTATGTTTAAAAATTTCTTCTAATGATTGTTTATCACAAACATTACCTTGATAAATTTTTACTTTAAGCCCCTTTAATAACGACAAGTCTTCATTTTTTAAGACTAAACCTCTAACTTCCCCATTTTGTAAAGATAATTGTCTAATAATAGTATTACCTAAATGCCCATTAGCACCAGTAACAATATAAATTTTACTCATTTACAAAACCTCTCTTTCAAAAACAATCCAACAACGTGTTGTTTTGTTTTCCTATAAGTATTATAATTTACTTAAGAAATAATTTATATAATCAATTTTTATAAAAATTGTTTAATTATCAACATTTTTATAAAATGTGTTGGTTTTGGAGGTTGCATTATGAAAAAAGAAGATCAAAGAAGTCGTTTAACAAAATTATTAATCGAAAATGCATTTATTGATTTACTACAAACAAAGAATCTCTCTTCAATTTCAGTAAAAGAAGTTTGTGATAAAGCAATGATTAATCGTTCAACATTTTATAGCTACTATCTTGATATTTTTGATTTATATAATTCGATAAAAGAAATGATTAAAAATGTAATTAAAAATAAATTAGAAAGTTATGGGAAATTTGACAAAAATTTTAATTTATATGAGGAAATTTTATCTTTTTTCGTTGATTATAAGGATGTTGTCAAAATATTTTTAGCATATCAAGTTGACTCTAGTTTTATTACCGAAATGATGGTTTTAGCAGAAGATAAAGTATTTGAAATATATAAAGAAAAATATCCTTTAATTAATGAAAAAAAATTTAGAGATTACTTTACTTTTACTTCAAATGGATGTTTAGGTATAATCACTAAATGGGTAAAAAATGGTATGAAAGAAGATAGCAAAGAAATTGCAAAAATTATGGAAGCAATTTCCTTATATGGAATAAAATATTTGTATTAAAAAAGTCTTGGATTATCCAAGACTTTTATTAATATTTATTGTTTTGTCTTTCAAAATTGATTAGCCATTTTTTTTGATAATATTCATCGAGTTTTTCTTTAGTTAGTCCTAACTTTACTCCAAGATTTAAGAATTCACTAACAAAAGATTGATAACTCTTTGCACTATTGTCAAAATTACTTGCAAGTTGATAAACCTTAAAAAATTGATCAACTAGTGATAAATTGTTTTCTTTAACATCAATATTTTGACTAAAATCATAATTAATAGCAATACCGATTGATAAAATGAAATGAACACCATCAATATACTCTTCAAAAATTACATCATCACTTGAAGGACCCTTAAGTGACCAAAATTTAAAACAACGTGTCTCATTAGCTAACTCACCTAATTCAACTAGAAAAGCTAATATTCTTCTTTTTAAAGTTGTTTCATATGTTACATCGTGTAATTCATGAATATATGAATCTAATTGTTTTTGCTTTTCTTTTAATTCCAATAAATTGTATTCCATTTTTAGCTCACCTTCTTTAAATGCCATATACGATCAACATAATCATTAATTGTTCTATCACTACTGAAATAATATGATTTAGCAATATTTACTAAACACATTTTTTGCCATTTTAATTGATCTTTATACAATTCATTAATTATTTGTTGAGCTTCAACATAACTTGGAAGATCAGCTAAAATGAAATATTCATCATTTTTAAGCATAATTTCATTATAAATTACTTGAAACTTATCATGAACTTTTGACCATGTTCCATTAATTAATGAATCAAGAATATAACGAATGTCCTCATCATTATTGTAGTAATAATATGAAGAATAACGACCACTCTTACGTAATTCATCAACTTCATAATCTTTCATACCGAAGATTACACAATTATCTTCACCTACTAATTCAGAAATTTCAACATTAGCACCATCAAGAGTACCTAATGTAACAGCACCATTCATCATGAATTTCATATTTCCTGTACCTGAAGCTTCTTTACCAGCTGTTGAAATTTGTTCACTAACATCACAAGCAGGCATAATGATTTCAGCCTTTGATACATCATAATTTTCGATGAAGACAACTTTAATGAATTTAGAAACTTCTGGATCATTATTAATCTTATTGGCAACCGCTAAAATTAATTCAATTACATTTTTAGCAAAAACATATGATGGAGCAGCTTTTGCACCAAAGATAAATGTACGAGGAACCATATCAGTTATTTTACCTTCTTTAATTTGTTTATATAAATAAATAATATGGAAAACATTTAACATTTGACGTTTGTATGCATGTAGACGCTTAACTTGAATATCAAATATTGAATTTACATCAACATCTATATCATTATGTTCTTTAATATATTTAGCTAAAATTTGTTTACGTTCTAGTTTAACTTTTCCTAAATCTCTTAAGAAGTTTTCATCATTTTGATATTTTAATAATTGTTCAATATCTTTCATATTTGTGTGATATTGATCACCAATTTTACTTGTAATTAATTGATCTAACTGTCTATTGGCATACATCATAAAACGACGAGGAGAAATACCATTAGTTACATTTGTAAATTTATTTGGATAATAATCATAAAAATCTTTAAAGACATCATGTTTTAGAATTTCTGTATGAAGTTTTGCAACACCATTAACCATTCTTGAACCGATAATACCTAGTTTTGACATATGTATTTGACCATCTTTAATAACTTGCATACGATCAATTTTTTCATATTCTAGGCCTTTTAAACGTGCTTCTAAAATAAAGCGACGATTAATTTCTTCAATAATTGTATAAATTCTTGGTAATAATCGTTGAATATAATGAACAGGCCATTTTTCTAATGCTTCAGCCATGACAGTATGATTAGTGTATGCAAATGTATTAGTAACAATATTCCATGCATCGTCCCATTCATAAAAATATACATCCAATAAGATACGCATTAATTCTGGAATTGCCAAAATTGGATGAGTATCATTAAGTTGAATAACATAATGATCGCTAAAATTATCCATATTAGGATACATACGTAAATGTTGTTTTACAATTGCTTGCATACCAGCTGAAACAAAGAAATATTGTTGTCTTAAGCGTAATAACTTCCCTTGTTCAGTAGAATCATCCGGATATAAACCATGACATAATTGTTCAATTTCATTTAAATAAGTATAAAATGACTTATTATTTGGAAGTACTTCTTCACTAGGTTCTGCACTCCATAATCGTAAACTATTTACAATACCATTATGATAACCAGGCATTGGCATATCATATGGTACAGCGCGAACATGTTCAGCACCAACTAAACGATACATTGTGCGATTACCTACTTGATATGGTTCAACATGGCCATAATAGCATACATCAACAGCATGTTTTGGCTTTCTAATTTCCCATACATTACCTAATGTTAACCATTGGTCAGGTACTTCAACTTGTTTGCCATCTTTTATTAATTGCTTAAAAAAGCCAAATTGATAACGAATTGAATTTCCATGGCCAACATAACCATCTGTAGGTAAAGAATCCATAAAACAAGCTGCTAGTCTTCCTAAACCACCATTACCTAAACCAGCATCTTTTTCCAGTTCCATTAATGAATCCAATGAAATATTTAATTCTTTTAATCCATCTTCAACAATTGAATAAATATTTAAATTATTTAGATTAGACTTCATCATACGGCCTAATAAAAATTCCATTGAAAAATAAATTAATTGTTTTTCCTTACCAATTTTATCTTTTGTTTCTTTCCAATATGTTGAAGCCACATCACGAACCATTTCTCCCAAAACCATATAATGTTCTGTTTTATGAGCAAATTCAACACTTCGACCATACTTTTCTAATACACGTCGTGTAAATTCTTCTTTAAATTCTTCTTTTGTTGTAAACATATTAACTATTTAACTCCTTTTTTAGTCGTTTTTGTTGTTCTTTTTGCTTTTTTATGAATCCAAATCATTGCTCCAAATGAAGCAAGTTTGAAACCTACTCGTTGTTTAAACCCATCAAGCGGTTTTCCACCAGTTTTTAATGGTAGGCCATTATAATTTCCATAGCCACCATATATTTGTTTATCACTATTGATTACTTCTTCGTACTTTCCTTTATAAGGTACGCCTAATTCATAATAATCATAGTAATTTGGTGTCATATTTAAAACAATTACAGCGACTTCGTTTTTACCTTCTCGATAGAAAGCAAAAACGCCTTGTTCTGCATTATTGACCATAATCCATTTAAACTTTTCACTATCATAGTCATAACTATATAATGAGTCATGATTTAAATAAACTAAATTAAGGTCACGAATAAAATGATTAAATCCAATATGCATAGGTAATGATAAAAGTGACCAGTCAAGTTCTCTTTTTTCGTCAAATTCACGGAAATGAGCAAATTCATTACCCATAAAATTTAATTTTTTGCCCGGATGGGTCATCATATAAACATAAAGATTTTTACATTGAGCAAATTTATTTTCATAACTTCCCCACATTTTATCAACGATCGTCTTTTTGCCATGAACTACTTCATCGTGTGAGAAAGGAAGTAAAAAACGTTCACTATAATAATAATACATACTAAAAGTTATATTATTGTGATGATATTTACGATAAACTGGATCTAATTCATAATATTTTAATGTATCATTCATCCATCCTAAATCCCATTTATAATCAAATCCTAAACCATCATCTTTTAAATCTCTGGTTACGTTAGGAAAATCGCTAGAATCCTCGGCTATCATCATAACTTGTGGATATGTTTTATGAATGTGCTCATTTAATTCTTTAATAAATTGACATCCATATTGATGAATACCGTTACGTTTATCTCCTTGATAGAAAATTAAATTTGAAACAGCATCAACTCTAATACCATCAATATGATAATAATTACAATAAAAATCACATGCCGAAATTAAAAAACTACGTACATGATTTTTACTTAAATCGAAGTTAATTGATCCCCATGAATTAAATTTATTATTGTAATCGTCAGTTTCAAATAATGGACGACCATCATAATCAACAAGAGCAAAAGAATCCTTAACAAAATGAACAGGAACAAAATCCATAATAACAGCGATATTTTCTTTATGACAAGCGTCAATAAATTTCATTAATTGCTTAGGATTACCATATCGAGATGTCATTGAATAATATCCCGTACATAAATAACCCCATGATCCATCAAAAGGATGTTCCATTAATGGCATTAATTCAATAGCATTATAGCCCATATTTTTAACATATGGGACAAGATGTTCAATTATCTCTTCATATGAATAAAATTCATTTTTTAATGGACGTACAAAACCACCCATATGAACTTCATAAATATTCAAAGGTTTATCAAAATGTTTATCTCTTTTCTTTAAATATTCTTCATCTTCCCATTCAAATCCTTCGATATCAAAAGTTTTAGATGAAGTTAATGGTCGAAGTTCACTAAAAAAAGCGAAAGGATCTATTTTATCAATCCATACATTATCACACGTTAAAATTTGATATTTATATTTGACATAATTATCAATATTTTCTACCTTTAATTCATATACTCCAAACTCTGAAATTTTATTCATATGATGATTACTTCGATCCCAATTGTTAAAATCACCAATAACACAAACGTCCTTAGCATGAGGGGCATATACTCTAAAAGTAACAACACCATCTTTAAAATGCGCACCAAAATATTTATACGCATCAAATAATGTGCCATTTACTAATTTTTGAATAATTTTTTTATCCATACATTTATCCTCCTTTAATTAATTCGATAAATGATAAATGAGAGTGGATCAAGAACGTGAGTATTCATACTATTAGTCAATAAAACTTGATGTTTTTCATTAATTAAAGTTGATTTATCACTATAGTTAATTATCACTCTTAAATTTTTACTTTGGTAAAAAATAACATCATTAACCATCTCTATTTTAACATATTTAGCAATATCTTCATAACTATTAAAGAAGCAATCCTTAAAATCATGTCTAATTTTCATTAACTTTGCAAGTAAGTTATCATTATCTAAAGTATTAATATGGTTAATCTTATCACCTAAATTATAAGAATTACGATAGCCATTTTTACTATGATAGACTTCTTGACCTTGATGAAAGAAAGCTATACCTTGAGCAAAAGTAACCATAACCATTCCTAAATCACATACTTTTCTAGCTTGTTCACTTCGTTTGCTAAATCGAACAATATTATCATAAAAAGTATAACCATCATGACATTCAATATAATTAATTGATTGAAGAGGGTTAATAAAATCTTTAGCATGATTACCTTTCATAACATCTAAAACATAGTACCATTTACTATAATCACCTTTTAATAAATTTATTACATTGTCTCGATAGTAATCATTAAAGTAACTAAATGTTTCTAAAAAAGATGCATTTTCTAAAGTCGCACCAACCATTTGATGGTTCATATTCCAACCTTCACCATATAAAATAATTGATGGTTTAATTTCACGCAAATCTTTTTCTAACTTTTGAATTGTTTTTAAATCTAATAATCCCATTAAATCAAAACGAACACCATCGATATCAAAATACTTAATTAAATATGTTAGTATATCTTTATAAAAACGATAACTCATCTTGGCTTCACTGCGAAAATCATTTTGACATCCCGAATGTTTACTTCGTTTTAAACTTGGATAATTAAAATATTTAAAATAATAAAAAGGAACAATTTTATTTAAACTAAACGTTTCAATATCAAAGACATGATTAAACACTTCATCAATTGTAACATTTAAATCATTATCGTGAAATGCTTTAATTAATAACTTAAAATCTTCTAAATAATTATCACTATAACTTCCTTCAAAGCAAAAATATTGAAGTGGATCATAACCCCAATTATAAAAATAATCTTTATTAAGTTCATCAACAGAAGCAAAATCAAATACTGGCATTAATTGGACTGTTGTAACATTAAGATTTTTTATATAAGGGATACGTTTAATAAGTGATTTAAAATCACGATTATCACTATAATCTCGAACACTTATTTCATATATTGAATCATGAAAACTAACTGGATGTAACTCATTTAATGCTTCATTATTGCATACAATGGAATAAGTCCCGTTTTTTGTTGACAAACGAGCATATGGATCAATAACCTCATTAATAACTCCATTAACGCTAACTAAATAATGATATTTTAAATTTAAACATTGTTTTTTTATAGTTACTTCATATATCCCTTTATTTAGTCTTTTCATTGGAAAATATTCATTATCTAAATTTAAAATAACTTTATCGCTAGTTGGTGCCCACAAACGAAAGATTGTTTCATTTTCCTTATAAATAACGCCAAGTGGTTCATCAGTATAAAATAATTCATCAAACTTTAATGTATGAGTTATTAAACGATAACTAATTAATCTTTTAAAACCATTCTCATCAACCAAGTAATATTTATTGGGAATATTAATTGAATATTTAAATCCTAAGGAGATGTAAGTATAATTATCATCATCTTCCATCCTAGTTACAAAAGTGTTGATATACTTATTATTATTTTCATCATATAATTTAAATGATTTAATGTTATCATGATAATCTTCTAATAAAAGATTAACAGTAATAATATTAAAATCATCGAAATAAGCTGCAAAGATTTTCATATAATCACCGATAATATTATACTATATTTTATATTTATATAAAATAAAAAATAAAAAAAATGTCAAGATTTTGTAATCTTGACATCTTTTATTACTTCCCGTTTTTAAAATCGTAAACGATTTTGTCTAAAACATATCCTTCTTCAACACCTGGAAGTTTTCTTACTTCATAATATTTTTTAACTTCTTCAATATTATTCCAGTTTAAATCAGGATTATTTGTAAGTGTTTCATGTTTACGAACAGTCATATATCCTAATTCAAAGAAATTTTGTTCATATGGAGCAGCTTCACCTTTTTTAACACGTTCAAAACTTCCAATTAAATCAACTAAACAATTATTATTGTTCATTAATACTAAAGTGTCACCATCTTTACCATTAAATGCACATACACCATTGTTATTTGGTTGAGGAATTTTAACAACTTCATCTGGAATTGAATCTAAATAATCTCTTGTAATAGCTTCATGATAAACAAAAATAGTTTGACCATTTTTCATAATGCCATCAGCAGTTAATCCCATTGCTGTTTGTTGCTCTTTATAAGCTTCACCTAAATCTAAAATACCTTGAGCATTTTCTAATGTATAAGTATACGAATTTGCACCAGTACCAGCATTTTGAATTGAACCAATACGATATCCAGTTAAATCAATATCCTTACCTGTTCCATTATATATTGCAAACATCTTATCATTCTTAGCACCACGAGCAAACATTGTAAATACTAAGTCTTGAATACCTAAATCATTTTTTGGACCAATAACATAATTAAATGGAATTTCTCTAGTTGTAGAATTATAAGTAATCTTACATGTTAATGTTACATTTGTTGTAGTTGAAGGGTAAATAATCTTACCATCATCTGTTAATACACCTTGGTTGCTAGATTCATATGAAATACTAACATCTTTTAACATCGGATGATTTTTAATTAAATTTAAGTTAGTTAATAAATTAACCCCAGCTTCATTATTTGCACCTGGGTATAATTTTGATACATAATCTACTGTTGAAGTCAAAACTTCTTCTGTACTTGATAATGAAGTAACATCACCATAACTATTTTCAAAATAGAAAACAAAATTACTATTTTTATCTAAGTTCTTTAAATAACCAGTAATTTTAACTTGTTGGTTAACTAATGTATCAATACCATATGTATTTGAATTGCCTTGGAATGAAACACTAGTTTCATCACCTGAATTTTTACTTAATAAATAAGTATTTCCATATTGAGATCTTTCAGAACTAATATAACCAGTTACAGTAACGTGTTTTCCAACTAATGTTGAGTTTGATGAAACATTAATTAATTGATCTAATGTTAATTCCTTTGGTTGCGGAACTTCATTTCCACTAGAAAGTACTTTAGAGCGAGAAACTGTTAAGAATTGCGGTTCAGATCTAACTCCTTTATTAACATTTGAGAATGTTCCAACGACTAATACTTCATCACCAACTAAAATATGTTCATCATATCCTTTTACATAAATACTATTTTCACCTTCACTGATATAGTATCCAGAAACACCATAATAACCAGAAACAATACCTTTAACTGCTACATCATCTTGACTGTATAATTTTGATGAATTAGCTAGTTCACTTAGCGAACTAAGATTAATAGCACCGACTGTAATTGTAAATTCCCTTGTTAATGTAACATCATTACATACACAAGTAACTGTAAATTTAACATCTTGATTTTGATCC
Organism: Bacilli bacterium; assembly: GCA_034115825.1. GTDB lineage: Bacteria > Bacillota_I > Bacilli_A > RFN20 > UBA1709 > JAXESU01. Next base: position 145,385 of record JAXESU010000004.1, read on the forward strand.
ACAACTTGTAACAACTTACCATCATCACTAATTAGTGAAGGATTGCTTGACTTATATGACAATGATGTTCCATAGATTCCATTTTTAATAAAATCAATATCATCATAAACTTTCGTATTGTTATATGTGTAATATATATTTGTTAATGATGCATTTACTTTATCATTATCACTTAATGTTGGTTCACTAATTTCTTTGATTGAGTCTTCTAAATTTTCCGTTTTACTATAATAGACTGACCAATAACCTGTTGAATCATTATATGTATAAACGTTAACGTTAATTTCGACATATTTATCAACGTATAGGCCTAAAACATCAACATTTGAAGTATAATCGACTTTGACTTCTGTAAATGTTTTTGGATCTTGTAGATAAAAATTAGTAACATAGTCTTCATTTTTCATTAAAACTTTGCCTTCAACTTTAAAAGTTTTTCCATAAGTTGCTTCATCCATAACATTTAGACGAGTAATATCAAGAATTGAAGCTTTTGGATATGAAGGCATCTTGCCATCACTTGATACAATTTGTAAATCTTTTTCTTTTGATGTCTCATATTTTAATTGAGGCAATGAGAAGTGATATGTTTTAAAACCATTAACTGTAACAACATCACCGATATTTACATCTTTGTTATTTTCATAAACAAACATTGTACCAGTTTCATCGTAAATAAAGTAACCAGGGCGTTCCTCTACAGCTTTTGAATATACAGTACCTTTTACCTTAACAATATCGCCATCTTTTGCTTTATAAAAATTAGCAATACTAACATCACTTACAGTTGCTACAAACTTAATATTAAATTCTTTATTAGTTTGATAATCTTCTTTAGCAAATGTAATATTTAACACATAATCGACATTTTTTGAACTATCTTTAACTTTGACTTTGATAACATCATTTTCTTCACTAATTGATACATCTTCATTAATTGTAGTTGCAGTTAATGTTACCGTTTCGATAGTTTTGTTAATTTCAAATTCACTTGGAACATTACTATCTTCAAATGGTAACTTAAAATTTTGCATAACACCATCTACGAGATCCTTAACATTTTCTTTAGGAGCACAAGAAGGTGCGATTAAAGCAACAACTAAACCAATGAAAACTAAAATAATATATTTTAATTTTTTCATAGTTTAACTAAGTGTATCGGTCTAATACACTCCCTCCTTTTTATTTGTTACAATACTTTGGCCAACAAGTACTGGGGGGATGAATTAAGTTCATCAGTCTTAGTTAAGGTAAATTTGTAACACATCCAGTTACACATATATTATATACAAAAAATAGTAAAAAAAAAGAGAGAAAAATCTCTCTTTAATTTGAATATTTAAAAACCTCAAGATTATTCAGCTGATTTTTTAGTAGTTGTTTTTCTTGTTGTTTTTTTAGCAGCTGTTTCGCCTTCAGCTTTTTTTGTAGTTTTGCGAGTTGTTTTCTTTTCTTCGCCTTCTACTTTTTTAGTAGTTGTTTTTCTTGTTGTCTTTTTTGCAGCTGTTTCACCTTCTGCTTTTTTTGTAGTTTTACGAGTTGTTTTTTTAACTTCTTTAGTTTCAACTACAACACCAGTTTCAGTTTCACTAACTTTAACTTCAACTTTTTCTTCTTCAACAACAGGAGTAGGTTTTTTACCACTTGCAATAGCTTCTTTAGCTAAGTTAACTAATGATTTAAATGCTTCAAAATCATTAATAGCTAATTCAGATAACATTTTTCTATTAACTTTAACATCTGCACATTTTAAACCGTACATTAATTTAGAGTAAGAAATATCTAATGAATTAGCAGCAGCGTTAATTCTAGTAATCCATAATTTTCTAAAATCTCTCTTCTTTTGTCTTCTATCTCTATAAGCATATGCTAATGATTTCATTACTTGTTCGTTAGCTGTCTTATAGATACGGTGCTTAGAACCAAAATAACCTTTTGCTAATTTTAAGATTTTCTTTCTATAACGACGTGTTGTATATCCACCTTTTACTCTCATTTTAGTATCCTCCTAATTATAATTGACCAGGGAATAAATCCTTGATTCTTGATTGGTCAGTTTCATGAACTAAACCTGGTTTGCTTAAATGTCTTCTTTGTTTTTTAGTCTTTCCCCATGCATCGTGTTGACGGAAAGCTTGTTTTCTTTTTAATTTACCACTGCCAGTAACTTTAAATCTTTTAGCAGCAGCTTTTTTTGTTTTCATCTTTGGCATAAATAATAAATCCTCCTAATAAATTAATTTTTCTTTGGAGCTAATGTAAGGAATAATTGTCTTCCTTCCATAGCAGATTTCTTTTCGACAGTTCCAAATTCACTACATAATTCAACGAATTTATCTAGTGTTTCTTGGCCAATTTCAACGTGGCTTAATTGACGTCCACGGAAGCGTACCGTAACCTTAACCTTATTTCCATCACTTAGCCATTTTTTAGCAGCTTTTGCCTTAACTTCTAAGTCATGAAGATCTGTTTGTGGAGTAAATCTTACTTCCTTGACTTCAATTACTTTTTGATTTTTCTTCATTTCTTTAGCTTTCTTTTGTTGCTCGAAACGATATTTACCATAGTTTAAAATCTTACATACTGGTGGTTTTGCCATTGGTGCAACACATAATAAATCAAGATTAGCCTCTTCTGCTAATCGTAATGCTTCATTACGAGTTTTAACACCTAATGAATTACCATCCTTGTCAATTACTAAAACTTCAGGGAATCTAATTAATCCATTTACTAAGTCTTCATTTTCCTTAACTGGTTTTTGATTGTTAGGATTTTGATTAATAGTTACGATAAATAACACCTCTTTCTTTCATATAAAACAAAAAAACGCGTGCGTAATGCACCCGTTAAAAATCAATTTAATGTATATGACTTTATTACCTAAAGATAAACCACTTTCAGGTGAGGCGGGACTGCACTACTTTCCATATATTTTTGTTTGCTAAATTATTATAGTATATTATTACATACTTGTCAATAACTTTTTCAGTATTAGTTTTTGACAAATTTATTATATCAAAATCATTTTAATTTTGCTATAATATTTTCATAAAGAGGTAGGTAATTATGAAAAAATACGTTTATTTAATTTTAACGATTTTATTATCGTTAGTTTTGGGGGTATTTTATATTGATGCTTTCTTTAGTATCAATTACGTAATTAGTGACTTTATAAGTTTTCTTATTCTGTTTGCTTTTATTGTTATTGGGGTATTTTTAGCAACACTAACTTATGATTTAGGAAGATTACTTTTTGTTAAAATTGCTAAATTTCATATCGTTGCTTTTAAAATTTTGAATAAAAAATTCTATAAAAAAGATGGTAAATTTAAGGTTGTCAATTATCCACATCGTGATTATGATAACAATATTGTTGTGGCTAGTGAAAAAAATAGTGTTCCTTACGATATTTACTTTCTTGGTGGAATATTTACTAACCTAATTTTTTCTATCATTTTAACTCTAACAATTATTTTTCTTAAAATTAATGAACCAACAATTGAATTATTGTTAACAACAACAGGTTTTATTTTTACTTTTAATGCTTTGCTTAATGTTTTACCACTTTCATTTTTATATAGTGATGGATATTATTACTTTAATATTTTAAAAGATGAAGTTGCAGCTAATGCTTTTATCAATCATTTAAATATCAACGATAAATTAATTAATGGTAAACCGCTTGAAGATTTAAATTTCTCTATCTACAAAATTGATAATCTAAATAATGATTATAATGATCCATTAATTTTAGAATTAAAAACATTAGAAACCTATCACTATCTATTTAAATTTCAATTTAAAGAAGCACTTGATACTATCGATTATACATTTAAAAAATCAAATAAAATGCTTTCAATTTATCGTAAATCATTTACAAATTTAAAACTTATCTGTTTATTATTAAACAACAATAATGATGAGGCACTTAATCTATATTTGAGTTTAAATAATGAACATAAAAAATATGTTTGTAAATGTAAAACAATTGATGATAGTTTAGTTTCATTAATCACCCACGTAAAGATTGATAAAAATGAAAAAGCAATTGAAAAAGACTTAGCTTCTTGTAATCAATTTATTGAAAATACACCTTTCATTGGTGAAAAAGAATCAATTAAAGCACTAATAAACTTAATACTTACATATAAAAAATAAGGGTTAATTATTAACCCTTATTTTAATGTCTTTTCTTTAACTTCTTTATTGATTAATGCTATAAATTCATCTTTAGAAACAGTGATTTGTTCATTAGAACCATGTTTACGATATGTAACAAGATTATTGTTAACTTCATTATCACCAATTACTAAAATATAAGGAACTTTATGAAGTTGAGCATTACGCATACGATAACCTAGTTTTTCTTCACTATCATCTAATTTTGCACGAATCTCTTCGTTCATAAATTCGTTCATTAAAGAATTGCAATATTCAAGATGGAATTCATTATTAACTGGAAGAACTTCCACTTGAATTGGTGCTAACCAAGTTGGGAATACACCAGCAAAGTGTTCGATTAAAATACCAATGAATCTTTCAATTGAGCCAAAGATAACACGATGTAACATAACTGGACGAACTTTATTTCCATCTTTATCAATATATGTTAAATCAAATCTTTCAGGTAAGTTGAAATCTAATTGAATTGTACCACATTGCCATTCTCTATTTAATGAGTCACGAATATGAATATCTAATTTTGGTCCATAGAAAGCACCATCTCCAGGATTAACTTTATATGTTTTACCTGCTTTTACACAAGCTTTAGCTAAAGCGTCTTCTGCTTTATTCCAAATTTCAATATTACCAATATACTTTTCTTCAGGTCTAGTTGATAATTCAATATCGTATTTTAGACCAAAAATACTATAAACACGATCAATGAAACTAATTAAACGAACTACTTCACTTTCAATTTGATCTTCTCTCATAAAAATATGAGCATCATCTTGAGTAAAGTTACGAACTCTAAATAAACCGTTTAAAGCTCCACTTGCTTCATGACGATGAACTAAACCCAATTCACCAACGCGTAGTGGAAAATCTTTATATGAATGTAATGAATTTTTATAGACTAATAAACTACCTGGACAATTCATTGGTTTAATAGCAAATTCTTTATCATCAATTGTTGAAGTATACATATTTTCTTTATAATTTGCCCAGTGCCCAGAAGTAATCCATAATTCTTTAGATAACATAATTGGTGTTTGAATAAATTCATAACCTTCTTTAGTATGTTCTTTATACCAGAAATTTTCCAAAGTCTTGCGTAAAACTAACCCATTTGGTAAGAAAAATGGGAAACCTGGACCATATTCAGACATCATAAATAATTCTAATTCTTTACCTAATTTTTTATGGTCACGTTTTTTAGCTTCTTCTAAGAAATGTAAATGTTCATCAAGTTTTTCTTTACTATCGAAGCATACTCCATAAACTCTTTGAAGCATACGATTTTTAGAATCACCTTTATAATATGCACCACTATTTTTTAATACTTTAAAGTTCTTCAAAAATGATACACTTGGAACGTGAGGACCACGACATAAATCAACAAAGTTACCTTGCTCATAAATGCTAATGATTACATCATCATCTAAATTATCAATTAATTCAATTTTATATGGATTATCTTTAAAAATTGCTAATGCTTCTTCTTTAGTAACATCTTTACGTACAATCTTTTCTCCTGATTTGATGATTCGGTTCATTTCTTTTTCAATTAAAAGTAAATCTTCTTCTTTTAATGATTTATTTTCACCTAAATCAAAATCATAGTAAAATCCTTCTTCAATAGCTGGTCCAACCCAGAATAATACATCCTGATAAATGTTTTTAATTGCTTGCGCCATTAAATGTGCACATGAGTGATTTAAAATTTCATAACTTCTATCATCATCTAAAGTAATAAAATCAACACGATCATTTTCTTGTAGTTTATATGACATATCTTTTTGTTCATCATTAACTACTGCCGCAAGACATTTTTTAGAAAAACTAACAGAAATATTTTTGGCTAGATCAAAAAGATTAGCATTATCATCTAAAAACATTTCTTTACCATCTTTTAAATACACTTTCATAAATTACCCTCCTTAAAAAAATAAAAAACGTCCTTAAAAATAAGGACGCTAATAGACATAAACGTGGTACCACCTTAATTCATAATGATTAGTAATTATTCATTATGCACTCATTACTTGTTAACGCCAAGAATACGTCAATGTTCACATTGCTATCCGAAGTGGTAACATATTAAATCTTTAATAAAACTTCCACCAAATGTTTTACTCTCTTTGTAAAGACTCTTAATATATCATGTCTTCTTTAACTATTTACTACTATATTAAATAACATTTTAACTTATTTGTCAATTGTTTTACTTAAATAATATTCACCTAATAAACAAGCTCCTAAAATACCAGTATCTTGGTCATATTCAGCTTTAACAATTCGTATTTTATCCTTTAATGGTGGGAAGATTAATTCATTATATCGACGATTTAATGCTTCACCAAAAAAAGCAAATGATTTAGCAACTCCTCCACCAATTACGATAATTGAAGGTTCAATAAAATATGTAATATTTACAAGAACTTCAGCAAAATTTTGAATAAATTCTTCAACTAAACCTTTGCAAACTGGATCTGTACAATTAAATACTTCACCAGCGTGACTAGCTTTAACTCCCATTTTATTGGCTCTTCTAGTTAAAGCACTACCACTACATAATGATTCAAGACTTCCAGCGCTTGTAAATGAACTTAGTTTTTCATCACTATCTTTTATTTTAATGTGACCAATTTCTTGGGCGAAACCATAATCACCAGTTACTAAATGACCATTTACAAATAAACCACCACCAACTCCTGTGGAAATTGTAATATATTGAACAATACTTTTACCTTTACCAGCACCCATCAGTGCTTCGCATAATCCAGCAACATTAGCATCATTACCAATATAAATAGGACAATTAATATATTCTTTTAGTTTGTCAGTAAAATGAACATCAACCAAATTCATATTCGGAATAAAATAGGCATATCCTTCACTTACATTACAAGGTCCACATACACCAATACCTAAAGCACTGCAAGGATACTCACTAACTTCGTTATATAATTCAATAATCTTATTTATTAAATCTTCGTTACTTTTAATATCTTTACTACTTTTTTTAATTATCTTAATTAATTGATGATTTTCATCCATAACACCTATACGGATATTTGTACCACCGATATCAACACCAAAAAAGTATTTCATCTTATCTCACCGTCACAATCTTCATAAAGTTTGTTGAACCAAATCCATCTCCGCCAGTAATAACAACTTGTTCACCTGGATTTACACCATAAATTTTTGCTATTTCATTAGCTTTTGTTTCAAACTCTTCCATACTACGATTTATCGAAGGACAATAATATCCATATACACCCCAAGTTAAACATAATTTACGAACAACTGAAGCAATTGAAGAGACTGAAATAATTGGGCATTTTGGTCGATATGATGAAATTCTTCGACTTGTCGCACCACTACGTGAAAATGCAATAATTAATTTTGCATCAGTTAATAAAACTGTGTTTGCAACACTATAAGCGATTGCGTCATTAGTTGATTTTTCATTATGTAGGAAGGCTTTTTCAGCAATACGATGATAATCAATAACACTTTCCATTCGTGAAGCAATTTTACTTTCCATTAATACTGATTCAACAGGGAAATCGCCACTTGCTGATTCACCACTTAACATAATTGAATCGCACATTTCAAAAACTGCACTGGAAACATCACTTACTTCAGCTCTAGTTGGAGTAGGATTTTTTTGCATACTATCAAGCATATGAGTAGCGACAATTACGATTTTATTCAATCTTAAACAACTATTAACAATTTGTTTTTGAACAAGTGGTACTTCTTCTGGAGGAATTTCAACGCCTAAATCACCACGAGCAACCATAGCACCATCAGCTACACTTAAAATATCTTCTAAATTATCAACACCTTCTTGGTTTTCAATTTTAGCAATAATTTTTATATCTTCTGCATCATATTCTTTTAAAATACGTCGAATATCTAAAACATCTTCTTTTCTTCTAGTAAAAGAAGCAGCAATAAAATCAACTTTATTTAAACAACCAAATTTAATATCTTCATAATCTTTTTTTGAAATAAATGGCATTGATAATCTTGCAAAAGGAGCAACACAATTCCTTCTTGATTTAATTGAATGATTGTTTAATACTTTACACACAATTTCGTCATTTTGATGATCAATATCAATAATCTCTAATTCTAATCGACCATCATCAAATTTGATTTGATCACCAATTTTAACATCATTAATAAGTTTATCATAAGTAACTGAAAACTTCTCCTTTGTACCTAAAATAGGTTTCATTGAAATTCGTGTAATATCACCACGATTAAAAATTGCTAAATCGTTTTCAAAATCACCCGTTCTAATTTCAGGACCTTTTGTATCTAACATGATGGCCATATTGCAACCCTCATTAATTAATTCATTAATAATATTAATCTTTTTTAAATGAGTTTCATGGTCACCATGCGAAAAATTAAGACGAGCAACATTTAAGCCTGCATCATATAATTTCTTAATGATTTCTTTTGTTTCGCTTGCAGGACCAATTGTACCAATAATTTTAGTTTTCTTTTTGATATTCATAAGGTAAGTCCCCCCCTTATCTTAAAATTGTAGCATCACGATATAAACTTAAATCTGGTAAGCGTTGTGCTGCTAAAGCTTCCTCAATATCACAATATACGATATTATTTTGCTTAATTCCAACGACACAAGAATTATATCCTTTTCTAATTGCATCAACAGCTGCAACACCCATTCTTGAAGCTAAAATTCTATCAACTGCACTTGGAACACCACCACGTTGAACGTGTCCTAAAACTGTTGCACGACATTCGATACCTACTTGTTGTTCAATTTTCTTAGCTAAAGCATGAACATCTGTTAATAATTCAGTTACAACAACGATTTCATGCATCTTACCTTTTGCTTTATCTTCTAATAATGATTGAATAATCATTTCATCATTCATAACTCTTTCACTAGAAATAATTAATTCAGCACCACTAGCAATTCCTGCATTAACAGCTAAGTCACCACATCTACGTCCCATAACTTCAATAATTGAACATCTTTGATGTGAAGATGAAGTATCTCTTAATTTATCAATTGCTTCGACAATTGTATTTAAAGCTGTATCAAAACCAATCGTTTGTTCAGTTGATGCAATATCATTATCGATAGTTCCTGGTAAACATACACAATGAATGCCTAATCTTGATAAACCAAGAGCACCACGATATGTACCATCACCACCGATGCAAACGAGAGTATCAATATCATGTTTTTTTAATACTTTTACAGCTTGCTTACGTACTTCTTCATCTTTAAATGAATCAAGTCTAGCAGTACGAAGTTTTGTGCCACCACGATTAATAATTTCACTAACAAAATATCTTCCTATTTCTTCAATATTATCTTCTAATAATCCTTTATAACCATCATAAATGGCAAAGACACGATAACCTTCACCTAAAGCTGAACGAACTACCGCACGAATGGCAGCGTTCATTCCAGGAGCATCTCCTCCACTTGTTAAAATTCCAATATTATGCATAATTATTCCTCCCTAACTAATGTATTAAAACTAACTTCTTCAACTAATTCATTAATTTTACTAATTAGTAAATTTGTTTTTGAAGTTAAATTATAACCACCATAAACTTCTTTTAACTCTTTTAAAGAATAATAAGAAGAAATGAAAGTCAATAAATGATTTTTTTCTCGATATGTTAATAAATCAAGTAAAAAACTATATTTATAAAAATTTGAACTTTCTTCATTCCCCAAACCTTCAATAACTAAAATATCAACATTTGATAACTCATTAAATTTATCAAAATATTTATCAGTTTCAAAACGATTTAGTCTTTCAAATTTGTCTTTTAATGTTGAAGATCTTATATAAGCAACTTTTTTACTATTATTTAATTGACCATTTATTGTAGCAATATAAATTTTATTGATAATAGAAATACTATCTTTACTATGTACATACAAACTTGTACTATTATCAATTGATTTTTTTATTTTTTTAATTAATCTAGAGATTTGAAAATCCTTAAAATTCAAATCTTGAAATGTCAAATTAATATATTCATCATCAAAGTCATGATAAATATATTTTGAAATTTTAGTTAAAAAATCTTCATAATGTTTGCACTTTTCGTAATAAATATTTTCATCTGCGTCAACAAAAGTTAAATATCCTTTTTCTAATTCTGACTTTGGACAAGATAAATATCCCTTGCAGTTTAAACACGATTTATTCTCTTCATGCATTCTTAAAAATAAAGCCAAATTATCATTAACAAAAGATAGCGGAATTTCATTCTCTTTTATATATTTATTAATGATTGGATCTTGATAAATACGATCGCTAACACTTGATTTAATTTTTTCTATGTCATTATTCAGAAAATTTATAGGAGTTTTTATATTAATTCGTTTCATTAACTTTCCCCCCTATCAAGTTTTTTAATTATTTCTAAAATATCTTGATCATCAATAGTTTCATCTTCTTGTTCGATCTTTATGTTTTCTTTCTTATTAATCATATTAGGATATTTTAATGCCATCATTGCATCATAAACATTATCAATTTTGCTACGATTTAAGCTTGAAGCAATTTTAAGAACGTAAGATCTTGTTAATCGATTATTGTTTCGTTTTAAACAATAATCAATAATTACATTTAAAACCGCATCACTTAAGTTGTAGTTATTTTTTAATTCAATTAATAAATTTAAATCTGGTCCAGATGGTTTTACGCCATCTTTTGCTTCTAAAAATTGGAATACAGTATGTGTATTACAAAATTCAATAAATGCATCAATATCATCATTTCCGCTAACTTTGTTATTTGCTGTATTTTGTTCACTCTTAACATTTAATTTTCGTCGATTTTCTTTATAAAATGTCTCCGCAATATAACGTATACGATCACAATCAATTGACAAATCACTAAAATTATAAGCCTTCATAATAATACCGCGCATATCAACAATTGAAATATTGTAATAGTACATAATATTACCAATAGTTTCTTTTACCTTATCCGTAAAAGCGAATTTTGAGACGTTTACTAAACCACTATAAAGTTGATCAAAATCATAATTTAGTTCAATTTTTCCTTCACTTCGTTCAACAAGGTCTTGTTTTTCACTATCATCGTAGTCGTTTGGATATTCATAAATTTCGCAGAATTGTTTAGAAACATTGATATATCCACTAGGCAATTTAGGTTTATATGAAAAATATAGTTTACTGCGTTCAAATTCAACTTCACCAATTCGGTCTTTCAACATTGAAAACAACAAATCATTTCTAAAGAAAGCGTTTGCGCTTTTTGGTGATTTTAAAATCAAAATATAATCACCTTCATTTTTGTATCTTTGAAGCAATCCTAAAGCTTCTAATTTATAGCATGCTTTAGTAATATCAATAAGCGACATATTAAGCATAGAATCTAATCTAGTGACTGGACGCTTAATTTTGCTCATTGCACTATCACCTTCTAAATCACTCCATAAGACAAAATACAGTGAAAAAGCATTAACCCCAATTAAAGGCAAATAAAGAGTTGCCATAATTTTGCGATCGTGGGTTGAAAGTATTGAGTTTGCATAAACGATATAGTTATCTTTATCAGTAAAAACGTATTCCATAATATCACCTTAATCTATTTTATTATATCACAATTTTTTCTTTTTAAAATAAATTTTAAAAAAAAGCAATTATTTATCCAATAATTGCTTCAATAATTTGTTCTATTTGATTGTATAAATGTTGTAAATCTTTATTATTATCTAAAATAATATCTGCTAAAAAATATTTCTCACTACGGCTCATTTGGTTAGCAATTAATTTTTTAGCATCTTGTATTGGCATATTATTTCTTATAGCTAACCTTTCAAGTTGCTTCTTTTTTGTTACACTAACCAAAATTGTTAAATCACATAATTGATCAAGATGCACTTCAAACAATAAAGGAACATCTAAGAACACTATTTCTCCAACATTAATATTTTTAATAATTTCATTTTTTACTAGAGGATGAACTAATTCATTCAAAACATTAACTTTGTTATTTTTTAAAACATAATCTCTTAATTTTAAATGATCTATTCCAAAATCGTTTGTTAAGTCTTCATCTTTAAAAGTTTCTAAAATAATTTTATACCCCAAATTATCTTTTAAATATAAATTTCTAACAATTTCATCGGCATCAATCACATTGTATCCTTTATTTTTTAAATAACTACTTACTGTACTTTTGCCACTCCCCATAAAACCGGTTAATCCAATAATTTTTGGATTATTTTCAATTGCTTTACTTTGGCATATAGGGCAAAAATGTGTTCCACGTCCGTTGATAAATGTTTTTACTATATAGTTACCGCAATTTAAACATCGCTCATCTTCATGTCCGTATACTCTTAGTTCATTTTGAAATTTTCCATCTACTCCATTACTTGAGTGATAACTTCGAATTGTTGATCCACCTAGATCAATTGCTTTTAATAAAACTTTACGTGCTCCTAAAACGATTTTACTTGCTTCTTCAAGCGTTATGTCTTTCCCTTTTTTAAAAGGTGAAATCATTGAAAGATTTAAGACCTCATCGCAATAAATATTACCTAATCCTGCAATAATAGATTGATCTAGCAATAAATTTTTTATCAATTTATTAGAATGATGAATTTTATGATAGAATTCATTTGGTTGCAAATAAAATGGTTCTTTACCAAGTTTATTTAACGGTGGATAATTTAGATAATCATCTTTTGGTAAAAGTTTCATCTTACCAAATTTTCGTGTATCGTTATACATTAATAAAGTATTGTCACTAAAAGTGAAAATTACATGAGTATGTTTATCACAATTAATAAATAAATCGCCAAAATTTTTATCACCATTAGGTAAATGAGCATAATAAAACTTTCCTTCCATTCGTAAATGAGAAACTAAGGCAATGTCATCAAATTTAAAGATTAAAAATTTACCAACGCGATCAATATCTTCAATCGTTTGATTAATAAGACAATTTTTAAAATAATTTATATCATCTTCAATAATTCCATTATAATACACATCAATTTTAATGATTTTTTTATTTAAAATATGATTTTTTAATGTATTTCTAACTGTTTCAACTTCTGGTAATTCTGGCATAATTATCTATCCTTTTATTTTTTGTTTATAATCTAAAATTTCATCTCTTACTTGGCCTATATTTAAACAATTAGTAACTGAAATTAAGACATCATCAACTAAACGAAAAACTATTTTTTTATTCTTCTTAATAGTTATATCTTTAATATGTTGATATTTAATATCATAAGTTTTAAATAATGTTCTTACTGTAACATAATTTCGATGCATAACGATTAAATCGCTACTTAACCGTTTATAGACTAAATAAGTAATAATTCGTTCAATAAGCAATAATCCAAGAGTTACAATTGAAATAATAAAAACAATATCATTATAATTGTTGATAAAAATTACAATTAAAAGTGCCATTAAGAAAAAATATATCATAATTGTTTTTGAGATGAATTCTTGTTTTCGAATATCTTTTTTTCCAATAACTTTCATTATTTCACTCCTTAATAATAGTCATAACCATATGAACCTTCAACTTTTAGTTTCATATTAAAATCGACAACATTTTCCATTATTTCTTCAATTAGAGGCATAACTTGCATTAATTCATAATATGGAACATCAAAGACTAGTTCATCATGAATTTGTAAAATCATCTTGGTTTCAAAATGTTTTTCCTTTAGCATTTGATCAACTTTAATCATCGCTAATTTAATGATGTCGGCTGCCGTTCCTTGAATAGGTGTATTTAAAGCAACTCTTTTACCAAATTCACGAATATTAAAGTTCTTATCATTAATTTCTTTTACATAACGTAAACGATTAAAGTATGTCCTTACAAAGCCTTTAATTTTACATTCTTCAATAGTTTTATTTGAATAGCCCAAAATTTCTGGATAGCTTTCAAAATAGCGATCAATAAAGTTTTTTGCTTCTGTAGGAGAAATCTTTAATTCTTCACTTAAACCCCATGCTGACATTCCATAAACAATTCCAAAGTTAACAACTTTAGCTTGGCGACGTTCGAGTTCACTAACTTCATTTATATTTTTATTTAAAACTTTAGCAGCTGTTAAAGAATGAATATCTATATCATGATTAAAAGCATCAATTAATGTCTTTGAATTAGCCATATATGCTAATACACGTAATTCGATTTGGGAATAGTCAAAACTTAAAATATAATTATTTTTATTTGATGCAATAAAAGCATGACGAATTTCTTTTCCTTCTAAATCGCGAACACTAATGTTTTGCAAATTTGGATCTTTACTTGATAGTCTTCCTGTTTGAGTTAAAGTTTGATTAAAAATTGTATGAATTTTTCCATCACTTAAAATATAATTTTGTAGACCTATTACATAGTTAGAAATAATTTTTGCATATTTGCGATGTTCAATAATTTTACCAACAATTGGATGAACATCGACAAGTTTTTCGAGTTCTTGAATACCAGTTGAGCGTTTTTTATTACCTTTAATCCCAAGTTTATCAAATAAAATAGTAGCAACTTGCGATGGTGAATTTATATTAAAATCCTCACCTGCCAAGACTTTTATTTCTTCACTTATTTTATTAAGTTTGGTTTCATATTTTACTTTTAACTCTTCTAAAACACTTTTATCAACTTTAAACCCGGTAATTTCCATATCTTTTAAAACATTTACTAATGGAAGTTCAATATTTTTATATAAATCAATTAACTCTAATTCTTCTAATTTTCTTTGAGCTTCCTCTAAGTGTTTAAGGGTAAAATAACTAACTTTAGCTAAATATGATAAATCATCTAAATCCTTATAAACATATTCATTATAATAGTTAAAAATTAAATTCATATCGTCTTTAACACTACTATCAATTAAATATGTCATAAGCATAATATCATCGGTTACATTATTAATTTTAATTTGATGATTTTCAAAAACAACTAACAATTTCTTCTTATCAAAACATACTTTTTCAATATGGTCATCATTTAATACTTTTAAAAATTTACTTGCACTAATTAATTTATCAAAAGTTATAACATAATTGTTTGTTCCATCACTTACTCCAAGACCTAATATATTGTCCATATGATAATTATCTTTATTTACATCTAAAAACAAGCTTATTTTATTATTTAAAATTTCAATATCATCAACAATTTTATATTTAAAATCATCCGTCTCTTTAGAAGTTTCATAACTAATTAAAGAATTCATATCATATTTTTTATAAAAATTATTTAAATTGTTTAAATCAATTTTTTTAATACAACAATCATCAAAATTAAATGTTAATGGTACATTAGTATAAATTGTTGCTAAATCTTTTGACATAATAGCATCGTTACGATATGTTTCAATTTTTTCTTTTAATTTACCTTTAATATCAGTAGCAGTTAAAACATTTTCAAGTGTTCCATAATCATTTAAAAGTTTTAAAGCTGTTTTCTCACCTATTCCTTTAATTCCAGGAATATTATCACTTTTATCACCCATTAAACTTTTTAAATCAATTATTTGAAGAGGACTAATACCTAATTCTTCTTTCAAAGCTTCTTTAGTCATTACTTTTAATTCACTAACACCTTTTTTTGTTAAATTAACATTAATATTATCATCAATCAGTTGAAGTAAGTCGCGATCGCCACTAAAAATATCGACTTGATAACCTTTTTCCTTACTTAATCGAGCCATTGTTCCAATAATATCATCCGCTTCATAACCTTCTAAACTATATGGAAATAATCCCATAAGCGACAACATTTCTTTAACCAACGGAAATTGAATCAATAGTTCATTAGGTGTTTCATTTCTTCCCGCTTTATAATCACCATATTTTAAATGACGAAAAGTTGGCTGATTAGTATCAAAGGCAATAAGACTGTAGTCATAATTATTTTTAAGTAATTTTGTAATCATATTAGCAAATGAATATAACGCATTGGTTGGAATACCTTCTTTTGAAGAAAGCATTAATCCACCACCGTAAAAAGTTGCATAAAATGCTCTAAAAACTAAACTATTACCATCAATTAATAATACTTTCTTCATCATAATCCACCTTTCTTATTTCATTAACGACTAAACTATATTTTTCTTTTGCATAACCTTTAACAATCAAATAATTACCATTTACAAGTAAATTATTGTATTTTTGCAAAACATCGTCGAATAACACTAATTCAATAAACCCTGTTTCATCAAAAACTCTGCTAATACTCATATAATTACCTTTTTTTGTTTTAATTAAATGATTTGATACAACATAAATTAAAACAATATTATCACCATACTTTAAATTAGCACAATTGCTAAAATCTTTAGTTTTTAAGCTAAATAATGGTGATTTTGTTAACGCGACACCTAAAGTTTGAAATTCCAAATTAAAATCACGTAGTTTATTAGTCCTATATTCACTTATTTCAGGTTTTTTAACTAATTCATCTAGAAGTAATTGATTATTATCAGTTAAAGCAATACTTGCATATCGATTAATTAACCCTAAACTATTACGCAATGATTCACGATTATATACTTGATCATTTTCCTTAAATGGCAAAGAGTCAAAACAACCTGCATTAATTAAGGTCATAATATTTCCATCTGTTATATTACTTTTTTTCATTCGTAATACAAAATCTAAAAACGAAATAAATTCACCATTTTTACGTTCATTAATAATGTTGCTAGAAACTAAATTATTGATACCACTAATACTTGATAAAGAATAACGAATATTGTTTCCTTCTTTACTAAATTCATATTTTGAACGATTAATATCTGGTAAAAGAATTTTAATATGCATCTTGTTAATTTCATCAATATAATCATCTAATTTAGTCAAACTTTGGATATTACCTAAACTATTGTTTAAAAGCGCAGTAAAAAACTCTACTCGATAATAATACTTTAAATAAGCCATTTCGCATGAAATTAAAGCATATGAAACACTATGGGCTTTATTAAATCCATAATTAGCAAATTTTAAGATTAAATTAAATACTTTTTCACTTTTCTCTAAACTATATTTATTTTTTAAACAACCACTAATAAATTCTTGCTTTACGCTTTGTAAAATTTCTTCATTTTTCTTTGAAATAGCTCTTCTAACTAAATCAGCTTTTCCAAGAGAAAAAGACGCCATTTTACATAAAATTTGCATAATTTGTTCTTGATAAATAATAATGCCATAAGTCGGTAATAAAATATCTTTTAAAGAATCATCAATTAAAGTTATCTTCTTTTTACCATCTTTTAATAAGGCATATTCAGGAATATTATCCATAGGACCTGGTCTAAATAAGGCAAGTAACGCTACAACATCATTAAAATTACATGGTTTTAAGGTCTTTATCGCTTTTTTCATTCCGCTTGATTCAAGTTGGAATATCCCACTTGTTAATCCACTTCGAATTATTTCATAAATATGTTTATCGTTAAGAATTGATTCATTTAAAATTACTTCATGATCAATAAATTTTAAAGTATCAACGATTGTCGTTAAATTTTTTAAAGCTAAAATATCCATTTTTAATAAACCGATATCTTCAATATAATCTTTATCATATTGCGATACAAGCATGTTATTTGATGTATAAACTGGACAGACCTCATATAATTTCTCTTCACTAATAATAATCCCAGCTGCATGAAGCGTTGCTTGACGAGGTAATCCTTCTAGTTTAAGAGCAATTGAAAAAATACGCTTGTTTAAGTCACTACCTTTAATATGCGCTTTAAAACCATAAAAATTATCATATATTTCTTTTAAGGAATTATCTTTATAAATATTGGGAATCTTTTTTGATAATAAATCGACTTCTATTAAAGATAACCCCATAACTTTTCCGACATCTCTAAGAGCTTGTCTAGCCCCAAATGTTTGAAAAGCAATGACATGACTAACGTGATCATAGCCATATTTATTGACTAAATATGTGATTATTTCTTCACGTCTTTCATCAACAAAATCCAAATCAATATCGGGCATAGTTACTCTTTCAGGATTTAAAAAACGTTCAAATAATAAATCATATTTTAATGGGTCAACATCAGTTATTCCTAAAACATAAGCAACTAAAGATGAAGCAGCACTTCCTCTTCCAGGACCAACTAAAATTTTATTTTGCTTAGCAAATTTTACATAGTCATAAACAACTAAAAAATAATTAGTAAAATTCATTTTAATAATAATGTCTAATTCATAATTTAATCGTTTTAAATATGCTTCAGTATATAATCCACGTTTACTTAATCCTTTATGACATAAAGCCTTAAAATAATTAACTTTATCATCTATTTTAATATCATAAAGACAACCTTTTAAATCAAAAACATTAAAATAACATTGTTTAGCAATATTTTCTGTTTCATTAATTTCATTTTCACTAAAATGAATTAAATAGCTTTCATCATCAATACTTGTTACTTTTAACTCTTCATTAAAATCTTCTAAAGTTATTCCCTTTTCAATACATTTAAGAACTTTTAATGTTTCTAAATCGTTTCCTTTAGTACAATCATTAGTTAATAAAACACGTTTATAATTATTAAAAGATCGAGCTTTTAAAATTAAATCTAAATCATTAATCGAATAATATTCTAATCCTAAATAAAATGTTTTGAAATTATTTTGATAAAAATCCAAATAATCAAAAACATTATTATTTCGACTAATTGGTAAAATAATGATTAGATTATCATTATATTTCTTTAATTGTTCGATTGTTAAACTATATTTATTTAAACTATTAGAAACTATTTTTGTTAACTTACATAATGATTTATATCCTTCTAATCCTTTAGCTAAAACAACAACATTGTGATTAATATCTTGATTAACATTTAACTTTAATTCCATTCCAATAATAATTTTTTTATTATGATTTTTTTTAAATAATTCAAGTGTTAAAAACATTGAATTAACATCCGTTAAACAAAGATAATCACTTTTAACATCTAATAAATCATCAACTCTTAAAGTGGAATTAAAAAATGAATATCCACTTTTTATACTCAAGTGAACAAAACTCATCTTTAATCCCTCCTTCTTAATCTTTAAATTAAATTGTCTAAATCACTAATAATTAAATCGATTTCATTTTCATTTTCTAAACGACATCCACAAGCAAATTCATGACCGCCGCCACGATATTTACTAGCAACACCATTGACAACAATATTACGTGATCTTAAACTGCCACGGATGTTATTGTTTCGACTATCATATGCAAAACAGCACCAAATTTTTATTTCACTTGTTTGCGAAAATAAATATAGATACATTTTTGCTTCATCACAATCAATATGTAATTTTTCTAAAGCATCTTTATCTAAATAATAGTAAGCAACACCTTTTTTACTAATATGATAATTGTTTAATACTTCTTTGATATTTTCAAAATCGCTAATTGGTTTATCAAACATTGGAAGATAAACATCAACATTCATGTTGAAATTATAATCAAGCATATCAGCAGCCATCAAAAATGATTCTTTTGTTGTTCCACTATTTTGAAATTTTGAAGTATCACCAGCTAAACCGCTAAATAAGTATTTAGCACAATCATCATTAATTTTTAAGTCACTAAATATTTTATTTTTGAAAATAAAATATAGTAATTCACATGTAGCACTTGCACTATCTCTTACGATATTTAAATTTCCATATGGTTCAACATTTGGATGATGGTCAATTTTAATAATATATTTTGCTAATGCATATCTTTTATCACTAATTCTTTTAGTATTACCTGTATCTAAAACAATAGCTAAAAAGTCATTATTTTGTAAAAATTCATCACTTAACTCATCATTATTCGGATATAAATTTTTACCAACAGGAGCATTCGTTGTTCCTAAAGTATAAATATTTTTATCTTTAAAATTTTCCTTTAAAAAATAATACATTCCAAATTGAGAACCATAAGCATCAAAATCTGGAGATTCATGTCTAAAGACAATAATTGTTTTAAATTCATTAATTTTTTCTCTTAATAATTGTAATTCTTTTTTATATAAACGATACATAACATACACCTCTTTAATATTATAATATTAAAACTATTAAATTACAAACAATAAGAAAAAGAAAAAGGCAATATAAATTGCCTTTAACTTTTTACTTTTTCTCTAATATAGAAGATATGTGATAAGCGAATTACTGAATTGCTATTAATATCCACAGTCAAACCTGTGGTATGATCAACTAATTCATAATTATCTCCTAAAATAGTCGCAAGACTAACTTCTCCTACTTTTTCTCCAGTAGAAGCTTTAATTTTATCAAATGATATACTATTTAATTGAACAAAACCAGTGTTTGTAGATATACTTGGTGTTGTATAATAAAATTCATTACTTGTTCCACTATAATAATTGCTTACAGCTTTATCAAATGGTCCTGATTCACTACTATCACTTTTTCTACCTTCAATATCTATAAAATTGCCACTTAATGGTTGTATACGATCAAACTTTCCACCCTTATTTACATAGTTTACCAATTTAACATACGCAACAACATCAGCAACTTTACGACATGACACATAAATTTCACTAATAACTTGATTAACATATACTACCCTAAACCTAAAATCATAATAACCGGGTTCCTTTACTTTTAATACTTTATTATTTAGATAAGTAGAATCATAAGTATAAGTGTAATCAACATCAGGTCCAATTTTTGTACCTGGTTTAGGTACCTCTAAAAGAGCTCCCGAATAACCATCTTGTATATTAGTTTGTGTTTCTTTTTTTAAATTATATAATACTCCAGAATTATCAGCAGCCAAGGTAAATACGGTTTCTTTAAATTGATTTATAACATATCCAGTAGAACTTTGATCACTAGGATATTTATATTTAAATGATAATTCATCACTATTAAAATAAATATTTTCTGAAGTATAGATTTCTGTATAATTTTCTCCACTACCATTTTTTTCTTTATTAAAAATTAATGGCGCACTTAAACTATAATAATCGAAAGTATCTGCAGGACCACCGGTTATCTTATATTCATAAACACGTTCAACATATATCCAAAGTTTGAATTTAATATTATGGCTAAGGAATCCACCTAAATCTATTTTACTCGAACCAAAAAATTGTTTTTCAATATTGCTTGTTATTCCTGAAATAAAGGTATCATAAGAATTTTCGTTTAAATTTTTATAATAAGGATCATATTCAATATAGTCAACATATCCAGCATTATGATTGTTGTCATCAGTCCAAACTATACCATCATTTGCATATTCATTTACTTTAATAATTGAATAAACATTATAGTAACCAGCCTTATCTATTATAGGAGCACTACTAACAGTATAATTAGCAGTATTTGGAAATTCTTGATTTAGAGAACTTCCATTAACCGCAGGAGAAATACCCCATCCATCTTTGTACCTAGCTGAGATATCTAAAGATAGTGTATATTTGTTCCCTTGTTTAACATCTTCTTCGCTAAGATATATATTTTTCATTGAATATACTTTTTCACCATTAATGATCGATAATGGCAAAAATTTATGTACTTTATCATAGTTTTTACCTTTGCTTAGATCAAAACTTGCCGGTTGTAAATTTGGTTTTTCTTGAACCGCATAATCTTTACCAATAGCAAATATTGGATAAATATAAATTTTACCATCACCAACTAAACTTCCATCTACACCTGTTGCTACATTTTTAGCCTTTTCAAAAGCCTCATCATCTAAATAATTACCATTTTTGTCTAATCTATCTATATAACTTAATGGAACTAAAGAGTCAATTAAATTGAAATCTTTCATACCACCATAGCCATTATTTATAGCAGAATTTTTATATGCGGTCCAGCCAGTAAATTGATAAATCCAAAATGCATGATCTACCATTGCTGTTCTAGGGAAACCAATTGTTTCAAGTTGTTGAATTGTCATTCTTTTATATACGTTGGTCAAAGTTCTAGGAGCAAAGGCTTCATCACTTTTTACAGTTGGAAAATTAGATTCGTTAAAAGTACTACTATTCCCATTACTCATGCTGTTGGGCTTGTCTTCTAAATCATCCCAATAACCATAAAAAACACCACCAATACCATGTGCTTCTCTTCCTTTAGAACCACTAGCGTTTTTATCGGTTGCCTTCGGATGATAATTAAATGGGTTATCATAATTGGCATATTCAGGTTGTGGAAATACATATACATCGAAATAATCAGAACTATTTTCACTACGTCCGTAGTTTTGCTTGATATTATTAACAGCGACATCGACATTTGGACTACTAGAAACTTCCGTATTAAAATAGAAAGTAGAATAACCGACAAGTACAATATTAATACATGCTAATAAAGTAATAATGAACAATGTATAAAATTTCTTCATTTATTATCCTCCCTTTCTATTTTTTGACAATTTCTCCCTTTTCAATTAATTCTTTTTTGCTAAACTTAGGAAACTCACTTAAATAATTGTAATCAAATTTTGAAACTATTTCTAATTCAAAGTCTTTAGCAACTTGTTCAATTAGTTCAATAGCATATTTTAATGATCTATCACTACGAACTTTTAAACATGCTGGATATTCTTTGTATTTACGAACATTACTTTCATCAACAATAAAATATTTAGAATCTAAAGCTGTTGGATCTAAATGCATATTGAAATGAATATTCTTTCCTTTTACAGAAATCATAAATAACTTATTGCCATTATAAGTAAAAGTTTCGTGTTGTTTACCGAAACGATTCTTTACTTTTCCATAAGTCATAATCTTATTTTTAATAGTATTGTAATTATTTCTTAAATCATCATCTGCTAATGACAATTTTGCAAAATATGTATAACTATAACCACCTACATCAAATTTAGTTTTTTCATTTTGTTTGTCTTTGACATTTGGTAATTCTTCTTTAACTTCTACTTCTTTTTCTTCACTTGTTTCAACAATTGCTTCATTGTTTTCATTTTCAAAATTTTCATTATTTTCGTTTACTTCATTAAGAACATGTTCTTCACTACTATTTTCAACTTCTTGAAGTTCTTGATTTTCATTTTCTTCTTGTATAGAAGTTTCCTCTATTGAAGTATCTTCAATTGGAGCTTCTTCCGTTAGAGATTCATCTGTAGTTTCAACTACTTCAACAACTTCACTGACATTATCTTCGTCATCTTGTTTATTTTCAATATTTTCTTCATTTGACTTTTGATCATAACTTCCATCACTAATCAAAATTACATATCGATCATCATATAATCTTTCAATTTTATTGTAGTAATGGTTGTATGCTAATACGACTAATAAAGCAACTATAATCGAAATTAAACCAATTCCAGATTGGAAATAAATAACAAAATGTCCTAATAAATTATCTTGATAACCTGTATAAACACCTAAAATGTGATCTTTAGGAATATCAATTTCTTCAAATAAGCTTGCAGGGTTAGCATCACCACGACAAGTATAGAATAAATTACCATCAACTTCATTAATCTCAACAACACGATGAACAATAATTACATCATCAATCTTAAAAGCAACAATATCATATAATTCGATTTCTTCTTTTTGCTTAATTGTAATTAACGAATATTGATATATACGATCATTTAAATTATTAGCACTAATATAGTCATTTTTTGGATTAACTGTTTCCATTGAATCAGTTTTAATAACTAAATATGAACTTCCATTAATAAATAATTGATCACCATTTACGCGAATAGCAATTGCTGCTACTAATACTGCTAAAAAGAAAATATATAAAACAGCAGCAAAAATAGTAGCAAATACATTACATCTTCTTTGATGTGCTTTTCTTTTTAAATAATAGTTATAAAAACTATAATTTCTTTCCTTTTTGTTATATTTCTTATAGTCTATTTCAATTTGCTTTTTAACTAATTCATCATCCATAGCAGCAGTGATAAGACGATTTTTACTGTTATACAATGATTTGAACAAAGTAAAATAAACAATAGCAAACAAAACAATGACTACAATTGAAATAATAACAACAGCATTTGATGTTCTACTAAGCATTGTAAAAACCCCTCTCTTATGCAGCTGTTTTTTCTAAAATAGCCTTATATGTTATTGATATTGAACTAGAACTTAAATCTAAATATGTTTGTTCATATTCATCTTCAGTAGTAGGCAAAGATGTAGATTTATATTCGAAGAACAAATTACTAGTGTGATAAGTTACTTCTTCATAATTAAAATTATCAAGCCAAGTCATTGTATATCTACCGCTATTTTGTTCTTCAACAGTTACTTCAGGCGAATTAATTTCAACATATTTAGTTAATTTTTCATCAAATTCAATAGAACAAATAAATTTAATTTTTGTACTAGTTAAGTCTAGATTACTTAAATCCAAAGTATATTTAACCTTTATTCTTTCATTTAGTGCAACACGTTTTTGGTCGACAACTAATTTATATGGATGTTTAGTAGTATCAATTACATCACCATTAGCATCAACAAATTCTATTTTCCCTACATCAACGTATTGCTCAATTGATACAGGAATTGTAGTACTTTTGATTTCAAGAGTATTATCTAAAAAATACCAAGTCGAAAAGCCTGTTCCTACAATTGAAATGAATATAAATAAAGGCATGAATAAAAGATAAATCAATTTTTTCATGCCTATGTCCTCCTATGATTTTTAAACTTTATTTTGCTTTAGGTTTTGCAATTTCAGCCTTAAAAGTTACTGTAAATGTTTTGCCTGCACATTCATCAAACATTGTTTTATATGCACTTAATGATGATGGTTCACTAATATACGCAAAATCTGAACTAACTAATGAATATGAGTTTTCACCTGTTGTCATTTCAGTAGTAATAGTTTTAGTGTAAATTTTACCTTTTTCAGGAACTTCTGAAGCTGTGAATCCATTAACTAATTCAATATGTTTACTTAATTCAGTTCCTAAATCAACACTAATTGTAACAACAACACCAGCATCAGATGGAGTATAACTAGAATCTGCAGTGGGTTTAGTATATTTTGCAGTAATTTCACTGCTTAATACAATACCAGATTGAGCATTTTTAGTTTGATCTAATGTTAAAGTAACACCAGTACTACCTTTAGTAATTTCTAAAGTTCCTACTTGAGCATAGTCAGTTACTTTACCTGTAATAGTTGAAACAGCTGAATCACTTAATTGACTATCAAAATACCAAGTTGAAAAGCCTGCACCGACTAATGAAACGAATGCAAAAAGAGGTAATAAAATACCCATAAATAATTTTTTCATAATTTTCTCTCCTCCATAAAATTATAAAATTAAAATTATATAGTTTCCGTACTAGTTGACATTGTCGCATAATTGTCCCTAGTGTGTATATAATATACCCCCCCCCCCCGGATTTTTGTCAACCAAAAATTATACACAAAAAAGTGGATCTTTTTAAAACAATATTGTTTTATAAGGGTTTTTTTAATTTCAAATGACATTTGAATTTTTTATAATAAAAAAAGTACTACCATCTTAGTAGTACTTTAAGTAATTTTTATAATCCTAATAAATTGACTGTATCACGTGCGATGACAATTTCTTCGTTTGTTGGGATGATATAAACTTTAATCTTAGAATCCTTTGTAGAAATTAATCTTTCTTCACCACGAACATTGTTTAATTCTTCATCAATTTTAACACCAAGTGCATCGCTAATCTTAGCAATTACTTCTTTTCTAAAGTCAATATCATTTTCACCTAGACCAGCTGTAAAGACAATTGCATCACAACCACCAAGTTGAACAAAATAAGAACCAATATATGAAGCAACAGTATTAACATGCATTTTACGTGCTAAAGCTGCTCTTTCATTACCTTCTTTAATAGCATTGCAAATATCTCGTGCATCACTAGAAATACCAGAAACACCTAATAGACCTGATTTTTTATTTAAAATATTAACAACTTCATCAGCACTAACTTTTAATTTATTAGCTAAGAAAGTAACGATTGCAGGATCGATGTCACCACTTCTTGTACCCATCATAACACCTGCTAATGGAGTAAAGCCCATTGATGTATTAATACATTCACCATTTAAAACTGCTGCTAAAGATGCACCGTTACCGATATGGCAAGTAATAACTTTAGTATTTGTTGAACCTAATAATTCATTTACTCGACGAGATACATAAAGATGAGAAGTTCCATGGAAACCATATCTTCTTACAGCATAATCTTTATAATATTCATATGGTAATGGATATAAGAAGCTATCTTCTTTCATTGTTTGATGAAAAGCAGTATCAAAGACAGCTACGTGACCAACGTTTGGTAAAGCATGTTTAAATGCTTTGTATCCTGTTAAGTTTGCAGGGTTATGTAAAGGTGCTAATTCACTAATTTCTTCAATTGTATGAGCAACTTCATCAGTAATAACAGTTGATTTAGCAAATTTTTCGCCACCATGAACGACACGATGACCAACACCATTAATTTCTTCTAATGATGAAACAATTTTTTCTTCAACTAATGAAGAAAGTAAAATATCTACAGCTACGCTATGATCTTTAATTGGTAAAACTTTTGTTTTTTTGTTACCGTTATACTTTAAAGTAACGATAGCATCATCCATACCAATTCTTTCAATAACTCCAGCGACTAAAACTTTTTCTTCTGGCATTTCAAATAATTGGAACTTTAATGATGAACTACCAGCATTTACAGCAATAATTTTTGACATTAATTAATTTCCTCCTCTTTTACATTTAGTATTTTATCAATTTTATATATTGTATAGCAAGAAAAATTTATAAGAATTCACTAACATCTTCATTACTATAGTTTTCATCAATTTGAAGATGAGTTGTATTCTTTACACAATCATATACATATTGTTTATAATCAAAACGACTTTCTAATTCTTCACAACGATCACTTTTTGGATGAGTGACTGGATTCTTTGGAGTAAAGATTGTACAGCAATCAATAAATGGACGAATTGAAATATCATATGTATCTATACGTTTTGAAATATCAATAATTTCAAGTTTATCCATACATGCAAGCGGTCTAATTACTGGTAAACTAATTGTTTCATTAATGACCTTAATACTATCAAGCGTTTGTGAAGCAACTTGACCAACACTTTCACCTGTTACTAAAGCTTTACAATTATTTCTCGAAGCAAGAATCGCAGCTATACGATACATCATTCTTCTCATTAATGTAATAGCGTAACTTTCATCACCTAATTCATAAATTTTTTCTTGTAAAGATGTAAATGGTACAATGTGTAATTTAATACTTGCCCCTTTAATGACACTTAATTTTTTTAATAAATCAATGACTTTCGTTTGAGCTTCAAATGAAGTATATGGAGGTGAAGCAAAATGAACTGCTTCAATATTAATTCCACGTTTCATCATCATATAAGATGCAACTGGTGAATCAATACCACCGCTTAATAAAACTAGAGCTTTTCCACCAATTCCTAATGGGTAACCACCAGCTCCTTGAATCTTATTAGTTGAAATGAAAGCTCCTTCATTTCGAATTTCAACGCTTAATAAAATATCTGGTTGATGAACATCAACTTTTAAATCACTATTTTTTAAAATATGACTAGCGATAAGACGATTCATATCATCACTATGAATCAAAAAGTTTTTATTTGCGCGTTTACATTTTACTTTAAAAGTTTGACCATTACTATTTTTAATAACTTCTAAACATGTTTCTTTAATAATATTTTCGTCTAATTCACATTTCTTGACTAATGAAAAGTTTGCAATCCCACTTACTTCTTTTAAAACTTTAATGACTTCATCACAATCTTCATCATTTAATGTAATATAAATATGGTCATGTGTTTTTAAATATTCTAAAGTTGAGAATTTTTTTAAGACTCTCTTCATATTTTTAAATAGACAATTAATGAAGTCTATTTTGTTTTTACCCTTGGTATTTAATTCTCCAAAGCGAATTAATATATGTTCATATTTCATTATTTATTACCTCTTTATATTTATAATGGCTTCTTTTAATGCTTTTATTAATTCTTTAACTTCTTCTAATGTATTATATTTAGAAAAAGAAACTCTTAATGATGAAGAAGCACGACTAACATCATTAAACATATTTAAAATAACGTAACTTGTAGTTATTTTACTTGATGAGCAAGCACTTACTGTTGAAACCATAATTCCTTTTGTTTGCAAGTAATTATGAATTACTTTAGCATTAACGCCTTTTAATGAAAAGTTTAATACATAAGGAGAACCATTTTGGGGACTATTAATCAAAACTTCATCCATTTTAATAAGTTCATTATAAAGATAACTTCTTAACGTACTAACATGTTTATAGTATTTGGCTTGATTTTCATAAGCTAAACGAATAGTTTTACTTAATGAAATCATCAAAGGATAATTTGAAGTCCCAGCTCTTAAATTGAATTCTTGCGATCCTCCATTAATTAAAGGTAGTAGATTTACATGACGTTTTTTTACTAGTAAACCCGCCCCTTTTAATCCATATAACTTATGTCCAGACATTGAAAGTAAATCAATTCCTTTTAAATCTAATGGTAACTTCATAAATCCTTGTGTAGCATCACAATGGAATAAAATATTCTTACCTTTTAAAACATCTTTTATGCCTTCAATATCATTGATAGCGCCTGTTTCATTATTAACAAACATAATTGAAACTAACACTGTGTTTTCTTTTATACTATTTTTCAAATCATCAAGCGAAATAACACCTTCATTATTTACATCTAAATATGTTACTTCTAAATCAATCATTTCTTCTAATTCTTTTAAACAATTTAAAATTGATGGATGTTCAACTTTGCTTGTTATAACATGTTTTTTAGTTTTAATATTTTTTAATAAAATTCCTTTTAAAGCCATATTATTGGCTTCACTAGCACCAGATGTAAAAATTAGTTCATCACTATTAATTTTTAAAATGTCCGCTATTTGTTTACGAGCTTTATCAAAAATTATGCTAACCTCTTCTCCCATTTTATGAGTAGAAGATGAGTTAGCATAATACATTTTTAAAAATTTATAATATGAATCTAAAATTTCTTCATCAACTTTACTAGTAGCTGCTGAATCAAAATAGATCATTATAATTTTTCAACTCCTTTAATATTAAATGGAATTCTAACTTCAATACGATTTAAAGCATCAACGAGAGTTTCAATTGAACTTTCATATCGACAATCGTAGAAATAACCCTCGGCTTTAATGTGGGCTTTTTCAAAATCAACAAATGAAGCTTTATATTGACTTGAAAACATTAGTAATTTTTCTGCCTCTTTTAATAAAAGTAAATCACGTTCACAATTGGTTTTTAGATCAGTTAATAGCTCTTCAATACGACTTGCATAATGATTAGCTTTGTTTACATCAATTGGAGTAACTTTAATTGTTTCTTCTAATTTATCAATTAACATATAACCATTAATAAAACTATCATTATACATCATAATAAGACGATTAACATGGCTATTACGAATACGTAATTGCAATTTTTTTAATGTGGCAGCACTTGAATTTACTAATTCAAATGATGCTTCACTAGTTTGACGCATATCTTTAACTAAACTTAAATATTCATTAATTGAATTTTCAACTTTATCAGCTTGTTTTTTCAATTCTTCAAGTTTTTTAACTCTAATTGAATAAGGTTGCATTCCATAATTTAGTGAATCTAAATTTCTTCTGATTGTATTAAGTTCATTAACTTCAAACTTAATTCGTTTCATTGTTTCACTAACATCTTTATTAATACAATAAACGCTACCAAGCTCACTATACTTACGCAAATTATGTAAATAATCCGTTTCTAGATTACTTGCACGATCATAAATTTCCTTCATATTTGCTTCAAAATAGCTTCTCGTTTCTTTTTCTTGCATTAATGAGTTTTCTAATTTATTAACTTTTGCTTCTAATGTTTCAATTTTAGTTTCAATATTTTCATAATTAAATGATTGTAAATCATCAACAAGTCGATGAATATCTTCTTTAATATTATTAATCGTTGTGTTAGCTAAAATGTTATATAAAGGATATTTTGCTTTTTGCATTTCGTTATACTGATCGATAATATTATTCAATTTATTTGGTGTATCAACTAGTACACGACGAACATAATTTTTAGCGACCAATAAATTATTATATAAAGAGTTTATTCCTTCACTGATTATTTTTAGTAAATCATTTGCATCTAAATAATTTCCTTTTACAGTATAATCATTAAGAATTTGGAATTTATCATTAATATCCTTAAAATAATATTCATATTTATCAATATTGAAGTTTACTTCACTTTTATAATTTTGAAACAATTGTTCACATTGCATAAATTTTTCTTTCAAACGGTCAGCTTGATCTTTAATATCATTTTCATCTTTTAATACATCATTAACATTTTGATGTAAAAGATTAATTTTTTCTTCAAAGGTATTTAATCTTAAATCAATTGCGTGAATAACTTCATTACATTTTTTATAATCATTATTAATACATAATTCTCTAGCTTTCTTAATTGAGTCTTCAAGTGATTCAATAAATTCAGCATTTAAGTTATCATATGCAATTTTATATTCTTGATATAGTGAAGCAAAAACAACATTGCTTTGTCCAATCATTGAAATTTTAACTAATTTTGCATTAATTGGCGTTTCACTTATGGTAATTTTGCGTTTTTCTAAATTATTAATTTGTTTTAAAAGACGAGATTTTTTAGTCTTAATGTTAATTAAGATATAAATTACTAAAATTAAGATTAAAACAGCTACTAATCCACCGATATAAACATACATACTTACTAATTGCATATTTTCACATCCTTCTTTTAAACAATTTTATAACCTTTTTCTTCTAATTCTTTAATAATTTTTTGAATATGTTCAAAATCAAAAGTTTCTAATGTTAGATTAACTTCACAATAACCTAAATCAGCATTTTTAGATATACGATTATGATTAATGGATAAAATATTAGCACCAGTTTTAGAAATTAAACTAATAAGTTTTTCTAATTGACCAGGTTTATCTAAAACAATCGTATTAATTTCTACCTTACGACCACTTTTAGTTAAAGCATAATCAATAATACGTGATAAAAAAGTAACATCAATATTACCACCACTTAAGACACAACAAACATTTTTACCTTTTAAATCTAGATTGTTATGTAAACAAGCCGCAATTGCAATGGCACCTGCCCCTTCACTAACAATTTTACTTTTTTCAATTAATAAAAGAATTGTTTTAGCAATATCTTCTTCACTAACTTCGATAATATCATCCAAGTAATCTTTACAAATATTATAGGTAATATCTCCAGGACGTTTAACAGCTATCCCATCAGCAATAGTGTTTGCACTGTTTAAACTTATAACATGATGTTGTTTAATTGATTCATGCATTGAAGGAACATTTTTTGCTTCAACACCATAAACTTTAATATTTTTATTAATACTCTTAATGGCATAAGCAATCCCAGAGACTAAACCACCACCGCCGAGAGGAACAAATACAGCATCTAGATTTTTTATTTGATCAAGAATTTCTAAACCAATTGTCCCTTGACCAGCAATAACTAATTCATCATCATATGGTTCAATAAAAGTTGCACCACGTTCATCAACGAGATGTTTAGCATAGTTATATGCTTCGTTAAAAGTAGGTCCATACAAAATAACTTCTGCCCCATATGCTCTTGTTGCATTAATTTTAGCTAAAGGAGCATTTTCAGGCATTACTATTGTTGCCTTGATACCTAATTTTTGACAAGCAAAGCCGACCCCTTGAGCGTGATTTCCGGCACTTGCAGCTACAATTCCACGGCTTTTTTCTTCTTCGCTTAGGTGCATAATTTTATTATAAGCACCACGAAGTTTAAACGACCCTGTTAATTGTAAGTTCTCCATTTTAATATAAAGATTAAAATCTTTAGCAATATTAACAGCATTAGTAATTGGTGTAATTTTAGCAACGTTTTCTAATGTCTTTTTAGCATCATATATTAATTCCAAATTCATTTAAAAAGACCCCTTTTCTTTTGTACTAAATATATTTTACTTACTTATATTTTTTAAGTCAATTATAAAATAAAAATATTATTTTTATATATTGCAAAATATAAAGTAATAGTCTATAATATTAAAGCACGTGTATGCAGCACATAAATATTGTACTGATTGAGTTAGCAACATCTTTATGGATGAAAGTAATGAAGCTACTTTACGAAATCATTTATGCTAACAGCTAGATACAAGAATTTATGCTCTAGTTACACTCGCAAAAATAACGTAATTAGGAGGAAAAAATATGTCACGTTACACAGGACCAGCTTGGAAAGTTTCAAGAAGACTTGGCTTTTCAACATTAGAAACAGGCAGAGAAATTGCCAAAAGAAATACAGTTCCAGGACAACATGGAAACGATAAGAAAAAGAAGTTAACAGAATACGGAAGACAATTACAAGAAAAACAAAAAGTAAGATTCATGTATGGTGTTAACGAAAGACAATTCAGACGTTTATTCGTTATGGCTAAAAAAGGTAAAGGTGTTACTGGTGTTGAATTCTTACAAATTCTAGAATCAAGATTAGATAACGTTTGTTACCGTTTAGGTTTAGCTAGAACTAGACGTGGTGCTAGACAATTAGTTAACCATGGTCACGTTTTAGTAAATGGTCAAAAAGTAGATATCCCATCATACTTAGTAAAACCAGGAAGCAAAATCACTTTAAAAGAAACTTCAAGAAATTTAGCATGTGTTAAAGATGCTTTAGAAGTTGCTCCAGTTTTAGCACCATTCGTAACTTTTGATAAAGAAAAATTAGAAGGTGTATTCGTTCGTTTACCAGAACGTGCTGAGTTAAACCAAGAAATCGACGAAAACTTAATCGTTGAATACTACAACCGTTTAGTATAATTTTTAAAGGAGGATTTTAAATCCTCCTTTTTTTATGCAAATTAAAAAGAGTGAAATTAATCACTCTTAAAACTTTAATAAGAAATAATTCTTTTTACCTTTACGAACAACAATTAAGCTTTGTTCAATTGCGTGTTCTTTAGTTAAAACTAAAGTAGTATCGAAAACTTTATCCCCGTTCAAACTAAAAGTACCTTTGCCAATTAATTCACGAGCATCACGTTTAGATGAGCATGCACCGATTGCGACTAATGAATCAACAAGACTATCTCCTTCTTTAATTTCTAATGTTTTAACGCCTTCTAAACAAACTTTAATTTGTTCTAAACTTAATTGTTTAATATCGCCACCAAATAAAACATTAGACATTTTAACACAATCATCAGCATCTTGTTTTGAGTGCATTAATGAAACAATCTCATATGCAAGAACTTTTTGAGCTTCACGAAGATGAGGCTCAGTTTCTACTTTTTCGGCTAATTGTTCAATTTCTTCTTTTGATAAGAAAGTAAATACTTTTAAATAATGAATAACATCTTCATCTGCACTATTTAAGAAATATTGATAAATACTATAAGGAGAAGTTAAATTACGATCTAACCAGAAACTTCCACCGGCACTTTTACCGAATTTTGTTCCATCAGATTTAGTAATAAGTGGTAAAACAAAACCACATACATCAGTATTGCCCGTAATTCTTCTAATTAATTCAACACCTGATGTAATATTGCCCCATTGATCACTACCACCCATTTGAATTTGACAATGTTCTTTTTGATATAGAGTATAGAAATCAATAGATTGAAGTATCATATATGAAAATTCAGTATATGAAATACCCGCTTCAAGTCTAGAAGCAACAACATCTTTACTCAACATATAATTAATTGGGAAATTTTTACCAAAATCACGTAAAAAGGAAATAACATTAATATCTTTTAACCAATCGTAGTTTGAAACCATTAATGTTTTCTTAGGATCACTAAAATCAAGATATCTTCCTAATTGTTCTTTTAATCCTTCAGCATTAATGCGTGATTGTTCAAGAGTTAATAAACTACGTTCTGATTTTCTTCCACTAGGATCACCAATTAAACCAGTTCCTGCACCAACTAGAGCAATGATTCTTAATCCTGCTTGTTGCAATCTTCTTAATGTTAAAACTGGAACTAAATGTCCAATATGCAAAGAAGCAGCTGTTGGGTCAAATCCACAATAAACAGTTGCATGTTCGTTACACAACTTCGTAAATAATTGTTCGTCAGTGACATCTTTAATTAAGCCACGCCATTTTAAATCTTCAATTAAATTCATAAAATACTCCTTCTACCTTGCACTCTCGCGAGCAATATATTTTGTTTGAAAATGAAACTCTTTATTTTTTAAACTATTGTCTAATATTTTAGTTAGCATTCTCATTGTAATACTTCCAACTTCATACAAATCAACATCAAATGATGAAATTGTTGGACGAGCAGTTTTGCTTGTTTTCGTTCCAATAATACCAATAATTTCAAAATCTTTACCCGCACGATAACCAAGGTCACTAGCGGCATTTGAAATCGCAATTGACACCGAATCTCTTGGTGTTATATATAATTCTCCATGTGGAGGATATTGCTTAAATTTTTCACTATAATATTCATAAATTGGCATATATGAATCTTTAATGTAATGATGGGAATATGTAACACTTTGTTCACTCTTTTTAATTCCTTCTTCAATCGCACTATCAAAATTATGAACCATATGCCAATCTTTATTGTCATCAGGATCGCGAAGAAAAACAACTTCTTTAATTCCTTGATTAATTATTTTCTTATAAATTACTTCTTTTAATTCCAAAGAATAATCAATACACACTAGACCATTCTTGTTTGATAAAGCATTATTACCAATAACAACCATTGGTAAAGAAATATTTGTTAATTTTTGTAAATCGTTTTGATTTAATTGTGAGTTGAAAATAACAATTCCTTCAACTCGAGATGAAATTACTTGATCAACGACACGAGCAGCATCATCTACATCTTCAAATGTGAAAACATTTACTAAATATCCATATATTTTACAAACATCAAACATTCCGCTTAGTATTGAACTAATATAGTTATAATTAGGTGATGGAATAACAACAGCAACCGTTAGTGTTTGTGATTTAGCTAATCCCCTAGCTAAATTTGACGAAACAAAACCTAATTTATCTATTGCTTTTAATACTAATTCTTTTGTATCACCAGATACATTTTGAATACCATTAATAACACGAGAAACAGTAGCAATACTAACGTTTGCTTCTTTTGCAACATCAAATATAGTAGGACGTTTTTTTTCTACTTTTGTCATTTTTTCACCCCTATCACAATAATTAATTATATTTTAACAATTTAATAAAATCAATGTTTAATAACTATCTTTAATCATTTTATATTTTAAATTATGTAGTTTTTCCGATAAATCAACGTAATATTCATGAGGATTGATTAATCTAGTTACTTCATCCCACATTGAATCGATTTCTTCATGACAATATTGCTTAATTTCTTCAATATTTGGTAATTGATATACTTGCTTACCGTCTTTAAATATAACTTGATGAAGTTCCTTTAGATAATAATTAGTTAATTTCTTCCTTTTCCAAACTTGATGTTCATCAAATATCTCTAATTCTTTTGTTTCATCAAATACTTCATCATGTAAGCAAATTAAGTCAGCAACAGCTTTATTTGTTTCTTTATCGTAGATACGATAAACTTTTTTAAATCCAGGATTAGTAATTTTACTTGTATTTTCACTAACTTTAATTTTAGGAATAATTGTCCCATTTTTTTCAATGGCACATAATTTATATACACCACCAAAAACTGGATCATTTTTAGCAGTAATTAAACGTTCACCAACACCAAATGAATCAATTTTAGCACCTTGAATTAAAAGTTCACTAATAATATATTCATCTAAACTATTTGAAATAACAATTTTAATATCAGTTAATCCTTCTTCATCTAAAATTTTACGACATTTTTTTGATAAATAGGTAATATCACCACTATCAATTCGAACACCACCTTTAGTGATGCCACTATCCTTAAATGCTTTAATCGCGTTTTTTAAACCACTGTGTAAAACATTATAAGTATCAATTAATAAAACAGCATTATTTGGATAATGTTTGATATAAGCCATAAATGCATCATATTCACTATCAAACATTTGCACCCATGAATGAGCCATTGTTCCTAATGCATTAACTTTAAATAACTTATCACTAATTGTACAAGCACTACCAACACAACCGGCAATATATGCACTTCGAGCGCCATAAATTGCCGCACTTTCGCCTTGAGCACGACGAGAACCGAATTCCATAACTGGACGTGATTCACTTGCTTTAACAATACGGCTTGCTTTAGTAGCAATTATTGACTGATGGTTAAGAGCTAAAAGTAAATATGTTTCAATAAACTGTGCTTCAATAGCCTTAGCTTTAACCGTTAAAATAGGTTCATGAGGGAAAACTACACTGCCTTCTTTAACCGCATAAATATCTCCACTAAATTTAAAATGACACAAATATGCTAAAAAGCGTTCATCAAAAATATTTTTAGCTCTTAAAAATTCAATGTCTTCATCACTAAAATGTAAATTATTGATATAATTAACGATTGATTCAAGACCACAACAAATGGCATAACCACTATCTAAAGGTAAATCTCTAAAAAAGACATCAAAATAACAAATTTGATCTTCCATCTCTTCTAAAAAATATCCATTAGCCATTGTTAATTCATAAAAATCGCAAAGCAATGTATAGTTTTCTTTATTCATATAATCATCTCCTATTCTTAACAATTACACGATAAATACAATTATTTTTTTCTCTAAATTTACGTTCATATTCACTCATTGAATCATTTTCTTCATCAAATTGATAATCAAAATCAGCAGAAATAATTTCAAATTTCTCTTCTTTGTAAGAATCTAAAGAGAATAAAAATAACCCTTGATTGTCTGTTTTTTGGATAATTTGTCCATCATCTTTTAAAATAACATTATACATATCCAAATAATTTTTCGATGTAAGTCTTCGTTTAGTGTGGCGTTTTTTTGGCCATGGATCAGAAAAATTTAAATATAATGTATCAATTTGTTTATTTGGAAAAATATCTTTTAATAAGGTTGCATCTATTAATAATAAACGAACATTATTAAGATTCTCTTTTTCAATTTTTTGTAAAGCAGTTACTAAAACACTTGCTACTACTTCTACACCAATATAATTTATATGAGGATTTTTTTTAGCCATTCCTAAAATAAAATCGCCTTTACCAACACCAATTTCCAAACAAAATTGCGTATTTTCATTATCAAAATATGTTTTTAAATCATTAAGTTTTTCATCATACTTGATTAAATAATCACTATTTTCTAAATATGGTTTAGCCCAAACTTTATTTCTTTGTCTCATAATTATTTATTTGCAAGATCTACTAATGCTTTAGTATAAATTGCAACTCCTTTAACTAAATCTTCAATGCGTACATATTCATTACGTGAATGAATTAGTCCATGATCGTTATTTTCACGAGGAAAATCCATGCCAAAAGCAACTGTATTTTTGGTATGGCGTGCATATGTTCCCCCACCTATTGTTAGTGGTTTTGCATCATAATCATGAGTAATTGTTTGATATGCTTCCATCAAGATTTTGATAAAATCACTGTCTTTATCTACATATAAAGGCTTTTGATCATCTAAAATTAATCCTTGATGTAATTTATTATCATTTAATTTTTTAATTAATTGATCAAAATTAATATCAATTGGATATCTAATGTTTAGATAAAACTCATAATGATTACCATCATAATGACCTTTACCAACATTCATTGTTAATTCACCCATTTTATTGCCATTAAAATCAATTCCTAAATTTTTGCCATAATAACAACATAATTTAGGGCCAAAATGATTAACAAGTGGTGATTTAATATTATTATTAACAAATTTCATCAAAATTGTTAATGCATTAACTCCTTCATATGGAGTAGCTGCATGAGCAGCTTTTCCAATTAAAGTAATAACCGTTTTATCATTAACTACTTTATATTCACCTTTAAGATGATGTTTTTCTAAATATTTTTTAAAGGCTTCTTCTAGATGAACATCTTTTTTAAATGTAACAGTAGCGCTTTCAGGAACGCTATTAAAGACAACTCCACCATCAATACTTTCGATTAATTCATCGAAAATTTCGCCTTCATATTTATAAGTTAAAATACCTTTTTCACCATAAATTAATGGGAAATCAGCATCTGGAGTAAAGCCATATGCAGGATGTTCTCCCTTATATTCATTAAAATAATAGTCTAGACAAGCACTACCATTTTCTTCATTACCACCAACGACAATACGAATACGACGTTTTAAAGGAATATTAAGTTCTTTAATAATCTTTAATGCATAATAACTTGCGAGAGTTGGGCCTTTATCATCACTAGTTCCTCGACCATAAATACGACTATCATCAATTTCACCACCGAATGGATCTTTCTCCCATCCTGAATCAATTGGTACAACATCAGCATGTCCTAAAACAAGAACTAATTCCTCACCATTTCCATAAGTAATCTCTGTAACATAACCATCAATAATTTTAGCATCAAAACCATCTTTAACTGCCAAATTATAAATGAAATTCAAAGCATTATTAACACCTTCACCAAAAGGTTTAGTTTTTGATACACTACTTTCATCGTAAATTGAATTAATTTTTACCCAAGATGAGACATCTTGGACTAAATCTTTTTCTTTTTCTTTTGCTAATTTTAAATAATCTAACATTTAATTAACTCCTTTCCATAACTTTTGCTAATGGAACTACACATAAAGGTGTAATTACCCCTGCAAATATCATTTCTAAAAAGCCATTAGCAACCATAACTGCGCCAAACATTGTTAAAAAAGCATTTTCTTGCCAGAAGTTTTCTAAACCATCGACTAATGGTGCAAATAAGTACATAAGTGGCAAGACCATTGCTGTATGAATGAAGGTCAATATAACAGCACTAATAGCAATTAATAACGTTTTTTTAACTAATTGATTACCATACTTTTTATTTAATATATCACTAGTTAATCCAGTTAAAAAGCCAAAAATTGCTCGTGGTAAGACTGAAACAATTGGATTAATGAAGATTAAATCAGTAATAGCATTAGGCATAACAAGAGCTCGAATTAAAGAGAAAATACCAAAAGCTAATCCTGCTACTAATCCACCTTTTTTACCAGTCAAAAAAGCCATAATAAGAACAAAAACATGTAATGTTGTAATTGATACACCGACTAATGGAACAAATCCGATTGGTGTAAATGAAGCAACACCAATAAGCGCTATAAAAAGCGCATAAATAACCATATCTTTAATTTTTTTGTTTTGCATAAATTCTACCCCTTAACATTTTTTAAATACATTTCATATAAACCATCCAATATTAAATTATCATCTTGAATAAAATTAATCATTAAATTATCTTTAACAACATTTGCTAATCCACCTGTTAAAATATGTGTCGTTTGATAACCTAATTCATGTTCAATCCGATTAACTATTCCATCAATCATTCCACTAAAGCCGTAGCACACACCACTGTTCATTGCATCCATTGTATTACGTCCCAAGACTTTCTTAGGCGTCTTCATATTAATGTGTGGAAGTTGTGATGCGCTATTAGCTAATGTTAATGTCGATGTTTTAATGCCAGGAGCAATTACACAACCACTAAAACTACCATTTTCATCTAGTAGTAAGACTTTAGAAGCAGTGCCTAAATCAATAATAAGTGCAGGTAAAGAATACTTAATTTTTGCGCCTAAACAATCAGCGATTAAATCAGCGCCAACTTCTAAAGGATTATCAGCAATAATCTTAATTCCACTTTTTAACCCATTGCCGACAAAAAGCGGTTCTTTTTTAAATAATTGTTTAAATGAACCTTTTAGTACCTCATTAAGTGGAGGGACAACACTTGAAATAATACCACCTTCAATTTTTGTAAGGTCAATATTATTTAACACTAGTAATTCTTTAATAATTTTAGAATACTCATCGCTTGATTTTAAAACATCAGTTTTAATTCTAATTGTAGTAACTAAATGATGTTCTTCAAAAAGGCCTAAAACTAAATCGGAATTACCTAAATCAAAAGTAATAACCATTTTTATCCTCCTTGGTTCCCATCTAAAAAAGTATAGGACCAATAAATATTATAATATTTATTAAGCCAAAAGTAAAATAAAAACTATGCTTTAAAGCATAGTTATTTAACTAATTCTTCTATTTCTTCATTCGTTAATAAACGATATTCACCAGGTCTTAATGATTCATCTAATACTAAATTTTTAAAGGTTAATCTTTTTAAAGTTAAAACAGTTATATCAAACGCTTGAAACATTCTTTTAACTTGATGAAATTTACCTTCTTTGATTGTTACTTTAGCTATTCTCGGTTCAAGAATTTCTAGTTTAGCTTCCATACATTTATATCCATCATCTAAGGTTACTCCATTTTTAAATTCATCGATCAATCGATTAGAAATTTCAAAATCAGTTGTTACTAAATATGTTTTATAAACATGATATGAAGGATGTAAAAGTTTGTGGGCCAATTTTCCATCATTACTTAAAAGTAATAATCCTTCGCTATCTTTATCTAATCTTCCAACCGGAAAAAGATTAAAGTAACTGTATTCACTAACCAAATCCAATACAATTGGATCATATTTATCGAAAGTTGCGCTTAAATAACCAATAGGCTTATTAAGCATAATGTAAATAAATTTTTTATAATCCACTTGTTTATTATAAATAATAACCTCATCATTTATTTCGTCAACTTTAAAATCATCATCATAAATAACTTCGCCATTAACCATTACTTCTCCACGTCGAATAATTTCTTTAACATATTTACGTGAACCATAACCTGAGTGGGCCAAATACTTATCGAGTCGTAGCATCTACTTTTACCTCAAAACATTTTGTAATTCTTTCACTTTTAGCATTACTATAAGCAAAATAAACTAATAAATTTTCAGTATCATTTGGAGTTATAAATCCAACATTAAAACCAAGATGTGATGACTCATCAACTTTTTCACTACTTGCAACTAAGTTCAAATGATTTTCATCAAGTAAACCAACACTTGGATATAAAATATTAATTGGTGAAGAAAGCTCAACTTTGTCAATGACTAAAATATCTAAGTCAAACATATCATATTTAGCGCCATCAAAAGTTACAACTACACTTGTTTTATTATTAACATTTTTGGCTTTATAGGCACTAATGTTAAGGTCTTCAAAAGACGTAAATGAAGTATCTTCATCAACTAAAACATCGTACGTTTGTTTGTAATATGTATAATCAAGTGATTCACCACTCTTATTAAAGAAAATAAAATATGAAGAAACACCAACTAACAAGATTAAAAAAACTAACAAAATATAATTTAACTTACGCATCTTAATCACCTTTTATGATTATATCATAATTTTAAAAAAGGTGTGAAACAATTTCACACCTAATTAGCAACAATATTTACGATTTTATTTACAACAACAATTACTTTACGAATTGTCTTTCCTTCTAAATTAGCTTTAACATTATCTAATTCTTTAGCTTTTGCTTCAAGAACTTCTTTACTTTCATCTTTATTAGCTTTAAATGTTGCACGTAATTTACCATTGACTTGAACAGCAATTTCAACCTCATTGATTGTTGTTTTGTTTTCATCAAATGTCGGCCATTTTGCAAATACTAAACTATCTTTGTTACCTAAATCTTCATTAATTTGTTCACAAATATGCGGTGCAAATGGATTTAGTAATTTAATTAAAACTTCCAAATCTTCTTTGGAAATTTTATCTTTTTTAGCATATTCATTTGATAAAATCATTAATTTAGAAATAGCTGTATTAAATTTAGTATTTTCAATATCAAATGATACTTCTTTAATTGTTTTGTGAATAATTTGTTCTAAATCTTTACTTTCACCTTGTAAAGAATAGTCAACTTTTTCTTTTAATTTAAATACTCTTTCAAGGAAACGACGAACGCCTTTAACACCTTGTTCACTCCATGGAGAAGGTTGTTCATATTCACCTAAGAATAAAATATATGTTCTTAAAGTATCTGCACCATATTCTTTTATAACATCAAGTGGATCGACAACATTTCCTTTTGATTTAGACATTTTTTCACCATCACTACCTAAAATTAAACCTTGGCAAGTTCTTTTTGCGTATGGTTCACTAACTGGAACTAACCCTTGATCATATAAAAATTGGTTCCAAAAGCGAGAGTAAATCATGTGACGTGTAACGTGTTCCATACCACCATTGTACCAATCTACTGGCATCCAATATTTTAGTTTTTCGTAATTAGCAAATTCTTGATTATTATTTGGATCACAGTATCTTAAGAAATACCAAGAGCTTCCTGCCCATTGAGGCATTGTATCAGTTTCGCGTTTAGCATCTCTTCCACATTTTGGACATTTGCAATTAATATATGAATCTAATTTAGCAAGTGGAGATTCACCATTAGCACCTGGTTCAAATTTTTCAACATCAGGTAAAACAAGCGGAAGATTTTCATCTAAAACTTGACCACAATGAGGACAGTTAATGACAGGAATTGGTTCACCCCAATAACGTTGACGATTAAATGCCCAGTCTTTCATTTTGAAATTGACCATTTTTTTGCCTAATTGATGTTGCTCTAAATAATTGATAATGATTTCCTTAGCTTCTTTTACATGTTTTCCATTAATAAGAGGACTATTAATTAAAATACCATCTTCAACATCAGTATATGCTTCTTTACTAATATCTCCACCTTGAATAACTTCTTTTATTTCTTGATTAAATTTTTTAGCAAAAGCATAATCTCTTGTATCATGTGCTGGGACAGCCATAATTGCTCCAGTTCCATATCCCATCATTACATAGTCACTAACAAAAATATTTATTTCTTCATTTGTTAAAGGATTTAATGCTTTAAGGCCTTCAAGTAAAATACCAGTTTTAGTTTTATTTAAATTAATACGTTCAAATTCAGTCTTTTTCTTAGTTTCTTCTTGATATTTTCTTACTTCTTCTAAATTAGTAATTTCATTACTATATTTTTCAATTAATGGATGTTCAGGTGCAATAACCATAAAAGTTACTCCATAAAGAGTATCTGGACGAGTTGTAAATACTTTTAATTTATCTTCTTTACCCTTTAGAGCAAATAAAACTTCAGCACCCTCACTTTTTCCAATCCAGTTAATTTGTTCAGTTTTAACACGACTTGGATAATCAACATGATCTAATCCTTCAAGTAATTTTAATGAATAATCAGTTATCTTTAAAAACCAAACATCTTTTTGAAGTTGAATAACATCACTATCACAACGGTCACATTTACCACCTTGAGATTCTTCATTTGAAAGAACTACTTTACAATTTGGACAGTAGTTAACGAATGTTTTAGATTTATATGCTAAACCGTTTTTAAATAATAAATTAAAAATCCATTGTGTCCATTTGTAATAATTTTCATCAGTTGTATCAATAACACGATCAAAATCAAATGAAAAACCAGCTTTCATTAATTGATTCTTAAATGATTTTATATTGTTATCTGTAACAATTCGTGGGTGAATATTGTTTTTAATTGCATAGTTTTCAGTTGGTAAACCAAATGCATCAAAACCAATTGGGAATAAAACATTGTATCCTTCCATACGACGTTTACGTGATACTACTTCAAGTGATGCAAAAGCTTTAATATGACCAACATGCATTCCTGCACCAGAAGGATAAGGGAATTCAATTAAACAATAGTACTTTGGTTTTGTATCAAAATCGATTGCTTTAAACATATGATTTGAATACCAGTAATCTTGCCATTTTTTTTCAATTAGTTCATGATTGTATGTTTCCATTTTTGTTTCTCCTTTTCTAAATAATAAAAAAATCGTCCCTAAATCTAGGAACGATTAAATTCGCGGTACCATCCTAGTTCATAGGAATGTATCCTATGCCCTTAATTTTATTTTAACGCAATAAACGATTAACTCCTAAGACAAGTTCATTAAATCAATTAACTAATTTTCACCAACCATTAGCTCTCTAAATAATCTTTTTAATTACTACTTCCTATTCATAGTTACGTTAGTTATTATATCAATAATATCGTTTATATTCAACAAAAAAAGGAAGATTTTTATTCTTCCTCTTTGATTTCTTCATGAATAACAATTGAAACCATTTCAACACGATGTTGCTTGATG
Organism: Bacilli bacterium; assembly: GCA_034115825.1. GTDB lineage: Bacteria > Bacillota_I > Bacilli_A > RFN20 > UBA1709 > JAXESU01. The sequence goes on from JAXESU010000004.1 coordinate 189,856, forward strand.
CTTAAAACTTTAACATCTAAGTTTTTATAAGTGAAAGAATCATTAACTTCTGGTATTTTTCCTAAAACATCCATAACCCAGCCACTTACTGAAGTAATATCTTCGATTTCTTCATTTATACCTAACTCTTCAAATAATTTATCTAAATTGGCAACACCCATAACACGATATTCATTATCACTAATTTGTTTTATTTCATTAATAATTTTATCGTGTTCATCGAAAATTTCTCCAATTAATTCTTCAATAACATCTTCTAATGTAATTATTCCACTAATTCCACCAAACTCATCAACGACAAGAGCTAAGTGTGAATGATTCTTTTGGAATAATCTTAATAACTTTGAAATTTTCATTGTTGGGTTTACATAATGAACTTGACTAATAGCAGATTCAAGTTCTTGTTTTCCCTCGACGACATAGCGATAAAAATCTTTTAAATTAACTATTCCATAAATATCATCAATTGTTTCTTTATAAATTGGAAGACGTGAGTAACCATGTTCATTAAATAATTTTATAATATCATCATTACTCATTCCTTCTTTAATTGCCACTATATCAACACGTGGAGTACAAACTTCACTAACATCAAGATCTTCAAATTCAATAGCACTTTGAATTAAATCACCAGCTTCATCATCAATACTGCCATCACTTTGAGCGTCTTTTACAATAGTCAAAATTTCCTCTTCAGTTATTGAATTATCACTCTTTGTTTTAAATATTTTATTAACTAATTTTTTCCATAATGAGAACAAATAATTTAAAGGAGTAAATACTAACATAAATACTCTTAAAACAGGGGCTGAAAACATCGCAAAAGCCTCCGGTGAATCTTTTGCAATATTTTTAGGTGTAATTTCACCAAAAATTAAAACAACCACTGTCATAACTAACGTTGAAAGTGATACCCCAGCATCACCAAAATAACGAACAAACATTGTTGTAGCTAAAGAAGCACTAGCAATATTAACAATATTATTACCGATTAAAATTGTTGATAAGAGTTTATCGTAATTGCTCTCTAGTTTTAAAACTAAGTTTGCACGTTTGTTACCTTCATTTGCTTTATTTTTCATCTTAGCTTTATTAAATGAAGTAAAAGCAGTTTCGGTTGCACTAAAATACGCTGACATTATGACCATGATAGTTATAATAATCAGCTCCGTTATATTATCCATCCATCATTCCTCCTTATTGTGACTAGTATAATATAATAAAATAATATTAGCAAAAACATACAAAAAATGCAATAATATAACAAGGTGATAAAAAATGCTAAATCCATTTACTTATAGTGATACAAATAAACGATATTATACATTTGACTACTACTTAAAACAAAAATATGGTGAAAAAGTTGCCAAAATTGCGTTAGATGGTGGGTTTTCATGTCCTAATCGCGATGGCAAAATATCAACCGGTGGATGCATATTTTGCTCAAACGTTGGAAGTGGTGAATTTGCTGGTGATAAAAATAAAGATGTCGTAACACAATACCAAGAAGGAAAACAAGTGTTTATTAATAAATGGAACGTCAAAAAATTTATTGCTTATTTTCAAGCTTTCTCTAATACATATGGAAATATTGATAAACTCAAACAATGCTTTGATCCTTTTATTTTAATCGATGATTGCGTAAATATAACCATCGCTACCCGCCCTGACTGTTTTAATGATGAAATTTATAATTATCTTGAAAAATTAAATAAACAAAAAGAAGTCGTTATTGAACTAGGTCTTCAAACGAGCAATGATTTAACTAGTAAAAAAATAAATCGAGGATATTCTTTTTCAACGTTTGTAAATACCGTTTATGAATTAAAAAAACGTCACTTACGTGTCGTTGTTCATATTATTAATGGTCTATTAAATGAAACTAAAAATGATATGCTTCAAACAATAAATGATCTAAACTCGTTACCTATTGATGGAATCAAAATCCATTCACTTAATATTTTAAAAGATACACCTTTAGCGTTGATATATCATAAATATCATATTTTAACACTTGAAGAATATGTCGATATTGTTGTTAGTCAATTATCTATTTTAAGAGAAGATATCGTTGTAGAGCGCATCACTGGTGATGCTAGAAAAGAAGATTTAATTACTCCCTTATGGTCAATCAAAAAAACAATTGTAACTAATGAAATTGATAAAGAAATGAATAGACGAAATACTTATCAAGGAGAATATTATCATTTATCAAAAGCAGTTCTAAAATCACATGAAATCATAAAAACAATCGACCATAAAATTGTCGCAGTTGATGCAACACTTGGTAATGGTCATGACTCGTTATTTTTGGCTTTTAATTTTAAAAAAATATTAGCTTTTGACATTCAAAATCTAGCAATTAAACGAAGCCAAAAACGTTTAATTAATGCAAAAAATGTAACTATAATTAATGATAATTTTATCAATATTACGAATTATTATCGTGGTAAAATTGATCTCGTTTTATATAATTTAGGTTTTTTACCTGGTTCAAATAAAAAGATTACTTCTAAGAAAGAAGATACTTTATTATCAATTACAAAAGTCTTAGAATTTGCTAAACATATTATAGTTGTCTTTTATACAAAGCATGATGATTCTCAAGAATACATTTTTATAAAAAATTATTTAGATGATAAAAAGATTAAATATCAACTTATAAATGATTTAAATGATGAAATTATTATTCATATTAATTGTAATTAATCATTTTCTTCAGTATAATAAAATGAACTCAAAGGGGTGAGTTATATGAATTTAAATACAATTATAGGGATTTTTGTTCCTTTTCTTGGAACAACTCTTGGTTCATCACTAGTTTTCTTTATGAAAAATAAGATGAATCCAAAAATCGAAAAATTATTATTAGGGTTTGCAGCTGGGGTTATGATTGCTGCTAGTGTCTGGTCACTTATTATACCTAGTATCGACATGTCTTCTCATCTTGGAAAATTATCATTTATTCCAGCAGCAGTCGGTTTTCTTTTAGGAATGGGATTTTTATTACTTTTAGATAGCATAATTCCACACTTGCATATCAATAGTGATACACCGGAAGGTAAAAAAAGTAACTTAAAGAAAAATACAATGTTACTATTTGCTGTTACTTTACACAATATTCCTGAAGGTATGGCTGTTGGAGTTGTTTTTGCGGGATTAATGGTTGGTAGCACTAACATCACTCTTGCTGGAGCAATCGCTTTATCAATTGGTATTGCCATCCAAAACTTTCCTGAAGGGGCAATTATTTCAATGCCATTAAAACAAAATGGATATAGTAAATCTAAATCATTTTTATATGGTACCTTATCTGGAGTTGTTGAACCTATTGCGGCTCTAGTAACTATCTTATTAACTAACTTTGTTGTCCCAATTCTTCCATATCTATTATCTTTTGCTGCTGGTGCAATGATTTATGTTGTCGTTGAAGAATTAATACCAGAAGCTCAAGAAGGAAAACATTCCAATATCGCTACAATTGGTGTGGCAATCGGTTTTACTATCATGATGATTTTAGATGTAGCTTTAGGTTAAAAAAATCCAAGGATTTCCTTGGATTTTTATTTTATTGTATATTTGTTATTAATTTAACAAATGTCGTTACAAAGCAAAAAACAAAAACTAAATCTAAAATATAACTTGTGATACGAATTCTTTTATCGAAATCATGACGACGAAGGAAAGAAAAAATAAATCCAATCACCGATACAATCATAACAATAATCATTATTGAATAGACTACCGCAAGAGCAACTCCTAAACCTATTGAGCCAAAGATTGCAACTGTTACTCCTTGGGCACTTGCTTGATAATCACTAATAAGTTTTTGAGCATCAAATGGTATTAAAGAAATTGTAAAATATAGTAATGGTAGACAAATAATAACTAATGTTATTGTAATTATTTTACTTTTACGCATATTAATCACCTATTAATATTATAAAGAAAAAAGCTAGTACTGTAAATACTAGCTTTTTTAAAGATTAACTTTTTTTTGATAAAAATAATATTTAATATAAACAATTATCATTTCAATAAATGGTAAAATAAGTACAAAATATACGACATTATTAGGTAACAATAACGTTAAAATATACATCAATAAACCTAAGATTGTTGAACTAATCATTAAAAACATATTAATATCATTCCAAGCTTTTAAATTATTTAAAGTTAAACTTGTTCTAAACCCTAAAATTTTATTTTGTTTAGTAAATTTTGGATTTACTAAAATTGAAATAGTTAGAAAAAGCGATGCATTAAAGCCAACAAATAATTTTACATAATTAATTTCTTTCATTGAAATAAATGAAAAATAACTATACATTACAATAAAAATAATTTGCACAATAATTAAAATGATTCGACTAATTTTCATTGCTTCTTTATCACTTACTAAAAAAGCAATTAATGTATCTATGCCAAAAAAGATTAAGATTGGAATAATAAATAATAAAAACTCATATTTACTACCATATCTAGTTACTTCACCATAGATATTGTAATGAGCAGGTATTATACTTGGCATTAAATAGATTAAAATAAATAGAAATAACAGGCTAAAAATAGTAATGCCAAGATGAAAAATACTTACTCGTTGATGTTCTTCTTCTTTTAAAAGAAGTGATAAATCAACATTATAAATATTGGCAAGTTTTTCCAAAGTTTTTAAATCGGGTTCATTTATATTATTTTCATACTTTGAAATAGTTTGTCGTGATACATTTAAAATATTGGCAACGCTTTCTTGGCTTAATTTTTTCTTGACTCGATATAACTTTAATCTATCACCTAACATACTTATCACCTCAGTTATATTATAAATTATCAATCATTTATGTAAAGCACTTTATCGGCAACATAAAAAACCAATCTAATTTAATCTTTTTGACTAAATTAAATTGGTATTAATATACTATAATTTTAGTTCCATAACTAATTCGCCTTTACTATCTAATTGGCCATTAAATTCAAATCCCAATTTTTGATATAAGTTAATGGCGACGTTATTTTCTTTAAAAACACTTAAATACAATATAGGTTGTTGATAAGTTTTCTTTAATTCTTCAATAATAAGTTTGAGAGCGTTTTTACCATAACCTCGTCCTTGATATCGTTGATCAATTAAATATCGATCTATCCACACTTCATTATCAATAAATCCATAAAGAACAAACCCAACTAATATTTGATTATCATAAATAGCTCTTGCTTTCCATGAAGAATCATTTTCTTGAAGTAATAAGCTATCTTCGATCGATTCAACATAGTTAATTTGACTATCTTTTATTGTAAGATAATTTAACCATTTTAAGTCATTAATGGTTACTTTCTCAAAATGCAAATTCATTATATCATCCTCCATTTTTTGCATCTTGTAATCAAATTTTAGCATATTTAAACAAAAATAAAAATGAGGTTACCTCATTCTTACTTTCTTATATCACGGCAAAATATAAATTGGTCCCCGAGGCCGGACTCGAACCGGCATGAATTTCTTCGATGGATTTTGAGTCCATTGCGTCTACCAATTCCACCACTCGGGGATGCCATATTAATATAGCATATTAAATAATATTTTTCAATTAATATTTAATCACTTTATCGACAACATCTAAAAAATCATTTATATCATTTTGATCTGGATGAGATAAAGCTTTGTCAAAATTATCAATGCTAACCAATAAATTTTTATCTTCTGGATGTTGTTTTATTAAACTTATATAACGTTCCTTAATTGTCAATGGCATTTTACCTTGACAATAAAAATGACCCAACACTTCATTTGATTGGTCTAAATGATTTTTGAAACGATTATATAGGTTTAGATAATATTGTTCACTTCCACCAAACCCACATGTACCAAACAAAAAGACACGTTTATTATTTAGAGATTCAACAAAAGGAATTAATTCATTACTTATATCTCCTTTATCAGTCCATGAACCCAAAAAATATATATCGGCATCTATTTCTTTTATTTCTTTAACTTTACCGCAAAAAACAACATTATCAATATATTTATTTTTTAATGCTTCAGCCAATAATTTTGTATTATTAGTTAAACTAGAATAAACAATAGCTATTTTCATATTTTTTCACCTCTAATAATAACTATACTCTTTTTTTTAAATAAATAAAGGGATATAGTTTTTCTATATCCCTAAAATTTAATATTCAATCGATTTTATATTAGCTTCATTGCCTTTTAAAAGATAAGTATCTTTGCTTTTACAATTTGGACAAGTTTTACCAAATTTAGTTGCACTATAATCCATTCCACAACTATTACAATGATTAATTGCTTCAATAACTTCAATATCTAAAGAAGAATCTTTTAAGAGATCTTCTTTTTTAATGGCCCATTTATAGCAATCAATTAAGTAACTAGGAATAATTGTAGATACTTCTCCTATTTCTAAAGTAACTTTTTTAATTGCACTTACATTATATTTTTCACTAATTTCTTTTAAGTTACGAATAATATAAAAAACTATTCCTAATTCATGCATTATTTTTTAACCTTCTTTGCTTTTTTATATGCTCTATGTTTACGTTGTTCTTCTTTTTCTTCTAAAGTTTTCTTTGAGAAAGCAATTTTAAATGAACGCTTAATCATATTCTTTAAAACAAGTTTTTGAGCATTATCAGAATGTTCCATACGTGAACAGTTAGGATGGTCACGATGAAGTTTAATAGCATCAAATTCACAACGCGTAGTACATAATCCACATCCGATACATTTATTTTGATCAACAATAACTGCACCACAACCTAAACAACGTTTAGTTTCTTGTAATACTTGTTCTTCAGTTAAAGTTAAATGAGCATCTTTAAATGAACGACGATAATCGATTGATTCATCCATCTTATCTTCCGCTCTTCCAGCTTTGTCATAAGATTCAATGATAACATCATCTTTATCCATTTCATAGAATACACGTAAGTTTCTACCAGTGACTAAATCACCTTTATTTTGAACGTAACGGTGTAATGATACAGCGCCTTCTCGACCCATAGCAATTGCATCTATAGCAAAAGAAGGACCTACATATAAATCGCCACCAACAAAGATATCTTCTTCATCAGTTTGATAAGTTACTTTATCAGCTCTTACTAAGCCTCTATTATTAATTTGAACTTTACTATTCTTTAATAAATCACCAAATTCAGCTTTTTGACCAATTGCGAAAATAACATTACTACATTTAATAACCTTTTTATTATCTAAGTCATATTGAGGATTAAATTTTAATAAATTATCAAAGACACTTACACATTTTACAAGTTCAACACCTACTATATTACCATTTTCACGTAAAATCTTAGATAAACCATATCCTGGGACTAAATTTACACCTTCATCAATCGCTTCTAAAATTTCGCTTTCACTAGCTGGCATTTCTTGACGTTCTTCTAAACTAACCATTGTTACATTATTAGTTAAACGAACGCTAACTCTACTTGCATCAATCGCAACATTACCACCACCGATAACGACTACGTCACCAGTTAGTTTTAGTTGTTCATCATTAGCTAAATGAAGAATATCGATCGCATTAAAGACGTTACTTCCTTCGTAGCCTTCGACTTTCATAACATTTCCTTTTGATAAACCAATTGCTAAATAGAAAGCTTTAAATCCTTGTTTACGTAATTCATCAATTGTTACATCTTTACCAACTTCGACATTACATTTAATCTCTACACCTAATTCTTTTAAAACTTCAATTTCAGCTTGAATAACATCTTTTTGTAATTTATAAGATGGGATACCATAAGTTAACATACCACCCGGTTCGCTATTTTTTTCGAAAACAACAGGACGATAACCAGTTAATGCTAAATAATAAGCACATGATAATCCCGCAGGACCGGCACCAATAATAGCAATTTTTTCACTAAATTCACCATCAACTTTTGGAATTACTTTATTTGGAATATATCGAGAATCACTCTTTAAATCTAAATCAGAAACGAATTTTTTAACTGCATCGATTGAAACTGCTTCATCGATTGTTGAACGAGTACAAGCATCTTCACAGCGTTTATTACAAATTCGACCACATACAGCTGGGAAAGGATTGTCTTTTTTAATTAAAGCTAATGCTTCTTTAAATTTACCTTGTGAAGCAAGTTTTAAATAACCTTGAACAGCAATGTGAGCTGGACATACTGTTTTACATGGAGCAGTACCAGTTAAATGACAATTTTCTTTATTAGTATTACGATAATTGTAATTCCATTTATCTTCACCCCAATTTAATTTATCTGGTAAAGGTTGTTTAGGATATTTAACTTCGCCTTTACTTGTACATAATTTTTGACCAAGTTTTAAAGCTCCAGCGGGACATACTTCAACACATTTACCACAAGCAACACAGTTTTTCTTATCAACGTGAGCAACATAAGCACTACGAGATAAGTTAGGAGTGTTAAATAATTGACTACATCTAATACCATAACAAACAGTTGGGTTACAATTACAAATAGCGAAAATTTTATCTTCACCATCAATATTAGTGATTTGGTGAACGAAACCATTATCTTCGGCTTTCTTAATAATTTCTAAAACTTCTTCTTTAGTAATATATTGCCCTTTATTTGTTTGAACAACATAATCAGCCATGTCACCAACACCGATACACCATTTATTTTCATCATCTGGAACACCTGTTCCTTGAGTTTTTTTCGAGACACGACAAGAACAAACGCCACATGCATATTTTCCTTCATATTTATCTAACCAGTGAGAAATATGTTCAACTGAAACGGAATTATTTTCCATTTCAATTGCTTTTTCAACTGGAATTACATGCATCCCAATACCTGCTCCACCTTCTGGAACAAAAGGTGCAATAGCTGAAAGTGGTTCAAAAGCCATTCTTTCGAAAAACATTGCTAAGTCCGGATGTTCTTCTATTTGTTTAGGATTCATATTAGTAAATTCAGCAATTCCAGGAACAAAAAGAGGAAGAACATATTGTTTTTCTTTCTTTTCATTTTCCCAATTATACTCAATTAGACCTATTACTCCCATTTCTTGAAATAAATCTTCTAGATATTTTGGATCTTTTCCAGTAAGTTTGACTAATTGATTTAAAGTGTATGGTTTTCTTACTTTCATTTTAAGTAAAATATCACACATTTCATCACTACAAATTGGCGCTAACCCCCAATATTCTGGATCTTCACTTGTAACTTTACCAATACGATTAGTAATTTTTTGCCCTAATTTTAAAATGTTTTTACGTGGATTTTTGTCTCCCTTAAATTGCGGCTTAAACTTTGTTGAAAATTCACCCATATTATTATCCCTCCATTTTTTGTTTAATCCAATTAGCAACTTCATTTATTCCTTCATTTTTTAAAGCACTAATTTCTAAAACACTTGCTTTTTCATTACGCATTTTTATATATTGTTTACATTTATTAGTATCAAAATTAAAGTAAGGAGCAACATCAATTTTATTAATGATAACTAAGTCACATACTTCATACATAAGTGGATATTTTAAAGGTTTATCATCACCTTCAGGAACCGATAAAATATTAATATTAAAATGTGCTCCTGTATCAAATTCGGCTGGGCATACTAAGTTGCCGACATTTTCTAAAAAAACTAAGTCAACATCTTCTAAATCTAAATGATCAAGTCCATATTCTGTCATTTTAGCATCTAAATGACACATTCCTCCAGTGTGGAGTTGAATTGTTTCAACACCGGTTTTTTCTTTGACTAATGAAGCATCGACAGCACTATCAATGTCGGCTTCCATTACCCGGATATTATAATCTTTTTTAAGTTCATTAATTAAAGCGATAAGTGTCGTTGTTTTACCACTTCCCGGAGAAGACATCACATTAATTAAGGTAACTCCTTTTTTCTTTAAAGCGTTACGTAAAATATTAGCGTCTTCAATATTTTTTGAAAAAATATTTTTTTTGATTTCAATTATTCTAACATCATCCATAATTATTATTTTTACCTTCCTTATTGTTAACTTAATTTTATCACAGCAAACTATAGCAATAAAGATTTTTTGTGAATTTTTTGTTAAAGTTTTCACAAAAAATAAAAAGCCTCGTTGAAGAGGCTTTTAAATAATAAATTTTAAAATAAACCAACGGTTTTACCATCAACAATATCCATATTATTGGCAGCAGGTTTCTTTGGAAGTCCTGGCATAGTCATAATATCACCACATAAACAAACAATAAAGCCAGCTCCAATTGATGGTTTTAAATCACGAATAGTAACTTTAAAGTTAGTTGGACGACATAAAAGTAAAGCATTATCTGATAAAGAATATTGTGTTTTTGCCATACAAATTGGTAAATTTGACCAACCATTTTCTTTAATTTGTTTTAATGAAGTTAATGCTTGATTAGAAAAATTAATCCCGTCTGCACCATATACTTCTTTACAAATAGTTTCAATTTTTTCTTCAATTGAAAGATTACTATCATATAAAGTTTTAAATGTGTTATAACCGTCATTTAAGTTAATTTGTTCAACAACTTTTTGTGCTAAGTCTAAACCACCTTCGCCACCTTTTTCAAATACTTCACTTAAAGCGACTGGATGGTTATGCTCTTTAGCCCATTTAGCTAATGCTTCTACTTCATTAGTTGTATCGCTAAAGAACTTATTGATAGCAACAACGTAAGGTAAATTAAATTTCTTAATGTTTTCAATATGTTTTTCTAGGTTTTGAATACCTTTTAACATTGCTTCAACATTTTCTTTATTTAAATCGGCTTTTAAAACTCCACCATGCATTTTTAAAGCGCGAATTGTTGCTACAATAACAACACAAGATGGTTTTAAAGAAGCGCTACGGCACTTAATATTTAAGAATTTTTCGGCACCTAAATCAGCCCCAAAACCAGCTTCAGTCACAACATAGTCACCCATTTTTAAAGCGAGTTTAGTTGCAATAACTGAGTTACAACCATGAGCGATATTAGCAAAAGGTCCACCGTGAACGATAGCAGGTGTATGTTCTAATGTTTGAACTAAGTTCGGCATTAATGCATCTTTCATAATAACACTAACAGCACCTGTTGCTTTTAAATCATCAACAGTAACTGGTTTTTTATCACGAGTATAAGCAACAACAATACGACCGACACGTGTTTTAAAGTCTTCTAAGGAAGTAGATAAACACATACAAGCCATAATTTCACTTGCAACGGTGATATCAAAATGATCTTCACGAGGAACACCATTAGCATGACCACCTAAACCAACAACAACACTTCTTAAAGCACGATCATTCATGTCTAAACAACGGTGCCAAATAATTCTTGTTGGATCAATATTTAATTCATTGCCTTGATGAATATGATTATCTAACATAGCTGCTATTGCGTTATTAGCAGTTGTAATCGCGTGTAAGTCACCAGTAAAATGAAGGTTAATATCTTCCATTGGAATTACTTGAGCATAACCTCCACCTGCTGCTCCACCTTTAACTCCTAAAACTGGACCAAAAGAAGGTTCTCTTAAAGCAACAACAGTCTTGTAATTTAACTTATTCATAGCATCAGCTAGACCGATCGTGGTTGTTGATTTTCCTTCTCCAGCTGGAGTTGGGTTAATAGCGGTAACTAAAATTAACTTTCCATCATCTTTTGTACTATTTAATTTATCTAAATGGATTTTAGCTTTATAACGACCATAATACTCTAAATCATCTTCTAAAAGATTGACTTTACTAGCAATTTCACTAATTTTTTTAATTTCAGCCTTTTGAGCAATTTCTAAATCACTTAACATAATTGTTCACCTCTTTTATTCTTCTTTACCATTAAAACAATATGTGCATAAACAAGATTCATTTAAACCAATAGATTTAACTAGATTTGAAAGTTTGTGATATTTTAATGAATCAAAATGCATTTTATGACAAATTAAATCAACCATTTTTTGATATTTTCCACTATTTTCATCAGTATATTCTTTGGCAAGTTCGTCACTTACAACACTGACGTTTTCAAGTTCAGCAATCGCTTTACGAGCCATTAAATCCATATGTGATGTATTACGTGAGAAATTTAAATATTTACAACCAAACATAATTGGTGGACAAGCGACACGAACATTAATTTCTTTTGCTCCATTTTCATATAATAACTGTGCTGTTTCACTTAATTGTGTACCTCTTACAATTGAATCATCAATTAAAACTAATTTTTGTTTATTAATTAATGGCGAAACAGTAATTAATTTCATTTTAGCAATCAAATTACGTTGTTTTTGGCTTTGAGGCATAAATGAACGAGGCCAAGTTGGCGTATATTTAATTAACGGACGGGTGAAAGGAATTTTACTTTCACTTGCATAGCCAATAGCGTGAGGTACACCTGAATCTGGAACACCTGCAATACTATCAACACTAATATCATCGTCTTTTCTTAAATAGCGACCACAACGATAACGCATTGTTTCAACATTAATTCCTTCATAAGTTGAAGTAGGATAACCATAATAAGTCCATAAAAATGAACAAATATGCATTTTATTAAAACCTTCAAGTTCTTGTGTTACTTTTTCACTATCGAAAGAAACAATTTCACCTGGTTTTAATTCCATATAATCTTTATAGCCAAGATTAATATAAGCACTACTTTCAAATGAAGCACATAGAGCGTCACTTTTTTTACCAATAACAACTGGTGTTCGACCGAATTTATCTCTTGCAGCATAAATTCGATCTTTGATTAAGATTAATACTGACATTGAACCTTTAACAACTTCTTGAACGTAACGAAGACCACTTACAAGATCTTTATTTAAATTAATTAAAGCTGCAACTAATTCTGTTTGATTAATAATGCCACCACTCATTTCAAGAAATTGTACGTTTCCTCTTTCAAAACAGATGTTTTTTAATTCATCAACATTATTGATACGACCAACTGTCGTAATCGCAAATGAGCCAAGATGAGAATTAACTAATAATGGTTGACCTTCACTATCACTAATACAACCAACTCCAGCATTCCCAACAAATTTTTCAATGTCATATTCAAATTTTGATCTAAAAGGGGAATTTTCAATATTATGAATACTTCTTATAAAGCCGTTTTCTCCAATAACGGCTAATCCCCCTCTTTTAGTTCCTAAATGTGAATGATAGTCAGTACCAAAAAACAAATCTAAAACACAATCTTTTTTTGATACTACTCCAAAAAAACCACTCATTCTAAATCCCTCTTTCTTCGTAATTATTTAAAGAAATTGACACCAGCTTCAAATAATTTTTGATCCATTTCGCCATAAATATTTTTATTGCGATTATTTCCTTGACGTTCACTATGACCCATCTTACCTAAAATACGTCCATTTTTAGAAACAATCCCTTCAATAGCCATGACTGAGCCATTTGGATTGTATGGGCTTTCCATTGTAATATTACCACTTTTATCAACGTATTGTGAGAATACTTGACCATTTGCAAATAATTCTTTAATAACTTTTTCATTTGCAACAAAGCGACCTTCACCATGTGAAACTGGAATTGTAAAGATATCATTACAATTAACGTATTGCAACCAAGGTGAAGAAATAGAGCAAATTCTTGTATTGACCATTTGTGAGACGTGACGATTAATTTCATTAAAAGTTAATGTTGGATCATCTTTATCCATATCTTTAATATATCCATAAGGTAATAAACCTAATTTAATTAAAGCTTGGAAACCATTACAAATACCAATGATTAATCCTTCACGATTATCGATTAAATCACTAATTGCTTCTTTAAGCTTATCATTACGTAAGAAAGTAGCAATAAATTTTCCAGAACCATCTGGTTCATCACCAGCACTAAAACCACCAGGTAACATCATAATTTGTGCTTTGTTAATAGCATTAGCTAAATCTTCAATTGATTGTTTAATATCTTCGTTAGTCTTATTACGAATAACAACTAAATTAACTTTTGCACCAGCTTTTTCAAAAGAACGTTTTGAATCATATTCACAGTTTGTTCCTGGGAAAACTGGAATGACTACATTAACTTCTTTGTATATCTTTTTAGCGTGTAAAACTGGACGTTTTTGATAATCTTGTTTTTCAATTATTTCTTTTTTAGCTTTTGATTTAGAAGGATAAACTTCTTCTAAAACACTACAATGCATTTTGTAAGCATCGTTTAAACTAACTTCTTCATCTTGATAAATAATTTTTTCTTCGTTAATAGTTGTACCTAAAAGACGAATATTACTAATTTGAAGATCATTGATATCATTAACTTCTAAAATAATATTACCATAATTCTTCTCTTTTAATGAAGTTAAAGTAAGTTCATCATTTAATTTAATACCGATATTGTTACCAAAACTCATCTTGTATAAAGCTTCAATTGCCCCACCATCTTTAACAGTATAAGCACTTAAAACTTTACCTTCTTTAATTAAATTAACTAAATAATCATAAGTTGTGCGTAAATTTTCAAAATCAAATAAGTGGTACTTATCTTTTTTTAGCATTACTTCAACTAATGTAGAATTAACGTTCTTTAATTCTGGTGTTAAAACATTATTTACATCGCCTTTAGTAATCGCAAAAGAAATTAATGTTGGTGGGACATCTAAATCTTCAAAAGTTCCTGACATTGAATCTTTACCACCAATTGATGCTAAATTTAATTCTTTTTGAATTCTATATGCACCTAAAAGGGCACTATAAGGTTTACCCCATTTATAATCGTTAGTTAATAATTTTTCAAAATATTCTTGGAATGATAAACGAACTGTATGGTAGTCACCACCCATAGCAATAATTTTAGCAACTGATTCAACAACAGCATACATTGCTCCATGATATGGAGACCATTTAGATATTTTAGGATTAAAACCATATGACATAATTGAACATGTTGTTGTTTCTTTACCTAAAACAGGAATTAAAGCACACATACCTTCAGTTTCAGTGCGATTTAACTTACCTCCAAATGGTGATAAAACAGTACCATTACCAATTGAAGAGTCAAAACGTTCAACTAAACCTTTTTGGCTGGTAACGCTTAAACGAGTTAATACTTCTTTACTTAATTCACTTAATGATTCAACTTTACTTTCATTAAATGGAGTATCAGTAAATGAAGGTAAGCTTAATTTAACATCTTGAAAACGTTTAGCACCATTTTGATCTAAGAAATCACGATTTAAATCAACGATTCGTTGCCCCATATAATCCATTACTAAACGATTTTTATCAGTAACTGTTGCTACTTTAACAACTTCTAAATTTTCTTTACGACATTCATCTTTAATAAATTGTTCATCATTTTTATTAATGACGATAGCCATTCTTTCTTGTGATTCAGAAATGGCAATTTCTGTTCCATTTAAACCATCATATTTTTTTAGAACAGCATCTAAATTAATATCTAAACCGCTTGCAAGTTCACCGACAGCAACGCTTACTCCACCGGCACCAAAGTCATTACAACGAATGATACGTTTACTAACTTCTTCATTCCTAAATAAACGTTGAATTTTTCTTTCTTCAACCGCATTACCTTTTTGAACTTCGGCACCAGCTGTTAAAGTTGTTTTTAATTCGTGTGATTTAGATGAACCAGTTGCGCCACCAATACCATCGCGACCAGTTCTTCCTCCAATTAATAAAACAATATCACCATCTTTAGGTGTTAAACGTTTAACTTGTTCTTTTTTAGCAGCAGCAACTACTGCCCCTACTTCCATTCTTTTAGCAACATAGCCATCATCATATATTTCATGAACATAACCGGTAGTTAAGCCAATTTGATTACCATATGAAGAAAAACCATGAGCTGCTTCTAAACAAATTTTACGTTGTGGAAGTTTACCTTTTATTGTATCCTCCATTTTTTGTAAAGGATTACCTGCACCAGTAATTCTCATTGATTGATAAACATAACTTCTACCACTTAATGGATCACGGATTGCTCCACCTAAACAAGTAGCAGCACCACCAAATGGTTCAATTTCTGTTGGGTGGTTATGTGTTTCATTTTTAAACATTAATAACCAATCTTCTTCACCTTCATTAGTGTTTACTTTAATTTCAATTGAACAAGCATTGATTTCTTCACTTACTTCAAGGTCATCTAAATATCCTTGTTTACGTAATTCTTTCATTGAAATTGTTGCTAAATCCATTAAAGTTAATGGTCTAGTAGTATTCATTCCATAAACATAATGACGTGAGGCTTTATATTTTTCAATATCGCTTCGTAAAATGCTAGCAAATTCACCATCATCGACTTTAATATCTTTTAAAATAGTAGAAAAAGTTGTATGACGACAATGATCTGACCAATATGTATCTAAAACTTTAATTTCAGTTTCAGTTGGATCACGTTTTTCTTCATTTTTAAAATAATCTTGGGTTAACTTTAAATCATCAAGATTCATTGCTAAACCATAGTGTTTGATTAAATCATTTAATTGTTGTTCATCTAAAGAAATAAAACCTTCTAAAGTAGGAATTTTTTCGATTGTTGGATGTTCATCTTGTAATGTTTCTACTTTATCTAAACTTGCAAGACGTTGGTCAACAGGATTAATTAAATATTGTTGAACTTTACTAACTTCTTCGCTTGTTAAGTTTCCTTCTAAAACATAAACTTTAGCACATTTAACTTTTGCTTTATTATCATTAGTTAAAATCATAAAGCATTGTTCACAAGCATCGGCTCTTTGATCATATTGACCTGGTAAATATTCAATAGCAAAAACATAACTATTTTCACTATAAATAAAATCTTCTAAGTAAACTTCATCAACCATTGGTTCACTTAAAATTGTTTGAATACCTTTTAATAAAGTTTCTTTATTAACGTTTTCAACATCATAGCGATTTAATAAACGAACATTGACTAAATTAGTCAATTTTAATTGTGATTTTAAGTTTTCTAATACTTCTTTTGCTTCAACAGCAAAATCAAGACGTTTTTCTACGAATACACGATAAACTTTACTCATCATTATTTTCTCCCTAAACTAATCCAATATCTTTTCGACAATATTTTCCTTTAAAATCAATTATATTACTTGCTTGATAAACTTTTTCTCTTATTTCATTAAGTGAATCACCTAAACAGCAAATATTTAAAACACGTCCACCATTAGTAACAATTTTACCATTTTCTTCTTTTGTACCAGCGTGGAAAATAATAATATCATTACTAACATTATCTAACCCCTTAATTTTAAATCCTTTTTGATATGATGAAGGATAGCCTTCACTAGCTAGAACAAGACAGATAGCATGTTTATTTGACCATTTTAAATCAACTTCATTTAATTTTTTTAATGAAGTTTTCATCATAACATCAAATAAATCATTTTCAAGTCTTAATAAAATTACTTGGGTTTCTGGATCACCAAAACGAACATTAAATTCTAAAACCTTAGGTTCATCTTTATCAATCATTAAGCCAATAAATAAAACTCCGCGGAAGTCCATTTTACTAACTTTAAAAGCATTAACAACTGGTTTTAAAATCTTTTCTTCAATAATTTGATCCATATTTTGCATAAATGGATTTGGTGAAACAGTTCCCATACCACCAGTATTAGGGCCTTTATTTCCATCATAAATTTGTTTATGGTCTTTTGCATAAACCATTGGCTTAATTGTTTCGCCATCTAAAAAACATAATAAAGAACATTCATATCCTTGTAAAAACTCTTCAATGACAACAACATCTCCGGCATCACTTAATGTTTTATCAATCATCATTTCTTTTAAAGTTTGTTTAGCTTCAATTTCATTATTTACGATGACAACACCTTTACCAGCAGCAAGGCCACTTGCTTTAATAACTAATGGATAACTAAATTCTTTTAATGCTTTTAAAGCTTCATCAATACTATGACATTCAACACTTTTTGCCGTTGGAATGTTATATTGTTTCATAAATTTTTTTGAAAATGCTTTACTACCTTCTAAAGTAGCTGCTTCTTTTTTTGGGCCAAAAACTAAAATACCATGATCTTCTAAAAGATCGGCAAGTCCAAGACATAAAGGTACTTCAGGACCGATGACAACATAATCAATTTTATTTTCTTTACAACAAGCTAAAATACCCTCTAAATCAGTAACACTTATATTATGACACTTACCTAATTTTTTCATTCCGGGATTTCCTGGAAGAAAATGTAATTCACTAACTTTACTACTTTTACTTAATTTATAGGCGATAGCGTGCTCTCTACCACCACTACCAATAACTAATACTCTCATAATTTTACACCTTAGTGTCTAAAATGACGATATCCAGTAAAGACCATTGGAATATTATATTCATTGCATAAATCAATTGAATCTTGATCACGAACACTGCCACCTGGTTGCGCAATACAAGTAATACCGGCATCAATAGCAACTTTTACACAGTCATTAAATGGGAAGAAAGCATCACTTGCTAAAACAGCTCCTTTAAAATCTTTGTCCTTATTGTTATGAATAGCATTTTCTAAAGCCCAAACTCGACTTGTTTGACCTCCACCAATTGCTAAAGTAACACCATTTTTAACGATACAAATAGCGTTTGATTTAACATATTTAACAACACGCATGCCAAATTCAATATCACTTAATTGTTCTTTTGTTGGTAAAGCGTTTGTTACAACTTTCATTTCATCAATTAATTTAGTATTTAAATCTTGAACTAAAACACGACCTTCTAAATACTTAATATCGTATTTTGATTCTCTAACATGTAAGTTCTTTAATTTTAAAACACGTAAATTTTTCTTGGTTTTTAAGACTTCTAAAGCATCATCATCAAAATCAGGAGCAGCAACAATTTCTAAGAAAATTTCATGCATTTTTAAAGCAGTCTTTTTATCGACTTTATAGTTACAAGCTACAATACCTCCAAAAATTGATTGAGGGTCTGCCTCATATGCCTTTAAATATGATTCATATCCACTATTTCCAATAGCAACACCACATGGAGTTGAATGCTTAATGGCTGCCGTAACGATTTGATCATCAAATTCACGAACACAAGCAATGGCACCATATAAATCATTAACATTGTTAAATGAAATTTCTTTACCATTTAGTTGTTCATAATCTAATAATGAATTAACAACAAAAGTATCTTCATATTTATTTGCACTTTGTTGAGAGTTTTCACCATATCGTAAATGTTCCGTTTTCTTTAAAGAAATATTTAAAATATCTGGATGATCATCGCCTACTTGTTTAGCAAAATAACGCGAAATAGTTGCATCATAACTACCTGTAAGAGCAAATGCTTTATACGCTAAATTCATACGATAATTAAAATCGTCCAAATTATTTTTAATAGCATTTAAAACACTTTCATAGTCTTTAGTGTCAGTAACAATTAAAACATCTTTAAAGTTTTTAGCAGCACTTCTAATCATTGAAGGACCACCAATATCAATATTTTCAATCATATCTTCTAAAGGTTTATTGTTTCTTAATGCTTTTTCAAATTCATAAAGGTTAACACAGACTAAATCAATTGGTTTAATTCCATATTTTTTAACTGTTTCTTGATGTGACTCTAAATCTCTTCTAAATAATAAACCTCCATGAACCATCGGATGAAGTGTTTTAACTCGACCATCTAACATTTCAGGAAAGTTAGTTACTTCATCAATTGCGATAACATCAATACCATTTTCTTTTAAAACATTCATTGTTCCACCAGTTGAAACAATTTCAAAACCTAATTCGACTAAACCTTGACAAAATTCAACAATACCTTCTTTATTTGTTACACTAACTAATGCTCTTTTCATAATACTTTAACCCTTTCATTTTCAATAATTAATTTATTTTCACAATATAATTTAACGGCTTTAGGCAAAATTTGATGTTCAATATTTTTTAAAATTAACTCTTGAATTTCTTCTTTACTATTACAAGAAGAAATATCAATTGCTTCTTGTAAAATTATTGGACCACCATCAACATCTTTATTCACGAAGTGAACAGTTGCTCCACTTACTTTAACTCCTCTTTTAAAAACAGCCTCATGAACATGTAATCCATAATATCCTGGACCTGAGAATGAAGGAATAAGCGAAGGATGAATATTGATTATCTTATTTGGATATAAATCAATTAAACGAGGAGAAATAATTGATAAATAACCAGCTAAAACAATTAAATCAATTTTTTCATCATGTAATAAAGAAATAATTTCATCTTCATCTTTGCTAAAAATCGCTTTAATGTTTTCTTTTTTAGCTCTTTCTAAACCATATGCACTTTTTTTCGATGAAATAACTAATTTAATATTAGCATTACTTATATAGTTAGATTTAATGGCATCGATTAATGATTGTAAGTTTGTTCCGCCACCAGAAATAAAAACTGCAATATTAATCATTTAAAATAACTTCCTTACTATCTGTTACTTTACCAATAACATAAGCATCTTCATTAATTTCTTTCAATAAATCTAAAACTTTATTAACATCATCTTTTTTAACTGCTAACATAAAACCAATTCCCATATTAAAAACGTTATACATTTCTTTAAGAGGAATTTGACCTTTTTCCATAATTAAGTCGAAAATTTTAGGACGTGGGAAAGAATTAATATTAATTTCAACCCCTTGATTTTCTTTTAACATACGTGGAACATTTTCAAAGAATCCTCCACCAGTAATATGGCACATGCCTTTAATATCAACTTCATTTTTTAATAAATGTTTAATTGCTTTAACATAAATTTTTGTTGGAGTTAGTAGCTCTTCTCCTAATGTTTTTCCAAATTGTTCATAATATTCATTTAAGTCTAAATTATTATCTTTAATTAAAACTTTTCGGACTAAAGAAAAACCATTTGAGTGACATCCACTTGAAGGAAGACCAATTAAAATATCGTCTTTTTCAATTTTTTGACCATCTAATAATTTTTCTTTATCAACGGCACCAACACAAAATCCAGCGATGTCATAATGATCTTTATTGTACATGTCTGGCATTTCAGCCGTTTCACCACCGATAAGAGCACATTCACTTAAAACACAGCCATCAGCGACACCTTTAACTAATTGCTCTATTTTTTTAGGATAGTTTTTACCAACAGCTAAGTAATCTAAAAAGAAAATCGGCATAGCTCCTTGAACTAAGACGTCATTGACGCACATTGCGACAGCGTCGATACCAATCGTATCATGCTTATCCATTAAAAAGGCAATCATAAGTTTAGTACCTACACCATCAGTTCCCGAAACTAATACCGGTTCTTTCATCTTTAATAGTGATAAATCAAACATTCCTCCGAATGCACCTATTGAATCAATCGCACCTAAAACTTTTGTGCGCGCAACATGTGACTTGATTAATCTTACGGATTCATAGCCCGCTTCTAAATCAACACCAGATTCACGATATTTATTTGACATATTTAATCCTCCCTTTTAATATTTACTAGCTAATTCGATATTAGCTTTTAAAGCTTGTTCATGCATTTTTTGTCTTTCATCTAAAAGTAATTGTTTTAAATCATCATGCTTAATAGCCATAATTTCTAAAGCTAACCAAGCAGCATTTTTACTACCATCAATTGCAACTGTGGCAACAGGAATTCCAGATGGCATTTGCACAATTGATAATAAAGCATCAATACCATCTAAATACTTACTAACAAGTGGAACACCAATAACTGGTAAAATTGTTTTTGAAGCAACTACGCCTGGTAATGCAGCTGCCATACCAGCACAAGCAATAATAACTTCTGTTCCATCATTATTTAATTCGTTTACATACTCGCTTAATTCTAAAGCACAACGATGAGCTGATAAACATTTAAAATCAACTGTTACATTAAAATCTTTTAATAATTTAACAGCTGGTTCAACTTTACTTAAATCGCTCATTGATCCCATAATTACGGCTACTTTTTTCATAAAATACCTCCAAAAAATACTTAAAAAACAAAAAAAGAGGGACAAACCGGGCATACATTTAGCCCAGACGGTCGACTCTACTAATATAGTTATACTCCCATGTGGTAAACCCCACGTTCCGTCAGTTATATAACTAATTTCATTATAACAAAGAAAAAAATTTTTTCAATTTAATTATTTATAATTACCGAAATATACAATAAATTACTCTATTGTCGTAAAAAAATATTTATGATAGTATTTTATTGGATTTAATGGAGGCCCAAAAATGGAAAAGATTTATACAGGTAAGACAAAGGATGTTTATAGTTTAGAAAATGGTAATGTTTTATTAAAGTTTAAAGATGACTGTACTGGTAAAGATGGAGTTTTTGATCCAGGAGAAAATACCGTTGGTTTAACAATTGAAGGTATTGGTAAAGAAAATTTAAAAACTTCAGTTTACTATTTTGAACTATTAAAAAAACATGGTATTAAAACTCACTATGTTAGTGCTGATGTTAAAAATGGTACAATGGAAGTTTTAAAAGGTAAAGTTTTTGGTCATGGTCTAGAAGTTATTTGTCGTCTAGTTGCTACTGGTAGTTTCATTCGTCGATATGGTGAATATATTGAAAATGGTACTCGTATCGAAAATGGATACGTTGAATGCACTTTTAAAAACGATGCTAAAGGTGACCCATTAGTAACAAGTGAAGCTTTAGAAGTTTTAGGTATCATGGATCAAAAATTGTTTAATGAAATGAAAAAACAAACATTAGCAATTACTAAAATTATTGCTGATGATTTAAAATCAATTGGTTTAGATTTATGGGATATTAAATATGAATTCGGTTACAATAATGGCGAAATTGTTTTAATCGATGAGATTGCTTCCGGTAATATGAGAGTTTATAAAGGTAGCACAATTGTTGAACCAATTGAACTAACAAAATTAATTTTAAATCGTTAAGGATTAGTTAAACTAATCCTTTTATTTTTTTCAAAATTTAATTGACTAATTAATAAATATTGATATAATATGCTTATTGATAATGATTATCAAGAAGGGATGATTTATGGAAAGAAATACTTTACAAAAGCAAATAGTTAAAAATGCTTTAAAATCGATGCACAACCACCCTACAGCAACAGAAGTTTATAACTACATTCATAAAGATTATCCTAGTATCTCAAAAGCAACAGTTTTTCGTATTTTAAATAACTGTTGTACAAATGGAGAATTTATGAAAGTTGATGTTAATGATAAAGAAGCCCATTATGAACTTAAGAATCCTCCTCATTATCATATGCACTGTCGAATTTGTAATAAGATTTTTGACGCTCCTATCCCCTTTGATGATTCCTTAATTAAAAAAGGATTTGAAAATAGTGATTTTTTTGTCGAAGGTCATAGTATCGAATTCTATGGTGTCTGTAAAGAATGTCAAAAAAAGAAGGAGATTAACAATGAGTAAACATTTACCATTAAGTGTTCGTGTTGCAATTGAAGAAAATAATCCATCGATTGTGAGGCATGAAGATTTATGCATAAAATGTGGTTTATGCAAGGACATTTGTGAGCAAAAAATTGCTGTTCACAATTGTTATAATTTAAAAGATACAAATGATGAAGCCATTTGTATTAATTGTGGTCAATGTAGTAATGTCTGCCCAACAAATTCAATTACTGAACGATATGAATATCATACAGTAAAAGAATTAATTAACAATCCTGATAAAATTGTTATCGTTTCCACTTCACCATCAGTAAGAGTATCTTTAGCTGAAGCATTTGATATGGAAATCGGTTCATATTTAGAAGGAAAAATGGTTGCACTTCTTCGTAAATTAGGCTTTAAATATGTTTTAAATACAAACTTTGCTGCCGATTTAACAATCATGGAAGAAGCAAGCGAGTTAATCAAACGTATTAAAGAAAACAAAAACTTACCTCAATTTACAAGTTGCTGTCCAGCTTGGGTTAAATATGTTGAAACATTTTATCCAAATTTAATTGATAATTTGTCAACATCAAAAAGTCCAATCGGTATGCAAGGTCCAACAATTAAAACTTACTTTGCTAAAAAAAGAAAGATCGATCCAAAAAGAATTGTTAATGTTGCTTTAACACCTTGCACTGCAAAAAAGATGGAAATTCGTCGTGAAGAAATGAATGCAAGCGGCAATTATCTAGGAATCGATGACTTAAGAGATATGGATTATGTTATCACAACAAGAGAACTTATAAAATGGGCTAAAGAAGAAAACATTGATTTTAAAAACTTAAAAGATGAGCCTTATGATTCACTTATGAGTGATGCATCAGGAGCTGGAATTTTATTTGGAAATTCTGGTGGGGTTATGGAAGCAGCTTTAAGAACAGCTTATCATATGCTTACTAATAAGGATCCTCAAGATCTATTATTAAATTTAACTCCAGTTCGTGGAATTGATGGCGTTAAAGAAGGTAGTGTGACAATCGATGGATTAACTATCAAGTTTGCCGCTATTTCAACTACTAAAAACGCTAAAGATTTTATTGAACGTATTAACAAAAACCATGAACATTATGACTTTATTGAAGTAATGACTTGTCCAAATGGTTGTATCGGAGGCGGTGGTCAACCAAAAGAATTACTTAATACAGATTTAGATGTTTTAAAAAAACGTATGCAAGGATTATATGATAAAGATCAACAAATTACTTTAAAATCTTCTTATCAAAATCCTGAAATTATTAAACTTTATAAACAATTTTATAAAGAACCACTAAGTGAACTTAGTGAAAAAATATTACACACAAAATATATTGATCGAAGCAATGATTTAATTAAAGGGAGAAAAAAGAATATGAAAAAATTTAAATGTACTGTATGTGGATATATCCACGAAGCTAATGAATTAGATCCAAATTATGTTTGTCCACTTTGCAAAGTAGGCGCAGATAAATTTGTTGAAATCAAGGAAGAAGTAAAAGCAACGACTTCAAAATATGCTGGAACAAAAACTGAAAAGAATTTAATGGAAGCTTTTGCCGGTGAATCTCAAGCAAGAAACAAATATAAATATTTTGCTGAACAAGCTTTAAATGAAGGTTATGAACAAATCGCTGCTATTTTTATGGAAACTAGTGAACAAGAAAGCCAACACGCTAAAATGTGGTTTAGCGAATTCCATGGAATTGGCAATACTGGTGAAAATTTAAAAACAGCTGCTGAAGGCGAAAACGGCGAATGGACTGATATGTATAAACGTATGGCTAAAGAAGCTCGTGAAGAAGGTTTTGAAGAATTAGCAGTTAAATTTGAACGTGTTGCAGCAGTTGAAAAAGCTCACGAAGAAAGATATTTAAAATTATTAGAAAGAATTCAAAATGGCGAAGTCTTCAAAGAAAATGGTGCTACTTTCTGGATGTGTCGTAAATGTGGTCATCTTCACTTCGGTGTTGATGCTCCTGAAGCTTGTCCAACTTGTGGCTTCCCTAAAGCATTCTTTGAAAGAAGAGCAACTAACTACTAAAAATGAAAAAGAAGTGATTTTATCGCTTCTTTTTTTATTGTATAATATAAATTGATTAAAGGAGAAATTTATATGGAAATTATTTTAGATATCGCTATTATCTTTTTTATGATTATGGAAACTAGTAACATTATCATTATGTATTTTAAACCAGATTTTAAATATGGAAATAGTATGATTGCTTTTAAAAAATGGCAAGAAAGTCAAGATGATGAAAAAAGTAAACTTTATAGCAAATATTTGGTTAATTGGGTTGCCAATTGTAAATTAATCTTTATTATTTTACTTTTAGTAATTTTAATTTTTGCAACACCTACTATTAAAGTATATGCCATTATCGCGATGATTATTTCAATTGCCATTTATTTCGTTAGCTTATATCCACTAATTAAAAAGATGGATCAATTAAACGAAATAAACCCAAAAGGATATTCAAAGACTTTATCAATAATGATTTTGATGTTTATTTTAATTTTTGTTACTTCACTTATTTTATATTTTATTTTATAGTTCACATTATATGTGAACTTTTTTATTGCATTATCAATATATTGTTTTATAATAAGAGAGGTTTTAAAGAAAAGAGGTTAAAATATGGCTCTCTCACTTACCTGTTTATTAATATCAATTATTTCCCTATTTGTGTGTGTTAATAAATTTCCAACAATATCTTTTAAAATTAAAAAGGTTAATTTTTCTATACAAACTTTTTATATTGTCCCTTTTATTAGTGCTCTTATTTTAATCACATTTAAAGCTGTTTCTAAAACGGACCTTCTTTCATTAATTGATTTTTCTTTACCCGTAAATCCAATTAAAATTTTAATGTTATTTATCTCAATTTCTTTTATTTCCATTTGTCTTGATAAGGCTGGATTTTTTTCAATGTGTGCTTCAAAGGCTTTAAATAAAGCTAAAGGGTCTAATTTATTGTTTTTTATTCTTCTTTACCTTACAGTATCAATTTTAACTATATTTACTTCTAACGATATCGTTGTTTTGACTTTTACACCTTTTATCTGTTACTATACTGCCATTAAAAAAACCAATCCTCTACCATATTTATTTATTGAATTTATCGCGGCTAATTCTTGGTCAATGATGCTTGAAATAGGTAATCCGACAAATATCTATCTAGCATTAAGCGCTAATATTTCTTTTATCGAATATTTTAAAATAATGTTTTTACCAACCTTTATTTCTTGTTTATCATCGTTCTTTCTTGTTATTTTTATCTTTCGAAAATCAATATTTAGTTACAAAAAAGATAATTTAGAACAAAAAATTTCTAATTTTCAATATAGTATTGATAAAAATATGATTATCGTTAGTTTAATTCACTTAATCATATGTTTATTTGGTTTAATCTTTTTTAGTGATTATATGTACATTGTTTGTCTAATTTGTGCAATAAGTTTAAGTCTATTCATGATTATTAATGATATTATTCATAAAACTAAAATCTCAATCGAGGTATATAAGAAACTACCATATGCAATGATTCCGTTTATCTTATCAATGTATATTATTGTTTGTAGTTTAAACAATGCGAATGTGACTGATATTATTGCTAATGGATTAAATACGTTAGCGATTAACGATTTAACTACCGCCTTAACTTATGGATATACTTCTATAATTAGTTGTAATATTTTAAATAATATTCCAATGAGCATTCTATATTCATCGATATTGGCAAATAACAATAATATCATTGCTATTTATGCAACTATTATCGGTTCAAACTTAGGTGCCCTTCTTACACCAATTGGTGCTTTAGCCGGTATAATGTGGCTATCAATTTTAAAAAATCAAAATATCAAAATTTCGTTTACTAGTTTTACTAAATATTGTGGTGTAATTTGCTTTTTTACGGCTTTGATTGCCTTTATTACTTTAGCTATTGTTATATAAAAAAGGTCAACTTAATTGACCTTTTTATTGTTCTTTTTTTCTTGTAATTCTTTAACTACTTCAATATAATTTTCATCATTACTCTTAGATGCTTCTTCACTAGCATAATCCAAATCTTTAACATTACGAATTAAATAGCCATTTAACCAATTGTTTTTACTTTTTAAGGAAATATAACCTAATACTGCTACAAATAAGCTCCCACAAAAACATACAATAATATCGCCCATCGTATCAATTAAACCAACTCTTCCTGGATCTTTAATGTTTAAGACATCACCAACAATTTGCCAACGTTGCATATTAGCACCTGTTAATGAATCAATGCTAAATTCATAAATTTCCCAGACCGCTGCGATCATCATTGAAAAACAAAAAGAAAATAAAGCGACAAAAAATGGGGATAAACTTAAATGAGTGTTCTTAGATTCGTTTAATAAATTAACTAAACTAAAACCTAAAGCAGCAAATGCTAGTCCACTTGTTGCATGCAATATTTTATCAAAAACAAGTGAATAATCATAAATTCGATATATTTCTCCAAGAATAAAATGCGCATAGATAAAAACAATGGCTATAATTTGAAGTCGAGATGGAATATAAAGATGCCATTTTTTAGCAATAAAAGCTGGCACATTTAATAAAATTAAACCTAATAAAGCTAAGAATATATGATTAAAGCCATTACTATTTTCTTTATCAATCACAATTTCAACGATTGACCAAATTATTGTAGCCATAATCAATATTTGTAAAATTAATGTTACAATTTTGACTGATTTTTGATCAGTTATATTTTTTTTCATATTTAATCACTCCTTCAAGTATTATATCATACTATCAAAATTGAGTAAAAAAAATTAATGCAATTGCATTAATTTTAAATTGTTTTATTTTTTGAAAAAAGCTACTCCAATAGCACCAGGGCCAATATGTGTTCCAATTGTACAACCTAAAATATAATTTGGAATATAGTTTGTGCTTTTCTCCCACAGATGACGATTATCCTCAATATATTTTTTAATCATACTATCATCAAATCCTGAATAAACAGTACCATAAGGCATTGTAAAATCTACTCCACCGGTTTCTAAAATTAACTTATTAAGTAAATTGTTACCATTTTTAGAGCCTCTTGCCTTACCAGCTAGTTTTACTTCACCATCTTTTACAGTAACTACCGGTTTAATCGATAATAACTCCCCGCCAATTGCTTTAAGTGATGAAATACGACCACCTTTTCGTAAATATTTTAAAGTATCAAGCATTGCTAAAACAACAACTCGACTTTTATTTTCGTTAACAAGATTAACAATTTCATCTATTGATTTACCTTGTTTAATTAAATCTAAGGTATATAAAATAATTAATCTTTCACCGATACTAGCATTTAAACTATCAATAACTCTAACGTTGTTGTTAAAATTACTAGCAGCTTGAACAGCGCTATTATAAGTACCCGATAACTTTGATGAAATAGTAATAGCAATTACTTCATTTCCTTCATTTGTTAACTTTTCAAAAACTTCTTCAAATCGAAATGGATTAATTTGACTTGTTTTTGGAAGATCACTATTTTCGATTAATTTTTCGTAAAATGCTTTAGGTAATAAATCAACCCCATCATAAAATACTTCATCATTAAATCTAATTTCCATTGGAATTAAAGTAATTCCAAGTTTATTTGCTTCTTCTAAATTAATATCACATGAAGAATCAATAACTAACTTTATCGCCATATTTACCTCCTATATTGCTCTAAACAAAATTTATCTAAATTGTCTGAAATTGTTGTTAAACACTTATACATAATACTAATTTCATTTTCATCCAAACCATTTGTAATAACATTAACAATTTGGTTAATTTTTTCATTAATTATTTTCGCTATTTCAATACCTTTATCAGTTAGAATTAGTGGACTACGATAGGCTTTTTCAAACTTTTTTTCACATACAATATAATTATTTTTACTTAAATAATCGATTGTTCGCGAAATCGCAGCTTTATCTTCTTCACAAAGTTTTGATAATTCAGTCGCAGTCAATGGTTTATTTTCTTTATATAAATAATATAAACAAGAAACATGACTGCTTTTTAATCCTTGTGAAGTCATTTCTTCCATTTTAATTTTTAAAACCGATTTTGCTATTCTACTAATTAACAATGTAAAAGATTCATAACGTTTATACATAATTTTTCTCCTTTACCGATAGCATTTTATCAATAACTTGTTGATTTGTCAACAAGATTAAAAAAGATTAAAAAATAGAAGGAAATAATCCTTCTATTCAATATCAATATCAAGTGGTTTATCAATCTCTTTCGAAATATATTGACCATTTTTCTTTCGTTGACGAACACACTCACTTAATAAATATTCAATTTGACCATTGATCGAACGAAAATCATCTTCTGCCCAACTTGCTAATGCTTCATATAATTTTGGTGATAATCTTAATGGAATTTGCTTTTTTTGATTGTCATTCATTAATATAAACTACCTGAATTAACAATTGGTTGAGCATCTTTATTGCCACATAAGACAACTAATAAGTTAGAAACCATTGCTGCTTTACGTTCATCATCTAAAACAACAACATTATTTTCACTTAAGCGTTCAAGAGCCATTTCAACCATACCAACTGCACCATCAACAATCATCTTACGAGCATCAATAATAGCAGAAGCTTGTTGACGTTGTAACATAACAGCAGCGATTTCTGGAGCATAAGCTAAATAAGTAATACGTGCTTCAATAATTTCAATACCAGCTTCTAATACTCGGCTTTGAATTTCATCTTTAATACGAGCTGCTACCACTTCACTTGATCCTCTTAAGCTTCCTTCATCAGCGATTCCATCACCAGTTGTATCGACATTAGGAGCTACGTCATAAGGATAAATACGAACAATATTTCTTAAAGCACTATCACATTGAAGTGATAAATATTCTTTATAGTTATCGACTGTAAAGACAGCTTTAGCAGTATCAACTACTCTCCACATAACCGCAATACCAATTTCAACTGGATTACCTAAACAGTCGTTGATCTTTTGACGATTATTATTTAAAGTCATAATTTTTAAAGAAATTTTTCGACCATTACTTTCTAAAGATTTACCTAAACTTTCTTGTAAAGTAGTACCCTTTACATCACCACTTTGATTTAATTTTGTATTTGCAGCTGGATTAAAACTTGTACAAAATGGATTAACAAAATAGAAACCAGCATCTTTTAATGTACCAATGTATTTACCAAATAAAGTTAAAACTAAACCTTCTTGTGGCTTTAATACTTTTAGACCCATAAAAGGAATCCACCCAAAAGCAACATAAACTCCACCAATTGCTAAAAATAAGACATCTTCAATAACTGCACCATAAATTAATAAGCCAGTAGCTGCTAAATAAAGAGCCAAAAATAGAATTAAGAAAAACATACCATTCTTTTTATTTTTCAAAACAATTTCTTTCATATTATTATATCCCCCTTATGTTTTGATACTATAATGATATCATTTTTATATCATTTGTCAATAGGGTTATAATTCTTTTTGTAAAACATTAACCGTATATAATTCTCGCTTATCTTGAAAACCACTTTCTTTAAAATCATTTTTATACCAGAAGTTTTTACTTTGATTATTACTACTAACATAACCTAAACGTACTTCATTAAATCCTAGTTTTTTTAAATAGTCTAAAATTTCATTAATAATAAATGTACCAATATTTTTCTTTTGATAATCTTTATTCATCATGAAAAAACCAATAAACGCAATATTGTCTTTTGGATAACCTAAAATTAAATCTAGAACTGCTACTAATTCATTTTCATTATAAAAACCAACAAAATATTTATCATCATATGTTTTATTAGGTGGTAAAGCTTTTAGATCATCAATAATACTTTGTCTTGTTAAAGGCGTTTTTAAATGCTCATAATAAAAAGGGTTATTAAAACATACGTTATACACTTCATCAACATCTTCATTCAATATTCTTTTAACCTTATATTTACTTGATAAATTATTAATATTCATAAAATCATCTCCCTTTAAGTAAATTATTTATTTTAATTAAATATATTATAAAGTACCTACTTTTCATCTTTACACGGAAATTTATATATTAAATATAGTAATTCATATTTATTGTCCTATTGCTTTAAATTTATCCAAATATTATAAAATATACCATCAGTTACCAAATTATTAAAATATTCTCTCATTTCTTCAGTAAAATTGTAATTAAATAAACCCCCTTCGGGAATATCAATTATTTTTATATATAATAGTTATTTCTCCTTTAAAATTTGTGTCATTTCTTTTTTTGTGTAAAAATTAATTACTTCAAAAATATTTTAATAAATTTATAACTTATCAAAATGAACAATTTTATCAACTTTATCATTTACTAACTTAAAATAAGTACTATTAGATAAATTTTTTTGATTACCTTTAATATCCTCCTTGTTCTTTGAACCTAGTAAATGTGTTGCATTTAAAATAGTTTCGTCAACAAGAACATTTTCACCATTATATTTTTGTAGCAAAAAATTATCACCCAAAAATGAATCATAGTAAGATGAAAGTATGTCAACAACCACATACGTACAAGATTCTTTTCTATTATTTCCACCCCCCTTATATATTTTTAAAATAGTATGATGCGAAATAGTCTATAATAAACATATTATTTAATTGGAGTTGGCTATTTGATAAGTTGGAACTAAATCGGAAGGCTTTATTATCAAATTATCATTAAATGCCTGGATAGTTTTATTTGTTATACCATCATCATTATAGGATTCATATTCAAGAAACGAAAAATTTATTAGTCCAATAATTGAAATTAATAAAACAGCTAGTTTTTTCATAAAATATTCTCCTTTAAACCAAAATTTTATAATTTTTAATTAAATCATTAATTAAAAGAGTTTTATCAATTTGACTATTACTTTGCTTGCTCAATTTTACTTTCATAATCATGCTATCATCATATTTAAAATGAATATCACAAGCTCCATCATAATAATCTAAAATATCATATTTTATCTCATTATTTATAACACTACCATCTTCAACATAAAAAGGATAATAATATATTTCAAATCTATCATAAGTCTGAGCGGAAATTTGATCTTCATAATACATATAAAGAATTTCAAAATAATCATATGATGAATTATAAATATCTTCCTTATTTGAACAATTAATATTTATATGTCCAGAAAAAGTTATGCTATGTTCTTCAAAATTGATTGGTAAATTAAAACTAGAAACCCCAAAATGAAAATCGCCATTTTTATTAGCGTTTTTTAATTGAATAATAAAGTCTGATGCTTCACTAGTATTATTAAAACCTTTATCCCACCAAATTCTATCTTTTCCAGGTAAAATTAAATCATTATTGTTTTCATTAACGGTACAACTTACACAAAAACAATTTAATAAAATGAACAAAAAAACAAAAATTATACTCCTCTTTTTCATATTCTTATCACCATCTTAAAATTATCATAAATTATTTAATTACTCAATATAATTCATAAAAATAGTAAGCCTATTAGCATTACAATTAAACTTATACTTAAATCGAAAAATGCTATAAATAAAATAATGCATCTAACATTCCTTATTCGATAAATTATAGAACAAGTTCTAAAAATACAATTCATCAACTATCTAAAAAAATTTATAATATTAAGTCAGAGGATTAAGAATCGTACAATCTTAATTAGATTTTTGTTCGAAAAACAAAATTTCATAACCATTCACCATACAAGAATAAAATCATCAAATTAATTTTTTTCATCTCACATTAAATTAATTAGAGCAAAATTTATCAACAAAAAAATAGAGCAAAATGCTCTATTCTTTAATAACGAAAAATTTAAAATTCTTTATCTTGAATAAAATGTAAACTTATTAAAATTGAGATAAATATAC
This sequence comes from Bacilli bacterium, assembly GCA_034115825.1. Lineage (GTDB taxonomy): Bacteria > Bacillota_I > Bacilli_A > RFN20 > UBA1709 > JAXESU01. The sequence goes on from JAXESU010000004.1 coordinate 223,132, forward strand.
CAATAATAATTAATGTTGTAATTAAAAACAACAATAATGTTGCATTCAAATTGGTTATCAAATTACTAATATCTATATTATTTAATTCTAAAATCTTCTTAATTCCAATAAACATAAGCAAAATAATTCCAAAGACTATTATCAAGACTATTCTACTTTTATCACCACTAAAGTTAATTTCAATTGGCAACATTATACTAATAACTAGAAAGAGTATTAATAACGAGAATAAACTAATATATGCTAAGTCAATTGTTACTACATTTCCATTTATAAAACTTGATAAAGCAACTATTATAATACCGATAACTATACCACTTACTCCACTTATTAATCCTAATAAGAATTTTTCAATAACATATTGTTTTCGGGAGAATGGAAGAGTAAAAAGATATAAATTCCCTTCATCAAATTCATCATAACTTATGGTAGTAATTGCTATTAAACAAAATACAAAAGATAAAAAATTCAAAATAAATAAATAATTTGCATCTGTAAAAGAAAAACAAATACAAATTACTAAAATTAAAGCTAAAAATCTTTTTTGATTTAACATTAATTTTAAGTCTTTTAAAAATAGTCCTTTCATACATTCTCTCCCTTTATCATTAAAGAAATAATTGAATCTAAATTAGTATTTTCAATTATTATTTTTGGATAATTATCTCGGTAATATTGCTTACTATCAGTTAAACACATAATACAATAATTATTTTTCTCATATTTTAAAATATGGGACTTATCAATATTTTCAAACATCTCTTTTTCTAATTTTAAAATTCCATAATCATTTAATAAAACATCATTATCCTCGTGTAAAATAATTTTACCTTTTTCTATCATGTAAATATCATCACATAAACTTTCTAAATCATTTGAAATATGAGAACTTATCAAAATTGAGCGTTCTTTATCCTTTTCTAAATAATCTTGAAGCATTGATAATATCTCATTTCTAGAAACAATATCTAATCCCGAAGTTGGTTCATCTAGGATTAATAACTTCGCATTATGTGATAAAGCAATCAACATCTTTAATTTTGCTTTCATTCCAGTAGAAAAATCTTTAACTTTTTTATTTAAAGGTATCTTAAATTTTTTTAAATTTTCAATAAAATCATCCTTATCAAACTCATTATAAAAATTATTAAGAATTTCAATTATATCTTTAACACTTAAATAACCACTAAAAGTTGAGTTTGATAAAGAAACACCTATTTTTTCTTTATCAGCATTTGTAAAACTTGAAATATCTTTATTCATAATTGTAATTGTACCGCTATCTTTTTTAATCAAATTTAGTATCAATTTAAACAAAGTGGTTTTTCCAGAACCATTTTCTCCAATTAGACCAGTAATACGCCCATCTAATACTTCTAAAGAACATGATAATTCAAAATCACTATACCTTTTTACTAAGTTATCAATTTTAATCATCGGTGTTATCCTCCAAAATTAATAAAAATGTGTCTTTAATTTCTTTATTTGATATTCCTACCATTTTTGCTTTTTTAATTATTATATCAATTGATTCTTCTAAAGATTTAATCTGTTCTTCTCTTATTAACTCCTTATTAACAAAAGATACATAAGTACCTTTACCATGAATTGTTTTAACTATCCCTTCACTTTCTAATAAATCATATGCTTTTTTTACTGTTAAAGCACTTATTTTTAAATCTTTAGCCAACATTCTAACCGAAGGAAGGTTATCATTTGTCTTTAATTCATTTTTTCGTATTAATAATTTAATTTGATCTACTAATTGTTCATAAATAGGTATCATTGAATTAAAATTTATAATAATATTCAAGCTAATCACCTCAATAACAGTATATAACAGTATACAACAGTTGTCAATATTTAAAAATAGAGCCAAATGCTCTATTCTTAAACTATAACTCATTTAGAATTCCGTCTTCTAAATCTTTTAAATTATATAAAGTATCTAATACATCAAATGTTTCTTCTAAATTATGTTTAGCAGTTAACCAACCCTTACCATCAGTAAACCAAACAAATGAAAAGTTATCAATGTTTATAGACTCAATTGCTAAATTCTTGTAACTTCGAGCAGTTTCGTTTAATTTTGAACCACTACTACCATAAAAATTACATTCACAAGCGTAAATACGATTGTCTTTAACTAATACAAAATCAAATCTCTTTTCTGTTTTTCCATCATTACTTATTAATGATAAATCTAAACCAAATTGCTTTTCGATTGATGATTTAGTCATTTCTTTAAAATATGTCTTATTTTTAATAAAACCATATTTTACTAAGTAAGATTCTACTAAATCTTCCATTACATCTCCAGTACGATTCTTTCTTCCATTGGTATCCATACCTACTTCTACACCCATTACATAATCTACTAAATTATTAATAATATGATTTTGTAATAAATCAAATAAACCAGTCTTTTCCATAAAATTACAATACTCTTCAATTGTATAATTAGGTTTATTAAAATTAAAAATATACTCACCAGTTGCATCTATAATTTTAATTTCTTTTTCACGCTTTGCTAATAATATAGGAAGAACTTTTAGTGTTTTTGGATATTCATTTAAAATTGTTTTAAATTCATCTTTAATATTTTTTGAACCTATTAAAGAATTTAAAATATTTAACTCAATTTTAATATTATCGATATTTCCATAAACTTTTTCAAAATCCGTATAATAATTCCAAGTGGCAATACTATCTTTCATAGTATTTAACCAATCATTAAAATTTCTTTTCATTTTATTACTCCTTTATAATATCAATTAATCGTTTTTCTGTGATTTTTATATATTCTTCTTCTTTTTCAATACCGATATACCTTCTATTTAATTTATAAGCGACAATTCCAGTAGTTCCACTACCATTAAATGGATCTAAGATAATATCATTTTCTTTAGTTGAAGCTAAAATAATTCTTTCTAATAATGATTCTGGTTTTTGTGTTGGGTGTTTTCCAAACACTTTTTCTTTTTTTAAAGGCAAATTTATTAACCAAACATCTTTCATTTGTTTATCATTATTTAGTTCTTTCATTAATGAATAATTAAAGTAATGTTTTCCTTTTTTATTTTGCGAAATTTGTTTTCTAGCCCATATAATTGTCTCAGTTGAATGAGTGAATGAACGACACGCTAAATTAGGAGCAGGATTAGGTTTTTGCCAAGTAATATTATTGATAATTGAAAATCCCTCCATTTCTAAAGCAACTCCAATTGAATAAATATTATGATAAGTACCACTAATCCAAATACTTCCATTATCCTTTAGAGCTTCTCTGCATAATTTTAACCACTTACGACTATATTTGATTTTCTTTTCAATAGTCATATTAGTTTTATCCCATTCACCTTTATTAACCGATACTTGTTTGCCTCCACTACAAGATATTCCATCATTAGATAAAAAATATGGTGGATCAGCAAAAATCATATCAATACTTTTCGGTTCAATCTTCCTTAATTGTTTAAAACAGTCACCTTTTATAATTTTAAATTTTTGATCATCATAAACTTTTTCCATATATTCACCTAATAATTTGTGATGATAACTTCAAAAACATTACCACGTCCACTAGACTTAGAATTAATCATTCTTTTAGCTTCAACAATGTGAATATTGTATCCCGAGTATAGTTCATTTATAAAAGGAGTATTGTGATTTGAAAACATAACATAAACACCTTTTTCATCTAGATCTTTAAACACTTTTGCTAGTCTAACTTGCTCTTCTTTACCAAATCCTTCTTTACTGTAATCAACAAATCCATTTTTATCTGGGAAAACATCATATGGTGGGTCAAAATAAACAAAATCACCTTTTTTGGCATTTTTGACAGCTTCTTCAAAATCTAATTGAGTTACATTAATTGAGCAATCCTTAAAATATCTAATTAATTCAATCATATTGTTACGATCAAAAGTCGATACTTTTTCTTTATGTCCAGATGGAACATTAAAATATCCTTTTGCATTAACTCGATATAAACCATTAAAACAAGCTTTGTTTAAATAAATTATTCTTGCTGCTCTAATATATTGAGGTAGAGTAATAAAATTGTCATTTCTATCCATCTCACGAATTTGATAATAGTATTCTTCATTATGATTTTGTTCATGTTTAATTAATTCATCAATCATTCTATTGGCATCTTCTTGATTTTTTAAACACTTATAAACACTAATTAATTCAGAATTTATATCATTAATATAAGCCATTTTAGGAGTCAAATCAAAAAACAATGCTCCACCACCAACAAATGGCTCATAATATATATTATAGTCTTTTGGCATAAATTCCTTTAATTTTGTTAATAACTGTGTTTTACCCCCAGCCCATTTAACAAATGGTTTAACATCGTGTACATATTCAAAAGACATCAACTCAGGTATAGTAACATTCAATGCACTACTTAATTTATTGATAGTTTCAAGAGTAACATTTACTTTACCTTGCTCAATTTTTGATATTTGTGCCCTTTCAATTCCGGTTAAATTAGATAATTCTAATTGAGAAATATCTAATATTGTTCTTAACTCTTTTATTCTATTTCCAAATAAAATTTGTAACATATTTATCAACTCCAAATAAATTATATCATAATTAATGTGTGTTATAATACACATTTTTGTTTTTTAAAAGTTTTTTACTTTTTTTAACTATTAATATATTAAAGGAGTGATTATATGCTTTATAACGATGATTGTATTAATGTTTTTAAAAAAATAACAGATAATAGTATTGATATGATTTTTGCTGATCCACCTTATTTTCTATCTAACAATGGATTAAGTATTCATAACGGAAAAATAGTCTCAGTAAATAAAGGAGAATGGGATAAAAAAGAAAACTATGAAGATGTAAAATTATTTAATGAAACATGGTTAAAAGAATGTTATCGTGTATTAAAAGATGGTTCATCTTTATGGGTAAGTGGTACACAACATAATATCTTTGATATAAGAGAAATCATTTTAAAATTAGGGTTTAAAATTCAAAACATAATAATTTGGCATAAAATTGACCCTCCACCTCTTATATTTAAAACTAGATTTAAATTTTCTTATGAATTTATTATTTGGGCTACTAAAGGAAAAAACAATTCTTTTAATTATGAAGAAGTATTTAAAATAAATAATGAAGAAATGCACGATGTTTGGAATATCGGAGCAGTAAAAAAGGATGAAAAGCTTTTTGGCTATCATCCTACACAAAAACCAGAAAAATTATTAGAAATTATTATTAAATCCACATCAAAAGTCAATGATATTATCTTAGATCCATTTATGGGAAGTGGAACTACTTGTTATGTGGCAAAAAAATTAAATAGAAGATATATTGGAATTGAAAAAAACGAAGAATATTTTATAATATCTAAATCAAGAATAACAAATATAAAAATTACTCATATAAATTAACAATTGCATATAAATAAAGATTCTCTTCATGCGTAATAAAATTAATAATCTTTATTTAAGGACACATTATATTTACGTATAATTGAAATAAATAATTTTAAGTATCATTTAACGAATTATAATAAAAAGCGTTAGAATCACTTCTAACACTTTTTAACTTAATAAACATTATCGATTTATTGATATGTTTTTCTTCATTTTGATTACATATTCCAGTTGTAAAGGAGATAAATATCCATCCTTCACTTTTTTACTTGTTAATACTTTATTTTTATATTTAATATCATAGAATGAGTAACCTTTTATAGCATAAAAATCTAAGCCAAAATATATTAAAGCCAAATCTGTCATCAACTCATTTTTATCTGTAAAATTTAGATTATTAATGTGAAAATAATAATGGATACATTCATGAAAACAAATAGTTAAAAGTCGATAAATATTCATTCCATTGTATATTACTATATTTATTTCGCAACCTTCATCTGCAATAATATTTATCCAACCAGCATAATTGTTTTTAACAATACCTCGTTTAATCGTATTAACTACTATGTTACCTTCTAAATTTAAGTATTTAATAATTCGATTTATAATTTGTTTAACGTCGTATTCAGTTGCAATATATTTTTTATTATAATGCCTAATTATCCAATCAAAATTATCTTGAAAAGTATCAAAACTTATTGATTCGACTATCATAGAATTACTTAATTCGATCCATAAATCTTCTAACATTTTTTCATCATCATAGCTTATAATCTCATAAATATTTTCTTTTTTATAAAAAATGTCTTCATTAAAACTCTTCATTTTAAATGCTGATTTTGACTCTCTGGCAATAATATACATTAATAGACTTCTTCTATCTAATATCATAAGTATCAAATAGTACACAACAAGTATTACATCAAGTATTATTATTTTTGTGGACAAAATAAATAATATTATCAAATAAATCTGCATATAGATAATAGTCTTGATATATAGCGATAAATATATTCTTTTCATTCAATTTAAAAATAATTAATGTCCAAAGGTATTTCTACAATATGCATCAACTTGATATTGTAAATTATTGCTATTTTCATTTATTCTAAATTTCTTTTCGAACACTTTTTCAGCACCACAATTAGGACAAATTGCTCTAAATACAACAATAACTTCAATGGATGGATTATAACCCTTGCCATATTCACTTTTTCTTTCTTGATAACTATATTCACAACCTTTTAAACTTCCACCGCATTTATCACAAACTTTTCTAGATGATTGTGTGGCACTTATATACCATAAAAATCCTATAGATGCAACAATTAATCCGGCAATTGTTAAAGCCCCATTGACACTTATTCCAATGGTTACTAAAATGAACCCAATAGCAAATAATACTCCAGCTTTTATTCTTTTCGATGTGTGTGGATTTTTCATTAACTTCACCCCCTTTTCTCTATAATAACCCCCCCCCGAAAAATCAACTACATTTTATATTTTTTTGTTTTTTATCAAATTTCAACAAACTTTTATCATTTTTTATATATTCCGATATAAATATCATAAGCATATAATTTCAGTTAATATTCGTTGTTATTCTTAATTTTCCAATAAAAAAAGCAAATTTGTTTATTCAATTTCTTACATTTTTAAATAAAGAAATACTTAAACTAAATTTGCTAATTTGAATTTTGTTTTTTATAACTCTTTTTAAAATATTAATAATTTTGGTGCGGCCAATGAGACTTGAACTCACACGAATTTAATCATACGCCCCTCAAACGTACGCGTCTACCAATTCCGCCATGACCGCATTTACGATATTATTATAACAATTTTATCATTTTTTTCAATAATAAAAGTCCTTCATTTGAAGGACTTAATAAACTATGCAGTTTGAAGAATCTTATCGATATTAGTTTTAATTTCTTCTTTAACACCTAGGTTATTTAAAACCGTATCTAAAGTCTCTTTTTGTTCACTTGTAACGGTGATTGTTTGAGTAGCATTACCACTTTCATCAATTAAAGGATCACTTACTTGTGTTAAAATACTTTCAATTGGTTCAACATATTGACCTTTAATTGGTTCTGGTAATTTATTAACAATTTCAGAGAAAACAATCATATCATCTACTAATTGATTAGCTTTTTCTTGATTTAAATTACCTTCACTATCAACATATTCATTAATAATTGTTCCATCTTGATATGAATCTAATAAATCACCGACACGACTAAACGTTGATGTATAACGATCAATATCTTCTTTACTAGCATCTTCACCTGCAAAATAACGAGCTGCTAAACTTTCGACAGAGTAAGGTAAATCATTTTTTTCTAATACTAATTGCACTTTATTAGTTAATTGATAAATTTGTTTTAAACCGAATGAATTATTAATTAATTCTTCGCCACCTTTAAAGATCATTGGAGAAGCAAAAATAGCTAGTAAAACCATACAAATAGCTAGATTAATAATCAGTTGCCAAATAGCTCCTAATGTTCTTCCAATTAATCCTTTTCCTCTAAATAATGTTCTAATTAATAAATTGATGATTAATTTTAAAATTCCATAAACAATTAATATACCAATGATAACTAAAACAATATAAGCAGGTCTAGTTAATAATCCTGAAATTAAGGTTGCAAAATCCCCAGTAAAGGTTTTATTAACAAAATTTTGAATCCATCCAGTATTCTCTAAACTTGTCGCAAGTGGTGGAACCATAAAAATCATTGCAAAAATTAAAACAACAAATAAAAGAAAATCAAATAACTTTTTAAATATCCCATCTTTTAATCCACTAATTACACCAAGAACCAAAATTAATAAAATTGGAATTTGGATAAAAAGAGGATTTAAGTTACTTACATCGATCATATAAATCTCTCCTTTTTTTAATTATGTTAGCATAATTAATTACACTTTTCAAATCAATAAAAAATAGGGATTTTTAATTTCCCTATTTTTGTAATTATCTTTAGTTTACAATCAATTATGCAACTTTACTAATTAAATTAATAAATTTTTGAGCGTCAAGCGAAGCACCACCAACTAAAACACCATTGATATCTTCACTTTCCATATATTCTTTAACGTTTTCTTCTTTAACACTACCACCGTATTGGATTAAAACACTATTACTAGTTTCTTCATCATATAATCCTTTAACAGTTTCACGAATGAAATGGCATACATCACTAGCGATTTCTTTTGATGCATTTTTACCTGTACCAATTGACCAAACCGGTTCGTAAGCAATAACCATTTTCTTAACGTCTTCTTTACTAATATTAGCTAAGCCTTCTTTTAATTGAGCAAAGATAACATCTTTAGTTTGACCACTTTCATATTGATCTAGTGTTTCACCAACACAATAAATTGGAGTAAAGTTATTAGCAAATAAAGCAACTAACTTTTTGTTACATGTAGCATTAGTTTCATTAAAGTAAGTTCTTCTTTCACTATGACCTACTAAACTATAATTAATGCCAATTTCTTGAAGCATATTAATAGCAACTTCACCTGTAAAAGCACCTTTAGGTTCAAAGTAAACATTTTGAGCACTTACAACGAAAGAAGTAGCGATATTTTTAACACTTTCTAGACTTAAGAAAGATGGAGCAACACCAATAATAAAGTCTTTATTACTAACTTTTTTAGCATATTCATCAAAGATAGTCGCAAACTCTTTTGCTTCTTTGATTGTGTGATTCATCTTCCAGTTACCGATAATAATTACTCTTTTCATAAAACTTACCTCATTATTTATCTTGAATAACATCAATGCCTGGTAAGTGACCATCATTTTCAATCATTTCTAATGAAGCACCACCGCCGGTCGAAACATGTGAGAACTTATCTTTATAACCAAGTTTTAAAGCAGCACTAGCACTATCGCCACCACCAATTACACTAAAGACACCAGTAACTTCAGTGATTGCTTTACAAACACTTGTTGTACCTTTAGCGAATAAATCATTTTCAAAAACGCCCATTGGACCATTCCAGAAAACCATTTTAGCGCTATGAATAATATTAGTGAATTCTTTAATTGATTCTTCACCAATATCAACGCCTTCATAACCAAAAGGAATAGTTCTACCATTTGATTTTGTAATCTTTGTAGGTTCTTTAAAATTATCTGTACAAACAAAGTCTACTGGTAAAACAATTTTATCTTTTCCTTCGCTTAAACATTTACTAGCAAAATCTAAAGAAGCTTCTTCAACTAATGAATTACCAACATCATAACCTAAAGATTTTAAGAAAGTATAAGCCATAGCTCCACCGATAATAATCTTATCAGCTTTTTTCATTAAACCTTCAATTACTTTAATCTTATCACTAACTTTAACGCCACCTAAAACAGCAACGTAAGGATGAACATCACCGATAACACACTTTGTTAATGATTTAACTTCTTTTTCAACTAAGAAACCAATAGCAGTTTCTTTACCTTGTTTATCCATAACACTTGGAATACCATATGTTGAAGCGTGAGCTCTATGAGCACTACCAAAAGCATCCATAACATAAGCATCACCTAAAGAAGCCCAATATTCACCTAATTCAGGATCATTTTTTTCTTCGCCTTTTAAGTAACGAGTATTTTGCATTAATAAAACTTCACCTGGTTTTAAATCCTTAACCATTTGTTCTAATTTAGAACCTTTATTTTCGTCACAGTAATGGAATTTATCACCAAAAATTTCTTCTAAACGATAAGTAATAAACTTCATATCGTTTTTCTTCATATCTTTTTTAGCTTGTTCTTCATCTTTATGTTTAACTTTACCTAAGTGAGATAATAAGACGACTTTAGCACCATTTTCTAATAAATAATTTATTGTTGGTAAAGCTTGGATAATACGGTTATCATCACTAATTTTACCATCAATTAAAGGTACGTTAAAATCGACTCTAACGATGACAGTTTTGTTATTAACATTTAAGTCAGTTACAATTTTTTTCATTTTTCTATTCTCCTTTTTATCTTAATAAAAAAGTAGCACTTTATATAAAAGCGCTACTTTTCAAAGTAAACTATTTAACGCCTAGAACTTCTGCGTAGGCTTTTGCTAAACGGATGTATTGGCAAGTATATGAATATTCATTATCATACCAAGAAACAACTTTAACAACTTGTTTACCTTCTGGTAAAGTTAAAACCATTGTTTGAGTTTCATCAAATAATGAACCTTCAGTAATACCTAAAATATCACTTGAAACGATTGGATCTTCAGTATAACCTAAAACACCTTTTAAGTAAGTTTCTGAAGCTTCTTTCATTAATTTGTTAATTTCTTCTTTAGTAGTTTCTTTCTTTAATGTTAATGATAAGTCAACTAAAGAACCATCAACTACTGGAACACGAACAGCACCACCGTGTAATCTACCTTTTAATGAAGGAATTACTAAGTGGATAGCTTTTGCAGCACCAGTTGAAGAAGGAACGATGTTTGCAGCACAAGCACGGCCTCTTCTAAAGTCTTTTTCTTTAACTAAGTCTAATGAAGTTTGGTCATTTGTATAAGCGTGAACAGTAGTCATGAAACCACCTTCAACGCCAAAATTATCTTCTAAAACTTTCATAACTGGGGCTAAGCAGTTTGTTGTACAAGAAGCACCAGAAATAACTTTCATATCTTTTGTTAATTTATCTGAGTTAACACCATAAACGAATGTTGGAGTTGTTTGATCAGCTGGAGCACTGATAATAACACCTTTAGCACCACCGACTTCAACGTGAACTTTAGCATCTTCATAGCCTTTGAATCTACCTGTACATTCTAAAACGATGTCAACACCATAATCAGACCATTTAATTAAGTTAGGATCTTTTTGACCAATAACTGGAATCTTAACGCCATCGAAAACGATGTTATTTTCTTCACTTGTTACTGTGTGACCCTTTAATGTTCTATGAGCTGAGTCATATTTTAATAAATAAGCTAAGTTTTTAGCACTACTTAAATCATTAATGGCAACGATTTCAAAATTACCGTCTTCAACCATTCTTCTGAATGCTAAACGGCCAATTCTACCAAAACCATTAATAGCTACTTTAATTTTCATAATATTATTTCCTCCTGTATTATTCATACGCTTTTATTATATTACAAATAATAAAAAAAGCAAGAAAAAAACGCTTTCTAAATAACATATTAAAAGATTATTTGAAAAAAATTGTAAAAGTTGTATAATAAAATAAACGAGGTGTTAAGATGCAAAAACGTAATTATATTTTAAAATCAGTTAATGGATTATCTTCGAGATTATCATGTAATTTAGTAAGTTTTGCAAATAGATTTAACTCACTAATTATTCTTCATTATGATGGCGAAGAAGCTAATTTAAAATCAATCATGAACGTTATGGCTTTAGTTATCCAAAACAATGAACCATTTGCTATTTCTTGCACTGGTGACGACGAAGAAGAGGCTATCAATAGCATTGATAACTATTTAAAAAACTTAGATATCATAGCATAAAATTACACTTATTTTATGCTTTTTTCTTTATAGGGTTTATTTTTTCTCATTAGAGTGTTAATATTATGTTGTATTATTCACAAAATAGTTCGACTTATATTTTGTGGTAATAAAACTTTTTTCATTTAGGAGGAGAAAATTAATATGAAAAAAAGATATTTATTAGCCGCTTTATTATGTGGATTAGTTTTAACTGCTTGTGGTCCAAAAGACACTACTTCATCAAGTAATCCAAATTCAAGTACTCCTGATTCTAGTACTCCAGATTCTAGCACACCTTCAACTAGTACTCCAGATTCTAGTACTCCTGAAGTTGATGTTGAATTATTCACAACTATTGACTGGGCAACAAAAAATTCTGAAGGATTCGATTCATACACAGTTCCTGAAATTAATGTTACTAACACTGATGGTTCTACAGTAGTTGTTAAAAAGAACTCTGCTTGTTATCAAGCTAAATTCAATGCTGATGATTCAATTGGTGCAACTATGGCAATGAATTTCTATGCTAAAGCTCCAGAAGCAACATACCTTGAATTTGATATGGGCGAAAATGTTGTTAAACAAATGGACGTAGATTTTAGAGTATGGAGTGAAAAAGATTTAGAACAAATGGCTAACAATTTCTTAAGTTTAGCAATCCAACAATGGGTTGATGATGCTTGGGTTGAAGTAGTTAGTGTTACTTTAGAAGAATTATCTGCTGCTGAATATACAAATAAATCAGTTGAATTAAATTCATCAAAGATTAGATTCTACGGCGAGAAAAAACCTGATGCTAATACAACAAACGCACGTTTAGTTGTTGATAATATCAAGTTATATAAATAATTAACCAAAAATAAAAACTCTAGGAAAACCTAGAGTTTTTTATTTACTAGCTTCTTTAAAAATTTCTAATCCTTTAGTTGTTAAAGGATGTTCTAACATTTTTAAAATTACTTTATATGGAATAGTTGCAACATGTGCACCAGCATGTAAGGCTTCGTGAACATGATCTAAAGATCTAATTGATGCGGCAATAATTTCAGTATCAAAACCGTAAAGATCAAATAAATAACGAACTTCACTAATTAATTCAACGCCTGTTCCTTTAGTGATGTCATCTAATCTTCCCATAAATGGCGAAACATAAGTTGCACCACATTTAGCAGCTAAAATAGCTTGAGCAGGAGTAAAAATTAAAGTTACATTTGTTTTAATTCCTTCTTTACTTAGCATTTTAGTTAATTTCATACCTTCTAAAGTCATTGGAACCTTGATAACGATATTTTTATGCATTTTAGCGTATTCTTTAGCTTCTTTATACATATTAGTAGCGTTATCTTCTTTAACTTCGGCACTAATTGGGCCATCAATTAAAGTCGTAATTTCTTTAATTGTCGAAACTAAATCTCTTCCTTCTTTAGCAATTAATGATGGATTAGTAGTTACTCCATCAACAAAAGGAAAACTACTTGCTTCTTTGATTTCATTTAAATTGGCAGTATCAATAAAAATCTTCATAAACTATTTTTCTCCCTTTCTTTTTTATAAGTTTTATAAAGTTTAGTAGCATGAATAATAATTAAGAAACTATTTAAAACCCATGTTGATAACGAATTAATTAAAATTCCATAAACAACAAAGAAACTAGCTCCAATAACATTCACCATTCTAATTTTTCGTTCTCCATTTAATGAGAAAGAAATTAAAACTAGAAGTGTTGCTACTAATCCTATTATTTCATAAACATTAAAATTTGCAACAAATTGTTCAATCAATTTTCTTTCCTCACTTTAAAATTGTTCGAGTAGCTATAACATCTACTCCTAAGTTTAAAACATTTTTGATTATAACATCGTGCATTTTAATTGGTGCTTTACAAACAACTTTATTTATTTCATCCATAACATCAAACATTTTTTCTTTGGGAATATCTCCACTTGTTTTAACAGGTAAACGATTAATACTCGATGAAATAATTTTAACCGTTGAAGTTATATTACGCATTGGGTGAGTTACTTCATCTAAAGCATATTTTTCTCCACGTTTACAAGTATTACCACTTACTTTTAAATCATCACTAACTTTTAAACGACATCCTTTAGGACAAATAATACAAACAAATTCTTTCATTTACTTATCCCTCCACTACTTCAAAAGATAATACACCGACATTATCTTTGAATAAATCTTTACTTATGTCAATGCTTTCCATTTCAGCTGGTAGCATATGTGGTTTAAACACTTTTTTAACTTCCTGATCATTAAATTTAACGACAATACGCGAATTACTAAAAGGTTTACGAACTCTAAAATTAAAGGTTACTTTATCTTTAACATTAATTAAACGAATGCGTGATGGAACAGTATAGGCAATACCATTTTTAGCAACACATTCAATATAATTATTATCTTTGACTAAATTTCCTTTTAAATATTCACTACATGCTTTACCTGCTCTTCTTCCTTCATTGGTGACAAAATCAACTAAGTCATGAACATGAAGAACATTACCACAGGCAAAGATTCCTTCAATATCACATTCAAGCGATTCATTAACTAATGCTCCTCTTGTAGTACTATTTTGTCTTACCCCTAAATTATCTAATAATTCATTCGAAGGAATAAGGCCAACAGAAAGAAGTAATGTGTCTACATCAAAGACTTTTTCGGTTCCTTTAATCGGTTGAAATTTATCATCAACTTGACTAATTTCAATTTGCTCTAAATGACCTTTACCTTTAATATTTGTTACCGTATGTGATAAATATAATGGAATATCAAAATCATTTAAACATTGAGCAATATTACGACTTAAACCATTTGAATAAGGCATAAGTTCGGCAACACCTAATACTTTAGCTCCTTCTAAAGTCATTCTTCGAGCCATGATTAAACCAATATCACCACTACCAAGAATAAAAACTTTTTTACCAACTAAATAACCATCAATATTTAAATATTTTTGAGCAAGTCCAGCAGTCATAACCCCACTTGGACGATCTCCAGGAATTGAAATTGCTCCACGATTTCGTTCACGACAACCAGTTGCTAAAATAATGCTTTTAGCTTTAACAACTTGATAGCCTTCTAAACTATTAGCGTAATAAACTTCTTTATTTTGACTAATCGATAAAACAACTGTATTAAGTTTATATTCAATTCCCAATTCATTTATCTTATTAGCAAAGCGTTCGGCATATTCTGGGCCACTTAATTGTTCTTTAAATTCTTGAAGGCCAAAACCGGTATGAATACATTGAAGTAAAATACCTCCAAGTGCTTCATCACGTTCTAAAATTAAAATATTTTTAATACCGTTTTGATAAGCTTCAATAGCACTAGCCATACCACCACTTCCACCACCAATGACGACTAAATCATATTCTTTCATTGTTATTGTCCCTCCTTGGTAGTGAATCGTAAAATATTCGAATCTTTACGACCTAATAAAATTTCTTTTTCATCTTTATGAAGTTCTCTTGCTAAAATTTTAACAACTAAACTCTCACAAAATCCACCTTGGCATTTACCAAATCCCGGACGAACACGTTTTTTAACCCCGCGAACAGTTGTTGCTCCGCAAGGTCGATGAATTGCATCTAAAATTTCGCCTTCACTAATTTTTTCACAACGGCAAATTAAATGAGCAAAACGATGATCTAATTGATAATATTTATTTTTTTCTTCTTCACTTAAATTACCAAGTTTAACAAACGGTCTTCTTGTTGGATTAAAATTCTTTTTCTTTTGAAGGTCATTGTTTCTTTTAATTAAATCAACAACATATAATGCTATTGCATAAGATGAAGCAAGACCCGGAGATTGAATACCGGTTACGTGATAAAAATTAGCATTATTTTGATCTTCTTCAATAATAAAATCATTTGTTTGTGATACTGCACGATTACCAGCAAACGAACGAATTATTTGATTAAAAGGAATATTTTTAACAACTTTATTAACTCCTAAACGAACATTATCTAAAGTATCTTTATCAGTTGAATAATCATCAATATTATCAACAAATTCACTTGATGGACCTAACAAATAGTTTCCATGAGTTGTTGGCGTAACTAATATCCCTTTTCCTTTACTTGTTGGAAGTGGGAAAATCGTATGAGTAACAAAAGGAGTTTTAAAGTGATCTAAAACAAAATATTCACCTTTACGAGGTTTAATTTTAATTTCAGTATTACCAATCATTTTAGCGATTTTCTCACCATTCAAACCCGAAGCATTAATTACCATCTTTGTTTGATAACAATCTTTTGTTGTTTTAACAACATAAAAACCATTATCATTTTGAATATCAATTACTTCTTCATCCAAATGAAGTTTAACCCCATTTTCAATCGCATTTTCCATTAAGGCAACACAATATTCAAATGGATTAACAATTCCACATGTTGGGGCTAATAAACCATATTTAATATCATCTTGAATAAATGGCTCAATTTTTAAAAGTTCTTCGCGATTTAAAATCGTTGTTTGAACTCCATTAAGTTCACCATTACGTCGCATTTCTTTAAGTGTTTCTAAATCACTTTCATTACTAGCAACAGTAATACTTCCAATTCGTTTAAAATCAAACCCTAATTCTAAACTTAACTTATCAAATAAACTATTCCCTAACACATTTAATTTAGCTTTTAAGGTATTAGGGTGTGGATCATAACCACTATGAACAATCGCGCTATTAGCCATTGAAGTAACTTCACAAACATCTTCTTCTTTTTCAATAACTAAAGTATTTAATTGATAAGACGATAATTCACGAGCAATACTACTTCCAATAACCCCTGCTCCAATAATTATTACATCTAACATTTTTATCCCCCCTACTTAAATGTTTGGGTTGCTTTAACTGCCTTTTTCCAACCATCGTATAATTTGTTTATTTCAGCTTCTGGCATTGTTGGATAATAATCTTTACCTATTCGATGACATTTTTTAATATCATTGATGTCTTTATAAAAACCAATTGCGAGTCCTGCTAAATATGCTGCGCCTAACGCTGTTGTTTCACTTACACATGGTAACTTTACTTCAACATTTAAGATGTCACTTTGAAATTGCATTAAGAAATTATTACTAGTAGCTCCTCCATCAACGTATAAACATTTTAAAGGAATTTTAGCTTCTTCTAGCATAACATTCATTACATCTTTACTTTGATAGGCAATCGACTCTAAAACGGCACGAATTAAATGCTCTTTACTAGTTCCTCTTGTAAGACCAAAAATAGCACCACGAGCATCATTATCCCAATAAGGTGTTCCTAAACCAACAAAAGCTGGAACAATATAAACGCCATTACTATCTTTAACTCTAATAGCATATTGTTCACTATCTTTTGCGTCTTTAATCATTCGTAAACCATCTCTAATCCATTGAACAACACTACCACCAATAAAAACCGATCCTTCTAACGCATAAGTAACTTTACCATTAAGTCCCCAAGCAATTGTTGTTAATAAACCATTATTTGAATAAACTGGTTTATCTCCGGTATTCATAAGCATAAAACAGCCTGTTCCATAGGTGTTTTTGGCTTCTCCAACTTCATAACAACATTGACCGAAAAGGGCCGCTTGTTGGTCACCAGCAATTCCGGTAATTGGAATATGATATGGTGTTTTAAATGGTGAAAATTGTTCAGCATAACCATAGATTTCACTTGATGATTTAACATCTGGTAACATACTTCGCTTAATCCCAAAGATTTGTAATAACTCATCATCCCAATCAAGCGTATTAATGTTAAATAACATTGTTCTTGAAGCATTAGTATAATCAGTAACATGGACTTTACCATTAGTTAATTTATAAATTAACCATGTATCAATCGTTCCAAATAATAAACGATCTTCATCTAATAACTGTTTAGCTTTAGGGACATTATCTAAAATCCATTTAATTTTAGTCGCACTAAAATATGGATTAATGATTAATCCTGTTTTTTGGTGAACTATATCACTATAGCCTTTTTTAATTAGATTATCAGCGATTTCTTGACTTTGACGTGATTGCCACACAATCGCATTATAAACGGGTTCTTTAGTTACTTTATCAAATAAAACAGTTGTTTCACGTTGATTAGTTATCCCAATGGCAGCAATTTGTTTAATATCTATTCCTGTTTTGATTAATAAAGATGAAATAACATCAACAATTGACGACCATATTTCAAGCGGATCATGTTCGACCCATCCAGGATGTTGAAAAATCTGAGGAAATTCTTTTTGGGCCATACCAACATTATTACCTTCTTTATCAAAAAGAATAGCACGAGAGCTAGTTGTCCCTTGATCTAAAGCTAAAATATATTTTTTCATTTTGTTTCACCTACTTAATAAAAGTATAGCACAAAAAAACCTTAGTATAAACTAAGGTTTAAAAATATTTACATTCCAACTGACATTTATAAATAATTATTGAAAAATTCTTTGATTTTTTGGTTATAAAAAGACTCACTTTTTTCTTGATATTCACTATAGGATGTAAAAGTTTTGTTTAAATATGGATAATCTTGATAATATGAACCGACTACTTTTACACTATCATCATCATTAAAAACAAATTGGTCATTAAAATAAATGGCAAAGTCTTTACATTCACCTTGTTCATAGTAAACAATCGCCGGAATCCTTCCACCATTATAACTATAAAAACCATATTTCTTACAGAAAGCTTCCCAAATTTCTGGATGTTCTTCTTTATCTTTTCGTACTTCATCAGTTTCTACATAATAAAACTTCTTTTTATTCTCTTTTAGAAAATCACTTAAAAAAGCATCATTCATGTAACTACAATCACCACATGATTTCCAACCGAAATAAACAACCATTGATTCTTTATTATTTAAATGAGTATCTAATTGATCAAAAGTTAAATTATACATTGTCGGTTTAATAAAATATTTATCCATAAAGCTATTAAATTCCTCACTTTTATTAAAAATATCTTTATATTTTGAGTATGTAAAAACTTTATCCAATTCACCATTACGATAAATAACCATAATTGGCGCACGATTAGGTACACTACTTTCAACTACCATTAAATCTGATAAAAAAGTTTTATATAAAACAACTTGATTTTCACTAATATAACTATTGTAGATTTTTTCAAAACTTTTACAGTATTGACATGTTGGTAAATAACCAAAAAGCAAGAATGAATCTCCACTATTCTTTTTAGCCTTTATTTCATCAGGATATAAATCAATTGCTTCATTTATCCCTTCTTGACCTTCTAATAGAATTTTTTCTTTATTTTGATTACAGCTAGTAAAACCAAACAAAGAAAAAATCATTATAAACATAAGAAAAAACTTTTTCATCTATAAAACCTCCTTGTATTTTTCACATATTTTTCGAGCTACTCTTATTCCATCTAAAGCGCTAGTTGTTATTCCGCCACTATAACCAGCGCCTTCACCAATTGGATAAATATTTTGATGCGAAATAGATTGATATGAAGAGTCACGAACAATTCGGATTGGTGATGATGAACGTGATTCAATTCCATAAAGAAGCGCATTATTAATAAAGCCATTAACTTTACGATCAATTTTCATAATTCCTTCTTTTAATGAGTTAGTAATAAAATAAGGTAAACATTCATTTAAATTAACCATTTTTAAAGGCATTTGACAATTGGATTTATAAGGTAAAGCTGTTGATGTTTTATCACTTAAAAAATCAACTACTGTTTGTACTCCTAAATGATAAGACTTTGTTAATGAATATGCAAGACGTTCATACTTTTGTTGAAAATAAATTCCGGCAAGAGGATGACTACTTTCAAAATCACTTGTCTCAACATTTACTAATAAAGCGCTATTAGCAAACTTCGAATCTCGCTTATAATAGGACATCCCATTAGTAACATTTCCTAAAAATTCACTCGATGAAGCCATTATTTCACCACCAGGACACATACAAAAGCTATAAACATGACGATTATTGTCAAGATGTTCAACAAATTTATATTCAGCAGCTGGTAAATCTTCTTTAAATTTTCCATATTGAAATTCATTAACAAATGATTGAAGGTGCTCAATTCTAACACCCATGGCAAATGATTTTTGTTCAATATGAACATTATGTTGATAAAGCATTTCAAATGTATCACGGGCACTATGACCTAAAGCTAAGATTAAATCATTTGTCACAAATGACTTCATATTACCGTTATTTTCAATGCTAATAGTGATACTATTAGCATCATTATAATTAAAGTCAACTAATTTATGTTCAAAATAAATCTCCCCACCCAAGTTCATAATTTTAAAACGCATATTTTTAACAACTTTACGTAAATTATCACTACCAACATGTGGATGGTTTAACGTTAAGATTTCTTTTGGAGCACCAAAATCAACAAATTCATTTAAAAGGACCCTTATTTGTTTATCATTTGATGAAGTCATTAATTTTCCATCACTAAAGGTACCTGCTCCACCTTCACCAAATTGAACATTTGATTCTAAATTTAATTCTTGCTTTTTAAAAAACTGTTCAATGTCTTGAATACGATGGTCAACATCTTTCCCCCGTTCAAAAAGAAGGGGTTTAAGTCCTTGTTTAGCAAGATAATAAGCGGCAAATAAACCACTTGGACCACTTCCAATAACGATTGGTCGATATTGTGAAGTTAAATTAGCAAATGGTAAACGTTCTTCAATTTCTTCTTCACTAATTTCTTTTAAATTTTTACGTAATTTATGATTGTTTAAAATAACTTTTTCATTACCTTTAATATAAAAACTCTCAACATAAAAAATATCATTTTTATCACGGGCATCGATTGATTTTTTAGCTAATTCAAAGGAATAAATGTCTTTTTCTTTTAAATTATACTTTTTTAAAAATTTTCGTTTGCTTTCTTCAATCGTCTCTTTAAGTTCAACGCGAAAATTATTGACTAAAAACATTATTTCATCCCTTTCAATTTTAAATATACTTTATACGCTGAAGAAAAAGCAAAATGAAGATTATATCCTCCACATCGACCATCAACATCAAGCATTTCTCCCATGATAAATAAATTTTTATGAATTTTCGATTCTAAATCAATTGTTACTTCATTCAAATTAATACCACCACTAACAACTTGATAAATATCACTATTCTTATTTAAATCAATTTTAAAAGTTAAATTCTTTAATAATTCAACCGTTTGATTTATATTAGTAAGATTACATCGACTCTTTAAATATTGTACAACTTCATCTTCAAGCAACCCCTTAAAAGGATATTTGCTACTTTTATACCGTTTTAACAACATTTTAAATAAATCTTCTTTACTTAAATTATTAAATAAATCAACACTTAAAAGAGCTTTACTTATTTTTTCATTTAACACTTTTTTACGAGCATAAATTGACGATAACTCAAAAACTGCTATACCACTAAGAGAGTCATTTTTAAATAGTATTTCACCACTAGAAGTATATTTGTGATCATTAATCATTAAACTAACTGAACCTTTAACTTTACGACCATTTAATAATGGTATTCTTTCTTCAAGATAAAGTGGTGAAAGTGATGGATATAATTTTGTTAAATGATGATCTAAATTATTGACTAAGTTAATATTATTTAAACTTATATAATTATTTTTGCTTAGTCCTGCTTCACTACCTAGAGCTAAAACACACACATCAAAATATTCGTTATTAATAACATATTGTTGATTAACAATCGTTATTTCTTTAACTTCACTATTATAATTTATTTGACAATTTAAATTATTGGTTAAGCCATCATAAATAATTTGCGTTTTTTCAAAATATGGATATAGACGTCCTTCTTCATCTTCTTTTATATTTACCCCTAGAACTTCTTCTAACTTTTTTGTATCTAATAAAGAAATAATATTTTTAACAAAAGAAGGATTATTATACATCTTAGCATCCATATTAATATTAGAAACATTCCCACGACCATTACCTGACATTTTAACTTTTTTTAATAAACTATTAAAACGCTCATAAATCGTAACGGTATGATTTGTATTAGTTAACATCTTTGCAAGGGCTACACCACTTGCACCACCACCAATAATTGCTATTTTCATTCATATCACCTTTTATATTATATCTTTTTTATTTATTATTCGCAATTTTTGTGTTATAATTTTTAAACAAAGGGAGGTTTTTATATGGCTAAAATTGTAATCACCACAGATTCTACATGTGCGATTTCACAAGAAGAAGCTAAATCACTAGGCATTTTTGTTTTACCACTTAACGTTATCGTTGATGGACAAGAATATCATGATGGTATTGATATAAATAATGAACAACTTGCTAAATATATGCGTGGAGGAAGTGACATTAAAACTTCTACACCAACATTATTTGAAATGGAAAACTTTTTTGACAATGTTTTAAGTCAAGGTTATGATAAAGTAATTCACTTTACAATTTCTTCAAAATTAACATCTATTTTTAGTATGTTCACTGTTAATTGTAAAGAAAAATATGGTGATAAAGTTGTCATCATCGACACTTTAAGTGTTTGTTCATTTATGGGGAATATTGTCTTACACGCTAAAATGTTAGTTGATGAAGGTAAAGATGCTGATTATATTATCAATGATGTTAAATCACATATCGGTGTTGAAGATATTTTCTTTGTTCCTGAAAGTTTAACTTTCTTAAAACGCGGAGGAAGAGTTTCTCCGACAGTTGCGGCTATTGGTAATATGTTAGGTATTAAACCTGTTTTACGTTTTGTTGATGGTGCCATTGATAAAGACGGAACAACTCGTGCTCTAAAAAAATATATTCCAACAATTGTTGATTACTATAAATCAAAGAATTATAGTAGTGATGAATACGAAATTCATATCGTTGAATTCGATTGTGGTATTAACACTAAGTTATTATTAGAATATATCGAAAAAGAATTTAGTGGTTATACAATTAAAGTTACACCAATATCAATTAATGTTTGTGCCCATTGCGGTCCTGGTACTATTGGTATCGGTTTTACTAAAAAAGCTTAATTTACTAAAACTCTAACTTTTCAGTTAGAGTTTTTTATTTTATCTTGCTTTATATTTAGAATAAATATAAAATCTAACTAAGGTGATAATTTTATGAATTTAATTTACAAAAAACAACTTCGTGATGCCCTTCATAAAAAGAAATTATATATTACATTATTTATCATTACCCTTCTAGGAATGATTTTTTATGCCGGGTTTACAAGTGTTCGCAATAACTTAAAATATTCGATTAACCAATACTATTTAGAACAAAATTTATGTGATTATACTATTAAATCTTCGACTTATTTTAATAGTGATGAAGCTAATAATTTTGCCAAAGAATTTTCTTTGATTGATTTATATCATCATAGTGTTGTCGTTAATGAAGGAGATATCTATTATAAGAATGATATTAGCGTTAATATTCCTCTTATTATCGAGGGCGAATATTTTAATGATCAACCAAATTATATTTTAGATTATGATTACGCATTAAAACATCATTATCATGTTGGTGATACTTTTTTTATTGAAAATGATCGTTATACTATAACTGCTTTAGCAAAGTTCGTTGATTATATTTTTAAAGGAAACTATATGCCTGTCAGTAACGAAAGCTATGTTTTCTTAATAAGTAATACTTCATTTAATAATTATAATGAAATTAGTTTTAAGTCATCACTTTCTTTAAAAGAAATAAAGGGTATCGCTAACAATTACTTTAGTAATGATTTTGTCGTTATTAAAACTAGCGATCAATATAGTTATACTCGTGTTAATAACGATTTAGATTTAATTAATTCGATTTTATTCATTTTTCCTATTGCGTGTTTTATTTCAATTATTATTATTTTATACATCAATTACAATCGCCTAATTCAAGATCAAAAAAAATATTTAGGAATTTTAAAAGCTAATGGTTTTAAAGTTCGTCATCTATTTTTTAGTTTAACAATTATTCCACTTACAATTGTTTTACTTGCTTCTCTTTGTGGTTCATTAATTGGAATAAAAGTAATTCCTTTAGTTTATGTTAACTTACTTAAAAGTTATTATTGTTTACCTCCTTTAAGAACTGCTAGTTTATTTTATAGTGTTGGTCTTCCAATTTTAATTTTATTTTTCACTTCATTCATTACTATTTGTGTTCCTCTACTTTTAACAGTTTTCAAAACTCCAATGGAGCTAATGAAAAATGAAGACAGTAATAATAAAACAAGGATGATTTTTAAAAATACTAATCTTCCATATCATTTAAAGCTTGTCGCTCGTAATATCTTAACTTATACCAAAAAAAATATTTGTATGATCCTTTCTTCGACAATTATTTTAGGTATTGTTCTAGCTATTTTCTTTGTTGAAGATTCAATTAATTATACTGATGAAACATTAGCCAAAAAATCTTTCAATGCTGATTATTATTTAGCAATAAATAATTATTACTATGACGATGCTAAAACAATTTTAGAACAAGATGATAGTCCAATTAGTGATTTTTATTATATAAATAGTATCAATATTAAGACAGAATATGAAAATATTCGAGAGGACTTATATCTATATGATGAAACAAAACCTTCACTGAAAGTTGACGATATTAATAATAATCCTCTCGATTTAACAAAAAGAGGAATATATTTACCTTCTAGTTATCAAAAATATGGTCTTAATATAAATGATGAAATTACTATTTATTTCAGTGTCGATAATTATGTTAGACCATTTAAATTTCCTGTTGCCGGCTTTATTAAAGAATTTGGTTTAACTAAATTTGCGATGTCATTACAAACTATTGAAGATTTAAATAAACAAATTGCTGACTACTTAAAAGAAATCCCTACGCCATTTTTTGTTAAACTTAAAGATAGTTATACAAATAATGATTTAGCCGAATTTGTTGAAGATAATTTTAAATATTATCCATTAATCACTTCCTTAAACAACAATTTAAACTATCAATATAAGACTGAAACAAAAATTACTAATAGTGATACGATAAGTGATGTTACTACTTTTGCTAATTTAGAAACATATATCCCTTACAATAGTAACAAGTTAGATCTATATTTATTTGATTATAAAACGACTACTTTAGTTTTAAATGATCAAAATAATCAACCGATTACCTTTAAAAACGATGGCTTATATATCAATGAAAAAACAGCTTATAACCTCCAATTACATATTGGTGATACTGTAATTATCAATTATTTAGATACGATTATTCCTCTTACTCTCAGTGGGATTACTAATTCTTTTATTGATAGTTATTGTGACTTTAATTATTTTAATTTAATGTATAAATTTAGTGGTGGAAAAGAAACTATTAAAAAAGAATATTTATTTAATTCTACCCTAACAATGACTGAGCTAAAAGAACAAGGATTAAAAGATTTTAGTTATTTCCGTTTCAATTATCTAAATGATTTATATTGTTTTAATAATAGTGGAATAAAAATAGATGATTTTGAATCATTAATTGATGGTAATACTATCTATAGCCGTTATCAAACATATCAAAGCATCATAAATAATAATGATAAAGATAGCAAACTATCCTTAACTGTTTTAGAAGATGGTATGATTACTAACATTAACGATAATGGAATATATTTACCTATTCAATACGATAAGAATTATGATATAAACGATTCAATAAATATTCGTCTTAATAATAAAAATTACACGATGAAAATTGAAGGTTTTATTAAAGCAACCTCATTTGGAGCATTTGCAAGTTCGACTTACTTAAAAACTATTAGTAACGATTTTACTTTTAATAAAGATTATTCTTCATACTTAATTAAAACAAATAATATTAGTCAACTTAAAGATAATATTTTTACTAATCAAGAATATCATCATTTTTCAATCAATAACTTAAGTTCATTTAAACGCAACATGAAATTAATTTATGATATTATTACTTTAACAAAAGTTATCACTACTGTTTTAGCAGGTTCAATCTTTATTTTGTTAAGTTATAATATTGGCGTTATTTGTTTAAATGCTCGCTTAAACGATATTAAATGCTTTAAAGCAATGGGTTATAAAGAAAGTAAACTAAATCATATGTTAACATTAGAAAATGTCATCATCGTCATTATTGGTGCGATTTTAGCTGTTCCAATCGGAAGAGTAATGTGTGACTACATTTTAAAACAAGTTTTTATTATTACAATGGTAAGAATGTTCATATCCACATCATTTTTAACTATTTTAACTGTTATCATTATTGCAATAACATTAATATTAATTGCTTCAAATTTTATCAATCGTAAAGTAAGTCGTCTGGACTTATTAACTCTATTAAAGGAGAAATAATCAATTATGGAAAAAATTATCGAATTCAAAAATGTTACCCGTTATTACAAAACGATGAGTGTTATTACTAAAGCCTTAGATGACGTTTCATTTACTATCAATGAAGGTGAATTTGTCATTATTTTAGGAGATAGTGGTAGCGGTAAATCAACGGCTTTAAACTTAATCGGTGGGATTGATCGATTAACTGGTGGCGAAATCTATTTTAAAGATAAAAATATTTCAACACTAAAACGACAAGAACTAAATGAGTATCGTGCTCTTAATGTTGGTATTGTTTTTCAAAACTATAATTTAATTAATAATTTAAGTGTATTAGAAAACGTTAAAATTGTTAATGATATTAAAGACAATAATCTTGACGCTAAAGAAATGTTAACTCGCGTTGGACTAGCTAATAAACTTGATCGCTTCCCTATTGAATTATCTGGTGGTGAACAGCAACGTGTAGCAATTGCTCGAGCCCTTGTTAAAAAACCTGATATTTTATTATGTGATGAACCAACCGGAGCTTTAGACTATGAAAATAGTAAAAATATTTTAAAATTATTAAAAGATTTAAATATTAACTATAATATTACAACAATTATCGTTACCCATAACCAAGCTTTTAAAAAAGTCGCTGATAAGATTATTACTTTAAAAAGTGGTAAGGTAATAAACATTATTAATAACGATAATCCATTACCTGTCGAAAAGTTAGAATGGTAAAAAGAAAAGTTCACTTTGAAGTGAACTTTTTTATTTTTCTTTATAAATAATACCAATTGTTCCTTTACCACAGTGTGTTGAAATAACACATCCTGCAGTTTGTTCTAAAATATTTTCTTTTTTAAAGCCTAAATTAATTAATTCTTCAATCATTTCTTGAGCTTCATCACTAGCAAAACAATGAGTAACAAAGATTAAATCTTTATCAATGTTATAAATACCATTCATAACATCTTCAAGTTGACCTTTTACACCTTGTTTCATTCCTCTAAATTTACGGGCAACAACCATTTGACCATCAACTACTTTAATGTTTGGTTTAATTCTTAAAATAGTACCAACAACACGAGCCATTCCACTGCATCTTCCGCCCTTATGTAAATATTCTAAAGTATCAATAACAAATTGAGTACGAATCTTTTCACGATCGATAATTAAAATATCATATATCTCTTTAGCACTCTTACCTTCATCACGTAATTTACAAGCTTCTAATACTAAATAACCAATCCCACTAGAAAGATTTTTAGAATCCATAACATAAATGCGTTCTTCACCTAATTCTTCTTTTACTTGGTTAAAAATATTAAATGTACCACTAAATCCTGCACCAATACCAGTATAGAAAATATCATAACCTTCATCTATATAAGGTTTAAATGCATCATAAACATCTTTAAAAGTTGGACAAGATGACTTTGGAAGCATTTTACGTTTCTTTACTTCATCGAATAATAAACTTGGGGTAATATCACTTCCATCTTTATAAACATCTTGTTCAAAAGTTACATATAATCGAACAACTTTAATATCATACTTTTGACAAATTTCATTACTTAAATCACATGTTGAATCACTAAAAATAACGACTTTGTTCATAATTTTCTACCTCACTAACTTTAAATATATTTTAATATAAAAAAGATAAAATAGCAATGTGAAATAAGTCTTTTTAATTAATTAAAAAGACAACCATGAATGGCTGTCTTTGTTCTAAATTAATGGCAATAATTCATTGACCATACTTTCTAATTTATTTACATAGAATGTACGATCTTTGCCCAATGTTGTGTCAATTTCTGTAGTTTCAACTCCAGGATCTTTGACAATTTTACTAACATTCGTACTTAGAATATTACTTCCTTTTGTAATATTTAAAGAGTTTTTAATAATATTAAAATAATTATTAATTTGATCTTCGGTAAATCCCTTGCCTATTACTAAGCCATCATGCAAAGTTAAAAAAGCTTTTGCTTCGATTATATTGTTATTATTAATAGACAACTTACCAGAATTTTCACTCGTTCCATAAGCATTACGTGCAATTTGAATTGCATTATTTTTGTCTTCATCTTTAATTGTTTTAATAGCATTTAAATTGAATGTATTATTTTCGATACGAGAAACAATACCATCTTTATTATAAGGTAATTGGATATTAATTGAACGAACACAATCACTAATTGTATTTCCTACAATTTCATAACTTGTTTTTGTGTTTTGAGCAAAAATAGTAAGTGGATATCTACTTTTTCCAACGTTATAAAAAGTACAATTTTTAATTACAAAATGAGCATCTCCACTTAAACTAATACCTACATTAGAAAAAATACAATCTTCAAATACAATCGTTTGATTACTTAATTTATTATCATTAGTTAATCCAGAACTCGAATTATTTGAAACAGAAATACTTGGAGAATCTCCTTTTTCACTCATATGTGTTGATCCAAAATACTTTCCTTTTACAGTAACTGTATTATCTACTACTGATATAGTATTGGCAAAAATATTTGTAGGTACTTTATCACTTATAATACTTCCCCAACTACCATTAGCATTATTCTCCTTGTTAATAATTTTAACATCTTCACTACTAGTAACATTGTCAAAACTTTCTTTTAAAATTAAAGTTCCATTTTCAGCATTTACATTTACTGTAGGTTTAACATTCATTTCAATAGCGTTATTATTTAAATCAAAATTATAATTTGTAATTGTATCATTTGAGACAAAATTCAATCCACTATTTACAACAACAGAAGATAATAATGCATAATTTGAGACTCCTTTTTGTAAACGAAGTGAAGAGTCTAAAGTTGACCAAAGTTTGTCACTAGTGACTTCTTTTTTATCTTCAGGATACAAAATATTACCAGTCTCTTTATCAAGTAATAAACATTCTTTACCTTCACGATAATAAGCAAAAACATAATTTTTAGAAATTGTTTTGAAATGATTAGAATTAATTCCATTTTTTTCAATTAAAGTTATTAATTCTGGTAATGTAATATCATCATCTAAAGCTGATTCTGCTTTTAATAATGTGTTATATTGCGTACACATTTGCTCATCTACAGACTGATTAGCTTTTTCCGTAAAGCCTAAATAACCAACAGCTGAAACTGTTGCTAAAACAGCTAGAATAGCAATAACAACTAATAATTCAACAAGCGTAAATGCTCTCTTTTTAGTCTTTTGCATAAAACTACTCCCCTTTTCTTAATTTTTCACTTACGCGAACAACATCACTTAATTGTTCAAATTCTTCAAAAGAAGTTTCCCCATTTAAAACTCTTTCTTTAGCATTATCTAAGATTGATTGCATTTTTTGATTTAAAATTTCATTTAATCTTTCAGTATTAAAATCATCTGACATAATTAATTCACGCATTCTTTCATCAAGAACCATGATTTCAAAAACACCAATACGACCACTATAACCAGTATTGTTACATTTACGGCATCCTTTAGCATGATAGATTTCAACTGGATGATCTAAACCTAACATATGCATTTCAGCTAAAGTTGTTAGACGTTTTTCTTTACATTCTGGACATAACTTTCTAACTAAACGTTGTGAAATAGCGCCTAGCAAAGCATCAGCTACTAAGTAACGTGGAATACCCATATTAATTAAACGAGTGATAACACCTGCAACATCATTAGTGTGGATAGTTGATAAAACTAAGTGACCTGTAATAGCTGCACGTGTAGCGATATTAGCTGTTTCTTCATCACGAATTTCACCGATCATAATAACGTTAGGGTCTTGACGTAAAATTGAACGAAGAGCGTTAGCAAAAGTCATATTAGCTTTAACGTTAACTTGAACTTGGTTAATACCAACAATTTGGTTTTCAACAGGATCTTCAACCGTAATAATATTCGTATCTTCTTTATTTAAATAACGTAAGAAAGCATACATTGATGTTGATTTACCACTACCAGTAGGACCAGTTAGAAGGATAATTCCATGTGGACGAGTAATCATTTGTAATACTAATTCTTGTTGACGTTTAGAAAAACCTAAAGCATCTAAATTATCACTGCTAAAGGAAACGTTATAAATACGAATAACAATTTTTTCACCATTAATAGTTGGAATTGTTGAAACACGGAAATCATATGGAACGCCTTTAACATCTAAACTAATCTTACCATCTTGAGGTACACGACGTTCAGCAATATTCATTTCAGCCATAATCTTATAACGAGCTAAAACTGCTTGATATAATGTTACGGGAATTGAATCAACACTTAATAATTTACCGTCAATTCTTAAACGAACGCGAACTTCAGTTTCAAATGGTTCAATATGAATATCACTTGCGCCACGAGAAATAGCATCTTTTAAGATTGAGTCACAAAGTTTAATAATTGGTGCATCAATACCAATATTTTCTTTTAATTGTTCACTACTATTTTTGTTTTCATCATTATATTCAGTTAAAACTGATGTTTGTTGTGCCTTATTATCAATGTATTCTAGTAATTTAGTAATTTGACTTGGGACAACTAAAAATAGTTTAATTTCTTTATTAACATTAAAGCGTAATTCATTAATTTCATCTTTTCTAAATGGATTAGCAAAACCCATATAAATATATTTATCATCTTCACTATATGGAACTACTTGAAATTCGATTAACTTTTCTCTTGGAAAGCGATTAGCAAGTTTAATATCAATTTCATTTAATTGATATGCTCTTAATTCAATATGTAAAAATGAAGATAATGATTCATAGACTTTTTGTTCATCTAATACATTATTTTTGATTAATACTGATGATAAAGGTTCAGCATTAACATTACTACTTTGTAAATACGGTTCAACATCATTTTGATTAATTACATTATGACTTACTAAAAAGGATGCAAATAAATCATTAAAAAGCATTTCTTTCTTCCTCCTTTAACCAATATTTTGCATAAGTGAGATAATTGGTAAGAAAATAGCTAAAATTACTACACCAACAATGACCCCTAATGTGATTATCATTAATGGTTCTAAAGCCGCTGTTGCTTTAGTAATAGATGATTCAACCATATCTTCAAAATATCTACTAGTTGATTTTAAAACACCTTCTAAATCACCACTTTTTTCACCAACATTGATCATTTCCGTTAACATAAGTGGGAAGATTTTGGTGTTTTCAATTGATTTAGCAATACGTTTACCACGCTTTACTTCTTCAATTGAGTATCTAAACTTTTCTTCAAACAACTTGTTATCTAACATTTTAGAGACGTTTTCCATCGCATCAGTAATATTCATACCACTTTCTAGAAGAATAATAAATGCTTTAGTAAAACGTGAGGTAATTAAGTTTTTTTGAACGGTTCCAAGAATTGGTAAATGTAATTTTAAATAGTCTTTACTATATTTACCACTTTCAGTTTTAAAATATAAGATTATAATTAGCACAACTGCTAAGATGGCTGGAATGATAATAAAGATATTATTAACAAAGAACTCGGAAATGTTCATAATAACTCTTGTTAAGGTTGGGATATCTCCACCTAATTCATTAATTGTCGACTCGAATTGAGGCAAGACAAATAAAGTCATAAATAATATAACAACAATAATTAAGACCGAAACAATAATTGGATAAACCATTGCCCCTTTAACCTTTCTTTTAATACGACGATCATTTTCATAATAATCAGCCATACTTGAAAGAACAGTATCCAAAGAGCCAGATTCTTCACCGATTGCTACCATGTTAATAAAGAAATTTGGGAATACTTTTGGATGTTTTCGAAAAGCTTCAGATAAAATAACCCCTGACATAACATCATTATAAATTTCACTTAAAACTTTTTGGAAAATCTTACTAAATTTTTGTTTGCGTAAAACATTAAGCGAATCGGCAATACTAATTGAAGCTTTTACCATTATTGAAAATTCTCGTAAAAATGAAACTACTTCATTAAATGGTACTTTACTTCTAACCGCCAAAAAAGTATTTGGTTTTTTCTCTTTAATAACTGTCGCACTTAATAAAATATAGTTATCTCTTTTTAAAAGAGCACGTAAACTTACTTCATCATTTGCTTCTTTAACAATAATTTTATTTTGTCCTAATTCATCAAGGACTTTACAATTGTATAGTAACAAATTAAATCACCAGCCTTATATAAAAATCAATTAATAAGTTGCCATATAATAGAGCAAAATATGTTCCGATTAATAAATATGGTCCAAAAGCAATTTCACTATCGCGACTTTTCTTCTTTAAAGAAATTAATGTAACTTCAATAATCGATCCTAGAAGCGAACCAACTAAAATTGCTATTATTAAACATTGATAACCTAAAAGAAGTCCGGAAATAGTCATTAAAATAACATCGCCCATTCCTAAACATTCTTGTTTCATCACTAGTTTACCAATAACTTTAATTAAGAAAAAGAATAGAAATCCAACTAACGCCCCAATTAAATAAGGCATATAATCCATTTTTAAATAAAAAACTAAATAACTAACATAACCTAAAGTTAAGATAAAATAAATAACTTGCGTTAAATCATAAATGTAATGAGTTTGATAATCAATGCCACCAATCACTAAAAACAAGCAGACTAATAACAAGACGAATATCAAATCATAACTTAAACGGAATTGTAAAAAAGCCAATAAAAAGCTTACTCCTCCTAAAATTTCTAAAATGAAGGAAAAATATCCAATTGGACTATGACAATAACGACATTTACCTTTTAAAATGATAAAGCTTAAAATCGGAATATTGTCATACCATTTAATTTTTTGTTTACAATGAGGACAAAATGAATCTGGTTTAACAATGCTCATTTTATTTGGAACACGATAAATAATAACCCCAATAAAGCTAGCTAAAACTGTTCCTAAAATAAAGATAAACACACTTACTAAATAAATCATTTGCTCACCTCATCGCCAACAGTTTCTTGTAATTGATTAAATCGACTATTTATAATGGCACTATAACGATAAACGGAAATAAAAGCAGCTAAAGAAATCGTTGAGATAAAGAAAGTTAAAACAATTGTAATGATTAAGGCATAGCCTTTATTCTTTTTACGCATGATTATATCTTCCTCCTTTATCACCATAAACTAATTCTTTAATGATGTATCTTTCACTATTTACTTCCTTAACAAATAATTTCATTTCGGTATAGTCATCGTCATCAAAATTATCGTAAATCGCAGTCAAGATATATTTAGCATTATCACTATTAGAAGAAGGCTCATAATTACTACTATAATAAACCATAAGAGTTTTATCAACTTCATTAAATAAATATTCACCTGACTCATAATAGCTTTCATACCATTTTTGATAATATTTGCTACTAAATGAATCTATTTCATAACAAATAGTTTCAAAATGCATATATTCACGTTGTCTTTCTTCGCCTTTAACTGATAATAAATACGTTGTTAAGACGACACCAAAAGTTATAAGAAAGATAACTGATGCAACGATAACTTCAATTAAAGTCATCCCTCTTTTTTTCATCATAATTTAATACCTTTCAAACGATAATGACTAAAATCAATATTATAATCAAGTCTTGTTAAACCATTAGTAATTGATGATAAATCATATTCTTTGTCACTAGCATAAATGTAATTAGTAATTTTACGTTTTTCTAATTCAAATTCATGCTTAGCAATAATTGATAAATATTGACTAATGATATCAGTTTCATCATTACATTCAAAACTATAGAAAGTTACTAATTTACCATTAAATGAATTCATTAATGTACATAGATTGTTTTGTACATAAATTAATGCAAAATCTTCTTTAATATCATTTTTAATGTTATCAAATAAATAATTGCCCCATAAATTATAACTATTAATACTAACACCTAAAATTTTAGCAACTTTTTTAAAATAATTAATAATTGCTAAAGGAACAAAGTAAGTATAATAAACACTACCTAATTTATGTTCATACAAATGTTCAAAAGTTACATATTTGTCTTTAAAATCAGGGAAATCATTTTTAATTTCTTTTTGATAAAGTTTAATTGCTTTACTTTTACTCATCTTTGGTAATGAAATAACACTTCTAAAACATTCATCAACACTTAATAAGATATCAAGAGTTCCTAATTTAGAAACGTTCGCTTTAATTAAATCAGTAACAGCATCAATATTAGCAAAAACACCATTAACAATTGAAAAAGTTGAAACATTTAAATTAACTTCTTCTTTTAATAATCCTTTTTCATAACGAGATAACTTTAAACTAGGTGTTCCAATGTTATTGAAAAATAAGACTAAACGATCTTTTTTATCATAAACAACTTTTTTATTAGGTTTGATTTCTTTAACATCGTTTTTTACTTCTTCTTTAATTTCTTTTGTTTCTTCTTTGACTTCAGTAACTTCTTCTTTACTTTCTTCTTTTATCTCTTCACTACTTGCAACTTCAACAGCTTGCTTAACAACTTCTTCTTGATGCTCTTCAATTATTTCTTCTTTTTTACTCTCTTGATGAGCATCAATTTCTCTTTGTAATTCTTTATTGATTTTTATTTCTTTTTGCTTATCCTTTTTCCTAAAGTAGTTAATTGTCGCAACATAACTAACTGGAATAAAAACTAATAAAATAACCGCAACAATAAAAATAATTAAATACAAATCTTTATTCATAATTTACATTCTCCTATTTCTTATTTATACTTTTTCTAACTAGTCTATTGACAATTAAATAACTAATTGGTAACAAAATAATCAACGTAACACAAAAAACAAATATGAATAAATAAAAATCTTTTAGCATAAAAGTCCCCCTATTCACAACAAGTAAAAACTAAACTATCTTCACCATATGAACCATTAAATTTAATTGTATATGTAAATTCATGAACAATACTTCCATTATTGTCTACATTACGACAAATGATTTCGATAACTGTAATTCGATCACACTTAATCAAATTTTCTCCATTGTACATAACTGAATCATCATTAATTTTATAACTATACAATTGAAGTTCATCAATAACATCAATAATATCTTTATTCTCTTCGTATATTTCATGTGTGTGATTAATCATATGATCTTTAATAGCCAAAATTTTTAAATTAGTACTAGCATCAGTAGTTACCTCATTAGAAACTTTTGATATAAAAAAAACCGAGGATACAAGTGTTAAAATCATAATAGACGCACTAGATATTGTTACAATTAATTCTATTAACGTCATACCTTTTTTCTTTTTCACTCTTATCACCTCGCTATTATCTATTATAATGTTACCCCTTATTAACCCTATATGTCAACAAATATATTTTTATATAAAAATATAAATAAAAAAATCACCCTCATAAAGAGAGTGATTTGAGATAATAAAACTAATTATTTTGAGCCAACGATTTCGTCAGTAGCTAAAGTCCAAGTTGCTTTTGCTGATTCAATTTTATAGACAATTGAAGTTAAAGTACCATCTGAAGCAATCTCAGCATCAATAACAGAACCATCTTGTTTTGATAATTCAAAATATTTTTCAAGTGCTTTATCTAGTTCTTCAGAAGTAGTAGCATTTTCAGCACCTTTTTTTACAACAACTTTATTTGGTTCAGTCATTGTGAATGTATAACCTTCAATAACTTCTTCACCATCTGCTAAACCTGCAACTAACATCGTTTTGTATTGAGTTAATTCCGTAACTGCCTTAGATTCTCTAGCATTTTGAGTAAAACCTAAATAACCAACAACTGAAACTGATGCTAAAATAGCTAAAATAGCAATAACAACTAATAATTCAACTAATGTAAAACCTTTTTTCTTATTTTTTCTGTTAATCATTTTAATTTTCTCCTCCTGTTAACATAAAAAACGTAGACTATTCATATTTGTCGCATTATTTATAAAAGTCCGCTTTTTTATTATAGTAATTTTTTATAAATATGTCAAATATGTTTTTTCTTATTAGGATTACACTATTTTTCAACAGCAGTTATTTCATCATTGATTATATCCCATGTTGCAATAGCTTTGTCAGTAATATACTTCAATTCAACAAGTCTACCATTTACCTCAGAGTTATCAATTTTAGTATTTAAAACATGAGCATTTTTATTAGAAATATCTATATCAAAATAATCTACTAATGCCAAATATAAATCGTCTATTGGTTCCCCTAGTGTTGATATCTTTTTAGTTATAATAATTTTATTAGTTTCAGGCATTGTAAATGTAAATGAACCAATTTGTTCTTTTCCATCAGCCAAATCCGCTATCAATTTTGTCTTATATTGTGTAAGCTCGCTAATAGCTTTTGATTCATTTGCTTTTTTTGTAAAAGCTAAATAACCTAGAATAGATGCTGATGCTAATATAGTTAATATAACTATTACAACTAATAACTCAACTAATGTAAATCCTTTGTTTCTTTTTTTACTCATCTTCTATTGCCTCCAATCAAAAAATATGTTTGTTTTTTCAATACTTTTTCGATTTTTTATTCTATATGAATTAAATAGTAAAGTCAAGCAATGTGATAATAATTAATCAAATAAAAAATAGAGGTTAGTTACCTCTATTCTTTATAAAATTATTTTTCATCATTGTAATTAACGTTGATTACACCAGTTAATTTATAGTAGGCTGTTTCAATTTGTTTTTTAACGTTTTCTAAATCCTCGTCATTTCTAACAGTAATCTTAATTGGTTTCAATTTTAATGGTTCTAAACCATTACCAACTTTCAATTTACCCATTTTAAATTTAACGACTAATGTATTTTGTTTAATGCTAATTAAAGCCAAAGTTTTTCTTTGACCAACTCTAATTCTTTGATCATAATCATAATTATTAATATTAGTATTTTCAAAATCTAAAGCATAATTTACGATCTCATCATAATATTTTCTTTGAGCAACATTTAATCTTTCAAAAGAAACAGCAAATTTTTCTTTTTCGGCTACACCAATCTTTTTAACATTACCTTCTTCTTCTAATTCTTCATCATCGAATTCATTCTTTACGACAACCTTTTCAACTGTTTGAACAGTTGTAGGTGTTGGCTCTTTAACTGCATATATTGCAGAATAGAATAGTGCTACTAACATATAAATAGCTACACCTACTATCATTGATACTAAAAACCATATTGATAAAGAAACAGCAAATACTTGACCAACATAAGTTAATGCTTTGGCAAAAGGAAGCTTACTAGCAAATGATCCAGTTCCAACTAAACCAATAACAAGACCAACAATAATTGCAGCAACTAATCTAGAAATCTTTAATCCTTGATTTTTAACATAACTAACTTCAACCATAATAAATGCAACAATTAATCCTATACCAAAACTCATTACTGCTAAATAGTTAGCAACAGTTGGATGTAAAACAGGCATTCTTAAAATTGCACGTGAAATTGCTTGAAATACATTTGATTCACCTAATAAATGTAAATCATAATCTAATGCAAATGCAGTAAATGCAAATAAAAATGTGTAAAATAAACTAAGAGTAACGTATAAAATATTTCTTCTACATACTTTTTTATTCATATATATTCCCCTTTCATTAGTAAGTAAAAAAATTATTAAGTAACGTATTTAAATAAAATTATTTTTGTCGATATATAATTATTAAAAATACATTAACTATCTAGGTATATATTAAAGTATAATCAAAATAGTGTCAATAAATTATAATAAAAAGCACGAGAAATCAGATTAAAAAATCTTTTTTTCTCGTGCATAATATTACTTAATATTTAAATTAGAAAAAACAATACCTCTATTAACATCTTCAATTGAGTTATATGTGTTCCATAAGTATCTGAATCCACCAATATTAGCGATTTTATTAACATGATCTCCAGATTTTTCGTAATTTGCTACCTTAATATCATAATGTATTGTATCGCCAATAACTTCCAATTTCATAGATACAGTAACTTTTGAATTATTTATTTCTTCACCATCACGCAAAATAACAGCTAAATTTCCTTTTCCCCAATTTCCAGCATCATCAGAAAAACAGTTTGTCATAGGAGCTAAAGCATAATATTTATCATTACTTTTTGCTAATCCAACCATTATTTCTGTATTTTGTGATCCATTAGTGCCATTAAAACCTAATGAAAATTGTACATTATCATTATTCTCCATACTTGATAAATCTAAATCAAATGAAACAGTTGTAGCACTGCCATCCCAATCTAAATTTTTATCAGTTTCGGTAAAATAAGTGGTTGGACCTGAACCATCATTATCTTTTGCAATTTTAATGCCATTATCAACAGCTAATACTTTTCCGTATTCTAAAGGAGTTTTAAAAACATCTTCTAGAGTATCGTTATTAATTTTCTTAGCTTCAATTTCATGATAAGAATTGCCACATGCATCACATTTATATTCAACATCGCCATTTACAAATGGTTGAACTGAAACATTTTTTACTTCTTTTAATTTGTGTTGATGTTCTGAAGATACTTCATCGCTAATAACATTCCATGTTGCATATACATTATCATCAATGCTATAAACTATTTCATCAATAATAAATTTTTCATCTTCGTTTGTAACCTTGAAGAAGAAATCAGCATCATCATCAGCTTCAACAAAAGAAATAAATGCATCTTCTAAACTACCTTTATATAGCATCATTTCAATTCCTTTATCACTTTTAGAAACTAATGCTACTTTTCCTTCTTCATTTGAAATTACCTTATTTCCAGTAACTAAATTTGCTGTAGCTACTGTTTTATATTGTGTAAGTTCAGTTAATGCTTTAGATTCTTTCGCACGACTAGTAAAACCTAAATATCCAACTACTGAAACACTTGCTAATACCGCTAATATTGCGATAACTACTAATAATTCAACTAATGTAAAAGCTTTACGTTTAATTTTTTTCATTTTTTTCACCTCTAAAATAATTGTATAACTCTTATGTCAACAATGTCAACCTTAAAAAGTTATATAGTATATAAAAATGGACTAAATCAATTAGTCCATTTTTAATCTTTTTTCGCGAACTTTTTTCACAATAATAATTATAATTCCTAATATAATAGAAACTATAGACCAAAGTTGGCCTATGCTAATTAAATCAAATAGCAAGTTCCAGTGGAATCTAAAAAATTCAATTACAAATCTACAAGTCCCATAAACTATCAATAAATATGGGTAAGAATATCCATTAATAAATCTATTAAAGACGAGAATAGTGACAAAAATTATCAATGCTATTCCAGCTTCAATTAATTGTATAGGTACTTGATATCCATTAATTTCAATACCATAACAACATCCTTCGATATAACAACCTATTTTCATAAAAACTAGCATTAGCATATGCAAAGGAGTTATCAAATCCAATGTTTCTATAAAGTCTAGTCTTCTAATCTTTGAATAAATAAATGGGATTAAAGATAATGAAAATATTGTACCGTAGAATGAAACACCAGTATACGCGAATGATAAAGCTTCAATAGAAGCAAATATCGCTGCAAATATATAAGCAAAAATAATTTGCAAAATTGTAAGAATCAAACCATCAATAATGGAATATCCATTTTTTTTAAATATTATTGTGAATGTTATTATGGATATTACTGCTCCTATAAAATACATTCCTAGTGAGGAAATAAAATTAAACATTAAAAACATAAACTATTCCTTTAATTTAAGATAGTTTCATTAAAATATGAATTACCATCTCTTGTAGCATATACCTCAAAGTATCCTACATTATAAACAGATTCTTTTGTTGTCTTCTTCCAATTAACTTCACCATCAACAAAGATTACTTCGCTCATTTGCTTTGAACTTAATATCTTACCATTAAAAC
Source organism: Bacilli bacterium (assembly GCA_034115825.1). Taxonomy (GTDB): domain Bacteria; phylum Bacillota_I; class Bacilli_A; order RFN20; family UBA1709; genus JAXESU01. The sequence continues at coordinate 263,166 of JAXESU010000004.1, forward strand.
CACACTTACCAGATATAACTAACTTACCATCAATTTTAATTAGTGCATCTTGTTGATATTTATTAAATGTTAATGAGTTTCCTTGACTATCAAAATATTGATTATATCCATAAATTGTATCATTTTTAGATGGCTTTTGTGTATTATTCTCAGCCCATTGATAAGCAACAAGTCCAGAATTATCCAATTTTAATATACCACCATCTTCGACAGTTAAAGATGATCCAGGCATCATCTTTACACCTGTAGGATCGCCTTCATCATTAGTGGTTATATCTAATTGAGCTCCATTTTTAACAACAACATCATATAGTCCACTTATTGGCATTTCAACCTTACTTGTATTAGCCGCAATTTCTGTAGGAGGACAACTAATATTAATACCCATATATAATTTATCTACTATAGAAGTTCCTTTTGTAATTTCTAACAATGTTCTATTAGTTGACTTATTATGATAATAAGTTATTTCATTTCCAGAATTCATTTTGAATATTGCTTCATATTGATTTGAATCATTATTTGGAGCAATAACATTTGCAATCATTGCTGCTTTAATCTTAGCACTATTAACGTGAATTAATAATTGTGCTTTAAATATAGAATTATATTTAAATAAAGTTTTAACAAAAAGACCATCCATGTAATAAGTTCCAAATTGAAATACGTTATTAGTCAATTCCTTTGAATAAGTTCCTCCATTAAAGGAATCTGTAACCATCATGCCATACAAAGTGGCACCAGAACCAATAATTAATCTTTGAACATCATCATTGCTAGAAATAACGCCATAATTCACAAGTTTACTACCACTTCTAATAGTTAATAATCCTTTTGAATTTAATGTTAGTTGGCCATAATTTCCAACCAATTGAGACGACTTTTCTGTTGAGTTACCTGCATAGTGATATCCACCAACAAACACATTACCATCAACATATAATTTTGCATCAATATTTAAATTTGAATACATATTTAAAGGATTGTTGTCACGTGTATACCATGCTGCATCTTGAGTAAATGGCTCTTTGACATTATCATACTTGATTGTGTCATTATCAATCATAGGTACTCTTAAAATATCTTTACTTTCTAAAACAACATCTCTATTTATTACTCCATCTTTACCCAAGACATATAATTCTTCTTCAATGCCATTATTTGCATATTCAATGGCATCATTAATATCAAAATACTTGTCACCGATTTTTACATTTGGTGTTACATTTTCAAACATTACATAAATTTTTAATCTACCATTTTCGTCAGTTAAAAATTCATCACCAGCATCTATTGTGTGATAATAAATACTTGTTGGTAGCCCATCAAGAGTTACCTTCTTCTCAATAGAAATATAGTCATCTGATGGATTATATTTCCAACCAACAAATTTGTTTGCAATCTTTGTATCACTGCTAGGGACAAACATATCATATGCTGAAATTTCAACACTTTCTTTTGTATATTCAACGACAGTTGTTTTTGCTTCACTTCCGTTAACATATGACACAAATACTACTTCTTTTACAGCATTTTTTCTATCTGTATTAACAACAATATTAGATGAAATTTCTTTCCAACCTTTTGCATTTAGCATATCAATAAATTCTTGTGAAGAAATTACTGTTGAATTATCAACTAATTTTTTCAAAGAATCATATGCATTATCATCAATTGTTTTAACATTTGATGGAATATCAACAATTCTAATTTTACGACTAGAAATTTTATCAACAGTTGTTTTATTTAAATTAACTACATTTTGACTAAAAATAGCGTATCTTTTAGGTTGAGTGTTTTCATCAATAAATTCACTATTACCTTCATTATTAGCACCAACAAACGAAGCATTGTTAACAAGTGTGCTTAATGTACTATATACGCTAACACCTGTATCATTCATATCGTTAGCTTTACTAAAACCATTAATTGTTTCTAATGCTTTTGTAATATCACTGTAAGACTTTGGATTTCTAATTGTATTTATTGCATCAGCAAATCCATCTCTAGATGATTTACCTATTAATAAATAACCATCAATAAAACTTTCAGGTGCATAGATTAAATCATCAATTGTTCCAAAAGTTTCTACTCCATATGTACTTGATTTAGAATCATCTTCAGGATAAACCTTTTTATAACCATTTTTATCAAAATCACCTAATTCTACTCTATTTGTGTTTGTGTTATAGAATAAATAGGCATTTTTTGATTCTGTTTTAAGTTCAAATCCTTTTTCTTCTAAATTTTCAACTATTTCAACTGCTGCAACAGGACTATCTGTATAAGCTTGTTCTGCTGCAAGAACATGGTTAATGTTACTAACTAATTGAATATCTTTTGATCTTCTTGCATTTTCAATAAAGCCAAGATAACCAACAGTAGAAACAGTTGCAAGAATAGCTAAAATAGCAATTACAACTAATAATTCAACAAGAGTAAATGCTTTTTTGCCATTTTTCTTCTTATTAAACATTTTATCTTTCTCCTCCTATAAAATATTATAAATAAGCTAATAGTATAATGTTGGCGTTTACAATGTATGCTATTAGTACGATAATTTTACTACATTTATAGTGTGTAGTCAAATGGTTGAAAATGAAAAATCGTTTTTTCTTTACATAATATATTATTCTTTATATAATTATCAATTATATAGGAGTGTGATTATTTCATGAAAATACTTAAGGATCGCATTATTAAAGATGGTATTATTATTGATAATCGTGTTATAAAAGTAGATTCTTTTGTCAACCATCAAGTTGATACTGCTCTTATGAATAAAATGGCTAATGAAATTATTAACCGATTTAAGGATAATAAAATCGATAAAGTTTTAACAATTGAAGCTAGTGGTATCGCTTTTGCTTATGCTATTGCTTCTCTTCTTAATGTTAATTTAGTATTTGCCAAAAAAGAAAAAACTTCCAACATTGGAAATGATGATGTATACTCTGCTAAAGTATTTTCTTTTACTCATAATAACGAAAACACTATTGTTGTTAATAAAAAATACTTAAAAAATAATGAAAATATCTTAATCGTTGATGATTTTTTAGCAAATGGCGAAGCTCTTAAAGGTCTTATAAGTCTAGTTGAACAAGCTAATGCTAATGTCATTGGATGTGGTATTATTATCGAAAAAGGATTCCAAGACGGCGGTCGTTTTTTAAGGAATAAAGGCTATCATATTGAGTCTTTAGCTATTATTAAAAATATAAAGGATAACCAAATAACTTTTGAATAGTTAAGGTTATCCTTTTTATTAACTTACTGCATTAAATAAAAATAATTATTATTTGACTATCACAATCCATTTGGTGTATAATATAAATGCCCTACAAAATAGGGTATTAAGAAGGTGGATTGATGGCAGTTTCTTATATTGTTATTCCAAAGCAAATTGATGAGATATTTAAAAATTTTAAAAATAAAAATCCATTCAACTTAAAATCTAGACTTAAAATAATTAAAAAAAAGTATAAAAATATTGATGATGATTCTTTTTATGAAAAATTAATTTTAGAAATTAATACATGTTGTAAAAACGGTAAAAGTATTGTTATTTATAGTAGCCCGATTAATAACAAAATCAATATAATTAAGTTTAGAATGAAAGATTCTTCTATTCCTTTTGGAAAAAGTTACGGATGGAGACTAATCGCCTTGCTTGATGAGGTAAATGATCTATTTTACTTACTTGATATTTACTCTCATTCGGAAGGAAAAGATAATATTGACGCGAACGAAAAAAAAAGTATTAAAAAAAATTTGTGATGAATATGTAGATTGTTTATAGAGTGGAGGTATATAAACATGACTAAATTAAATATTAATGCAATCAAAAAGAATTCTTTTCAAGTTATTGAAAATGACTATTCTTATATTGATAATGCATATTTGAGAAATTTTAGAATGAAATTAAAAATGAGCCAATCACTATTTGCTAATTATTTAGGAGTATCAAAAAAAGCTATCGAAAAGTGGGAAAAAGAAGGTAATAATATCAATCCTCTTGTCAAACGCATGGTCTTTTTAATCGAAAAAGATCCTAAGATTCTTTCACTCTTAATGGAAGTTAAAATGCCTAAACCAATTTATGAAACTCATTCATATAAGACATTTGAATTTAACGAAATTGAGAACGAAAATAGAATAAATATCAGTAAACCTAAACATAGTTTAGAATGTAGACAATATACTACATCTTTTGGGAGGATATAGTTATGAGCACAAACCTATATCATTTTTTAGGATATAAAATACTAGAAATAAGATATAAGAATAAAAATAATGATAGTTCTTATATTACTATTAGCGTACCACAAGATAACTATAACAAGAAAAAAAGTATATATTCTTTTTTAATAAAAATAACTACTGATTTTGGAAATGATGATAATTATTTTTTATTTCAAGCTGATTTTGAAATTTATAACATAGATGAATTTAATAATTTTGAAAGCAATGAAAAAAAAGCATATTTCCTAAGAATTGTATTCCCATTTATTCGAGAAAAAATATTTTCAATCACATCAGATACAGATCAGGGATTATTGCTGCCAACAATCGATATAAGAAACTTTAATTTTGACTGTGAATTAAAATTAATTAAGGCATAAAAAATAAAACTATCTATTCGAACAAATAGATAGTTTTTTTTGCAAAAAAAAATGGAGCAGATGACGGGAATCGAACCCGCATAGCAACCTTGGCAAGGTTGTGTTCTACCACTGAACTACATCTGCATCACTAACTTTCGGCTTTTTTATTATAAACAATTTAAAACCATATTGCAAGTACTTTTTTAAAAATTTTTTTATTTTTTTTATAAAAAAAATAAAGTAGGGATCCTTCCCTACTTTAAAGCATCTAATTTAGAAATTAAAACATTTTTAGAAGTAAAACCAACATTACGATTAACTTCTTTACCATCTTTAAAGAAAACAATTGTTGGAATTGAATAGATTCCTAATGCACTTGCAACATCACCTACATTATCGACATTTAATTTATAGATAGCTGCATCTTTATAACTATTTGCAACATCTTCAATGATTGGAGATAACATTTTGCATGGACCACACCAATCAGCATAGAAATCAATCATAACTAATCCTTCTTTGATAGCTTCTTTAAATTCAGCAACACTTTTAATATAATTCATAATTTAATCCTCCTTATTTCTAACTACACTTGTATATTATCATAGATGATTATTTTTGCAAAATCATTTGCTCATTAAATATTTCTCTTGGATCAAATCCTTCAAAAATTACATTATCATAAATTTGTAAATAATATTGATAATCTTCTCTATTCTTAGCAGTGAAACTAATTACCGGTTTATCTTTCTTTAAATATCTTTTTATTACTTTATTTGAAAAATGAATATCAGTATTTAAATAATTTGGTTTAGATAAAATATTAGTCCACATTTTAGTTAGAGCCAGTTTAACTAATTTGGGCATTTTTTTATCTTTAAAATCATATACTAATTGTCCACGAATAATTTTAGGATCTTTTTTTCTAACCTTATACATAAGTAATGGATCAAATGATTGAATAACATATTGTCCTTGATAATTTTTTAATAGTTCTAATACTTTATTAACTAATATTTGATTATGTTTTTTATCAATTGATTTAAGTTCAATAATTAAATTAACTTGACCATTTACTAATTTTAAAACGTCTTTAAAAAGCGGAATATGCGTTTCATTGTTCATTAATTTAATCTTTTTTAAATCTATATAGTTCAAATCAATTATTTTTTGATCAATATGAGCGATTCTTTTAAGATGTAAATCATGAGCGACAACTACTTCTAAATCTTTGCTTAACTGTACATCTAATTCAATATCAAATTTATTCTTAATTGCTTCATTAAATGCTTCTAAAGTGTTTTCAATTATCGTTATATTATTAAAATATCCCCGATGAGCAATCGGGGAAGATTTTAACCAATTAAGCATTTAAAAATAGTCTCCGTTGTTGACGAAATTTCTCCACTATTAGAAGCAATAAAGAACATAATCGTAGCAAAAACGTTATTTGATAAATGAGCAATATATGGAATAGCAAATTTTTGATGTTTATAGTAGGCATATGTAAAAACAAGCGAAGGTAATAAATAACCAGGTAATGTTTTTAAATCTTCAACAAAAGTCCCAGATTGAATTGAAGCAAACATATGAATAAAAGCAAATAAGAAAGCTGTTAAAGCAATCGCAACAACTGGTTTAAACTTCGTTTCTAATCCTTTATACATATAGTATCTAAAGATAAATTCTTCAATTAATGGTGCTACAATACAAGTTAATGAAATCGTTAATAATGGTGATTGTTTCATCATTATATTGATTGATTCTTGGTTCGCATTATCACTAACTGGACCCCAAATAAGAGTGGAAATAATATTCCAAACAACTGCTAAACCATATGAAGCAATGAAATAGGTAATCCCTAAACGAAGTGATTCAGTGTTAAAATTTTTTAAAATATTACCAATTTTATCTTTACTAATCACGAAAATCATACAAGCTAAACAAATAGCGCCAGCAATAACTTGTGATAATAATGAATAATAGTTTTGGGTAGCAGGATCAGCATTCTTTAAGTCTAATCCTAAAACAACCATTAAAATCATTAAAATGGCCATTGGTAATAAATACATATAACCAACAAAACCAGTAACAAAACCAATTAGAGCTTTCGTTAAACTTGGAGATTCATCGTACACCTCTTTTGGTTGTTGTTCTTCTTTAATTTCTAAATCCATTAAAAACACCTCCGATTGTTTTATTATTATACCTAATCTACATAATTTTTTAAATAGCCAATTTGACTAAATCCCATCTTTAAATATTTAGTTAATATCTTATCGACGGTTGCTACTAATAAAATTTTTTGCTGAGGATACATTCTTTTAATATTACCAATAATTCTTTCTAATAAATTTTGATGACGATACTCTTTAAAAGTAGCAATATATGAAACATATAAATACTCTTTTGAAATTCTTTCAACTACAAATATTCCTTTATTTTCATATTGATAAAATTTACCACCTAAACCACTTATAAAGCGTAACTCATCACAATAATTTTCACCACTATATTCATCTATTAATTTGACTAACTCGATAAAAGTAAAATAATTAATTTCCTTAATATCATCATTATATTGCTTAATATTATTACTTAGTAATAAATTTCCATTAGTTTTTTCATTTACAAGTTCAATATGATTTATTCCATATTTATTAAAACCAGTATCAAAAACACCTTCTTTATAATTAATAAAATCATTATTGTAATAAATATCTTCTTCAATAAAATTATTAAACTTATTAACCAATAAATGTCTATTAGTTTCATAAAGAGGAATGACAAGATAATCTTTATCTAAAAATAATTTGTCACTAAGATAAATATTTAAAAAAGGATCTATTTTAACATATTCACCCGCTAAACATTCTTTATATCCATAGATAAATTTCACCGGTAACGATGGCTTAGTTAACTCAAAATTAAATAATAAATTTTTTTCTTTAATTAAGTTAAACAAGTTTTTTTCAATGTAACTCATCTTTTCCCTCCTTTTAAAAATAAAAGGGATTTAAATATCCCTTTTAGCGACATAAATCTTGATATAGTTTAATATATTGTTCAGCCGATTTATCCCAACTGAAGTTAGCTTTCATTGCTTGATTAACAATTTTACGCCATACATCTTTGTTATAGAAGAAATTTAAAGCATAATCAATTGTATGCAAGAAAACATATGGATTAGCTTCTTTAAAACTAAAACCAGTACCTTCCATTGTATATTCATTATATGGAACAACGGTATCTTTTAAACCACCAACTTCATGAACAATTGGTAAAGATCCGTATCTCATTGCCATCATTTGGGAAATACCACATGGTTCAAAATATGAAGGCATTAAGAACATATCACTACCTGCATAAATTTGGTGAGCTAACTCATCATTGTAACCAATATAAATACCAATACGATTTGGATACTTTTGACGGAAAAATTCAAAAGCACTTTCGTAATTTTTATCACCACTACCTAAAATGACTAATTCAACATTACGTTCCATTAATTGATCAATAATTGGTGTTAATAAATCAATACCTTTTTGCCATGTAAAACGGCTTACAAGACCAAAAAGAGGAAGATCACGATTAACTTCAATATTAAAACGACGTTGTAATTCTTCTTTATTTTTTAATTTATTTACACCATATAGTGAATAATTAGAAACAATATGTTTATCTGTTTTAGGATTCCAAGTTGAATAATCGATACCATTAACAATACCGATAAAATCATCTTGACGAAGATTTAAAATACCCTCTAAACCATAAGCATATTCACTTGTTAAAAGTTCATTACGATGAGTTGGTGAAACGGTTGTAATCTTATCAGCAAAAACAATACCTGATTTTAAATAAGATAAACAATCTTTAAAACGATTTAAGCCATTATCCCATTCTCCCATTGGAATATAAAATAATTTTGATAAATAATATTTATCACATAAACCTTGATACATTGGATTATGAATAGTTAAAACCGTTTTAATATGATTTAATTGACCATCACTATAGTAATTATACTTAATATATGGAGCAAGCATTGCTGTATGCCAATCATGAAGATGCATAACATCAACATTTAAGAATTTTGATTTAATTGTATAAACAACTGTTTTCATAAAGAAAGCAAAGCGCCAACAATCATCATCATAACCATATAGATTATCACGACCAAAATAATCATCGTTATCAACAAAGTAATACTTTACATTGTCTTTAACATATTCAAATAACCCTGCGTAAACACGTTTACCATCCATTTCATCAAAATAATAACTAACAAATGATAACTCAGAAATATATTTTTCTTTAATACGACGATAAAGAGGTAAAATAACTGAAACTTCAGCTCCTTGTTTAACTAAATATTTAGGAAGTTCACCAACAACGTCAGCTAAGCCACCAGTTTTAGCAAAAGGAACCGCTTCACTAGCAACAAATAAAATATGCATAATTATACAATATCTTGTTTCTTAATGACTAATGGATCATCAAGAGTGCCTTTCAAGTTTTTCATTACTTTAATTGTTGCCTCTTTATCAATAACTGTATAATTTAAATGAGCATTTTTCGAAATTTTGACATGAGATAATAAAATTGAATTTTCAACAACTGCACCTTCTTCAATTAAAACATCACGGCCAATAATTGAATTTTTAACCGTACCTTTAATTGTTGAACCATTTGCAACATAACTATTATTAACGCATGCATTAACTCCATAACGAGCTGGAGGTGTATCATAAGTACGTGTATAAACTGGCCAATCAATATTGTTACCGAAAGCTTCAACACGGACATTATTATCTAAAAGTTCTAAAGATACTTTCATATAATCTTGAATATTGTTAATAGCTCTTAAATAGCCTTTATATTCGTAACCTTGAATATTTAACTTTTTAACTAAATAAACAATAACATCACGAAGTGAGAAGAATGAAGAACGATTTTGAGCTGTTTGAATTAACTTAAATAACATTTCTTTTGACATTACATAAGATTCAAGACAAATTGCACGATTATCTTCACTACCTTTATTATCATTATAACCGACAACACGATTAGTATCTAATTCATCAAATGTCAAATAATCTTGACCAATAAAGTTTGTTTTAGCATCATCAACACGTTTATAAACAACACTAATATCAGCGCCACTTTCGTTGTGAGCTTTAATAACATCACGATAATCAATACGATAAATTAAGTTAATTGGAGCAATAACAATCGTATCAGCACTACTGCCACGTAAAAACCAGTCATTTTCAATCATATTATTAATATCATGATTATAAGCTGTTTTACCAGCATATTGTTCATTATACATTAAGAAAATACCACCTGATTTAGTATTTAAAGACCATTCTTTATCACCTAAACGTAAATGTCTAAATAATGAACGAGGATTATCTTTAATTAAAATACCAACTTCATCAATACCTGAATTTGCTAAATTTGAAAGTGGAAAGTCAATAAAAGAATAACGGCCTAAAAAGCCTGTTGAAGCTAATGATCTTTTGTGTGTTAAAGGACCTAAATCACTTGAACGATGTAAGTTAACTAAACCTAATACTTTTCCCATAATTAATTCCTCCTTACTCACCTACTAAAACAATTTTATCGCTATCAACATTAATCTTATCTTTAATATCTAAATCATTAGCGACAATTGCTTTATTAACAATAGCTCCTGAACGAATAACAGTATTTGGCATAATAACTGAACTAATAACTTTAGCGCCTTTTTCAATTTTAACGGAGCCAAAAATGACTGAATCGTAAACTTCACCTTCAATAATACAGCCTTGGTTAATTAAACTGTTACTAACAACAGCATCACTAGCAATATATTGAGGCAATTGGAATGTATCTTCACTATAAATTTTCCAATCAGTTTTTTCATTAAAGATATCTAATTTATTATCATCTAATAAATCCATATTAGCTTGCCATAATGAGTCAATTGTACCAACATCTTTCCAATACCCATCAAATTCATAAGCAACCATCTTTTGTTTATCGTTTAACATCTTAGGTAAAATATGTTTACCAAAATCATGTTCATCACGATCAATTTTTGCTTCTTCTAATAAGTAATCTCTTAATTTTTTGTAAGAGAAAATGTAAATACCCATTGATGCTAAATTAGATTTAGGTTTTTTAGGTTTTTCTTCAAATTCATAAATAACATTATTAATATCGGCATTCATAATACCGAAACGGCTTGCTTCTTCCCAAGGGACTTTAATAACAGCAATCGTTACATCAGCATTTTGTTTTTTATGATATTGTAACATTGCATCATAATCCATTTTATAAATATGGTCACCTGAAAGAATTAAAACATATTCTGGATCATATTGGTCCATAAAATCAATATTATGCATAATAGCATCAGCAGTACCATTATACCAAGAAGAACCAGATTCTTTTTGACGTGGAGGAAGAATAACTGCACGTGAGTGGTTTCCATCTAAACCCCATTTTGTACCTGATCCAATATATTCATTTAATTGAATTGATTCATATTGAGTAAGTACGCCTACAATATTAATTTTTGAATTAGTACAGTTACTTAATGGGAAATCGATAATACGATATTTACCACCAAAAAAGACTGCTGGTTTGGCCATTTTACGTGTTAAGGATTCAAGTCGTGTACCTTTACCACCTGCTAAAAGCATCGCAATAATTTCATTTTTCAATTTAAATCACCTCTGTTAATTTTATTATACTTTTATAAAGTATAAAAAACAAATGTAATTTAAGAAAAAAAGTAAAAAAAAGAAAAAGATTTCTCTTTTTCAATAAAAAGGCATAAAAAAAAAGACCTGGCAACGAGCTATTCTCCCTAGTTTCCTAGATACCTTCGCCGTGTAGGTGCTTAACTTCTGTGTTCGGGATGGGAACAGGTGTGTCCACCTAGCTATAATCACCAGATCTTTTTTTAATTGAAAGAATA